>NZ_DAIQCE010000024.1:0-5762 GCF_036780805.1 Leclercia sp. | reverse complement strand
AACCAGGATGCACACACGAAACGTCAACGTCAGAACCGCCGCTCAAGAATCTTCCGGAAGATGGGTTTTGTCTTTTCCTGAGCCTAAGACAGCCCACCTGATCTCTGTTC
This sequence comes from Leclercia sp., assembly GCF_036780805.1. NCBI lineage: Bacteria > Pseudomonadati > Pseudomonadota > Gammaproteobacteria > Enterobacterales > Enterobacteriaceae > Leclercia > Leclercia sp. The sequence continues at coordinate 5,652 of NZ_DAIQCE010000024.1, read as the reverse complement.
ACGGGACGCAGGTCAGCTACGCATGGAACGTTCTGGAGGATTTGAAAGCAGCGGGGGCACCTTATACCCGGCGAAATATTCTTGCCGATATGTTCCGTCGCCTCGGCGTGAAGTAGTCCGTACGCGCGGTATTTACCGGGCCGGGGATCCGGCCTTAACCACCAGAAAGGAGAAAAAATGCAGAACCTGAAAACTGCCCTGACGGGTAAAAAAGTCGGAGAGAGCCGCGACATGGTGAAGCTGCTGCGCATTCAGGCCACCGACACGCATGTGGTGGAGTTCGACAACGTGGACACCCGTTTTAACGACTGCAACAACTGGCAGGTCATGGCAGAGGGCAAGCGCGTCCTCTTCAGCAACCGTATGTATGAGCGTTTTTCTGACATGAAATCTGGCGTACTGGCAACGATCGCGGTCTGTGAAAACCGCGCGTCAGCCGCAGATATCGCCATGCTCGAGAGCGCGAAAGCCATGATGAAGGTTCTCGACAGCTATCCGTCTTTTGCAGCACTGGCTGCGCACCCTGAACGCATCACCGATTAACCGGAAGCCGTGACCGGAGGGCAATCCGGCCACGGCAAACCATCACTTAAACTGAGAGGTAAAAATAATGGTCGCCAGCAATTCTACGGCAAAAACACCGCGCAGCAAAAAATCAGCTGCTAAAACCGCGCAGACCACGGAGCAGAAGCTCGTGCAACTCCTCGCGGACACGCCTGTGCAAATCTTCCCGTTCTCCCGTCTGACACGCTCAGAACTGAACACGCGCATCATTGCGCATACCGACGGGGAAGTGGAAGAGATGGCCAACAGCATTGAGGCCGTGGGTATTCTTCAGAATCTGATCGGTGTGGAGCAGCCTGACGGCACCATCGGCATCGTGGGCGGGGAAGGTCGCCGCCGGGGAACCGGTATTCTTGTATTACGCGGTGTGGTTGATGCTGACACGCCTTTTGTTCCGGTGAAAATCCTGCCCGTAGAGCTGGCAGTGGCGGCCTCGATGATCGAGAACGGCAGACGCAAGAACATGCATCCTGCCGAGCAGATTATTGGTTTTCGTACCCTTCAGCAGGAAGGCAAAACGCCTTCGCAGATCGGCGCACTGATGGGCTTCCATCCGCGCCATGTCCAGCGATGCCTGAAGCTGGCGAACCTTGCCCCGGCCCTGCTGGATGCGCTGGCGCGGGATGAGCTGGAGCTTGAGCAGTGCGAGGCGCTGACGCTTGCCGATTCCCACGAACGACAGATGCAGGTCTGGGAAGATGCCAAGGCGCAGTGGAACGGTCGTGCCCCGGTCGCCCACACCCTGCGCAAAATGGCGACGGACGACAAAATGCCCATCAGCCACCCGATGTTCGTTTTTGTTGGTGAGGACGCTTACACCGCAGCAGGCGGTGAACTCACCGCAGATCTGTTCAGCGATAAGGACAGCACCTTTGTGGATGCTGCGCTGGTCAGATCGCTTCTGGATGGCAAACTGACCGTACTTGCGGCCCGTTTAAAACAGGAGCAGGGCTGGGGCTGGGCAGAGTTCCGCATGACAGAGCTGCGTGGCCACGGTGAGGACAAGGAGCAGTACCGTTTCGCCATGCCACAGGGTGTCCTGACGGATGATGAACAGCAGCGTGTCCGTGAGCTTGAGGATGCGATGGATGGCTGTGCTGCTTATGAAGACGAATACGAATTACAGCAGATGATTGATGATATTTACTGTGAAGCCACGTACCGCGAAGCCACACCAGAGTTCCGCGCTGCACACGGTATCTGGGTGTCATGGAATGGCAGTGATTTTCAGGTTCAGCCGGGGATCCGCAGGCTGACTGAGGAGGATCGCCAGCAGGAGGAAGAGGCCCGACAGGCGCGCGAAAACGCGAACAACGTGATCACCTATACCACGCCGGAGATTCCCGCTGACGCTTATCCCGCGACACTGGTGAAGGCCATGTCTGCCGAGCGTACGCTCGCGGTTCAGGCCGAGCTGGCAGGGCGACCGGATGTGTCGGTAGCACTGTTGACGTGGACGCTGTGCATGAACATGTTCCAGCGCCCCAACTATGGCCACCGTCAGCAACCGCTTAAGGCTTCGGTCACCTCCAGTCAGCATTTTCTTTCCACTCTGGCTCCGTCCGGGGAGGCAGGTAAGGCCCTGATGTCGCTGAAAGCACAGCGTGAAGCCATTCAGGCCACATTGCCGGAAAACTGGGATCAGGATTTCGCCTGGCTGCTGACATGGCCCGCTGAAAAGGTTAACGCCCTGCTGGGCTTCTGCGCCGCCCACGGGATCAACGGCCTGCAGGAGCGTCTTTACAACCGTACCGACGCCAGCGAGCTGGATAACCTTGAGGCCGCGCTCGACTTCAACCTGCGTAACTGGTGGCAGCCTGATGCAGAGAACTACTTCGGCAAGCTGAAAATCACCCAGATTGGCCGGGCGTATGAAGATGCGGGAATGGCAGACCGGGCTGGCGAGGTTGTGAAACTCAAGCGCCGCGATGCGGCGCAGGCAGCAGCGAAAGATCTCAGTGCAGTGGGCTGGGTGCCTGACTGGATGGTGCGTTCCGCGCCAGCTGAACAGGCCGACGAAGCCACCGAAACCGTTACTGAAACCACTGACCACGCAGCCTGATACCGGAGACCGCCGCCTTCGGGCGGCGGGAAAAAACATGACAATGCATTATGACCTGACCCGAATTAATACCCTGACCGAATCCGATTTTGAGTTTATCCGCCAGCAGGGCGAGGACGCACGCCGCGTTCTCAGCGATGCCGTGATCGGTCTGCTTACAACACCAGAGGGCTGGCGTGTCTGCGCCGAGTACCGCAGCGAGTTTGGCGGCTTTTTCCCCGTACAATGCCGTTTCAGTGCTGATGACAGTGATGCCTGGCACCTGTGTGTGTGCAGTCCTGGCGAAGTATCGCCGTACTGGCTTCTGGTGCTGCTCTCTTCCGGCGGTGAAGTCGTGCGCACCCTGTACCAGAACAAAACGCTCCAGCCCGATCGTGTCAGTCAGCTGATTGCACAGATGGCAGGTCTGCGCCGGTTCAACTGCACCGCCAGCACCGTGGTTAACCTGATGAGTGGGGAGGTGACAGCATGATCCCGTCCTCACATGCGCTCGTTTCCCTGAAACCTGCCCGTCAGGCGGCGATTCAGGCCATCAACATGGTCGAGTCATCCCGGGAACGCGGCGCACGTCTGCCCGCCATGCCGTATGTGCGCACTTTTCTTCGCGTGCTGACGGGCAGCGGTCGCCTGAATGCCACGGTGGCCCGTCAGATCCCGGGGCTGAACTGGGTGCCAAAGAACCGCCATTCGAACCTGAAACAGGTTGAGGAAGCGCTGGAGATTATGATCGCCACAGGCGGTGAAGCCTGTCCGCTGCCGCTGACGCCGGATGTTCAGGCCGAGCTGTTCCCGGAGGTCATGCACACCCGGACGGACAGGCGACTGCACAGGGCGAAAATCAGCACCACCCGGCAGCTGCGCCGCGAAGCTCGGGAAGTCGATCAGCAGTGGCGGCTGCGCCGGAACCTGCTTGCACAGGCCGAACTGGATCTGAACTTCCAGTCACCCGAAACCGTCTGCACATGGTACACCCGCTGGAGCGACGAGTTAGACGCGGGGGAGCTGACGAGCGCTTTCTGGCGCTGGCAGACGCGGTTCGCATCGCTGAAGGAACTGGAGTGGCTGCGCCTGAGCGGCGAGCCGCTGTATGTAGTGATGTATGAAATCCCGTTTATTGTCCGGGAAACGGCTGAACATATCCGCGCTGCCGAGCGCTGGCTGGTACCCAACAAGCTCAAACATCATCGGGGGGAGGCATGAGAAATAACCCCTGTAAGACAGAGCTGAAGGTGGCACGGAGCCAGCGCAATAAGTTACGTACCATGTCAGAAAAGCTGAAAGAAATGACCTGCGAATGGGACGGACTGAGTGGCTGGCTGGAGACAGAAAGCCAGCAGCTGTCTGAGAGCATCGACAAACATCTGGAGGCGCTGGAAGACCAGATCCTTGAATGGTCTGAGGGCCGGGATAACCGGGAGGGATATTGAGCATTATCAGCCGGACGTTTGACAAAAAAGAAACAGGTACCGTGTTCCGGCATGCCGCCAGCGGGAAAATTCTGTATCGACTGGATGCAAGACTGGCCCGGGATGACTGGGCGCAGTTACAGGAGCTGATCAGCCTGGTATATAACGCCGGAGTAAATGCCGGTAGCGAAAAACGGGCGGCTGAAATTCGGGAGGCGCTGGGCCTGCCGGTCGTAAAATGACACCGAAAAGGATGAGGATTTATACAGTTTTCAGGCTGTTATTCCTGGGCAGAAAACAGGCATCGGGGTATAATGGCGACGGCGCTTGAGGCTTTTTGTCTCATGACGTTCGGTGGGTTTGTTACGGTTGTTGTGAGGCAGAAAGAGAAAAGCCCCGAAGTTAATTTTCATTAACCCGAGGCCAATCTGAATGCTAGACACATCTAGATTAGCCGCTTACTGCGCTCTGCGCAAGGAGAAGAAGGCTATGAAACAGCCGCGAAGTACCGTTATCTGGTGCGTACTCATAGTGTGTCTCACACTGTTGATATTCACATACCTGACACGGAAATCGCTCTGCGAAATCCGGCTGAAGGACGGGCAACGGGAGGTCGCTGCCGTGCTTGCCTACGAATCCAGTAAGTAGCAACCTGGAGGCGGGGGAAACCCCGCCTTTTCAGGGCTTCTGGTGTCGTCTGGAAAGACTACAAGCGCCTTTATGAAGGGGTTGCCGGTTCGCCGGTAGCCCCTTTTTCCTTACGGTCGCGACCGCGCGCATGAACAACCCGAAAGGAAACGTTCCCCTCCGGGGAACGGAGCGGGACGGCCGCGCCTGCGGCGCCTGCCGCTCTCTTCCCATTCGTCTCTGAGCCCCAATAAACGATATTCTTAATGCTAATGGATGCGTACGTTAGCATTAAGAGGCCAGCATTACTCTGCCTGATGGCGGGTTATCGTGATACCGGCCTGATAGGCTTTCTTGACCTGTTCGATATCGTTCTGGGTGGAAGCCTGGCAGGAAAAGGCAGCAAGGCGGTAACGTTCGACCACTCCATCAATAACTGAGGGCAAATTGTCACGACTACGGTGCTGCCGACCTTTCTGTCCAAAGATATCGACGATCATGTCCTGACTGCCGGATCGTCCGAAAAGGCGGTTGCACAGGCGTTTTACAATCAGCGGTGTGAAGTCCAGTTCGATTTCATCAGCAATCTCAAAGATGAAACAAAGCATTCTGAAAGATTTGTAACGTTTCACCGCAGCACTAAGGCGGGCAGCACGTTGCGGGTATTCCCATTTCTCATTGCTGTAATTGAGAAGTTCGGCCTGGTAATCAGCGGCCAGATCCTCTCTGGAATAAGTATATTTATGCAAAAAAATGGCCCGGGCCTGTTCAGTCTGCGATTCACCGTTCATTATTCTGTCCCTGTATTAATGCTAATGTATGCGTACGTTAGCATTAATATATCTGATATTCCAACAACACTGCGCCTTGTTGTCGTCTGGATCACAGCGACGCGCAGCAGCTGCTCATCGATGGATGTAACCGAACAGGCAGGACACATGGCCCCCTTCGGCTCCTGACCCGCTGCGCGGTTCAGTCGTCAAGCCCCACTCC
>NZ_DAIQCE010000023.1:0-11057 GCF_036780805.1 Leclercia sp. | reverse complement strand
GTCGGCCCTGAGCTATATCCAGACCGCCCGCGCGCTGGGCAACGCCGGTGCGCTGCCGGAGAACGCCAGCGACTTCACCCTGAACAGCGAGGAGGCCGGCTGCCAGTTCGCGCTGGGCAACCTCGACAGCACCCGCCGACTCTGCGACCGCATTCTCAATTCCCCCGGCGGGCTGGCGGAAAAAGCCCTGGCGGCCAACCTGCTGGCCGAAGTCTATATGCGCCAGTCCGACACCCGGCTGGCGCTGGAGGCGGCCCTGAGCTGGCTGGCGGTGTTTGGCATTCACGTCAGCCGCGACCCGGAGGCTGCCGAGTGCGACGAGGCCTGGCACAGCCTGTGCAGCCGCGTGGGCGATAACCCGCAGGGCCAGTTTGCCGGGCTGCCGCTAATGACCGATGGCGACACCGAGGCGGTGATGAACCTGCTCAACAGCGCCTGCGTGTTCGCCAGCTTTACCCGCTCGCGCCTGCATTTCATCCTGCTGTGCCGGATGATGCACCTGACCCTGGATCACGGCATTACCGGCGCGTCCGCCCCGGCGATGGCGTGGTTCGGAGTATTGATTGGTCACCGCTACGCCGAATATCGCCTCGGCTTTCAGTACGGCACCCTGGCCCGGGAGCTGGTTAATCGCCACGGCTACGACGCCTTTGAGGCCAAAACCCTGCTGCCGCTGGATCAGCTCAGCGTCTGGACCCAGCCGCTGGGCTACACCATCGAGTGCGCCAAAGCCTGCTTCACCTCCGCCGTGACCCACGGGGACATGACGGTGGCCTGCTTCGCCGCCTGCCACCAGGTGATCAACTTCCTCACCCGGGGCGATCACCTCGACGGGGTGTTGACCAGCATCGAGCGCGGCCTGGCCTTCGTGCGCAAAACCCATTACCAGGACGTGGAGGCGATCCTGCTGATGCAGCGCCACTATGTGGAGCACCTGCGCACCCCGGTGAGCGGCCACTGGAGCGCCAGCGAGGTGCTGCCGCACTCCCTGCTGCCCGCTGCCGCCGAGCAGGCCACGGAGCAGACCTCCACCATGCTGTTCTGGTTCTGGCTCTATCGCGGGATGGCGCACTTCGCCTGTGGCGAATTCTCGCAGGCGGCAGAGAATCTCGACCAGGCCGGGCGGTTCGCATGGTCCGCCCCGGGCCATATTCATCTGCTGGATTACCATCTTTACAGCGCCCTGGCGCTCTCGCAGCAGCTGACCCCGGAGACCTTTTCCGCCGATCTGCGCCGCCAGATCCACCTCCATTACGACAAAATCGCCCTCTGGGCGCGCATCAACCCGGCGACCTTTGCCGATAAAGAGGCGCTGATCTACGCCGAGATCGTGCGGCTGGACGGCATGAACAGCATCGCCCTTGAGCAGTACGAGAAGGCGGTGCGCCTGTCCCGCGATGGCGGCTTTAACCCGTTCAACGCGCTGGCCCACGAGCTGGCCGGGCGCTTCGCCCACGCCTGCGGTTACACCACCGCTGCCGATGCCCATTTCCGCGGGGCGATGACCGCCTGGGGCCGGGCCGGGGCGCAGTCCAAAATACGCCAGCTGGAGCGGGATTTCCCGTATCTGCTGGCCCCCGGACAGGCCAACGCCTGGGACACGGTGGCCTTTGCCCGCAACGAGGAGATCCGCGATCTGCAGAGCGTGATCAAAGCCTCGCGCGCCCTGTCGGAGGAGATCAATCTCGAACGGCTGATCGAAACCCTGATGACCATCCTGCTGGAGCGGGCCGGGGCCCAGCGCGGCTTTCTGATCCGGGTAAATGACAACAACATCCCTGAGATCGAGGCCAGCGCCAGCACCACCACCGACGGGGTGCGGGTGCAGATCCGCAAAGAGGTGCCGATGGCCACCGACATGCCGCTGACGGTGCTGGCGGCGGTGATCCGCACCGGGCAGGAGATCCACACCGGCAAGCCGGAGGAGTTCCACCCCTTCAGCCAGGATCCCTATCTGGTGACCTCCGGGGCGGCAGTGATGTGCGTGCCGATGTTCAAGCAGGCGCGGCTGGTGGGGGTGCTCTATCTGGAGAACCGCCTGATGCCGGAGGTCTTTACCGTGGAACACTCCCGGGTGGTCAGCCTGCTGGGGGCGCATGCCGCCATCTCGCTGGAGACCGCCCGGCTGTACGCCGAGCTGCTGGAGGAGAACCTCCAGCGCCGCCGGGTCGAGAAAGAGCTGCGGGCCAGCCAGACCTCGCTGATGCTGGGGGAGCAGATCAGCCATACCGGCAGCTGGCGCTGGGAGCTACAGCAGGATCTGATGTTTATGTCGGAAGAGTACGCCCGTATTCTCGGCCTGCCGGAGAAGCAGAAGATGATCTCGATGGCCGAGTTCCTGACCTTCGTCCATCAGGATGATTATCCGCGCATCAGCACTCTGGTGACCGAGAGCGTGCGCGATGGCCTGACCATGCGCGCCGAGTTCCGCATTATCCGCGCCGACGGCGCCACCCGCACCATTCTGGGGATTGGCGATCCGGTGGGGGTGGGCAGCGAAGTGAACGAGTATTACGGCATCATCACCGATATCACCACCCAGCGGACGGCGGAAGACGCGATGCGCGTGGCCCAGGCGGAGCTGGCCCGCGTTTCGCGCGCCACCACCGTCGGGCAGCTGACCTCGTCCATCGCCCATGAGATCAACCAGCCGCTGATGTCGATTGTTGCCAACGCCGGGGCCAGCCTGCGCTGGCTCAACCGCGACCCGGCCCGGCTGGATAAGGCCCGTATCGGGCTGGAGGAGATCGTCTCCGAAGGCGAGCGGGCAGGGGAGATCATCCGCAGCCTGCAGTCCCTCACCCGCAAGCAGGATCCGGTCTTCGCCCGCATCGATCTGCACTATCTGGTGCGGCACATCATCACCCTGTCGCGCAGCCAGCTGGAGCAGCGGCGCATCAGCGTCAGCTATGCCCTGGCGGCGACGGACAGCTTTATCGTGGGGGACAGCGTGCAGATCCAGCAGGTGCTGCTGAACCTGGTGATGAATGCGATAGAGGCGATGGCCGAGATCAAGGATCGTCCTGGCAGCCTGCTGCTGTCGACGTCGAACCCGGAGGGCGGGGGGATCGCTTTTGAAATCGCCGACAGCGGTACCGGCATCGGGCCGGGGCTGAGCGAGCGCATCTTTGACTCGTTCTACTCCACCAAAGCCCAGGGGATGGGGGTGGGGCTGACCATCAGCTACAGCATTATCGAGCGCCACCGGGGCAAGCTGACGGCCCGCAACCGCGAGCCGCACGGCTGTATCTTTGCCTTTACCCTGCCGCTGGCGGCGAGCGAGGCATCACTCTGAGGGCAGGGTTCAGGTCAGGCGCTCGGCGGCCCTGACCAGATCCGCCAGCGAGCGGGCCTGCATTTTGTCCATCACCCGACGGCGGTGGACCTTAACGGTGATTTCACTCACCCCCAGCTCGGCGGCGATCTGCTTGTTCAGCATCCCGCTGATCGCCAGCTGCAACACCTGCTGCTCGCGCGGGGTGAGGGAGAGATGGCGCTGCCTGAGGGAGTACTGCTCGCGCAGGTGCGAGGCGTTCTCTTCCGCCAGTTTCAGCGCCGCGCCAATCGAGTCGATCAGATCGTTCGACGCTACCGGCTTGGTGAGAAACTCGTACGCGCCGCCCTTCATCGCCTTCACCGACATGGGGATCGTGCCGTGGCCGGTGAGGTAAATAATCGGGATTTCGCGCCCGCTGGCCTTCAGGGTATCCGCCACCTCAAACCCGCTGATGGTGGGCATCTGCATATCGAGGATCACGCAGGAGGGCACATCTTCAAAGGTGTGCTGCAGAAAAGATTCTGCCGAAGAGAAGTCGAGGGCGTTCAGCCCGGCGGATTCCAGCAGCCCCACCACGGACCGCCTGACAGCGTGATCATCATCAACGACGTAAACAATGTGTTCCATTAATAGCCCCAATGATTCAGCCTGACAGAGATGAGAGGATTTCGCTCAGCGTGAAAACTACCTCCGTACTGTTCAAGCGGTTATGGCGGCAGCTTTCGAACGCAATAACTCTAACACATTAATTATCATTATCATTTAACAATATGATAACTGTATGAAAGCGTGGGGTGAGTATTCAAAACCGCTTTTCACATTGGATAAGCGTAGGCCAGGAATGGTTGAATTGTCGCCAATTGAGGAGGGGAGACTTATAAACGCCGTAGGTTCAAGCGCCTGCCGGAGAAAGGGCTAAATCATTACTCTGTATTTTTCCAGTTCGGTTACGGTTTTTGGCAAGCCCAACTGCAGCAGGCTTTGCAAAAATTGGTCTGGCGTAAGGGTAGGCTTGCGCAGGTGCGACCGCTGCATTCTTACCGCCTCAAGAACCAACGCATGGTTCAGGTCGAAAAGGTCCGACAGAAATTCATCGGGATGGAGCGCTTCGACATCAAATTCAGCGAGGTTTCCACTTGGGAAATCGCTAAGATTGTAGGTCACAATCACTTCGGAATCCGAACGAATAGCTGCGGCGAGCATATGCCGGTCATCTTGATCGGGCAGGCTAAGGCCGTCAATAATGCTCTCATAGCCTGATACGCAGGCATCGCCGAAGGCTTTATTCATGAGTGTTTCGGTGCGCTTCAGCTGGTCTGCCGTAATATCAGGGCGGTTGATAAGCAGATTTCGCTGCCACTCATCATGTATCTGAGTAGTCCATTTGGGCTGATATAAGCCCGTCTTCCCAATATGCATGAGAAGGTCCCGCAGCATTGATGGGTAAAGTACACAGGCATCAAGAACGACGGGATAAGGTGAGTGTGTCATCAGTAAAAGCCAAGCTCCTGACTTTGTTCCGTCAGCTCGCGAAGGGCTTGTATGCTTTCTGCATCACGCTGATCTTTGTACTTCATCAGGTCTGCGAAAAGAATGCGGCGATGACGGCCAGTTTTATGGAAAGGTAGCTTGCCTTCCTCGAGAAGTTTCACCATATGAGGGCGAGAAACGTTCAGGATATTGGCTGCTTCCTGCGTGGTTAATTCGGCATGCACGGGCACAACCTGCACGGCATTGCCCGCAGCCAGCTCGCCCAGAATGCTCATCAGAAGCGTCAGTGAAGAGGTGGGCAGCTCTATTTGATGAGTGACATCCTGTGCATCCTGGATCGTAATTTTTTGCGTTTCCTGCCTGGTGGACAGAAACGTAGCAAGCTCCCTTTGTCCGCGTACCGCTGCCTCAATCTCCTTTGGAGCCGGTAACGTAAGGCTGTTCAGAAGTGAGTTTGTCATTTCAGTATTCCAGTTAATGTCGAGTTTCATGGTTACGGTGAGTAGAAGTACACCAAAAAGAACTTTAATCGAAATAAACGAAATATACAACAAACGAAATAAACGAAAAGCCCCGCATTGCGGGGCTTTTGCTTCTGATATTTTTCAGCGGGAAATCACTCCCCTACAAGCTCAATCCGGTTCCCGTCCGGATCAGCAATCACCGCTTCATAATAGCCGTCGCCGGTCATCCTTGGAGCGCTTAACAGCGTGTTATTTAGCCGCGCCTGCTCCGCCATCCGATCCACATCCGCTTTGCTACCGACGTTCAGGGCGATATGCGCCCAGCCGACAAACTCCGCGTGCGCCGGGGCACCAGGCAGATCCGGGACGGTCATCAGTTCGATGGTCGGGCCGTCGCTGAGGGTCATAAAGTGCGACGCAAACCCCGGGCGGTTTTTACTCAGGTAGCGTTCGTTGCGGCGTGCGCCAAACACCGTTTCCCAGAAGTGGACCTGGGCGTCCAGGTTGTGTGTCCAGAGTGCGACGTGTGCAATATTCATATCATCCCTCGCTGCGAGCGGGTTGGTTAGCGGTGACGGTCACGGACAGCGCGGCGACGACCAGCATCAGCAGCATAATGACCATAAACGCCTGGGTTAAGGAGGTGGCATGCGCCACATAGCCGATAATGGCGGGTCCGGCGAGTACGCCGAGATAGCCCAGAGTGGTAATAGCCGGGACGGCGACCGCCTGCGGCATGCGGGTCTGACGGCCAACGGCGGAGAACATCACCGGCACGATATTGGCGCAACCGGCACCCACCAGCACGTAGCCCAGCAGCGACAGCTGCCACAGCGGCATAAAGGTCACCAGCGCAAAGCCGATGGCGGCCACAATCGCGCCACCCACTACCGCGCGCAGGGCCCCGGTGCGGGCGATCAGCTTGTCGCCGGTTAAGCGGAAAATGGTCATCGCCACCGCAAAGCAGGTGAAGCCCAGCCCGCCCAGCGACTCCGGCACGCCGCGCACCTCGGTGAGGAACACCGCGCTCCAGTCCAGCACCGTCCCCTCGGCAAGGAACACCGCAAAGCAGATGGCACCAATCAGCAGCACCACGCCGCGTGGCACCGCAAAGGCCGGACCGGAGGCGGGGTTAGCCCAGGGCAGCAGCCCTCTCAGGCTGAAGGCCAGCATCAGGATCACGCTCAAAATGATAATCAGGCAGGCGACAAAGGCACTGGCTCCGAGAGTCAGCAGCAGGGTCATCGCCCCCGCGCCGGCGATGCCGCCGACGCTGTACATGCCGTGGAAGCCGGACATCACCGGCGTGGGCGAGTCGCGCTCGACGATGATCGCCTGGATGTTCATGGCGCAGTCCGTCACCCCCACGCCGACGCCGAACAGCAGCAGGGCGGCGGCCAGCAGGCGTGGATCCGGAAGGATCGCCAGCAGCGGAGTGGTGAGCAGCACGATCGCCATCGCGGTGACAATCACCCGGCGACAGCCGTAGCGGCTGGTCAGCATCCCGGTGAGCGGCATCGCAATCAGCGCCCCCATTCCGAGGCAGAGCAGCAGCGAGCCGAGCGTGGCCTCGTTAACGCCGGTATTGGCCTTGGCGTAAGGCACCAGCACCGCCCAGGTGGCGGTCACGTAGCCAGCAATAAAAAAGACGATCCGGGTGGCAAGCCGATGAACGGCTCCGGTGGTCTGCGGGGTCATTTCACATCCTTATTAGGTTTCAGTGAGGGAGAGGCCGGTGTTTTGTGCTGCACCTTCTCCCCGGGGCGCGAATTTGCGGTCACAGGCGCAAACAGGAAGCCGTCATAGGGTTGGGTGGCAGGCACCTGCTGGCGGTAATCATCATAGTATTTCATCGTGACGCTCCGGTTTCGGGCCAGGTGGATTGACAGAGCGCGCCGTCATGCAACATTATGCGCATTGTTGCTCGATTCAAATCCAGAGAAGATTATTTATGCTCGATTATGCAGCTTTCCCGGAACAACGACAAGATGTGATCCGCCAGATCCTGCAGGAAAATGGCAGGGTGGTCTGCGCCGAGCTGGCGACCCGGATGCAGGTGTCGGAACATACCATTCGCCGTGATTTACATGAGCTTAGCAAAGAAGGGGTCTGTAAGAAGGTTTATGGTGGGGCGGTGCTGCAGCTGGCGGACGCCGGAAACTTCTACAGCCGTGAGCAAAAAAATCATGCAAAAAAAGTCACAATCGCGCAGAAAGCGGCAACCCTGATCAACGCGGGCAGCTGCATTTTTATTGATACCGGCACCACCAACCTCGCGCTGGCGAAGGCCCTGCCGCCGGATCTGGCGCTCACCGTAGTGACCAACTCCCCGGCCATCGCCGCGGAGCTGCTGCGGCATCCCCTGTGCGAAGTGATCATCACCGGCGGTCAGATCCAGCGCACCTCCGGCGGCGCGGTGGGGGCCACGGCGGCGAGTCAGATCCAGGGGATTATTTTCGATCAGGCGTTTATCGGCGGCTGTGCGATGGATCCGGGCATGGGGCTGACCGGGTTCGACTTTGCCGACTGCGAGTTCAAGAAAGCGGTGATCGGCCAGAGCAGCCAGACCATCGTGGCGCTCACCACCGATAAAATCCCCGGCGTGGCGCGCTTTGTGGTGGCGAAAAGCAGCGATATCGACGTGCTGGTGGTGGAGGCGAGCCTGGACAACGAGGCGATTGCGGCCTTTGCGGCGCAGGATGTACGGGTGATAAGCGCCTAACGCACCTCAAACACCACCGCCGTCCAGTTGACCCGGGTGCAGGGCGGAAACTCGGGGCAGGGTTCAATCTGCGTGCAGGCCCCCGACCAGATAAAGGTCTCGTCATCAATCCGGTACCAGTGCGGATTGCCCTGCACCGCATCGCCGACCACCGCCGCCTGCACGCTGATACGGCGCCCCGCGGGCAGCTCGCAGGCCACAGGCGCAAACACGGACGGACTCTCTTTGCGCGTATAAACACCCATCAGGGTCTTCACATTGGCGGAAACGGGCAGTTCGATAAACGGGCTCATGACAGGCCTCATAACAGTGCACTCTTTGTGATTAACGATATAAGTCGCTCTGCAACTCGCGCTCACGATAAAGCGTGAAACTGTCAGGCTGTGTCATGCGAAAGGCTGAATGCAGCAGATTTCATCCCCGCTTGACCCACGACAAGGCAGCCTTGCCCGGCCTCTTTCTATAATCAGGCCCGTTTGTCTTTTCACTGGTGCTAACCATGGCGTATCAACTCAACCTGAACTGGCCGGAATTTTTAGAAAAATACTGGCAAAAGAAACCTGTCGTTTTAAAGAACGCCCTGCCCAATTTTATCGATCCTATCAGCCCGGACGAGCTGGCGGGGCTGGCGATGGAGCCGGAAGTGGACAGCCGCCTGGTCAGCCATAAAGAGGGTAAATGGCATGCCAGCAACGGTCCGTTCGAGCACTTCGACGGCTTAGGCGAAACCGGCTGGTCGCTGCTGGCGCAGGCGGTCAACCACTGGCATGCACCGGCTGCCGAGCTGGTACGCCCGTTCCGCGTGCTGCCGGACTGGCGTCTGGACGATCTGATGATCTCCTTCTCCGTCCCGGGCGGCGGCGTGGGCCCGCATATCGACCAGTACGATGTGTTTATCATTCAGGGGATGGGCAGCCGCCGCTGGCGCGTGGGGGACAAGCTGCCGATGCGTCAGTTCTGTCCGCATCCGGCGCTGCTGCATGTCGATCCCTTCGAGCCGATCATCGACGAAGATCTGGCCCCGGGCGATATCCTCTACATTCCGCCTGGATTCCCGCACGACGGTTTCACCCACGAGACGGCGCTTAACTATTCCGTGGGCTTCCGTGGCCCGAACGGCCGGGATCTGATCAGCAGCTTTGCCGATTACGCGCTGGAAAACGATCTCGGCGGCGAGCATTACAGCGATCCGGATCTGACCTGCCGTGAACACCCGGGCCGGGTGGAAGAGTACGAACTCGAGCGCCTGCAGAAAATGATGATCGAGATGATCGGCCAGCCGGATGACTTTAAAAAATGGTTTGGCAGCTTTATCTCCACGCCGCGTCACGAGCTGGATATTGCCCCTGCCGAGCCGGAGTATGCCCCGGAAGAGGTGCTCGACGCGCTGCTGGGCGGCGAAACCCTGACGCGCCTCAGCGGGTTGCGGGTGTTGAACATCGGCGGCAGCTTCTTTATCAACAGCGAACAGCTGGAGACGGTGGACGCAACCGCGGCGGATGCGCTGTGCCGCTACACCGAGCTGGGCCAGGCGGAGCTGGGTGCTGCCCTGCAAAACCCGGCGTTTGTGGAAGAGCTGACCGGGCTGATTAACCAGGGCTACTGGTTCTTCGACGAATGATCGTCAAGGCGGCGCGGGGCGCAGGCCCCACGCCGACATCTTTATGCCGCGAGGATGTGACAGGCTTTCCAGTAATCAAGCAGGCGCTCGTCATCGCTTTCTCGTTCGGCTTTACTTTTCATGGCCCGTGCCAGACTTTCTCTCGACACCTCCTGGCCTTTTTGCACAACATCTAAAACCGCTTCACCAAGAGCCAGGGATATTTCGGTGCGATGCGCTTCTACCATATATGCCTCCGTGTTAAGTGCGTGATGGTAATTATGCGACATAATGACGTGCCTGGAATATTTCTCAGTTCATTCTTATATATTTAATACATCCTCTGGCGCGCTCCGGGAATAATGTTTCGAAATGCTAATGAGACGGAAAGTAACTTATTTATGGTCTACAGTTAGTGTCGTGTCACAACCCGTAGAAATCTGTTGAGGAGAATTAATTATGGTAAACAAGAGTGAAATCAAGGAACATGCTCCGGTTGTTGCAAGCTGCGGTCACCATGTCGGCACGGTTGACCATCTTGATGGCGAGCGTATTAAGCTGGCAAAAAACGATTCTGAATCCGGCGGCAAACACCATTATATCCCGCTGGGATGGGTCGACAAAATAGAAGGTAATAAAGTGGTGCTGAATAAAAATCATGAAGACACCTTTGCCAGCTGGCAAGAGGCCTGATTAACAGCATCGCCGTAAAATAATATTTAAACGCTGGCATCATGCCAGCGTTTAAATACATATTAAGCGAGGCGGAATATACCTGCATTGCCGCCGCGTTAAAGGAGTGATACTGTTTTATTTTTAATAGCTTCCTCCAGGCGCAGGTATGTCCAACACAACGCTCAATAATCCGACCGCTGCAACGAAAAAAACCTTTTCCGTGGCAGACTTTAAGGTGTTCGGCGAGCGCTACGGCATCGACTATCGCTTCCCCTTGTTGACAGATACCTGTGCCAGCACCAGCCCCGTTCTGCACGGCGATGTCGAAGAGATGATCCTGCCGTCCGGCATTTCGTTAACCCATTCCGATGTCCGCGTTCTGCAACCCTATGAAACTACCTCCCGCCACAGCAGCCCGCTGTACGTGCTGGTGGTGCTGGAAGGCTGCGTGACCCTGACCCTCAGCGGTGAAGTCTACGCGGTACGGCCCGGCATGGCGTTCAGCGCCAGGCTGAGCGAACAGCAGGCGATGTCGGCCCGTCATGATGCCGATATCGCCCTGAAAACCCTCTCGTTTGGCGTTTACCCCGACGATGCCCGCCGCGAAAGCCTGCTCGCCTCTCTGCTGGAGCAGTGGGAGAAGCTCAACGCGCCTACCTTTGTCTGGCAGGTGCCCGATTTTGTGCTGGCCGGCATTCAGCATGCCCGCCAGCGCGAGCGCAGCAGCCTGTCGCGCCAGCTGCTGCTGGAAGGGGTGATGTACCAGCTGCTGGGCCACGGCCTGCACCTGCGGGAGCAGCAGGGCACGACGCTGCCAGCCGCGTCCGG
>NZ_DAIQCE010000022.1:0-39889 GCF_036780805.1 Leclercia sp. | reverse complement strand
AATGGGCGATTAGCTCAGTTGGTAGAGCATCTCCTTTACACGGAGGGGGTCGGCGGTTCGAGCCCGTCATCGCCCACCATTTCGGGTCGTTAGCTCAGTTGGTAGAGCAGTTGACTTTTAATCAATTGGTCGCAGGTTCGAATCCTGCACGACCCACCAATGTAAAAAAGCGCCCTAAAGGCGCTTTTTTGCTATCTGCGATATGAACGATTCGAACCTACAAAAATTGGTAGTTTATCTCAAGCCATTCTTTTATATGCCGATATCTCTTCTTTAGGCAGAGGAAATCAGCATGACAACCATTCAAACATCCACACCGTCCGTACAGACCCAAAGCAGCGGCAGCAGCAGCGCCGGTGGCAGCGACATTGCGTCGCAGATCAGCCGCCTGACGTCGCAAATTACCAAACTGACCCAACAGCTGAAGGATGTTGCCAACGGCAGTGGCTCGGTAGAAGACAAAAAGAAACAGCAAGAGCTGCTGCAAACGCAGATCAAAATGCTGCAAGCACAACTTGCGCAGTTGCAGCGTCGCCAGGCAGAAGAAGCGCAGCAGAAGCAGGATTCACAGCAAGCCAAAGCAGAAGGTGTGAACTCACCGTCAGCCGATCACCAGATTGATATCTACGTTTAACACTCCCCGGACGTAAAGAGGGGATCCCGTATGCGGGCCTCGGTCAGCCGCTGCGCCTGCATACGAACCACTTCCCACAGCGCCTGCGCCGCCCCTGACAGCGAGCGATTCTTGCGACGCACCAGCATCAGCTTGCGCTCGACGATCGGCGTAAAGCGTTTTACCGTTAACCGGCTCCCCTGAGGTAACGGCAGCGCCAGCGCCGGAAGTACGCTGATACCAATCCCGGCCTCCACCATCGGAAAGATCGTCGCGGGATGCCCAATCTCCTGCACAATCGTCGCCCTCACCTGCTGTTCTGCAAGGGCCGCATCAATTAGTGGACGGCTACCAGAAGCGTAATCCTGTAATACCAGTTTTGCCCCCTGCAACGCCTGCCAGGTAACCTGCTCCTGGGCGGCAAGGGGATCGTCATCACGACAGAGCAGTAAAAAGGGTTCCGAGAGCACTTCTTCGCACTCAAGATCGCTGACCGGCCCCGGATCGATAACAATCCCGAAATCCACCTCCCCCTGGCGGATGCTCTCCAGCACCCACTGCTGCGGTCGGTCGTGCAGGACAAAATCGATATCCGGGTATTGCTGGTTACTTTGCGCGATGCAGTGCGGAATAAGATGTGCCGAAATGGTCTGGCTGGCGGCGACGCGTACCGTCCCGGAGAGCTGCTGCCCAACCCGGCCCACGTCCCGCAGGGTGCTGGAAAGCTCATCGAGGATCCGCTCCAGCCGGGCCGCCAGCTGATGACCCGCCTCGGTCAACATTACTTCCCGGGTGGTTCTGTCGATCAGCCGCACGCCGGTTTGCTGCTCCAGCTCTTTCACGCTGTGGCTGACCGCCGACTGGCTCAGGCCGATAATCTCGCCTGCACGGCTAAAACTTTTCGCCTGCGCCACGGTGACAAAAACGCGCAGCTGTCGTAACGAGTAATTCATCTGTTTTACTCATGAATTGATGCAATAAATCAATTTTATTTCTCAAAGGGAAGAAAGCACAATAGCGCTATCTGTTTTCAGGAGTGTTTATGAAACTTTTCCGCATTCTCGATCCGTTCACCCTCACCCTTATCGTCGTCGTTTTACTGGCCTCCTTCTTCCCTGCCCAGGGCGGCTTTGTGCCTTTTTTTGAAGGCCTCACCACCGCCGCCATCGCGCTGCTGTTCTTTATGCACGGGGCAAAACTCTCCCGTGAAGCGATTATCTCTGGCGGTAGCCACTGGCGACTGCACCTGTGGGTCATGTGCAGCACCTTTGTCGTCTTCCCGGTGCTGGGCGTGCTGTTTGCCTGGTGGGCGCCGATCAACGTCGATCCGGCCCTGTATACCGGCTTCCTGTACCTCTGTATTTTGCCGGCCACGGTTCAGTCTGCGATCGCTTTCACCTCAATGGCGGGCGGTAACGTGGCGGCGGCCGTCTGCTCGGCGTCCGCCTCCAGCCTGCTGGGGATTTTCCTCTCGCCGCTGCTGGTTGGGCTGGTGATGGATATGCATGGAGCCGAGGGCAGTCTGGAGCAGGTGGGCAAAATCATGCTGCAGCTGCTGCTGCCGTTTGTGCTGGGGCATCTTTCCCGGCCGTGGATCGGGGCCTTTGTGGCGAAGCATAAGAAGTGGATTGCCAAAACCGATCAGTCATCGATTCTGCTGGTGGTTTACTCTGCGTTCAGCGAAGCCGTGGTCAATGGCATCTGGCATAAAGTCGGGGTCGGGTCACTGCTGTTTATCGTGGTGGTCAGCCTGGTGCTGCTGGCAGTAGTGATTGCCATCAACGTTTTTGCCGCGCGCCGCTTCGGGTTCAACAAAGCCGATGAAATTACCATTGTCTTCTGCGGTTCGAAAAAGAGCCTGGCGAATGGGATCCCGATGGCCAACATTCTGTTTCCGACCTCGGTGATTGGGATGATGGTGCTGCCGCTGATGATCTTCCACCAGCTGCAGCTCATGATTTGCGCGGTCATGGCGCGTCGCTATAAGCGCCAGACCGACGAGTTGCAGGCCCAGGAGCAGGCCCGCACGGCAAAAGTTTAAGGCCGGCGCAGGGGCTGAACCAGCTGGGTCAGCCCTTCGGTTTTAATCAGTAACGTGAGCGCCATCAGCTCGCCAAGATGCCCGGCAGGAAACTCATCCTTACGGGCAAACCACAGCAGATACTCTTCCGGTACATCAATCAGCCGACGGCCTTTATACTTCCCGAACGGCATCTCGGTATTGGCTATCTCGATAAGCTGCGCTTTATCCACGTTACTCTCCTAACAGACGCAGCATCTCTGCTTCATCAATCACGTCAATCCCCAGCTCCTGCGCCTTCGCCAGCTTGGAGCCCGCCGCTTCCCCGGCAATCACCAGGTCCGTTTTCTTTGACACGCTGCCAGCCACTTTGGCCCCCAGCGCCGTCAGACGCGCTTTGGCATCATCGCGTGAAAGCTGGCTCAGGCTGCCGGTCAGCACCACGGTTTTGCCGGCGAATGGGCTATCGATCTCTTCAGCGTTGATCACCTGCGGTGCCGGCCAGCGAATGCCTTCGTTAAGCAGCTGGCCGATAACCTCACGGTTGCTCTCTTCCGAGAAAAAGTTAAAGACGTGGGTAGCCACCACAATGCCCACGTCCGGCACTTTTTGCAGCTCGTCAATTGTCGCCTTCTCAAGGGCCTCCAGCGTACCAAAATATGCCGCCAGCCCCGCTGCGGTCGCCTCGCCCACTTCGCGAATACCCAGCGCATAGAGGAAACGGGCAAACGTAGTGTCTTTGGATTTTTCCAGCGCGTCAGCCACGTTCTGCGCGGATTTCGGCCCCATGCGATCCAGCCCGGTCAGCTTACCCGGCGTCAGGCGGAACAGGTCAGCTGGGGTATGAACGTATTCTTTCTCGACCAGTTGGTCGATGATTTTGTCGCCCATGCCGTCAACGTCCATCGCCCGGCGGGAGACAAAGTGCTTAAGCGACTCTTTACGCTGCGCGCCGCAGACTAAACCGCCGGTACAGCGGGCCACGGCCTCGCCTTCGACGCGTTCCACGTCGGAGCCGCACACCGGGCAGTGGGTCGGGAATTCCACCGCACGCGTCTCCTCAGGACGTTCTGACTCGACCACGTTAACCACCTGCGGGATCACATCCCCGGCGCGGCGGATAACCACTTTATCGCCGATACGCAGCCCCAGACGGTCGATTTCGTCGGCGTTATGCAGGGTCGCGTTGCTGACCAGCACCCCGGCCACCTGGACGGGCTCCAGACGCGCAACCGGCGTGATCGCCCCGGTACGCCCCACCTGGAACTCCACGTCGCGCACGAAGGTCATCTGCTCCTGGGCCGGGAACTTAAAGGCCACCGCCCAGCGCGGCGCGCGGGCGACAAAACCCAGCTGCTCCTGCAGCGCGAGGGAGTTGACTTTGATCACCACCCCGTCGATATCAAAGCCCAGCGTCGGGCGATCGGCTTCGACCTGGCGATAAAACGCCAGCACCGCTTCCGGTGAGTCGCACAGCTGCACGCGGTTACTTACCGGCAGCCCCCACGCCTTGAACTGCAGCAGACGTCCCAGATGGGTATCGGGCAGCTCGCCCCCCTCCAGGATGCCTACGCCGTAGCAGAAGAAGGTCAGCGGTCGTTTAGCGGTAATGCGCGGATCCAGCTGGCGCAACGAGCCTGCGGCGGCATTGCGGGGGTTGGCGAAGATTTTTCCGCCCGTGCGGCGCGCCTCTTCGTTAATTTTCTCAAAGCCCGCCTGCGGGAGGAACACTTCTCCGCGCACTTCCAGGCGTGCCGGAATGTTCTCGCCATGCAGCTTAAGCGGGATGGCGCGAATGGTGCGCACGTTGGTGGTAATGTCCTCGCCGGTTGTGCCGTCGCCACGGGTGGCTGCCCGGGTCATCACCCCGTTTTCATACAGAATACTGACGGCCAGGCCATCCAGCTTCAGTTCGCAGCACCAGCTCAGGGCATCGGTCTGCTTCAGGCGATCCTGGACACGCTTGTTGAAGGCAAGAAAGCTCTCTTCGTCGAAAACGTTATCCAGCGACAGCATGGGCACTTCATGACGTACCTGGCTGAAAAAAGCCAGCGGCGCGGCGCCGACACGCTGGGTCGGGGAGTCCGGGGTAATTAAATCGGGATGCTGCGTTTCCAGCTCGCGCAGTTCACGCATCAGACGGTCATATTCCGCGTCCGGCACTTCGGGCGCATCCATCACATGATAGAGATATTCATGGTGGCGAAGCGTGGTTCGCAGTTCGGTAAGTTGTTGTTCGATTGAGTCCATGTGTCGCACCATTAATGAGAAAAACCCCCGACATGCGGGGGTTGAGGAGGTGTGAAACAAAACGCGGAAGTTTACGCGTTAGCTTCTTTAACTTCGCGGATGCGGTCCTGATACTCGCGCAGTTTCTGCGGCGTCATCATTCGACGCTGATCGTCGAGCACCATACCGCCAACTTCGTCCGCGATATGCTGAGCAGACTGCAGCATCAGCTTGAAGTTTTGCAGTTCATCGCCATAGGACGGGACCTGCATAAAGATGGTAATGCCCGGGGTGGTGAAATCACCGGTCATCTCCGGGTCAAAGGTGCCCGGATTAACCATGTTCGCCAGGCTGAACAGCGAAGGACCGCTACCGTCCGGGCTCAGATGACGATGGAAGATGTTCATATCGCCATACTTAAAGCCCGCCTGGTGGATGCTGTTGAGCAGCACTTCGCCATTAATAGTGGTGCCCTGGTGGGCCGCCACGCTCATGACTATGACCGTCTCTTTACGCTGCGGTTTTTCAACCACTGGCGCAGCTTCGACGATCGGTTCCGGCTCGACAACAGGTGCAGGGGCCGGCTGCGGCTGCGGCGCTGGGGCGACAGGCTGAGGCGCCTGCTGCACGACCGGCTGCGGTTCAGGCTGAGCGGCATACTGGGGTTGTTGCACCGGTTGCTGGCGCACAGGCTGAGGCTGCTGCGGTTGCGGCTGGTGTACCGGCTCGACCACCGGCTGCGGCGCAGCGGGACGTGGCTGAGCAGAGGCGTAAGGCGGCTGGTACTGATGCTGCGGAGGCTGACGAGGCGCTTCTTGCTCCCCATGGCCTACGCCGGGCGCAGTGTTGGCCCGATGAACGCGTACTTCACCCACACCCTCGTCTTCCGTTTCTTCGATATCGTCATCGCTATCGTCGTCACGAGTAGACTTCATGCGCTTCAGTGGGCGATCGCGAAACATAGAAGAGCGCTCTTTACGGCTGGTCCAGAACCCATGGACCAGGAGAGCGATTATGGCGATCGCGCCAACAATGATTAATATCAGACGCAAATCCTGCATCATTATATTCTCTGTTGTTCTAACACCTTGCCACCACGGCAAACATTTACTCACTAAGAGTATTTGCCGATTACGTCAAGTGCAAGTGTATGCGGAGCATTCGCAGCATAAAGATGAACTAAATCGTGCTTTTTGCTGTTTTTTCGAACATTTCCGAACTGGTCAACGCGCCGCAACTGGCTAATATAGGCAGGCAATTTGACTGGTTGTGATAAAAGGAGCTCAACCTGGCTATGGTTTCATCAACATCTTCCCCTCCCCGCAGCGGCGTCTGGTACTTTTCTCAGGGCTGGAAACTGGTCTCGCTGCCGGGCATCCGACGCTTTGTGATCCTCCCGCTGCTGATTAACATTCTGCTGATGGGGGGTGCCTTCTGGTGGCTGTTTACCCGCCTGGACACCTGGATCCCGGCGCTGATGAGCTACGTCCCCGACTGGCTACAATGGCTGAGCTATCTGCTGTGGCCGGTGGCGATCGTCTCGGTGCTGCTGGTGTTTGGCTACTTCTTCTCCACCCTCGCCAACTGGATAGCCGCGCCTTTTAACGGCCTGCTGGCTGAACAGCTGGAAGCGCGGCTGACGGGGGCCACGCCGCCGGACACCGGCGTGTTGGGCATCATGAAAGATCTGCCGCGCATTATGAAACGTGAATGGCAGAAGTTCGCCTGGTACCTGCCCCGCGCTATCGTGCTGCTGATCCTCTACTTTATTCCGGGTATTGGGCAGACGGTTGCGCCGGTACTCTGGTTCCTGTTCAGCGCGTGGATGTTAGCGATCCAGTATTGCGACTACCCGTTCGATAACCACAAAGTCCCGTTCAAAGAGATGCGCACCGCCCTGCGTGCCCGCAAAATGACCAATATGCAGTTTGGCGCGCTTACCAGCCTCTTCACCATGATCCCGTTCCTGAATCTGTTCATCATGCCGGTGGCGGTTTGCGGCGCAACGGCTATGTGGGTCGACTGTTACCGTGATAAACACGCGTTGTGGAAATAAGGTAAATAAAGGGATGGCTTATGCCATCTCTTATTCCATACTGGATAGCATTATTTCCCATCAGCATATAGATATGCGAATTCCTTACTTCCCCAGACTTATTCAACAGGTATGCTGGGTCGGTATCCCAATTTCAAACAGTTAAGGACAGGCCATGAGTAAGATTTTTGAAGACAACTCGCTGACTATCGGTCACACGCCCCTGGTTCGACTGAACCGTATCGGTAATGGACGCATTCTGGCGAAGGTAGAATCTCGTAACCCAAGCTTCAGCGTAAAATGCCGTATCGGTGCCAACATGATTTGGGATGCGGAAAAGCGTGGCGTGTTGAAACCGGGCGTTGAGCTGGTTGAACCCACCAGCGGTAACACCGGTATTGCTCTGGCTTACGTGGCTGCCGCACGCGGTTATAAGCTGACGCTGACCATGCCAGAAACCATGAGTATTGAACGTCGCAAGCTGCTGAAGGCGCTGGGTGCGAACCTGGTGTTAACCGAAGGCGCAAAAGGGATGAAGGGCGCTATCCAGAAAGCGGAAGAGATTGTTGCCAGCGATCCGGCTAAATATCTCCTGCTCCAGCAGTTCAGCAACCCCGCTAACCCGGAAATTCACGAGAAGACCACCGGCCCGGAAATCTGGGAAGATACCGACGGTCAGGTGGATGTCTTTATTTCAGGTGTGGGCACCGGCGGTACGCTGACTGGCGTATCTCGCTATATTAAAGGCACAAAAGGTAAAAAAGATCTGATTACCGTTGCCGTTGAGCCAACCGACTCCCCGGTTATTGCTCAGGCGCTGGCCGGTGAAGAGCTGAAACCCGGTCCGCATAAAATTCAGGGTATCGGTGCAGGCTTCATCCCGGGCAACCTGGATCTGAAACTGATTGATAAAGTGGTGGCTATCACTAATGATGAAGCCATCTCTACTGCCCGTCGTCTGATGGAAGAAGAGGGTATTCTGGCTGGGATCTCTTCCGGTGCCGCGGTAGCCGCAGCGCTGCAGTTACTTGAAGATGAAACCTTTACCAATAAGAATATCGTGGTTATTCTTCCATCCTCGGGTGAGCGTTATTTAAGTACTGCACTGTTTGCCGATCTCTTCACAGAGAAAGAATTGCAACAGTAGTGCCAGAATGTAAATATCGCGTAAAAAAGCACCCATTCGGGTGCTTTTTTGTGGCCTGCTTCAAAGTTTTATCTCGTCCGGCATTGCTTCACCCTGTTAGCTCTGGTATTTAAGCTGACAATTATTTTGAAGCTCGAAATTAATCGATACACGAATTCCCGCTGCTGAATCGATTTTATGATTTGGTTCAAGTCTTGCTTTCGCGGCATAATGTTTAATGTCGAACGAGACGTCAGCAGCCTGACATGCCAGTACCGGAATACGTTTGACACATCTGTGCCTCGTGCCGTTAAGCCGGTGCTAACAATACAGGCTAAAGTCCTGCCGCCAGGCTAGACTTTAGTTCCACAACACCAAACCAATAAGTTGGGGAAATACAATGTTCCAGCAAGAAGTTACCATTACCGCTCCGAACGGTCTGCACACCCGCCCTGCTGCTCAGTTTGTTAAAGAAGCGAAAGGCTTCACTTCTGAGATCACTGTGACTTCCAACGGCAAAAGCGCCAGCGCAAAAAGCCTGTTCAAACTGCAGACTCTGGGTCTGACTCAGGGCACTGTTGTGACCATCTCCGCTGAAGGCGAAGACGAGCAGAAAGCAGTTGAGCATCTGGTAAAACTGATGGCTGAGCTCGAGTAAGTTTCCGGGTTCTTTGTAAAAATCAGTCACAAGTAAGGTAGGGTTATGATTTCAGGCATTTTAGCATCCCCGGGTATCGCTTTCGGCAAAGCACTGCTGCTGAAAGAAGACGAGATCGTCATCGACCGGAAAAAAATTTCTGCTGATAAGGTAAATCAGGAAGTTGAGCGTTTTCTGAGTGGCCGTGCAAAAGCATCTGCGCAGCTGGAAACGATCAAAACTAAAGCTGGCGAAACTTTCGGTGAAGAAAAAGAAGCCATCTTCGAAGGGCACATCATGTTGCTCGAAGATGAGGAGCTGGAGCAGGAAATCATAGCCCTGATTAAAGATAAAGGCATGACGGCCGACGCGGCTGCACATGAAGTTATCGAAGGTCAGGCGACTGCCCTGGAAGAGCTGGACGATGAATACCTGAAAGAGCGTGCGGCTGACGTGCGTGATATCGGTAAGCGCCTGCTGCGCAACATCCTCGGCCTGGCCATCATCGATCTGAGCGCCATTCAGGACGAAGTGATCCTGGTTGCTGCTGACCTGACCCCGTCAGAAACCGCACAGCTGAACCTGAACAAGGTGCTGGGTTTCATCACTGACGCCGGTGGCCGTACCTCCCACACTTCTATCATGGCGCGTTCTCTGGAACTGCCTGCCATCGTGGGTACCGGTAGCGTCACCTCTCAGGTGAAAAACGACGACTATCTGATTCTGGATGCCGTAAACAATCTGGTTTACGTCAACCCAACCAACGACCAAATCGAACAGCTGCGTGCCGTTCAGGAACAGGTTGCGACCGAGAAAGCCGAACTGGCTAAACTGAAAGATCTGCCAGCAATCACGCTGGATGGTCATCAGGTAGAAGTTTGCGCCAACATCGGCACCGTACGTGACGTTGATGGCGCTGAGCGCAACGGCGCGGAAGGTGTAGGCCTGTACCGTACCGAATTCCTGTTCATGGACCGTGACGCCCTGCCAACCGAAGAAGAGCAGTTTGCGGCTTACAAAGCGGTTGCTGAAGCCTGCGGCTCACAGGCGGTTATCGTCCGCACCATGGACATCGGTGGCGACAAAGAGCTGCCGTACATGAACTTCCCGAAAGAAGAGAACCCGTTCCTGGGCTGGCGTGCAGTGCGTATCGCCATGGATCGTAAAGAGATCCTGCGCGACCAGGTACGTGCCATCCTGCGTGCTTCCGCTTTCGGTAAACTGCGCATCATGTTCCCGATGATCATCTCTGTTGAAGAAGTGCGTGCACTGAAGAAAGAGATCGAAATCTACAAACAGGAACTGCGCGACGAAGGGAAAGCCTTCGACGAATCTATCGAAGTCGGCGTGATGGTAGAAACCCCAGCCGCAGCAACGATTGCGCGTCATTTAGCCAAAGAAGTCGATTTCTTTAGTATTGGTACCAACGATTTAACCCAGTACACCCTGGCAGTTGACCGTGGTAATGATATGATTTCACATCTTTACCAGCCAATGTCACCGTCCGTGCTGACGCTTATCAAGCAAGTTATTGATGCTTCTCATGCCGAAGGCAAATGGACTGGTATGTGTGGTGAGCTTGCAGGCGACGAACGTGCTACACTTCTGTTGCTGGGTATGGGTCTGGACGAGTTCTCTATGAGCGCCATTTCCATCCCTCGCATCAAGAAGATTATCCGTAACACGAACTTCGAAGATGCGAAGGTATTAGCAGAGCAGGCTCTTGCTCAACCGACAACGGACGAGTTAATGACGCTGGTTAACAAGTTCATTGAAGAAAAAACAATCTGCTAATCCACGAGATGCGGCCCAATTTACTGCTTAGGAGAGATGGCTAATGGGGTTATTTAGTAAACTGTTCGGTGACAAAGGCAACAGCGACACCGGAACTATTGAGATTGTTGCTCCGCTGTCTGGTGAAATCGTCAACATCGAAGACGTGCCGGATGTCGTGTTTGCAGAGAAAATTGTTGGTGATGGCATTGCTATCAAACCGACCGGTAACAAAATGGTTGCGCCGGTTGATGGTACCATCGGTAAGATTTTTGAAACCAACCACGCATTTTCTATCGAATCTGATAGCGGTATTGAGCTGTTCGTTCACTTCGGTATCGACACCGTCGAACTGAAAGGCGAAGGCTTCAAGCGTATCGCTGAAGAAGGCCAGCGCGTTAAAGTTGGCGACCCGGTCATTGAATTCGATCTGCCACTGCTGGAAGAGAAAGCCAAGTCTACCCTGACTCCGGTTGTTATCTCCAACATGGACGAAATCAAAGAACTGATCAAACTGTCCGGCAGCGTGACCGTGGGTGAAACCCCGGTTATCCGCATCAAGAAGTAATTTCTTGCCGCACAGAAAAATGGCGCCTTCGGGCGCCATTTTCGTTTGTCAGGCCGGAAGAACCAGCTCGTCGTAACCTTTCTCTTTGGTGTACTGCATCACCTGCGTCACCCGGTCCCCTGCCCGGCTTATCGCCACGGCCACGCTTTCGCGCTGCACCAGGGCGCTCACCAGTTCAGAACAGAACAGATCCCCGGTACCTTTCAGATCGGCGCTGATGCGCGGATGGGCGCTAACCGTCACGTTATCGTGGGAGACCAGTACCACGTGGATGCTGTCAGCATCACCGGCAACCGGCGCGCTGGTGATCGCCACCCACTGCAGGGTATCGGAAAGCAGCCCTCTGGCGGCAGCGATAGCGCTGGCATTATCCCGGCACGACTTGCCGCTGAGCACTTCCAGCTCGTAGACGTTCGGTGTGATCCCCTGCGCCAGCGGCAGCAGGTGCTGACGGTAGGCTTCCGGGATCTCCGGTTTGACGTAGGTTCCGCTGTCGGTGTCACCAATCACCGGGTCCACCAGGATCAGCACATCGGGATGCTGCGCCTTTACCGCACGCAGCCACTCCGCAAGCAGGGCAATCTGGCTGGCGCTGCCCATATAGCCGGTGGTGACCGCTTTCAGCTCGCGCAGCACGTCGCGCTCGTCCAGCGCCTTCAGATAGCCGCTGAACCACTCGTCGGGGATCACCCCGCCGTAAAAGGTGTCGTAGTGCGGGGTATTGCTGAACAGCACCGTAGGTATTGCCGTCACGTTAAGGTGATGCTGGCGAATATTCGGAACCGCAATGCTGTTACCGACGCTGCCGTACACCACCTGGGATTGCACTGCCACAATATCGGTCTGCTGTGCCCGGGTTTTATCCCGGAATAAAATCATTTCCATAGCCTTTAGATCCCTGCGCCCTGCGCATAGCTCTCCTCACCAAACACGCCGGTAGAGAGGTAGCGATCTCCGCGATCGCAGATGATCGCCACCACCACCGCCCCCGGCGTTGCCGCGGCAACACGCAGGGCGCCAGCTACCGCGCCACCAGAACTGACGCCGCAGAAGACCCCTTCGCGCACGGCCAGCTCACGCATGGTATTTTCCGCCTCGCGTTGATGAATATCCAGCACCTGGTCCACAAGCGAGGCATTAAAAATGCCCGGCATGTACTCTGCGGGCCAGCGGCGAATACCCGGAATGCTGCTGCCCTCTTCAGGCTGCAGCCCGACAATGGTGACCGCTTTTTCCTGCTCACGCAGAAAGCGGGAGACACCGGTGATGGTGCCGGTGGTGCCCATGCTGGATACGAAATGGGTGATACGGCCTGCAGTCTGCTGCCAGATTTCCGGGCCGGTGGTGGTGTAATGCGCGTATGGATTATCGGGGTTGTTGAACTGATCCAGCAGCCGACCTTCGCCGCGGTTCGCCATCTCAAGGGCCAGATCGCGGGCCCCCTCCATCCCCTGCTCTTTGCTGACCAGAATGAGCTCGGCGCCATAGGCCAGCATCGCGGCACGGCGCTCCTGGCTCATGTTGTCCGGCATCAGCAGCTTCATGCGATAGCCTTTGAGGGCGGCAATCATCGCCAGCGCAATGCCGGTGTTCCCGCTGGTCGCCTCGATCAGCACATCGCCGGGTTTGATTTCACCGCGCTTTTCGGCCTGGACAATCATCGACAGTGCCGCGCGGTCTTTGACCGAACCCGCCGGATTATTGCCTTCCAGTTTGATCCAGATTTCGCTGCCGTTGCCCGGCCTCATGCGCTGCAGTTTGATCAGAGGGGTGTTGCCGATGGTTTGTTCGAGTGTGTTCACGATTTTTACTCAATAAAAAAGCCGGGTGGCGCTTTGCTTACCCGGCCTACATCCGTGCATTTGTAGGCCCGGTAAGCGTAGCGCCACCGGGCGATAAACATGGTCAATAACCTATCAGGCAGATTCCGCCAGAGCAAGTTCTCCCCGCGTCTCGATGCGATCCTTATCGTGATAAATGCGCGCATGTTGCAGGCCAACAAACAGACGTTCGCCGCGGGATGGCGGCTCCTCGTCGCGCATCACCACCGTCAGCGGTTCGTCATACCAGCCCAGCGGCTGTACCACCAGCTGGGTGTAGTGACCTTTCGGACTGGCTTCCAGCACCTGGACCGGCAGCGGCGAGTCGAGGCTGGTACGGCGGCTGACGTCCACTTCCCACGGACGCAGGAAGAGATCCACCGGTCCCTGATAGCCCGGGGTGTACCCCAGCGGCCAGCGATGAGCGCCGACGTGGAACTGTCCGCCGCGAACCGTGCCGTGCAGGCGGTTCACTTCGCCCATAAACTCCAGCACAAAGCGGGTCGCCGGTTCGCGCCACAGCTGTTCTGGCTCATCGACCTGTTCGATATTCCCCTGGCTCATCACTACCACCCGGTCGGCCACTTCCATCGCCTCTTCCTGATCGTGAGTGACGAAGACGCTGGTGAATTTCAGCTCTTCGTGCAGCTGGCGCAGCCAGCGACGCAGCTCTTTACGTACCTGGGCATCCAGCGCGCCGAAGGGTTCATCCAGCAGCAGGATCTGCGGCTCAACTGCCAGAGCGCGAGCCAGCGCCACGCGCTGTTTTTGCCCGCCGGAGAGCTGGGCCGGATAACGGTCCGCCAGGTGCGCCAGCTGTACCATCTCCAGCAGTTTGGTCACCTTCGCCTTGATAGTGGCGGCGTTTGGACGTTCACGACGCGGCAGCACCGTCAGGCCGAAGGCGATGTTGTCGAACACCGTCATATGGCGGAACAGGGCGTAATGCTGGAACACGAAGCCCACCTTACGGTCGCGCGCGTGCAGGCGGCTGACGTCGGTACCGTGGAAGCGGATATGCCCGCTGGTCTGATGCTCGAGGCCGGCGATAATACGCAGCAGCGTGGTTTTACCGGAGCCCGACGGCCCCAGCAGCGCCACCATTTGTCCGGAAGGGATATCCAGCGAGATATCGTTCAGCACCTGGGTGCGACCAAAGGACTTCTTAATATTGGCAATCTCAATGCTCATGATTTCCCTCCTGATGCTGGCGTTTAGCCTGATTCTCTAAACGCCACTGCACCATACTCTTTAAAAACAGGGTCAAAATAGCCATCAGCGTCAGCAGGGCTGCGGCGGTAAAGGAACCGACGGTGTTATAGTCCTGCTCCAGCAATTCAATTTGTAACGGCAGCGACAGGGTTTCGCCGCGGATCGAGCCGGAAACCACCGACACCGCGCCAAACTCACCAATCGCACGGGCGTTGGTCAGCACCACGCCATACAGTAGCGCCCAGCGGATGTTCGGCAGGGTCACGCGGCGGAACATCTGCCAGCCGGATGCGCCCAGCAGTACCGCCGCTTCGTCTTCATGGCTGCCCTGGCTGAGCATCACCGGCACCAGCTCGCGCACCACAAACGGACAGGTCACAAAGACCGTTACCAGCACCATGCCCGGCCAGGCGAACATGATCTGTACGTTATGTTCATCCAGCCAGCCGCCCAGCGGGCCGTTGGAGCCGTAGAACAGCAGATAGACCAGACCGGCCACCACCGGCGACACGGCAAATGGAATATCCAGCAGGGTCAGCAACAGCTGGCGCCCCGGGAAGTCAAAGCGCGTCACCAGCCAGGCCAGCAGGATGCCAAACACCAGGTTCACCGGCACGGTAATCAAGGCAATCATTACCGTCAGCCAGATGGCGTGTAGCATGTCCGGGTCGGCCAGGTTTTGCAGCGCAGGCATAATCCCTTTGCTGAACGCCTGGACAAAGATGTAGACCATCGGCACGACCAGAATAAAGGCCGAGACCAGCACGCCGGTGCCAATCAGCAGCCATTTTCCCCAGTTAATGCGGGGCGCGTCGTAGCGTTTCAATTGAGTGATTTCCGCCATCAGTGACCTACCACGCGTCGACCAAAGCGACTTTGCAGAGTGTTAATTGAATACAGCAGCAGCAGCGAGGCCGCGAGGATCACCGAGGCAATGGCGCTCGCCGCCGGGTAATCAAACTCCTGCAAACGGATGAAAATCATCAGCGACGTCACTTCGGTTTTCCACGCGATGTTGCCGGCGATAAAGATGACCGCGCCGAACTCACCGAGGCTACGGGTGAACGACAGCGCCACACCCGCCAGCAACGCCGGAGAGAGCTCCGGCATGACCACTTTGCGGAAGCTCTGCCAGCGCGTCGCACCGAGGGTTTCCGCCGCTTCTTCGTATTCCGGACCTAACTCCTCCAGCACCGGCTGCACGGTACGCACCACAAACGGGATGCTGGTAAAGGCCATCGCCACCGCAATGCCGAGCCAGGTGTAGGTCACTTTGATATCAAACTTCGCCAGCCACTCGCCGTAAAAGCCGTTGACCGAGAACAGCGAGGCCAGGGTTAAACCGGCCACCGCGGTAGGCAGCGCAAACGGCAGATCCATCAGCGCATCCAGCAGCGTGCGGCCCGGGAAGCGATAGCGGGTTAAGATCCACGCCATCAGCAGGCCGAAAACGCCGTTGAAGATGGAGGCGACAAACGCCGACAGCAGCGTCACCTTATAGGCCGCTACCACCTGCGGGTTGCTGATGACTTCCCAGTACTGGGACCAGCTCATCTCAGAGAGCTGAACTACCAGCGCACTGAGCGGTAACAACAAAATCAGACAGACGTACAACAGGCTGGTCCCGAGGCTTAAGGTAAAGCCTGGCAGCACACGTCTGGAGGAAACTGCAAACATTACTTACGCCCCGCCGCCAACAATTTGTCTAACTCACCACCGCTGGCGAAGTGCGTTTTCATCACCTCAGGCCAGGAGCCAAAATGGTCTTCCACGCGGAACAGCTCGGTCTGCGGGAACTTGTCTTTCAGCTTGTTCATCACGTCCGGGTTATTGACGCGATAGTAGTAATCGGTGATCACCGTCTGCGCCTGCGGGCTGTAGAGATAGTTGAGATAGGCTTTCGCGGCTTTCTCTGTCCCGTTGGCTTCGACGTTTTTATCCACCCAGGCGACCGGGAATTCCGCCAGCACGTTGGTTTTCGGGATAACCACTTCGAAGCCCTGCGCTTCATACTGTTTACGGATGTTATTCACTTCCGATTCAAAGCTGATCAGCACATCGCCCAGGCCGCGCTCCGCGAAGGTGGTGGTCGCGCCGCGGCCGCCGGTATCAAACACTTCGACGTTTTTCAGGAACTGGGTCATGAACTGTTCGGTTTTCGCTTTATCGTCACCGTCAGCTTTGTCCGCTGCGCCCCAGGCGGCCAGATAGGTATAGCGGGCGTTACCGGAGGTTTTCGGGTTCGGGAAAATCAGCTTCACATCAGAACGCACGAGGTCGTTCCAGTCGTGGATATTCTTCGGGTTGCCCTTACGCACCAGGAAGCCCATGGTGGAGTAGAACGGCGAGCTGCTGTTCGGCAGGCGGCTCTGCCAGTCGGCCGGGATCAGCTTGCCTTTGTCGTGCAGGATCTGCACGTCGGTAATCTGGTTGTAGGTCACCACATCCGCTTTCAGCCCCTGCAGGATCGCCAGCGCCTGTTTGGACGAACCGGCATGAGACTGTTTGATGGTCAGCTTGTCGCCGTTATTGTCTTTCGACCACTGCTGTTCAAACGGCGGGTTCAGGGCGGCAAACAGCTCGCGGGAGACGTCGTAAGAGCTGTTCAGCAGCTCGGTTGCCTGCGCCTGCGACGCCAGCAGTAAACCTGCCAGAGCCAGCGATCCTTTTTTCAGTACAGTAACGGCCATTGCGCACCCTTATAAATGTGATGACTATCTTATGGTCATAATATTTATAACGAGTACTAAAGGAGTAACGGTTTTATATACCGTTTGGTGATTTAGAAGCAGAAAAGAGAATAAGGCATTCATTCCCTCTCCCCTTGGGGAGAGGGTCAGGATGAGGGGAATTACAGTGCCAGCAAACGCTCTACCGACGGCGCAAAATAGTAGCCGCCGGTGACCGGCTTCGTGAAGCGCAGCATGGCGTCACGCTTGCCGTCGGTATCGCCGAACATGCTCAGCAGCTGCTGTTCGATGTTATACAGACGCGCGCAGTAGGCGCAGAAGTAGAGACCGTGCGTACCGCTGGCGGTGCCGTACGGCAGGCTCTGGCGCACAATCTTCAGCCCTTTGCCGTCCTCTTTCAGATCCACACGGCTCAGGTGCGAGGTTGCCGGGCGGTCGTCGCCATCGATCTCCTCATTGGCCTCTTTGGTGCGGCCAATCATCATCTCCTGATCCTGGACGCTCATGCGGTTAAGCTGCTTGAGGTTATGCTCCCAGCGCTGAACGAACACGTAGCTGCCGCCCGCATCCACGCCCTCTTTGATCACCGCCACGTCACGACGTACCTCGTCCCCTGTCGGGTTTTCGGTGCCGTCAACGAAGCCGCTCAGATCGCGATCTTCCACCCAGCGGAAACCGTGGATCTCTTCTTTAACCTCAACGCAGTCGCCAAAGGCGGCCATCGCAGCCTGGGCAATGGAGAAGTTCACATCGTGGCGCAGGGAGAGAATGTGGATCAGCACGTCATACTGGGTAGCCGGGGCCAGACCTTTGCCGTAAGGGACAAAGTCTTTCAGCTCTTCGGCCCCTTCCCCGCCGCTCAGCTGACGCCAGACGTCGTGACCGAATGCCACCACCGCGCCGCAGTGGGCATCCGGGAATTTGGCCTGGAAGGTGGCCAGTTTATCTATGAAAATTTTGCTGGCCGCACGCAGGGCATCCACGTCCCCTTTGACATTGGCTTCGATCCAAATCGCCGCGCGGCAATGTTCTGGCAAAATGCCACTCTGAACCTGAGACATCGCTCCTCCTGAAAAAAAAGATGCCACGACGTCGTGGCATTGTTGGCGGCGATTATACCCGCTTTTTCAGCGAGGCGGCTTGTTCAGGCGCAATTTACTGCTGCCAGATAATTTTGCTGACTTTCCAGTTTTTCAGCGTGTCGTCAGACGGCATTAACCCGTCCGGGCCGCTCCAGGTTCCGCTGAACTGGTAGCTGATATGCTGGCTGCCGTCGGCTTTACACTCTACCGTCACGCTGTCGTCACCCGGCACGCTGACGCAGTTGCCGTAGGCTTTCTGATACAGGTCGCTGAACGGGGTGCCGATCTTTACCCCGTTTTCGGTTTCGATCTCGCGGTCCAGCACCTCAATGCGCCCGACCGTGGATTTATCCCCGTTAATCACCAGCGCCAGCTGGTCATCTTTCAGCGCTTCAAAGTAGTGCACGATGGTGCCGTTTTGCGTTTTCATGCCGCTGCGCAGACGGTAATCTCCGCCCAGCGCCGATTCGATGGCGCTCTGTTCCAGTGCCGTCGCAGCGGTAAGATTGCCCACGCCCTGCTCGGTCACTTCAGTGGATGAGCCGAACCAGTTCCAGGGGTAAGCCGCAGACCAGTTCACGGCGGAGAGCGTTGAACAGCCCGTCAGGACAACGGGAAGCGCGCATAACAATAAACGCAGCGATTTCATCGGGAGTTCCTTTCTGGTTAATTTGACGCTTGTTGGAGTACAGCATCGCTAAAAAGTGCCGTTTAATCTTTCTCAGGCGTAAAACAGGCGCGCAGACGAGGATGGGTCAGTAGCCACAGCAGCGCCACGATATCGGCCACCAGCAGCGCAATCCCGATCCCACTCACGGCCTCACCGTTCAGCCACAGCAGCGGTTGCCAGCCCAGCAGCACCAGCTGGGCGAGGATCAGCAGCCAGCGCAGCGCGCGCCACAGGCGCGGCACGAGATGACGCCGCCCGCTCAGTACAAAGGCCAGCACCGCCGGGACCCCCGGCAGCAGCCCGAGCCAGAAGTTATCATGATCGGGATAAAACAGGTTCAGCAGGGTATTGCCCTGATCCCGGGAGGCCCCGGCCAGCACGAACAACACCCAGGTGCGCGCCTGGAGCAGCAGCACGCACCAGAACAGAAACGGCAGGCGAACCCGGCCGTGGCTGTCATAGTCGCCGGGGTGAAAATCAATACTCTTCATCTTCTATCAGGCGCTTGCCCAGCGTCAGCACGTCGGCATGTTCATAGTTGAGACGCTCGTACATGCCCAGCACCACGTCATTATCTTCGCGTACCATGATCTGAATCTTGGGACAGCCGCGGGCGATCAGTTTCTTTTCCAGACGATTGAGCAGCGCGTTAGCAATGCCACGCCCGCGAAACTCCGGATGGACGCCCAGGTAGTACGCCGAGCCGCGATGCCCGTCGTAGCCGCCCATCACCGTGCCCACCACTTCGCCATTCACTTCCGCGACCAGAAACAGACTGACGTCATGGTTGAGCTTGCGCTCGATGTCCATCTCCGGATCGTTCCACGGTCGCAGTAGATCGCAGCGCTCCCAAAGGGTAATCACCTCTTCGAAGTCTGCCTGGCGAAAAACGCGTATCTCCATGGTATTAACCGCCTTTTTGGGTTTAAAAACAGTGATTATGACGCGAACGCCCTCTTTCGCCAATATCCAGCGAAAAACGTCCGGAAATTTGGCATAATGGCACTTTGTCACGTATTGAAATGAAAAGTAAAACAATTCGCCACACGGACTGTCGTAACGGAAAAGACGATACGATATAACACCAGGACCCCAATTTTTACAATTCAGGCCGCATGAGCACATTCAAACCATTAAAAGCACTCACATCGCGTCGTCAGGTTCTCAAAGCGGGGCTGGCGGCCTTAACGTTAACGGGCCTTGCACAGCAGGCTCAGGCAAAAGAAGAGAGCACGCTTAAAACCAGCAACGGCCACAGCAAGCCGAAAGCGAAAAAGAGCGGCGCAAAGCGGGTCGTGATGCTCGACCCGGGTCATGGCGGCATTGATACCGGCGCCATTGGCCGCAACGGCTCTAAAGAAAAACATGTCGTGCTGGCGATTGCAAAAAACGTCCGGTCGATTTTACGCAGCAACGGCATTGACGCCCGCCTGACCCGCTCCGGCGACACCTTTATCCCGCTGTACGACCGGGTAGAGATTGCCCACCAGCACGGCGCCGATCTTTTTATGTCGATCCACGCCGACGGTTTTACCAACCCGGACGCCGCGGGTGCCTCGGTGTTTGCCCTCTCCAACCGCGGCGCGAGTAGCGCGATGGCAAAATACCTCTCGGATCGCGAAAACCGCGCCGATGAAGTGGCCGGTAAAAAGGCCACCGCCAAAGATCATCTGCTCCAGCAGGTGCTGTTTGACCTGGTGCAAACCGACACCATCAAGAACA
This sequence comes from Leclercia sp., assembly GCF_036780805.1. Lineage (NCBI taxonomy): Bacteria > Pseudomonadati > Pseudomonadota > Gammaproteobacteria > Enterobacterales > Enterobacteriaceae > Leclercia > Leclercia sp. The sequence continues at coordinate 19,692 of NZ_DAIQCE010000022.1, read as the reverse complement.
GCCTCACCCTCGGGTCGCACATTCTGAAAAAGATTAAACCGGTTCACAAGCTGCACAGCAAAGGGACGGAACAGGCCGCCTTTGTGGTGCTGAAGTCGCCGTCCATTCCGTCGGTGCTGGTAGAAACCTCCTTTATTACCAACCCCAACGAGGAGCGCCTGCTGGGAACCACCGCGTTCCGGCAGAAAATCGCCAACGCGATTGCCTCCGGGATCATCAGTTACTTTAACTGGTTCGATAATCAAAAAGCCCACGCCAGGAAACGCTGATGAAACCTAACGCGCAAACGGTCAAAACTTTTCTTCTGCAGCTGCAGGACAGGATTTGCCAGCAGCTGAGCGCCGTCGACGGCGGTGAATTTCAGCAGGATGAGTGGCAGCGCGAGGCCGGCGGCGGCGGGCGCAGCCGCGTGCTGCGTAACGGCGGCGTGTTCGAGCAGGCCGGGGTTAACTTCTCTCACGTCCACGGCGACGCCATGCCCGCCTCGGCTACCGCGCACCGCCCGGAGCTGGCGGGTCGCAGCTTCGAAGCCATGGGCGTCTCGCTGGTAGTGCATCCCCATAACCCTTACGTGCCGACCAGCCATGCCAACGTGCGCTTTTTTATCGCTGAAAAACCGGGTGCCGACCCGGTGTGGTGGTTTGGCGGCGGCTTCGACTTAACCCCGTTCTATGGGTTTGAGGAAGACGCTATTCACTGGCACCAGACCGCGCACGACCTGTGCCAGCCTTTTGGTGAAGAGGTCTATCCGAAATACAAGACGTGGTGCGATGAGTACTTTTATCTGAAACACCGTGACGAGCAGCGCGGCATTGGCGGCCTGTTCTTTGACGATCTGAACACCCCGGATTTTGATACCGCCTTCCGCTTTATCCAGGCGGTGGGCAACGGCTATACCGACGCCTATCTGCCTATTGTCGAGCGGCGTAAAAACCACGATTACGGCGTACGCGAGCGCGAGTTCCAGCTCTATCGCCGGGGGCGTTACGTGGAGTTCAATCTGGTGTGGGACCGCGGCACGCTGTTCGGCCTGCAGACCGGCGGGCGTACGGAGTCGATTCTGATGTCGATGCCGCCGCTGGTGCGCTGGGAGTATAACTTTGATCCGAAAGAAGGCAGCCGCGAGGCTGCCCTGAGTGAGTTTATTAAGGTGCGGGACTGGATTTGATTGCCGGGCGGCGCTGCGCTTGCCCGGCCTACAAGTCCGTAGGTCGGGTAAGCGAATGCGCCACCCGACACATCCCCACTACAGAGGCTGCGTCTGCGCCTCAACCACCGCCAGCGCCACCATATTCACGATACGGCGCACGGAGGCAATCGGGGTTAAGACATGCACCGGTTTCGCCACCCCCATCAGTACCGGCCCGACGGTCACCCCTTCCGAACTGGAAACGCGCAGCAGGTTGTAGCTGATACGCGCCGCTTCGACGTTCGGCATAATCAGTATATTCGCCGATCCTTTCAGCGGGCTGTCCGGCATCCGCTCGTTACGGATGCTCTCCACCAGCGCGGCATCGCCGTGCATCTCCCCGTCGATCATCAGCTCCGGCGCGCGCTCGCGCACCAGCTCCAGGGTCTGGCGCATTTTGCAGGCGGCCGCCGATTTGGAAGAGCCAAAGTTGGAGTGCGACAGCAGAGCCACCTTCGGTTCGATACCAAAGCGACGCACTGTTTCCGCCGCCATCACCGTGATCTCCGCCAGCTGCTCCGGGGTCGGATCGTCGTTGACGTAGGTATCGGCAATAAAGGTGTTGCCGCTCGGCAGCAGCAGCGCGTTCATCGCCCCGGCGGTATGCACGTTGTCGCGATAGCCGAAGATCTCCTGCACCACGCTGAAGTGCTCGTGATAGTCACCGATGGTGCCGCAGATTAGCGCATCGGCTTCGCCACGATGAACCATGATCGCCCCGATCACCGTGGTGTTGCTGATCACCGCCCGCTGGGCCTGCTCCTGGGTGATCCCCCGGCGTTTCATGATGGCGTAGTACTCGTTCCAGTACTCCTTGAAGCGCGGATCGGATTCATTGTTGACGATCTCAAAGTCCACGCCCGGCTTGATCTGCAGCCCCAGCTTCTGGATCCGCATCTCGATCACGCTCGGACGGCCAATCAGGATCGGCTTCGCCAGCCCCAGGCTCACCAGCTCCTGGGTGGCGTGCAGAACGCGGGCCTCTTCCCCTTCCGCCATCACCACGCGTTTGGCGTCGGTGCGTGCCTGGGAGAAGATCGGCTTCATGAACAGGTTGGTTTTATAGACAAACTCGGTCAGCTTATCGACGTAAGCGTCGAAATCCTGAATCGGACGGGTCGCCACGCCGGAATCCATCGCCGCTTTGGCCACCGCTGGCGCAATTTTGACGATCAGGCGCGGATCGAAGGGTTTTGGAATGATGTAGTCCGGGCCGAAGCTCAGATCCTGATCGCCATAGGCCGAGGCCACCACTTCGCTCTGCTCCGCATGGGCCAGCTCGGCAATGGCGTGCACCGCCGCCAGCTTCATCTCTTCGTTAATGGCGGTCGCGCCAACGTCCAGCGCCCCGCGGAAGATGAACGGGAAGCAGAGCACGTTGTTGACCTGGTTGGGGTAATCGGAACGGCCGGTACAGATGATCGCATCCGGGCGGACCGCTTTCGCCAGCGGCGGCAGAATTTCCGGCTCCGGGTTCGCCAGAGCGAGGATCAGCGGCGCGCGCGCCATCTTCATCACCATCTCTTCGTTCAGCACTTTCGGGCCCGAACAGCCGAGGAAGATATCCGCGCCGTCCATCACCTCCGCCAGGCTGCGCTTGCCGTCATCGTCCACGGCGTAGGCGGCTTTGGTCTCCGCCATATTGGCTTCGCGGCCTTTGTAAATCACGCCTTTGGAGTCGCAGACCACGATGTTGTGCTTCTGCATCCCCAGCGCCACCAGCAGGTTCATACAAGCGATGGCCGCAGCGCCTGCGCCAGAAACCACCATGCGCACGTCAGAAAGATTTTTCTCAACCACCCGCAGGCCGTTCAGAATGGCGGCGGTGCTGATGATTGCTGTCCCGTGCTGGTCGTCGTGGAACACCGGAATGTTCATCCGCTCGCGCAGTTTCTGCTCGATGTAAAAACATTCCGGCGCTTTGATGTCTTCAAGGTTGATGCCGCCAAAGGTCGGCTCCAGCGCGGCCACCACGTTGATAAATTTGTCCGGGTCGAGCTCATCCACTTCAATATCAAACACGTCGATACCGGCGAATTTCTTGAACAGCACGCCCTTGCCTTCCATCACCGGTTTACCGGCCAACGCCCCGATATTGCCCAGCCCCAGCACCGCGGTGCCGTTGGAGATCACCGCCACCAGGTTGCCGCGGGCGGTGTATTTGTAGGCCGCCAGCGGATCTTTTTCGATTTCGAGGCACGGCGCGGCGACGCCCGGCGAATAGGCTAACGCCAGGTCACGCTGGGTCGCCAGGGGTTTAGTCGGAGAGACCTGAATTTTGCCGGGTACGGGGAATTCATGAAAATCGAGGGCACTCTGTCTTAACTGCTCGTCCATTGTAAGGTTCCTTTCACGTATCGTTCAAAATGGGTGATGTAGTTATGGTCTGAGTTCACCCAGGGTGGCGGATAGTATCGCTGCTGCCCGCCGTTCAAACTTTGAAGGCTGCCAAACTCTCACCATCAAAAAACAAAAATTGTTATCAATTTATAACAATCATGTTACCTGCCCATCAAAGCAAGACCATGTCCGTCTGCTATGCTTTTTTGTTAAGTACATCGCGAATTTCACAGAAGTGTGATCTAACACACTCCACCAACTCTTTTAATTCCAAGGAGTAATCACTTATGAACCAACTAGACGGCATCAAACAATTCACCACGGTCGTGGCTGACAGCGGGGATATCGAATCCATTCGCCACTACCAGCCACAGGATGCGACCACTAACCCGTCGCTGCTGCTGAAAGCCGCCGGGCTGTCGCACTTCTCGCATCTGATTGACGACGCCATTGCGTACGGTAAAGGACGCGGGAAGACCAAAGAGCAACAGGTCGCTGAGGCCAGCGATAAGCTGGCGGTCAATATTGGTAGCGAAATTCTGAAAAGCATTCCCGGACGCGTCTCTACCGAAGTTGACGCTCGCCTCTCCTTTGACCAGGAGAAAAGCATCGCCAAAGCGCGCCATCTGGTGAAGCTCTACGAGGAGCAGGATGTTGAGAAATCGCGCATTCTGATCAAGCTGGCCTCCACCTGGGAGGGGATCCGCGCCGCCGAGGTGCTGGAAAAAGAGGGGATTAACTGCAACCTGACGCTGCTGTTCTCCTTTGCTCAGGCACGCGCCTGCGCCGAAGCCGGGGTGTTCCTGGTGTCACCGTTCGTCGGGCGTATTTACGACTGGTATCAGGCCCGCCAGCCGATGGACCCCTACGTCGTAGAAGAAGATCCCGGCGTGAAATCCGTTCGCAATATCTACGATTACTATAAACAACACCGCTACGAAACCATCGTGATGGGTGCCAGCTTCCGCAAGACCGAGCAGATCCTTGCTCTTACCGGCTGCGACCGTCTGACCATCTCCCCTAACCTGCTGCAGGAGCTGCAGGAGAAAGATGAGGATGTGATCCGCCGCCTGGTACCTTCCTCAACGGTGTTGCCAAAACCAAAACCAATGACCGAAGCCGAATTCCGCTGGGAGCATAATCAGGACGCCATGGCGGTCGATAAGCTGTCAGAAGGGATCCGTCTTTTCGCGGTCGACCAACGCAAACTCGAAGATCTGCTCGCCGCCAAACTGTAACCTTGCCATGGAGTGAACTATGTCCCGTAAAGAGTTAGCCAATGCCATTCGCGCCCTCAGCATGGATGCCGTGCAAAAAGCCAATTCCGGTCATCCAGGCGCACCAATGGGTATGGCCGATATCGCAGAAGTGTTGTGGAATGATTTCCTGAAGCACAACCCCAACGATCCCACGTGGTACGACCGCGACCGCTTTATTCTTTCCAACGGTCACGCGTCGATGCTGCTCTACAGCCTGCTGCACCTCTCCGGCTATAACCTGCCGCTCGAGGAGCTGAAAAACTTCCGCCAGCTGCACTCCAAAACCCCGGGCCACCCGGAGCTGGGTTATACCCCTGGGGTGGAGACCACCACCGGCCCGCTGGGTCAGGGGCTGGCGAATGCGGTCGGGCTGGCGATTGCCGAGCGCACGCTGGCGGCGCAGTTTAACCAGCCGGGGCATGAGATTGTCGATCACAATACCTATGTGTTTATGGGCGATGGCTGTCTGATGGAGGGGATCTCTCACGAGGTGTGCTCTCTGGCGGGCACGCTGGGGCTGGGCAAGCTGATTGGTTTCTACGATCACAACGGTATCTCCATCGACGGCGAGACCGAGGGCTGGTTCACTGACGACACGGCAAAACGCTTTGAAGCCTACCACTGGCACGTGGTGCATGAGATTGACGGCCACGATCCTGAGGCGCTGAAAGCGGCCATTCAGGAAGCGCAAAGCGTGACCGATAAACCGTCGCTGATTATCTGTCGCACGGTCATCGGATTTGGTTCCCCGAACAAAGCCGGCAAGGAAGAGGCCCACGGCGCGGCGCTGGGTGAAGAGGAAGTAGCCCTGACCCGGCAGAAGCTGGGCTGGAAATACCCGGCCTTTGAGATCCCGAAAGAGATCTACAAAGCCTGGGATGCCCGCGAAGAGGGCGAGAAAGCGCAGGCGGCCTGGAACGACAAATTTGCCGCCTACCAGAAAGCGCACCCGGAGCTGGCGGCCGAGTTCAGCCGTCGCATGAGCGGCGGCCTGCCCGAGAACTGGGAAGAGACCACGCAGACGCTGATTGAGAACCTGCAGGCTAACCCGGCGAAAATCGCCACCCGTAAGGCCTCGCAGAATACCCTCAACGCCATTGGTCCGATCCTGCCGGAGCTGCTGGGCGGCTCGGCGGATCTGGCCCCCAGCAACCTCACCATCTGGTCGGGCTCGACCTCACTGAAAGAAGATATCGCCGGGAACTACATCCACTACGGGGTGCGTGAGTTCGGCATGACCGCTATTGCCAACGGTATCGCCCATCACGGCGGGTTTGTGCCCTATACCGCCACCTTCCTGATGTTCGTGGAGTATGCGCGTAACGCCGCGCGTATGGCGGCGCTGATGAAGGCCCGGCAGATCATGGTCTATACCCATGACTCCATCGGGCTGGGGGAAGATGGCCCGACCCACCAGGCGGTGGAACAGCTGGCCAGCCTGCGTCTGACGCCAAACTTCAGCACCTGGCGTCCGTGCGATCAGGTCGAAGCGGCGGTGGGCTGGAAGCTGGCAGTAGAGCGCCATAACGGCCCGACGGCGCTGATCCTCTCCCGCCAGAACCTGACGCAGATCGAGCGTACCCCGGAGCAGGTGAAAGATATTGCCCGCGGGGGATACATCCTGAAAGACAGCGGCGGCAAGCCGGATGTTATTCTGATTGCCACCGGGTCGGAGATGGAGATCACCGTTAAGGCGGCGGAGAAGCTGACCGCGGAAGGTCATGCGGTGCGGGTGGTATCTCTGCCTTCAACGGATATCTTTGACGCGCAGGATGAAGCATACCGCGAGTCGGTGCTGCCGTCAGACGTTACGGCGCGCGTGGCGGTTGAAGCGGGTATCGCGGACTACTGGTACAAGTATGTCGGGCTGAAAGGGAAAATTGTCGGGATGACCGGCTATGGCGAATCCGCCCCGGCCGAGAAGCTGTTCCCGTTCTTCGGCTTTACGGTTGAGAACGTGGTGGAGAAGGCGCAGGCCTTGCTGTAAGTGCCTTGCCCGGCGGCGCTACGCTTGCACGGGCCTACCAGGTCAAAACAAAACGGCAACCGAATGGTTGCCGTTTTTTGGTTTTGTAGGCCGGGTAAGCGCAGCGCCACCCGGCATATCTACGGCTGTGCGGCCTGATGCCCTCACCCCGCCCCTCTCCCACAGGGAGAGGGAGGATTGCTTTTACCTTGTGATCCACAAGGTCGGCCAGGAATCGGGGCCATGCCAGTTATCGCAGCTCGGCTCTTCTGCGTAACGAACCAGACGGAAACGCTGGCCGGTAAAACGCCAGCGCGTCTGGATCCCACAATCGGCAATGCCGCGTCCCAGCGCGAGGGTGGTCAGCTCGCGGCTCTTCTCATCGAAGCTGGCGTTCATGAGCTCCATCTCGCTGCTGTCGCTGGAAGGCGTAAACGGCAGACGCAGCCGCACCGCATGGGAGGCAAACGGTTTTTTACGCGATACCAACCAGGCCAGATCGACGGTGTTATAGGCCCCGGCCTCGCAGCTGATCATCAGCAGGGCTTTGTCATCGGTTAAGGCGGTAACCCGCACCTCACGCCGCGCCGGGTCGAGCGAACACTGGCTGTTGTTGATGCGCCAGGAGCCGTAGTCGGTCAGATCGCTGCGCTCCTCGCGGGATAATGGCGTAGGCGTCGGGTTGATCACGGCCACCTCTTTCAGCGCCGGCGCGGGGGGAACACTCAGCGGCGGCTGTGCGCCTTTGTTGATCCACGCGGTTTCACTCCCACCACGCTTTTGCTGGGCGTCAATAAACTGCAGCGCCTCTTTCAGTCCATCCAGGGAAATAACCTGCTTGCCATCCGCAAGGGTGATGGCCTTTTTCTGCTGAAGGGTTGTCAGCAGGGCAGTAATCGTCGCGGGATGATCGGTGGTCAGACGCCAGGGGGTTATCTGCCAGTGCGGGGGAGCCAGCTGCAGCGGCTCGCCGTCGAGCAGCAGGCGGGGCGCAATGGCAGGCTGTTTAGGGTCGGGCGTGGCCAGCCCGCCGAGATCGATACGCAGCACCGCATCGGTTTTCGCACCGGCGCTGCGGCTGAGGGTCATCACCAGCCCGTTATGCTCACCGGTATTACGCGCAATGCAAAAGTTCTGGTTGTTGCAGGTCACCTGCCAGTCAGTAAACGACTGCTGTGCAGGTGCCGCCTGAACCAGAGCCGCGGGCAGCACGCTGAGCATAAAGATAAGAAAAAGGCTGTGACGCATGAATAGCAGGATCCCGGAAGCAAAGACTCGACAAACAGAGCGTATCTTCCTGCTCAGCCCGGGGTTGCTCAATCAGATTTATCGGATAGATTTATATAAAATGCATCTTATTAAGGATAATAAGATCAATCCATTAACCCGGAGCTGCGCAAATACTGTAAGAGTATCACCGTCTTGCCATCCCGTATTTCACCCGAATGTACCATCGATAGCGCCTCGCTAAAGGGCAGCTCCAGGACCTCGATCTCTTCGTCTTCTATACCGCCGCCCTTGCCTGTGCGCTGGGCGTCGCTGTATTCCGCCACGAAGAAATGGACGATTTCCGTCACCCCGCCGGGGGACATGTACAGCTCAAACACCTTACGTGCATCGCCGACTACAAAACCGGTCTCTTCAATCGCCTCTTTGCGAATGCAGACTTCCGGTTCGTCGTTATCCAGCAGTCCGGCGCAGGTTTCAATCAGTCGCCCATCGGGATTGCCGTTTACCCAGGTGGCGATGCGGAACTGGCGGATCAGCACCACGCTCTGCTTCTCAGGGTTATAGAGCAGCACCGTGGCGCCGTTACCCCGATCGTAAACTTCACGTTTGTGGCGCACCACTTCGCCGTTACGCCGCGTCAAATCGTAGGTCAGGTTGCGCAGAATGAAATAGTTATCCGAGAGGCACTTGTCTTTTATCAGTTCAATTTTCAAGTTTATACGGGCTCCATAGCGCAGGACATGCCGGTCATACTACGCTGAGAAGCCCGCGTTGTCGTCCGTCAGGTTAATGCGCAGCGGGTACCTCGACCCCAAGCCAGTCGGCGATGCCCTGGGCGGCGTGCCGACCTTCTGCCATCGCCGTGACCACCAGATCGGCCCCGCGCACCGCGTCGCCACCGGCGAAAATCTGCGGATTGCTGGTCTGATAGCGGTAGCGCGTCTCGACGCTGGCGGCGATCCGCCCCCAGTCATCCACCTCAACCCCCTGCGCCTGTAGCCAGGGCATGGCATGCGGGTTGAAGCCAAAGGCCATGATCACCGCGTCGGCAGGCATCACAAATTCGCTGCCCTCGATGGGCACCGGACGGCGGCGTCCCTGGGCATCCGGCTCGCCCAGCCGGGTACGCAGCAGGCGGATGCCGTTAACCCGCCCGGACTCATCGAGGGTCAGCTCTACCGGCTGAACGTTAAATTCAAAGGCCGCCCCCTCTTCCCGGGCGTTGTTGACCTCTTTTTTCGAGCCCGGCATGTTGGCTTCATCCCGGCGATAGGCGCAGGTGACGTTGGCTGCCCCGTGACGCAGCGCGGTGCGCACGCAGTCCATTGCCGTATCGCCGCCGCCGAGCACCACCACGTTCAGCCCGGCGGTATCAACAAAGGGCTCCTCCACCGACGGCGGCAGACCCATTAGCTGCCGGGTGTTACCCACCAGGAACGGCAGGGCATCGTAGACTCCGGGCGCATCCTCATGAGGAATACCCGCCTTCATCGAACGGTAGGTGCCTACGCCGACAAACAGGGCATCGTACTCGCTGAGCAGCTGCGCCAGCGGGATATCTTTACCCACCTCGCAGTTCAGCTCGAAGCGGATGCCCATCGCCGTGAAGATCTCCCGACGGCGGGCCAGCAGGGATTTATCCAGCTTAAAGGCCGGAATGCCGAAGGTGAGCAGGCCACCAATCTCCGGGTGACGATCGAAGACCGTGACGCTGACGCCGCGGCGGATTAACGCATCGGCGCAGGCCAGCCCGGCAGGCCCGGCCCCGATAATAGCAACCCGCTTATCGACGGGCGTGACGTGACTCAGATCGGGCCGCCAGCCTTTGGCCAGCGCCTGGTCGGAGATATAGCGTTCGATATTGCCGATGGTCACCGACCCGGCCACATCGCGTATCGTGCAGGCCCCTTCGCAGAGTTTGTCCTGCGGGCAGACCCGTCCGGTGATCTCCGGCAGGCAGTTGGTCTGATGGGAGAGCTCCACCGCAGCGTCGATGTCCCCGGCCTTCACCCGGTCGATCCACTGGGGGATGTGGTTGTGCAGCGGGCAGGTCCATTCGCACACCGAATGCTCCCCGCAGGTCAGGCAGCGGTCGGCCTCACGCTGTGCCTGCGCCGGGCGGAACGGCAGGTAGATTTCGTCAAAATTACCCGCCCGTGCCGCGGGGGCAAGTTTATCCGGCTCACCGCGGGCGGCCAGGGCATACATCCGCTCGCGTTTGCTCATCTCACGGCAATCGCGCGCGGCACCGGTCTGCCACGGCTGCGCCTCATGACGCGCCGTGCGTACCTGTCGCGCGCGGGCCAGCTGGTTCAGGGTATCGGGCGTGACCCGCGACAGGGCATCCGCCGGGCAGTTCGCCACGCAGGCCGGGCCCTCGGGGCGATCCAGGCAGAGATCGCACTTCTGCGCGGTCGTATTGACAATATCCATGGTGCCAAACGGACAGGCCACGACGCAGGCTTTACAGCCAATACATTTCTTCGCGTTAACCTGCACGCTGTCGCGCGTGCGGCCAATGGCGCCATTCGGGCAGCTCTGTAGACAGGGGGCATTCTCACAGTGGTGACAGGTCACGGCGCTGTGTTTAGTGCCCTCTTTCACCACGGTGATACGAGGGGTAAAATGGCGCGCGCTGAGGGCATGTTGTTCATTATGATGCGCCATAACGCATGCCACTTCGCAGGCACGACATCCAATGCATTGTTGGCTGTTTGCCATAATAAAATGATTCATCACGGTTCCCCTGCTGGGCTGAATAACCTTATTCTTTGTATGAGTAGTGTATTTACCCACCGCAATGGATTCAGGCAATGTTCAATTGCCCAGGAACGCGAACTATTTCGCCGGAACCTGTGTCAGATCAATTAATTTCATTCCTGATGAAATTACGTTTCATTCCCCCCGCGGAAACGCTTATCAGGTCTGTATCGTCTTAGCTCAGGAAGCGATTTGTGATAGTCAAACAACCGGTTTCACGCACTCTTGCCCGGGCCTTTTTCGCCATCATTGCCCTGTCGCTGCTGACGAGCGCCATCGCGCTCTTTACCCTTGCCAGCAGCCAGCGCGACGCCGAAGCGATCAACCTGGCGGGGTCATTGCGGATGCAGAGCTATCGCCTGGGTTACGATATGCAGCGGGGCAGCGCCGATCTGCTGCCCCATCGGCAGGCCTGGCAGCAAACGCTGAATGCTCCCGCGCTGCGCACCCTGAAAAGCTGGTACGTGCCGGATGAGGTTCAACAGCGTTATCACCTGCTACAGCTGGCGTGGCAGGGGGTCAATGAGAAGCTCGATCAGGGTGATTTCGTCTGGTATCAGAACCATATGGATGAGTATGTGGCGCGTATCGACGCCTTTGTTCTCTCCCTGCAGCACTACGCCGAAAATAAGATCCGGCTGGTGTTTGCCATCTCCTTTGCCGGGGGGATCGGCATCATCCTGCTGGCACTGAGCACGCTGCGCCGGATCCGCCGGCAGGTCGTCGCCCCGCTCACTCATCTGGTCGCCTCCAGTCTGCACATTGAGCAGGGTCGGTTTGATACCCCGGTGCCGGATACCGATCTGCCGAACGAGCTTGGCCTGCTTTCCCGCACCTTTAACCATATGGCGGCCGAGCTGCACACCCTGTATCGCTCGCTGGAAATTTCGGTTGAAGAGAAGACGCACCATCTGCACGAGGCCCACCAGCAGCTGGAGATGCTGTTTACCTGCTCGCAGGAGATGAACACCAGCAAGATCGACAGCCACTGCTTCCGTCATATCCTGCAAACCGTGCGCGAATATACCGGGATCGCCTGGCTGGCGCTGCATACCAGCGACGGCTGGAAAATGCAGGAGGGTGAGCCCGTCGAACACCTTGAGACGCAGGTGCTGCCGGTCATTATGCTCGAGACCCGGTTCGGTGAGCTGCGCTGGCAAAGCGAGCAGCGCGCCGTGCCGATCCCGCTGATGAAAAGCGTGGCCACCATGCTCGGGCGCGGCCTCTTCTCCAACCAGGCGCAGAAGCACTACCACCAGCTGCTGCTGATGGAGGAGCGCGCCACCATCGCCCGGGAACTGCACGACTCGCTGGCGCAGGTGCTGTCGTATCTGCGCATTCAGCTGACGCTGCTTAAACGAGCGGTGCCGGAGGAGAACGCGGCGGCTCAGGAAATCATCACCGATTTCTCCCGGGCGCTGAATGCCGCTTACCGCCAGCTGCGCGAGCTGCTCACCACCTTCCGCCTGACGCTGAACCAGGCCAACCTCCCCGCCGCACTACAGGAGACGCTGGACGATCTGCAGAAGCAGACCGGGGCAACGCTGAGCCTCGACTGTCAGCTCTCCTCCCTGGCGCTGGACGCCCAGATGCAGGTCCACCTGCTGCAGATTGTGCGCGAGGCGGTGCTGAACGCCATCAAGCACGCTCAGGCCAGCGATATTCGGGTCAGCTGCGTGACCGCCCCGGACGGCAGCCACAGGGTGAGCATTCGTGACGACGGCATCGGGATTGGCGACGCCAGCGAGCCGCCGGGTCACTACGGTCTTAACATCATGCGCGAGCGCGCCGACCGGCTGGGGGGTACCCTGCACTTCTCACAGCCGCCCGGCGGAGGGACGCAGGTCAGCGTCTGTTTCCGCTCGTCAGCGGCTACCGAGGGTAAATAAGGGTAAAATCAGGGGGAATGTCATCAGTCAGCCCTGCGGATGGGCAATACTCATCGCTTCATAAAGGGCAACGACGCGAATAAAGCGCATGATAATTTACATTATCTCCTTTATTTCTCCACGTTTGACATCCGCCTTGCGGCTAGAGTTATGCGGGCAATGTACAATGACGACGCGCAGCAAAACGAGGTCTTATTTTAATGGCGAATTTTTTCATCGATCGCCCCATTTTTGCCTGGGTGCTGGCAATTCTGTTGTGTCTCACCGGCACGCTGGCCATTTTTTCCCTTCCTGTTGAGCAGTACCCGGATCTGGCCCCGCCTAACGTGCGGATCACGGCGAACTATCCGGGGGCGTCCGCCCAAACCCTGGAGAACACCGTTACCCAGGTGATCGAGCAGAACATGACCGGCCTCGACAACCTGATGTACATGTCCTCCCAGAGTAGCGCCACCGGCCAGGCGACGGTCACGCTGAGCTTTACCGCGGGCGTTGACCCGGATGAAGCGGTGCAGCAGGTGCAGAACCAGCTGCAGTCAGCGATGCGTAAGCTGCCGCAGGCGGTGCAGAATCAGGGCGTGACGGTGCGTAAAACCGGCGATACCAACATTCTGACCATCGCTTTTGTCTCCAACGACGGCTCGATGGATAAGCAGGATATCGCTGACTATGTCGCCAGTAATATTCAGGATCCGCTCAGCCGCATCAACGGCGTAGGGGATATCGACGCCTACGGTTCGCAATACTCGATGCGCATCTGGCTCGACCCGGCGAAGCTGAACAGCTTCCAGATGACGGCGAAAGACGTCACTGACGCCATCGAATCACAAAACGCGCAGATTGCGGTCGGCCAGCTGGGAGGGACGCCGTCCATTGATAAGCAGGCGCTGAACGCCACCATCAACTCCCAGTCGCTGTTACAGACCCCGCAGCAGTTCCGCGATATCACTCTGCGCGTGAATCAGGATGGATCAGAAGTAAAGCTGGGTGATGTCGCCACCGTCGAGATGGGTGCCGAGAAGTACGATTATCTGAGCCGCTTTAACGGCAAGCAGGCCTCCGGGCTAGGGGTCAAGCTGGCCTCCGGTGCCAACGAGATGGCCACGGCTGAACAGGTCATCAAACGCCTCGACGAGCTGTCGCAGTTCTTCCCGCACGGGCTGGAGTATAAAGTCGCCTACGAAACCACCTCCTTCGTGAAGGCCTCGATTGAGGATGTGGTGAAAACCCTGCTGGAAGCCATCGCCCTGGTATTCCTGGTGATGTACCTGTTCCTGCAAAATTTCCGCGCCACGCTGATCCCGACCATCGCCGTGCCGGTGGTGCTGATGGGCACCTTCACGGTGCTGTACGCCTTTGGCTATAGCATCAACACCCTCACCATGTTTGCGATGGTGCTGGCAATAGGCCTGCTGGTGGATGACGCCATCGTGGTGGTAGAGAACGTCGAACGTATCATGAGCGAAGAGGGGCTCTCCCCGCGCGAAGCGACGCGAAAATCAATGAAGCAGATCCAGGGGGCGCTGGTGGGTATCGCCATGGTGCTGTCGGCGGTGTTTGTGCCGATGGCCTTCTTTGGCGGTACTACCGGCGCAATCTATCGCCAGTTCTCGATCACTATCGTTGCGGCGATGGTGCTGTCGGTGCTGGTGGCGATGATCCTTACCCCGGCGCTGTGCGCCACCCTGCTTAAACCGCTGCATAAGGGTGGACAGCACGGCCAGAAAGGGTTCTTTGGCTGGTTCAACCGCATGTTTGACCGTAACGCCGCGCGCTATGAGGCGGGCGTCGGGCGGATCCTGCACCGCAGCCTGCGCTGGATGCTGATCTATCTCCTGTTGCTGGGCGGCATGGTGTTCCTGTTCCTGCGCCTGCCGACCTCGTTCCTGCCGCTGGAAGACCGGGGCATGTTTATCACCTCGGTGCAGTTACCCAGCGGCTCTACCCAGCAGCAGACCCTGAAGGTGGTTCAGCAGGTCGAGCAGTACTTCTTCACTAAAGAGAAAGATACCGTCCTGTCGGTGTTTGCCACCGTGGGCTCGGGTCCCGGCGGTAACGGGCAGAACGTGGCGCGTATGTTTGTGCGCCTGAAAGACTGGGACGAGCGCGACGCCAAAACCGGCAGCTCGTTCGCCATTATCGAGCGAGCCACCAAAGCTTTCAGCCACATTAAAGAGGCGCGGGTGTTTGCCAGCAGCCCACCGGCGATCAGCGGGCTCGGCAGCTCCGCGGGCTTTGATATGGAGCTGCAGGATCACGCCGGGGCCGGACATGATGCCCTGATGGCTGCACGTGACCGGCTGCTGGAGCTGGCCGGAGAGGACCCTTCCCTCACCCGCGTGCGCCACAACGGCCTGGATGATAGCCCGCAGCTGCAAATTGATATCGACCAGCGTAAGGCGCAGGCGCTCGGCGTCTCCATCGACGATATCAACGATACCCTGCAAACCGCATGGGGCTCGAGCTATGTGAACGACTTTATGGATCGGGGCCGCGTGAAAAAGGTCTACGTGCAGGCGGCGGCTAAATACCGCATGCTGCCGGACGATATCAACCTTTGGTACGTGCGCAATAAAGATGGCGGCATGGTGCCTTTCTCGGCCTTCGCCACCTCGCGCTGGGAGACCGGCTCTCCGCGTATGGAACGCTACAACGGCTATTCCGCGGTAGAGATTGTCGGGGAGGCCGCGCCGGGCGTCAGTACCGGTACGGCGATGGATGTGATGGAAAATCTGGTGCAGCAGCTGCCTGCCGGGTTTGGCCTCGAGTGGACCGCGATGTCCTATCAGGAGCGCCTCTCCGGTGCCCAGGCGCCTGCGCTGTATGCGCTATCGCTGCTGGTGGTGTTCCTCTGTCTGGCCGCCCTGTATGAGAGCTGGTCAGTGCCATTCTCGGTAATGCTGGTGGTGCCGCTGGGGGTGATCGGCGCCCTGCTCGCCACCTGGATGCGCGGACTGGAGAATGACGTCTACTTCCAGGTCGGACTGTTAACGGTCATTGGCCTGTCCGCGAAGAACGCCATTCTGATTGTCGAGTTTGCTAACGAGATGAATGAGAAAGGCCATGAGCTGATGGCCGCTACCCTGCATGCCTGCCGTCAGCGCCTGCGTCCGATCCTGATGACCTCGCTGGCGTTTGTCTTCGGCGTGCTGCCGATGGCGACCAGCTCTGGCGCGGGATCGAGCAGCCAGCATGCGGTGGGAACCGGGGTCATGGGCGGGATGATCTCCGCGACCGTGCTCGCCATTTTCTTTGTGCCGCTGTTCTTTGTGCTGGTCCGCCGACGCTTCCCGTTAAAGGAACGACAGAAATAAGATATTGAAAATGAAAAAGGCGTCCTTACCGGCCGCCTTTTTTATGTGTTTATTTTCACATTATTGTTATTTCGCTAATTAAGTGCTCTTGCATTTCTTCCTGAATGTCATTTACGAAGCATGCCTTCGATAAAATCTTTCCAGTTCCCCAGTTCACGTTCAATCATAACTACCTCTCTTATTATTATGGCCATTCTACGAGAATATATCATCATTGTGAAGATTTTTTAATCAGTGATAATGCTCTACCCCCGTTGGTACGACTGGCTTGTACTTAATATGGGCCGGGTCCGATAAATTTTATGTGACCAACTGCAATATTTTGAAATAACCCTGATAAAGGATGGAAAATTTAATTAGCGACTGTTCTTACACGACTTTTTAGTACCTGGACTTCTATGCGGAAAAGATGAAAAAATATTCATCGCCTGTACATTCTTTATGCCAGACCTCAATATAAAATTAAGTAATAAAACAAATGTGTTATATTTTCGCAATCGCTTAAACATCGAAAATACTGAGCAATCGCGCCCGGTTAAGACAAAAGGATTCACCATGATCGTCCTGTACGGCATCAAAAATTGCGACACCATTAAAAAAGCGCGCCGCTGGCTGGAGGCAAACAACGTCGATTACCGTTTTCACGACTATCGCGCCGACGGACTTGATGCTGATTTAATGCAGAAATTCATCGCCGAGCTGGGTTGGGAAGCCCTGCTGAACACCCGTGGCACCACCTGGCGCAAACTGGATGAACCCCTGCGCGCCAGCATCAACAATGCCGACAGCGCCGCCGCCTTAATGGTTGAAATGCCAGCAATCATCAAACGCCCATTGCTCTGGGCGCCCGGTAAG
Organism: Leclercia sp.; assembly: GCF_036780805.1. Lineage (NCBI taxonomy): Bacteria > Pseudomonadati > Pseudomonadota > Gammaproteobacteria > Enterobacterales > Enterobacteriaceae > Leclercia > Leclercia sp. The sequence goes on along the minus strand of NZ_DAIQCE010000022.1, from coordinate 2,890 downwards.
CCTATGCTGCTGGGTTTCAACGAAAAGCAATACCAAACCTATTTTATTGAGGTGTAGTCTATGTCATGCCCGGTCATTGAGCTGACTCAGCAGCTTATTCGCCGCCCCTCCCTGAGCCCGGACGATGCGGGTTGTCAGGCGCTGATGATCGAACGCCTGCGGGCGATTGGTTTTACCGTCGAACCTATGGATTTTGGCGATACGCAAAATTTCTGGGCCTGGCGCGGTCAGGGCGAAACGCTGGCGTTTGCCGGACATACCGATGTCGTGCCAGCCGGTGACGCTGACCGCTGGATCAATCCGCCTTTCGAACCGACCATTCGCGACGGCATGCTGTTTGGTCGCGGCGCGGCGGACATGAAAGGCTCGCTGGCGGCGATGGTAGTTGCCGCCGAACGTTTCGTGGCGCAATACCCGAACCATAAAGGCCGCCTGGCGTTTTTAATCACCTCCGACGAAGAGGCCAGCGCCAAAAACGGCACCGTGAAGGTAGTAGAAACGCTGATGGCGCGTAACGAACGCCTGGATTACTGCCTGGTGGGCGAGCCGTCCAGCACCGAGGTGGTGGGTGACGTGGTTAAAAATGGCCGTCGCGGCTCCATGACCTGTAACCTGACCATTCACGGCGTTCAGGGTCACGTGGCCTATCCGCATCTGGCCGATAACCCGGTACACCGCGCCGCGCCGATGCTCAACGAGCTGGTCGGGATCGAGTGGGACAAGGGCAACGATTATTTCCCGCCAACCAGCATGCAGATTGCCAATATCCAGGCCGGTACCGGCAGCAACAACGTGATTCCCGGCGATCTGTTTGTGCAGTTTAACTTCCGCTTCAGCACCGAACTGACCGACGAGATGATCAAAGCCCGCGTCGCGGCACTGCTGGAGAAACACCAGCTGCGCTACAGCGTTGACTGGTGGATTTCCGGCCAGCCGTTTCTGACCGGACGCGGTAAGCTGGTAGATGCGGTGGTTAACGCTATCGCGCACTATAATGAAATTAAACCGCAACTGCTGACCACGGGCGGCACATCCGACGGACGCTTTATCGCCCGTATGGGTGCGCAGGTGGTCGAACTTGGGCCGGTGAATGCCACGATTCATAAAATTAATGAATGCGTGAATGCAGCTGATTTGCAACTGCTGGCCCGTATGTATCAACGTATCATGGAGCAGCTCGTCGCCTGACGGTTGCCCCAAAGAAGGATAAGCGAATGGACTGGCTGGCTAAATATTGGTGGATCCTGGTACTGGTGTTTCTGGTAGGCGTAGTGCTGAACGTGATCAAGGATCTCAAGCGCGTTGACCACAAGAAATTCCTCGCCAACAAACCTGAACTCCCTCCGCATCGTGACTTTAACGACAAGTGGGACGATGAAGACGACTGGCCGAAGAAAGACCAGAAGAAATAATGATTTGACCCTCTCCCCGTCGGGGAGAGGGTTATTCCTCAGAAGAACTCAACAATACCCTCATCATTCGGCTTGCCGCCGCTGAGCGCTTCATCGAAGTAGTGCTTCGGCACGGTAAAACGCAGGTGGTCCAGCGCGAACTGAACGCTGCGATCGTCAATGGCATGTCCCAGATCGTCGACAATATCCAGCGTCACATCACCGCCCGCGCGGATCAGGGCTTCCTGACCGGCAACCGCATGGGACAGCTCAATCACATGGTCTTCCCCGCCGTGGATCAGGTGGATAGTGGTCTCGGTCGTCGCCCGCTCGGGCAGGGTCGCATAGCGACCGTTGAAGGCAATCACCCGTGAGGCTAAGCCCGGCTCGGCCTTCACGCTCTCCAGCGCCATGATCGCCCCCTGAGAAAAACCGATCAGCGCGGTGGCATTTGCGCCGACGCCGCTTTGCTGCTGCCAGTAACGCACCGTATCGACAAAGGTCGGCATGATCGCATCCACCCGCTCCTGACGATTCTCTTCGGTCACGTCCTGCACCGAGAACCACTGGCGGCCATTTGGACCGCACGGCTCAACGCCGCCCACGCTCACCACCAGGGCATCGGGAAACAGTGGCGCAAACCAGCTGCCAATCTGCCCCATATTGACCGGGTTATCGCCGACGCCATGAAACAGCAGTAGCAGCTGTTTAGCCGGTTGAGCGGGGCTCTGGACAACAAAATGGTCATGTTTCATGGCAGTCTCCTTGATTGATAAACGGATTCTACGCCTGACAGGCAGAATGAACATGCCAGTTTACTGATGAAGTCATTGAAAAAATTGCCATTGCAAAACGGTGTTCTTCAGACTTTGACAACCTTCGTTGTCCAGCTGTGCCAGCGCCTGGCCCGCCTCTGCACGCAGATGACTCAGCAAAGCTTTACGTCCGCTGAGACCCAGGGCACGGCTCAGGGCATTATCGTCCAGCCCCTGCTCGACTTTGCCCCGCAGCCCTGCCAGGGGCAGATCCGTCGCCTGCAGCAGTCGCGTCAGGCTGGCAAGCGCCGCTGTTAAGGGGCGGTGGGCAAAGGCAAAACCGGCCAGATCCAGCCAGTCATCATCATTAAGGGTAGCCTCACCTGTGGCCGCTACCGGGATCTTTTCACCGTTCCAGCGTTCAATCACCGATGCATCGCGGCAGAGCCGCTGATGCTCCCGCTGGCACAGCGCCTGCCCCGCCGCGCTGATCGGCAGCACCGCCATCGCCGTGTAGCAGCCGCTGCTGGCCTCGCGGTGGCTGCCCATGCGCACCAGCACAAAGCCACAGCGCTGCCAGAAACGCCAGAGTTCGTTGGTGTAGCCGAAGCTGACGGAAAGATAGTCGATGTTGACCTGCTGGCGGGCACTGGCCACCAGCGCCCGACCAATGCCTTCGCGCTGGCGGGCGGGATGGACGGCAACGCGCGGCCCCCGCCGGGCGGTAAGGGTGGCAGCCAGCGG
>NZ_DAIQCE010000021.1:0-42172 GCF_036780805.1 Leclercia sp. | reverse complement strand
TGGATAACAGCGGCAAACGCGTAGCGGCGGACTGCCCGCAGGCGCAGGAACATACCATTGACGTCTGGCCGCTGCCGCTGGAGCCGTGGCTGCCGCAGGCAGAACGCCGCGCGGTGCGCATTCCGCCTGCTTCAGCAACCTGCCCGCCGCTCGGCCAGGGGTTTCCGGCGCCGCTGATCCTCTCAGGCATTCGCCAGGGGGCGGTGATAAAGCGTCTGCCGGGGGAGGCGCGCGTGTCGTTGCCGTTGCAGGCCAGCGGAAGCGACGGGGCCCGCTGGTGGTTCCTTAACGGCGAGCTGCTGAACGTGCAGGGGCGAGCGGTTACGTTGCACCTGGACAGCGTAGGGGATTATCAACTGTTGGTGATGGATGAGGCAGGGCAGGTGGCAACCGTCGATTTTACCTTGCAATAGATAAAACAGGTTTTAGCCAGGATCTGTTGTTAAAACTCGTCTTATTTTAAAAAAATGTTACATCCATCCATAGGCAATGGCGTGAATGCTCATTATAATCCGCGCCATATATTTCGCATGAATGCAAAACAACAGAACAAATCACAGAGGTAATCATGGCTATTGAACGTACTTTTTCCATCATCAAACCAAACGCGGTGGCAAAAAACGTTATTGGCAGCATCTTTGCTCGCTTTGAAGCGGCAGGGTTCAAAATCGTTGGCACCAAAATGCTGCATCTGACCGTTGAGCAGGCTCGTGGTTTCTATGCTGAGCACGAAGGTCGCCCATTCTTCGACGGCCTGGTTGAGTTCATGACCTCTGGCCCAATCGTGGTTTCCGTACTGGAAGGCGAAAATGCCGTTCAGCGTCACCGCGATCTGCTGGGTGCAACCAACCCGGATAACGCTCTGGCAGGTACTCTGCGCGCAGATTACGCTGACAGCTTCACCGAGAACGGCACCCACGGTTCCGACTCTGTAGAATCTGCCGCTCGTGAAATCGCTTTCTTCTTCGCAGAAGGCGAAGTGTGCGCGCGTACCCGTTAATTTAACGGTTTCGTTTACACATTATTTTCGTAAATGCCGCGTGCAGACGTGGCATCCCTGCGCCAGACTTTGTACAATGCAACGCCCCGGATGAGCAGACTGCTTGCCGGGGCGTTTCTTTTTAACCCTCCACGGGCCATAACGTGTAACAACGAGGCCGGAATATATTATGTCTGAACTAGTTAATACCTCCGAAGTCGCCATTGCTGCGGTTCCAAATAAAAATGGAAAAATCAACCTGCTGGACCTGAACCGTCAGCAGATGCGCGAGTTCTTCAAAGAGATGGGCGAGAAGCCGTTTCGTGCCGACCAGGTGATGAAATGGATGTATCACTATTGCAGCGACGACTTTGATGACATGACTGACATCAACAAGGTGCTGCGTAACAAGCTGAAAGACGTCGCTGAAATCCGCGCTCCGGAAGTGGTGGAAGAGCAGCGTTCAGCTGACGGCACCATTAAGTGGGCGATTGCCGTAGGCGATCAGCGCGTTGAGACGGTCTATATCCCGGAAGACGATCGCGCCACGCTGTGCGTCTCTTCCCAGGTCGGTTGTGCGCTGGAGTGTAAGTTCTGCTCCACGGCGCAGCAGGGCTTTAACCGTAACCTGCGCGTATCGGAAATCATCGGCCAGGTCTGGCGTGCGGCGAAGATCGTCGGCGCGGCAAAAGTGACCGGCACCCGTCCAATCACCAACGTGGTGATGATGGGAATGGGCGAACCGCTGCTGAACCTGACCAACGTGGTTCCGGCCATGGAAATCATGCTCGACGACTTCGGCTTTGGCCTGTCCAAACGTCGCGTAACCCTTTCCACGTCAGGTGTTGTGCCTGCGCTGGATAAGCTCGGCGATATGATTGACGTTGCGCTGGCGATTTCGCTGCACGCGCCGAACGATGCCATCCGTGATGAGATCGTGCCAATCAACAAGAAGTACAATATCGAGACCTTCCTGAACTCGGTGCGGGGCTACATTTCGAAGTCCAATGCCAACCAGGGACGCGTCACCATCGAGTACGTCATGCTGGATCACGTCAACGACGGCACCGAGCATGCGCACGAGCTGGCGGCACTGCTGAAAGATACGCCGTGCAAGATCAACCTGATCCCATGGAACCCGTTCCCGGGCGCGCCGTATGGCCGTAGCTCAAACAGCCGTATCGACCGTTTCTCCAAGGTTCTGATGGAGTACGGCTTCACCACTATCGTGCGTAAAACCCGTGGTGATGATATTGATGCCGCCTGTGGTCAGCTGGCCGGTGATGTTATCGACCGCACCAAGCGTACGCTGCGTAAACGTATGCAGGGTGAGGCTATCGATATCAAGGCCGTGTAATTATTATGCAGTCACGGCGCATTATCTGCGCCGTGGCAGCGTAAGATGCGAATAAACAGTCATTGCACCGGTGTATGGGTAATAATTACGGTGCGTTTTATATGACTTTAAGGCAGTATGTAACGACGCAACAACAGTTTAGCCTCACTGACAAGCCGCTTCTGTCAACGAAAACCTGACAGTATTGTGCTGTCTTACTAAGGTTAACTGACCAGAAGTTTCGCGGTGCGGGTGGCATTGTGACTCACCGGCGCCAGGATCCTCAATTTTCACGTACCAGTAGTTGTAGCGAATGAATACTGAAGCCACTCACGACCAAAATGCAGCACTTTCCACGGGCGTTCGTCTTCGCAACGCCCGTGAACAACTCGGACTAAGCCAGCAAGCCGTTGCGGAACGCTTATGCCTGAAGGTTTCCACGGTCCGCGATATTGAAGAAGATAAGGCACCTGCCGAACTCGCTTCAACGTTTCTGCGTGGTTATATCCGCTCCTATGCAAAACTGGTGCATATCCCTGAAGACGAACTGCTGCCGATGATGGAAAAACAGGCACCGGTCAGAGCGGCGAAAGTCGCGCCGATGCAGAGTTTTTCGCTGGGCAAACGTCGTAAAAAACGTGATGGCTGGCTGATGACCTTTACCTGGCTGGTCTTGTTTGTGGTTATCGGCCTGACAGGCGCCTGGTGGTGGCAGAACCATAAAGCGCAGCAGGAAGAGATCACCACCATGGCCGATCAATCCTCCGCCGAGCTGAATGGCTCTGCGGGCGATGGCGCTCAGAGCATCCCACTGAATACCGACGCCTCCGCAACCGCCAGCGAACCGCAGGCACCAGCGCCAGCGACCGACACTACCGATACAGCAACGGCGCAGACTTCTGCGCCAGCTGCTAATCAAACAGCCCAGGCTCCGGCTGACAGCGCCGTTGTTTCGCCTTCTCAGGCGAACGTCGGGACTGCACCGGCAGCCACCGCGGATAACGCGGTTCAGCCTCTGCCATCCGATCCGGCTGGCGTAGCGGCGGCACCGGCCGACCCAAACGCGCTGGTCATGAACTTCAGCGCCGACTGCTGGCTTGAAGTGACCGACGCGACCGGCAAAAAGCTGTTCAGCGGACTGCAGCGTAAGGACGGCACGTTAAATCTGGCAGGCCAGGCACCTTATAAGCTCAAGATTGGTGCTCCGGCAGCGGTCCAGATCCAGTTCCAGGGTAAACCTGTCGATCTGAGCCGTTTTATCAGAACTAGCCAGGTTGCGCGACTGACCCTCAATGCCGAACAATCAGCAGCACAGTAAGTAACAGACAGGCAACGCGGGAGATTTTCCATGCATAACCAGGCTCCTATTCCACGTAGAAAATCGAAACGTATTTACGTCGGGAATGTGCCAATTGGCGATGGTGCTCCCATCGCCGTTCAGTCGATGACCAACACCCGTACCACCGATGTGGCGGCGACGGTCAATCAGATCAAAGCGTTAGAACGTGTAGGCGCAGATATTGTTCGCGTTTCCGTGCCGACAATGGATGCGGCGGAAGCTTTCAAACTCATCAAACAGCAGGTCTCCGTTCCGCTGGTTGCCGATATTCACTTCGATTACCGTATCGCGCTGAAAGTCGCGGAATACGGCGTCGATTGCCTGCGTATCAACCCCGGCAACATCGGCAGCGAAGAGCGTATCCGCGCGGTCGTTGATTGCGCCCGCGACAAGAACATCCCCATCCGTATCGGCGTGAACGCCGGTTCGCTGGAAAAAGATCTCCAGGAAAAGTACGGCGAACCGACCCCGCAGGCGCTGCTCGAATCGGCCATGCGTCATGTGGATCATCTCGATCGTCTGAACTTCGATCAGTTCAAAGTCAGCGTTAAAGCCTCGGACGTGTTCCTTGCCGTTGAATCCTATCGTCTGCTGGCGAAGCAGATCGATCAGCCTCTGCACCTCGGGATCACCGAAGCCGGCGGCGCGCGCAGCGGTGCGGTGAAATCAGCGATTGGCCTCGGCCTGCTGCTGAACGAAGGCATTGGCGACACCCTGCGTGTCTCGCTGGCCGCCGATCCGGTGGAAGAGATCAAAGTCGGTTTTGATATCCTGAAATCGCTGCGTATTCGTTCCCGTGGCATCAACTTTATCGCCTGTCCGACCTGTTCGCGTCAGGAGTTTGATGTTATCGGTACGGTGAATGCGCTTGAGCAGCGTCTGGAAGATATCATCACCCCGATGGACGTTTCGATTATCGGCTGTGTGGTGAACGGTCCGGGTGAGGCGCTGGTGTCAACATTGGGCGTCACGGGCGGTAACAAGAAAAGTGGTCTCTATGAAGATGGCGTCCGCAGAGATCGTCTGGATAATAACGACATGATCGATCAGCTTGAAGCCCGTATCCGCGCCAAAGCCACCATGCTGGATGAAGCGCAGCGCATCAGCGTGCACCAGGTCGAAAAATAACGTGATGGGAAGCGGTTCGCTTCCTGTGTATGATTGAACCCTTCGGTTATGAACCCCAGGGTTCATTTTTGTCTATAGAAAGAGAACAAACGTGGCAAAGAATATTCAAGCCATTCGCGGCATGAACGATTATCTGCCTGCCGAGACCGCCATCTGGCAGCGCATTGAAGGCACCCTTAAGCAGGTGCTCGGCAGCTACGGTTACAGCGAAATCCGTTTGCCGATTGTAGAGCAGACCCCGTTATTCAAACGCGCTATCGGTGAAGTCACCGATGTGGTTGAAAAAGAGATGTACACCTTTGAGGATCGTAACGGCGACAGCCTGACCTTACGTCCGGAAGGTACGGCGGGATGTGTACGCGCCGGCATCGAGCATGGTCTCCTGTACAATCAGGAGCAGCGCCTGTGGTATATCGGCCCAATGTTCCGTCACGAACGTCCTCAGAAAGGCCGTTACCGCCAGTTTAACCAGCTGGGTGTGGAAGCCTTTGGTCTGCAGGGCCCGGATATCGACGCCGAGCTGATTATGCTGACTGCCCGCTGGTGGCGCGCGCTGGGTATCGCTGACCACGTTTCTCTGGAGCTGAACTCCATCGGTTCTCTTGACGCGCGTGCAAACTACCGCGATGCGCTGGTGGCCTTCCTCGAGCAGCATAAAGAGAAGCTGGACGAAGACTGCAAGCGTCGTATGTACAGCAACCCGCTGCGCGTGCTGGATTCCAAGAACCCTGACGTGCAGGCCCTGCTGAACGATGCGCCTGCCCTGGGCGATTATCTGGACGACGATTCCCGCGAACACTTTGCCGGTCTGTGCAAACTGCTGGAAGCGGCCGGTATTACTTATACCGTCAACCAACGTCTGGTACGCGGTCTGGACTACTACAACCGCACCGTGTTTGAGTGGGTTACCACCAGCCTCGGTTCACAGGGAACGGTCTGTGCGGGCGGTCGTTATGATGGTCTGGTAGAGCAGTTAGGCGGTCGTCCTGCCCCTGCGGTAGGTTTCGCCATGGGCCTTGAGCGACTTGTTTTGTTAGTTCAGGCAGTTAATCCGGAATTTAAAGCCGATCCTGTTGTCGATATATACCTGGTAGCCTCAGGCGCGGAAACGCAGTCTGCGGCAATGCAGCTTGCCGAACGCGTGCGCGATGCACTGCCAGCGGCTAAGCTGATGACCAACCACGGCGGCGGCAACTTCAAGAAACAGTTCGCCCGTGCCGACAAGTGGGGCGCGCGAATCGCACTGGTACTCGGCGAGTCAGAAGTGGCTAACGGCGAAGTAGTAGTGAAGGATCTGCGCTCTGGTGAGCAAACAACGGTAACGCAGGACGGCGTTGCGGCGCACTTGCGCACTCTACTGGGCTAAGGAGAAGGACTGCGTGGAAATGTACGAGAACGAAAACGACCAGGTTGATGCGATCAAACGCTTCTTTGCTGAAAACGGCAAAGCGCTGGCTGTTGGGGTCATTTTAGGTGTTGGCGCCCTGGTGGGCTGGCGTTACTGGAACAGTCATCAGGTCGATTCCGCGCGTGGCTCCTCCTTACAGTATGAAAATACCGTGAGCGCCATCAAAGCCGATCAGCCACAAACCCTGGCGGCGGCAGAGAAATTTGCCGCCGACAACAAAAACACCTACGGTGCGCTGGCGTCGCTGGAAGTGGCTCAGCAGTTCGTCGATAAAGGCGAGCTGGATAAAGCGGCAGCCCAGCTGCAGCAGGGTCTGGCCGCCGCAGGCAACGATAACCTGAAAGCGCTCATCAATCTGCGTCTTGCCCGTATTCAGGTGCAGCAGAAGAAACCTGACGAAGCGCTGAAAACCCTCGACGCTGTCAAAGGTGAAGGTTTTGCCTCTATTGTTGCCGACCTGCGTGGTGAAGCACTGCTGAGCAAGGGTGACAAACAAGGCGCGCGCAGCGCATGGGAAGCAGGCGTGAAAAGTAACGCCTCACCCGCGCTGAGCGAAATGATGCAGATGAAAATAAATAATTTGTCCGTCTGAGAGGGACCCGATGCAATTGCGTAAATTACTTCTGCCAGGACTGCTTTCCGTTACGTTATTGAGCGGCTGTTCACTGTTCAGCGGCGAAGAAGATGTTGTCACCATGTCTCCACTGCCAACGGTTGAAAACCAGTTTGCGCCGTCTACCGCATGGAGCACCTCTGTCGGTAACGGTATTGGCGACTTCTACTCCAACCTGCATCCGGCTTCTGCGGACGGTGTTGTCTATGCGGCTGACCGCAAAGGCATCGTAAAAGCCGTTAACGCCGATGACGGCAAAGAGGTGTGGTCGATTAATCTGGCAGAAAAAAGCGGCTGGCTGTCACGCACGCCGGCTCTGCTGTCAGGTGGCGTAACGGTTGCCGGTGGTCATGTCTATATCGGCAGCGAAAAAGCACAGGTCTATGCCCTTAACGCCAGCGACGGCTCCATTGCCTGGCAGACCCGCGTTGCGGGCGAAGCGCTCTCCCGTCCGGTCGTCAGCGACGGTATGGTGCTGGTGCATACCGCCAACGGTCAGCTGCAGGCGCTGAATGAAGCTGATGGTGCGGTGAAGTGGACCGTTAACCTGGATATGCCTGCGCTCTCCCTGCGCGGTGAATCTGCGCCAGCCACTGCCTTTGGTGCAGCCATTGTTGGCGGCGATAACGGTCGCGTCAGCGCCGTACTGATGCAGCAGGGTCAGCTGATCTGGCAGCAGCGTATCTCTCAGGCAACCGGTCCGACCGAAATCGACCGTCTGAGCGATGTGGATACCACGCCGGTTATCGTCAATGGCGTTGTCTACGCTCTGGCCTATAACGGCAACCTGACCGCGATGGATCTGCGCAGCGGCCAGGTGATGTGGAAACGCGAGCTGGGCTCGGTGAATGATTTCGTGGTGGATGGCAACCGCATCTATCTGGTCGATCAGAACGACCGCCTGCTGGCGCTGAGCACCGAAGGCGGCGTGACGCTGTGGACGCAGAGCGATCTGCTGCACCGTCTGCTGACCGCGCCGGCGCTCTATAACGGCAGCCTGGTGGTGGGTGATAGCGAAGGTTACATGCACTGGATTGACCCGAGCAACGGTCGTTTTGTCGCCCAGGATAAAGTCGACGGTTCCGGTTTCCAGACCGAGCCGGTGGTGGCTGACGGCAAACTGCTGATCCAGGCAAAAGACGGTACGCTGTACGCGATCACGCGTTAATCACCGCGGTTGTAGTATACTCAACGGCTCCTGTTGCTCAGGGGCCGTTTTGATTTTTTAAAAAACGCCGCAAACGCGACGTGATATCGAATTTTATGAGGCTTTAAACATGGTACCTGTGGTCGCGCTTGTCGGGCGCCCGAACGTTGGAAAATCCACTCTTTTTAACCGTTTAACACGCACCCGTGATGCGCTGGTTGCGGATTTCCCGGGGCTCACGCGTGACCGTAAGTACGGTCGTGCAGAAGTGGAAGGTCGTGAGTTTATCTGTATCGATACCGGCGGTATCGACGGGACAGAAGACGGCGTTGAAACCCGCATGGCGGAACAATCTCTGCTGGCGATTGAAGAAGCGGACATCGTGCTGTTTATGGTTGATGCGCGCGCGGGCCTGATGCCTGCCGACGTTGCCATCGCCAAGCACCTGCGCTCGCGTGAAAAATCGACCTTCCTGGTGGCGAACAAAACCGACGGTATCGATCCCGATCAGGCGATGGCCGATTTCTGGTCATTAGGCCTGGGTGATATCTACCCGATCGCCGCCTCGCACGGTCGTGGCGTGACCAGCCTGCTGGAAACCGCGCTGCTGCCGTACGTTGACGAGATCAGCCCGCCGGAAGAGGTCGACGAAGACGCCGAATATTGGGCGCAGTTTGAAGAAGGCGAAGAGGGTGAAGAGGAGCCGGAAGACGACTTCAACCCGCAGGATCTGCCGATCAAGCTGGCCATCGTCGGTCGTCCGAACGTCGGTAAGTCAACGCTTACTAACCGTATTCTCGGTGAAGACCGCGTGGTGGTGTATGACATGCCGGGCACCACTCGCGACAGCATCTACATCCCGATGGAGCGTGACGAGCGTGAATACGTTCTGATCGACACCGCGGGCGTGCGTAAGCGCGGGAAAATCACCGATGTGGTCGAGAAATTCTCGGTAATCAAAACCCTGCAGGCGATTGAAGACGCCAACGTGGTGATGCTGGTTATCGATGCCCGTGAAGGCATCTCCGATCAGGATCTCTCCCTGCTCGGCTTTATCCTCAACAGTGGGCGCTCGCTGGTTATCGTCGTCAACAAGTGGGACGGCCTGAGCAACGAAGTGCGTGAGCAGGTCAAAGAGATGCTGGACTTCCGTCTGGGCTTCATCGACTTTGCCCGCGTCCACTTCATCTCTGCCCTGCACGGCAGCGGCGTGGGCAACCTGTTCGAATCGGTGCGCGAAGCCTACGACAGCTCAACCCGTCGTGTCGGTACCGCGATGCTGACCCGCATCATGACCATGGCGGCTGAAGACCATCAGCCACCGCTGGTGCGCGGTCGTCGCGTGAAGCTGAAATATGCCCACGCCGGCGGTTATAACCCACCGATCGTGGTTATTCACGGTAACCAGGTAAAAGATCTGCCGGACTCTTACAAACGCTACCTGATGAACTACTTCCGCAAATCGCTGGACGTAATGGGTACGCCGATCCGCATCCAGTTCAAGGAAGGGGATAACCCGTTTGCCAACAAACGTAACACCCTGACGCCGAACCAGATGCGTAAGCGTAAGCGTTTGATTAAACACATCAAGAAAAGCAAATAATCCTTGCTGCTCTGCTGATAAACCCGCGCCTGTCGCGGGTTTTTTTACGCTTAAATCGGACGAATAATTATTGATGTGATGTCAATCACTATTCATGTTTATCCAACATAAAATCTAAGAAATAAGACGATTGTCGAACTTTCATCTTTTGATAGGGGTATAGGGGCTGGACAAAAGTTGCCTCAGGTTATCAAATGGTTAAATAACATTTCGCCGGATGTAAAAAAGCCACCCGATCGCTAATCGGGCGGCCGCTTTCCGGTGTTTACAAGTACGACGACACATCATCTCGGGAGAATTATGCAATCCTCTGTTAATAAAAACGAAAGCCGAACTTTCTTCGGCCATCCTTATCCGCTCGGCGCGCTGTTTTTCACGGAGATGTGGGAGCGCTTCTCGTTTTACGGTATTCGTCCGCTGCTGATCCTGTTTATGGCGGCTACCGTCTACGACGGCGGCATGGGGCTGGCGCGTGAGAATGCTTCCGCTATCGTCGGGATCTTCGCCGGAACCATGTACCTGGCCGCGCTGCCGGGCGGCTGGCTGGCGGATAACTGGCTCGGCCAGCAGAAAGCGGTCTGGTACGGTTCGATTCTGATTGCGCTCGGCCACCTGTCGATTGCGCTATCCGCGGTGATGGGCAACAACCTGTTCTTCATCGGCCTGATGTTTATCGTGCTGGGCTCGGGCCTGTTCAAAACTTGTATCTCGGTGATGGTGGGCACGCTGTATAAGAAAGGCGATGCGCGTCGTGACGGCGGCTTCTCGCTGTTCTACATGGGCATCAACATGGGGTCCTTTATCGCGCCGCTGATCTCCGGCTGGCTGATTAAATCCCACGGCTGGCACTGGGGCTTTGGTATTGGCGGCATCGGGATGCTGGTGGCGCTGGTCATCTTCCGTCTGTTTGCCGTGCCGTCGATGAAGCGCTACGACAGCGAAGTGGGGCTGGACTCCACCTGGAACAGCCCGGTGGTGAAGAAAAACGGCGTTGGCGGCTGGTTACTGGCGCTGGCGGCGGGCGTGGCGATTATCGTCACCCTGATTGCCCAGGGCGTGATTGTGATCAACCCGGTTGCGGTGGCCAGCGTGCTGGTATACGTGATTGCCGCCTCGGTGGCGCTGTACTTCATCTGGCTGTTCATGTTTGCCGGCCTGAACCGCAAAGAGCGCGCCAGACTGCTGGTCTGCTTTATCCTGCTGGTGTCTGCGGCCTTCTTCTGGTCTGCGTTTGAACAGAAGCCGACCTCGTTCAACCTGTTTGCCAACGACTACACCAACCGTATGATCGGTGATTTTGAAATCCCGGCGGTGTGGTTCCAGTCGATTAACGCCCTGTTTATTATCCTGCTGGCACCGGTCTTTAGCTGGGCCTGGCCGAAGCTGGCGAGCAACAATATTCGTCCGAGCAGCATCACCAAGTTCGTGATCGGTATTCTGTGTGCGGCAGGGGGCTTTGGCCTGATGATGCTGGCGGCGCAGAACGTCCTGAATAACGGTGGTGCGGGCGTATCGCCGTTCTGGCTGGTGGGCAGTATCCTGATGCTGACCCTCGGTGAGCTGTGCCTGAGCCCGATTGGTCTGGCGACCATGACCCTGCTGGCCCCGGAAAGAATGCGCGGCCAGATGATGGGCTTGTGGTTCTGTGCCAGCGCCCTCGGTAATCTGGCGGCGGGTCTGATTGGCGGTCATGTTAAAGCCGATCAGTTAGATATGCTGCCGAACCTCTTCGCGCGCTGCTCCATCGCGCTGCTGATTTGTGCTGCTGTTCTGATGGTGCTCATTGTTCCGGTGCGTCGTATGCTGGAAAATGCGCAGACGAATAACGAGCCGAAACCGGTCACCAACGCCTGATATCAGCCTGAGCTGGCCGGAGCGTGGGTTACGCTCCGGCCTTGCCACGACAGAGGTGATATATGCAGATTGGGTTTGTTGGACTTGGCGCGGTGGTGGAAACCGCCTACTTACCCGCACTACAAAGTACCTTCGGCACCTCCCTCCACTGTGTTGGGTTCGATATCCAGCCAGCAAAGACGCTTGCTGGCGTCACGCGCAGTCCGTCGCTTGCCGACCTCCTTGCTCAACCTCTCGATACGCTGTTTATCACCACCGCATCGCTACAGCACCTTGAGGTGCTTGAGCAGGCGCTGGCCTCCTCCATCCCGCGTATTGTGGTCGAAAAGCCGATTGTCGCCACCCTTGCCCAAATCGCCAGGCTGAAAACGCTGCTGGCCAGGCCAGAGGCGGCCGCCCGGGTGCTGGCGCTCGATCACTGGATGGCGCGTATTAACCTGGTGCAGCTGGGGTTGGTCGGGGCTTATACGGATATCGTCCGCATCGAGGGCTTTTTACAGGAGCCGAGCGGGTTTAACGCGGCGGGGGAGCCTGTCGCGCTCAACTTTGCCACCGGAGAACCCGATACCCGAACGCTTCGCCATCCTGACGGGGTGATCCTGGATATTGGTACGCACGTGCTGGCGATGATGCGCGAAACGGCGCGCTATCTGGGAGGAAGCGGGGATATAAACCTACAGGTTATGGCGGCCAGAGACCGACTGGGGCGCGATATCGCGAAAGGCGATCTGACCACGGCGGAAGGCGAGGCGCATCTTCAGGGGCAGCTCGGCGGCGTGCCGGTGGATATCTGGCTGAACAAATATGCCGGGCCGTCCGGCGGGCAAAAAGGGCTGCGGCTGCATCTGCGGGACGGTGGCGTTATCAGCCACGACCGACGCGGGGCGGAAGATGTGCTGGCGCTGATCGATGGCGATAAGGTTCAGTCCTGGCATTTTGGCGGTACGATCTATGAACGTTGTCTGGCGGAGCATATTCTGGGTGAGCAGAGCCTGTTTGCACGCGATCCGGAGGAGGTGAGCCGCACGACGCAGCGCAGGCTGGAAGAGGTGAAAATCCTGCTGACATTACAGCAACAGCTGCGTGGCCCCCACTGAAGGCATCGTGTTAACATCAGGGCAGAACTGAATGTCCTTCAAAGGAGTCATCATGTCGATTACCTGCCCGGATTGCCATGCGGAGATTGAACCGCAAAACGGTGTGGCGCACTGCGATAATTGCAACAAAGATATCGCCCTGGAAGCGCGCTGCCCGGAGTGCCATCAGCCACTCCAGGTGTTAAAAGCCTGCGGTGCGGTGGATTATTTCTGCCAGAACGGCCACGGTCTGATCTCGAAAAAGCGCGTGGAGTTTGTGCCGGTTTAAACCTGCTTTTTCTTGCGCGTTTTCTTCGCCGCCGTCACGCCTTTCACTTCGCTTTCCACCCAGCCGTCTGACAGCCGGGTGGTGAGCACATCACCCGCTTTCACCTGTTTCGTCTGCTTCAGCACTTTGCCGTCGGTCGCGGTGGTCACGCTGTAGCCGCGCGCCAGCGTCGAGAGCGGGCTGACGGCTTCCAGATGGGTGACCGCATTACCGAAGCGTTCGCGGGTGCTGCTCAGCCGCGCGCGCAGGTTCTCCGCGAGGCGATACTCCAGCTGCTGAATACGCGTTTGCGCGCGATAAATGCGCGGCTGCGGGTTGTGCTGGTTCAGGCGCTGTGTGCTGCGCTGCTGGCGCTGCACCGCCCGTTTAAGCTGAGTGTCTACCGCGAGGTTCATCCGCTGGCGCAGACGTTCCAGCACCGTTTGCTGACGCGCCAGACGCAGCTGCGGGTGCTGCTGCTGCAGACGATGGTGTAGCTGGGTAAAACGACGGGTGCGGTTGGCGAGGAAGTAGTCCATCGCCATCTCGAGGCGCTGCTGGCCGCTTTGCATCTGGCGCAGCAGCTCGAGCTGGTTACGGCTCACCACTTCTGCCGCGGCAGACGGCGTGGGTGCCCGCAGGTCAGCGACAAAATCGGCGATGGTCACGTCGGTTTCGTGTCCAACGGCGCTAACCACCGGGATCTGGCTGGCAAAAATCGCCCGCGCCACGCGTTCGTCGTTAAAGCTCCACAAATCTTCCAGCGAACCGCCGCCTCGCCCGACGATCAGCACGTCACACTCCTGACGGGCGTTGGCAAGCTGAATAGCGCGGACAATCTGCCCGGGCGCATCGTCGCCCTGCACCGCGGTCGGGTAGATGATGACCGGCAGAGAAGGGTCGCGGCGTTTCAGCACGTGCAGGATGTCATGCAGCGCGGCACCGGTTTTCGAGGTGATCACCCCCACGCAGTGGGCAGGGGAGGGGAGGGGCTGTTTATGCTGCTGATCGAACAGCCCTTCTGCCGAAAGCGTGGCTTTCAGCTGCTCATATTTCTGCTGGAGAAGCCCTTCACCTGCAGGCTGCATGCTCTCGACGATAATCTGATAATCACCGCGCGGCTCGTACAGGGTGATACTGGCGCGAACCAGAACCTGCTGCCCGTGCTGCGGCCGGAAGGTGACCCGACGGTTGCTGTTGCGGAACATCGCGCAACGCACCTGAGCGGTATTGTCCTTCAGGGTGAAGTACCAGTGACCGGATGCCGGCTGGGTGAAATTGGAGATCTCTCCGCTAATCCACACCTGGCCAATTTCCTGCTCAAGCAGCAAACGGACCGTCTGATTAAGGCGGCTGACGGTATAAATTGAGGGGGATTGAGAGGATAACATGTGAGCGGGATCAAATTCTAAATCAGCAAGTTATTCAGTCGATAGTAACCTGATAAGAGGCAATCGCAAGCATTTTTTATAAAAAAGTGTAGATGCAATCGGTTACGCTCTGTATAATGCCACGGCAATATTTAACCACCCAGGTCAGAGATATTGCCCATGCTACGTATCGCTAAAGAAGCACTGACGTTTGACGACGTCCTCCTCGTTCCCGCTCATTCCACCGTTCTGCCGAATACTGCCGACCTCAGCACGCAGTTGACCAAATCCATTCGCCTGAACATTCCTATGCTCTCCGCGGCAATGGACACCGTGACTGAAGCGCGCCTGGCTATCGCCCTGGCTCAGGAAGGCGGCATTGGCTTTATCCATAAAAACATGTCTATCGAGCGCCAGGCGGAAGAAGTTCGCCGCGTGAAGAAACATGAATCTGGCATCGTTACCGATCCACAGACCGTTCTGCCAACGACCACCCTGCACGAAGTAAAAGCGCTGACCGAGCGTAACGGCTTTGCAGGCTACCCGGTTGTGACCTCCGATAACGAACTGGTGGGCATCATCACCGGTCGTGACGTGCGTTTCGTCACCGACCTGAACCAGCCGGTCAGCGTCTACATGACGCCAAAAGAGCGTCTGGTTACCGTGCGTGAAGGCGAATCCCGCGACGTGGTCTTCGCAAAAATGCACGAAAAACGTGTTGAAAAAGCGCTGGTTGTGGACAATAGCTTCCACCTGCTCGGCATGATCACCGTTAAAGACTTCCAGAAAGCAGAACGTAAACCGAACGCCTGTAAAGACGAGCATGGCCGTCTGCGCGTCGGTGCTGCGGTTGGCGCGGGTGCGGGCAACGAAGAGCGCGTTGATGCGCTGGTTGCCGCAGGCGTTGACGTGTTGCTGATCGACTCCTCTCACGGCCACTCCGAAGGCGTGCTGCAACGTATTCGTGAGACCCGTGCTAAATATCCTGATCTGCAGATCATCGGCGGTAACGTAGCAACGGGCGCAGGCGCTCGCGCGCTGGCTGAAGCCGGTTGCAGCGCGGTGAAAGTCGGGATTGGTCCTGGCTCCATCTGTACCACCCGTATCGTGACCGGCGTGGGCGTTCCGCAGATCACTGCGGTATCCGACGCGGTTGAAGCGCTGGAAGGTACCGGTATTCCGGTTATCGCTGACGGCGGTATCCGCTTCTCCGGCGATATCGCTAAAGCGATCGCGGCCGGTGCGGCTGCGGTAATGGTGGGCTCTATGCTGGCCGGTACTGAAGAGTCCCCGGGCGAAATCGAACTGTTCCAGGGCCGTTCTTACAAATCTTACCGCGGGATGGGTTCTCTGGGCGCGATGTCCAAAGGTTCCTCCGACCGTTACTTCCAGACCGATAACGCCGCCGACAAACTGGTGCCGGAAGGTATCGAAGGTCGCGTGGCCTATAAAGGCTACCTGAAAGAGATCATTCACCAGCAGATGGGCGGCCTGCGCTCCTGTATGGGCCTGACCGGCTGTGGTACCATTGACCTGCTGCGTACTAAAGCGGAATTCGTGCGTATCAGCGGTGCGGGTATTCAGGAAAGCCACGTTCACGACGTGACCATCACCAAAGAGTCCCCGAACTACCGCATGGGCTCCTGATAAGTTTCCACGCCCGGCTATATGCCGGGCGATTTTGTTTCACTTGCCTCGGAATTAGCGTCAATGACGGAAAATATTCATAAACATCGCATTCTCATTCTGGATTTCGGTTCGCAATACACTCAGCTGGTGGCACGTCGCGTCCGTGAGCTGGGCGTTTACTGTGAACTGTGGGCGTGGGATGTCACGGAAGCACAGATTCGCGAATTCAATCCAAGCGGTATCATCCTCTCCGGTGGCCCGGAAAGCACCACCGAAGATAACAGCCCGCGCGCGCCGCAGTATGTGTTCGAAGCAGGCGTGCCGGTGTTCGGCGTCTGCTACGGCATGCAGACCATGGCGATGCAGCTGGGTGGCCATGTAGAAGGTTCTAACGAGCGTGAGTTCGGCTACGCGCAGGTTGAAGTCCAGACTGAAAGCGCGCTGATCAGCGGTATCGAAGACTCCCTGACCGCCGACGGCAAAGCGCTGCTCGACGTGTGGATGAGCCACGGCGACAAAGTCACCGCTATCCCGTCCGACTTTGTGACCGTTGCCAGCACCGAGAGCTGCCCGTTTGCCATCATGGCTAACGAAGAAAAACGCTTTTACGGCGTGCAGTTCCATCCGGAAGTAACCCATACCCGTCAGGGTCTGCGCATGCTGGAGCGTTTTGTCATCGACATCTGCCAGTGTGAAGCCCTGTGGACGCCAGCAAAAATCATCGACGATGCGGTTGAACGTATTCGCCAGCAGGTTGGTGATGACAAAGTGATCCTCGGCCTGTCCGGCGGCGTGGACTCCTCCGTGACCGCGATGCTGCTGCACCGCGCCATCGGCAAAAACCTGACCTGCGTCTTCGTGGACAACGGTCTGCTGCGTCTGAACGAAGCCCAGCAGGTGATGGACATGTTCGGTGACCACTTCGGTCTGAACATCGTTCACGTGGAAGGCGAGCAGCGCTTCCTCGACGCGCTGGCAGGCGAAAACGATCCGGAAGCGAAGCGTAAAATCATCGGCCGCGTGTTCGTAGAAGTGTTCGACGAACAAGCGCTGCGCCTGGAAGACGTGAAGTGGCTGGCACAGGGCACCATCTACCCTGACGTGATCGAATCCGCGGCTTCGGCCACCGGTAAAGCACACGTCATCAAATCTCACCACAACGTGGGCGGCCTGCCGAAAGAGATGAAGATGGGTCTGGTTGAGCCGCTGCGCGAGCTGTTCAAAGACGAAGTGCGTAAGATCGGCCTGGAGCTGGGTCTGCCGTACGACATGCTCTACCGTCACCCGTTCCCGGGCCCGGGTCTGGGCGTGCGCGTGCTGGGCGAAGTGAAGAAAGAGTACTGCGACCTGCTGCGTCGTGCCGATGCAATCTTCATCGAAGAACTGCACAAAGCTGACCTGTACAACAAAGTGAGCCAGGCGTTCACCGTGTTCCTGCCGGTTCGCTCTGTCGGCGTGATGGGCGATGGCCGTAAGTACGACTGGGTTGTCTCCCTGCGTGCGGTGGAAACCATCGACTTCATGACTGCCCACTGGGCGCACCTGCCGTATGACTTCTTAGGCCGCGTGTCTAACCGCATTATCAACGAAGTTAACGGTATTTCCCGCGTGGTGTATGACATCAGCGGTAAGCCACCGGCGACGATTGAGTGGGAATAATCCCCACCCGTTAATCGCTCTCTATTCAAGCCCGCATTCTGCGGGCTTTTTACTGCCAGTTTCATGATTTCTGCGCAACGCCTGACCCTTCACGATAGCCACCGCCAGTCCGGCGATCGCCAGCGTCAGCCCCCAGGAAAGCCACATCGCGCCGATCGTCCCAAATGCCCGGTTCAACCACGCATAGGCCAGCGGTGAGGCCGCCGCCATCAGCTGGGCCGGGATCAGCAGCACCCCGGTGCGCCTGGCGTACTCTTCAGGGGCGAATAGCTGCAGCGGCAGCGTGGCTTTTACGATGGTCACCAGCCCGTTAATCGCGCCGTAGCCCAGCACAAAGCCGGCGGCAGACCAGAGGAACAGCGTGCTGCTCAGCCCGAGCAGAAAGCACACCGGCATGGCGAGCGCAGTAAGCACCGTCAGGCGCAGCGGGGTAAGTCCCGCCCCGGCCACCACCTCCAGGAACCGCGCTCCGGTCTGCCCAATCCCCCATAACATGCCGATGGTCACCGGCAGGCCGACGCTGGCGATAAATTCAGGCAGGTGAGTGGAGGTGCCGTTAGAGACAAAAGTGATCAGCGCAATAAAGGCGGCATACAGCCAGCCGTTACGGCGATCCTGCCCATCGGCTGGTGGGGTCACTTGTTTAAATGTCGGGCGTGTCTGATTGGGTAACGACAGGGTTAACACGGCGCTCAGCAGGCCGAAAAGGGCATAAACCAGCAGGGCGCTCCGCCAGCTCATGATCGTCAGCAGCGCCTCGCCCAGTGGCCAGAACACTACCGAAGCCAGCCCGCCCGCCAGGGTGACGCGGGAGATGGTACGCCGCGCCTGCTGGCCGTAGAGATTCACCAGCGCCGCAAACAGCGCATCGTACAGCGACAGGCGCATGCCGATCCCGGTCACAACCCAGGCGGCGTACCAGGCGACAAGGGAGTGGGCGTTGGCCATCACTACACAGCTGGCGGAAATCAGCAGCGATCCGATCATCACCACCCGTTGCCCACCCGCGCGCGCCAGCAGTGTAGCGACAAACGGGGAGAGAGCAGCCATCACCAGCATGGCGAGCGTCAGGCCCGAATAGATCGCCGGTGACGACCAGCCGCTATCCGCCGTGATGGCCCGGGCGAAGGTGCCTGGCATGTAAAAGGAGATCCCCCAGTTGATAAGCTGATTACAGCCGGTGGTGAGGGGAAGCGTGCGGGGCATGGCCAGGTTTTTCATTATCTTTCATTCCTTCAGACAGTTATCCTGAGCATATCCCGCGCATCAGACCGCAGGCAGGCCGGTGCGTTTATGGCTCCTATAAGAGAAACTTTGTGATGACGACGCTGAATCTGGGACAGCTGGCGACCTTTCGACTGGTCGTTCAGCGGGGCAGTTTTTCTGCGGCTGCGGACGTGCTGGGACTTTCGCAACCGGCGGTAAGTTTGCAAATCCGCCAGCTGGAGCAGTTTCTGCAGGCGCGATTAATCGAGCGTACCGGGCGGGGCGTTAAAGCCACGGCAGCCGGACTGGCGTTATTGACCCACGGCGAGCGGATCGAGCAGGCGGTGGACGAGACGATCCGGGCGGTGGCCGCGTTCAGCCATGAGGTGAGTGGCACTATTACCATTGGGATGGGGGCGACGGCCTGCATCCATCTTTTGCCGCCGCTGTTACAGCAGCTGCGTCAGGAGCATCCTCTGCTGCGGGTCGGGGTGACTACCGGCAATACCCTGGAGATTGTACGCGCCATAGAGGAGAACCGTCTCGATCTGGGGCTGGTGACCTTACCCGCTGCGGGGTCGGCTTTGGCGATCGCGCCGGTGCTGGATGAAGAGTTTGTATTTATTGCGGCCGAGGATTGGCAGGGGCTGTTTGCCACGCTGACCGCACCTGAGCTACAGGCTCACCCCTTTATCGCCTTTGAAAGCGGGAGCAGCACAAGGGCGGTGATCGACGCCTGGTTTCAGGCCAGCGGTGTGGAGGTGCAGCCGATCATGCAGTCCGGCAGTATTGAAGCCATCAAACGTATGGTTCGCGTCGGGCTGGGATACAGCATTATTCCACGCATGGCGGTGGATTGTGCGGAGGACAGGCAGGGGTTATGCGTGCGCTCGCTTACGCCGGTGTTACAGCGCCAGTTAGCCATTGTTATGCGTCAGGATAAAGTGCTGAGTAAAGGGATCAGCGAAATTATTCGATTATTACAGTCGGCGAAATAATTTAATTAGCCCGAAAAACAGTAGGTTTAATTAATAGTGGTGGTGGAGCGTTCGGCGTATTCGCCTGAGAGGCTGGATTGTTGCGCCTGCTTTTTTTCCTGGTGGTGATACCAGGCTCCAATGGAGGAGTAAACGAAGCGGCCCACAAAAAAGAATAAGCTGATTAGGAGTATGATACGCGTCATCCGAGTGTTAAACCGATGTCGTTTTCGCATACGTGTGGCCTGACTCACTGTAGTGTTCCTGAAAATACCCTGCGGGCGATGTGCCATTAAGGCATACGGGGCAACAGGGGTCAATTATTCGAAATGTAAAATTCTGTCAACGATTAATCTACTGATTGTTATGTTTAATAATAACTTTATTTACGCTACTGATAATTAGCACAAAAGTAGGGTTAAAAAATGTGAATATTCTTCCCCGGCATTAATCTCTTTGATTTAAGTCAAATCTCCCTCGCCATGGCTTACTAAAATCTTTCCTCCTTTCGTGTAAGCGTTATTTCGTCAGCACGACAATGTCGTCAGGTTGGATGCCTGTCTGAACTGCCCTGGATGAGCGGCTTAACTATGGCATCTATGACTATTTTCGCGTTTTACAAAAAATATAAAGACCGTTGGTGGATGCTGCCATTGATCCTGCCAGTGGTTCTACTGCCCCTCGCACGCCTTGCCTCTACCTACACCCAGGTTCAGGGGAACATAGTGGTGCTCTATTACATGCCGCTGGCGTTCTTATTGTCACTGATGCTCTTTTACGGCACGGCGGCGATACCTGGCATCGTGATTACGCTCTTTCTGCATTACTACCCTTTGGTGGGGGGGTACGAAACCACCGTGGTGATTGGCCATTATTTGATTCCGATAATCCTCAGCTGGGGCGGTTATCGGGTTTTTGCTCCTCGTCGCAATCAGGTCTCCTATGGTGATGCGCGGCTGATGGCGCAGCGGCTGTTCTGGCAGATGTTCTGTCCTGCCACAATATTCCTGATGCTGTTTCAGTTCGCCGTCTATCTTGGCGTCTATAAGACACGTTTTGAGCTGGCGGGAATCAGCATCCCCGGGATCCGCTCGCTGATTAATTATCAGGGCTTACTGGTCGGCTGCCTGACGGGCGTGCCATTCTGCTATCTGCTCATCCGCATCCTTCGCCACCCCCGCTATTTGCGAAGCCTGCTGTCGCAGATTGTGGGCCAGATCGACCGTAAGGTGACGGCGACGGAAGTGGCTATCTGGCTGGCGGCAACCAGCGCACTGCTGGCCTTGCTCCTGTGGCCTATCACCGAAAACAGCACCATCTTCAGCACCAACTACACGCTGTCGCTGCTGATGCCGGTGATGCTGTGGGGATCGATGCGCTTCGGCTATAAGTTGATGTCCCTCATCTGGACGCCGGTTCTGATTATCTCTATTCACTTTTTTGACAGCTATATCCCCCGGGCACAGGGGTACGACATTCAGCTCACCATCACCTCCTCCAGCTATCTGGTCTTTACCTTCGTGGTGGTTTACATGGCGATGCTGGCGACACGGCAGCGGGCGATTAATATCCGCGCCAGACGGCTGGCGTTTCTCGACCCGGTGGTGCATATGCCAAACCTGCGGGCACTCAACCGCGCGCTGGGCAAAAAGCCCTGGTCGGTGCTCTGCTTCCTGCGTATCCCGGAGCTGGAAGTGCTGGGGCGCAACTATGGCGTCCTGCTGCGTATTCAGTACAAACAGAAACTGGCGGCGTGGATTAATGACTATCTGCAGCCGGACGAGTGCGTCTATCAGCTGTCGGGGCACGATCTGGTGATGCGGCTGAACACCGAGTCGCATCAGTCCCGCATTGACGAACTGGATGTACACATCAAGCGTTTCCGCTTCCTCTGGGACGGAATGCCGCTCCAGCCGCAGGTGGGGGTCAGCTTCTGCTACGTGCGTTCGCCGGTGGTGCATCTTTATCTGCTGCTGGGCGAGCTGAGTACCATTGCGGATCTCTCCCTGGCGACCAATCACCCGGAAAACTTACAGCAACGGGGTGCCATCAATTTGCAACGCGGTCTGAAAGACAAAGTCGCGATGATGAACCGCCTGCAGCGTGCGCTGGAGAAAGATGAATTTACCCTGCTGGCGCAGCCGGTAAAGGGGATACGCGGCGATGACTATCACGAGGTGCTGCTCCGTCTGCAAAACGATGGCGCAGAGCTGATTTCGCCCGATGAGTTTCTGCCTGTCGCACAGGAGTTTGGTCTCTCTTCGCGTATCGATCTGCTGGTGCTGGAGAAGACATTACAGTTTATGGCTGACAACCGCGAGACTCTGCCTGGGCAGCGTTTTGCCATCAATCTGTCGCCGTCCTCCGTTTGTCGGGCGCAGCTGCCGCTGGAGGTGAGCCGCATGCTGCAAACCTATGCCATTGAGAGCTGGCAGCTCATCTTCGAGATCACCGAGAGCAGCAGTTTTGGCAACGCCGGGCTGGCTATGCAGACGATGAACCATTTGCAGGAGATGGGATGCCGGGTGGCGATTGATGACTTTGGTACCGGCTACGCCAGTTACGCCCGCTTAAAGAGCGTGGATGCCGATATCCTGAAGATTGACGGCAGCTTTATTCGTAACATCGTCAACAACAGCCTGGATTATCAGATTGTGGCCTCGATTTGCCATCTGGCACGAATGAAGAGAATGCTGGTGGTGGCGGAATATGTCGAGAGCGAGGAGATCCGCTGCGCCGCCGAGGCGCTGGGAATTGATTATTTCCAGGGGTATTTAATCGGCAAACCCGTACCGCTGGAGACGTTGCTACCCCTTCAGGCGCTCACGAAGAGCGCCTGAAGGGGATATTACGCGGCAACGTTCGGAGAGTGCTCTTCTTCGATTTTCAGGCACCAGCCAGTGACGGCGCTCCAGTACTGCTGCTCTCTTTCCAGATCCAGCAGCACCAGCGCGTTCTGGCTAAACCAGTCGTGCGGGAAGCTCAGCGTCCAGTGGTTATCGTCCGTGGTGAGCGTCAGCGTCGGCGGCGTGGTTGTCGCCTGACGCTGGTTGTTGAGCAGCACGCCCAGACGTAACAGCTGGATCAGCGGCAGGAACTGTTTTTTCTTGAACAGCGTAAAGCGCGGCAGCTCGTCCAGCTTAACGGCTTTACGATGATAGCGAACCAGCGAGGCCATCATAGTTTGCTGCTCCTGGTTGAAGCCAGGCAGGTCGCTATTTTGCAGAATGTAGGCCGAGTGGCGGTGCATCCCGCTGTGATTGATATTCAGCCCGACTTCGTGCAGCATCGCCGCCCACTTCAGCAGGGCCGCCAGCTGCGGATGCGCCAGTTTCGGGTTCTGGGTTTCCCACTGCTCATACATATGGGTCGTGGTTTCCAGCACGCGTCTCGCCTGCTCGCGGTCGATGTTGTACTGATTCGCCAGGCTCTGCGCGGTACGGCTGCGAATATCCTGATGGCGGAACCGGCCCTCCATCTCATACAGCACGCCTTCGCGCAGCGCGCCGTCAGACAGGCGCAGCTCACGGATAGCCAGCGCATCGAACACGCCGCACAGGATCGCCAGACCCGGGACAAACACCGCTTTGCGCTCTTCCGAGAGGCCCGGCAGGCTCAGGGCATCAAAGCTCTTATGCTTGATCACCTCTTCCATCAGCATCGACAGACGCTCCGGGGTGATAAAACCGTCTTTCTCGCCCATTTCCACCAGTACTTCATGGGCGGCTTTGATGGTACCCGAGGCACCGAGTGCCACGTTCCAGCCCTGCAGTCGATACTGCCAGGCAAGCGACTCCAGCTTTTGCACCGCGGCCATGCGCGCGCGCTGGAAGTTTTCCCGGCTGATGGCGCCGCCCGGGAAGTAGATTTGTGCGAAACTGACGCAGCCCATCCGGCGGCTTTCCACCAGATGCGGCTCAAAGTTTTCGCCAATCACCAGCTCGGTAGAGCCACCGCCGATATCGATCACCAGCTTGCGGCCTTTTTCGGGCTGAGTATGTTCCACACCCATGAAAATCAGACGGGCTTCTTCATTGCCCGAAATGATCTCGATAGGGTAGGGGATCACCTGCTCCGCGCGCTTTAAAAAGTCCGTGGCGTTCGATGCCTGGCGCAGGGTATGGGTCCCGACGATGCAGACGCTCGACGGGGTGAAACCCTGCAGGCGTTCGGCAAACAAAGACAGGCAGTTCAGCCCGCGCTCCATCGCCTCTTCGCTGAGCATGTTGTCTGCACCCAGGCCGTCAGCCAGGTGGACGCGCTGTTTCAGACGACCGATGATCTGCATTGCGCCATCTACCTCACGGGCAATGACCATGTGGAAGCTGTTAGAACCAAGGTCGACCGCAGCAAACTCCTGCGGTCGTGGGGTCTTATCGTTTATCGGCATAGGTTAATCGGGTTGCTCGAGTGATTTGATATAGTCGTAAATCGCCAGTTGTGACCGCACCTTACGGCGGTTGCCACGCGGCACATAGCGGTTACTCAGTTCTTTATCGATATACCGTGCTTTCACGGTATCGTTTAACAGTAAATCAATAATATCAATAACTTGTTGCTTAAGTCGTGGATCGAGCAGCGGCGTCGCGACCTCGATACGATAGTCGATGTTGCGGGTCATCCAGTCGGCAGAAGAGAGGTAGACCTGCTTATCGCCACCGTTCTCAAAAATATAGGTGCGATCGTGCTCGAGGTAACGGTCAACGATGCTGATGACGCGAATATTGTCGCTGATACCCTCAAGCTCGGGGATCAGGGAGCACATGCCGCGGATCAGCAGATTGACCGGAACGCCTGACCCGGAAGCGGCATACAGGCGATCCACCAGCCCTTTATCGACCAGATTGTTGAGTTTCAGCGTAATGCCGGAAGGCAGGCCTTTCTGGGCATTGGCGATCTCACGGTCGATCATGTCATACAGCAGCCGACGGGAGTTCTGCGGCGACACCAGCAGATAGTCGAAGCTGACCGGACGATACGGGTTCTCAATGAAGTTAAAGACCCGGCGCACCTCGTTGGTGATGCGCGCATCGGCGGTGAGCAGGGAGTAGTCGGTATAAATACGCGCTGTCTTCTCGTTGAAGTTACCGGTACCGATGTGGGCATAACGCACCACGTCGTCTCCCTCTTTACGGGAGATGAGGAACAGCTTGGCGTGGATCTTCAGTCCCGGAGCCGAGAAGATCACGTGCACGCCCGCTTCGGTCAAACGACGAGCCCAGTGAATGTTGGCCTCTTCGTCGAAGCGTGCCTGCAGCTCCACCACCACGGTCACTTTCTTCCCGTTGTGGGCGGCATGGATCATCGCATCGATAATGCGCGAGTCTTTCGCCACGCGGTAGATGTTGATTTTGATCGCCAGCACGTTGGGGTCAAACGACGCCTGGCGCATCAGCTCCAGCACGTGCTCAAAGGTGTGGTACGGATAGTAGAGCAGGACGTCGCGCTCGCGAATGGCGTCGAAGCCGTTGCGGAACTTATCGAACCAGATATGGCGCAGGCGCGGCAGCGGCTTGTTCACCAGGTTGGCTTTGCCGACGTTCGGGAAGCCGATAAAGTCTTTGAAGTTGTGGTAGCGGCCGCCCGGCACGATGGAGTCGTAGCGGGAGATGGTCAGCTTTTCGCGCAGCATCTCGACCATCGCGTCCGGCATATCGCGCTGATAGACAAAGCGCACCGGCTCGGCGGTCAGACGCTGCTTGAGGCTGGAGGACATCAGCTCCATCAGGCTGGCTTCCATCTCATGCACCAGATCGTACTCGGCGTCACGGGTCATCTTCATCGAATAGGCGTTCAGGGCATCGTAATCGAAGAAGCCCTTGAAGATGTCGTCCAGGCAGTAGCGCAGGATGTTATCCAGCAGGATCATCGGTTTGCGACGACGCGGCGTTTCCGGTGGCAGGTTGACGAAGCGCGGCACCTTGTCCGACGGGATCTCCAGCAGCGCATAGCGAATGCTGTCGCCGCGGATAATCTCCACCGCCAGATAGGTGTAGTCATCCTTCAGAAACTGCACCAGGTCCGTTTCGCGGTTAATCAGAATCGGGGTGATGTGCTGACGCAGATAATGTTTGAAATAGTGGCGCAGCCAGCTCTGCTGGTTAACCGAGAGCTGTCGCTCGTTGATCAGGAAGATTTGATTGCGAGCCATCTCCAGCAGCAATTCGTTATACAGGCTGTCAAATTCCTGATCGGCTTTCAGGACCCGGGACTGGATCTTGCCAAGCAGATGACGCGAATTCGAGTTTAAACCCTGCTCTTCGCTAATGATGATTCGACGCTTCAGTTCAGCAAAGCGAACTTTATAGAATTCGTCCAGGTTATTGGAGTAAATCCCCAGAAAACGCATGCGCTCAATCAGCGGGTTACTTTTATCCGCCGCTTCCTGAAGCACGCGCTCGTTGAATGCTAACCAGCTTAGCTCTTTCTCGATGTATAACTTTTCCTGACCCATTACTACTCACACTCCAGTTCAATCACAGGACGTGGCAAATCCGTCTCGCCTTTATTATGGCGAGCATTTCCACTATATGTCCAACTGTGTCAGAAAAGTATGACAGTTAAATTTATTCTTGAGGGAAAAGAGAGGGTTGGCGGCATAGCCCTGGCGGGCCAGCGCTAAGGTAGGCCGGGTAAGCGTCGCGCCACCCGGTAAAAAACTACTCTTCTGCGGCATGTCCTTGCGGAGGTAACGGCGCACCGTCCAGCCAGGCGGCACCGTTGCGCATCTCCAGGCGGCCGTCAACAAACCAGCTCACTACCAGCGGGTAGATGGCATGCTCCTGGGCCTGAACCCGGGCGGTGACATCTTCTTCGCTGTCGCCTTCGAACACCGGCACTTTCGCCTGCAGGATCACCGGGCCACCGTCCAGTTCGTCGGTGACAAAATGGACCGAGGTGCCATGCTCCTCGTCGCCATTGTCCAGCACCTGACGGTGGGTATTCAGGCCGGGATATTTTGGCAGCAGGGAAGGGTGGATATTCAGCAGGCGGCCGGCAAAGTGCGCCACAAACGCCGGGCTGAGGATCCGCATATAGCCAGCCAACACCACCACATCCGGTGCGTAGGCGTCGATCTCCTGCACCAGCTCGCGGTCAAAGGCCTCGCGGCTGGCAAACTGAGAGGCGCTGAGCGCATGCGCCGCAATGCCCGCTTCGCGGGCACGCTCAAGGCCGAACGCATCGGCCTTGTTACTGAATACTGCGCGGAGGGTGCCGTTGATCTTCTTCTGTTTGCAGGCATCGATGATAGCCTGCAAATTACTTCCGTTACCGGAAATGAGCACCACTATGTTTTTCATTCAATGACCACACGCTGTTCGGAATCAGATGCTTTGATGATACCGATTTTCCACGCATTTTCACCTTTGGCCTGCAGCAGCGCCAGGGCTTTGTCCACTTCGCTGGCCGGCAGGGCGATCAACATCCCTACGCCGCAGTTGAAGGTGCGATACATTTCATGATCGCTGACGTTACCGGCATCCTGCAGCCAGTTAAACACCGCTGGCCACTGCCAGGATGATTCGTCGATGACGGCCTGGGTGTTGTCCGGCAGCACGCGCGGAATATTTTCCCAGAAACCGCCACCGGTCAGGTGAGCGATAGCGTGAACATCCACATTCTCGATCAGTTCCAGAATGGATTTCACATAGATGCGGGTCGGTTCGAGCAGGTGATCGGCCAGCGGTTTGCCTTCCAGCTCGGTGGTCAGCGGGTCGCAGCCGCTCACTTCGACAATTTTACGCACCAGCGAGTAGCCGTTGGAGTGCGGGCCGCTGGAACCCAGCGCAATCAGCACGTCGCCGTCGGTCACTTTGCTGCCGTCAATGATTTCGGATTTTTCGACCACGCCCACGCAGAAGCCGGCAACGTCGTAATCTTCGCCGTGATACATCCCCGGCATTTCAGCAGTTTCGCCGCCGACCAGTGCACAGCCAGACTGCAGGCAGCCTTCCGCGATACCGCTGATCACGCTGGCTGCGGTGTCGACGTCCAGCTTGCCGGTCGCGTAGTAGTCGAGGAAGAACAGCGGCTCAGCGCCCTGAACCACCAGGTCGTTTACGCACATAGCGACCAGGTCAACGCCGATGGTGTCGTGGCGTTTCAGATCCATCGCCAGACGCAGCTTGGTGCCCACGCCGTCGGTGCCCGAGACCAGGACCGGTTCACGGTATTTTTGCGGCAGCGCGCACAGGGCGCCGAATCCTCCCAGCCCACCCATCACTTCCGGGCGGCGGGTTTTTTTAACTACCCCTTTGATACGGTCAACCAGCGCATTA
Source organism: Leclercia sp. (assembly GCF_036780805.1). NCBI lineage: Bacteria > Pseudomonadati > Pseudomonadota > Gammaproteobacteria > Enterobacterales > Enterobacteriaceae > Leclercia > Leclercia sp. The sequence continues at coordinate 14,301 of NZ_DAIQCE010000021.1, read as the reverse complement.
CCTGCGTCAATATCTACACCGGCATCTTTGTAGCTGAGAGAAGTTTTGTTGGTCACGGCTCAAGTCCCCACGCGATTGCATTGCGATAGTAAGAAAAATCGGCGCAATTCTAACAGTCCAGGCAAACGTTTGCGAGCCCATTCTGCAACAGAAAAAAGCGACCCTGAAATTCCTGACAAAATCGTAGCCTGGGGCACAAACTTGAACCCGTTCACGAAAATGAAACCGGGTACATTCTTATGCTTGCAACCCCTTAGCTGAATGCACATCATTTCACTGAAACCGGTTTCTGTACTCTTTTTTGCCGATAATTAACGCTGAATGAGGGATATCGCATGTCAGGATTCAAAGAGGGTTTTCTGTGGGGCGGCGCGGTGGCGGCGCATCAACTTGAAGGCGGCTGGCAGGAGGGCGGGAAGGGCCCAAGCGTCGCAGACGTAATGACCGCAGGCGCGCACGGCGTCCCGCGCGAAATCACCGACGGCGTGCTGCCGGGCAAAAACTACCCCAACCATGAAGCCATCGATTTCTATCACCGGTACAAAGAAGATATCCAGCTGTTCGCGGAAATGGGCTTTAAATGCTTCCGTACCTCGATTGCCTGGACGCGTATTTTCCCCAAAGGCGACGAGCAGCAGCCCAACGAAGCGGGCCTGCAGTTTTACGACGATCTCTTTGATGAGTGCCTGAAGCACGGCATCGAGCCGGTAATTACCCTCTCGCACTTCGAAATGCCTTATCACCTGGTGAGCGAATACGGCGGCTGGCGTAACCGTAAACTGATCGACTTCTTTGTGCGCTTTGCCAGCGTGGTGTTTAAGCGTTATCAGCACAAAGTGAAGTACTGGATGACCTTCAACGAAATCAACAACCAGGCCAACTTCCACGAGGATTTCGCCCCGTTCACCAACTCTGGCCTGCACTATCAGCCGGGCGAAGATCGCGAGCCGGTCATGTTCCAGGCCGCGCACTACGAGCTGGTGGCCAGCGCCCTGGCGGTCAAAGCCGGACGCGACATCAACCCGTCCCTGCGTATCGGCTGCATGATCGCCATGTGCCCTATCTATCCGCTGACCTGCGCCCCGGACGACATGATGATGGCGATGAACGCCATGCACCGCCGCTACTGGTTCACCGACGTGCACGTGCGCGGCGCTTATCCGCAGCATCTGCTGAACTACTTTGCCCGTCGTGGTTTTGAGCTCGATATCACCGAAGAGGATAAAGCGGCGCTGAAGCAGGGCTGCGTGGATTACATCGGCTTCAGCTACTACATGTCGTTTGCCACCAAAGTGACAGCGGATAACCCCCAGCTGGATTACGACGAAAGTAAGAGCCTGGTCTCCAACCCCTACGTGCAGAAATCGGACTGGGGCTGGCAGATTGACCCTGTGGGGCTGCGCTACTCCCTGAACTGGTTCTGGGACCACTACCAGCTGCCGCTGTTTATCGTCGAGAACGGTTTTGGCGCTATCGACGTGCTGGAGAGCGACGGGACGGTGAACGACCAGTACCGCATTGACTATCTCAGCGCCCATATCCGCGAGATGAAGAAAGCGGTGGTGGAAGATGGTGTGGATCTGATGGGTTACACCCCGTGGGGCTGTATCGATCTGGTCTCTGCCGGCACCGGCGAAATGAAAAAACGCTATGGCTTTATCTACGTCGATAAAGATAACGAAGGCAAAGGCACGCTGAATCGCAGCAAGAAAAAATCATTTGCCTGGTATCAGAAGGTGATCGCCAGCAACGGCGAAACGCTTTAATGCCCGGCGACGCTGCGCTTGCACGGGCCTACCGGTTGTGTAGGCCGGGTAAGCGCAGCGCCACCCGGCAAAAAACCGCCCCAAAGCCGGAGATCCCTCTCCGGTTTTTTTTGTCTCTTTTATACTCTCAGCAGCCTGTTATTCACTTTGGTTGATCCCGGTCAAGCAAGATGGGTATGGCGCTGTCCGAAAAAAGCGGTATAATCCGGCGATTTTTTTTGTGGCTGCCACCCGAAGGAGAAAGAGAATGAAGATTGTGGAAGTGAAACACCCACTCGTTAAACACAAGCTGGGCCTGATGCGTGAGCATGACATCAGCACTAAGCGCTTTCGTGAACTGGCTTCTGAAGTTGGCAGCTTACTGACCTATGAAGCAACCTCCGATCTGGAAACCGAAAAGGTGACCATTGAAGGCTGGAACGGCCCGGTACAGGTTGAGCAGATCAAAGGCAAAAAAATTACCGTTGTGCCAATCCTGCGTGCGGGTCTGGGCATGATGGAAGGCGTGCTGGAGCACGTTCCGAGCGCGCGTATCAGCGTGGTCGGGATCTACCGTAATGAAGAAACCCTGGAGCCCGTGCCGTACTTCCAGAAGCTGGTTTCCAACATCGACGAGCGTATGGCGCTGGTCGTTGACCCGATGCTGGCTACCGGTGGTTCGATGATCGCCACTATCGACTTGCTGAAAAACGCGGGCTGCAGCAGCATTAAGGTGCTGGTCCTGGTTGCCGCGCCGGAAGGCATTGCCGCGCTGGAAAAAGCGCACCCGGACGTTGAGCTGTACACCGCCTCTGTCGATCAGGGTCTGAACGAGCACGGGTACATCATCCCGGGCCTCGGCGATGCCGGCGATAAGATTTTTGGTACTAAGTAATCGCATAACGATAAAGAAGCCGACTTTGATAGTCGGCTTTTTTTTGAATAAAACACACACAACCAATAATACTCAGAGGAAAACACTATGACGCGCCGTGCTATCGGGGTGAGTGAAAGACCGCCGCTTTTACAGACAATCCCGCTTAGTTTGCAGCACCTGTTTGCGATGTTTGGCGCAACCGTGCTGGTGCCAATCCTGTTCCACATTAACCCGGCCACCGTGCTGCTGTTTAACGGCATCGGGACGCTGCTGTACCTCTTCATCTGTAAAGGGAAAATCCCGGCCTATCTGGGCTCCAGCTTTGCCTTTATCTCCCCGGTGCTGTTGCTGCTGCCGTTAGGTTATGAAGTGGCGCTGGGCGGTTTTATCATGTGCGGCGTGCTGTTCTGCCTGGTGGCTTTCATTGTGAAGAAAGCAGGCACCGGCTGGCTGGATGTGATGTTCCCGCCTGCGGCAATGGGCGCAATCGTTGCCGTCATCGGTCTTGAGTTAGCCGGTGTGGCGGCGAACATGGCGGGTCTGTTGCCAGCCGACGGTCAGGCACCGGATACCAAAACCATTATCATCTCGCTGGTGACGCTGGGCGTAACGGTCTTTGGCTCGGTGCTGTTCCGCGGTTTTATGGCGATTATCCCGATCCTGATTGGGGTGCTGGCGGGCTATGCGCTCTCCTTCGCCATGGGTGTGGTGGATACCACTCCGATTGCCCAGGCCCACTGGTTCGCGCTGCCAACCTTCTACACCCCGCGCTTTGAGTGGTTTGCGATCTTCACCATCCTGCCTGCGGCGCTGGTGGTCATTGCCGAGCACGTCGGCCACCTGGTGGTCACGGCGAACATCGTCAAGCGCGACCTGATCCGCGACCCGGGCCTGCACCGCTCGATGTTTGCTAACGGCTTCTCGACCATCATCTCCGGTTTCTTCGGCTCAACGCCAAACACCACCTACGGTGAGAACATTGGCGTGATGGCGATTACCCGCGTGTACAGCACCTGGGTTATCGGCGGCGCGGCGATTATCGCTATCCTGCTCTCCTGCGTGGGTAAACTGGCGGCAGCCATCCAGATCATCCCGGTGCCGGTGATGGGCGGCGTTTCGCTGCTGCTGTACGGGGTAATCGGTGCGTCCGGTATCCGCGTCCTGATCGAATCCAAAGTCGATTACAGCAAAGCGCAGAACCTGATCCTGACCTCGGTGATCCTGATTATTGGCGTCAGCGGTGCCAAGGTTCACATTGGCGCGGCCGAGCTGAAAGGCATGGCGCTGGCGACCATCGTCGGTATCGGCCTGGCCCTGATCTTCAAACTGATCTCCGTTCTGCGCCCGGAAGAGGTAGTCCTGGACGCCGAAGAGAGCGAAAAAGTCTCTCATTGATCCTGCAACCGGGCGGCCGATCCGCCCGGTTCTCTCCCCGCTTGTTCCGTGTTAAACTCTGTGCCGATTCCGAGTTAGACCTGGTTGAGGTATTTCTGAACGCACCGGCACAGCTCTCTTTGCCACTTTATCTTCCCGACGACGAAACTTTCGCGAGTTTCTGGCCGGGTGATAACCCCTCTTTACTGGCTGCACTGCAAAACGTGTTGCGCCAGGAGCACAGCGGTTACATCTATATCTGGTCACGCGAAGGCGCGGGACGCAGCCATCTGCTGCACGCTGCCTGTGCCGAACTCTCCCAGCGCGGGGATGCGGTCGGCTATGTACCGCTGGATAAACGCACCTGGTTCGTGCCGGAAGTGCTCGACGGGATGGAACAGCTGTCGCTGGTCTGCATCGACAATATCGAATGCGTGGCGGGGGATGAGCTGTGGGAAATGGCGATTTTTGATCTCTATAACCGCATCCTGGAGTCCGGGAAAACCCGGCTGCTGATCACCGGCGATCGCCCACCCCGTCAGCTGAATCTCGGTCTGGCCGATCTGGCTTCGCGTCTCGACTGGGGGCAAATCTACAAATTACAGCCGCTTTCCGATGAAGACAAACTGCTGGCGTTGCAATTGCGGGCGCGGTTGCGGGGGTTTGAACTGCCGGAAGACGTGGGGCGTTTTCTGTTAAAGCGGCTGGATCGCGAGATGCGTACGCTGTTTATGACCCTCGATCAGCTGGATCGGGCATCCATCACCGCCCAGCGTAAGCTCACCATTCCGTTTGTGAAAGATATTCTCAATCTATAGGCCCGGCGCACGCAGGCTACCGGGCTATTTCATGCTTACTTCACAATCTCAAGTACCTGTTCAGGCGGACGGCCAATCCGCGCTTTGCCGTTAGCCACCACAATCGGGCGCTCGATCAGCTTCGGATTATCCACCATCGCCTGAATTAACGCCTCTTCACCGAGCGTACTGTCAGCCAGCCCCAGCTCCTTGTAAAGCTCCTCTTTCTGGCGCATTAACGCTCTGGCGCTGCTCATCCCCAGCTGGCTTAACAGCGTGCGAAGGGTGTTTGCATCCGGCGGCGTATCCAGATAGAGCACCACCTGCGGCTCAATGCCGTTGGATTTCAGCAGGGTCAGGGTTTCGCGGCTCTTTGAGCAGCGAGGGTTGTGGTAGATCGTAACCGCGTCAGACATCTCTTCTCCTTTACATCTTTTCATACGGACGGTAGCGCTGCTGCAGCTGGCGCAGCTGATCGATACGGGCATCGTAACGGGCCTGTTGCAGGCTGCCGAGTTTCACCTGCGAGCTGGCGCTGCTCAGCAAGGAGATAGCCTGGTCCAGGCGTCCGGCCAGGGCATAGCCTTCGGCGCGAGCCGCCAGCTCCTGATCGCGATGGCCAAGCGCGGATTCCACCTGGGCCAGCAGGTCCCAGCCGTTAGGATCATCTTTATTATTGAAGGTGTAGCGGTTGAGAAGGGGAGCGGCTTCCTGCGGCTGCCCACTCTGTAAGTAAGCATTCGCCAGGTTGAGTTGCAGCACCGGGTTGGTGCGCAATTCCCGGGCACCTTTCAGACGGTTGATCGCATCCTGGCCTTTTTTCTGGCCTAAATCGATGTCGGTGGCCAGATCGAGATACCAGGCGTTGTTCGATTCTGCGCTCAGCAGCGGCTGCAAATTCTTGCGGGCTTCATCATAGTTGCTGGCCTCCATCGCCTGTAATGCCCGGCCATACTGGGCCGCACGCTGTTCACGCACGTTGCCTTTGGCCAGCGCGTCCAGCAGATCGTTGGTCAGCTGGTTGCGCCCGGAATTGTACATGCCGAGGGTTCTCACCTTCGCCATGTAGAAATCTTCCGAGGACTGGACTACGACCGGACGCATCTGGTTGGCGCGGTTGCGGGCATCCGACAGACGGCTTTCCGGCAGCGGGTGAGTCAGCAGAATTTCCGGCGGACGCGACGAGTAGCGCGCCTGGTCGAGTAATTTTTCGAGGAAGCCCGGCATCGCCTGCGGATCAAACCCGGAGCGCTGCAGCACCTGAATACCGATGCGGTCGGCTTCCTGTTCGTTCTGCTGGGTAAAGCTGATCATCCCCTGACGGGTACCCGCCAGCGTACCGGTCAGCGCCGCCATGCCCGCCTGCGGGCTGGCCATCGCCAGCAGAATGGAGCCCAGGGCGCCCACCCAGGTCAGCGGAGCGCTGCGCTTCTGATCTTCCATCGCACGCGCCAGATGGCGCTGGGTGACGTGGGAAATTTCGTGCGCCATGACCGAGGCCAGCTGGCTTTCGTTATCGGCATAGCGGAATAACGCCGAGTGCAGCACCACATTGCCGCCGAAGAAGGCGAAGGCGTTGATCTCATCGTTATTGATTAAAAAGAAGTGGAAAGGGGTCTTCACCGAATCCGCATGGGAGACCAGACGCATTCCCAGGGAGTTGATGTACTGCACCAGCAGCGGATCGTTAATCAGCGGCGCACTGCCGCGCAGCTGGCGCACATAATAGTCGCCCATTTGCATCTCCTGACCAATGGAGAGCGTGCTGCCTGCCGAGGTGCCCATGTCAGGCAGCGATTCTGCCGAGTCAGCGAAGGCTGGCATCATCTGGCCGGCGGTCAGCGCAGCGATGAGCGTCGCAACCAACGTTTTTTTCAACTGCCTGAACATAACTTCTGTCCTGTCTGGTGGGTGTGCTAATTTGACCGAATAACCCGCATATCGTTCATCTGCGGCTGCTCTGCGAGTGTAGCCGCGTCAGGGCGATAAGAAAATCCCTCTTTTCAGGCTTTTGCGTTTTGTGACAGAGCAGGAAAAAGCGAAAGTCTTTTCATTGACTCTCCGATACAATTCACCCTTTACGTCCAGCCACCATCTTCAGGGAAGGGTTGCATGCTCGAGTTATTAATGCAGTGGTACCGCCGACGCTTTAGCGATCCCGAGGCCATTGCTTTGCTGGTTATTCTGGTTGCCGGATTTGGCATCCTCTTCTTCTTTAGCGGGCTGCTGGCCCCGCTGCTGGTGGCGATTGTGCTCGCCTATTTGCTGGAGTGGCCGACGGTCCGGCTGGAAAATATCGGCTGTTCCCGCCGCTGGGCCAGCATCATCGTGCTGGTCTTTTTTGTCGGTATCCTGCTGGTGATGTCCTTTGTAGTGCTGCCGATCGCCTGGCAGCAGGGGATCTACCTGATTCGCGATATGCCCGGCATGCTCACCAAGCTCTCTGATTTTGCCGCCACTCTGCCGCGCCGTTATCCGGCTCTGATGGATGCGGGCATTATTGATGCGATGGCTGAAAACATGCGCACCCGCATCATGACGATGGGGGATACGGTGGTGAAGTTCTCCCTCGCATCGCTGGTGGGCCTGCTGACGCTGGCGGTCTATCTGGTACTGGTGCCGCTGATGGTCTTTTTCCTGGTCAAAGACAAAGAGCAGATGCTGAACGCGGTGCGCCGCGTGCTGCCGCGTAACCGTGGTCTGGCAGGGCAGGTGTGGAAGGAGATGAACCAGCAGATCACCAACTATATCCGCGGCAAAGTGCTGGAGATGATCGTCGTTGGCATTGCCACCTGGATTGGCTTCTTTATTTTCGGCCTGAACTATTCGCTGCTGCTGGCGGTACTGGTGGGCTTCTCGGTGCTGATCCCCTACATCGGGGCCTTTGTCGTTACCATTCCGGTGGTGTGCGTGGCGCTTTTCCAGTTTGGTCTGGGCACCGAGTTCTGGAGCTGTTTCGTCGTCTATCTGATTATCCAGGGGCTGGACGGCAACCTGCTGGTGCCGGTGCTGTTCTCAGAAGCGGTGAACCTGCACCCGATCGTCATTATTCTCTCGGTGGTGATTTTTGGCGGATTATGGGGATTCTGGGGGGTGTTCTTTGCCATCCCGCTGGCAACGCTGATTAAAGCGGTGGTACATGCCTGGCCGGATGTTCCGGCGGTTGAGGAGTAGTTTTTTGCTAAAAACGGCAACTCTGGTTGCCGTTTTGCGTTTACCTTCAGGCGTTCTCTTTCACCCAGTTCAACACCACGTCGTGGTGATTGCTGGTTTTGAAGTCATCAAACACATGTTCAACCTTACCCTCGGCATCGATCAGGAAACTGATGCGGTGGATACCGTCGTAGGTTTTACCCATAAAGGTTTTCTCACCCCAGATGCCAAACTCGCTGCAAACCTGATGGTCTTCGTCGGAGAGCAGCGTGAAGTTCAGCAGCTCTTTTTCGGCAAAGCGAGACAGCTTTTCAGGCTTATCGGTACTGATACCCAGCACGTCTACGCCGGCATTTTTCAACTCGTCCATGTTGTCGCGTAGACCGCACGCTTGTACGGTACAGCCTGGCGTCATGGCTTTCGGGTAGAAATAGACCAGAACACGCTGTCCCTGGAAGTCGGTTAAATTTACTTGCTCACCGTCTTGATCGGGCAAGCTAAATTTCGGTGCGATGTCACCGGCTTTCAGTGGATTCATTACTCAACTCCGTCTTGTTCATGCTGGGAATAATTGACGACGTTTATACTGCCTTGCGCATTTAATTCTGTACAGAGGGCTTTGAACGCTTGCTCGATATTTGACGCATCCTGAGAGGCCGGGCTGTGCGCGGTGATCTGGATAAACAGTTTAGGGATAGTGTCGCCTTCACCCGGCTGGGTACGGGAGACCAGCTCGGCAATGTTCATCTGATGGCTATCAAACAGGGCGGTAAAGCGTTCGATTAAGTGCGGGGAGTCAGTCACTTCCACCTGCACCCAGACGGTTGCCGGCAGGGCCGGCTGCGGGCGAGCGGTGGTACGCTTCATCACGATCAGCAGATCCAGCTCTGCGCCTTTTAACGGCAGGGTCGATTCAATTAAGGTGATCGCATTCCACGATCCGGAAAGCAGCATGATGAAGGTGAACTCTTCTCCCAGCATCGCCAGGCGGCTGTCTTCAATGTTGCAGCCGCAGCTACTGACGTGGCGAGTGATGGTGTTCACGATCCCCGGCCTGTCGGCACCCAGCGCAGTGATAACCAGGTGATGTTGTGATGAGGTTGTCAAACCTGTTCTTCCTTTGCGTGGTTTAGTCTTTCTAAGGAAAGCATAAAAAAAACCGGCATACAATAACCTGGAGGCCTCATGTCCCTTGCTTTTATTACAGCACCAAACGTACCATTGAGAATCTTGTACGCACAGAGGATGGCCCATGTTCACGGGAAGTATTGTTGCGCTTGTTACACCGATGGATGAGAAAGGTAATGTCTGCCGGTCAAGCCTGAAGAAACTGATTGATTATCATGTCGCCAGCGGAACCTCGGCGATTGTTTCGGTAGGGACTACCGGTGAATCTGCTACGCTGAGCCATGAAGAGCATGGCGAAGTGGTCATGATGACCCTCGAACTGGCTGACGGGCGTATCCCGGTTATTGCCGGTACGGGTGCCAATGCGACCGCCGAAGCCATCAGCCTGACCCAGCGTTTCAACGACAGCGGCGTAGTGGGTTGCCTGACGGTAACGCCTTACTACAACCGCCCAACGCAGGAAGGTCTGTTCCAGCATTTCAAAGCCATCGCGGAACATACTGACTTGCCACAAATCCTGTATAATGTGCCGTCACGCACTGGCTGCGATATGCTGCCAGAAACGGTTGGCCGCCTCGCGAAAGTAAAAAATATTATCGGTATTAAAGAGGCGACCGGGAACTTAAGCCGTGTTCACCAGATCAAAGAGCTGGTTTCAGACGACTTTATTCTGCTGAGCGGTGATGATGCGACCTCGCTGGACTTTATGCAGCTCGGCGGCCACGGCGTAATTTCCGTGACCTCCAACGTTGCAGCCCGCGATATGGCTGAAATGTGTAAACTGGCCGCTGCCGGTCATTACCAGGAAGCACGCGTGATTAACCAGCGTCTGATGCCGCTGCACAACAAATTATTTGTCGAACCCAATCCGATCCCAGTGAAATGGGCATGTAAGGAGTTGGGACTTGTAGCGACCGATACGCTGCGCTTGCCGATGACCCCGATTACCGACCACGGTCGCGAAACGGTCACCAGCGCGCTGAAGCATGCCGGTCTGCTGTAAAGTTTAGGGAGATTTGATGGCTTACTCAGTACAGAAGTCGCGCCTGGTGAAGGTTGCGGGTGTTTCGCTTGTTATGCTGCTCGCGGCCTGTAGCTCAGATTCACGCTACAAGCGCCAGGTGAGCGGTGACGAATCCTATCTGGATGCTGCGCCGCTTGCTGAACTTCATGCGCCCGCTGGCATGATCCTGCCGATTCAGAATGGCGACTACAACATTCCGGTCACCAACGGAAGCGGCGCGGTAGGCAAAGCGCTTGATATCCGTCCACCGGCACAGCCGCTGGCTCTGGTGAGCGGGGCGCGTACTCAGTTCACCGGCGATACCGCGACGCTGCAGGTTGAGAACGCGCGTAATGCCACGCTGTGGCCGCAGGTGGTCAGCGTGATTCAGTCGAAGAACTACACCATCACGCAACGCGACGACGCCAGCCAGACGCTGTCGACAGACTGGATCGAATGGACCCGTCTGGATGAAGATCAACAGTACCGTGGACGTTATCAAGTCTCTGTTAAACCTCAGGGTTATCAGCAGGCGGTCGTGGTTAAGCTGCTGAACCTGGAGCAGGCGGGCAAGCCTGTCTCAGATGCGGCTTCCCTGCAGCGCTACAGCACCGAGATGCTTAACACCATCGCGGCGGGCCTCGACAAAAACGCAACCGATGCTGCCAATGCTGCTCAGAGCCGCAATGGCGCAACCTTCGACGTGCAGAGCGCTGCCGACGATACCGGTCTGCCAATGCTGGTCGTACGTGGTCCGTTTAACCAGGTCTGGCAGCGTCTGCCTGCCACCCTTGAGCGCGTTGGCATGAAAGTGACCGACAGCACCCGCTCAACCGGCAGCATGGCGGTGACCTACAAGCCGCTGTCTGACAGCAACTGGGAAGAGCTGGGCGCACGCGATCCGGGTCTGGCTTCCGGCGACTACAAGCTTCAGGTCGGCGATCTGGACAACCGTAGCAGCCTGCAGTTTATCGATCCGAAAGGTCATACCCTGACCCAGTCGCAGAACGATGCGCTGGTCGCTGTCTTCCAGGCGGCATTCAGCAAATAAACAGGAGGGCTGGTTAATCCAGCCCTTTTTATTTTCGTGCTACGCAAACGTGTGCGTGGCATAATATCGCCAGTTTTGAACAGAAATCATCACACCAGGAGTAATGAAGATGCAGAAGCAAGCTGAGTTGTATCGTGGCAAAGCGAAAACCGTATACAGCACGGAAAACCCGGATCTGTTGGTGCTCGAGTTCCGCAATGATACGTCAGCAGGAGATGGCGCGCGCATTGAACAGTTCGATCGTAAAGGGATGGTGAACAACAAGTTCAACCACTTCATTATGAGCAAGCTGGAAGAAGCGGGTATCCCGACGCAGATGGAAGCGTTGCTGTCCGATACCGAATGTCTGGTGAAAAAGCTGGATATGGTACCGGTGGAATGTGTCGTCCGTAACCGCGCCGCAGGCTCTCTGGTGAAGCGTCTGGGTATTGAAGAGGGTATCGAACTTAGCCCGCCGCTGTTCGACCTGTTCCTGAAAAACGATGCTATGCACGATCCGATGGTCAACGAATCTTACTGCGAAACCTTCGGCTGGGTGAGCAAAGAGAACCTGGCGCGCATGCAGGAGCTGACGTTCAAAGCGAACGACGTGCTGAAGAAGCTCTTTGACGACGCGGGCCTGATCCTGGTCGACTTCAAACTGGAATTCGGATTGTACAAAGGTGAGGTGGTTCTGGGTGATGAATTCTCCCCGGATGGCAGCCGCCTGTGGGACAAAGAGACGCTGGATAAAATGGACAAAGACCGCTTCCGCCAAAGCCTGGGCGGCGTGATTGAAGCGTACGAAGCCGTTGCCCACCGTCTGGGCGTTAAACTCGACTAATCCCGCCTTACCGCCAGAGGGACGCCTGTCCCTCTGGCATCTCATCCTTGTTTGCAGTGGTAATCTTGCCCCGAACCGCCTACGATCATATTTATTATTATGATGATATTTTCGAGGTGGTTATGCGCTGGCAAGGGCGTCGTGAAAGTGACAATGTGGATGACAGACGTAGCAGCGGGGGCCCGTCCATGGGCGGCCCGGGCTTTCGGCTACCGGGCGGCAAGGGCGGTATCATTATCCTGCTGGTGGTTGTGGTGGCAGGCTACTACGGTGTCGACCTGAGCGGCCTGCTGACCGGGCAACCGATGCAGCAGCAACAGTATCAATCTCCGCGCTCTATCAGTCCGAACGAAGATGAAGCCGCGAAGTTTACCTCGGTGATCCTCGCCACGACGGAAGATACCTGGGGCCAGCTGTTCGATAAAATGGGCCGGACTTACCAGCAGCCGAAGCTGGTAATGTACCGCGGTGCGACGCGTACCGGCTGCGGGACCGGGCAATCGGTGATGGGGCCGTTCTACTGCCCTGCCGATTCTACCGTCTATATCGATCTCTCCTTCTACGATGACATGAAACGCAAGCTGGGCGCCGATGGCGACTTTGCCCAGGGCTACGTCATCGCCCATGAAGTGGGTCACCACGTGCAGAAACTGCTCGGGATCGAGCCTAAAGTCCGTCAGCTTCAGCAGAACGCCAGCGAGAAAGAGGTCAATGCGCTGTCGGTGCGTATGGAGCTGCAGGCCGACTGCTTTGCCGGCGTCTGGGGCCACAATATGCAGCAGCAAGGGGTGCTGGAAGCGGGCGATCTGGAAGAGGCGCTCAATGCCGCCAACGCCATTGGCGATGACCGTTTGCAACAGCAAAGCCAGGGGCACGTCGTGCCGGACAGCTTTACGCACGGGACCTCTGAACAGCGCTACACCTGGTTCAAAAAAGGTTTTGATGGCGGCGATCCGGCCCAATGCAACACCTTCGGTAAGGCCATGTAATCCACAATGTCAGGGATGAGTTTATTAGATCTACCTGAACAACTGGCGCGGGAAGGGCACCGGCGACTGCTGGTGCTCAGCGGGGACGAAGCCTGGACACAGCAGCAGGCGCTGCGGCTGAAAGAGGCCTGTCCCGGCGACTGGCTGTGGGTAGGCGACGATACTCCCCAGCCCCCGTCCTGCTCGCCCCAGGCGCTGAATCAGCTGCTGGGCCGCGAGTTTCTCCATGCCATCTTCGATGCCCGTCGGGGTTTTGACGTCTCGGCTTTTGCGGCCGTAGGCGGCACCTTGCGTGCCGGAAGCGTGATGGTGTTACTCACGCCCGCCCTGGCGCTTTGGCCGCAGCAAGTCGATCGGGACTCGCTGCGCTGGAGCGACCGGGCCGAGCCGATCCCCACGCCACGCTTTATTGAACATTTCTGTCGCCATATCGCCCGCGATCCGCAGGTTATACGCTGGCAGCAGGGCGCGCCTTCTCCCCGTATGCACAGGGTAGCTGCTCACGACTGGCACCCTGCCAGCGGTGAGCCACAGCGCGAGCAGGCCGCGATCCTCGACCATCTGATGACGATGCCCGAAGGGGTCGCCGCCGTGACCGCAGCGCGCGGGCGCGGAAAGTCGGCGCTGGCGGGCATGCTGCTGCAACGTATTGCAGGCCACGCCATTGTGACGGCCCCCGCCAGAGCCGCAACGGAGGTTATCGCCCGCTTCGGTGGCGACCGCTATCGCTTTATGGCCCCTGACGCGCTGCTGGCTTCGGACGAGCGCGCCGACTGGCTGATCGTCGATGAGGCGGCAGCGATCCCCGGCCCGCTGCTGGCGCGGCTGGTAACACGCTTCCCCCGGGTGCTGCTGACCACCACGGTGCAGGGCTATGAGGGCACCGGCAGAGGCTTTCTGCTGAAATTCTGCGCCCGTTTTGCCGGGCTGCGTTACTTCACCCTGAATGAACCCGTGCGCTGGGCGGTGGGCTGCCCGCTGGAGCGCATTATCGCCGAGGTGCTGCTGTTTGATGACGAACCCGGCGAGAGTGTCCCGCAGGGGCATATCATCTGTTCGCCGCTGGAGCAGGAGGCCTGGAGCCGTGACCCAGAGGTTCCGGCGGCGGTCTATAAACTGCTCTGTGCCGCCCACTACCGGACCTCACCCCTCGACCTGCGGCGCATGATGGACGCGCCGGGGCAGCATTTTGCCGTCGCCCGTGCCGGAGAGAACGTCTGCGGCGCGCTGTGGCTGGTGGAGGAGGGCGGTCTGAGCCCGGCACTCAGCCAGGCGGTGTGGGCTGGCTACCGCCGTCCACGCGGCAATCTGGTGGCGCAATCGCTGGCGGCGCACGGCGGCTCGCCGCTGGCTGCCACCCT
>NZ_DAIQCE010000020.1:0-48720 GCF_036780805.1 Leclercia sp. | reverse complement strand
CCGTTGCGAGGTGGCGTATATTACGCTTTCCTCTTTCAGAGTCAAGCGATTATTTTCGCTTTTCTCTTCAACCGACTCGGCTGCTTGTGTGAAGTGATTCACATCCGCCGTGTCGATGGAGGCGCATTATAGGGAGTTCTCTGGCAGTGACAAGCGGAAAACGACAATTTTATTTCAACCGCTCACCTTTTCGCCATAACGTCTATTTTTGCTGCTTTTTGATGGTTTCCGGCAATGCCGCCAGGCTATTAATCACCCAATCCGCTGCATTTTCTGCTTCTGGGGTGACGGGTTTGCCGGTACGCACCAGAATTTTATGACCCACACCTGCCGCAGCAGCTGCCTGCATATCTTCCAGCTTGTCGCCCACCATATAGGAAGCGCTCATATCTATATGAAGGAACTCTTGTGCCGAGATGAACATGCCCGGGTGCGGTTTACGGCAATCACAGGTCTGACGATACTCTTCTACGGTTCCCTGCGGGTGATGAGGACAATAATAGATACCGTCGAGATCAACGCCACGATCGGCCAGCGACCAGTCCATCCATTCAGTTAATGTCTCAAACTGTGCTTCCGTGAATTTACCGCGCGCGATACCTGACTGGTTGGTCACCACCACCAGCGCAAAACCCATCTCTTTTAATTCACGCATGGCATCTATAGCGCCATCGATGAATTCGAATTCGTCTATCTCATGCACGTAGCCATGATCGACATTAATCGTGCCATCACGATCGAGAAAAATTGCGGGTACTGATTTTGCCACCGGTTTGCTCCTGAAAAGGGATGTCCGGCTAGTATCTCATGAATCACCGCGCAATAAAGTGCTCATCGCGCAGAGTTGGATTGATTTAGACGTCTGGATGCCTTAACATCCGTTTTGTTGACGGTCATCGCCCGTCTAAGGCAGCAGAAAATGCCACGGCCAACTTACATACGATAAAAATAATCTAATGATTAAACTTTCGAATATCACCAAAGTGTTCCAGCAAGGGACCCGAACCATTCAGGCGTTGAACAACGTTAGCCTGCATGTTCCGGCTGGACAAATTTATGGCGTCATTGGCGCCTCAGGTGCAGGCAAAAGTACGCTCATCCGTTGCGTTAATTTGCTCGAGCGTCCGACCGAAGGTCAGGTTCAGGTTGATGGCCAGGAGCTGACAACCCTTTCCGAAGCGGATTTAACCAAAGCTCGCCGCCAGATTGGCATGATCTTCCAGCACTTCAACCTGCTCTCCTCGCGCACCGTGTTTGGCAACGTTGCCCTGCCGCTGGAGCTGGACAATACGCCTAAAGACGAAATCAAACGTCGCGTCACCGAGCTGCTGGATCTGGTCGGCCTGAGCGATAAGCATGACATCTACCCGGCAAACTTATCCGGCGGGCAAAAACAGCGCGTGGCCATTGCACGTGCGCTGGCAAGCAATCCGAAAGTGCTGCTCTGTGACGAAGCCACCAGCGCCCTGGATCCTGCAACCACCCGCTCGATTCTGGAACTGTTAAAAGACATCAACCGTCGCCTGGGGCTGACCATCCTCCTTATTACGCACGAGATGGACGTCGTTAAACGCATCTGTGACTGCGTGGCGGTGATCAGTCAGGGTGAACTGATTGAACAAGACACCGTGAGCGAAGTGTTCTCGCATCCGAAAACGCCGCTGGCGCAGCAGTTTATCCAGGCCACCCTGCATCTGGACATTCCGGAAGACTATCTGGCACGTTTAAAAGCGCAACCAGAAGCCAACAGCGTTCCGATGCTGCGAATGGAGTTTACCGGCAAGTCAGTGGATGCCCCGCTGCTGTCTGAAACCGCCCGTCGTTTTAACGTGAACAACAACATTATTAGCGCGCAGATGGATTACGCCGGTGGCGTGAAGTTCGGCATTATGCTGACCGAAATGCACGGCACGCAACAGGACACCCAGGCGGCTATCGCCTGGCTGCAAGAGCATCATGTAAAAGTAGAGGTACTGGGTTATGTCTGAGGCAATGATGTGGTTGCTGGCGCGCGGCGTATGGGAAACGCTGGCGATGACCTTTGTATCCGGCTTTTTCGGTTTTGTCATTGGTCTGCCGGTGGGCGTGCTGCTGTATGTCACCCGCCCGGGTCAAATTATTGAGAACGCAAAGCTGTATCGCACGCTCTCTGCGCTGGTGAACATCTTCCGTTCGATTCCCTTCATTATTCTGCTGGTGTGGATGATTCCCTTCACCCGCGTTATTGTGGGAACCTCCATCGGTCTGCAGGCGGCGATTGTGCCTCTCACCGTTGGTGCTGCGCCCTTTATTGCCCGTATGGTTGAGAACGCGCTGTTAGAGATCCCATCGGGTCTGATTGAAGCGTCACGCGCCATGGGTGCGACACCGATGCAGATCGTTCGCAAAATCTTACTGCCAGAAGCCTTGCCGGGTCTGGTCAATGCGGCAACTATCACGCTGATTACCCTGGTGGGTTACTCTGCGATGGGTGGAGCTGTCGGTGCAGGCGGTCTGGGTCAGATCGGTTATCAGTACGGCTACATTGGCTACAATGCCACCGTCATGAATACCGTGCTGGTTCTTCTGGTTGTGCTGGTTTATCTCATTCAATTGTCTGGCGATCGCATCGTCCGGGCTGTTACGCACAAATAACGTTACACAACACAAACTCGACGAGTTAAGGATAAGAACATGGCGTTTAAATTGAAGACCTTTGCTGCGGTAGGCGCGCTGATCGGCTCTCTGGCACTGGTAGGCTGCGGCCAGGATGAAAAAGATCCAAACCACATCAAAGTGGGCGTTATCGTCGGTGCGGAACAGCAGGTTGCAGAGACGGCCGCAAAAGTGGCGAAAGAGAAATATGGCCTCGACGTTGAGCTGGTAACCTTCAACGATTACGTTCTGCCGAACGAAGCGCTGAGCAAAGGCGATATCGATGCTAACGCCTTCCAGCACAAACCGTACCTGGATCAGCAGATCAAGGATCGCGGCTACAAGCTGGTTGCGGCAGGCAATACCTTCGTATACCCAATCGCGGGCTACTCTAAAAAAATCAAATCTCTGGATGAGCTGCAGGACGGTTCTCAGGTTGCAGTACCGAACGATCCAACTAACCTCGGCCGTTCCCTGCTGCTGCTGCAGAAAGTGGGCCTGATTAAACTGAAAGACGGTGTTGGCCTGCTGCCAACCGTTCTGGACGTTACCGAGAACCCAAAAAACCTGAAAATTGTTGAGCTGGAAGCACCACAGCTGCCACGTTCTCTGGATGATGCACAGATCGCCCTGGCCGTTATCAATACCACTTACGCCAGCCAGATCAACCTGACCCCAGCGAAAGACGGTATCTTCGTTGAAGACAAAGACTCTCCGTACGTTAACCTGATCGTGACCCGTGAAGACAATAAAGACGCGGAAAACGTGAAGAAATTCGTCCAGGCTTACCAGTCTGACGAAGTTTACCAGGAAGCGAACAAAGTCTTTAACGGCGGCGCAGTTAAAGGCTGGTAATCTGACCTCTGTGTAATATCATTCAGGACGGGCGAAAGCCCGTCTTGTCATTTATGCGGGCAACTGATTCAATATCTGACGATTTGATTATTCATAGAGGAAATATTATGCGTGCTTTACCGATCTGTCTTTTAGCACTGATGCTGAGCGGCTGTTCTATGCTAAGCAGATCTCCTGTTGAACCTGTTAAAAGCACAGCAACCCCGCCTAAAGTGGAGCCTGAAAAACCAAAAGCGCCACGCCCTGCGCCCGTCAAAATCTATACCAGCGCTGAAGCCTTAGTGGGTAAACCGTTCCGCGATCTGGGTGAGGTCTCCGGCGATTCCTGCCAGGCCACCAATCAGGACTCTCCTCCGAATATCCCGACTGCGCGTAAACGCATGCAGGTCAACGCTTCCAAAATGAAGGCTAATGCGGTTCTGCTGCACAGCTGTGAAGTGACCAGCGGTACGCCAGGCTGCTACCGTCAGGCCGTTTGCGTGGGTTCTGCCCTTAACGTCTCGGCAAAATGAGTGCATTCCAGTTCGAGCAGATAGGCGTTATCCGCTCGCCCTATAAAGAGAAGTTTGCCGTACCCCGCCAGCCCGGGCTGGTAAAAAGCGGTGGCGGCGAACTTCACTTGCTTGCCCCGTATAATCAGACCGATGCCGTGCGCGGACTGGAAGCCTTTAGCCACCTGTGGGTGCTGTTTATCTTTCATCAGACCATGGCAGGCGGCTGGCGACCGACCGTTCGCCCGCCGCGTCTTGGGGGTAATGCCAGGATGGGGGTATTTGCCACACGCTCAACCTTCCGTCCGAATCCTGTCGGGATGTCGCTCGTTGAGCTGAAAGGCATTCGTTGTCAGAAGGATCAGGTGATCCTCGAGCTTGGCAGCCTGGATCTGGTCGACGGCACGCCGGTGGTAGATATCAAACCCTATCTGCCCTTTGCCGAAGCGGTGCCGGATGCGCGTGCCAGTTACGCCCAGCAGGCTCCGCAGGCGGATATGCCCGTTTACTTTACCGACGAGCTGGCTCCCCGGTTAATCGAGCTGGAAAAACGCTACCCTCGCCTGCGGGATTTTATCGTCGAGGTGCTGGCGCAGGATCCCCGTCCGGCCTACCGAAAAGAGGAAGAGACCGGGAAAACCTACGCCGTTCTGCTGCTGGATTTTAACGTTCGCTGGCGCGTCACGGCGGCGGGCTTCGAAGTGTTTGCCCTCGAGCCGCAGTAATTTTATTCTCTTCTCTTTTGGCATCATTGCCACACTGGTAAACTAAACCACTTTTTTTGTGTCAGGCTGCCCTGTCAGCCTGTTCCAATCGTCGAAATGGAACCGTAACAACATGCGTACTAGCCAATATCTGCTCTCCACACTGAAGGAGACACCTGCCGACGCCGAAGTCATCAGCCACCAGCTGATGCTGCGCGCCGGGATGATCCGCAAGCTGGCCTCCGGGTTGTATACCTGGTTGCCGACCGGCCTGCGCGTCCTGAGAAAAGTCGAGAACATCGTGCGTGAAGAGATGGATAACGCCGGTGCCATTGAGGTGTCCATGCCCGTGGTTCAGCCCGCAGACCTGTGGGCTGAGAGCGGCCGTTGGGAGCAGTACGGTCCGGAGCTGCTGCGCTTTGTCGATCGCGGCGAGCGTCCGTTTGTTCTGGGTCCAACGCATGAAGAAGTGATCACCGATCTGATCCGTAACGAGCTGAGCTCTTACAAACAGCTGCCGCTGAACTTCTATCAGATCCAGACCAAATTCCGTGACGAAGTGCGCCCGCGTTTTGGCGTGATGCGCTCCCGTGAGTTCCTGATGAAGGATGCATACTCCTTCCATACCTCCCAGGAATCTCTGCAAGAGACCTATGACAAGATGTACGACGCGTACAGCAAAATCTTCACCCGTATGGGTCTGGATTTCCGTGCTGTGCAGGCCGATACCGGTTCCATCGGCGGTAGCGCATCTCATGAATTCCAGGTGCTGGCACAGAGCGGCGAAGACGACGTGATCTTCTCTGATACTTCTGACTACGCGGCCAACATCGAGTTTGCTGAAGCCCTGGCACCAACGACGCCACGCGCAGCAGCAACTGAAGCGATGACCACGGTTGATACGCCGAACGCCAAAACCATTGCCGAGCTGGTTGAGCAGTTCAATCTGCCGGTTGAAAAAACCGTTAAGACCCTGCTGGTCAAAGCGGTTGAAGGCAGCAGCTACCCGCTGGTTGCCCTGCTGGTTCGTGGCGATCATGAGCTGAACGAAGTGAAAGCCGAAAAACTGCCACAGGTTGCCAGCCCGCTGACCTTCGCAACCGAAGCGGAAATCCGCGCGGTGGTGAATGCCGGTCCAGGCTCTCTCGGCCCGGTCAATATGCCGGTCCCGGTAGTCATCGACCGTACCGTTGCAGCGATGAGCGATTTTTCTGCCGGTGCCAACGTTGATGGTAAGCACTTCTTTGGCATCAACTGGGATCGCGACGTGGCGACGCCGGAAGTGGCGGACATTCGTAACGTGGTCGCAGGCGATCCGAGCCCGGATGGCCAGGGCGTACTGCAGATCAAACGCGGTATCGAAGTGGGTCACATCTTCCAGCTGGGCACCAAGTACTCCCAGGCGCTGAACGCATCGGTTCAGGGCGAAGATGGCCGTAACCAGATCCTGACCATGGGCTGCTACGGTATCGGGGTAACACGCGTGGTGGCCGCTGCGATTGAGCAGAACCATGACGAGCGCGGTATCGTCTGGCCGGATAACATTGCGCCGTTCCAGGTCGCGATCCTGCCAATGAACATGCACAAGTCCTACCGCGTGCAGGAGCTGGCCGAGAAGCTGTACAGCGAGCTGCGTGCGCAGGGTATCGAAGTGCTGATGGACGATCGTAAAGAGCGTCCGGGCGTGATGTTTGCCGATATGGAACTGATCGGTATTCCACACACCGTGGTCATTGGCGATCGTAACCTCGATAACGAAGAGATCGAGTATAAGTATCGTCGTAACGGCGAGAAGCAAATGATCAAAACCGGTGACGTACTTGATTACCTGGTGAAAGCCATCAAGGGCTAAGCCACAAAAAACCCCGCTCCGGCGGGGTTTTTTATTTCAGCTACTTGCTGTCGCAATTCTTGCCTGCTTCAAACCTGGCGCCACGATCCGGCACCAGCGTTTTTACTCTCTCGCCGCTGTCCGGGTTGGCCTCAAGCGTAAAGTGGCCGTCAACCGTGAGCAGGACCGGTTTGGTATCGCTTCCGCGCGCCGCCGCGTAATCCCGCTCCAGCTGAGCGTTATTCGCCACACTCACCTTTTTGCCGGTGGCACAGTCGGTGAAAATCGCGGCATCAGCCATATAGAAATACATCCCGCGCATTGCCATTGGCGTTGCGGGCAGCGCGGCGGTGACCGGCGCGAGCGTGTAGTTAAACTGCGACTCTATAGGGTTGCCCTGCATATCGAGCATCTCCAGCCCTTCGCCTTTGGCACGGAAATAGCGCTTTTCACCCGCTGTATCCGTCAGCACCAGCTTATCGGCGGTTCGCGCCCAGGTGCCGTAGCTGGCAAACGAAGAAGGCGCTTTAGCCCCCTGGTAGTGTTGGTTCATCACCCAGGTGCCGTCTTTTTCCAGAAACAGCGAGGTTTCGATACCTTCGCAATCGGCGCAGGGCAAGACGCCACGCCAGCTCTGCTGCATCGGTTTTAACGCCTCTGCCTGGGTTGGTTCCAGCGCCTGCATCTCTGCGCGGTTATGGCACCCCATCAGGACGAACAGCGTGCTTGCTGCCACTACTGAAAATATCGCTGTTTTCACTTTAAATTCCTTATCGTATCCCGACTGTCGCCCGTTAATCCTGAGAGCGCCGGACTTTGCCACGCAGCGCCTTAACGGACGATTTCTGTGATTTCGAAGCCAGACGACGCTCTTTCGAGGCGCGGGTCGGACGGGTGGCCCGACGGCTTTTTTGCACTGCCGTTAACTCCTGGATCACCGCCACCAACCGGGCCAGCGCCGCTTCACGGTTCATCTCCTGGCTGCGGTACTCCTGCGCCTTGATGATGATTACCCCTTCGCTGGTGATTAAATGATGACTGGCGGCGAGCAGGCGTTCTTTATAGTACTCTGGCAGGCTGGATGCCCGAATGTCAAAGCGCAGATGAATGGCCGTTGAGGTTTTATTCACATGCTGGCCGCCCGCTCCCTGCGCGCGGATTGCGGTGATCTCAACTTCGTTATCAGGAAGGGTGACAGTTCGGGACAGGACAATCATGAGCGGGACTGCCAGGCTTCAGGATGAATTTCCAGATTATTCTCAGCATCCGATAACCAGATGGCGCCATCCTGAATTGTCGCCTGCAGGATCATGGTTCGCCCGGCAAACGCGCTCAGCGCAGAAAGCTGTTCATCATTCATGTACCAGACCGACAGATTATTGAATTGCGCGCATTTATTCTTGTTCTGCTGCCACCAGATCTCCGCGGCGCGGCTGTTATAGGTGAAGAGCGCCACTTCGGCAGACTGGGTGCAGGCTTTCTTAATACGGCGCTCATCCGGCAGGCCAAGTTCGATCCACAGATCGATGCCCAGATGGTCATTGAGCAGCCAGGCTTCCGGCTCGTCTTCCGCACTCAATCCGCGGGTGAATTGCAGCCGCTCGTTGGCATACTTAATCCATGCCAGCAGACGCAGCATCATGCGCTCCTGCGTTTCTGATGGATGACGCGCCAGCGTCAGGGTCGCATCCAGAAACTGATTGCGGTCTAAATCCGCCACATTGACCGCGGCTTTGTAAATTGTCGCTTTAAGCGCCATGAGAGAACTCCTTTCGAATCAGGTGCGCATTGTAGCGAAAACTCCGCCAAAAGGCTGTTACAGGCTCGCGAATGTCTGCGACATCAACCTGCTGATATTGCTTAAATGAGTATGGTATAGTCACCTTGCTAAACCGGGTTTATGCTCGTAGGCTTAATTGTATCTCACAGTAAAGTCAGTGCGCTGGCAGGAGGGGATGTGAATAATTATTGTGAGTTAATTCGCAAACGGTATGCGGAAATTGCCAGCGGCGATCTGGGATACATCCCTGATGCGTTGGGCTGTGTGTTGAAAGTTCTGAATGAAATTGCGTCGGATGACACGCTTTCAGAATCGGTCAGAGAAAAGGCAGCCTATGCTGCTGCGAATTTACTGGTGAGCGATTATGTCAATGAATGAAACTTATCAACCCATCAATTGCGATGACTATGACAACCTCGAACTCGCCTGCCAGCATCATCTGGTTCTGACGCTGGCGTTAAAAGATGGCGAAGTCCTGAAGGCTAAAGCGAACGATCTGGTATCCCGTAAAAATGTGGAGTACCTGGTGGTCGAGGACGGCGGCGCAACGCGCGAACTCCGCCTCGATAAAATTGCCAGCTTCAGTCATCCCGAAATCGGCACCGTCGTGGTGAGCGAGTCCTGATCCTCTGTAACGGGCAGCCCGCTGTCCGTTATGCTTTCCACTCCAGCTGTATCCCCGTTTCCGTATCATCCGTCGCGCCTTCTCGCGTCACAAACACCCCCGCAGCCGCAATCAGCGTTTCACCGTAAAACAGCAGCGGTGTGGCATCCCGACGCCAGGGGGCGATATTCAGCTCCTGCCATATTTTTTTGATCTTACGTCCACCGTTGCGCCCGACAATGTGCAGCGTTCCGCTGGCGCGAAAGCGCACCGTCACGGGTTCACCGGGCTGGGGCAGACGCAGATTTCCCCCTGCCTTCAAATACAGTGCGCCCAGCCCTTCCGGCAGCAGCAGGGGCTTTTCCAGTGAGGGCCAGTCGATAACCCGATCGGCCAGCGAGGCATGGCTTTTCACCCACCACAGCTGCCCCTTAAAGCGCCGGATCTCTCCTTCACCGGAACGCAGTTGCGGTGCTGCGTCCTCCCGGGCAAGCGCCACCTCATCCCAGAGCCGGGTGAGCATGGCGCGAGACGGCATTAAGGCACCGTGCGTCGCCAGCCATCTTCGCAGCAGCGCCGCCCGACGTACCGCGCTCATCTGCTCCAATGGCGCGATAGCCAGCGCCCCGTCTTCGGAGACCAGTGACGACAGCTCGTCCGCCAGCAGCTCATCAAGCAGCTGCTCCTGCTCCGCGCACAGCGTGGCGCTGCGTGCCGTAGCCTGGGCAAAATGCGGCCAGCGCTGTGCCAGCAGAGGGACGACGCGCAGCCGCAGGAAATTGCGGTCATAGCTGTCGTCCTGGTTGCTTTCATCCTCTATCCAGCGAAGGCCCCAACGCCGCGCCTCGCCAAGAAGCGACTCGCGCGTCTCACCGAGCAAGGGGCGAATCTGTTCGGTCCCGGCAAAACGCGCCCGCGCGGGCATAGCCGACAGCCCTGCCGGACCGCTGCCGCGCTTTAGCGCCAGCAGAAAGGTTTCACATTGATCGTCCAGGTGTTGCGCCGTGACCAGTGCTTCGCCGGGCAGAAGCGCCTCGCGGAACGCAGCATAACGCGCCTTCCGCGCCTGCGCTTCCAGCCCCAGCCCCTCTTCCGCCAGCGTCACCCGCGTCACGATCAGCGGGATAGCCCATTCGCGACAGAGACTTTCGCAATGGGCGACCCAGCTGTCCGCATGCGGGCTCAGACCGTGATGAACATGAATAGCGCGCAGTTCGAGACCGGGATCCTGTTTACGCCAGCGCATCAGCTGATGCAACAACACCGTGGAATCCAGGCCACCGCTAAATCCCACCAGCAGTCGGCGGTACGGGTGGAGGGCTTGCTGAAGATCGGCTGTGGTCATCGTCGTTATTTATGCAGGAAGATGCCCGGCACGTTACCGGGCATTGCGCGGGGAGGCAAGCGTTACTGCTGGTACAGCTCCAACGGCAGGCCATCAGGATCGTTAAAGAAGGTGAAGCGTTTCCCGGTGAAGGGGTCGATACGAATGGCTTCACATTTTACGCCATGCGATTCGAGATGCTGCACGGCCTGGTCAATGTCATCCACGCTAAAGGCGAGGTGACGTAAACCGCAGGCTTCCGGCCGGGACGGGCGCGCCGGCGGGAAGGGGAACGAAAACAGCTCAATGACGTACTGGCCGTTCAGCGCCAGATCGCCCTTCCAGGAGTCGCGCTCTTCGCGGTAAAACTCACTCTGCAGGGTAAATCCCAGCGTATCGCAGTAAAACGCCTTACTCGCGGCGTAATTGGTGGCAATAATGGCAATATGGTGAACCTGCTTTAAGCCCAGCATAGTCTCTCCTTTTTAATGTGCCTGAACGTTATATCCGAACCCCCTTGCCGTGCAAGGGGTCACTGCGCTTTTAGGACCCGTACCCGGTAGATGCCATTTTCATCCCGTTTAGCACCGTGGATATCGGTTTCGAACCCTGGATAGTGACGACCAATCGAGCAGAGCATAAGCAGGAAATCGAGTACTGCCCTGCTCTTCTCGGTGATCATCTCCCCCGGCATCAGCAGCGGCACGCCCGGCGGATAAGGCAGGATCATGTTGGCTGAGATCCGCCCGACCAGATCCTCCAGATCGACCGTCTCCACTTCCCCTTTCACCTGGCGCTGCCAGGCATGGTGCGGAGTGAGCTTCATCTCCGGCAGAACGTCAAACGCCTGCAGCATCAGGCGCGGCAGGTCATGCTGGCGGATAAGCTTGTGGATCCCCTGGGCCAGATCCTGAATACGCATATTGCGGTAAAAGTCAGGATCCTCGGCATAGAGATCCGGCAGCATGTTCTTGACCCGCAGGTTCAGATCGTAGGCGCGCTTAAACTCCATCAGCCCGCGCAGCAAGCTCATCGCCCGGGTTTTATCGATACCGATACTGAACAGAAACAGCAGGTTATAGGGCCCGGTCTTCTCAACCACCACGCCGCGCTCATCCAGGAACTTCGCCACCAGCGCCGCCGGGATCCCCTCCTCGCTCATGACTCCCTGCTCGTCCATCCCCGGCGTAAGAATGGTAACTTTGACCGGATCGAGGAACATATGATCCGCATCGGCATCGCGGAAGCCATGCCAGCTTTCGCCAGGTGCAACCGGCCAGCATTCGGCTTCGTCGATATCGTCCGGCTGCCAGATATCGAAGAACCAGCCGTCGGCCTCATCTTTAAGGCGCTGGACCTCTTTACGAAAATGCAGGGCACGCTCAACGGAGCGGTTGATCAGACGCTTACCGGGATTACCGCGCAGCATCGCCGCCGCTGTTTCGATCGAGGCCACCAGCGGGTAGCTCGGCGAGGTGGTGGTGTGCATCATAAAGGCTTCGTTGAAGGTCTCTTCGTCGTATTCACCTTTAATGTGGATCAGCGAGGCCTGGGAAAACGCCGCCAGCATCTTGTGCGTCGACTGGGTTTCAAAGAACACTTTTCCCGGCACCCGATCGCCGCTCATCCCGCTCTTACCGGCATAGATCGGGTGGAAATTGGTATAGGGCACCCACGCCGAGTCAAAATGGATCGAGGGCACATCCAGGGTCTGCTTCACCCAGTTGGTGTTGTAGAGCAGGCCGTCGTAGGTGGAGTTGGTGATCACCGCGTGAACCGGCCAGCTTGCTCCCGGCACGGCCGCCACTTTGCTCTCAATCGCCGCATGGGAAAACTCACGGCGCGGGATCCCGCCCAGAATACCCAACGCATTACGGGTAGGAGACAGCCAGATCGGCACCACGTCGCTCATCATCAGCAGATGCGCCAGCGATTTATGGCAGTTGCGGTCAATCAGCAGGGTACTGCCGTCCGGGGCAGCGTACATGCCGACAATCTTGTTCGAAGTCGAGGTGCCGTTGGTCACCATATAGCTCTGCTCGGCACCAAAGGTGCGGGCGATGTACTCTTCGGCTTCAAGATGTGGCCCGGTATGATCCAGCAGCGATCCCAGCTCCGTCACCGAGATCGACACATCCGCCTTCAGCGTGTTCCCGCCAAAGAAATCATAGAACAGACAGCCGACCGGGCTTTTTTGATATGCCGTTCCCGCCATATGGCCTGGGGTGCAGAAAGTATATTTCCCCTCTTTCACATAGGTGAAAAGCGCCCGGGTAAACGGCGGGGTGATGGTATCAAGGTATTCCCCGGTGTATTGCTGAATGCGGGTAGCAATGTCGTCTGCCACGCCCAGCGAATATTCGAAGAACCACAGCGCCATCCGCAGATCGTGGGCGCTGACGTCCATCGTGGAGTGGGTATTGATAAAGGCGTACAGCGGCAAATATTCATTGAGTTGATTGATATCGCTGCACAGCTCGAGGTCGTATTCGTCCCAGTCGAAAATGACGCCGCAAATACGCGGGTTGTGTTCGATAAACTTCAGTAGATCGGCGCTGTTCTGCGGCCAGATGAGTTGAAACCCGCGCGACGATAACGCCTGCTCCAGCTCCTTGATGGGTTCGTCTTTATAAAAGACGCCGTGCGGCCCCATAATGGCAATGATGTTCACGGTTTACCTCCTTAAAAAACATTCACTAAGCATAGTTGAGGTAAACCGCAGGCATAAAAAAAGCCGCAACGATGTGCGGCTTTTCGGAGTATGACCTGACTCAGGCGTAACCGTAGCTCATCAGACGCTGGTAACGACGGTTAAGCAGATCTTCTTTGCTCAGTACGTCGAGGTCGGCGAGGTCGGCCAGCAGCTGTGCCTTCAGGGAAGCTGCCATCACTTCTGGCTTACGGTGCGCGCCACCCAGAGGTTCCGGGATAACGGTATCGATCAGCTTCAGCTCTTTCAGGCGTGGGGCGATAATCCCCATTGCTTCCGCAGCCAGCGGCGCTTTGTCGGCGCTTTTCCACAGAATGGATGCACAGCCTTCCGGGGAGATAACGGAATAGGTGCTGTACTGCAGCATATTCACTTTATCGCCCACGCCAATCGCCAGCGCACCACCGGAGCCACCTTCACCGATAACGGTGCAGATAACCGGCACGCTCAGGCGTGACATTTCGCGCAGGTTGCGGGCAATCGCTTCAGACTGGCCGCGCTCTTCTGCACCGACGCCCGGGTAAGCACCCGGGGTGTCGATAAAGGTGATGATCGGCATGTTGAAACGCTCGGCCATCTCCATCAGACGCAGGGCTTTACGGTAACCCTCCGGCGCTGGCATCCCGAAATTGCGGCGAATTTTTTCTTTGGTTTCGCGCCCTTTCTGGTGGCCAATAATCATCACCGGACGACCGTCGAGGCGTGCGATACCGCCAACGATAGCTTTATCGTCGGCATAGGCGCGATCGCCTGCCAGCTCGTCGAATTCATCGAACGCCAGGCGGACATAATCCAGGGTGTACGGACGCTGTGGATGGCGCGCCATCTGGGCAACCTGCCATGCGCCGAGATCGGCAAAGATTTTGCGCGTCAGTTCTACGCTCTTTTCACGCAGACGATGCACTTCTTCGTCGATGTTAATATCCAGTTTTTCATCCTGACGGCCAACGGCGGTCAGAGAATCGATTTTCGCTTCCAGCTCTGCAATCGGCTGTTCGAAATCAAGGAAATTCAGACTCATAGTATTCCTGTATTAGTCAAACTCCAGTTCCACCTGCTCCGAACCAATGAGGCCACGCAGATCGTTAAGTAAACGATCGCTCGGAGAGACACGCCACGACGCACCAAAGCGCAACCGTGCACGCGCATCCGCCCTCTGATAGTAGAGATGTACTGGAATGGTCCCCGAGCGGTGGGGTTCCAGAGACTGACGGAGTCGGTTTAAAAGCTGGTCATCAATTTGCCTGTCCGTCAGCGAGATAGCAAGCCCGCGAGCATATTTTTCCCGGGCTTCGTCAATGTCCATCACTTCGCGGGCGGTCATTTTAAGCCCCCCGCTGAAGTCATCAAAGCTGACCTGTCCGCTGACGATAAGTATGCGGTCTTTTTCCAGCAACTGCTGGTATTTATCCAGTGCGTCGGTGAATAACATCACCTCCAGCCGCCCGGAACGGTCATCCAGCGTACAGATGCCGATACGATTGCCGCGCTTGGTGACCATAACCCTCGCGGCAATGACGAGCCCCGCAGCCGTGGTAATCTTACCACGTTCTGTCGGATGCATGTCTTTCAGCCGGTAGCCTCCGACATAGCGCTCAATTTCTTTAAGATACTGGTTGATCGGGTGCCCGGTCAGGTAGAGGCCCAGCGTTTCACGCTCGCCGTCCAATACCGTCTGTTCCGGCCACGGCTGACAGCTGGCATAGGATTGTTCGATCTGCTCCGGCTCTTCGGCCAGCACGCCGAACATATCCGCCTGGCCAATGGCTTCGGCTTTCGAGTGCTGATCGGCAGCCTTCAGGGCGTCGGCCAGCGAGTTCATCAGCGCGGCGCGATGCGGCCCAAGGCGATCAAAGGCCCCGGACATGATCAGCTTTTCCAGCACCCGGCGGTTAAGCTTTTTGATATCGGTACGGGCGCAGAGGTCGAACAGCTCGCGGAAGTAACCGCCCTGGTTACGGGCTTCGATGATCGCTTCGATCGGACCTTCACCCACGCCTTTAATGGCGCCGATACCGTAAACAATCTCCCCGTCATCGTTAACGTGGAAATGGTACTGACCGGAGTTGATGTCCGGCGGCAGGATCTTCAGCCCCATGCGCCAGCACTCATCCACCAGACCCACCACCTTCTCGGTGTTGTCCATATCGGCGGTCATTACCGCGGCCATAAACTCTGCCGGGTAGTGTGCTTTCAGCCACAGCGTCTGATAGGAGACCAGCGCGTAGGCCGCGGAGTGGGACTTGTTAAACCCGTATCCGGCAAACTTCTCCACCAGATCGAAGATTTTTATTGCCAGTTCGCCATCAACGCCGTTTTTCCGCGCCCCTTCTTCAAAGGTGCCGCGCTGCTTGGCCATCTCTTCCGGCTTTTTCTTACCCATCGCACGACGCAGCATGTCCGCGCCGCCGAGGGTGTAGCCGGAGAGCACCTGGGCAATCTGCATGACCTGTTCCTGATACAGGATGATGCCGTAGGTGGGCTCCAGTACCGGTTTCAGGGATTCATGCTGCCACTGCACATCAGGATAAGAGAGCTCTTCGCGACCGTGCTTACGGTCGATAAAGTTATCTACCATCCCCGACTGCAGCGGGCCCGGACGGAACAGGGCCACCAGCGCGATCATATCCTCGAAGCAGTCAGGCTGCAGACGTTTGATCAGATCTTTCATGCCGCGGGATTCAAGCTGGAAGACCGCTGTGGTCTCCGAGCGCTGCAGCATGTCGAAGCTTTTCTTGTCATCCAGCGGGATCGCGGCGATATCAATCGGCTCCAGGCCCTGTTTGGCCCGGCGCGGGTTGATCATCTTCAGCGCCCAGTCGATGATGGTGAGCGTACGTAAGCCGAGGAAGTCGAACTTCACCAGGCCGGCGTATTCCACGTCGTTCTTATCGAACTGGGTGACCGGGTGCGAGCCGGTTTCGTCGCAGTACAGCGGCGCAAAGTCGGTAATTTTGGTCGGGGCAATAACCACCCCACCGGCGTGCTTACCGGCGTTACGGGTGACGCCTTCCAGCTTGCGCGCCATGTCGATCAGCGCTCTGACCTCTTCGTCAGCCTCGTAGATTTCCGGCAGCTGCGGTTCTGCTTCGAAGGCTTTCGCCAGGGTCATCCCTGGATCGGGCGGTATCAGCTTCGAGATGCGGTCAACAAAACCGTACGGATGCCCCAGCACGCGGCCTACGTCGCGGATAACCGCTTTTGCCGCCATGGTACCGAAGGTAATGATCTGCGATACCGCGTCACGGCCGTACATGTCCGCCACGTGTTCGATCACCTGGTCGCGTTTCTCCATGCAGAAGTCGACGTCGAAGTCGGGCATCGAGACACGTTCCGGGTTAAGGAAACGTTCAAACAGCAGGTCAAATTCCAGCGGATCGAGATCGGTAATTTTCAGCGCATAGGCCACCAGCGAGCCGGCACCCGAACCACGGCCCGGTCCAACCGGTACGCCGTTATCCTTCGACCACTGGATAAACTCCATGACGATCAGGAAGTAGCCGGGGAACCCCATCTGGTTAATAACCTGGAGTTCAATATCCAGACGTTCGTCATAGGCCGGGCGCTTCTCGGCGCGAACGGTCGGATCCGGGAAGAGGAATTCCAGACGCTCTTCCAGACCCTCTTTCGATTTCACAACCAGGAAGTCTTCGGTGGTCATGTCCCCGGTCGGGAACTGCGGCAGGAAGTACTCGCCCAGACGGACGGTGACGTTGCAGCGTTTGGCTATCTCTACGCTGTTTTCCAGCGCCTCCGGGATATCAGAAAACAGCTCGCACATCTCCTCTTCGCTGCGCATGTACTGCTGCGGCGAATAGTTGCGCGGACGTTTCGGATCGTCGAGGGTAAAACCGTCGTGGATAGCGACGCGAATTTCATGGGCATCAAAATCGTCGGCGTTGATAAAGCGCACATCGTTAGAGGCCACAACCGGCAGACCGTGCTCTTCTGCAAGGGCAACTGCGGCGTGCAGATAGCTCTCTTCATCAGGACGGCCGGTGCGGATCAGCTCCAGATAGAAGCGATCCGGGAAGTATTCTTTATAAAAATCGACGCACTGTTCTACCAGCGCGCTATTGCCACGCAGCAGGCATCGGCCAACGTCGCCCATGCGCCCGCCGGAGATCAGCAGCAGCCCTTCGTTCAGCTCCGCCAGCCATGCGCGATCGATCCACGGTCCCTGCGGACCGTAGCCGCGCTGATAGGCCCGGGAGATCAGCAGCGTCAGGTTCTGATAACCCGCGTTATTCATCGCCAGGACGGTGATCTGCGTCATTTCATCGGCGAGAAGCTCGCTCTGAACGTGAAAATCGGCACCAATCACCGGCTTCATACCGGCACCGTGCGCCGTTCCGTAGAACTTCACCAGACCGCACAGGTTGGTGAAGTCGGTGATCGCCAGGGCAGGCATGCCAAGCGCGGCCGCCTTTTTCACCAGCGGCCCGGTCTTCGCCAGCCCATCAATCATGGAATAGTCGCTGTGCACCCGCAGGTGTACGAAACGTGGTTCAGCCATCTTCAGATTCCGCGTTACTTATTG
The DNA here is from genome assembly GCF_036780805.1 of Leclercia sp. Classification (NCBI taxonomy): domain Bacteria; kingdom Pseudomonadati; phylum Pseudomonadota; class Gammaproteobacteria; order Enterobacterales; family Enterobacteriaceae; genus Leclercia; species Leclercia sp. The sequence goes on along the minus strand of NZ_DAIQCE010000020.1, from coordinate 31,247 downwards.
GCGTCTTGATTCAGGACATCAGTCCCAGTGCGCGTTTCACCGGTCCAAAACTGCGGCGGTGATGTTCAGTTGCGCCGTGTTCAGCCAGTCTTTCCAGATGGAAAGCGGTAGGATACCCCTTATGCTGGGCAAAGCCATACTGGGGAAAAGTGAGATCCAGCGCGGCCATTTCGGCATCGCGGGTGACCTTAGCAATGATCGAGGCGGCGCTGATTTCGGCTACCCGGCTGTCGCCTTTGACGACTGCCAGGGATGGCATCGGCAGCACAGGACAACGGTTTCCGTCGATCAGCACATACTCCGGCACCACGCTCAGCCCGGCCACCGCACGCTGCATCGCCAGCATGGTGGCATGCAGAATGTTCAGTTCGTCGATCTCATGCGGCTCCGCTCGCCCCAGACTCCAGGCCAGCGCTTTCTCTTTAATTTCATCGTATAACGCCAGGCGGCGCTTTTCGGATAATTTCTTCGAGTCATTCAGACCGATAATTGGACGGGCAGGATCGAGGATCACCGCGGCAGTGACAACGGCACCCACCAGCGGCCCACGCCCCACCTCATCCACACCCGCCACCAGATGGGTGTGAGGGTAAACAAATTCCATCATTGCGCTAACTCCAGCACCGCGTCAGCCGCCTGCTCATCGGCATTACAGCGGATTTGCTGATGCAGTTCCCGGAAGGTGTCATGCATTTCATGGCTGGTCTTGCCATCGGCCAGCAGCGGCAACAGCGCAGCGGCTAACGCCTGCGGCTGGCACTCATCCTGCAGCAGCTCTTTCACCAGCTCGCGTCGGGCGAGCAGGTTCGGCAGGGAAACGTAATCGGTTTTCACCAGACGTTTCGCCAGCCAGAAGGTGAACGGCTTCATGCGATAGCCCACCACCATCGGGCATTTCGCCAGCATGCACTCCAGCGCGGCGGTGCCCGATGCCAGTAGCGCGGCATCGCTGGCGACCATCGCCTCACGGCCTTTGCCATCCAGCAGATGAACATGCAGATCCGGGGCGACCTCCGCCTTAATGCGCTCGAACTGCTCCCGGCGTTTGGCATTTACCAGCGGCACGACCACTTCGAGATCAGGGTAGGTCTGACGCAGGATCTGTGCCGTTTTCAGGAAATCTGCGCTGAGCATTTCCACTTCTGCACCACGGCTCCCCGGCAGCAGGGCCAGACAGTGAACGTGATGGGGAATGCCGAGCACGTCGCGGGCCGCATTTTTATCGGGATCCAGCGGCATGGCATCGGCCATGGTGTGGCCGATAAAGCGGCACGGCACGTTGAATTTATCATAAAACGCTTTTTCGAAAGGCAGGAAGGCCAGCACCAGATTCGTCGATCTGCCTATTTTGAAAACGCGTTTCTGTCGCCACGCCCAGACGGACGGACTGACGTAATGGATGGTTTTGATTCCCTGCTTTTTAAGATTACCTTCGAGGGTAATATTGAAGTCAGGCGCATCAATGCCAACGAACACATCGGGCTTCAGTTCAGTAAAACGGCGCGTCAGATCGGCGCGGATGTGCAGTAAACGACGCAGTCGCCCCAGCACCTCGACAATGCCCATCACCGCCAGCTCTTCCATCTCGTACCAGGCTTCACAACCTTCAGCCTGCATCAATGGCCCAGCAACGCCGACAAAGCGCGCGTTGGGTACGCGCGCTTTGAGCGCTCGAATAAGACCTGCACCAAGAATATCGCCGGAGGTTTCTCCGGCGACAAGGGCGATCGTCAGCGGGCGACTATCAACCATTAACGAATCAGACCGCGAGTTGAGCGTGCGAAGAATTCCACGAACGCGTTCACCTCTGGATGCTGTTTCGCCAGTTCAGCGATTTCCGGCTTCGCCTCTTCCAGCGTTTTACCGTTACGGTACAGCTGTTTGTAGGCGTTACGGATAGCCATAATCGCTTCACGGCTGAAGCCGCGACGCTTCAGGCCTTCGATGTTGACGCCAAACGGCGTTGCATGGTTGCCCTGTGCAATCACATACGGCGGGACGTCCTGCGCCACGCCGGAGCAGCCGCCAACCATCACGTGCGCACCAATGATGCAGAACTGATGGACCGCGGTCATGCCGCCAATGATGGCATGATCGTCAACTGATACGTGTCCCGCCAGCGTTGCGTTGTTGGCGAGAATACAGCGGTTACCTACGGTACAGTCATGCGCAATATGCGCGTTGACCATAAACAGGTTGTCGCTGCCCACCTTCGTCAATTCACCACCCTGTACTGTGCCACGATGAATGGTGACGCTTTCGCGAATGCGGTTACGATCGCCAATTTCCACACGGGTCGGTTCGCCAGCATATTTCAGATCCTGGTTAACTTCGCCGATGGAGGCGAACTGATAGATCACGTTATCGCGGCCAATGGTCGTATGACCATTCACCACGACGTGAGATTTCAGTACGGTACCCTCACCAATTTCGACATCGGGTCCAACAATACAAAATGGACCAATGTGGACGTTAGCACCGATAACGGCACCCTCTTCCACAATGGCGGTTGGATGAATAAAGGCGGTTTTATCAATCACGTATCAGGCCTCCCGGCTACGCGCACACATCATGGTAGCTTCGCAAACAACTTTGCCGTCAACCAGAGCTACGCCTTTAAAGCGAGTCAGGCCACGACGCGTTTTTTCAAAAGTCACTTCCATGATCATCTGATCACCAGGCACAACCGGGCGCTTAAAGCGCGCTTCGTCGATACCCGCGAAGTAATACAGCTCACCCGGCTCCAGTTTACCAACGCTTTTAAACGCCAGAATACCGGTAGCCTGAGCCATCGCTTCCAGGATCAATACGCCCGGGAAGATAGGCTTCCCAGGGAAATGCCCCTGGAAGAATGGCTCGTTTACAGAAACATTTTTCACTGCGCGCAGAAAACGACCTTCTTCAAAATCCAGCACACGGTCTACCAGCAAAAACGGGTAGCGGTGCGGCAGAAGTTCTAAAATCTCTTCAATATGCAGAGTATGAGTGTCAGTAGTCAAAATACTCTTCCTGTCAAAATATCTGAATGGCAATAATAACACGGCCTGCCGGTTTATAAGAAAGCCGACAGGCCGGGAAGTGTGCGTTAAACGGGTGAACGCTTAGTTTTGTTGATCGATTTTGCGCTCAATGGCCTTGAGGCGCTTGCTCATATCATCAATATTCATCACCAGGGCAGCAGTTTTACGCCACGCCTTGTTAGGCTGCAACGGTATGCCTGAGGAGTAGACGCCCGGCTCGGTGATAGGACGCATAACCATGCCCATCCCTGTGACCGTGACTTTATCGCATATTTCCATATGCCCGTTAATGACGCTGGCACCGCCAATCATACAGTAACGGCCAATCTTCAGGCTGCCTGCCATAATAACGCCACCGGCAACCGCAGTATTGTCGCCAATCACAACGTTATGTGCAATCTGGCACTGGTTATCGATGATAACACCATTACCGATAATCGTGTCATCAAGCGCACCACGGTCAATGGTGGTGCATGCACCAATTTCGACGCGATCGCCGATGATCACCCGGCCCAGCTGCGGGATTTTCACCCAGTTACCACGATCGTTAGCATAGCCGAACCCATCCGCGCCAATGACGGTGCTGGACTGGATCAGGCAATGTTCGCCGATTTCGATCTCATGGTAAACGGAGACATTGGCCCACAGGCGAGAGCCTGCACCAATTTTTGTTTTTTTACCCACGAAGCAACCAGGGCCAATCACCACGTTATCGCCCAGCACGACGTCTGATTCGATAACCGCATTAGCCCCAATTGATACGTTGTTACCCAGCTGCGCCGTCGGATCAATCATCGCACTGGGTGCGATGTTCTGTGCCGGCTGCGGCGTGGTATCGAGAATTTGTGCCATACGGGCATACGTCAGGTAGGGATTCTTCACTACCAGCGCAGCACCTGCGGCAAACGGCAAATCGTCCTGCGTCAGTACGACAGCAGACGCCTGGCAAAGCGCCAGATGTTCACGGTACTTCGGGCTTACCATGAAGGTGATAGAGCCTGCTTTAGCAGACTGCATGGACGCAACAGCGGTGATGACGATATCGCCATCACCGTGTAATTCTGCATCCAACTGCTGAGCTAAATCAGCGAGTCGAATTGAAGGCATTACTTATTTAACCTGTTTCAGGACATCAGCGGTGATGTCTTTAACATCGCTGCTGTTGAATGCAACAGCGTTAGCATCAACAACCAGATCGATGCTCTGATCGGCAGCAACAGCTTTCACAGCGGACTGGATACGGGTAACCAGTTTGCCGCGCTCTTCGTTAGAACGACGTTGACGATCCTGCTCAAAAGCTTGCGCTTTCTGAGAGAAGGTCTGACGCTGAGCCATTACGTCTTTTTCCAGTTTGCTGCGGTCGCTCGCTTTCATGGTAGAACCATCGCGCTGCAGACGCTGCATTTTGGTTTGCAGATCTTTTTCCATACCCTGCAGTTCGCCGGCACGGCCTTTGAACTCGTTCTCCAGAGTTGCAGAAACACCTGTTTTCTGCGCAACCTGCTGGAACAAGTTACCCATATTGACGATTGCAATTTTGTCCGCTGCCTGAGCAGAAGTTGCCATCGCTAAACCGAGACCTGCAGCTAATAACCACTTTTTCACAATTAACTCCTTACCATCCCATTGGTACCCGAAGGTACCGTTCTTTGCGTGGCAAGGCGATCCTGCGATCGCCAGTTGTCAGCGCTACACTGCCAACGCATTCCTTTGCGGCGGGCAATTACCAGGTTTTACCAATGTTAAACTGGAACTGCTCCGCTTTGTCTCCCTCGTATTTCTTAAACGGCTGGGCGTAGGAGAAGACCAACGGCCCCAGCGGTGACATCCATTGTAGTGCGAGACCTGCAGACATACGAATATTGCTCGGATCGCTATAGTCCGGAATGCCTGCTGCTTTAGTCTCACTGGTGTTCTGCCAGTTAGTATCCCACACGGTACCTGCATCCAGGAAGAAGGAGGTACGTACGGAATTGGCATACTTATCGCTAATAAACGGCGTAGGCGTAATAAACTCCAGGCTGGCGACGCCCATGGCGTTACCACCGACCGCATCATCAGAGCTACAGACTTCGCTCGATGAAGCCTTATCACAGTTATCGTCGTCGTTTCCGCCGTAATAGGCCGCTTTCGGACCAATGTTATTAGACTGGAAGCCACGTACGGTACTTGAACCGCCCGCATAGAAGTTTTCATAGAATGGCAGCTCTTTGCCACCTAAGCCGTCGCCGTAACCCCAGCGCGTACGACCCAGAACCACCCATTTATGATCTTCGTCGATCGGGAAGTAGGACGCAGTATCAACAGTGACTTTGTAGAACTCATTATCAGAGCCCGGGACCGTGATTTTACCGTTCAGGTTGACACGCGAACCTTCGGTCGGGAAGAAACCACGGTCGAGGCGGTTGTACGTCCAGCCATAGTTAAAGGTGAAGTCATCTGCGGCAAAGCCGTTGTCACTGCCCGAGGTGCTGGCGGACTGTCCGATAGAGTCCAGATAACGCCACATCGCCACCTGCGGTTGCATGTTGGACAGGTCGTTATGCACATAACCTAAGCCAGCACGCAGGGTGTTGTATTCGTTGATCGGGAAGCCGAGCGTACCATCAACGCCGTAGCTCTTGTTGGTGTACGACGACAGGTCCGCATCATCCGCTTTAAAGTCGTTGTAGAAAATACGACCGCCCAGACTCACACCATCAACGGTGAAGTAAGGGTTAGTAACGGAGAGTTCAGAGTAAGTCTGGTAGTCGTTCTTGGTACCGTTGATACCCACAGAATAGCCGGTACCTAACCAGTTATCCTGCTGCACGCCCACCTGGAAGCTGATCCCGCTTTCCGTACCGTAACCGACACCAAAGTTGAAGCTACCGGTATTACGCTCTTTAACCTTGTAGACGACATCTACCTGATCCGGTCTACCTGGCACGCGCTGGGTGTCGGTATCGACGGTTTCGAAATAACCCAGACGGTTCAGACGCTCTTTACCCTGATCAACCAGATCGCTGCCCAGCCACGCCCCTTCCATCTGGCGCATTTCGCGACGCAGAACGGCATCTTTAGAGGTATCGTTGCCTTCAAAGCGGATCTTACGTACGTAGAAACGGTTACCCGCATCGACGTTAACGTGGAGCTTAACGGTTTTATCCGTGTCGTTGATTTCAGGCTGAGTCTGCACGCGCGGGTAAGCATAACCATAACGGCCGAGCAGCTTTTTAATGCCGTCTTCCATCTTGGTCACTTTCGCGCCGCTATACAGTTCACCCGGCTGCAGTTTGGTCAGGCTTTCGATCTCGGCAGAGTGACCCGCGAGGTTACCACTCACTTCCACCCCAGAAAGCTTGTACTGATCGCCTTCGGTAATGTTAACGGTGATGTAGATGCCTTTTTTATCTGGCGTCAGACTGACCTGCGTCGAGTCGATGTTGAAGCGCGCGTAGCCGCGGTCCAGATAGTAGCTGCGCAGGGTCTCGAGGTCGCCCGCCAGTTTCTGTTTCTGGTATTTACGATCGCCCACCACGTTCCACCACGGCACTTCATCGCGCAGCTGGAAGGTGGAGATCAGCTCATCGGTGCTGAACGCATGGTTACCGACGATGTTAATCTGCTGGATCTTCGCGGAAACGCCTTCCTGGAACACCAGCTTCAGATCGACACGGTTACGCGGCAGCGGAGTCACCACCGCTTTAACGCTCGCGCTGTATTTACCGACGCTGTAGTAGAAATCTTCCAGCCCTTTCTCGATATCTGAGAGGGTGGTGCGATCCAGAGATTCGCCGACACGGACGCCAGAGGCCTCAAGGTTTTGCTTGAGCATATCGTCTTTCACCGACTTGTTGCCGGAGAAGGTGATGCTGGCAATCGTTGGACGCTCTTTTACCTGAACCAGCAGCGTGTCACCATCGCGCAGAACGCGAACGTCCTCGAAGTTGCCGGTGGCAAACAGAGCGCGAATGGTATTACTAATATCTTCATCATTAACCGTGTCGCCTGGGCGCACTGGCATACTGAGGAGGGCCGCACCAACGGCGACACGCTGAAGGCCTTCGAAATGAATATCTTTCACTACGAACCCGTCAGCACCGTATACGGTCGCGCTGCTAAACAGCAGCGACGCTATGAGCAACTTTTTCATCGCCATCGTTATTATGCGTTCTTCCTAACACTCTCTTACAACCGAGAGAAATCATTGAAAAGTGCAAGCCCCATTAACAGCATCAGCAAAATCGAACCAATGCGATAACTAAAGTCTTGAACTCGCTCGGATACCGGCCCGCCTTTTAGCTTCTCAATCGCTAAAAACAGCAGATGACCCCCATCTAAAACAGGCAGTGGGAACAGGTTGATTATCCCGAGGTTCACGCTAATGAGCGCAAGAAACATGAGATAGTAAATCACCCCGAACTCTGCTGACATCCCAGCCCCCTGAGCGATCGAAATCGGCCCACTGAGGTTGTTCAGTTTTACGTCACCGGTAATCAATTTCCCCAGCATTTGCACGGTCAGTTTCATCAGTTGCCATGTTTTATCCGTGGCTTCAAGGATGGCGCTGAACGGCCCATACTGGCGTATTGTCTTGTACTCATCAGGCAGCGGGATCACTTTTGGCACCACGCCAGCAAATCCTTCTGCCTTTCCGCCACCCGGTTTGGTATCCGGGATAAGCGTTAAGGAGAGCGGACTCCCCTGCCTTTCTATCTCCAGCGCCAGCGGCGTACCTGGATTATCACGCACCAGAGTAACAAAGGTCATCCACTGCGTTAAAGGCTGACCATCGACTTTAACGATCCTGTCGCCCGCTTGCAAACCTGCTTTACGCGCTGCGGAATCAGACTGGACTTCGGCCAGCACCGGTTCAATCTGCGCGCCGCGTGGACGAATGCCTAACGCCGCAACGGGATCTTCTTTATCTGGCTCAAAGGTCCAGTTGCGTAAATTCAGAACTTTATCCTGACGCGTACTGGAACCGAAAGGCGATACGCTGACGGTGGTCTGCTCGTCGCCAATTTTGGCAACCAGTTGTAACCGCACGGCATCCCAATCAGGGGTTTCGATGCCATCAATCGCTTTAAGTTCCATGCCCGGATTAATTTGCGCGCTGGCCGCGATGGAGTTGGGCGTAATTTCACCAACAACCGGACGAACACCAGGGACACCGATGATAAACACCAGCCAGTAGGCAAAGATAGCGAAGATGAAGTTTGCCACCGGACCAGCAGCAATGATGGCGGCGCGCTGGCCGACGGTTTTGTTGTTGAACGCGTAGTGGCGCACTTCAGGCGCCAATGGCTCTACGCGCTCATCCAACATTTTGACGTAGCCGCCAAGTGGGATAAGGGCAATAACAAATTCTGTGCCGTGGCGGTCATTACGACGCCAGAGCGCTTTCCCAAAGCCAATTGAAAAGCGCTCTACCCGTACGCCACAGCGCCGAGCAACCCAGAAATGGCCAAATTCATGCACCGTGATAAGTACACCCAGTGCAACAATGAATGCCGCCAGATTCCAGAGAATGCTAAGCATAAAACCTTCCGTTAAATCGTCCCAAACACCAGCAAAAACAGGCAAGCAAACACGGGAACTGCCGCCGTCAGGCTGTCTATGCGATCCAGGATACCACCGTGCCCTGGAATAAGATTGCCACTGTCTTTGATCCCTGCTTCACGCTTAAACATACTTTCGGTCAAATCACCCAGCACGGAAGCCAACGCTGCGACAATTGAACAGACCAATAATGTTGCCGGTGCCACCTCAAGGTTGGCCCATACGCCATAACCCCAGGAGATAATCGCCGCCGTAAACAGGCCGCCGATAAAGCCCTGCCAGGTTTTGCCCGGAGAGACCTTAGGTGCCAGTTTATGTTTGCCAAACAGTTTACCAAACATATAGGCGCCAGAGTCAGCCCCCCAGACGAGAATCATGACATAAAGCAGCCATAACGCCCCGCTGTAAGGATTGTCGTCGTAGTGCCAGGTACGGAGGGCAAGCATTCCCCAGAAGAAAGGAACGATGGTGAATAGCCCAAAACAGAGGCGCAGTAATTTTGAATTACGCCATAGCGACGCCGAACCGGGATAGAAGAGCACCAGCAGCAGTGCTGCCAGCCACCATCCCAGCGAAAGCCAGAGCGAACCCGCTATTATCGGCTGATGAATATTGTGATGGTACTCTGGCAGCATAAAGAGCATCAGCGCCAGTATCAGGCCACATAGCACCGCCAGCCATACCCGCTGAGAACGCGAGGTAAAGCCGCTAAACTGCCCCCATTCCCATGCTGCAAGCATGCAAACGACCAGTGTGACAATAGCGAAGCCCACCGGTGGCAGTAAAAACAGCGCCGCGATGACAACAGGTATTAAAACAAACGCAGAAATCAGGCGATACTTCAGCAAAAGCTACCCCCATCAGGCGTTGTCGCCACCAGGCTCGGTACCACCGAAACGACGCTCTCGATTGGCAAAGGCATGCAGCGCACCTTCAAAGTCTTGTTCATCAAATTCGGGCCAAAGAACATCTGTAAAGTAAAGTTCGGCGTAGGCAATTTGCCACAGCAAAAAGTTACTGATGCGATGTTCTCCCCCTGTCCTAATTACTAAATCCACGGGTGTCAGTTCACTCATGCAGATTTGCTGACTCAGCGCCTCTTCATCAATCTGGTCCGGCTGTAATAGCCCTTCCTGAACTTGTTTAGCCAAATGCCGTACACCCTGGACAATATCCCAACGTCCGCCATAATTCGCCGCGATATTGAGCGTTAAGCCGGTGTTTTGCCCGGTTAACGCTTCCGCTTTACGAATGCGTTCCTGGAGACGTGAGTTAAAACGACTGGTATCGCCGATAATACGCAGGCGAACGTTGTGGCGGTGCAGGCTTTTTACTTCGCTGTCGAGCGCCCACACGAACAATTCCATCAACGCGCTAACTTCCTGCGCAGGTCGATTCCAGTTTTCACTGCTGAAAGCATAGAGCGTTAACGCGTCAATGCCGTTATTGGCGGCAAAAGAAACGGCGCGGCGCACAGATTTCGCCCCAGCTTTATGCCCAAAGGCTCGGATCTTCCCTTGTCTTTTCGCCCAGCGGCCATTGCCATCCATGATGATTGCTACATGACGACAGCCATGTGCTGGCAAGTTCTCGCTTATTGGTTGATTCGCAGACAACATAACGCGTTTTTGGTCCCTGAAAGGATTTAACGGTACTCAGGAATACTGAAGCCTTTACGTAAAAAAGCCGTGTCATACCACGGCTTACCTGACCACGTAACGTCAACTACCCGTAATCAGGTGGCGCAGACTATATCACTGAAGCCCAACGCTAACAAATAGCATGACCACACGCGGCTGGATTATCACCAGCTTGCGAGGTGCGTCACCGCTTTTTGCGCCGTGAGCCTGGCTTTTGCATCGACGGTCAGCACATCATCCACACTCTGCGGCTCGCGTAAATCTATTGCCTCAAGAACGGACAGGTTCAGCGCAGCGATATCCGTAAAGCGGATCCGCTGTTCAAGAAAGGCCGCGACAGCCACTTCGTTTGCCGCGTTGAGAGCGGTTGTCGCCGCTTGTCCCTGCTCGAATGCCTCCATCGCCAGCTTCAGGCATGGATAGCGCTGATAATCCGGCGCACTGAACGTTAGCGCACTTAATTTGCAGAAGTCGAGCGGCTTAACGCCGGAGACCACGCGGTTTGGCCACGCCATCGTATGGGCGATAGGCGTACGCATATCGGGCTCGCCTAACTGCGCCATCACGCTGCCATCCCGATAACGGACCATGGAGTGGATCACCGACTGCGGGTGGATCAACACTTCCATCTGCGCTGCCGAGGCGTTAAATAACCAGCGGGCTTCAATGTATTCCAGACCTTTATTCATCATGGTGGCAGAATCAACGGAGATTTTACGCCCCATCGACCAGTTCGGATGACGACAGGCCTGATCCGGGGTCATTGAGACCAGGTCAGACAACGGCGTATCTCGGAACGGGCCACCAGACCCGGTAAGCAGGATAGAAGAGACGCCATTCTGCTCCAGATCAGCGTACCCCAGGTTTTGCTGGAACGGTTGCGGTAAACTCTGAAAAATAGCGTTATGTTCGCTATCTACCGGCAAAAGACGCGCACCGCGCTGCTTCACCGCCTCCATAAACAGGCGTCCGCAGGTTACCAGCGACTCTTTATTGGCCAGCAGCACCGTTTTCCCGGCATCGATCGCTGCCAGCGTCGGCAGCAGGCCCGCAGCACCTACGATAGCCGCCATCACCTGGTCTACGTCATCCAGGGCTGCCATGTCGCAGGCGGCCTGCTGACCGCTTAATACCTCGGTCCGGCTGCCGTTCTCAATCAGCAACGCTTTTACCTGGCGAGCACTCTCCTCGTCGTCCATAACCGCATAGCGTGGCGAAAACTCAAGACACTGTTCAACCATCCGCTGAACGTTTTTCCCGGCGACCAGCACGGCCACGGTGTAGTGTTCAGGATTGTGGCGAACGACGTCGAGCGTGCTGCAACCGATGGAGCCGGTTGAGCCGAGGAGTGTTAATTGCTTCATGAATTATCCAGAAGTAGTGAAACCAGCAAAGCAAAACGCCGCCAGCAAAGCCCATCGGGCCTTCTGTACGGCGTTTTATCAGATTACGTCAGAAATCAGAACTGCATCAGTTCCGCTTCTTTTTCTGCCAGCGCCGCATCAAGTTTCTTGATAGCCGCATCGGTCAGTTTCTGCACGTCGTCCTGAGAACGGCGATCGTCATCTTCGCTGATCTCTTTGTCTTTCAGCAGTGCTTTCACTTTATCGTTCGCGTCACGGCGAACGTTACGCACGGCCACACGACCCTGCTCTGCTTCACCACGTACCACTTTGATCAGATCTTTACGACGCTCTTCGGTCAGCGCTGGCAGTGGAACACGGATATCCGTGCCTGCAGAGCTTGGGTTCAGACCCAGATCGGAGGCCATGATGGCTTTCTCAACGGCCGGGCCCATTGAACGATCGAAGACGTTGATCTTCAGCGTACGGGTATCTTCTACCGTCACCTGTGCCAGCTGACGCAGCGGGGTTGGCGTACCGTAGTATTCCACGACGATGCCATCCAGCAGGCTTGGAGAAGCACGGCCAGTACGGATTTTGCTGATTTGGGTTTTGAACGCTTCTACGCATTTGTCCATGCGTACTTCAGCATCTTTTCTGATGTCGTTAATCACGTTACGAATCCTTGGAAACTTGTCTCAGGCAGACTATCCACCAGCACATCGCTACAGGTGTGCTAAGTATAGTCGCGTTTAATTCATGACAACGCCAAAGGCGCGTCCAGGTAAGATATCACTACAAAGTAAAGCGGAATCTTACCTGTATTTATCGTCGACGGAAATTATTCCGTGATCAAAGTGCCTTCTTTTTCACCCATGACCACGCGACGCAGTGCGCCAGGTTTGTTCATGTTGAAGACACGGATCGGCAGTTTGTGGTCACGAGCCAGCGTGAAGGCGGCAAGATCCATTACTTTCAGCTCTTTATCCAGCACTTCGCTATAGGACAGCTGATCGTACATGGTCGCAGCAGGATCTTTTGCCGGATCGGCAGTAAACACGCCATCGACTTTGGTCGCTTTCAATACCACGTCGGCTTCGATCTCAATACCGCGCAGGCAGGCCGCGGAATCGGTAGTAAAGAACGGGTTACCCGTACCGGCGGAGAGGATCACCACGCGGTTGTTGCGCAGCAGGCTGATAGCTTCGGCCCAGCTGTAGTTATCACACACGCCATTCAACGGAATAGCGGACATCAGGCGTGCATTCACATAGGCACGATGCAGTGCATCACGCATAGCCAGGCCATTCATGACCGTTGCCAGCATACCCATGTGGTCGCCCACCACGCGATTCATGCCTGCTTTTGCCAGACCCGCGCCACGGAAAAGGTTACCACCGCCAATGACTACGCCAACCTGGATACCCAGTTCAACCAGTTCTTTGATTTCCTGCGCCATGCGGTCAAGGATGCTTGCGTCAATACCGAAGCCTTCCGACCCTTGCAGCGCTTCGCCACTCAGCTTAAGCAGAATGCGTTTGTAAACGGGTTTTGCATTGGTAGCCATATTTCTTTCCTGGGACTGTCAACGATTAAGATGGGGTTAATTCTGGCGACATGATATATCGCATCTCAACACAGACACTATAGGCATCTGGCTGATTTACACATAACGTACACAAAAAGAAGCCGCCCTCAGGCGGCTTCTTTTCGCTGATTAAGACTGCTTGGACATTGCAGCAACTTCTGCTGCGAAGTCAGTCTCAACTTTCTCGATGCCTTCGCCCACTTCGAAGCGGATGAAGCCAGTTACGTCAGCGTTGTGCTCTTTCAGCAGCTGAGCAACAGTTTTGCTTGGATCCATAACGAAAGGCTGGCCAGTCAGAGAAACTTCGCCGGTGAATTTCTTCATGCGGCCTTCAACCATTTTCTCTGCGATTTCTTTTGGCTTGCCAGACTGCATGGCGATGTCCAGCTGAACCTGGTACTCTTTTTCTACTACTTCAGCAGACACGTCTTCTGGCTTAACGAATTCTGGCTTGCTTGCAGCGATGTGCATTGCCAGCTGTTTAACCAGCTCTTCGTCAGCGCCTTTAGCCGCAACCAGAACACCGATACGCGCACCGTGCTGGTATGAACCCAGTACGTCGCCTTCCAGGGAAGAAACGCGACGGATGTTAATGTTCTCACCGATTTTAGCAACCAGGGCAACACGCTCTTCTTCGAACTGTGCTTTCAGAACTTCAACGTCAGTGATTTTGCCAGCAATAGCTGCGTCCAGAACTTTGTTAGCAAATGCCTGGAAACCGCCATCTTTAGCAACGAAGTCAGTCTGGCAGTTAACTTCCAGAATGATGCCGTAGGTGCCGTCGATCTTAGTGATGATCACGCCGTCAGCAGCAACGTTGCCTGCTTTTTTAGCTGCTTTGATCGCACCAGATTTACGCATGTTTTCGATTGCCAGCTCGATGTCGCCGTTCGCTTCAGTCAGCGCTTTTTTGCAATCCATCATGCCTGCGCCAGTACGTTCACGCAGCTCTTTTACCAGGGATGCGGTAATTTCAGCCATTCTTAAATCCTCGGGAGATGTGAACTGCCCGGCCAGAAGCCAAACAGTATAAATTGAAAAAAGGGGCCGATAATGGGCCCCTATTCATACACGGTACTAATAAGGGGTAGAACCTTATTATTCAGCTTCTACGAAGCTTTCTTCCGCCTGAGAAGCCAGATCCTGGGAACGGCCTTCACGAACGGTAGTAGCTACAGCGCTCAGGTACAGGCTAACAGCACGGATTGCATCGTCGTTACCCGGGATAACGAAGTCAACACCGTCCGGATCGGAGTTGGTATCAACGATTGCGAATACTGGGATACCCAGGTTGTTAGCTTCTTTGATTGCGATGTGCTCGTGGTCAGCATCGATAACGAACAGCGCGTCTGGCAGGCCGCCCATATCTTTGATACCGCCCAGGCTGTTTTCCAGCTTGTCCAGCTCACGAGTGCGCATCAGCGCTTCTTTTTTGGTCAGCTTTTCGAAAGTACCGTCCTGAGACTGGGTTTCCAGATCTTTCAGGCGCTTGATAGACTGACGAACGGTTTTCCAGTTAGTCAGCATACCGCCCAGCCAGCGATGGTTCACGAAGAACTGGTCGCAGCTGTTAGCAGCTTCTTTCACAGCTTCGCTTGCAGCGCGCTTAGTACCAACGAACAGAATCTTACCTTTACGGGAAGAGATCTTGTTCAGCTCAGCCAGGGCTTCGTTGAACATTGGTACAGTTTTCTCAAGGTTGATGATGTGAACTTTGTTACGCGCGCCGAAGATGAAAGGCTTCATTTTCGGGTTCCAGTAACGGGTCTGGTGACCGAAGTGAACACCAGCCTTGAGCATGTCGCGCATGGAAACAGTTGCCATGTTTAAAACCTCTATTTAAAAGTTGGGGTTATGCCTCCACGTATCCCATATTACCGACCCCAAAGGGCACCCCGGAATATGTGCCGATACGTGTGTGTTGTTACACAAAGTGAGATTTGTCGCTCCCGTCCATCCTGTGTATCTGAAATGGATCGGAAGTCCGGCGCGCTTTATACCACAAAACGCTACCCGAAACCAACAATTGTTGGCGGTGTGTGCGGTGAAGGAATCTCAATTTGGCAGCATGTGCGCCAGACTGATACCATTGACAACACTTAGACTAGTATTGTCGAAAAAAACGACACTGATGGACAGATTACATGGCTATCTCTATTAAGACACCTGAAGAAATTGAAAAGATGCGCGTCGCCGGTCGTCTGGCCGCTGAAGTGCTGGAAATGATCGAGCCGTTCGTCAAACCGGGCGTCAGCACCGGCGAACTGGACCGCATCTGTAATGATTACATCGTGAACGAGCAGCAGGCGGTCTCCGCATGCCTTAACTACCACGGCTTCCCAAAATCAGTCTGCATCTCTATTAATGAAGTGGTTTGCCATGGCATCCCGGATGACGAAAAGCTGCTGAAAGATGGCGACATCGTCAACATCGACGTGACCGTCATTAAAGACGAGTACCACGGTGACACCTCCAAAATGTTCATCGTCGGCAAACCGACCATTCTGGGGGAGCGCCTGTGTAAAGTGACCCAGGAGAGCCTCTACCTGGCCCTGAAGATGGTCAAGCCGGGCATTCGTCTGCGTACCCTCGGTGCGGCTATCCAGAAATTCGTTGAAGCAGAAGGTTTCTCCGTGGTGCGCGAATACTGCGGTCACGGGATTGGCCGTGTCTTCCACGAAGAGCCACAGGTTCTGCACTATGATGCGGATGACGGCGGCGTGGTGCTCCAGGCGGGCATGACCTTCACCATCGAGCCGATGGTCAACGCCGGCGACTACCGCATCCGTACCATGAAAGATGGCTGGACGGTGAAAACCAAAGACCGGAGCTTGTCTGCCCAGTACGAGCATACTATTGTGGTGACCGACAACGGCTGCGAAATTCTGACGTTACGCAAGGATGACACCATCCCGGCGATACTCTCGCAAGACGCATGATAAGAAGCCGGCAAATGCCGGCTTTTTTAATGGCTATCGTTTTTTCTTATGGGTGGCGCGCAATGAGTAATCTTTTACCCGAACAGTATGCCAATACGGCACTCCCCACCCTGCCTGACCAGCCGGATAACCCCGGCGTCTGGCCGACGGCCGATCTGACCTGCGCCGGCATCAAAGCGCATATCGATACCTTCCAGCGCTGGCTGGGTGACGCCTTTGACAGCGGGATCTCCGCCGAAGCGCTTATCGAAGCGCGTACGGAATTCATCGATCAGCTCCTGCAGCGCTTATGGATTAATTACGGTTTCGGCCAACTGGGCGACGTGGCGCTGGTCGCCGTCGGCGGCTATGGCCGCGGCGAGCTGCATCCCCTGTCGGATATCGACCTGCTGATCCTGAGCCGGAAAAAGCTGGCTGACGAACAGGCGCAGAAAATCGGCGAGCTGCTGACCCTGCTGTGGGACGTTAAGCTTGAAATCGGCCACAGCGTGCGCACTCTGGAAGAGTGCCTGCTGGAGGGGTTATCCGATCTCACCGTCGCCACCAACCTGATTGAATCGCGCCTGCTGATCGGCGACGTGGCCCTGTTCCTGGAGCTGCAAAAGCACATTTTCAGCGACGGCTTCTGGCCGTCGGAGAAGTTCTTCGCCGCGAAGGTCGATGAGCAGCAGGTGCGTCACCAGCGCTACCACGGCACCAGCTACAACCTGGAGCCGGATATCAAAAGCAGCCCCGGCGGCCTGCGCGACATTCACACCCTACAGTGGGTCGCCCGACGCCATTTCGGCGCCACCTCGCTGGATGAGATGGTCGGCTTTGGTTTTCTCACCGAAGCCGAACGGACCGAGCTGAATGAGTGTCTGCATCTGCTGTGGCGCATCCGGTTTGCCCTGCATCTTGAAGTGACCCGCTACGATAATCGCCTGCTGTTCGACCGTCAGCTGAGCGTCGCCCAGCGCCTGCACTACAGCGGCGAGGGCAACGAGCCGGTCGAACAGATGATGAAGGACTTCTTCCGCGTCACCCGTCGCGTGGGTGAACTGAATCAGATGCTGTTACAGCTGTTCGACGAGGCGATCCTGGCCCTGACCGCGGATGAAAAACCGCGCCCGATTGATGATGAGTTCCAGCTGCGCGGCACCTTAATCGACCTGCGCGACGAAACGCTGTTTATCCGTAAGCCAGAAGCGATCCTGCGGATGTTCTACGCCATGGTGCGTAACAGCACCATCACCGGGATCTACTCCACCACCCTGCGCCACCTGCGCCATGCCCGCCGCCATCTGACCCAGCCTTTGTGCTACATCCCGGAAGCGCGATCGCTGTTTCTGAGCATGTTGCGCCACCCCGGTGCGGTCAGCCGCGGGCTGCTGCCGATGCACCGTCACAGCGTACTCTGGGCCTATATGCCGCAGTGGTCGCATATTGTCGGCCAGATGCAGTTTGACCTGTTCCATGCCTATACCGTTGATGAGCACACCATCCGCGTGATGCTGAAGCTGGAAAGCTTCGCCCAGGAGGAGGTGCGCAGCCGCCACCCGCTCTGCGTGGAACTGTGGCCGCGGCTGACCAACCCGGAGCTGATCCTGATTGCTGCCCTGTTCCATGACATTGCCAAAGGGCGCGGCGGTGACCACTCAATTCTGGGCGCGGAAGATGTGCTGAAATTCGCCGAGCTGCACGGGCTCAATTCGCGCGAAACCCAGCTGGTCGCCTGGCTGGTACGCCATCACCTGCTGATGTCGGTCACCGCCCAGCGGCGCGATATTCAGGATCCCGAGGTGATCAAACAGTTTGCCGAAGCGGTGCAGACTGAGAATCGCCTGCGTTTCCTGGTCTGCCTGACGGTAGCCGATATCTGCGCCACCAACGAAACGCTGTGGAACAGCTGGAAGCAGAGCCTGCTGCGCGAACTCTACTTCGCCACCGAGAAGCAGCTGCGTCGCGGGATGCAGAGCACGCCGGACATGCGCGAGCGCGTGCGCCATCACCAGATGCAGGCCCTGGCGCTGTTGCGGATGGAGAATATAAATGAAGAGGCGCTGCATCTGATTTGGGCCCGCTGTCGCGCCAACTATTTTGTGCGCCACAGCCCGAACCAGCTGGCCTGGCACGCACGCCATCTGCTGCAGCACGACCTGACTAAGCCGCTGATCCTGCTCAGTCCGCAGGCCACCCGCGGGGGAACGGAGATCTTTATCTGGAGCCCTGACCGCGCTTACCTGTTTGCCGCGGTCTGCGCGGAACTCGACCGCCGTAACCTCAGCGTGCACGATGCGCAGATCTTCACGACCCGCGACGGCATGGCGATGGATACCTTTATCGTACTGGAGCCGGACGGCAGTCCGCTGTCGGCGGATCGTCACGAGCCAATTCGCTACGGGCTGGAGCAGGCGATCACCCAGCACAGCTGGCAGCCACCGCAGCCGCGTCGGCAGCCGGCCAAACTGCGCCACTTTACCGTCGATACCGAGGTCAATTTCCTGCCGACGCATACCGACCGAAAATCCTTCCTCGAGCTGATCGCCCTCGACCAGCCTGGGCTGCTGGCGCGGGTTGGGCAGGTGTTTGCCGATCTGGGAATTTCGCTGCACGGCGCCAGAATTACAACCATTGGCGAGCGAGTAGAAGATTTATTTATAATCGCCACAGCCGACCGTCGTGGGCTTAATAATGCCCTGCAACAGGAAGTGCAACAACGGTTGACAGCAGCCCTCAATCCAAACGATAAAGGGTGATGTTTTTTTTACCTGGAAAGAGTTGAACTATGCAGCAGTTACAGAACGTTATTGAGTCCGCTTTTGAGCGTCGCGCCGACATTACTCCGGCAAATGTGGATACCGTGACCCGTGAGGCGGTTAATCAGGTGATTTCTCTGCTTGATTCCGGCGCACTGCGTGTAGCCGAGAAGATCGACGGTCAGTGGGTCACTCATCAGTGGCTGAAGAAAGCGGTACTGCTCTCTTTCCGTATTAACGATAACCAGGTTATCGACGGTGCGGAAAGCCGCTACTTCGATAAAGTCCCGATGAAATTCGCTGATTACGACGAAGCGCGTTTCCAGAAAGAAGGTTTCCGCGTGGTACCACCGGCAGCGGTGCGTCAGGGTGCGTTTATCGCCCGCAACACCGTGCTGATGCCATCCTATGTGAACATCGGCGCTTACGTTGACGAAGGCACCATGGTGGATACCTGGGCAACCGTGGGCTCCTGTGCGCAGATCGGTAAAAACGTACACCTCTCCGGCGGCGTGGGTATCGGTGGTGTTCTGGAGCCGCTGCAGGCGAACCCGACCATCATCGAAGACAACTGCTTCATCGGCGCACGCTCCGAAGTGGTTGAAGGCGTGATCGTGGAAGAAGGCTCCGTGATCTCCATGGGCGTTTATATCGGCCAGAGCACCCGTATTTACGATCGCGAAACCGGCGAAGTACATTACGGTCGCGTACCGGCGGGTTCCGTGGTGGTCTCCGGCAACCTGCCATCAAAAGATGGCAAATACAGCCTCTACTGTGCGGTTATCGTCAAAAAAGTCGATGCGAAAACCCGCGGCAAAGTTGGCATCAACGAACTGCTGCGTACCATCGATTAATCGGGTATAACAAAAAGCGGGGGCAACCCCGCTTTTTTTATATCTGAGGGTGGCGAAAATAGATTTTTTCGTGAATTATTCATGGGTTATGTTGAGATCAAGGGTACCGCTATGTACGATAATCTGAAAAGTCTGGGCATTACTAATCCTGATGAAATTGACCGTTACAGCCTCCGTCAGGAAGCCAACAACGATATCCTGAAAATCTATTTCCACAAGGATAAAGGCGAGTTCTTCGCCAAGAGCGTGAAGTTTAAATATCCACGCCAGCGTAAAACTGTCGTTGCCGATGGCGTCGGCCAGGGTTACAAAGAGGTGCAGGAGATCAGCCCGAATCTGCGCTATGTGATTGATGAGCTGGATCAGATTTGCCAGCGCGATCGCACTGAAGTGGATCTGAAGCGGAAGATCCTGGATGACCTGCGTCATCTGGAAAGCGTCGTTACCCACAAGATCGCCGAAATCGAAGCCGATCTTGAGAAGTTGACCCGTAATAAATAAGTCGCTTTATTGCCCGGTGGCGCTACGCTTACCGGGCCTACCTGTTTTCGTAGGCCGGGTAAGGCGCAGCCGCCACCCGGCAAACAACATCACCGCTGTTCATCCAACTGCAACGCCACATACAACAACAGCCGATCGTCAAAATTCCCCAGATCCAACCCGGTTAACTCAGAAATACGGTTCAGGCGGTACTCCAGCGTATTGCGATGAATAAAGAGCGCCTTTGAGGTGGCCAGCGGCTGCACGTTATGGCGGAACCACGCCTGCAGCGTGCGCCGCAGCAGGCCGTTATTATCCATCGCTTTCAGACGTACCAGCGGGCGGGCCAGTTCGTTGGCCTGCCAGCCGCCGCGCAGGCTGTCGAGCAGCACCGGCAGCATTAGATCCTGATAAAAGTAGCTGCGATTTTCCGGCATTCGCTGCTTGCCGACCATCATCGTGGTGCGGGCCGTACGCCAGGAACGGGCAATGCTGCCTGGCCCGGTAAAGTAGTTGCCTAATGCCACCCGAAAACGCAGCTGTCCGTTCTCTTTCATCCGCGCGATTAATTGCTCCACCCGCCGACGGTGATCTTCCGCATCCCAGCGCCCAAACTGGTTTAATGCCGGTTTAAGTACCACCATCTCGGTCAGCGAAACGATCGCCACCAGGTTATTGCGCTCCGGCGTCGCCAGGGCGTTCTGCAACTGCTGCAGCTCCACCATCGCGCTATCGACCCCCAGCTGACCGCTGTCGACCTCAATCACCGCCACCACGCGGGGCTGGTTGAGGTCAATGCCCAGACGCTGCGCCCATTCGGTCAGCGCCGGGGTATGCTCTTCTGCCTGAATCAGGTTCATGACCAGCTCTTCACGCAGGCGGCTGTCCTGCGCCAGGAGGTGCATCAGACGGGATTGTTCCAGCATCATCTCTGCCGTCATACAGACCAGCTCGCCGTATTTGCGCAAGGATTCCGGCTCGCCGGTCAGGCCAATAACCCCAACAATCTCGCCCTCCAGACGCAGCGGCAGGTTGATCCCCTGGCGCACGCCATGCAGATGCCGCGCCACCGCGTCATCAATATCCACTACGCGCCCCTGAGAGAGCACCAGCAGCGCACCTTCGTGCAATTCCCCAATACGCTCGCGATCGCCACTGCCAATAATCCGGCCACGTGCATCCATCACGTTTATATTGGTGTCGATGATGCGCATTGTTCGCGCCACGATATCCTGCGCCATTTTGGTATCAAGATGCCAGCCAGCCATGTCGCCCTCCTCTGAGCAGAGCTCAAGCATAAGGAAGATTAATCAGGGCCGCATTGTGCAAATGCACAAACTCACAGGGAGAAGTATGGACTTGTGGAAGGGTTCACAGAAAGGAATGAAAAAGCCCCTGTTTCCAGGCAGAAACAGGGGCGGAACAGATTACTGCATCAGCAGATAGAGAGAGGTATCGCCACGCTGGATGTTCAGCGCCAGCACCGCTGGTTTGCTGTCGAGAATCTTGCGCAGTTCGTCGACGTTCTTAATCGGCTGCTGGTTGGCACCGATAATCACGTCCCCTTTCTTCAGGCCGATACGGGCAGCCGGGCTGTTGGCTTTGACGTTCTCTACCGATACGCCTTTATCCTGGCCTTTGTTGCTCATATCCGCACCTTCGATCCCGCTGAAGACAGCGGCGGCACCGGCCTGATTCTGCTGGCTGCTCTGTTGCAGTTCCAGCGTCACCGTCACCGGCTTCCCTTCACGCAGCAGACCCAGGGAGACTTTGCTGCCCACCGGCATAGAGCCCACTTCCGCACGCAGTGCCGCGAAGCTGCTCACCGGTTTGCCGTTCAGGGTGGTGATCACATCCCCGGCTTTGATCCCCGCTTTTGCTGCGGAAGAGTTCGGCATCACCTGGCTGACAAAGGCACCGCGCTGGGCGTCAACTTTCATCGCTTTCGCCAGCTCGGAGTTCAGCTCTGTCCCCAGAATACCCAGCTCACCGCGTTTCACCTGGCCAAACTCCACCATCTGCGCGGTCAGGTTTTTCACCATGTTGCTTGGGATCGCAAAGCCAATCCCGATGTTGCCGCCGTCAGGGGCGAGGATCGCGGTGTTAATCCCGATCAGCTCACCGTTCAGGTTGACCAGCGCACCACCGGAGTTACCGCGGTTAATCGCCGCATCGGTCTGGATAAAGTTTTCGTAGTTTTCCGCGTTCAGACCGCTACGGCCGAGGGCAGAAACGATACCGGAGGTGACCGTCTCACCCAGACCAAACGGGTTACCGATCGCCACGGTGTAATCCCCGACGCGCAGCGCGTCAGAGTCGGCCAGCTTAATCGCGGTCAGGTTTTTCGGATCCTGAATCTGAATCAGGGCGATATCAGAGCGCGGGTCTTTCCCGACGACTTTGGCGTCAAGCTTGCGCCCGTCGCTCAGCTGAACCTTGATGGTGCTGGCATTGTCCACTACGTGGTTGTTGGTGACGACATAGCCTTTGGCCGCGTCAATGATCACGCCGGAGCCCAGCGCCATAAACTTCTGCTGCTGACCGCCGCCGTTACCGCCATCGTCACCCGGGCCACCGCCCTGGCAGAATGGCGAACTCTGGAACGGCGAACCTTCCTGGCAGAACGGCGAGTTATCGCCGAAGAACTGCTGGAAGTTACGCGGCATGCGCGGCGTGTTGACGGTGGTGCTGCCTTCGACGTTGATACTCACCACCGACGGCATCACTTTTTCCAGCATCGGTGCCAGGCTTGGCATCTGTTGCGCAGTGGCTGCGGAAGAGACGGTCTCTGCTGCGCTGGCAGACAGAGGGGATAACGCTAAACCTAAACTCAGAGCCAGTGCACTCATTGCTAAAGTGGTTTTTTTCATGTTTCTTAATCTCGATTTACAGGTCACGCACAATTGCTGTGTATATCAGATTCGTTTCGACGCGCTTAGTTCCGGCATTAAGTTTCTGGAAAAAGTAAAAATTTATTGGTCGTCTTTACAAAACTCAGCCTTATTCCACCGCCATCAACTTGCGATATTCATCCCATGCATACAAATCTGTCATTCCGCTGATATAGTCCTGAATCAGGCGGCAGCGATAATAAAACTCCAGCACCGGCCAGTCGGGCTGATGCCGGTCAAATTTACTGACCGATTCCACATACGCCAGCCGATGGCGCGGCGACAGTTTATGAAATAGCCGGGATTCAATCGGGAAACGGCGCATCCGTTCCTTTTCAACCAGCTCGCTGAACTCCTCCGCGGATAATTGTAGCAGCGGACGGTAGATCTCCAGCAGGCCGGTTATCACCCGATAGCCCTGTAATTCCAGCTGTTCCACCTCCGGGTGGCTGAACACATGCCGCATGGCGACATTTTTATAGAGTTCAAGCAGTTGGCTGAAGCTACTGTCATCCTCCAGCAGCGCATGGTTGAATTCACCGTGGTAAATCTGTTCGATGTTGTCGATAAAACGCTCAGCCGCGTAGGGCACCAGCTTATTTAATGTATTGACGCGTAAATACATAAAGAACTGATCTTCGGTGCTGCGACTGAGAGAATTGGAGCGTGATTTCTCCCAGGCGTTTTCAACCACCTGTGAAAACAAAGACCCTTTCTCGTGATTGTCCCAGGCATCATAAAGATGCTGATAAAGCCCCTCGACGCTGAAAATTCTTTTTTCTACCGCATCTTCCAGATCGGCCACGCAATAGGAAATATCGTCAGCCGCCTCCATAATCCAGGTCAATGGAAAACGCGCATACTGCGTTAGGGAAAGTTCCTGACGGAGCCGCTCGATATACGCCTCCTCCGAGAAATAGTAGCCCGGTTTTTTCATTAAATAGTTGTGCGTTGCGGGAGGCTCACCCTGCCACCAGGCGGGGCGGGTATATTTCAGAATGCATCCCACCTGCGCCCAGGTGAGGTTCATGCGCATCAGGGAGTGCACCAGACGGATGCCCTGCGCATTACCTTCAAAATGGCACAGATCCTGACGCACCTTGCGCCGCAGCCCGTTCAGCGTCTCTTCGCCGTCACGCAGCCGCAGAGCCTGCACCAGACAGCGATCGTCGCTCAGCGGCTGGCTGGCGGCATCGGAGGGGAACAGGCGCTGGCGGAACCAGTCATTGATGGCCGCTTCGCCAAAATGACCAAAGGGGGGATTACCGATGTCGTGCATCAGGCACGCCATCTCAACGATACTCTCGAACGGCCCGGTCAGCTCATCCAGCCCGTAGGTCTCCAGCAGGCGCTGCTCCTTGAGGCGGCTTAAGATCTCTTTGGCGATATAGCGCCCAACCTGCTGCACCTCCAGCGAGTGGGTTAAACGGGTGCGCACGGCGGCGTTGCGTTCGAGGGGAAAAACCTGCGTTTTTTGCTGCAGGCGGCGGATCGCCGGCGAGTTAACGATGCGCCCGCGGTCGCTTTCGAAAATCCGCAGGATCTCATGTTCGCTCTTGTTCCCCTGCGGAGAGCGGTACCGGCGATGCCAGTTAATCTTGGTGCGAAAATCGATTGGTGCCATGTGCTCCCCCGCGTGAGAATGCGTTTCCCCTGAAGCGCATGATAGACTATGCATCTTAACAAGGCACATCGCGAGTAAATCTATGAAAATCGGTATTATTGGAGCAATGGAAGAAGAAGTTACGCTGCTGCGTGACAAAATTGAGAACCGTCAGACCCTCTCCCTGGGTGGCTGCGAGATTTACACCGGCACGCTGAACGGTACAGAAGTTGCTCTGCTGAAATCGGGTATCGGTAAAGTTTCCGCCGCGCTGGGCGCTACCCTGCTGCTGGAACGCTGCAAGCCAGACGTGATTATTAACACCGGCTCTGCGGGTGGCCTGGCACCCACCCTGAAAGTCGGCGATATCGTGGTTTCTGACGAAGCACGCTATCACGACGCCGACGTGACCGCCTTCGGTTACGAGTACGGCCAGCTCCCGGGCTGCCCGGCCGGTTTTAAAGCCGACGAAAAACTGGTTGCCGCTGCAGAAAGCTGCATCGCAGAGCTGAACCTCAACGCCGTGCGTGGCCTGATTGTCAGCGGCGATGCCTTTATCAATGGCTCCGTGAGTCTGGCAAAAATCCGTCATAACTTCCCGCAGGCGATTGCCGTTGAGATGGAAGCGACCGCCATTGCCCACGTCTGCCATAACTTCAGCGTCCCCTTCGTGGTGGTTCGCGCCATCTCTGACGTCGCGGATCAGCAGTCTCACCTGAGCTTCGACGAATTCCTCGTGGTTGCTGCCAAACAGTCCAGCCTGATGGTTGAGACTCTGGTACAGAAACTGGCGCGTGGCTAAGCCGCTCCTCAGGGCGCTACTGGCGCTGTTTCTGCTGACACCGGCGTGGCTTCTGGCCGCGCCGCGTGTGATTACCCTCTCCCCCGCCAATACCGAACTGGCCTTTGCCGCCGGGATCACCCCCGTCGGGGTCAGCAGCTTTTCCGACTATCCTCCTGAAGCGGCGAAAATTGAGCAGGTCGCCACCTGGCAAGGGATGAACGTCGAACGTATCGTTGCCCTGAAGCCGGATCTGGTGCTGGCCTGGCGTGGCGGCAACGCAGAACGTCAGGTGAACCAGCTGGCCTCGCTCGGGATAAAAGTGCAGTGGATCGATGCTACCAGCATTGAACAGGTCGCCCAGGCCCTTCGTGACCTCGCACCCTGGAGCCCGACGCCAGACAAGGCCCGACAGGCCGCACAGCAAATGCTGACCGATTATGCCGCCTTAAAAACCACCTACGGCGCCCTGCCGAAAAAGCGGGTATTTATCCAGTTTGGCCAACAGCCGCTGTTCACTACCAGCCAGGGCTCCCTGCAACATCAGATAGTTGAGGTGTGCGGTGGTGAAAATATCTTTGCCGCCAGCCGTGTTCCCTGGCCTCAGGTGAGCCGTGAGCAGGTGCTGGCGCGCCAGCCGCAGGCGATTGTGGTAGGCGGTTCGGCGGGCGATATTCCTAAAATAGAACAGTACTGGCAAAGTCAGCTAAAAATACCCGTGATTCCGCTGAACAGCGACTGGTTTGAGCGCGCGAGCCCGCGTATTATCCTCGCCGCAAAACAACTCTGCTCTGCGCTGTCGCAGAGCCACTCATTATCACGAGGATGACGATGCTCGTTTATTGGCTGGATATTCTTGGCACAGCCGTTTTTGCGATCTCCGGCGTTCTGCTGGCCGGTAAATTACGCATGGATCCGTTTGGCGTGCTGGTGTTAGGGGTGGTCACCGCCGTGGGGGGTGGAACGATCCGCGACATGGCGCTCGATCATGGCCCGGTATTCTGGGTCAAGGATCCCACCGATCTGGTGGTGGCGATGGTCACCTGTATGTTAACCATTATCCTGGTCCGTCAGCCGCGCCGCCTGCCGAAATGGCTGCTGCCGGTGCTGGATGCGGTTGGCCTCGCGGTGTTTGTCGGCATTGGCGTTAACAAAGCCTTTATGGCCGACACCGGCCCGCTGGTGGCGATCTGTATGGGAGTGGTCACCGGCGTAGGCGGCGGGATTATCCGCGATATTCTGGCGCGCGAAGTGCCGATGATCCTCAGAACGGAAATCTACGCTACGGCCTGTATTCTGGGTGGGATCGTCCACGCCACGGCCTGGTACACGTTTCACGTCCCGCTGGAACAGGCGGCGATGCTGGGGATGGTGGTCACGCTGGGGATCCGCCTGGCGGCAATCCGCTGGCACCTGAAGCTGCCAACCTTTGCGCTGGATGAGAACGGAAGGTAAAAAGCAAAACGGTAACCTCAGGGTTACCGTTTTTAGTGTTTGCTCCCTCTCCCTGTGGGAGAGGGCCGGGGTGAGGGCACCCGGCCGCACACTCTTTAGATGCTGAACGACGAGCCACACCCGCAGGTGCTGGTTGCGTTCGGGTTGGTCACCACAAAGCGGGAACCTTCCAGACCTTCGGTATAGTCCACCGCGCCGCCCACCAGATACTGCAGGCTCATCGGGTCAACGACCAGCGCAACGCCCTGCTTCTCAATGGTCATATCGCCGTCGTTAACCTGATCGTCAAAGGTGAAACCATACTGGAAGCCGCTGCAGCCGCCGCCCGTAATGTACACACGCAATTTCAGCGCCGGGTTGTCTTCATCGGCAATCAGGTCTTTTACTTTTTTGGCTGCTGCTTCGGTAAACTGCAACGGCAGCGCTACGTCATCACTCATCTTATGCTCCCATGAATACTGCTAGTGGGTAAAAATCACCCAATTCTTGTTGTCATTATCTAATACCCTGGTAATTCATTCAAGTATTCTGCTTCGCCAGGGTACGGGCAAGAATGGTGGAGTATAGCGGTTGTCCGCCGAGGAACTGGGCTAATAGTGTGGCCCCCAGGCAGGTAATGATCATTGGCAAAATGAGCTGGTAATTATCGGTCATCTCCAGCACCAGCACGATCCCGGTCAGCGGCGCGCGCAACGATGCCGCCAGCAGCGCCCCCATTCCGGCGATGGCAAAGGTGCCGGCCTCAAGATGATACGCCGGGAAGCCGGCGGCAGCGGCCATGCCAAAAGCCGTGCCCAGCAACGTGCCCAACGCCAGCATCGGGGCAAAAATGCCCCCCGGCGCGCCGGAGGAGAAGCAGAGTACGGTGGTGATCACCCGGGAGATAAACATAAACAGCAGCAGGCCGATGCTGAAATTACCCGCCGCCGCAATGGGGATCAGGCCAAAGCCACCGCCAGCCGCGTTGGGTTCGATAAAGCCCAGCACGCCGCACACGCCACCCAGCAGGCCGCCCACCAGCACCCATTTAGTGGTGTTGCCGCCGTGGATCCGCTGGAACATATCCTGAGCGCGAATAATAAGCGCATTAAACAGCGGGCCGACAATGCCAAAAATCATGCCGAGGATCAGATACAGCCACAGCGTATTGACCGGCGCGTTGGTCAACTTGCCGACCTCAATCACCGCCCCTTCGCCATTGAACAGCCGAAAGACAATGCTCGACATAATCACGCCGGTGAAGACCGCTTTAATCGAGATCAGGTTATAGCGAAACTGAGCGCGCATCTCCTCGATGATAAACAGGATCCCCGCCAGCGGGGCATTAAAGGCGGCGGAAAGCCCCGCGGCGGCACCGGTTGCCAGCAACGTATGGCGTGCTTCGGCGCTGCGCATCCTGAACAGATCGCTGACCATACGGCCAACGTTACCGCCCAGCTGTACGGTCGGCCCTTCTCGTCCGAGCACCATCCCTGCGCCAAGCGTCCCCATCCCGCCGATAAACTTCACGGGAAGGACGCGCCACCAGCGGACCGGACGCAGCTCTTCAAGCGCCCCTTCGATCTCAGGGATCCCCGAGCCGCCCGCTTCCGGGGCGAATTTACGCACCAAAAAATATCCGACCATCGCCAACAGGGCGGATAAACCAAACGCCAGGATCCAGACCAGCCCTTCACGATCGGCATAGCCCGCAACGGTACCGATACGCCAGTTCAGCACGGCATTAACGGCCTTTTCGAACGCGACGCCTACCAGCCCCGCCAGCGTGCCGACCACGGCGGCACCCAGCAAAATCGCCAGGGGAGTCTTGTCGCGGTTAAGCAGCTGCCGGATGCTGATACGGTATCGCGCCCGCGCAAGCTGTTGTTCTTCAAATGAGGGAGAATCTGCTTTCATTGCCTGTTAGTTTTTCGTCATACAAATCGCCGCAGGGATTTTACCAGAGACCGTCCCACCGTCTCGGGAAAATTACTTAACAATTGTTAATGGATTACCCGGGTAAACATTTCATAACCTTCCACGAATCACTTAGAATAGTGGGCTTAATCATTTTATACGAGCCAGGAACGACGCCATGAGCAAGTCTGAAAACCTCTACAGTGCAGCCCGCGAGCTTATCCCCGGTGGTGTGAACTCCCCGGTCCGTGCCTTTACCGGCGTCGGCGGTACACCGCTGTTTATCGAACGTGCCGATGGTGCCTATCTGTACGATGTGGATGGCAAAGCCTATATCGATTATGTCGGCTCATGGGGCCCGATGGTGCTGGGACATAACCACCCGGCGATCCGCAACGCGGTGATCGAAGCGGCACAGCGTGGGTTAAGTTTCGGTGCGCCAACCGAGATGGAAGTGAAAATGGCGGCGCTGGTGACCGAGCTGGTGCCGACCATGGATATGGTACGTATGGTGAACTCCGGTACCGAAGCGACCATGAGCGCCATCCGTCTGGCCCGCGGCTTTACCGGCCGTGACAAAATCATCAAATTCGAAGGCTGCTACCACGGCCACGCCGACTGCCTGCTGGTGAAAGCGGGTTCCGGCGCGCTGACCCTCGGCCAGCCGAACTCCCCGGGCGTGCCGGCAGACTTCGCGAAGCACACCCTGACCTGCACCTATAACGATCTCGATTCGGTGCGTGCCGCCTTTGAGCAGTATCCGCAGGAGATTGCCTGCATCATCGTCGAACCGGTAGCGGGCAATATGAACTGTATTCCACCGCAGCCGGGCTTCCTGCAGGGCCTGCGGGCGCTGTGCGACGAGTTCGGCGCGCTGCTGATTATCGACGAAGTGATGACCGGTTTCCGCGTTGCCCTCGCGGGTGCGCAGGCGTATTACGACGTGGTTCCGGATCTGACCTGTCTCGGCAAAATCATCGGCGGCGGCATGCCGGTAGGTGCCTTTGGTGGTCGTAGAGAGGTAATGGACGCGCTGGCCCCAACCGGCCCGGTCTATCAGGCGGGTACGCTCTCCGGTAACCCAATCGCCATGGCGGCAGGTTTCGCCTGTCTGACCGAAGTCGCGCAGCCGGGCATCCACTCCACCCTCACCGAGCGCACCACCCAGCTGGCAAACGGCCTGCTGGACGCGGCTGAAGAGGCCGGTATTCCGCTGGTGGTAAACCACGTCGGCGGCATGTTCGGCATCTTCTTCACCGATGCGAAAACCGTGACCCGCTATCAGGACGTGGTGAAGTGCGACGTTGAACGCTTCAAGCGTTTCTTCCATCTGATGCTGGAGGAAGGTGTCTACCTGGCGCCGTCAGCGTTTGAGGCAGGCTTTATGTCGGTCGCGCACAGCGAAGAGGATATCAATAACACCATCGATGCGGCGCGCCGGGTGTTTGCGAAGCTCTGAGTGGTGTTTTGCCGGGTGGCGGCTTCGCCTTACCCGGCCTACGAGGTCAATGCAAAACGGCAACCAAATGGTTGCCGTTTTTTATGTTTGCACCCTCTCCCTGCGGGAGAGGGCAACAGGCCGCACGTTTTACCGACTCTGCTTGCGCAGCAGATAGATAAAGTACGGCGCTCCGATAAAGGTCGACAGCAGCCCCGCCGGGATCTGATACGGGAACAGCACCATCCGGCCGCACCAGTCAGCGAACACCAGCAAAATCCCCCCCGTTAATGCCGACATCACAATGTGCGGCATCGTCCGACGGAAGCCCATCATCCGCGCGATATGCGGCGCCATCAGCCCGATAAAGCTCAGCGGACCAATGGTCAGGGTCGCGGTAGCCGTCAGCGACGCCGCCAGCAGCAGCAGGCCGATGCGCGAGGCGCTCAGCGCCATCCCCACCGAACGGGCCGTGTCGCCCCCCAGCGGCAGCACCGTCAGCCAGCGACGGCACAGCGGCACCAGCGCCAGCAGCACGATCATCGCCAGCCCCGTACTCACCACCTGTTCGTTGGTGGCGTTATAGGTCGAGCCGGCAATCCAGGTCAGGATCTGCGCCATGCGCGGATCGCCGCTGGCCTGCAGCATCATCAGCAGCATGGTGAAGGCGGTGCTCAGCGCCATCCCCGCCAGCAGCATCCGATGCGGCGAGAAGCCGCCGCGTCCGGCGGCAATCATGATGATCAGCAGCGTGACCGCCGCACCGATACTGCCCGCCGGCATCAGCCAGCCGAAGGCATTACCCGGCACAAAGAACAGCATCACCACCACGCCGAACGCCGCACCAGAGCTGATCCCCAACACTTCCGGGCTCGCCATCGGGTTGCCGGTCAGGCGCTGGATAATGCACCCGGCGACCGCCAGCATCACCCCGGCAATCAGCGCGGCAAAAATACGCGGCGCGCGCCACGGCAGCAGCTCGTCGAGCATCGCCCCGCTCGCCCAGTGCCAGCCCGCGGCATCCCGGCCAAACGCCA
>NZ_DAIQCE010000019.1:0-51428 GCF_036780805.1 Leclercia sp. | reverse complement strand
TGCCCACCGCGTCGGTGGCGGTCACCGTCAGGCTGTGCAGGCCGTCGGCCAGCGGCGTGGCCGGGGTAAAGCTCCAGGCGCTGTTAGCGTCGGCCACTACGCTGCCCAGCAGCACATCGCCGTCGTAAACTTTCACCGTCGAGCCCGCTTCCGCCGTGCCGTTGAGGGTCGGTCTGGCGTCGTTGGTCAACTGGCCGCTGGTGAGCGACACGACGGTGCCGACATCATCCACCACCGAGACCAGCACCGGCACCGCTGGCGGCAGGGTATCCACCGTCAGGCTGAAGGTGGCGGATGCATCGCTGACGTTGCCAGCCGCATCCGTCGCCACCGCCGTAAAGTTGTGCTGGGCATTGGTGAGCGGCGTGGTCAGCGCAATCGTCCAGTTGCCACTGCCGTCGGCGGTGGCGGTGCCCAGCAGGGTGGTGCCTTCAAAGAGCTGCACCCGGGCGTTCGCTTCGCTGGTGCCGGTCAGCACCGGCAGGGTGTCATCGGTGCGCTGGCCGCCGATCAGGGCACCCGTGATAGTGCCCACATCGTCCTGGGCCAGGGTGATGACCGGGGCAAGCGGTTTAAGGTTATCGACAATCACCGTGAAGCCCGCCGAGACCTCGCTGAGGTTGCCGGCCGCGTCGGTGGCGCTGGCGGTAAAGGTGTGGCTGCCGTTGCCCAGCTCGGTGCCCGGCGTGAAGGTCCAGTCGCCTGCGGCGCTGGCCTGCACGGTGCCGAGGGAGACGCCGTTGTCATAAAGGGTGACAGTGGCGTTAGCCGCGGCCCGGCCCGACAGGGTTGGGGTGGTGTCGTCGGTCACCTGGCCGGAGACGGTGAGCGGCGTCTGGATGATGCCCACGTTGTCGGCGGCGGAGACGATGGTCGGTGCCACCGGTGCCGCGGTATCCACCGTCAGGGTAAAGGCCCCGCTGGCAGGCCCGGTATTGCCAGCGAGATCGGTGGCGGTAAAGGTCACGCTGCGCAGCCCGTCCTCAAGGAGGGTGTCAGGCGTAAAGCTCCAGTTGCCCGCGGCGTTGACCAGGGCGGAGCCGATCTCCTGTCCGTCAACAAGAATGTGGATGGTGGCACCCACTTCGCCGGTGCCGTTAAAGGTTGGCCGGTTGTCGTTGGTGATGCCGCCGTTATTTATCGGGCCGGTAATCGTCCCGACATCATCCACCACGCTGCTGAGCACCGGGACCAGCGGGGCGACGGTATCGACGCTCAGCGAGAAGGCCGGAGAGGTGCCCGAAACGTTACCCGCCGCATCGGTGGCGCTGACGCGCAGTTCGTGTGGGCCCTGGGCCAGATCGCTGGTCGGGATAAAGCTCCAGCCTCCGGTACCGTTCACCAGCGCGGTGCCGATCTCGATACCGTTATCCAGGATATGCACGGTGCTGCCCGCCACGCCGGTGCCGGTCAGTTCCGGACGGGCATCGTTGGTGAGCTGGCCGCTGACCAGCAGGCCGGTATTGCCCGCCACGTCGTCGTTAACGCTGACCAGCACCGGGGTAGCCGGAGGGGTCATGTCGACGGTCAGGGTGTACGCCCCGGAGGCCGGGCTGACGTTGCCTGCGGTGTCGGTGGCGATGGCGGTAAAGCTGTGGTCGCCTTCGGCCAGCACCACGGTTGGGGTGAAGCTCCAGATCCCGCTGGCGTTCGCCACCACGGTGCCAAGCAGTTTTGTGCCTTCATAGATGGCGACGCTGCTGCCCGCTTCCGCGCTGCCCGACAGGGTTGGGGTGTTGTCGTTGGTGACGCCGCCGCTGACCACGTTGCCGGTCACCGGGCCCACGTCATCGTTGGCTCCGGTAATCACCGGGGCAGAGGAGACGGTATCCACCACCAGCGAGAACGGATCCGAGCGCAGGCTCTCGTTGCCCGCCGGATCGGTGGCGCTGAGGGTAAGGGTATAGGTGCCGTCGTCCAGCGCCTGAGGCAGGGTAAAGGTCCAGGCCCCGGTGGTGCTTACCGGGACGCTTCCCAGCAGGGTATCGCCGGACCAGATGTTAATCACATCCCCCGGCGTTGCCGTGCCGTTCAGGGTTGGCTGGCTGTCGTTGGTCGGTCTGCCGCTCACCACCGCCCCGGTGACGGTACCCACGTCATCCACCACCGTACCAAAGGCAGGCGCGGCTGGCGGGGTGAGGTCGATATTAACCGTCGCGCCCGGCGACTGGCCGCTGGTCTGGCCGTTGACGGTTGCGGTGACGCTGAAGCTGTGGCTGCCTTCCCCAAGAGTGGAGACCGGGAACGACCAGGCCCCGGAGGTGGCGTCGGCGGTGACGGTGCCCAGCGCCGTGGTGCTGCCGTCCAAATAAATCGTCACCAGGCTGCCCGGGATCGCTGTCCCGGTCAGGGTTGGGGTAGCGTCGTTGGAGCTCAGCCCCTTGACGTTGACGCTGCCGCCGGTGCCGTTGTCATCGAGAATGGCATCGATGGTCGGGACGTCCGGCAGCGCAGGCGTTGCCGGAACGTTGTACGTCGAAGGATTGCTGACGTTGCCCGCCACGTCGCTGGCGGTCAGGCTGAGGGTAACTTCACTGCTTTGTGGCGGAGTCAGAGCCACCGAGAACTGCCCCTGGGCGTTGGTGACCCCGGTGCCCAGTACCACGTTGTCCGGGCCACGTACCGTCACGGTGGAGCCCGCTTCGGCGGTGCCGGTCAGCGGCGTACCGCCGGAGACAATGTCGGTGACCACAGGCGCACCCGGCGCCTGGGTATCAACAATCAGGTTCACCGGGCTACCTTCGCTGATATTGCCCGCGGCATCGCTCGCCACCAGGGTGAAGGTGTGCGGACTATCGGACAGCGGCGTGCCGCTGGCGACGGGCAGGGTCCACTGCCCCTGGGCGTTGGTCTGCACCTGGCCCAGAGATTGACCATCTACAAAGACGGTGATGGTGCTCAGCGGCTCCCCGGTCCCGCTCAGGGTCGGGGTGCTGCTGTTGGCGTAGAGCGCGCCGTTGGCGAGGGTGCTGTCAGAGATCGCCAGCAGCTGCGGAATAGCCGGAGGTACGGTGTCGAGGGTGAAGGCGAAGTCGCTCCCCGCATTGCTGACGTTCCCGGCGGCATCCATCGCCGCTACGGTCAGGGTGGTCGCACCATCCTTCAGCACCGGCGTGGTGATGGTCCAGCTGCCGCCGCTGACCAGGCCGCGGCCCACCTCGATGCCGTTGCTGTAGAGGATCACCGTGCTGCCGTTCTCCCCGGTGCCGGTGACGGTCGGGGTGGTATCGTTGCTGCTGCTGCCCGCCGTGATGGTGCCGGTGACCGGCCCGACGTTGTCCGCCACGCTGGTGATGACCGGGATCTCAGGCACGAGGCTGTCGACGGTTACGGTCATGGCGTCCGACACCACCGAGATGTTGCCCGCCGGGTCGGTGGCGGTGAGGGTGAAGCTGTGATCCCCCTCGGCCAGCGGCGTATCGGAACGCCAGCTCCAGTTGCCGTTGATATCGACCACCACCTCACCCACCAGCACGTTGCTTGTCGGGCTGGTCCGGTCGTAGATGCTGATCACGTCATCCGGCGTGCCGGTGCCGCTCAGTACCGGACGGGTGTCGTTGGTCGCGCCCAGGTTGTCGATTGGGCCGGTAATGTCGCTGACGTTATCGGTCACTACCGGCAGCGCCGGTGCGTCCGGGGCTTCGGTGTCGATGGTGATGGTCACCGGATTCGACGGCGCACTCTCGTTGCCCGCGCCGTCGCTGCTGGTCACGGTCAGGCTGAGGTTATAGGTGCCGCTCGGCAGCGCCTGAGGCGGCGTCCAGGTCCAGATCCCGCCCGCCGGAATGGTGGTTTCGCCGATTTTGGTGGTGCCGTCATAGATGGTGACGATGTCGCCTTCCGTCCCGGTACCGCTCAGGGTTGGCGTGGTATCGCGGGTGCTGCCCCCGCCGGTAATGGCGGTCTCTTCACTGCCGTCAGGGTTGACGGTGATATCCGGGATGTCCGGCGTGGCCGGGGCCACGGTATCCACCACCAGGTTAAAGGTGCCGGAGATGGCGGTGTTGCCCGCCGCATCGCTGACCGTGGCGGTCAGGGCGTGGGTGCCGTTCCCCAGCGGGGTGGCGAGCTGCACGCTCCATGCCCCGGTCGCGCTGGTGGTGGCGGTGCCGAGCAGAGTGGTGCCTTCATAGAGGCTGATCTGCGTATTGGCCGGGCCAGTGCCGCGGATCAGCGGCAGGGTTTCGTCAGTCGGCTGGTTGCTGACCACGTCGCCGATGACGCTGCCGGTGCTGTCCACGGCCAGGGTGATGACCGGGGCGGCGGGCGGCACGGTGTCGATGGTGACGTTAAAGGCCTCAGACGGCTCCCCGGTGTTTCCGGCGGCATCCTTCGCCACCACGGTGATCGCATGCGGCCCTTCGCTGAGGGCGTCCTCAGGGGTGAAGCTCCATTCGCCGCCTGCGCCCACCTGGGTGGTGCCTACCTCCACGCCATCCACCCGAATGCTGATGGTGGCTCCCGCTTCCCCGGTGCCGTTCAGGGTTGGACGGGTGTCGTTGGTCGGGCTGTTGTTGGCAATCGCCACCGCGCTGCCGGAGAGATCGTTGATCACGTGGGTGATCACCGGGGCATCCGGGGCGGTGGCATCCACCAGAATGCTCCAGCTGTTGGAGGCGGCGCTGTGGTTGCCCGCGGCATCCACAGACTGCGCCGTCAGAACGTGGCCGCCGTCAGGCAATGCGGTGTTGAGCTGGAGCTCCCAGTTGCCGCCCGCGCTGGTCTGGGTGGTGCCGATCAGGTCCGTGCCGCTGTAGATCTCGATGGTGGTGTTGGCAGGCCCGGTGCCGCGGAGCAGCGGCGTCGAATCGTTGGTGATCTGCCCGTCGGTGACGGTGCCGGTGACGTCAGAGACGTTATCCACCACGTCGGTAATGGCCGGAACGGCCGGCGGCGTGGTGTCCGGGGCGGCGATCTGGCCTTCCGCGCCGGTATTTCCGGCTCTGTCGGTGGCGGTCACCGTCAGCAGTTCGCCGTTCGATTTCGCGGTGGTGAGGGTGATGGAGAAGCTGCCTGCATCATTGACCACCCCGGTACCGATCACCGTGTTGCCGTCGCGCACGGTGATGGTGCTGCCCGCTTCGCCCTGGCCGGTGAGGGTATTGCCGTTATTAAGGATGGTGAAGCCGTTCGGTGCCCCCGGGGCGAGGGTGTCGACGGTGACAGAGGTCACCGGCGACGCGGCGCTGAGGTTGCCCGCCGCATCGGTGGCGGTGGCGGTGAAGTTATGTACTCCGTCGTCGAGGGCGACGGTGGTCTGGGCCAGGGTCCATTGACCTTCCGCGTTAGCGGTGGTCTCGCCCACCAGGGTTTCGCCGTCGTAAATGCGCACGATGGCGTTGGCTTCGGCGGTGCCGTTGAGGGTTGGACGGGTGTCGTTGGTTGGGTTGCCGTTGAGCACCGGACCCTGCACCGAGCCGACGTCATCCACCACCGAAGTGATGGCCGGGGCGAGCGGGGCGGTGGCGTCGACGTTGATCGTAAACCCGGCCGTTGGCGGGCTGACGTTGCCTGCCGCATCGGTGGTGGTCACCGTCAGGGTGTGCGCCCCGTCGGCCAGCGGGCTCTGCGGGGTGAAGCTCCAGGCGTTGTTGGCCCCGACGGTGGCAGTACCCAGCAGGGTCGTGCCGTCGTAGACGTTCACCGTGGTGCCCGCTTCCGCCGTACCGCTGAGCGTCGGTCTGGCGTCGTTGGTCAGCTGGCCGTTAGTGAGGGCCACCGTCTCGCCCACATCATCCGTGACCGAGGCCAGCACCGGCGCGACGGGCACCAGGGTGTCTACCGTCAGGGTGAACGGCGTGGACGGATCGCTGGCGTTGCCTGCCGCATCAGTCGCTACCGCGGTAAAGCTGTGCTGACTATCGTCGAGCTGGGTGTTTATCTCGATTGACCAGTTGCCGCTGCCGTCCGCCACGCCTTCGCCGCGCAGGGTGGTGCCTTCAAAAATCTGCACCCGGGCGTTCGGTTCGCTGGTGCCGGTGAGCACCGGCTGCGGGTCGTTGGTAGTGCGGCCGCTGGTGAGCGGGCCGGTCACCGGGCCAACGTCGTCAAGCGCCAGGGCGATGGTTGGCGGGGTCGGTTTCAGGGTATCGACAATCAGCGTAAAGCCCGGGGAGGTGGCGCTGAGGTTGCCTGCCGCGTCAATGGCGCTGGTGGTAAAGGTGTGGCTACCGTTGCCGAGCGCCGTGGTTGGGGTCCAGCTCCAGTCGCCGGTTTCGCTGGCCTGCACCGTGCCGACGAGGGCCCCGTTGTCATAAATAGTGACGGTGGCATTGGCTTCTGCCGTGCCGGTCAGCCCTGGTGTGGCGTCGTCGGTGGCCTGGCCGGAGGTGGTGATGGGCGTCTGCAGGGTGCCCACGTTATCGCTAATGGCGGTCAGGATGGGGGCCGCCGGCGCCAGGGTATCCACCGTCAGGATAAACGGAGCGCTGGCGGGGCCGGTGTTCCCGGCGGTATCGGTGGCGGTGAAGCGGATGCTGCGGGTGCCTTCATCCAGCGCCGTCTCCGGGGTGAAGGTCCAGCTGCCCGCGGCGTTGACCACCGCGGTGCCGATCTCCCGCTCGTCGACAATGATGTGGATCGTTGCGCCCACCTCGCCGCTGCCGGTCAGGGTTGGCCGCGCGTCGTTGGTGACATCGCCGCTGTTCAGCGTGCCGGTCACGGTGCCGACATCATCCACCGCGGTGAGCAGAACCGGTGCCAGCGGGGCGGTGATGTCGATGTTCAGCGAGAACGCTGGCGAGGTGCCGGAGACGTTGCCTGCGGCATCGGTGGCGCTGACCCGCAGCGCGTGTGGTCCGGAGGCCAGATCGCTGGTCGGGGTAAAGCTCCAGCTGCCGCTGGCGCTGACCAGCGCGGTGCCGATCTCCACACCGTTATCCAGAATGTGGACGGTGCTGCCCGCCACGCCGGTGCCGGTCAGTTCCGGACGCACGTCGTTGGTGACCTGCCCATTGGTTAACAGGCCAGTAAAGCCCGGCACGTCGTCGTTAACGCTGGTGATGATCGGCGTGGCCGGTGGCGTCATGTCGACGGTCAGGATATACGACCCGGAGACTGGGGTGACGTTGCCCGCGCTGTCGGTGGCGACGGCGGTAAAGATGTGCTGACCTTCCGCCAGCACGGTGGTGGGGGTGAAGCTCCAGGTACCGGTGGCGCTGGCGGTGACGGTGCCCATCAGCCTGTTGCCGTCGTAGATGGCGACGCTGCTGTTGGCTTCCGCGGTACCGGTCAGGGTCGGGGTGTTGTCGTTGGTGCTGCCGCCGTTGGCGACGTTGCCGGTCACCGGACCTACGTCATCATTGGCCCCGGCGATCACCACTTCACCCGCGGTGGTATCCACCACCAGGGAGAACGGTTCCGAGCGTGGGCTTTCGTTCCCGGCCGGATCGGTGGCGCTGAGGGTCAGGGCGTAGGTGCCATCATCCAGCGCGTCGGTCAGGGTAATGCTCCAGGCTCCGGTGTTGCCCACCGTGGCGGTACCGATCAGGGTATCGTCGGCGTACAGGCGGATCACATCTCCCGGCGTGGCCGTCCCGTTGAAGGTCGGCAGATCGTCGTTGGTCGCTCTGCCGCTCACTACCGTGCCGGTCTGCGGGCCAACATCATCCACCACGCTGCCAAAGGTCGGCGTGGTGGGTGGGGTGAGATCGATATTGACCGTCGCTTCCGGCGACGGGCTGCTGGTCACCCCGTCGAGGGAGGCGGTGACGCTGAAGCTATGGTTGCCTTCATCGAGGGCGGCGACCGGGAACGACCAGGCCCCGGTGGTGGCGTCAGCGGTGGCGGTGCCCAGCGCCGTGGTGCTG
This sequence comes from Leclercia sp., assembly GCF_036780805.1. Classification (NCBI taxonomy): domain Bacteria; kingdom Pseudomonadati; phylum Pseudomonadota; class Gammaproteobacteria; order Enterobacterales; family Enterobacteriaceae; genus Leclercia; species Leclercia sp. The sequence continues at coordinate 43,620 of NZ_DAIQCE010000019.1, read as the reverse complement.
CCGTCCAGGTAGACAGTGACAATGCTGCCCGGGATCGCGGTCCCGGTCAGGGTTGGGGTAGCGTCGTTAGAGCTGCCGCCTTTGACGTTGATGCTGCCATCGGTACCGTTGTCATCCAGAATGGCATCGATGGTCGGCGCGGCTGGCAGGGCGGGTGTTTCAGGCACCTCAAAGCGGGTTGGATCGCTGACGTTCCCCGCGGGATCGCGTGCTTCCAGCGTGAGTTCAGTGGCGTTGTTCTGCGGCGGGTTCAGGGCTACCGAGAACTGCCCCTGGGCGTTGGCTACGCCGGTGCCCAGCACCACGTTGTCCGGGCCACGTACCGTCACGGTGGCACCTGCCTCGGCGGTGCCGGTCAGCGGCGTACCGCCGGAGACGACCTCGGTGACGACCGGACTATCCGGCGCGTCGGTATCGACCACCACGCTGACCGGGCTGCTTTCGCTGGTGTTGCCTGCGGCATCCTTCGCCACCAGGGTGAGGGTGTGCGTGTCATCCGGCAGCCCGGCGCCGACCGGCAGCGGGAAGGTCCACTGCCCCTGCTCGTTGACCTGCACCTGGCCAACAGGATTGCCGTCAACCGAGATGGTGATCGTGCTCAGCGGCTCGCCGGTGCCGCTCAGGGTTGGCGTGTCGTTGTTCACGTACAGCGTGCCGTTGGCGAGGGTGCTGTCAGAGATCGCCACCAGCTGCGGGTTGCCCGGCGGCACGGTATCGAGGGTGAAGGCAAAGTCGCTTCCGGCGCTGCTGGCGTTCCCGGCGGCATCCAGCGCCGCCACGGTCAGGGTGGTGGGGCCATCCTTCAGCGCGCTGGCGGTGATGGTCCAGCTGCCGTTGCTCACCAGCCCGCGTCCCACTTCGACGCCGTTGCTGTAGAGGATCACCGTGGTGCCGTTTTCACCGGTCCCGGTGACGGTTGGGGTGGTGTCGTTGGTGCTGCCGCCCGCGGCGAGGTTGTCATTGACGCTGACAATCGTCGGGATCTCCGGCACGCGGCTGTCGACGGTCACGGTGATGGTGTCTGACACCACCGAGGCGTTGCCCGCTTCGTCGGTGGCGATAACGCTAAAGCCGTGCGTCCCTTCCGCCAGCGGCGCATCGGCGCGCCATGTCCAGTTGCCGTTGATGTCCACCACCACCTCGCCCACCTTGACGTTGCCGGTGGTGGTCTGGTCGTAGATGCTGATGATGTCATCCGGCGTGCCGGTGCCGCTCAGCACCGGACGGGTATCGTTGGTGGCACCGTTGTTGCCCACCGGGCCGGTGATTTCGCTGACGTTATCGGTGACCACTGGCGCATCAGGTTGCCCCGGTGCCTCGGTATCGATGGTGATGGTCACCGACTGGGACGGGGCGCTCTCGTTGCCCGCGCCGTCTTTGTTGGTCACGGTCAGGCTGAGATCGTAGGTGCCATTGGGCAGCCCGGCAGGCGGGGTCCAGCTCCAGTTGCCCCCCGCCGGAATGGTGGTTTCGCCGATTTTGGTGCTGCCGTCGTAGATGGTGACGATATCGCCTGCCGTCCCGGTGCCGCTCAGGGTCGGCGTGGTGTCGCGGGTGCTGCCGCCGGAGGTCAGGGTCTCTTGTGTACCACCCTCAGGATTGACGGTGATCGCCGGAATGCCCGGTGTGGCCGGGGCGAGGGTATCGACCACCAGGTTAAAGCTGCCGGAGGTGGCGGTGTTGCCCACCGCATCGCTGACGGTGGCAGTGAGAACGTGGGTGCCGTTAACCAGCGGAGTGGCGAGCTGCAGGCTCCAGACGCCATCCGCATTGCTGGTGGTGGTGCCGAGCAGGGTGGTGCCTTCATAGATATTGATTTGCAAGTTCGCCGGGCCGGTGCCGTGGATCACCGGACGGGTTTCGTCGGTCGGCACGTTGCTGGTGACATCCCCCTGAAGAGTGCCGGTGTTGTCTTCCACCCGGGTAATGACCGGGACGCCAGGTGCCACGGTATCGATGGTCAGGGTGAAGGCGTCGGAGGCGGGGCTGCTGTTACCGGCGGCATCTTTCGCCACCGTGGTGATCGCATGCTGACCATCCAGAAGGGCGGCGGTCGGGGTGAAGCTCCACTCCCCGCCGGCGCCCACCTGGGCGGTACCCACCTCAACCCCATCCACGCGAATGCTGATGGTCGAACCCACTTCGCCGGTGCCGTACAGGGTCGGGCGGTTGTCGTTGGTGGTGCCGTTATTGGCGATGGCTACGGCGGTCTCGGGCAGATCGTTGATCACCTGGGCGATCGCCGGGGTGGCCGGTGGGGTGGCATCAAGGATGATGCTCCAGCTGTTGGACGCGCCGCTGCGGTTGTCATTGCCGTCCACGGCCTGTGCCGTCAGAACATAGCCGCCGTCGTTGCTCAGCTGCACTTCAGCCGACCAGTTGCCGTCCTGATCCACGACGGCGCTGCCCACTTCAGCCTCGCCGTTGAAGATATGAATGGTCGCACCCGGTTCGCCGGTGCCGGTGATGACCGGGCGGGTGTCATTGGTGATCTGCCCGTCGCGGACCACGCCGGTGATGCCCTCCACGTCATCCACCACGCTGGTGATGACCGGGGCCTGCGGTGGGATGACGTCCGGTGCGGTCACGCTGCCTTCCGGCCCGGTATTGCCCGCCGCATCGGTGGCGGTGACCGCCAGTTCCTGTCCGTTCAGGCGCGGGGTGGTAAGGATAATTTCGAAGCTACCGTCAGGGCCAGCAACGCCTCTGCCGATCACGTCGTCGCCATCGCGAATGGTGACGGTGCTGCCAGCTTCCGCATTGCCGGTGACGACGGTGCCCTCAGGGGTGATCGCAAGCCCGGTCGGCGCGTCAGGCGGGGTGATATCGCCAACGATGCCCGTTGCTGGCGGGCTCTGGTTTCCGGCGGCATCGGAGGCCACCACCTGAAGGGTATCTCCTTCGCGTTGTGGCTCGTCGAGGGGAACGCGGTAGTCGCCGTTGGCGTCGGTCTGGCCGGTGCCAATCTTCTTCCCGTTACTGTCGGTGATGGTGATTGTGCTGCCCGGCTCGGCGCTGCCGGTGACCTCGGTGCCGCCCGGGATCAGGCTGATGGTCGGCTGGTCCGGCGGCGTGCGGTCAACGGTGAAGGCAAACGGGGCGGAAGGGGCGCTGATGTTGCCCGCCAGATCGGTCTCCGTCAGGGTGATGGCGTGTGCACCATCGGCCAGCGGCGTGTCTGGCGTAAAGCGCCATGTGCCGTCGGCAGCCACCGTGGTCTGGCCCACGGCCTGCCCGTTGTCATAGATCGTAATGAGGCTGCCCGCTTCCCCGGTGCCGTTCAGGGCAGGGCGGTTGGCATCGGTGGTTTGCCCGGCGGTGAGGACGCCCTGCACCGTACCGGTGGTGTCAGTGACCGTCACGCCGGAAGGGGCATTCGGGGCGAGGGTATCCACGGTAAAGCCGAATGCCGGCGAGGCCAGGCCGGTATTGCCCGCGCCGTCGGTGGCCCGGGTGGTGATCTGGTGTGCCCCTTCGCCCAGCGCGGTGCCCGGGGTGAAGGTCCAGCTGCCGTCGCTGTTGACCTGGGCGGTGCCGATGGCTGCGCCGTTGTCGTAAACCGTGATGGTGCTGCCGGGTTCGCCGCTGCCGCTAAAGGTCGGGCGGGCGTCATCGGTGGTCTGGCCGCTGGTGAGCGACCCGGTCACGCTGCCCACATCATCGACAACGCTGTTAAGCGCCGGAGCCTGCGGCGGGGTGGTATCCGCGGCGGTTACCGGGGTGCCCGGACCGGTGTTGCCTGCCTCGTCGGTCGGCGTCGCGGTCAGGGTTTCGCCGTTGGTGTAGGGCTTGTCCAGATCGACGGTGAATTCGCCATTGCCGTTGGTCTGGCCTCGGCCGATGACGTTGCCGTTGGCATCAGTGACGGTGATGGTGCTGTTGGCTTCGGCGCTCCCGCTAAGCTGGGTGCCATCTGCGGAGAATCTGAGGTTGGTCGCTGCGCCCGGAGGCGTGGTGTCGTCTGGAACGGTGCCCGGCAGCGTTGGGTTACTGCCATTGCCATTGCCCCCGTCACTGCCGCTGCCGCTACCACTGCCATTTTCACTGTCACTCCCGCCACCGCCGCCGCCACCGCCGCCACCTGCGGCCAGCGCAATGCCGCCCGCCACCGCCACGCCACCCAGCGCCCACGGCCATATCGCCGTTTCACCTGCCGACGCGGTGGTGGTGCCTGCCAGCAGGGCATCAACGGAGGCAATCGACTGGTAGCTCTCTGCCGCGATGGGATCGGCAATCCACCACAGGGCACCGTTACTTTCTTCCAGCACCAGCTGGCTGATCCCCTGCTCGCCGGCCACAAAGAAATTTTTGAGGGTCAGGGTTTCGCCGTCGGCCAGCTTAACGATCAGGTCGTTACCGCTGCGCTCATAGTCGAGAATGTCGGCGCGTTGGGCGTTGATTTTAACGATGGAGGAGTCGGCCAGCGTCACCTGTGACCCGTCTGTTACCGTTTCCATGTGCGTCAGTTTGGAGATGACAGTGATTTTACTCATGTGTATTACTCCCGGCAGAGGGCAATGAAATGGCGAGCGGTTTAAGCCATTTCTATTGCGCAGATTGAGCGCCACCCATAGGGAAACTGTTTATTTTGAACAATGACCCAGGGTAATTATTTAAAAGTTATTAAGAGCTGCCGATAAAGCGATGGTGGCAGCGTATTTTTGCCCTTGATATTCAGGGGGTAAGTCGATTGGGGATATATTTCTCGGCGGTAAAATCCTTGTCTTTAATATTGGTAACAATTTCGGATTGACTAAGTTTGATATAGCCAGAAAGTAGTAAACGTGCAAATTAAGCACCGGTTAATAAAGGGTTAGTGTCATTGAAGATATTATTTGTGTGCGGGTTTAGATGAGGGTGCCAGGCGTGGCGCGGGTTGGTGCGGCGGGTTGGTGCGGCGGGTTGGGTAGGGGGTAATGGCATTTATTCTGACGTAAATTTAATGGGTTAGTAATAATCGGCATGTCTGGACTGGCTAGGGTTATATTTTAGCGTGGCTGTGTAAATAATTAAGCCAGAATAAAGGAGATATTGAACATGATATATTTAAGCCTGTATTTTAATATTAATGCAGTGGAGTTGCATTATTAAAATGCTCTGCTATTTAGAGCATGGTTTAAGTTAGGGCAATAACGGTATTTGGTAGAAAAATATTATGGTGGCGAGGTCAAAATATTAATGGCATTAAGTTTGGGGTTATTGCCGGGCGGGTATTTGAATGTGTAGGCCGGGTAAGGCGTAGCCGCCACCCGGCGATGTGTTATTGCAGTGCGGCCTGCTCCCCCTTACCCCAACCCTCTCCCTTGAGGGAGAGGGGGCCGACCTCTCTAACCGGTGATGATGTGGTTTTGGTTGACCAGCTCTTCGTAGGTGGTCTGGACGTCATCCAGCGTCACCAGGGTCGCTGGCGCATAGCTGGTGCCGGCCCCGTCCCGGTCGATGCTGATCACGGTGCTGCCCTCACTGTTGCTGACGTGGATATAATCCCCGAGCGTGGCGCGATCGCCGTTCCAGCCGACCAGCAGCTCGCTGATGTCGATTTTATCCCCCGCCGCCAGCGAGAAGTGGCTGACGTGGTCGCCCCCGGTGTCATTGAGCACGTTATAGATCAGCGTTTCGCCCGTGGTGCTGGCACTCAGGGTGCTGACCACCGGCTCCTCGCTCTGGGCGAAGGCCGCGGTTGCTACCGTCGTGGTTGGTGGGTTCGGGGCCGCCTGATCGACGTTAATCGACCAGCTATCGGACATCACGCTGTGATTGCCGCGGCGGTCAACGGCATCGGCGGTCAGAGAGTGAAGCCCGTTCGTCAGACTTGCCGGGACCTGGAACGACCAGTGGCCCGTTGTATCGACCTCCGTCATACCGATCTGGATATTCTCGCTGTAGACAAAAATTTTGGTGCCAAGCTCACCGGTGCCGGAGATCAGCGGGGTGCGGTCGTCGGTGGTCGCCCCGTTCACGATAGTACCGATAACGCTGGGGACGTCATCCCACACGTCGGTGATGATCGGCGTGGCCGGAGGGGTAATGTCCCTGGCTTCTATCGAACTGGCATCGCTGGTATTACCCGCGTGATCGGTGGCGGTAACACTCAGGATCTCCCCGTTCAGCTTGGCGGTCGCCATGGTGAAGGAGAAGTTGCCTGATGCGTCAACCACCTTTTCACCGAGCTTCGTGGTGCCTTCCATCAGCACCACCGTGCTGCCCACTTCCGCGGTGCCGCTGAGCGTCACGTCATCGGCGGCGATCGCCAGATGTGCAGGGGCGTCCGGCGCGGTGGAGTCCGTGGCGGTGGCCTGGCCAGGCCCGCTTTTGTTCTGGGCGGCGTCGGTGGCATAAACGGTCAGCACTTCGCCGTTAAGCTGATTGGGGGCGATACTGACGGTGAACTTGCCGTCGAGGCCCACGGTACCGGTACCGAGGGAGGTACCCGTGGCGGTGAAAATGGTGATTTGCGCCCCGGCTTCGGCTGTACCGCTCAGGCTATCGCCCGTCGTGGCCACCACCAGGTCGGTGGGTGCCGCCGGCGCGGTGATGTCCCGGGCAATCAGGTCTGCTGCAGGCCCTTCGTTACCCGCTCTGTCGGTGGCCGCTGTGCTCAGCGTCTCGCCGTTGAGCTGAGCCGCGCTCAGGGTCACTGAAAACGCCCCGTTGGCATCCGCTGTTGCCGTGCCTAAAATGTCGCCCAGATCGTTGCTCACCGTGACCGTCGAGTTGGCTTCCGCCGTGCCGGTAAGGATGGTCCCTGCGGTATTAAGCACCAGCCCGGTCGGGGCGGCCGGTGGGGTACGGTCGATGGTAAATTCGAACGGTGCGGAAGTGGGGCTCAGGTTGCCCGCCACATCGGTTTCCGTCAGGGTGATGCTGTGCAGCCCATCCGCCAGGGCCACCGGCGGGGTGTAGCTCCAGGTGCCGTCGTCTTCGACGTCTACCTCCGCTATCAGCAGGCCATTGTCATAGATGGCGATGGTGCTGCCCGGATCGCCCTGGCCACCCAGCTCCGGCTGGTTGTCATCGGTAAACCCACCGCTGGTCAGCAGACCCTGGATGGTGCCCTCGTCGTCCGTCACTTCCAGTACCGGCGCATTCGGGGCGACAGTATCAATGGTGAGGTTAAACACCGTTGATTCCGGGCTGACGTTGCCCGCGGCGTCGGTGGAGGTCGCGGTAATCACGTGGAAACCGTCTGCGAGATTGTTGGCAGGGGTGAAGCTCCAGCTGCCGTCGCTGTTTACCACCGTGCTGCCGATAGACTTACCGTTGTCGTAGAGGGTGAGGGTGGTGCCGGCCTCGCCGCTGCCGCTGAAGACCGGGCGGGGGTCATCGGTGGTATCATCGCTGTTCAGCGCGCCGGTCAGGCTGCCGACAGCATCGTCCGCGAGGATTATCATCGGCGCTTCCGGTGGGGTGGTATCCGCGGCGGTAATGCTGGTTGACGGGCTGACGTTACCGGAACTGTCGGTGGCGATGGCCGTCAGGGTCTCGCCGTTGGTGTAGGGGACGCCCAACTCGACGGTAAATTCGCCGTTGCCGTTGGTTTTCGCTTTGCCCACCACATTGCCGTCGGCATCGGTGATGGTGACGGTGCTGTTGGCTTCGGCATTGCCGATCAGCTGGGTGTTGCCGTTGGCGAAATGCAGGTTAGTGGGCGCGTCAGGCGGTGTGGTATCGAGTGGCACCGGGCCCGGATCGATCCGCTTGCTGCCACCACCGCCACCACCACCGCCGCCACCGGCTGCCAGCGCAATACCCCCTGCCGCCGCCACGCCACCCAGCACCCACGGCCAGATCGGGGTATCCCCGGATGAGTTACTGACGTTGCCGGCAATCAGCGCATCGGTTGAGGGGATCGACTGGTAACGCTCTACCGCCAGCGGATCGTCGATCCACCACAGGGCGCCGTTTTCATCCAGCACCAGCTGGTGTTTGTTGACGAAGTAGTTTTTCAGCGTCACGCTTTCGCCGTTGGTCATCCTGACGAGCAGATCGTTGTTGGTGCGGTAATAGCTGGCAATATCACCTCTGCCGGCCTGAAGCTTCACCACGGAATCTTCGCCCAGTATGATCTGGTTTCCTTCTGCTACCGTTTCTTGATGCGTCAGTCTGGAGATGACAGTGAATTTGCTCATGTGTATGACTCCCAACAGAGTGAAAGAAATGCTGTGTGTTTAAATTCATTTATTCTCAGCAGAGTTTAAGCGTCCCGAAAGAGACACTATTTGTCAGAAATAGTGACCTGCTGTAATGTTTTTAAAGCGGCCCATGCCAGGCGTGATGTATGCCATCCCTGTTATTAATATTGCGATCGTCTCATTAGAGCTTAAAAATGATATAGCCAGAAAGCACTAAAAGCGCAAATGACGAAGCGGTGAAATAAATTTCTGGCGATTGATAACGCCTGCTGTTGTCTCATAAAAGAGAATATTGTGGAAGGTGTTTTTGCTACAGGCCTTGTGGTGCAAGGGTTGGTGGGGTTTCCTTCAGGCGAAGTGAAGACCGTGAAAATTGCGGCCGATCACAATTTTCTGCGAGAATATCTTCAATTTAGTTAATTAAATGTGGGCGAGTAATAATTACCCGTATTTTATTATTGGCGGGATTGCAATCTTTGCCGGTGAGGCTATTAGTCTGGTTGTTCTGAATGGTAATAATACAAAAGTATGGTTTTTTAACCTTATACCAGGCGCATCCGTATATGGCCCTACGACATTAGTATTATTTTTCCCGGGAGTATTATTTTTAGTTGCGCAGTGTAGAACACAACCGCGGAAGTTTCCGGATCAATTATTAATAAATATTTTCGAATAAAGTCGAGGCTGTACGCGTTTATCTGTTGGATGTTCCCTGTGAAGCTAACCGGAGTCACCACCATGCGTAAACTCACCTCTGCCTGTTTCATGCTGATCGTTCTCGTCCAGGCGCCTCTGGCGCTGGCGATGGGCGATAATAATACCGACAAGACCACCCCGGACTGTCCGAAAGGACAGGTGTACGACAGCGTCAGCAAAAAATGCGTGCCGGATAAGTCCGGCAGCCTCAGCGATCTGGATAAAACTAATTACGCGTACCATCTGGCGAAAAAAGGCGAGTATCAGGCGGCCCTTAACCTGCTCGACAGCCTGAAAGACGGCAACACGGCGGAGGCCTGGAACTATCGCGGCTATGCCACCCGCAAGCTGGGGCGCACCGACGAGGGGATTGGCTACTATCAGCGTTCGCTGGCCCTGGCCCCGAATTACGCCAAAGCGCGTGAGTATCTTGGCGAAGCCTGGATGGTGAAAGGCCGTCCCGATCTCGCCGGGGAGCAGCTGAAAGCGATTGCCGCCATCTGTGGCCAGGACTGTGAAGAGTACCGCGATCTGCAGGCGGCCATTAACGGGCATCCTGAATCCTGAAACCGGGCGTGAGGATCGAAAAATCACCACCAGCGACGTTCGTCAGCAGCTTGCTGTACATCTGAATCGCCTCTGGCGCTACGGCCTGGTGCTGTCGCGCAACCGGGATATGGCCGAGGAGCTGGTGCAGGCCACCTGCGTGCGTGCCCTGGAAAAGAGCGCGCAGTTTGCGCCGGGCACGCGCCTCGACAGGTGGCTGTTTTCGATCCTCCATTCGATCTGGATCTCCGATCTGCGCGCACGCCGCGTGCGGATGGGGCAGGGCTTTGTCGATACCGAGGATCTGCTGGCCCCCGACACTCACGAGCAGGACGAGGATCGGCAGCGTTATCAGCAGATCATGCGTCGGGTTAACGCCCTGCCGGAGGCGCAGCGCAATACGCTCTTCCTGGTCTACGTTGAAGGCTTTAGCTATCAGGAGGCGGCCGGGATCTTATCGGTGCCGGTGGGCACGATCATGAGCCGTCTGGCCACCGCCCGGGCGACGCTGGCAAAAACGATGCCCGTCCCGCCTGCTGCACAGGAGAAACGCTGGTGAAAACGATCCGCTTTAGCCCCCCTTACGGCGATGAGGCCATCGTGGCCTGGCTGGATGGCGAGATGGAGGAGAGCGATGCCGGGCAGTTTGCCCGCCAGCTGCGCAGCGACGACCAGCTCGCGGGGCGTACCGCAGAGCTGATGAAGAGTAACCAGGATTATCGTCAGGCCTTTTCCCTTCTGCTGGACGAGGCCCCCGCTGCGCGGATGCAGGCCCGGCTGGCGGCCCACCTCAGCGAACAGGAGCCGCCACGTGCGGGAGTCAGCCGCCGGGCGCTGATTGCCGCCTCGGTCTGTTTTCTGCTGACCGGCACGGGCGTGGGTTATCTGGCGCGCACCCTGTCAGGCGAAGGGCCGGAGGAGCGCGATGAGAACGCCAGCATCCGCGATCTGGAGGCGCATTACATGTCGCTTTACAGCGCGGAAACGCTGCTCGACGCCGACAGCTCGCCCCCGTTGCTGCGCCGCGGCCTGGCCCGCATCGCCCAGGATGTGGGGCTGCAGCTGCACGAGCAGCAGCTGGCCCTGCAAAACAGCGAATTGAAGATGGTGCGTATTCTGCGCTATGAACATACCGCCATCGCCCAGATTGCCTGGAACCAGGCCGATTATGGCCCGCTGGCGCTGTGCGTCTCGGCGCTCGGGCAGGGGCGTGCAACCGCGATTGCCACCGAACAGCGTTACGGGATGCATATCGCCTGGTGGCATGCCCGGGGCTATCAGTTTGCCCTGATTGGCCGCACGCCCGCTGCGCAGTTAGAGAAAGCGGCCCGCCAGCTGCAGGCCGCGCTGTCATAACGCCGAGCCGGGCTTCGTCTGGATCTCAATGGCAATGGCGATCCGATCGTCCACCACCAGCGCAAAGCGATCCATTTTATAGGCCGATCGTGAGATGGCGGTTGTGGCATGCAGGGCGATCGCCTCTCCTGACAGGCGATCGAGCCGGGCATCGAGGATCACCGGCCGGCTGACATCCCGGACGGTGAGGTTACCAAAGGCGCGGTAGCGATCCGGGCCGAGCTTCACCACCCGGGTGCTGGAAAAGGTGATGGTCGGGTAGCGGGCAGCATCAAAAAACATATTGCTCTTCAACTGCCAGGTGAGCAGGTTGTTGGAGGCCTGCAGCGTCGCTACCGGAACGGTGACGTTGATGCGATCGTCAAATTCATTGTCCGGATTCAGCGTGACCGTTCCCGTCACTCCCTTCAGATTCGCCCACGACGGAATGCCGCCAAAAGCGCGCCACGACAGCCTGATGGCGGTCTTGTCCGTGTCAATCGTGTGCACGATCGGCGCCGCAAAAAGCGACGGGCAAATAAGCGTGACCACCAGCAGGAGAAGAAGGCGCAGCATAAGGTCTCCCTTTCATAGAGCGCAGGTTTATTCGACATAGGGCCCAGCGTGAGATAAGCGTAGAAAGATGAAAGCGCATCGGCAAGGAGGGTTATCAAATCGTGCTACAGTGAGCCATTAAAATTTGATCTCAAAGGATTTTACGATGGATTTGCTGGATAGCGTGAAACTGAAATATCCTGGCGCCCGGGCATGGGCCTTCGGCGATAGCCCTCAGATGGCCAACGAACTCGCGGAGCTGGTCGTTAAAGGGATCAAGACCGCCTCCTGCGGCTCGCTGGCCTCCTTTAATGCCGATGAGGACGCCCCCGGTCCCGGAAGTTACCATATTATTCTGAACGGCCAGGGCGCGCCGGTCTGCGTTATCCGAATGGTGTCTCTGCGCTTGGTGTGCTTCTCTGAGGTGACCGAAGCCTTTGCCCGCCAGGAGGGGGAAGGGGATTTGAGCCTGGCATACTGGCGCGAGGAACATAAAGCGTTTTTCACCCGAGAAGGGGTGTATGCAGAGGATATGGAGCTGGTGGCGGAAGAGTTTAAAGTGGTAGAGGTGGTGTGATGTGCACGAAAGGCCCCCTCTCCCTTGAGGAAGCAGGTCGGGGGCCTGGAATATTTAAAGCAAAATATTCTCTTAGGAAATTATTTTGATTTAAGTGAAATAAACATGCAAAGGCGATGGAATATCAACAAACGACGCTATTTGGTGGTCGTGTCGTTTAAGAAATTAAAAAAGTAGATGTACTTTTGATATCAATGCAGAGCCACTATTGTCTTCAGCGTAAAAAGACCTTTCTCACACTATGACATTCAACTCTATGAATAATCTGTTTTTTATATTTCTTAATTGATACATTTCAGGCTTAACCATCATTTTGCCAGACAAGCATGGTTCATCCCATCGCGGGCTGGTAGCCCTACCATAGGAAATACTCTCTTCATGAACGATTTATCGGCTACACCGACCCGCTTTACCTCTATTGAAGAACTGGGGTTAACAGGTGAGATACTCTCTATTTGCACGAATTACGCTGATGGAAAAGGAGTACTCGAATTAAACCTTTCTACAGGTACCGGAATGTCGGGTTACTGGTTAATCGATCAGAAGCGGCATTTTGATCATGTGGTGTTGCGTGTAAAAGAGTCCGATAAGACCTACAAAATATATACCGGACGCTTTATTAACCTTCAGTCACCTGAGGGTAAGAGCAAGAAGATTGCTGTCTTTGACAATCTGAAGTTTCAGGGGATCACAAACACCAATTCCCAAACCTTCAATGGTGGAAAGTACAGCGGACATGGACGAACCTATGTCACCGTCCTCTCCTCATCGGAACCTCAAATCGACGAACCGGAGTCGGACGCGGACGCGTTTCCCGCGACCTTCCGTGAAGGTTCGGAGAGAGTTATCCGGACACGCCCAGACCAGTCCCCCTTCGCGGAAGCCGTCAGAGTAAACTGTTACGGGCGTTGTGTCGTAACGGGTGCCACATTGCGATGGCGTACCGAAGCTGCACACATTATCCCACACAGCGATCGAGGTATTCCTGACGTTTCTAATGGCCTGTTGTTGCGACGGGATATCCATGCTCTCTTTGATCAAGGGCATTGTGCAATTAATCCCGACACGATGATGTTGCACTTCAGTCTGTCATCCCTTCAGCAGGATAGCGATTTGGCTGAATTTCATTTAACTGAAATCACACCTGAAAAACTACAGAAGCCCGTTAATAAACATTTTCTGCTTACCCACTGGCAGTGGTTTGTACAAAAACAAGGTGAAGAATAACGCTTCAAAAGCTAACAATGTTAGCGCCTCTACTGCTATGAAGTAGTAACACGCTGCACGACTGCAATGCCGGGTGGCGGCTATGCCTTACCCGGCCTACGAAATCCGTCTTTGACCTTGTAGGCCCGGCAAGCGAAGCGCCGCCGGGCAGCCGCACCCCGACCTACGGACAGTAAAAGTTGTTGGGTTGTTTGCCACCGATCGTTATTCTGTCAGCACATGACTCTGTGAACATTCGACTATGCCAACCGCTGAAACCTTTATCACTTTCCTGTTCGCGCTCTTGCTATTAGAGATCTCACCCGGCCCGGACATGATGCTGACCATTGCCCGGGGGATAGGGCAGGGGCGGCGTATCGCCTTCCTGACGGTGCTGGGCAATGTGTTTGTTGCCGGGGTCGTGCAGGTCTCTTTCCTGGTGCTGGGCCTGGTGTCTGTGGTCCACGCGTGGCCAGTGGCGCTGGATCTGCTGCGCTGGGCCGGGGCGGCCTACCTGATTTGGCTGGGGATCAAGATGCTGCTCAGCGCGGGCGCGGATACGAAATTAAGGAAGACGGTGCAGATCACCGGACGTGAAGCGGTAAAGCAGGGGGCGATCAACAGCCTGACTAACCCGAAATCGCTGCTCTTTATGTTCGCGTTTCTGCCGCAGTTTGTTAACCCGGCGGTGGGGCCAATCTGGTTACAGCTGCTGATTCTGGGCTCGATCCAGAAGCTGGCAGGAATTTTGTCCCTGGGCTCGGTGGCGATGGCGTCTGGCACCTTTGGCGCATGGTTGGGTAAACACCCCGGCTTCCTCAAATGGCAGGAGCGGTTCACCGGGGTGGTGATGATCGGACTGGGGCTGAGAATGCTGTTCGGCGGTAGCGCCTCTACGACTGCGATGAAGTAAGCCTGTGACAGGCTACCGATCAGCTCCGCCAGCCGGAATTTAACTGGCGGAGGTTTCACGTTTTTTTGACGTTACTTACGCTGGCTGGCGCGTTATTTCTCCATAAGCATTCAAATAGAGGATTTCACACCTTAGTCCTCTTCGCGCTCTCTGACGGCACGCTGGCGTTCGTAGTACTCATCTTCTGCCGAAACGATCTCATCCAGCAGGGAATCCATATCCACGGTATGCGTCTCTTCAACAAACAGTCCGGTGAGCGGAGTTTCTGGGGTTAATTTGCCGTCTTCATAGAGCATCCAGATCTCTTTCCCATAGCGCGTTTTCAGCAGCTGCGGGGCGAACTGTCCGTAATACTCGGTGATGTTATTCACATCGCGTTCAAACATCGACTGGGCATGGTTGTTGGCGGCGGCGTCCACCGCCTGCGGCAGGTCGATAATGACCGGCCCCTGGGCATCAAGCAGCACGTTAAACTCTGACAGGTCGCCATGAACAATACCGGCACACAGCATGCGCACGATATTGCGGATCATGGTGTTGAAGTCTTTTACTGCCTCTTCTTCCGTTAAGGACACATCGCTCAGGCGTGGCGCAACGGCACCTTCACCGTCGGTGACCAGCTCCATCAGCAGCACGCCGTCCAGACACATATAGGGCTGCGGCACGCGAACCCCGGCGTTAGCCAGACGGAATAACGCATCGACCTCTGCCGTGTGCCAGACCTCTTCTTGCTGCTTACGGCCGAACTTTGAGCCTTTTTGCATGGCGCGCGCGTCACGTGTATTGCGGACTTTGCGGCCTTCCTGATACTGCACGGCCTGCTTAAAGCTGCGCTGTGACGCTTCCTTGTACACTTTGGCACACTGGATTTGGTCCCCGCAAAGGACAGTATAAACGTCAGCCTCTTTGCCGCTTTTCAGGCGTTGAAGCACGTTATCTATCAGGCCGTCATCGACCAGGGGCTGGAGTCTGTTTGGGATTTTCATGCGGCTTTTATAGCGCATTTTTGCCGCTTTTCGTACCAGAAACGCAGCCAAAAAGATTAAAAGCGACGATTAAAATGAGAGTTGCCCCTCACAGCACGTTTTTACCGCGTCATACAGCAACCTGACGCCCGCGGAGAGTTGTTTGCGGTGCGGGCAGATCATATTCAGCGGCACGCTCTCACCCTTATATTCTGGCATTAAAACCTGGAGCCGACCGGCGCGGACATCTTCCGCGACATCCAGCCAGGATTTGTACGCCACCCCCGCCCCGGCGACCGCCAGACGGCGGATCACCTCGGCATCGTCACTCATCATGCTGCCGCTGACGTTCACGCTGTGCATCTCGCCGTCACGCGAGAACGTCCAGCGATCGTGCAAGCGCCCGCGCAGGACAAAGGTGAGGGCGTTGACCCGGCTCAGGTCATCGGGATGGTGCAAGTCACCGTGGTGGGCGACCCACTCCGGCGAGGCTACCAGCACGCGGCGGTTGTCGGGGGCGACGGGGAGGGCGATATAGGAGGCATCTTCCGGCATGCCGTAACGAAAGGCGATATCCACCGGATCCTTAAAGACATCGGCAACCTGGTCGGAGAAAAATATGCGCAGCCGTAATGCCGGGTAGCGGTCGTCGAACGCCTGAAACACCGGCAGCAGCAAGTTGCGGCCTAAATCCGACGGGACGGCTATCTGCAACGTGCCGGAGATCTCCTCTTCCGGAGTCTGGATCTTCTGCATCCCGGCGTACATGGCATCCAGCATCTGTCGCGCGTAGGGAAGCCAGGCTTCGCCTTCCGGGGTCAGGCGCAGGCTGCGGGTGGAGCGCGCAAACAGCCGGATGGCCAGCGACGACTCCAGCCGTTTGATGGCGGCGCTGACCTGCGCCGGCTGGATACCCGCTTCACGCGCCGCATCGCTGAAGCTGCTCAGGGCAGCAACGCGAACGAACAGTATCAGATCCTCAAGCCGCACCATTTTCATCTCCCGAGTATAAGTCTTGTCTCCGCGAGGCTATTTTTCCCGTCACAGCTTCGCTTTACCATCAAATTATTGCGACACAGTGGATAAAACGCCGGAGACATTATGAAAGCCATTGCTATTACCCGTTCTGCACCACATAACATCGACGCCCTGCAGGAGATTGAACTGCCCCAGCCGACGGCGACAGGGCACGATCTGCTGATTGAAGTGAAAGCCATCTCCGTCAACCCGGTGGACACCAAGGTTCGCGCCGGTTTTACCGGGGATACGCCGCGCGTTCTCGGCTGGGATGCGGTGGGAGTGGTGAGCGCGGTGGGCGAGTCGGTGACCCTTTTCGCGCCGGGCGACGAGGTCTGGTATGCCGGGGCGCTGGGCCGGGCGGGCAGCAACAGCGAGTATCAACTGGTGGACGAGCGCATTGTGGCCCTGAAGCCAAAAACCCTGGATAACGCGGCCGCCGCCGCAATGCCATTAACGGCAATCACCGCCTGGGAGATGCTGTTCGATCGGCTGGGCGTTCAGGAGCAGGGCAACGAAGGCGATACGCTGCTGATCGTGGGTGCCGCGGGCGGCGTGGGGTCGATCCTCGTTCAACTGGCGCGCAAGCTGACAAAAATGACCGTTATCGGCACGGCGTCGCGGCCCGAAAGCCAGCAGTGGGTGCGGGAGGCAGGGGCGCATTATGTTATCGATCACAGCAAGCCGCTGTCAGAAGCGCTGGCCGCACAAGGCATCAAAGAGGTGACCCACGTCGCCAGCCTGAACCACACCGCAGCGCACTATGCAGAGATTATTAAGGCCCTGGCACCGCAGGGCAAACTGGCGCTGATTGACGATCCCGAGACGCTGGATGCCCGTCCGCTGAAGGCGAAGAGCATCTCCCTGCACTGGGAGTTTATGTTCACCCGCTCAATGTTTGAAACCCGGGATATGATCGCCCAGCACCAGCTTCTGACCCGCGTGGCGGAGCTGATTGATGAGCAGGTGATTACTACCACGCTGGGTGAGCATTACGGGGCGATCACGGCGGCGAACGTGCAGAAGGCTCATGCACAGTTAGAAACCGGGCGTGCGGTTGGGAAGATTGTGCTGGAGGGGTTTTGACGGGGGCTAATGGCTTTCGCTGGATAAATTGAGGATACAAAAAAGCCCGCAGGCTTGCGCCGTGCGGGCTTTCAGGACTTCGTATCAGGCTCTGGTGACCATCAACAAAGAATTTTGGTGGAGCTGGCGGGAGTTGAACCCGCGTCCGAAATTTCTACATCCTCGGTACTACATGCTTAGTCAGTCTTTACATTCGCACGCCAGCTGCGGACAGACACGCCACTAACGAACTAGCCTGATTAGTTTTAACGCTTCAACCCCAGGCAGGATTTCCACGCGATCTCTTTTGGGTTTGACCTCTCTTTGATCCCCGTCTTAAGAGCGGAAGCTAGGGAGAGAGGGCTCTTAGCAGGTTATTAAGCTGCTAAAGCGTAGTTTTCGTCGTTTGCGACTATTTTTTTGCGGCTTTTTACGAGGCAAACCGCCCCTCGGCATGCACCTTGGGTTTCGCAAATCCCGTCGAATCCAGAATCAGCCCCAATAGTGTTACAGCAAGTATACCAGAATTTGCAGCCCGGATACCAGTCCGGAACGCTAACTTATTGAATCGCTCAATAAGTATCCGGAAATTAACGGCCTGCGTGCTTCATGATGCGCGCTTTATCAACCTGCCACTCGCGATCTTTGGCGTCGTTACGTTTGTCGTGCTGCTTCTTACCTTTTGCCACGCCGATTTTTACTTTGCACCAGGCGTTCTTCCAGTACAGCGACAGGGCGAGCACGGTATAACCTTCGCGGTTGATACGCCCGAAAAGGGAGTCCAGCTCGCGTTTGTTCAGCAGCAGCTTACGGGTGCGGGTGGGATCGCAGACGTAGTGCGAAGAGGCGACCGTCAGCGGCTGGAAGTTTGCGCCAAACAGAAAGGCTTCGCCGTCTTTGAAGATCACGTAGCTATCACCGATGTTGGCTTTACCCGCACGCAGCGATTTAACTTCCCAGCCCTGCAACGCAAGGCCAGCTTCGAATTCTTCTTCAATGAAATACTCGTGGCGGGCACGCTTGTTGAGCGCAATGGTTGCCGAGCCAGGTTTATGTGCTTTTTTCTTCGTCATAAGTGTCGTGAAGCCGTAGGTAATCTGATGTCAAAAAGTCACCTCATTGCGTCCTGTGAGGTCTAACGCGCTATATTAGCACGAGATGAGGCTCAGCGTTTTTTTAACAGGTGATAAATGTTATTATTTGTTGGTTGTTTGATCAGGAAAAATGTTATGCCTCAGATTAGTCGTACTGCGCTTGTCCCTTACAGTGTGGAACAGATGTACCAGTTAGTGAATGACGTTCAGTCATATCCGCAGTTTATCCCGGGTTGTACCGGGAGCCGCGTGCTGGACTCAGGCCCGACGCAAATGACGGCGGCGGTGGATGTCTCGAAAGCCGGGATCAGCAAAACGTTCACCACCCGCAACACGCTGACCGATAACCAGAGCATTCTGATGCAGCTGGTGGATGGCCCGTTCAAAAAATTGATGGGCGGATGGAAGTTTGTCCCACTCAGTGCCGACGCCTGCCGGATCGAGTTTCATCTCGACTTTGAGTTTACCAACGCCCTGATTGAGCTGGCGTTTGGACGCGTCTTTAAAGAGCTGGCGGCGAATATGGTCCAGGCCTTCACGGTGCGCGCCAAAGAGGTTTACAGTGCCGGCTAACATCGTGGTGGAAGTAGCTTACGCGCTGCCGGAGAAACAGTATCTCCAGCGTGTGACTCTGGAAGAGGGCGCCACCGTTGAAGAGGCGATTCGCGCCTCTGGTCTGCTGACGCTGCGCAGCGATATCGATCTAGCAAAAAACAAAGTCGGGATTTACAGTCGTCCGGTCAAACTGGCCGATAGCGTAAAAGACGGCGACCGGGTTGAGATCTATCGCCCGCTGATTGCCGACCCGAAAGAGCTGCGTCGCCAGCGTGCGGAGAAGTCCGCTAAATAAGCCGCGTTAAAACAAAAAAGGTGCTCATTGAGCACCTTTTTGCATTTCTGAAACCTTACTCTTTGGTGAGCGCGGGTTTGTTGTCGATGTTGGTCAGCACGCCGCTGCTGTTGAAGGTCAGCGTGAGGGTCTGTTGGGTCACGTCTTCATGGCCTGGCTTCTGGCGGAACACGTAGAACCAGGTGTTGGTGCCGAACGGATCGGACATCATCGGTGTGCCCAGGGCATAGGCAACCTGCTGCTGCGTCATACCGACACGAATTTTAGACACATCGTTAGGAGCGAGATAGTTCCCCTGGTTGATGTCAGGGCGGTAAACCACTTTTTCCAGAGTGGAGCAGCCTGCGGTCATCATCAGAAGAACCGCTGCGGCAGCGGTCAGCGTTTTACAGCGCATAGTGATTTGATTCCTTTTCGGGCCCGGGCAATACGCGACGGCTCATATGTAATATGCCGATGATAATAGACCTTTCACCACATTAAAACCTCTGGCGTCCGGTCTGTCGGCGTTTTTATTGTTCTGTATGACCCTGAGATACCGAAAAAGTTTAGGCAGCCAGCAGTTCTTTCGCGTTCGCCAGCGTGTTGCGGGTGACTTCGCTGCCGCCCAGCAGACGGGCCAGCTCCTGCAAACGGGCGCGTTTGTCCAGCGGCTGCATGTGCGTTTCGGTCATCTCGCCGTCGGTTTCTTTACTGACAAAGAAGTGATGGTGGCCGCAACCGGCAACCTGCGGCAGGTGGGTCACACACATCACCTGGGTGGACTCGCCAAGCTGACGCAGCAGTTTACCCACTACCGCCGCGGTCGGGCCGCTGATACCGACATCCACTTCATCGAAGATTAGCGCCGGGGTTTCCATTTTCTTCGCCGTGATCACCTGAATCGCCAGGGCGATACGCGACAGCTCACCGCCGGACGCGACGCGGGATATCGCCTGCAGCGGCTGGCCCGGGTTGGTGGTCACGCGGAATTCAATGCGGTCTGCGCCTTCGGCCGTCAGGTGATTGGCTTCGAACTTCACATCGATGGTGAAAACACCGTGCGGCATCGACAGCAGATGCATGCTCTCCGTGATGTGCTGGCTCAGCTCCTGCGCGTAACGTTGACGGATATTGTGCAACTGCGTAGCGGTCTGCAAGGCCTGCTGATGATGCACGCTGACGGCCAGAGAGAGGGTCTCCAGCGAGTCGGCCTGATCGTCAAGCTGATGCTGCTCATCGAGTAGAGATTGATGGAAGGCAGGCAGCTCTTCCGGCGAAACGTGGTGCTTACGCGCCAGGGAAATCTGGCGCGAAATGCGCTGTTCCAGCTCGAACAGGCGGTTGGGGTCGAGATCCAGACGCTCGCAGTAGTGGCGCAGCTCGTCACTGGCTTCGGAGATCTGAATGGCCGCCTCTTCCAGCATATCCAGCATGCCGGACACTTTACTGTCCATGCCCGCCAGCTCGGTCACCAACTGGCGCACGGTATAGAGCTGGCTTTGCAGATTCACATCCTCGCCGTCGGCCATAAGGTTCAACGCCTGCTGGCTGGTGGAGAGCAACTGACCGCTGTTGGCGAGACGTTTGTACTCTTCGTCGATCTGCTCAAACTCACCCGGCTGCGGACTAAACTCGTTCAGCTCTTTCAGTTGATAGGCCAGCAGTTCGGCGCGGGCCGCGCGCTCCTGGCTCTGCTGCTGATGCTGCGCCAGCTCTCGGCAGCTTTGATGCCACTGACGATAGTGCGCCGCCATCAGCTGCATAAGGTCGGATTCACCGGCATAGCCGTCGAGTAACGACTTCTGCTGTTCAGGTTTGATGAGCTGCTGATGGGCGTGCTGCCCGTGGATCTGGATTAACAGCTGACCCAGCTCGCGCAGCTGGGACAGCGGCACCGCGGTACCGTTGATAAAGCCACGGGAGCGTCCGTCGCTGCTGAGAACACGGCGAAGTAAGCACTCACGCCCATCTTCAAGCTGGTTCTGTTCAAGCCAGCGCAGGGCGGCAGGGGTATCTTTCAGGGAGAAACGGGCGCAGAGATCGGCGCGACTTGCACCGGCGCGAACCATGTTGCCATCAGCACGACCGCCAAGGCACAGCCCGAGCGCATCAATCGCAATGGATTTACCGGCACCGGTTTCCCCGGTGATAGCTGTCATTCCGCTGTTGAAATCAATTTCGAGCTCACGAACGATGGCGAAGTTGCTGATGGTCAGTTGTGCCAGCATAAACGTTTTCCTGTATGAAAAACCATAACTGTGTTTGTGTACAGTATAAACTGGTTTTTTATCCAGTAAAGCGCTGGATGCTAATTCAGAACAATTTTTTCGACCAGCCGAGCTTGGAGCTTAATGTATTGAAATAGCTGTAGTCTTTCGGGTGGATCAGGTTGAGGTGATAATCGCAGCGGCGGATCAGCACATCTTCCCCTTCCTGGATCGGCAGCGCGATTTGGCTGTCGCAGCTGATCTCCAGATCGTTACGGCGGTGTGAGAAGCGCAGACGGATGGTGCTGCTGCTGTTGATCACCAGCGGGCGGGCCGAGAGGGTGTGCGGGAACATTGGCACCAGCGTGATGGCATCCAGCGACGGGGTGAGGATCGGGCCGCCCGCCGAAAGCGAGTAGGCCGTCGAGCCGGTGGGGGTAGAGATAATCAGCCCATCGGAGCGCTGCGAGAAGGCAAAGATTTCGTCGATGTAGACTTCGAACTCAATCATATGGGCCACTTTTCCCGGGTGCAGTACCACTTCGTTAATGGCGGTGCTGATCCGTTTCTGGCAATCCTGCTGGCACACCTGCGCTTCCAGCAAAAAGCGTTTTTCACTGATGTAGTGGCCTTCCAGCACGTCAGCGAGCTGCTGCTGGGCGTTATCCGGGTCGAGGTCGGTCAAAAAGCCCAGGTTGCCACGGTTGATGCCAATGACTTTAATATCGTAACGGGCAAGGGTGCGCGCTGCGCCGAGCATATTGCCGTCGCCGCCGACCACCACCGCCAGGTCGGCCTGCTGACCAATTTCCGCCAGCGTGCCGGTCTTCACATTGGTAAGCTGCAGTTCCTGGGCAATCTGCTGTTCAACAATCACATCGTAGTTTTTCGCGCACAGCCAGCGATACAGCATTTCATGTGTCGTCAACGCAGTAGGGTGACGTGGATGACCGACAATCCCAATACACTTGAAATGGTTGCTCATTTTCTGTAGGTCCTTGTGCGAATGAATGATGACAATGTGGCTTGTTCCCTTGAATCCCGGAAACTGATCCCCATAATAAGCGAAGTTAGCGAGTTGAATGCAGAAAAACGCGGAGAAATTCATGAGTAGTAAAGAACAGAAAACGCCTGAGGGGCAAGCCCCGGAAGAAATTATCACGGAGCAGCACGAAGAGGTTGAGGCGACAGAGCCTGAGGCTGGTGCTGAGCAGGTGGATCCGCGCGATGAAAAAATTGCGAATCTGGAAGCTCAGGTAGTTGAAGCCCAGAACCGCGAGCGCGATGGCATCCTGCGTATCAAAGCGGAAATGGAAAACCTGCGTCGCCGTACCGAGCTGGACGTTGAAAAGGCGCATAAATTTGCGCTGGAGAAGTTCGTCAACGAACTGCTGCCGGTGATCGACAGCCTGGATCGCGCGCTGGAAGTGGCGGATAAAGCGAACCCGGACCTGGCCCCGATGGTTGAAGGGATCGAACTGACGCTGAAATCCATGCTCGACGTGGTGAAGAAGTTTGGCGTTGAAGTGGTTGCCGACACCAACGTGCCGATGGATCCAAACGTGCATCAGGCCATTGCGATGGTGGAGTCTGAAGACGTTGCTGCCGGTAACGTGCTGATGGTGATGCAGAAAGGCTATACCCTGAACGGTCGTACTATTCGCGCAGCGATGGTCTCCGTGGCGAAAGCCAGGGCGTAATTGGCCTCCCGTAGTGCCGGGTGGCGGCTTCGCCTGACCCGGCCTACACCCGCTTATTCCGCTACGCTCTCCCTGAGCGGTTTCACCGGCAATACTTTTACCTGCTTAATCATATTGTCCTGCACGTCCAGGATATCAATATCGTACTGGCCGATACGCACCCGCGTACCCGACGCCGGGATCTCTTCCAGCGCTTCCAGAATCATACCGTTAATGGTGCGGGCTTCCGCTTCCGGCATCTGCCAGTTAAAGGCTTTGTTGAGTTCACGAACGTTCGCGCTGCCGTCAATCAGCACCGAGCCGTCGTTTTGCGGCGTGACTTCTTCGGCGAGGGAAGGGGACATGGAGGTGGTAAAGTCGCCCACAATCTCCTCCAGAATATCCTCCACCGTCACCAGCCCCTGGATATCGCCATACTCATCGACCACCAGACCCACTTTCTTTTTATTGCGCTGGAATTTGATCAGCTGGGTGCTGAGTGGGGTGCCTTCGGGTATGTAGTAAATCTCATCCGCCGCCCGCAGCATCACCTCTTTGGTGAACTCTTTTTTCTCGGTCATCAGCCGATAGGCTTCGCGCACGCGCAGCATGCTGATAGTGTCATCCAGCGAATCACGGTACAACACGATGCGGCCATGCGGGGAGTGGGTCAGCTGGCGAACAATCGCCTTCCAGTCATCGTTAATGTCGATACCGACGATCTCATTGCGCGGCACCATGATGTCGTCGACGCTGACCTTTTCCAGATCCAGCACCGACAGCAGCATATCCTGATTGCGGCGGGAGATTTGCGAGCGGGATTCATGCACGATGGTGCGCAATTCATCTTTGCTCAGGGCGCTGCTGATCGTCACATCCGCCTTAATGCCCACCATGCGCATCAGCACGCGCGTCACGCCGTTTAACAGCCAGACCAGGGGCATCATCAGAATGAGTAACGGTGCCAGCAGGAAGCTGCTGGGATAGGCGACCTTCTCGGGGTAGAGCGCGGCGACGGTCTTCGGCAAGACTTCGGCAAAAACCAGCACCACAAAGGTCAGCACCCCGGTGGCGATGGCGACCCCGGCGTTGCCGTACAGACGCATGCCGACAATGGTGCCCAGCGCGGAGGCAAGAATGTTGACCAGGTTGTTGCCGATAAGCACCAGGCTTATCAGGCGATCCGGTTTACGCAGCAGTTTTTCCACGCGACGAGCGGCCCGGTTACCCTGTTTGGCGCGATGACGTAACCGGTAGCGGTTCAGCGTCATCATGCCGGTCTCCGAGCCGGAGAAATTGGCGGAGATGACCACCATGACGATCAGGGTGATGATCAGCGTGGTAGTAGAGATGTGTTCCAGGGGGAACTCCTTGGTTACTTAGCTGGCGATCTGCTGGATGACGCGGCTACCGAAATAAGCCAGTGTCAGGAGGCCTGCTCCCGCAACGTTGAACCAGACCACGCGGCGACCGCGCCAGCCTTCATGATAATGGCCCCATAACAGGACAATATAGACAAACCACGCGATGATGGAGAGCACGGCCTTATCGATATTCTCCATGCTGAAGAGATTGTGCATATAAAACAGGCCGGTACTCAGCGTGAGCGTCAGCAGTACTACCCCGACCTGGGTAATATGAAACATCTTGCGTTCGATGGTCATCAGCGGCGGCATTTCGTTACTGAAGACCAGCTTTTTATTTTTGAGCTGGTAGTCAATCCAGGCCAGCTGGAGCGCGTACAGGGCGGCGATGATCAGCGTCGCATATGAGAACAGCGACAGGCCAATATGCACCATCATCCCCGGCGTGGTTTCAAGATGAGTGATGAACTCATTCGGCACGAAGGTGGCAAAGGCGAGGTTGATCAGCGCAAAGGCATAGACAATCGGCAGCAGCAGCCAGCCGCGGTTTTTTGAGGCCACGATGGTCATCACCGTACAGATCATCAGGCTGACCAGCGACCCGACGTTCAGCAGGCTCAGGTTTTGCCCGCTGCCGTCGCCTGGCAGAATACGCGCTTCGAGCGCAAAGGCGTGACTTATCAACGCGATGACAGCCGACAAAATAGCCATTCGCCGCCAGCCGCTGTTTTTTTGTAGCAGGCCAGGAACGATCAGCGCGAGGCTGACAGAGTACGCCACAAGAGCGATCAGTGCGAAAACAGGCATAGAGGTGTCGACAGTTGTCCTGATGAGAAAGAGAGGCAGTATAACGTTACGTGAGGCGTGCTCCAACCGTTGCATAACAACAAAGGCGCCTTCATGTTATACTGCGGCAAAATTCTGTGTACGTGTCGCGCCAGCGACCTCACGTTTCTATCCCAGGCGAGAGACAATGTTTGATAATTTAACCGATCGTTTGTCGCGCACGCTGCGCAACATCAGCGGCCGTGGACGCCTTACCGAAGACAACATTAAAGAGACGCTGCGCGAAGTGCGCATGGCGCTGCTCGAAGCAGACGTCGCGTTGCCGGTCGTGCGTGATTTCATCAACCGCGTTAAAGAGAAAGCGGTTGGTCATGAAGTGAACAAGAGCCTGACCCCGGGTCAGGAGTTCGTCAAAATCGTGCGTAACGAACTGGTTTCGGCGATGGGCGAAGAGAACCAGAGCCTGAACCTCGCGGCGCAACCACCGGCAGTGGTGCTGATGGCCGGTCTGCAGGGTGCGGGTAAAACCACCAGCGTTGCTAAGCTGGGTAAATTCCTGCGCGAGAAGCACAAGAAGAAAGTGCTGGTCGTCTCTGCCGACGTTTATCGTCCGGCGGCGATCAGGCAGCTGGAAACCCTGGCTGAACAGGTTGACGTCGACTTCTTCCCGTCTGACGTGTCGCAAAAGCCGATCGACATCGTTAACGCGGCGCTGAAAGAAGCGAAGCTGAAATTCTTCGACGTGCTGCTGGTGGATACCGCCGGTCGTCTGCACGTTGACGAAGCGATGATGGACGAAATCAAACAGGTCCATGCCGCGATCAATCCGGTAGAAACCCTGTTTGTGGTCGATGCCATGACCGGTCAGGATGCGGCAAACACCGCCAAAGCCTTTAATGAAGCGCTGCCGTTAACCGGTGTGGTACTGACCAAAGTGGACGGCGACGCCCGCGGCGGTGCGGCGCTCTCTATCCGTCATATCACCGGCAAGCCAATCAAGTTCCTCGGCGTCGGCGAGAAGACCGAAGCGCTGGAGCCGTTCCACCCGGACCGTATTGCTTCCCGTATCCTCGGCATGGGCGACGTGCTGTCGCTGATCGAAGATATCGAGAGCAAGGTTGACCGTGCGCAGGCCGAGAAGCTGGCCTCCAAGCTGAAAAAAGGCGACGGCTTCGATCTGACCGATTTCCTGGAGCAGCTACGCCAGATGAAGAACATGGGCGGTATGGCGAGCCTGATGGGCAAGCTGCCGGGCATGGGCCAGATCCCGGACAACGTGAAGTCGCAGATGGACGACAAAGTGCTGGTGCGCATGGAAGCGATCATCAACTCGATGACGCTGAAAGAGCGTGCCAAGCCAGAAATCATCAAAGGCTCCCGTAAACGCCGTATTGCGGCCGGTTGCGGCATGCAGGTGCAGGACGTTAACCGTCTTCTGAAACAGTTCGACGACATGCAGCGCATGATGAAGAAGATGAAGAAGGGCGGTATGGCGAAGATGATGCGCGGCATGAAAGGCATGATGCCGCCAGGATTCCCTGGTCGTTGATCGGCCTGGCTTGTTTGCCATTTTGACGCCGGGGAGTGCTCGACAAAACACTATCGTGTTTTGAACGCCCTTTAGGGCGGCCCGAAGGGCGAGCGGAGCGAGTAAATGCTCACGTACTACGTGTACGCTCCGCTTTCTGCGCGCTCGCCGACGCCAAACTGGCTGCACCGCCGACGGCCTTTTACAGCAGACTTATCAACTGTTGATTGCATTTTCCCCAGAAATCAGTAAAATTTTCGGGCTTTTAATATGACGCCGGGCTCCTTCCCTCGATGGGGCCCGGTGTTTTATTCACACAAGAGGATGTTATGGTAACTATTCGTTTAGCACGTCACGGCGCGAAAAAGCGTCCGTTCTACCAGGTTGTTGTTACTGACAGCCGTAATGCACGCAACGGTCGCTTCATCGAGCGCGTTGGTTTCTTCAACCCACTGGCCGCTGGCGCAGAAGAAGAAACCCGTCTGGATCTGGATCGTATCGCTCACTGGGTTGGCCAGGGCGCTACCGTTTCCGATCGCGTTGCTACGCTGATCAAAGCAGCAAACAAAGCAGCTTAATCTGTCACGGTGGTCATGATGAGCAAAAAAGCACCTGTTGAACCGATTGTATTGGGAAAAATGGGTTCTTGCTACGGTATCCGTGGTTGGCTCAGAGTGTTTTCCTCCACCGAAGACGCCGAAAGCATTTTTGACTATCAGCCCTGGTTTATCCAGAAGGCGGGTCAGTGGCAAGAGGTCGAGCTGGAAAGCTGGCGTCACCACAATCAGGACATCGTTATCAAGCTGAAAGGCGTTGACGATCGCGATGCCGCGAATGCGCTGACTAATTGTGAAATTGTCGTGGATTCGTCGCAGTTGCCTGAACTGGAAGAGGGTTACTACTGGAAAGACCTTATCGGTTGCCAGGTAGTCACTACCGAAGGTTACGGTCTGGGGAAAGTCATCGATATGATGGAAACCGGATCCAATGACGTTCTCGTCATTAAGGCAAACCTGAAAGATGCGTTCGGTATCAAGGAGCGGCTGGTTCCGTTCCTCGATGGGCAGGTTATCAAGAAAGTCGATCTCGCTACTCGAACTATCGAAGTAGATTGGGATCCTGGTTTTTAAATTCTCCTGAAAACGGTAAAAGACGGCGCTATGTGGATTGGCATTATTAGCCTGTTTCCTGAAATGTTCCGCGCGATTACTGATTACGGGGTAACTGGCCGGGCAGTAAAAAATGGCCTGCTGAGCATCGAGAGCTGGAGTCCACGTGACTTCACCCACGACCGGCACCGTACCGTGGACGAACGTCCTTACGGCGGCGGACCGGGGATGCTCATGATGGTACAACCCTTGCGGGATGCCATCGCAGCAGCAAAAGCCGCGGCAGGTGAAGGCGCAAAGGTGATTTATCTGTCACCTCAGGGACGCAAGCTTGATCAAGCGGGCGTCAGCGAACTGGCAACGAATCAAAAGCTGATTCTGGTGTGCGGTCGCTATGAAGGGATAGATGAGCGCGTAATCCAAACCGAGATTGACGAAGAATGGTCTATCGGCGATTACGTTCTCAGCGGTGGTGAGTTACCGGCAATGACGCTGATTGACTCCGTTTCCCGGTTCATTCCGGGAGTTCTGGGCCATGAAGCATCAGCAACAGAAGACTCTTTTGCTGACGGATTGCTGGACTGTCCACACTATACCCGTCCTGAAGTGTTAGAAGGGATGGAGGTACCGCCGGTATTACTGTCGGGAAACCATGCCGAGATTCGTCGCTGGCGCCTGAAGCAGTCGCTGGGCCGTACCTGGCTTAGAAGACCTGAACTTCTGGAAAACCTGGCTCTGACTGAAGAGCAAGCAAAGTTGCTGGCCGAGTTCAAAAAAGAACACGCGCACCAGCAGCAGAAACATGATGGGATGGCCTGAGGCCCCCGAATATCAGTTTACCCAGGATAAGAGATTAAATTATGAGCAACATTATTAAGCAAATTGAACAAGAGCAGATGAAGCAGGACGTACCTTCCTTCCGTCCGGGTGATACCGTGGAAGTGAAAGTATGGGTTGTTGAAGGTTCCAAAAAACGTCTGCAGGCATTCGAGGGCGTGGTTATCGCTATTCGTAACCGCGGTCTGCACTCTGCATTCACTGTTCGTAAAATTTCCAACGGCGAAGGCGTTGAGCGTGTCTTCCAGACTCACTCTCCGGTAGTTGACAGCATTGCTGTTAAACGTCGTGGTGCTGTACGTAAAGCTAAACTGTACTACCTGCGTGAGCGTACTGGTAAGTCTGCTCGTATCAAAGAGCGTCTGAACTAAGATTCGCTTAAGCAACATCCTGTAAAAAGGGCTGGCCGAAAGGCTGGCCCTTTTTTTATCCCCGAGTGCGCTGCACATTAACGTATCCGTCATAAATCGTTTACAATGCCCCGCTCTGACGGAGGGGAAGTGACGACTAAACAGCATCAGGCACAGTGGCAACGTATCGCGGCAGGCCTCGCGTTATTTGCGATCCTGATGATCGTCTTTGCGCCACTGGTCTCTGTCTCGTTGCAAAAAGATCCCATGAATGCGATGCCCGGCATGCATCACGACATGAGCATGATGGCGGAGCACCACCCTTCACCGCCAGAAAGTATGCCGGTCGACCATGCCGAAGCCTGCGGTTACTGCGTGCTGTTGGCTCACGTGCCGGGGGTGATCCTGGCGCTGGTGCTGCTGCTATGCGCGGTCCTACTCCGACAGCGCCTCACGCCGCCGCGACCGGCCGTATACCACTGGCATTTCTTCCCCTGGCTCTGTCCCGATACCCGCGCGCCGCCGCACCTGTCTGCTTAATCCACGTAAAAAAACGTACACCCCGGTGTATCGATAACTTTTGCCTTAAAAAGGGAAAGCATGACTACCTGCACTCCGCGCGCAGCCTGGGGCAACCTGCTGCGTCGTCTTCACTTCTATATTGGTCTGTTTGTCGGGCCGTTTATCTTTATCGCCGCGTTCTCCGGGACGCTGTATGTCGCCACGCCGCAGCTGGAAAACGCGCTTTATCACCACGCGCTGTTCAGCGAGACTCAGGGCACAGCGCGCCCGCTTGCCGAGCAGATCGCGGTGGCGGAAAACGTCACCGGCGGGGAGCTGCGGCTGCAAGCGGTACGTCCGGGGCTGACCGCAGGGGACACCACCCGGGTGATGTACATTGACCCGGCGCTGAAAGCCTCGGAGAACCGGGCCATCTTTATCGATCCGGTCAGCCTTGAGGTGCGCGGAGATATGACCGTCTACGGCACCAGCGGTATCCTGCCGTTGCGTCAGAAAATCGATTATCTGCATCAGTCTTTGCTGCTGGGGGATGTGGGACGACTTTACAGCGAGCTGGCCGCGTCCTGGATGTGGATCGCCGCGCTGGGCGGGATTGCCCTGTGGTTCTATACCCGGCCAAAACGGCGCATCAACAACCGTTTTCAGAACCGCCGACGTCTGCACGTTTCCCTCGGCTGGACCCTGCTGGTGGGCATGCTGCTCTTCTCGGCGACCGGCCTGACCTGGTCCCAGTGGGCGGGCGGTAATGTGGATAAACTGCGGGCAGAGATGAACTGGCTCACGCCGCAGGTGAACACGCAGCTGCAGGGCCCGGCCGAAAAAGCCGATCCGCATGCTGAGCACCACGGTCATCACATGACCATGTCCATGCCGGAGATGAAACCTGACCTTGCCCTCTATGACGGTGTGCTACAGGCGGCCAATGCGGCGGGGATTGATGCCACGAAGCTGGAGATACGCCCGGCAAAGCGTGAGGCAATGGCGTGGACGGTGACGGAGATCGATCGCAGCTGGCCGACGCAGGTTGATGCCGTTGCTGTGGACCCCGCGACCCTGACCGTGGTCGATCGCACCCGGTTTGTCGATTACCCGCTGATGGCCAAATTGACCCGCTGGGGAGTGGATTTCCACATGGGCGTGCTGTTTGGCCTGCCAAACCAGCTGCTGCTGATCGCCTTTGGTCTCGCGCTGTGCGTCATGATTGTGTGGGGCTACCGGATGTGGTGGATGCGCAGGCCCCGACAGATGGCAATAGATCCAGCGAAGACGCTGTGTCAGAGCTGGCTGGCGTTGCCAGTATGGGGCCGCGCTGTGTGCGTTGCCGTTAGCATTCTGTTGGGGCTGTCAATGCCGGTGATGGGTTGCAGCCTGCTGCTGTTCGTTATTGCTGACGTGCTCGTATTAAAGCGCGTCTGAACGACTACCGTCCTTTCACAACATCAGAAAACGTGTAGATAAAAGGGGGTTAGCATCATGCTAACCCCCTTTTTTGTAGCGTATTTTCCAGGTCATCCATTGGGTAATGAAACCCAGTTAACGCGCCTTCCAGGTATTACTCTTTTGGCGGGTACTTTGTTTTATTGAGATCGCTTTCAAGGTCGTTTTTATCGACTTCAACTTCCTGTCGACGAACCGTGTCTTTCACCGTTTCAGCACGCTCTGTGGTTTCTGTACGCAAGCCGACTTCTTCGCGGACATGAGTGGTTTTATCCACCACCGGCTCTTCATGGGACTCTTCGACTTCAAGCGTCTTCTCGGACCAGTCCACATCGTTAAGGTAACCCGGTTCGTTAATGGCAGAACGGAAAACGCTGGCATGCTGGGCGGTAAGGGAGATATCTCTCGAGACCTCATCTTCAACCGTATAGCGGCGCAGACGAACTTTACCATCGCTCACACGGCGTTTACTCACGTCGATCTGCTCTTCGGCCAGCTTCAGCGTTTCACGGCTATCATCTTCTCTGTAAGACGGATTAGCCTGGATATCATCTGAAACACGCTCCGGATAATCCGTTGACGCCGCGTAATCTCTTGAGGTCGTATCTGAGACACGTCCTGCGACATCCGATGAAGCAGTGCCTCCGCTGACATAGTCAGCATCGCCAGGCAGCGGTCTGTTGGTCTCGATATCTTCATCTAAAAGAGGATCGGCCGTGTTCACCCCAGACTGTCCTGAAGTGCGGTTACCCACATCATTCGTTTCACCGAGGAAATTTTTACCATAGAGATCACTACCTGAGCCGCTGTTTACAGCGTAATCATTTGAATAGTTATCCAGCAGGTTTTCAATTCTGCCTGCGTCATCCTGATCAACCCGAGCCGTCAGCAGTACCCCACCTGCCTGGATGGCTTTGCTGTATTCCGCTGCATAGTTATCATCGACATCATCACCGAACAGACGCTGCCAGAAGCTTGGATGGCGAATCTCTTTGTCTTCAACATGTAATCTTTCGCCCGCAATAATATCGATGTCATCCTCTGGAATACCTTCGGCAATAAGTTTCTGTTTAGCAACTTCCGCCTGCTGCGGTTGGGTGAACGCCGTAACGATTTTTTCATGTGCCATATTTCATATTCCTCATGTTAAGTCGTAAAGGATGTCATTCATCTTCCGTTGAAATAATAATTTCCTGCGAACGCAATGTGATAATTTCCTGATGTCTCTCGGTGCTGCGTTTCTTAATAACGTGGATTTCTTCGGTAAGAACGTAATGTTTAATTATTTCAACACGCTCTTCAATAATTGGGATGATTGTTACATCGCCTTCCTGCCGGATCTGAGGAATATTTTGCGCTTCCACCACTTCGTTTTTGGCGATGCGCTTGATGTCCGCATTCTGCTGCGTCAATTCGGCGGTAATGTTTTTCTCGTCGACCCGCGTGGCGCGGGTGATACGGACGCGTCGATCTACAACTTTCTTGGTACTCAGCTCAACACGCTCTTCTGCGAGGGTAACTGTGTCCCGCTTTTTTTCGTCATCGTATTTATCCGTCATGTTTTACCCAAGACATTACTATTAAAATAAAAGCCTTAAACAGGATTAACCAAGGTAGGCTTATGAAAGTATTTACCAATCTTAATTAAGCATAGATCAAAAAAAAACTGGGCCCGAAAAAAGTCCAGGTAAATTGTTAACATAAGTAAATTTATGCGACGGGATCTAATTTACGTAACTGGCATAAGAATATTCCGTAAATTTTCCTCGCCAGAAGGTTGCTATATATCGCAAGTATCTTATTGGTATTTGTCACTATTAACGACAGGTGGATAATGTTCGCAGGATTTCTTTCATTAAAAACAATCAATAATGTGAACGGATCTCTGTTGTGTAACGTAGTACTTTTTTATGAGCAAAAGGGCGAGCTTAAATTTAACAGGTCAACCAACTATGTGTAATGTTATGTTTACGATTTTACCTTTTTATGCGTCTTTTTGTGGCTGTGTAACGTAATATTTACGGAATGTGGATTGCAATCTTTACTCTGTGTGGTATCGTTGGGCTTCCTCATCGAGGACACAACTATCGCAAACGAGCTTCCAGGATCGCAATCATGCAAAAAGACGCGCTGAATAACGTACATATTAGTGATGAACATGTTCTGATCACTCCGGATCAACTGAAAGCGGAATTCCCGCTGAGCGTTGAGCAAGAGGCGCAAATCGCGCACTCCCGCCAGACCATCTCCGACATTATTGCCGGGCGCGATCCGCGTCTGCTGGTGGTATGTGGTCCGTGCTCCATTCATGATCCAGAAACTGCCATCGAATATGCGCACCGTTTTAAAGCTCTGGCCGAGGAGGTCAGCGATAGCCTCTACCTGGTCATGCGCGTCTATTTTGAAAAACCCCGCACCACTGTCGGCTGGAAAGGGTTAATTAACGATCCGCACATGGATGGCTCGTTTGATGTGGAAGCTGGCCTGAAGATTGCGCGTAATCTTCTGGTAGAGCTGGTGAATATGGGGCTGCCGCTGGCAACGGAAGCGCTGGATCCGAACAGCCCGCAATACCTGGGCGATCTGTTCAGCTGGTCCGCCATCGGCGCACGCACCACCGAATCGCAGACCCACCGCGAGATGGCCTCGGGCCTCTCTATGCCGGTTGGCTTCAAAAACGGTACCGACGGTAGCCTGGCGACCGCCATCAACGCTATGCGTGCCGCCGCCATGCCGCACCGTTTTGTCGGCATCAACCAGGCCGGCCAGGTCTGCCTGCTGCAGACCCAGGGCAACCCGGATGGTCACGTCATCCTGCGCGGCGGCAAAGCGCCTAACTACAGCCCGGCAGATGTGGCCCAGTGTGAAAAAGAGATGGAACAGGCAGGACTGCGCCCGGCACTGATGGTAGATTGCAGTCATGGTAATTCGAATAAAGATTACCGTCGTCAGCCTGCGGTGGCGGAATCCGTCGTTGCGCAGATTAAAGATGGCAACCGTTCTATTATTGGCCTGATGATTGAAAGCAACATCCATGAAGGCAATCAGTCATCTGAACAGCCGCGCAGCGCCATGAAGCATGGGGTTTCCGTGACGGATGCCTGCATTAGCTGGGAAACCACCGACGCGCTGCTGCGTGAGATCCACAAAGATTTGAACGGCCAGCTGGCGACGCGTCTGGCTTAAGAGGTTTGTTATGGTTGCTGAATTGACCGCCTTGCGCGATCAAATTGACGAGGTGGATAAGGCGCTGCTGGATCTGCTGGCGCGCCGGATGGCGCTGGTCGCTGAAGTTGGCGAAGTGAAAAGTAAATACGGCCTGCCGATTTACGTCCCGGAGCGCGAGGCTTCTATGCTGGCGTCCCGGCGTAAAGAGGCCCAGGCGCTGGGCGTCTCGCCGGATCTGATTGAAGATGTACTGCGCCGGGTGATGCGTGAGTCTTACTCCAGCGAAAACGACAAAGGCTTCAAAACCCTCTGTCCGACCCTGCGCCCTGTAGTGATTGTCGGCGGCGGCGGGCAGATGGGGCGTCTGTTTGAGAAGATGCTGACGCTCTCTGGCTACCAGGTGCGCATCCTCGAAAAAGAGGACTGGGCGCAGGCGCAGACGATGGTTGCCGATGCGGGCATGGTCATTGTCAGCGTTCCGATCCATGTCACTGAAGAGATTATTGCAAAACTGCCACCGCTGCCGGAAGACTGCATTCTGGTCGATCTGGCCTCGGTAAAAAATGGCCCGCTGCAGGCAATGCTGGCCGCGCATAACGGCCCGGTGCTGGGGCTGCACCCGATGTTCGGCCCGGACAGCGGCAGCCTGGCGAAGCAGGTGGTTGTCTACTGTGATGGCCGTCAGCCGGAAGCCTATCAGTGGTTCCTGGAGCAGATTCAGGTGTGGGGCGCGCGGTTGCACCGCATCAGCGCCGTCGAACATGACCAGAACATGGCATTTATCCAGGCGCTGCGCCACTTCGCGACCTTCGCGTATGGCCTGCACCTGGCGGAGGAGAATGTTCAGCTGGAGCAGCTGCTGTCGCTGTCGTCACCTATCTATCGCCTCGAACTGGCGATGGTCGGTCGACTGTTTGCTCAGGATCCGCAGCTGTATGCAGATATCATTATGTCTTCGGGCAATAATCTGGCGCTGATCAAGCGTTACTACCAGCGTTTTGGTGAGGCGATCACTCTGCTGGAGCACGGCGATAAACAGGCGTTTATCGACAGCTTCCGTAAGGTGGAGCACTGGTTTGGCGATTATGCCCAGCGCTTCCAGAGCGAGAGTCGCATTCTGCTGCGACAGGCGAATGACAGTCGCCAGTAATCTGATGATGTATATACTGAAAGCCAGCACTGCTGGCTTTTTTTATTTTGGGGATCTGTCATGGCTGAACCACGCGTCTTGTTTGACTATACGGGGTACTTACCTGAGTGCCCGACCTGGAGCGATGCGGAAAGCGCCCTCTACTGGGCGGATATTCTGGAGGGTGAGATCCACCGCTACCATCTGCCCACCGGTGAACATACGGTTTTATCCTTCCATGAAGAGGTAGGCTGCTTTGCGCTGCGTGAGGGTGGGGGCTTTATTGTCGCCATGCGCACGGGCATCTGGCTGGCGGATAAGCACGGGCTGCTGCAACGCAAAGTCTGTGATAATCCGTCGAACCCGCAGCTGGCGCGTTTTAATGATGGGGGAACCGATCACTTTGGCCGCTTCTATGCAGGCACCTTCTGGGCGCCGGGAGACTACAACGGCGCTCTGCTGATGCGGATCGATAACGACCTGACGCCGGAGGTGATCCAGTGTGATATCCACGGCCATAACGGTCTGGCATTCAGCGACGACAGGCGCTGGATGTACACCTCCGATACTCCTAATGCGGTGATCTACCGCACGCCGCTGGATGAGCAGGGCGAGCCGGGTAAACGGGAGGTCTTTCGTCGGTTCCAGCCGGGGGAGGGGATCCCGGATGGTGCGGCAGTGGACGTAGAAGGATGCTACTGGAGTGCGCTGTTCGACGGCTGGCGGATCGCCCGTTTTTCACCGCAGGGCGAACAGCTGGAAGAGTACCGGTTGCCGGTGCGCTACCCGACGATGGTCTGTTTCGGTGGCGATGATATGCAAACACTGTTTATCACCACCACCCGCGAGAATATGGAGCCGGAGGAAGTGGCGGCATATCCTCTTTCCGGCGCCATTTTCACCCTGCCCGTCAGCGTGGCAGGCGTGAAAAAGGGCCCGTTTATTGCGCGTTAAACTGGATCAACCGGGACCACGTTTTCGCTCGGATAGCAGCCCAGGACCTTCATCGAACGGGTGATTTCACCCAGTTCGCGCAGGGCTTTCTGCAGGGATGCAGACTCCAGGTTGGCCTGGATATCGAGATAGAACATCTCTTCCCACGGGTTGCCATGGATCGGGCGCGATTCCAGTTTGGTCATAATCAGATTGTGATTGCGCAGCACCAGCAGGGCTTCTACCAGCGCACCGGCCTGCTGACCGGTCGCCATCAGCAGCGTGGTTTTGGCCGGAACCTGATCGGAAACGTTGATCGCCTTACGCGCCAGGACGATGAAACGGGTGATGTTTTGCGTCTGGTTCGCCAGGTTACGTTCCAGCACCTGTAAGCCATACAGCGCGCCGCCGGCTTCGCTGCCCAGTGCGGCCACGGTTGGGGAGTTGGCCTGCGCGACCTTTTCCATGGCCGCCGAAGTGCTCTCGGTATACTCAATTTTCCAGCCTGGATAGCGGTTCAGGAACTGGCTGCACTGCTGGAAGGGTTGCGGGTGGCTGTAGACGGTCTCGATTTTGTCGAGGTCTGTGGTGCCGGATACCAGCACGCAGTGGTCGATGGGGACCGTCATCTCGCCAACCAGCGACAGGGTGGTGTGCTGAAGCAAATCGTATACGTCGTTGATGGCGCCCGAACTGGTGTTCTCGATCGGCACGACAGCGTAATCCGCCTGCCCGGTCTCTACCTGATTAAAGATATCCGCGAATTTCGCGCAGCCGCTCTCAATAAACTCTTCGAAGTGACGGGCAGCGTACTGACGCGCGGCAAGGTGGGAATAGGAACCCTTCGGCCCAAGGAAGGCAATACGCGCCGAGTGCGGGTTGGTCTTGTTCAGATGCTGCTGCAGCAATGCCTGCTGCGTCAGGACGGAATCTTCAATGATCAGCTGGAACAGGCGGGTGATGTAGTGTGCGTCCAGATGGTGCGTTTTGCCGAGGCTAATCAGGCGTTCCAGCAGATCGCGCTCCCGATCGATATCGCGTACCGGACGATGCGACGCGAGCTTTGCTTTT
Organism: Leclercia sp.; assembly: GCF_036780805.1. Classification (NCBI taxonomy): domain Bacteria; kingdom Pseudomonadati; phylum Pseudomonadota; class Gammaproteobacteria; order Enterobacterales; family Enterobacteriaceae; genus Leclercia; species Leclercia sp. The sequence continues at coordinate 6,567 of NZ_DAIQCE010000019.1, read as the reverse complement.
CCTACCTCGACGGCCAGCGCACGGCGTTCGGCCAGCAGCGAAAGTAATTTTTCATCCAGAGCGCTGATCTTATCGCGCAGATCCAGTAACGGGTTTTCCGGTGTCATAGCGTTGCCTTAATCATATTATCGTTATCAATAAAAAAGGCCCCCCGGTGTGGGAGGCCTTGTTGTTCGTCTTCGCATTCTTTATCACACGACGAAACGCCTCCCAATCAGGGGAAGGTAAAAAAGAATGCGAAGAAAAACGGTTTAACGGTCATGGATGATTCCTTCAGAAGACAGACTTAAAGTACCCGTACTGTTTTCACCCTGTCAATAAAAAACAAAAAACGCGCCCGAAGGCGCGTTGGCGATAGACTCAATGTAAAGGATTATTCATCTTCAACTTCTTCTGCGAAGCTGGCGTCTTTCACCGATGTTGTGGCGCGACGGGCTTCACCTTTGTGTTGCACTTTATTGAGCTGCCGTTCCAGCTTGTTAATCAAATCGTTGATTGCGGTGTACATATCCTCATGTTTCGCGCTGGCGACCAGGTGGCCGTTTGGAGTATTGATAGTTGCGTCAGCGATGAAACCCTGTGGCTCCTTAGAGAGAATGATATGTGGGTTAATCAGGTGTGTTTGCCATTTATCCAGTTTGGCGAGACGGTCTGCGACGTGCTGGCGGATTGCCGGAGTAATTTCCATTTGTTTACTGGTAATGTTCATTGTCATAAATTTTACCTCTTGTCTTTCCCGTCTTGGTGATTCCAGCATACCGTTCTCAATGTCAATTTGTGTGATCTAAATCACATTTTAATGTCCATTTTTGTCAACGGATTCTTTTTGTGAGGCAGGACAGGAAGAAGTAACTTTTACCTTGTCGCCGGCAGAAATTGCAGCCATAGTTGATAGGATTGGTGCGGGCTAAACCGGTTCAGCTTAGTCCGAAAACGAATAAAAAAACGGCAGCCCTGGGGCTGCCGTTTTGCATCTTACTGAAGGATCAGGAGCTGCTGCTGTTAGCGGCAATGATCTTCGCGACTTTGTCAGCCTGGGATGTCATCTGCAGCTCGCGGTAGGCATTTTCCATCAGCTTCAGACCATCGCGTGTTGCCTGAGTATCAGGATAATCACGCAGCATGCCTTCCACGCGGTTCACGACGGCAACGTATGCGCCGCGGCGGGTATAGTATTCCGCGACGGAGTATTCGTATTTCGCCAGACGGTCTTTCAGGAACACCAGGCGTTTGCTGGCATCCGTCACGTACTGACTGTTCGGATAGCCACGTACCAGTTTGGAGAAGTCATTGAACGCATCGCGGGCGTGCTGAGGGTCACGGTCTGAACGGTCAACACCAAAGAAGCCCTGCAGCGCACTGTCATCCAGGGCCATGTTGGTCAGGCCGCGCATATACATGACGTAATCAATATTAGGATGGGTCGGATTCAGACGCATGAAGCGATCGATAGTCGCCTGGGCCAGTGGCAGATCGGCATTTTTATAGTAGGCGTAGATCAGATCCAACTGTACCTGCTGGGAATACGGGCCAAATGGATAACGATTATCCAGCGCTTCCAGTTGCGTTATCGCCTGTTTCCAGTTACCGTCCTGCAGCTTTTGCTGAGCAGTCGCATAGATTTCATTCGGCGGATTGTCAGGGACCTGTTCATTCGAACCGGAGCAGCCTACCAAAGCCAGGCTCAACGTGGCCGCTGCCACCAGATATTTCATGCGCGTCATGACGTTTTGACTTTCCTCAAATGTTTGTCCGGGAGAATCTCTTTCCTGCTCCCGATTAAGACCAGCTACAATAGCACACTATATTAAACGGCAAAGCCGTAAAACCCAACGTTAAACGAAGAAGCAGTCTATGGCACAACGAGTAGAACTCACCGCAACAGTCTCCGAAAAACAGCTCGGACAACGCTTAGATCAGGCTTTGGCCGAAATGTTCCCTGATTATTCGCGTTCACGCATAAAAGAATGGATTCTTGACCAGCGCGTGCTGGTAAACGGCAAGATCTGGGACAAGCCAAAAGAGAAAGTGTTGGGTGGGGAAGTGGTCGCCATCAATGCTGATATCGAAGAAGAAGTCCGTTTCGAACCTCAGGATATCCCGCTAAATATCGTCTACGAAGATGACGACATTCTGGTGATCAACAAGCCACGTGACTTTGTTGTCCACCCTGGGGCAGGCAATCCTGATGGCACAGTGCTGAATGCGCTGCTGCACTACTATCCGCCCATCGCCGACGTACCGCGTGCGGGGATCGTTCACCGTCTGGATAAAGACACCACCGGCCTGATGGTTGTTGCGAAGACTATTCCGGCGCAAACGCGTCTGGTTGAGTCACTGCAGCTGCGTGAGATCACCCGTGAGTACGAAGCGGTGGCGATCGGTCATATGACCTCCGGGGGCACGGTTGAACAACCTATCAGCCGCCACCCGACCAAGCGTACCCATATGTCCGTTCATCCGATGGGCAAACCGGCGGTCACGCACTATCGCATCATGGAACATTTCCGCATCCATACGCGTTTGCGTCTGCGTCTGGAAACCGGTCGTACTCACCAGATCCGTGTGCATATGTCACATATCACCCATCCGCTGGTGGGCGATCAGCTGTACGGTGGTCGTCCGCGTCCGCCGAAAGGAGCCTCCGAGGAATTTATCGCGATGCTGCGTAAATTCGACCGCCAGGCGCTGCATGCGACCATGCTGCGTCTCTATCATCCGATCACCGGCATCGAGATGGAGTGGCATGCGCCAATCCCACAGGATATGGTGGATCTTATCGACGCCATGCGCGCCGACTTCGAAGAGCATAAGGACGACGTGGACTGGTTATGACCAAACTGATTGTCCCGGAGTGGCCAGCGCCGAAAGGCGTGGCGGCCTGCAGTTCCACCCGCAGGGGTGGCGTGAGTGAGGGGGCTTGGGAGTCATTAAACCTGGGCGCACACTGTGGCGACGATCTCAACCATGTCGAAGAGAATCGCAAGCGGTTGTTTGCTGCAGGCCAGTTGCCGTCGAAACCGGTCTGGCTTGAGCAGGTTCATGGTACGGCTGTTCTCAGTCTTACCGGCGAACCCTACACCTCGAAACGCGCGGATGCCTCTTACAGCAATACTCCGGGCACAGTCTGCGCCGTTATGACCGCCGACTGCCTGCCGGTACTTTTCTGCAACCGTGCGGGCACCGAAGTGGCCGCCGCCCATGCTGGCTGGCGTGGATTGTGTGCCGGCGTGCTTGAAGAGACCGTGGCCTGCTTTGCGGATAGCACGGACAACATTCTTGCCTGGCTCGGCCCGGCGATTGGTCCGCAGGCCTTTGAAGTGGGGCCGGAAGTGCGTGAAGCTTTTATGGCGCACGATCCGCAGGCAGAGAGTGCTTTTCGCCCTGCGGGGGAGAAGTACATGGCTGATATCTATCAGCTTGCCCGTCAACGCCTGACCCATCTCGGTATTAGCCAGATCTATGGCGGCGATCGCTGCACCTTCACCGAAAAGGGTGATTTCTTTTCTTACCGCCGCGACAAGACGACCGGGCGTATGGCAAGTTTCATCTGGCTGATATAACCTATAGAATCAAGACGATCCGGCACGCGCCGTTTTCTTTTCGCATAATTCAGGTCATTCACCTTGAATAATTGAGGGATGACCTCATTTAATCTCCAGTAGCAATTTTGACCTGTTATGGGAGGAGTTATGCGTCTGGATCGTCTTACTAATAAATTCCAGCTTGCTCTCGCTGATGCCCAGTCACTCGCACTGGGGCACGACAACCAATTTATCGAACCTCTTCATCTCATGAGCGCCTTACTGAATCAGGAAGGGGGATCGGTTCGTCCTTTACTTACGTCTGCCGGCATTAATGCGGGCCAGTTACGTACCGCCATCGATCAGGCCTTGAGCCGTCTACCCCAGGTAGAGGGCACGGGCGGCGATGTACAACCGTCCCAGGATCTGGTTCGCGTATTAAATCTTTGCGACAAACTGGCGCAGAAACGCGGCGACAACTTTATTTCGTCAGAGCTCTTTGTTCTGGCGGCGCTTGAATCACGCGGCACATTGACCGACCTGCTGAAAACGGCCGGCGCAACCACCGCCAACGTGACGCAGGCGATTGCACAGATGCGCGGAGGGGAAAGCGTGAACGATCAGGGGGCCGAGGACCAGCGTCAGGCATTAAAAAAATATACGGTCGACCTGACCGAGCGCGCCGAGCAGGGCAAGCTTGACCCGGTTATTGGCCGTGACGAAGAGATCCGCCGTACGATTCAGGTGCTGCAGCGCCGGACCAAAAATAACCCGGTACTGATCGGTGAGCCGGGTGTCGGTAAAACCGCCATTGTCGAAGGCTTAGCGCAGCGTATCGTTAATGGTGAAGTCCCGGAAGGTTTGAAAGGCCGTCGCGTACTCGCGCTGGATATGGGCGCGCTGGTGGCCGGTGCGAAATACCGCGGAGAGTTCGAAGAGCGTCTGAAAGGCGTGCTCAACGATCTGGCGAAACAGGAAGGCAACGTCATCCTGTTTATTGATGAGCTGCACACCATGGTGGGTGCCGGTAAAGCGGACGGTGCCATGGATGCCGGGAATATGCTGAAACCGGCGCTGGCGCGTGGTGAACTGCACTGCGTTGGGGCCACTACGCTTGATGAGTATCGTCAGTACATTGAAAAAGATGCCGCTCTGGAACGCCGCTTCCAGAAAGTGTTTGTGGCTGAACCGACAGTGGAAGATACCATCGCCATTTTGCGTGGCCTGAAAGAGCGCTATGAACTGCACCACCATGTGCAGATCACCGACCCGGCCATCGTGGCGGCAGCGACGCTTTCGCATCGTTATATTGCCGATCGGCAGCTGCCTGACAAAGCGATCGATCTTATCGACGAAGCGGCTTCCAGTATTCGTATGCAGATTGACTCGAAACCCGAGGAGCTGGACAGGCTCGATCGGCGAATCATTCAGCTCAAGCTTGAGCAGCAGGCGCTGAAGAAAGAGTCAGATGAAGCGAGTAAGAAGCGCCTGGATATGCTTAATGAAGAGCTTGCAGATAAAGAGCGTCAATATTCCGGCTTAGAAGAGGAGTGGAAAGCGGAGAAAGCATCCCTTTCCGGCACTCAGACTATTAAAGCCGAGCTGGAGCAGGCGAAGATTGCCATCGAGCAGGCGCGTCGCGTAGGCGATCTGGCGCAAATGTCTGAACTGCAGTACGGCAAAATTCCGGAGCTGGAAAAACAGCTGGCGGCGGCAACTCAGGCGGAAGGCAAAACCATGCGTCTGTTACGTAATAAAGTGACGGATGCGGAGATTGCTGAGGTACTGGCGCGCTGGACCGGGATCCCGGTTGCCAGAATGATGGAGAGTGAGCGCGACAAATTACTGCGTATGGAAGAAGACCTTCATCATCGCGTGATTGGCCAGGATGAGGCGGTAGAAGCCGTATCGAACGCCATTCGCCGTAGCCGTGCGGGTTTGTCAGATCCTAACCGTCCGATTGGTTCCTTCCTGTTCCTGGGGCCGACCGGTGTAGGTAAAACTGAACTCTGTAAGGCACTGGCGAACTTTATGTTCGACAGTGATGATGCGATGGTGCGCATCGACATGTCCGAGTTTATGGAAAAGCATTCCGTGTCGCGTCTCGTGGGGGCACCTCCGGGCTATGTCGGCTATGAAGAGGGCGGGTATCTGACAGAAGCGGTTCGTCGTCGTCCTTATTCCGTCATCCTGCTGGATGAAGTGGAGAAGGCGCATCCGGATGTGTTCAATATTCTGCTGCAGGTGCTGGATGACGGACGCCTGACGGACGGGCAGGGGAGAACGGTCGATTTCCGTAATACGGTTGTCATTATGACCTCGAACCTCGGTTCCGATTTGATTCAGGAACGTTTCGGCGAACTGGATTACGGTCATATGAAGGATCTGGTGCTGGGAGTGGTTAGCCACAGCTTCCGTCCTGAATTCATCAACCGTATCGATGAAGTGGTGGTCTTCCATCCGCTGGGTGAAAAACACATTGCGTCGATTGCCCGCATTCAGCTGCAGCGTCTGTATAAACGTCTGGAAGAGCGCGGGTATGAAATGCAGATTGCGGATGACGCGCTGCAACTGTTGAGTGCAAATGGGTACGATCCGGTGTACGGCGCTCGTCCTCTAAAACGCGCTATTCAGCAACAGATTGAAAACCCGCTGGCTCAGCAAATCCTTTCCGGGAAGCTGGTCCCGGGCAAAACGATACAGCTGGTGAAAAAAGAAGACCAGATCGTGGCAGTGCAGTAAGTCACAAAAGGCAAAAACGAGCCCCCACGGGCTCGTTTTTGTTTAAAAACCAGGCAAAAATAGAGGTTTGGATGCGGAATTGCCTGGAAAGTGAGCGGTCAGTAAATAATTTTCACGTTTAGACTTGCCAGCCCAAAAGAACTGCCTATAATGCGCCTCCACTGACACGGAACAACGGCAGACAAGCCGCCGGGTCAGCAGAGAAAAGCGAAAATAATCGCTTGACTCTGAAAGAGGAAAGCGTATTATACGCCACCTCGCAACGGTGAGCGAAAGCCGCGTTGCACTGCTCTTTAACAAT
>NZ_DAIQCE010000018.1:0-54333 GCF_036780805.1 Leclercia sp. | reverse complement strand
GCGCCAGGCCCAGCGCTTCAGGCACCTCCCAGGTGGTGGCCGAAGCGCTGGGCCTGGCGCTGCCGCATTCGGCGCTGGCCCCGTCGGGGCAGGACGTGTGGCTGGAGATCTCCCGCCAGTCCGCGCGGGCGGTGGTCGAGCTGGACAACCGCGGCATCACCACCCGCGATATCCTCACCGACAAAGCCATTGAGAACGCGATGGTGATCCATGCCGCGTTCGGCGGCTCCACCAACCTGCTGCTGCATATCCCGGCCATCGCCCACGCGGCGGGCTGCACGATCCCGGACGTCGAGCACTGGACGCGGATCAACCGGAAGGTGCCGCGGCTGGTCAGCGTATTGCCGAACGGGCCGGATTATCACCCGACGGTGCGGGCGTTCCTCGCGGGCGGCGTGCCGGAGGTGATGCTCCATCTGCGCGATCTCGGCCTGCTGCATCTGGACGCCATGACGGTGACCGGCCAGACCGTCGGGGAAAACCTCGACTGGTGGCAGGCCTCGCAACGCCGGGAGCGCTTCCGCCAGTGCCTGCGCGAGCAGGACGGCGTCGATCCGGACGACGTGATCCTGCCACCGGAGCGCGCTAAAGCCCGCGGGCTCACCTCCACGGTGGCGTTCCCGGTGGGTAACATCGCCCCGGAAGGATCGGTGATCAAGGCCACGGCCATCGACCCGTCGGTGGTGGGCGAGGATGGCGTTTATCGTCACACCGGCCGGGCGCGGGTGTTTGTCTCGGAAGCCCGGGCGATCAAGGCGATCAAAAGCGGCGAGATCGAACAGGGCGACATCATGGTGGTGATCGGCGGCGGGCCCTCCGGCACCGGGATGGAAGAGACCTACCAGCTGACCTCGGCGCTCAAGCATGTCTCCTGGGGGAAAACGGTATCGCTGATCACCGATGCCCGCTTTTCGGGCGTCTCCACCGGGGCCTGTTTTGGCCATGTGGCGCCCGAAGCGCTGGCCGGTGGGCCGATTGGTAAACTGCGCGATAACGACATCATCGAGATTGCGGTGGATCGCCTTTCTCTGACCGGCAGCGTCAACTTTATCGGCACCCCGGAAAATGCGCTGACCCCGGAGGAGGGCGCGATGGCGCTGGCGCGTCGTGAGCCGCACCCGGAACTGCACGCCCACGATTTTTTACCCGACGATACCCGCCTGTGGGCGGCATTACAGTCGGTAAGCGGCGGAACCTGGAAAGGCTGTATTTATGACACCGATAAAATTATTGAGGTAATAAACGCCGGCAAAAAAGCGCTCGGCATTTAATTATTTCTTGTGCAAAACCGTCTGCGGAAAATATTCCGCGGGCGGATTTTTCATGTCTGTAATTTGTTAATACAAACAATGATTTAAAATATATCGTGTGGTGTCACAAAAGCAAAATTACGTAATTCATAAATAAGATATGACCATTGCTGGTTAATTGAACAGCTCATTACACTCTATTAACACAATGTTGTGAATTCAGCACACGAAATAAGGGTGTATTACTGATGATGCAATTAACCATGAAAGATAAAATTGGCTACGGGCTGGGTGATACCGCCTGCGGCTTTGTCTGGCAGGCGACCATGTTCCTGCTGGCCTATTTCTACACCGATGTGTTTGGCCTCTCCGCCGGGATCATGGGCACGCTGTTTTTAGTCTCCCGCGTGCTGGATGCGGTCACCGACCCGCTGATGGGGCTGCTGGTGGACCGCACCCGCACCCGTCACGGCCAGTTCCGCCCGTTCCTGCTGTGGGGGGCGATCCCGTTTGGCATCGTCTGTATGCTGACGTTCTACACGCCGGATTTCTCCGCCAACGGCAAAATACTTTACGCCTGCGTCACCTACATCCTGCTGACCCTGGTCTACACCTTCGTCAACGTGCCTTACTGCGCCATGCCGGGGGTGATCACCGCCGATCCAAAAGAGCGCCATGCTCTGCAGTCGTGGCGTTTCTTCCTCGCCGCGGCGGGATCGCTGGCGATCAGCGGCATTGCCCTGCCACTGGTGGGGATCATTGGTAGAGGCAACGAACAGCTCGGCTACTTTGGCGCGATGTGCGTGCTGGGGCTCTGCGGCGTGGTGCTGCTGTACGTCTGCTTCTTCACCACCAAAGAGCGCTACACCTTTGAGGTGCAGCCGGGATCGTCGGTATCAAAAGATCTCAAGCTGCTGCTCGGCAACAGCCAGTGGCGCATCATGTGCGCCTTCAAGATGATGGCCACCTGTTCCAACGTGGTGCGCGGCGGGGCGACGCTCTACTTCGTGAAATACGTGATGGACCATCCGGAAATGGCGACCCAGTTTCTGCTGTACGGCAGCATCGCCACCATGTTCGGCTCGCTCTGCTCCTCCCGCCTGCTGGGCCGTTTTGACCGCGTGAAGGCCTTCAAGTGGATTATCGTCATCTACTCCCTGATCAGCCTGCTGATTTTCTTCACCCCGGCCGAACATATGGCCCTGATCTTCGCCCTCAACATCCTGTTCCTGTTTGTCTTTAACACCACCACGCCGCTGCAGTGGCTGATGGCCTCCGACGTGGTGGATTACGAAGAGAGCCGCAGCGGCCGCCGTCTGGACGGGCTGGTGTTCTCCACCTATCTGTTCAGCCTGAAGATCGGCCTGGCGATTGGTGGCGCGGTGGTGGGGTGGATCCTCGCGTACGTCAACTACTCCGCCGGTAACAGCGTCCAGCCGGTGGAGGTGTTAACCACCATCAAAATTCTGTTCTGCGTGGTGCCGGTGGTGCTCTACGTGGGCATGTTCACCATGCTGTCGTTCTATAAGCTCTCGGATGCGCGGGTGGAAGCCATCAGCCAGCAGCTGCTTAAGCATCGTGCGACGCAGGGCGAAGATATCCCTGCCGCGGCGACGGCGGCATCTCATTAAGAAGGAGGCACTATGTACACCATTACCAACCCGATTCTGACCGGCTTCAACCCGGACCCGTCGATGTGCCGTCAGGGCGAGGATTACTACATCGCCACCTCGACCTTTGAGTGGTTCCCCGGCGTGCGTATTTACCACTCCCGGGACCTGAAAAACTGGCGGCTGGTGAGCACCCCGCTGGATCGCGTGTCGATGCTGGACATGAAGGGTAACCCGGATTCCGGCGGCATCTGGGCCCCGTGCCTGAGCTACGCCGACGGGCAGTTCTGGCTGCTCTACACCGATGTGAAAATTGTCGATTCGCCGTGGAAAAACGGGCGCAACTTCCTGGTGACCGCCCCCTCCATCGAGGGCCCGTGGAGTGAGCCGATCCCGATGGGCAACGGTGGGTTCGATCCCTCCCTGTTCCACGACGACGATGGCCGCAAATACTACCTCTATCGCCCATGGGGACCACGGCATCACAGCAACCCGCATAACACCATCGTGATGCAGGAATATGATCCGCAGACGTGTACCCTGTCGCCGGAGCGTAAAACCCTCTTCACCGGCACGCCGCTGGGCTACACCGAAGGGGCGCATATTTACCAAAAAGACGGCTGGTACTATTTAATGGTCGCCGAAGGGGGCACCAGCTACGAGCACGCGGTGGTGGTGCTGCGCGCAAAAACGCTGGACGGCCCGTATGAGCTGCACCCGGAAGTCTCCATGATGACCAGCTGGCATCTGCCGGAGAACCCGCTGCAAAAAAGCGGCCACGGCTCGCTGCTCCAGACCCACACCGGCGAGTGGTATATGGCTTATCTCACCAGCCGCCCCCAGCGTCTGCCGGGGATCCCGCTGCTGGCGTCCGGCGGGCGCGGATACTGCTCGCTGGGACGTGAAACGGGGATCGCACGCATCGAATGGCGCGACGGCTGGCCGTACGTGGAAGGGGGCAAACACGCCCAGCTGAGGGTGCCAGGCCCGCAGATGATCGAGAGCGCATCCGTGGCGCAGCCCGACTGGCGGGACGATTTCGACGGCGAGCGCCTCGACCCGGAGCTGCAAACCCTGCGCATTCCGTTCGACGATAGCCTCGGCTCCCTGCGCGTTCGTCCGGGCTTTTTACGCCTGTACGGCAACGACTCCCTCAACTCGACCTTTACCCAGTCCACCGTGGCGCGCCGCTGGCAGCACTTTGCCTTCCGCGCCGAAACGCGAATGGCGTTCGCGCCCCGTCACTTCCAGCAGAGCGCGGGCCTGACCTGCTACTACAACAGCAAAAACTGGAGTTACTGCTTTGTCGATTACGAGGAGGGGCAGGGCAGAACCATTAAGGTGATCCAGCTGGATCACAACGTGCCGTCGTGGCCGCTGCACGAGCAGCCCATCCCGGTGCCGGAGAGCGCAGAGAGCATCTGGCTGCGCGTGGACGTGGATAAGCTGGTCTACCGCTACAGCTACTCGTTTGACGGCGAGACGTGGCACACCGTGCCGGTCACGTACGAGGCGTGGAAACTGTCAGATGACTATATCGGCGGGCGTGGCTTCTTTACCGGCGCGTTTGTCGGGCTGCACTGCGAGGACATCAGCGGCGACGGCTGCCACGCCGACTTCGACTACTTCACCTACGAGCCGGTATAACGGCTCAGGCCGGGTAGCCCAGGGCGCGTGAGAGCTGGCGCCCGGCCTCCTGCAGCTGCTCGCGGAAGTGGGTCAGCTCCTCATCGCTGACGCGGGAGGTCAGGGTCGACAGGCTCAGGGCGGCGATCACCCGGGATTCATGGTTGCGCACCGGGACCGACACGCAGCGCACCCCCTGCTCGTTCTCTTCGCTGTCGAGGGCATAACCCTGCTCGCGGGTTTGCGCCAGCGCGGCCAGCAGCGCCTCGCGTGAGGCCAGGGTCGCGGGAGTAAAGGTGGTGTACTGATAACCCTCCAGCAGGGTGTTCAGCTCGGCATCGCTCAGCCAGGCGATCAGCACTTTGCCGATGGCGGTGGCATGCACCGGCAGGCGACGGCCAATGCGCGAGTAGGCGATGGCCGCCAGCTTGCCTTCAATCTTCTCGATATAGACCCCTTCGCGCCCGTCCAGAATGCCCAGATGGGTGGTCTGCCCGGTGCGCTCCGACAGCTCCGTCAGCCAGTGCTTCGCCTTCTGGCGAATATCCATGGTACTCACCACGAAGTGACCGCGCTCGACCAGCTTCATGCCCGGGCGATATTTACCGTTCTCCGGATTCTGATCGATATAGCCGTGCAGCTGCAGGGTTTTAAGCAGCGAGTGAAGGGTGCTCTTGCTCAGGCCCATCTGTTTACTGATGTCGGTGATTTTGAGTTCCGTCGCCTGTTCGTTAAACAGATCGAGGATCTGTAAGGCACGTTCAACAGATTGAATAATAGGCATAAGATCGGCACATCCGCGCAGGAATTAAGGGCAAAACGTACCCTGTTTACGCTGAAAAATCAATCGACCCGGGAGCTGGAGCCTCAGCCGATCTCAATATCGGCATGGGCAATAAAGGCGATGAAATTTGACTTAAGTCATATCTGATGCTTATGGATTCTGATTAAAAAGATAGGCTGCGCCTATTACTCACATTTTCATTGTTCTTTTACACTCATTAACCGTATGGCTTTCCGCATTTTTTATGGCTCGTTTAAAAGGTATTTTGATGACTGCTTCTAAAACTTGGGTTTCTTTAGGCACTATTGCCAGTCCGGCCACCGGGACGTTATTTTCAAAAATTCTGACTCAGCATAATCATAAATATATTCTGTGGTATAACGGCGAACAGCTTTTTAAACCCGGCGATCGGATAAAGGTCATTTATAATCGTTTATTTATTAACGACGAGCCATGCGATATTAATATTCTGCAAATCGATAAATACAGCCACACCCTGTGGCGCGTGATGCACAAGATGTCCAGCTGCCCCGGCCATCGGGAACCGGAAAGCACGACGTGCGATGCCCCGACAAAATGTATTTTTAAAAAATGCCCCTACGGCAAGGTGCGGGTGCGGCAATTAGATAATATCCCGAACGGATAATATGAAGAGCAGGAGGGCGATAACCCTCCCGTCATTTTAAAAGCAGGCGTTATTCACCCAGGGTGGCGACCATCACCGCTTTAATGGTGTGCATGCGGTTCTCTGCCTGATCAAATACCACGCTGGCCGCCGACTCAAATACCTCGTCCGTCACTTCCATCCCGCCGTGCAGATCGAACTCCTTCGCCATCTGCTTGCCCAGCGTGGTCTGGTCGTCGTGGAACGCTGGCAGACAGTGCAGGAACTTCACGTCCGGGTTACCGGTCAGCGCCATCATCTGGCTGTTTACCTGATAGCCACGCAGCAGCGCAATGCGCTCCGCCCACTTCTCTTTGGCTTCGCCCATCGACACCCACACGTCGGTATAGATAAAGTCTGCGCCCTTCACGCCCGCGGCCACATCTTCGGTGAGGGTGATTTTGCCGCCGTTCTTCTCTGCCAGAGCGCTGCACTCCGCCACCAGACTCTCTTCCGGCCAGCAGGCTTTCGGGGCCACCAGACGCAGATCCAGCCCGGTGAGCGCCGCCGCTTCCAGCATCGAGTTGCCCATGTTGTTACGCGCGTCGCCAGTATAGACCAGCACCATCTCGTTGAAGGCCTTGCCCGGCAGATGCTCCTGCATGGTGAGCAGGTCCGCCAGCAGCTGGGTCGGATGGAACTCGTTGGTCAGCCCGTTCCACACCGGCACGCCGGCAAATTCCGCCAGGGTTTCGACCACTTCTTGTCCATGTCCACGATACTGGATGCCGTCGTACATCCGGCCCAGCACGCGGGCGGTATCTTTAATTGATTCTTTATGCCCAATCTGGCTGCCGCTCGGCCCGAGATAAGTGACGCGTGCGCCCTGGTCAAATGCGGCAACTTCGAAAGAGCATCGGGTGCGAGTTGAGTCTTTTTCGAAGATGAGCGCGATGTTTTTGCCAGTAAGCTTCTGTACTTCAGTCCCTTTTTTCTTATCGGATTTCAGCTGTGCCGAGAGGGCAAGCAGGGAGGTGAGCTGTGCAGGGGTAAAATCGAGCAATTTCAGGAAGTGTTTTTTATACAGTTCAGACATTTTATCCTCACATGGCAAAGGCCACTTATTGAATTAAAATTCACTTTATCTGTATCAATATTCACTTGCAACCCCGTTTCACAAATCTTTCTTACAAAGGTGGAGGCAAACACATCCGTGTGTGAAAATAGAAGTATCTGCCGCACTTTAAAGAGGAACGAGCCATGGCAAACCCAGAACTGCTGGAAGAACAGCGCGAAGAGACGCGACTGATTATTGAAGAACTGCTGGAAGACGGCAGCGATCCGGATGCGCTGTACACCATCGAGCACCATTTCTCTGCGGATGATTTCGAAGCGCTGGAAAAGCTGGCGGTTGAAGCCTTCCGTCTGGGTTACGAAGTGACCGAGCCAGAAGAGCTGGAAGTGGAAGAGGGCGACACCGTCATCTGCTGCGACATCCTGAGCGAAGGCGCGCTGAAGGCCGAGCTGATCGACGCCCAGGTTGAACAGCTGATGGACCTGGCCGAACGTTTTGAAGTGGAATACGACGGCTGGGGCACCTACTTCGAAGATCCGAACGGCGAAGAGGGTGACGAAGACGACGACGAAGATTTCGTTGATGAAGACGACGACGGCGTGCGTCACTAAGTGTTATCGCGGCAGCTTCGGCTGCCGCTATTTTAAGGCAGAAAATGGATTACCCGCAGATACTCGCCCCTGTTTTAAACTTCCTCCAGTGCCCGACCCCGCAAGCATGGATTGATAAAGCCCGCGACCCGGCTAACCTGCCGCTGCTGCTCACCGACCATATGGTGTGCGAACTCAAAGCCGCCCAGACCGCGCTGTTATTAGTGCGAAAATACGTTGCCGACGAGAGCGGGGCCGACGCGCTGCTCGAGTGGCTCAAGCCCTACGAAGCTTTTACCTTCCGCGAAGGCCCGGAACCTGATTTTGTCGCCCTGCATAAGCAGATTGGCAAAAGCGTGATGCCGAAGACCGACGACCCCTGGAGTCAGGCGCTTATCGACCGCATGGTGCTGCTGATTAAAGAGGAGCTGCACCACTTCTGGCAGGTGCGCGAGGCGATGCTGTCCCGCAACATCCCCTACGTCAAAATCACCGCCAGCCGCTACGCCAAAGGGATGCTGACCGCCGTGCGTACCCACGAGCCGCTGACGCTCATCGACAAGCTGATCTGCGGCGCCTATATCGAAGCGCGCTCCTGCGAACGCTTTGCCGCGCTGGCCCCGTTCCTCGATGACGATTTGCAGAAGTTTTACCTGTCGCTGCTGCGCTCTGAGGCGCGGCACTATCAGGACTATCTGACGCTTGCCCAACAGGTCAGCGACAACGATATCTCTCCCCGCATACAGCTTTTTGGCGAAATAGAAGCCACACTGATCTCATCACCGGACAATGCGTTTCGCTTCCATAGCGGCGTGCCGGTGTAAACCGGCATAGCTAAAGGATCAAGGATGCGTAACGATGAGAAGAGCGTGGACTCGTATAGCAGTGGTAGCGGTGATCTCCGCCGCGGTGGCATTCTGGGTTTATTACGACAAGCAGCGTCAGCAAAACACCCCCGAACATCGACTTGATACCGTCCTTAACGCCATGCCCTCCTGGCAGGTGCTGAAAGAGCAGGACCCCCGATTTGTGGCACGCATCCGCGAGCAGATCCTCACCATGCAGAACGCGGGGGAGTCTGAGCAGGAGATCATCGACGTGGTCCAGCCGCAGATCCTCGAGCTACAGATGTCGCGCCTGCAATATGCCCCCGACGCCAATGCGGTGGCCTGGATGACGATCAACATGGAGCAGACCGCCGCCATTCAGAAGGTGAGTGACGATGCCTGTTTCCGCTTCTTATTCCCTGCCGTGAAGGGCGGCGTCAATCCGATGCGGGTGCTGGATAAAGATATGATGCAGCGCCGCCTGCAGGCCGATGCCGACATGATGCGCGCGGGCTGGGGTAAAGATCGCCACACCGTGACCCCGGAGGAACATGCTGCCGCGGTGGAGGATGTGAGGCCGATTATGGACGCGCTGGCTGATGACTACGGGCAGGATATTCAGCTGCTGGTGATGCCGGAGAACGCGGTGGGCAAAGAGAAGCTCACCTGCGACATGGTGCAGGCGATGTGGGGGAAGGTGTTGGCACTGCCGCAGCAGAAGGCGGCGAGGGTGATTCGGATGGCGGTGACCGAGCAGGATTGAGGGCGGCGCTGGTTTTTTGGGCACTTAGCGCGGTTTAGCGCGTCGCCGCTTGCATGGCGGCGCGCGACAGGTATAATCCACAACGTTTCCGCATCCCCTTCAGTGCCGAAGTGGCGAAATCGGTAGACGCAGTTGATTCAAAATCAACCGTAGAAATACGTGCCGGTTCGAGTCCGGCCTTCGGCACCAAAAGATGCAAAAATTAAGTCGCTTAAGGGCGGCTTTTTTTGTGTCTGGAATTTGGTAGTTGCATCAACTTTCTAAGTTTTGCATTCTTACAAACCCATACTCTGGCTGTTAGTCATATCGATAAGGTGAGAGAGTATGTCTCGTCTATATTCGTGCTTGGTTGTATCTGGATTTCTTCAATGAATGTGAAGTATGACTAAGGTCAAGGAGTCGGAAGATGACTTTTTATTCTTGTAGTCACGCATATATTCGATGAATTATTATCGAGTAATATGTAAATAATAAGGCCACATTGTGAGTTCAATCCCTCTTAGAAAGGCCCTTGGGGTCTTAGCAAAATCTTCATCTTTTTCGGTAAAAACAACCACCGATCGTCCTCGTGATATTTACGATGACCTCAAAGACTATCTCTACGTCGAACCTGAAATCGAAAGTGATTTCAGGGGGCGGCTGAGCACGCTGCAACCAGGTGAATGTGTGTTTTTGTGTGGTAGTAGTGGCGATGGCAAATCGGAAATATTATCCAGATACTACGAAAAGTATAAAAATCGGTATACTTTTCATTTAGATGCAACACATAGCTTTTCACCCGATCAGTCCGCTATTGAAGCATTGAATGAGCTCTTTGATCGAGCCGGAGAAGGTCATCCCCCCCTAGTTGTCGGCATCAATATTGGCATGCTGGCTAACTTCGCAAAAGAGGGGGCGGAGAGACACAGTGATTTACGATCTGTGATCGAACGCTTCTTGGATGGCGGGATTCGTTCAGTAGGCCATTATCATTTTCTGGATTTTGAATCATACCCCAAGTTCCGCTTTCACGACAGTGGGGGAAGCTATTCGAGCTTTATGCGAAAATTGTTTAAACAGCTGACGCAACCAATAGAAGAAAATTTATTTCATATGATCGCTCGTGGCGATGAGCTCCGTAAACGTGACACTCATATCACTACTAATTTCAGATTGCTTGCTAATGAACAGGTACAAGAAATCATTATAACTACCTTGTTCAAAACACGATTGATTAAAGATCAGTTCATTACTACTCGAGCTTTGTTAGACTTGCTGTATCAACTTTTAGTCGGGGATAATTATCTCTTTGATAACTTGTACCTCGCAAAAGATAATGAGCTAATTCAACGTATTGCTGAATTTGATCCTGCTTTAATACATACTCAGATTATAGACCAGTTTGTTCTTCGTTATGAATTGAAGTTACCAGACGTTGAACTGGATACATTTATGACTGAGTTAACTACTATTGGTGTTACATTTGCTACGCCTCGGGAAACCTCGGGGCAAGCGGCTTCTTTATTACGCCTTTTTTATTTGATAAAAGATTGTGAATTAGGTAATAACTATCACCATCAGTTTAAAAAAGATTTTGAAGAGCGTTTGCTCGACTATTATTCATCAGTATGGCTGCAACATAGCCAGTACCTTGGAAATAGCGAAAACCAACAAGAGTTGCGTAACTTTTACGTTAGGGAACTCATTCCTGCCGTTTTCGCTTATGCAAATCGTACTGCCTCTGGACTTTCAATGCGAGAATTATCGCTGGGTCAATTTGGGCAATGTCATGTTACTGCACCTGTTACACTAAAAGCAGATTACGATGCTATACAGTTAAAGCATGTACAAAAAAACGATTATTTCAGCGCTTATCTTAAAGTTGATGACCAGCCTCTTAAACCAATGAGTATAAATCTGAATTTATTTGAACTTCTATGTAAGCTCAATAAGGGCTATAGACCAAATAAGTATGATAAAAATGCAATTATCTTGCTTGATGAAATGATTGATCAGATACGTGCTGTTGCGAAGAAAAGTAACGTTCTAAACTATTACGAGGGCGGCAAAAGTTATCGTGTAGAAGCCGATGGCAAAAAAATTATTGTAGAGGGAGAAATTTAAGAATGTCTCATTACCCCATCCCTGCTGGATTAACCCCAGTCGCCAACAATAAGGTTACAAACTATTGGCCTGTTCGCAATAAAGGTAATGAATTTGATTGGGAAACTGTGACGGGAGTTGTATTAAGTCTTGCCTTGCGTCAGCATATTACTACATATGAATTCGAGCAATTTAAAGAAGATTGTAAATCGGTATTCACAAAAAAACTTGATGCTCCTGAATTTTGGCCTGTACTTGAAAGAACTTATTTATCAAATGATTCCTTATTCAAAATCTCTCCTCTTTTCTTGCTGTTCAAGGCTAAGGGGAAACAAAACGGCCGTGCTGATCTTGCGGCCCAAGATTTAAGATTATGTAAATTATTTTCTGGCCTTTTAGGTGACTTCTTTCTAGAAGAACCGCTTGAAGATAGTCTCAATTTTGTTGAAAAAGAATTATTGTCTGTCTTAACATCTAAGCTGAAACCAGGTAGTGGTGTTCAAAATGATGAGCAACCTTATTTACCATTTTTAAATAAAACGTTTAAAGAAGATGTTATATTTTTAGCTTCACATCCACAATATCTTTTACAGGCATTGCCAGGAACGCTTAAATTATATTCTTTTTCCTACTGTGCTCAGTTGGCGTTGAATGTCACTGATTGGCAAAATGAACCAAAAAGTAAACGCTTATATTTCATTTTAGATTCGGAAAAAGCAAGCTCAGAACGCACTTCGGTGAAACGTTCAGGGTATAAACTGCTAGCCGCTGCTTCAGATCGGGTCTTTCCGTTGCTATCAGCTCTCGATGTATTTCAATTTAATGATTCTAATAAGAAAAGGCCTTTGTGGCAGGTTTATCAAGATTGTTTAAAATATGATAATCATGCTAAATTACTTGAGGATTTTAATAAATATTTACAAGATTTCATCGGCATGCGAAAGCTTACTCCTCGATTGCCAGTGAGCAGTGTTGAAGCTGCCTTTGAACAACTTAAAGAATTAGCTCTTGAGCAATTTCGTGATCCTAAAACAACTCGTTCTGGTATAAATAAGAATTATATAAAAGAAGTCCATAAGAGAATTTTTAGTGATTTTGTGCAGGTACGTGGAAATGCGGGGCGTACACTGGTTCTGAATCAAGACCAGATACTCCTGCTTACTAATTTGACAATTGGTAAGGCAGACAAGCTTCGTTTGCATGAATTACGCAAAGGTTTTGAGCAACGTGGTTTTTATCTTGATAACCAATCCTTGCAAGTGTTGGTAAGTTTCTATGAACGCATGGGCAATGTTGAACGAATGAGTGATAGTGGAGATGCAGTATATGTCCGTAAGACCCTTTGAACATTTTCTGGTTGAGCATTTTATCGAGTGGGTCACTGAGCATATTCAAGCTGGCTCCCGTTACCAATTTAAATCACCTAGCGCTGCAAACGGATCGGCTCTTTATCAAGCGCTGATCGATTTTACAGTGGAGGAACCACTTGTTATAAATGATGGTCTCGCGTTGCCATTTATTCTTTGCAATGGAATTAAAGTGCTGCCTGTTCTACATAGTGATGAAGGCGGTTTTACCGAAAACTATATTTCTAGGCTGCGTGATCTTGTGGCTGGGCGTAGCGGTGAGTTCGAAAAGACAGCGTTACTTATCATCCATAACAGTATGCTTGATACTTTGATCAACAGTGCTTTTGATCTTGGGGCAAAAAATTCAGTTTGGCACCCAGACAGTCTTTCTCAACGCTTAGCAGACCTTATTGATATCAATAGCGGACACAAAGAGCTGTCGGCTTGTTTACTTGATGAGCAATTGGCGATGATCGTGGCGGAAGGGGCGACAGTTTTTGGTTTTGCTCCTCTCTTTAGTGCTTTGGCTGAAGATGGTGAACTTGATTTTGATGAACTTCAGTTATTTGATGATCCTGCCATTTTGAGCTGGAGCTGTAACAAGGCACAAATAAGTAAACGTCTTCAATCTAACCGTAAATTACGCCGTGAAATTGAAGATTCAGTCGAACATTACGATGTAGATCAACTTGAAAGCGTTCTAAAAGAATTTAGTTCTAAATTTATCCGCCAGAATTTCAAAGATGACAGTTGGCGTAAGTTAGATTTTGAAGTCTATTTAAAAGAAATTGAATCTAATAAAGCACAAAAATTAATACTGGAAGATATTGTAGTAGATAGCGGTGTTTTACATAAAAGATCCAAAAGCCAAAGCAAAGCTGGTGAACGAGATCTTAGCATTATTATCCAGCTACAACCTGGGGTGAGTGAATTTGCTCTTTCTTTCACATTCATTGGCAATGATCTGGACGAAAGCCAATTCAAGTTGATGCATAATAATGTACTTAGTAAACATATTAAGTACTCGGTGAATCGTAGTGGCGGCAAACGTTGCTGGGCGAAAGCAAGTTTACCTTTTACGGGAGAGCCTACCTTCTTCAGTCTTGAGCTCAAGCGAGATAATCGCTCTGAAGAGTACAAATTTCGCTGTTTAATCGTGGAACAAGGCCATTTTTATTTTGATGAAGTACTGCATCGTTTCCGGGTTGAATCGGGTAAAAAGTGGCTAACCCTGATGCTGGAAGAGAATAAATTAAGAATCAACCCGATGCATCAGTCATATGTATACCTTGGTGAAGATGACAACGAGGTTGATTGTAATAGTGTGGGATGGGTTGATTTTGAAGCTTTGGTTGAGCTTAGTGAGCAGACTCAGTTCGATTTGAAAAGTGGTGAATATGTTTTACCAGTGAATATTGAAGGACCTGCTGCTGATGAGAGCATATGCGTACCTTTACTATTTGATCAAGACCGTTTTGGTAAATTATTCAGAGATGATATCAATGCCGAATATCTGCGTGCTAAAGGAAAGATCATTTTCGATAATAACGAAAGTGGTGTGGTAGGAGTACGCCAGCAATTACTGAACTTTGAAGCTTCAATGTTGGATGACCAGGTGCTTTATATCGGTCTGGGTGATGATACTCTAGCTCTTTCGGAAATAAATAATGCATTTCCGAACTTGTATAATGCATATTGTGCTCTGTATGATTATCTGAATAGCAACAATACGCTGCCCAGTTTAGTTGCTTGGGGGGATAGTTATTGCAGCCTGGTGCAAAGCGTGTTGGATGCATACGAGGCTATCTTACTAGAAATTCCAACTAATGTTGTATTAGATATAAAATACAAAAAATTGATGCGCATAGGACTCTGCCGAAAAGATGATTGGCAAAGAATAAGTCCGCTTCATCCTTTGGTATTATCTTATTATCAGCAGTTAGTTTCTGCTATAAAAGCGGATCGCAATGAGGATGGTAAAAGCAGTTTTGCAGATTTGCCTGAAGTAACTCGAGAGCGACTAGTTGCTTCTGGGCTTTTACCTTTTGTATATGATAATGACTCAGGTTATGCCCATCTTCTGCCTGTACGTGAAAACTGCTTTTGGCTTGATGTGGTGCCACAGAAGCAGGAAAGCTATAGCTATATCAAAAGATTAGTACGTGATAAGTTAGAAGAGTTTACCCAAGCCTATGCCCGTCTGTTCAGTGCTGGTGAAAAAAGCACCCTTATCGTTAATGCCATTAATCAGGCGACGGCAGCTGAATTTTTCTTAGGGCTTATTGAACATTTTAAGATTCATAAAGAACATGCAATCGCCATTCATGTCAATTTCTATGACGAAAAGATCCAATATAACGACTTTGATCGCTTCGCAGAAACAGCCGCTTATGATGATTTGAAGATTTGGCTCGGTCTTAATACCGCAGCTTTACGGGCTGAAGCTGATATGCTTATCGACATTATCCGCAGCCGACTGACTTATAGTAAGTTCACTCTACCTAATGCAAATAGTAGCTTTGCCTATGCCCATCTTGCCTTTTTCCGTAATCAGGACCCAGTAGAATGCCGTCCTATCAAGATCGATGAAAGTCTTAGCGGCGTCCTTTGTGATGGACTGATCGCTGGTGAGGCAGCAGAGACGCAAGGTGGCGCTTATTTCACCGCATTTGGTCTGCGTGGTGTTAATTATCAATCCTCACAATCTCTTCGTCTGGCACGTATGTTGGGAAATTTATGGCAGCCGGCCAGCCAGAGTAATGCTCAATATCTTGAAACGAGTCTGGGGCTTGCAGTCAGCGCTGATTTCAAGGAACTGTTAACGCGGTCTTACGATAGTGCCCTCTGGACCACCATAATCGATCCAAAAGTTACTCTCGACTTTTTCACCAGCCAGCAAGATGTTGTGCTTATCCACTACTCGGATCAGTACACCAGTGCCTCAGGGTATGACGCTATTACTGTAACTAAACAAGTTGATCTCTTTAAACGTTTGCTGCAAAAAGAGGGGCATGGTAAGGGTGACTCTTTACTCTCTGAATTCAACGCCTTCAATGGTGAGTGGCTACTTAAAATGCTCACATCAAATGATAAAGAGAGGAAGGATAAAAATGGAATAATTGGCGCTTATAAATTTATTTCTACTTTGCTACATCAATCTGATATTTGCTGGGTGCCATTGTCAGTAGCTGAGATGATCCGTGTTTCTGGCAATGTAGGCCTCAAAATGAGCGATAGCGAGTTTTCTCGCCATGTGCATGGCTATCGCAAAGGGGCTATTTCGGATGACGTACTATTTGTCGGCTTTAAGGGGAAGGAACTTTATTTACTTCCTCTTGAAGTTAAAACTGGAGTTAAACCCGATTTCAATTATGCCGGTCAGCAGGCACTAGAGTTAAAGCGCTATTTGACTGAAGAAGTATTGGGGCCGAATACACTCGCATCTCGTCTGTATCGTGGTCTTTTCATTCGTCAGGTTCTGATGCAGGTCGATAAGCTCTGCCTTTATCAGGTAATGAATCCTGAATACTTAACTTGTTTGATGTCCAGTCGCGAATGGTGGTTGAAAGGCGAGTATTCTTTGGCGAAGGTGCCAGATTATGCTGAGGGTTTTGTTGTTGCCCATATTAATAGTGAGAGTTTTTTCGTACCTCAATATAAGATGACTGAAAGTGGGATATTGCAGATTGAGTTACCTTATGCCCTGCTGACGAGTTTAATTCAGGCATCGGTTGGAGAATCTTTAGACCAATTGGTAACCGCCTGTCATATAGATAAAAAATATCTTTTGAAGGCTGGGGAAAAAGGTGAGGATGATGAAGAACCTGACGATGAGACTATTGATGTTGAAAATACTGTGATTAGCTCCACAGAACCGCTGCGTATTTTGTTTGGCCATAAAACTATAGGTATGGGGCAAACTCCACTTTACTGGGAGCCGACGAATACAGCCCGCTTTATGAACACGAATACTGGCATTATCGGTACGATGGGTACCGGAAAGACACAATTTACTAAATCATTGATAACGCAATTAATGCGTCAACAGGTAAAAAATGTCAATTCCGCTACTATTGGCCTGCTGATTTTCGATTACAAGTCAGATTACGTTGATGACGCATTTAGCGAGGCCAATCAAAGTAAACGACTAAGATTACACCGGCTTCCCTATAACCCATTATCGCTTTATGGGGATATGCCGATGCTTCCTGTGCACACAGCGACTGGATTTGCTGAAACACTGGCCAAAGCTTTTGGATTGGGGCCAAAGCAGCAGTTGCGACTGCGTAAATTGATCCTCGATGCTTATGAGCTAGCTGGGATTAGCAAATCCGATAAAACAACCTGGTCAAGACCCGCACCAACATTGTCACAAGTATGGGATCTCTACCTTGAACAAGAAAAGGTAGAAGAGGATTCTCTATATGCAGCGCTCGATTCTTTGGCAACTTACGAAATTTTCGAAACCTCGCCGGAATCAGTCAGTTCCCTTTATGAGTTGCTTGATGGTGTGACGGTAATTGAGCTTGCTGGCTATTCCCCACAGATCCAAAACTTGGTTGTTGCGCTAACATTGGATCTTTTCTATTCGCAGATGCAAAAGCGTGGCAAGCCCATGATTGATGGAGATTATCGACAGATCACCAAAATGATTTTGGTGGACGAGGCCGATAACTTCATGTCTCAGGATTTCCCTAGTTTACGTAAAATACTCAAAGAAGGGCGTGAGTATGGAGTGGGTGTGATCCTTTCTACTCAAGACTTAAGTCACTTTAAAACAGGGGAAAACAATTATGGATCTTACATTCTGACTTGGGTAGTGCACCGTGTCGCTGAAATTAAAAATGCCGATATTAAGGCTATCTTTAATAAAGATGATAAGGGGGAACAAGAACAGTTGATGGAAACGATTCGTAAACTGGATAAGCATTTTAGTCTCTATATTGATGGAGATAAAAAGTTATCCATGATGCGTGATAAAGCATTCTGGGAGTTGTTAGCGAACTAATTTAATAGATAGAAATAAAGGGCCTGGTATTATCAGGCCCTTATTGCATCAGATGGACTTAGCCAAATCACTAAGGCCTCGATGATTGCGTAATGCAGCAATCCCATCCTCAACATGTGCGGCCCATGCTTTGATCAGGTCTTTTTGTTCTATATGTGGATAAAGCATCTTTAGCATCAATTCTGTTGTCTGAAGTGTTTCACCCAACCATGTCATTTTATCCAACACTAAGGAGCCATCGAGCTTTTTCTTATCTCGGTCTGTTGAAAAGCGAAACCCACTTTCGACAGAGCGGAAAAAAGCTAACCGAGCGGCAATATTAGGTGTTATCCCTGTATAACCCTTCAACCTCTTAAGCTGTTCTTCAGTCTGCCGACTTAGCTGCATTCGATTCGGGAGCATCAAATTGCCTCCTTAGTTAATTCCCAGAAATACCCAGCTTTCAAAGCAGATGACTTTGTATGTGCATTAAACACAATCTCATAAGCATGAGAGATGTCATCTCTAAGCTGATCAACGAAATAACGCTCATCTACTTCAGTGTCCGTAGACAGCAATACAACCTGGTGACTGGCATAAGGGAAATAATGATTAATTAGCTTATCTCTATGTTGAGAATCTAAACGCCCAAGTGGTGTATCAATAATCACAGGCAGGTCACGACCTGAAGTTTTAGCCAAAGCCTCAAGAATAGCTATCGCATAGATTTGCTTTTCACCCGCAGAAAGTAACTTACGATTGATGACCGTATTATTCTCATCCACCAACTCAACATCAAATGTCTCAGGATTTATATGAGCATTAAGCTGCAAATCTTCTTTACGAGCTAGCTTACGGTAAGCAACTTCAAAGTTAGCTGAAAGTGTTTTTACCCTTGCCTGAGTTAACAGCTCGCTATAACGATCAAGCAGATTAATTGTCTCTTGCGCGTTATTGAATGCGCTATTGAAACTATGCTGGTTGCGAGCTGCATCATGTGCCTTTTGAACCTGACGCGCGCAGTCTAGTTGCTGCTGTTTCGTCTGTTTGGCTTCTTCCAGCAGTGTGCGATATTCTTGGCGTTTGGCTTCACGTTGGCGATCCAGCTCGCGGAGTTTTTCAAATATATCCATTAGCTGGTCATCTTCTGGCGCACGAGCGATGTTTGCAGCGGCTTGCTCTAATTGCTCTTCTACCTCAGCCAGCTCATTTCGGTACAGGACGAAACGCTGCCATGCTTTTTTACTGTCATGTTCGATGGATTGTTGGATCATCCCGGCTTCACGCTCGGAAATATCAAACAGCAACTCACCTTTAGGTTTGCCTGCCAGGTATTCTTTAAGGTTGTCTTCTATAGCTTCAGCTGCAATCTTTCCAGTACTCCCAGAACGGAACGAAATGTCACTCTTGAGTTGCGTAAGGAATTGGTTTAATTCCTTCTCAAAGCTATTAGCCTGTTTGATTTGCATCTCATCACTAATCTGCTCAAGCAAGCGACTTAGAGTCTTAGGAGCCAGAGCATAAGGTAATGAGCTGTCGCACTCGTGACGAAGTGCTTTTTCCAGACGATCCTTTTCTTTTAGAAGCGTATCAACCTTCTGTTTCTCCTGAGCTTTCGTTTGAGCAAAGGCACCGCCTTGCGCGTTCAGAAGGGCTTCATGCTGTACAATCTCTTTAGAGATTAAATCGATGCGCAATTTTGCAAAATCTGCCTTTTCAAGAATCTGCTCCGTTTTGAAAGCAAACTCTTTAATTTGTTGCTCAAGCGCGGCCAATTTCTGCTGTTGGGATTCAGCCAGTTGACCTGATTGCTGGCGCTTCACGAAGATCATCAAATCATTACGCAGTTTCTCGATAAGATCTAACCCCAGCAAGCGACGTACAGCGGTACGAAGAATATTGCCAGATTCGTCCTCAGCCAGTTCAGCAATTTTCTCGCCATCGAAAAAGAACAAATCAGCAATCCCATGTGGGATCAGTTCATTCAAAAAACCCTGACATTGATCGTATCCCAGCCCTTGAATCAGCTTGCCATCCTGTTGAAGTGCTAGCTTATCTCGCTTTCCTTTTTGCCAGGTACGCGTAACAGTGAATTCAGCTTCCTGACCACCTTTATTGTACGTAAAGATGAGTTCGATCGACGCCTCATCGGGCTTTTCACCCGAAGATGAGCCGTTATGAATCAGTGAGCTGAGTTCTTCTACATACTCTTGTTGCTGAGTTGTCGAGCCAAACGCCAGCCTACCGTACAAAGCCAGGCGGATTGCTGACAGGATTGACGTTTTCCCCGCACCGTTTAATCCGCCGAATAAGACAATCGGACGTGGATTATCGTCGTGTTGCCGCTTTTTAGGCGCGAGATCGATAACATGGGTTCCGTTGAAAACCCGAAAATTACGCAATACCAGCTGTTTAATTAACACGTTCTTTATCCTCACTGGTAAGCAGACTTGGTTCACTTACGTCGGCAATTCTGCGCTGTAAAATCTGTAGTTCGCTTTCTAGTTTGTTAACTTCTTCCTGATGAACATCTCTTTCACTGCGTTTCTGCAATGTTTCCTGTTGTTGCTTGATTTCTTCAAGGCTACCCCAGTCTTGCTTGAGGATCGTTCCAAGTTTATCGAAAATCCCCTGACGACGGCTAAGCCCTTCCATTGAGACTTCAAGCTCAATCAGTTTCATGACCATCTCAGGCACAACATCAAAACCTTGTGCAATCTGCTCAAGCAGCTCTGCATCGCTGGCGTCAAAGCGAGATTGATCGTCAATGACCCAATTCAGATCTTTACCGTAAACCTCGCGATAGATACCAGGCAGAGAGTCGTACCAATCTGGTTCGTTTGGATCCTTCAGCCACTCCTGACGGATAGCATGCAGTTCAGGCTCAGTAATTAAAGTGATTGTGTGACCCTGCGCATTCATATCTCGCTCAATGGTCAGCAAGTCCTTTAACCATTGCTGGCGGTATTTAAGCCAGTAGGGACCGGGCACATGTTTACGTTCAGCAGTAAGCTCTTCGCCGTCTTTTGCATACTGGTAACTCACTTTGCCGGTACGGCGTTTATAGTTACGGTAAGTATCTTTATTCGCTGGATCGGTCGTAAACGCCAACAGGTCGCGATACTTAAGCAGTGGCGACATCCACTCTTCGCCGTTCTGGATCAGGCTCTCCATTGCTTTGTCTTTTGTCACAACGGTGCATGTCCAGCAACCAAAGCGGGAGTTTCCGCATGAAGGCGTACTGTCATCGATCACGAGCGGACATTCACCCTGTGCAGAGGAATCCATATAGAGTGTCCACAAGGGACGGTTATTCCCACCCCAAGGGCTTTCCCACTCATCAATATCATCAGGTGCATATTTGAAAGCACCACGCAGTAATTTCCAGACGTCCTCAACATCCCAGGTATCAATCGGGGTGTAAATGAAGGCGTTAGAAAGCGTGGTATGGCGTGCCAGCCGTGAGCCATCTATTTTATGTTTAGCGATGACCTGCGCACGTGACGCACTCTCGCTACTGCGTGACCCAAGCACAACGATCACTTCATCAAACTGGCTGATCTTATCTTTGATAAAATCACTCACCGGATTGATTTTCATACGTTCGGTACACCAACGGAAACTGCGGGTTGGGGCTGGATAACCTTTACCTAATAAATTGGCCCAAAAGGTCTCCGTGGTTTTTGGTGTAACCGCATGCTGCGTAATGGGTAGGCCGTCTCGCTTAGCACCGGCTTCAATCTGCACCATGGTTTTTTTGATAAGGTCTACAACAACTGGCGTTTCTACCAGCGTGTCTGAGGATACTAAATAGATATCTTTTGTACGTAATTCTGGTGGAAGACCAAGCAGGGCAAGATACACCAGCGTAATGACGGCAGATGAGTCTTTACCGCCGCTATAGCCGATCACCCATGGACGTTTATCAGCGCAATATACCCGTTGAACTTCAGCAACGAATTCTGCCAGTGAGCGCCCGGCAAATTGTTCCTGGTTAATAAAATCTTCATAGTCGGCCAGATCGAAGGCCTGCGTTAGTTTACTCATGAGACAACCATTTGAGCTTCAAGCTCCTGTTCTTCAGGAGTGAGCGGGAGTGACAATGCATGCTTGAGTGCATTACAGGTGAGCTGAATGGCGGTGCCGGTCTTACTCAACTTGCCATGCTGCATAGCACGCTTAACCATTTCAGGATTGCTTTTACGCCAGTCGAAGGTCTTCAGCTTACTGATTTTTTGTTGCCATTGTTCTGGCTCTTCTGACAATAACGAGCGGCCCAGCAGTCCTAATGCCTGCAAGCCGATACCGTGAGCATGTACGTAATCTTGTCGTAACTGTGCAGGAGAAACCTCTTTCCTCGCAGCCAGCTGCCAGTCTGGCATGACCTGGAAAACGGCCTGCCAGTACAATGTGGCGACATGTGTGTTTTCTTCAATGCTATCCAGTTTAGGGTCTTTACCCAACAATGCGCGCGTAGCCTGCTTGATGCTACTTAGCGTAAATAGCTTATTGGATAATGTACTGATGCTTGATTTCTCAAGCTCAGTGAGCCCAATAAATGGCTCGATGGACATAGCAAGGTAGCGAGCCAGGTTCGAACTCACATCGCGATGATCGTAGAGCGCAGATAGCGAAGGACTAGGGCGAATCGCGTATTTGTTCAGGTCAGCAAACATTTGTTGGCTACGTCTTAAACCTTCATCAACGAAGAACAGCACCGGGATATTGTCTTGTCCCAGCTCTGGCCGCTCTGATAGCGCGTCTTCAATAGCTTTGCGACGATGCTGACCATCGTTGATGAGGATCTGAGCGTCCATTGGTACGCGTAGTGTTCCAAGGTTATTTGAACCAGAGAACTCATCAAACTGAACATCAACAGCGATGGAGGCGGTTAATGCAGAAAACACGTAGTCTTTAGGGTTTTCCAGCAAGTAACGAACCATTTCCGGGATGCGGGATTTGTTCAGGATGCGCTGAGCCCGCAGTTCTGGTGGAACGTCAGTTTCATCGAAACTAAAAATCTTCGGTATGATGCGCATAGGGCAGGTAGCGATGTAGAATGGTCGCCCAGCCTGGATACCCCTTACGGCGGGGAAAGAGTAGCAATAATCTGCATCAAAGTTTGCCATGTTCGAGTCCCTGTTTTAAGGCGCAATTACGTTTTATTTTACGTAAAAAGCCCGAAAGATTGAAATCCTTATCTCTTTAAAACACAAATTGTTAAATGATTACGTAAGATTTGACGTAACTCCTTGACGTGGCACTCTCTTCCTCATCAGTAAACGACGATCCACAAGCTCCCCATCCTTGTAATACCGACTCGGCCAGATCTCCTCCGGCGGCACGCCAATCGCAGCAGCGATAATGAGTTCTCCTTTAGGCCATGGTCTCTCAAGTGCATTGGCTAAAGTAGAAGAACTCAATCCCGCCTTACGCGAGAGTGCAGCAAGGGAAATACCTTTCTTTCTTAACGACGCGATGATGTCAGCCTTGTGCCATTCCTGGTTCATTTACATCTCCTTTTGTCAGCTATCACTGCACAAAATACTACGTTATTCGTAGCGTAAGATGAACGTTAAATACTACGTTTTACGTAACTTTGGAAAGAGGATCGAATTTTTGTGTAACGTTTATGTATGAAAGAAGGGAAATCGTAGAGCTACGTTTTACGTAGTATCCGGGAGGCGCAATAACTACGATTATCGTAGCTATGAATGAACTCACTACTCACAGTCAAATCTTTAGTCAGCGCCTCAAAGAAGTGCGCCTGGCGAAGGGACTCTCTCAAAAACGTCTCGGTATCCTTGCGGGTATCGATGAGTTTGCCGCGAGTACACGCATTAATCGGTACGAAAAGGGCGTCCATCAGGCAAACATTGAAGTGGTACAGCAGCTTTCCGCCGTTCTTGAAGTCCCTCTGGCCTACTTTTATACCGAAGATGACGACCTGGCATCGCTACTTCTGAACTGGATGAAAATGGATGCTGAAAAGAAAAAGCGCATTCTGGCGATGATGTGATCCCGTTCGTTTTAAATTGTAGCGAGCGGCTTACGGCATAACAAAAAAGGCACTCATCTGCGCCTTGTTTATTCATCTGATTTTCAGCCTCCCGAAGCCTTTGCAGATCTCACTCCAACGCCTTTAATCAGGTGACCAAATTTACTCTGCCACTACCATCACCTATATTTTTAATGCACTGCAAGCCGCTCACAGGGAAGGGAAAATGACGCAATACTGGTGGAAAGATTTACTGGATCGGAACAATTGCTGGCAGGGGCTGGAGCTGACGATCCGGGCTGAGCAGCATCCCGATCATGCCATGGAGATGCTCAGCGGCCACCATGGGCGCATGGCCTTGCAGTTTCAGGGCGAGACGCTGTTCTGGGCCACAGTGTTGAAAGATCATTCCGGCGTCTGGCTGGTCTTTAATGCCGATCATCCCGGTCAGCAGGCGCTATTACCGTCAGTGACCTCGGCAGATGTGGAGTCGGTTAAAGCGCAGGGCGCGCAGGCATGGACAGGCGAATGGTGTCGCTACTTTGCCCGGCGGCTGATGGAATCGCCAGCGCCATTGCTGACTGCTGGCCGTTGGCTGTTAAGACCTATGGCACCGGTAAGTCGCACCGCGCAACCCTCTGTACCCATCGCAGACTGGCGTTTTGATTCCCCAGCCAGCGCCGGAAATATGGGCTGCGACTGGGTGCTCTATGGCGAGGACTTCCCTGATTTAGCGGATCCGCAAAAAGTCAGGTACGTAGACTGGTGGTGGGGCGGTAATTTGCTGTTGGGACGTTACCCGATAAACACCGATGCGGGGCGGCTGAAATGGTGGCGTAAAAAATGCCGTGAGGGCACACTGCCGCCGGTGTTGGTCCGGCACATTGCCGGGCTGGCGTCTTTTGTGATCCTTGACGGTCATTATCGTCTGCAGGCGGCCATTGCAGAGGGGATCCCACCGCAGTTTTTGGTGCTCAGTGAACTGCATGAAAGAGAGTTTCCCTCCGATCCGCAGCATCAGGAGCGTATTGTCCGTGCGCTGGAGCTACAGCAACGTAAAAACCCCGCATACAACGTTGAGGGGATAAATCAGACGCTGATTAATCTCTATGATACCCGCTATCTCTATGCTTCAACCCATAGTCGCGCCCTGCTTGGCGATGGAGAAAACTGGGCGCGGGAGGTTAAGGCTTATTTGCATAAACATCAGCTTGGGGAATATCTGGGAAGGGTCCTTGAGCGGGTGGAGGTTTAGAATCTTTTAGCTTTACTGGATTAGGATATGCATTAAGCGCCAACGTTAAATTCCAGTAAGAAAAGGCCATTCTGCGAATCGAAGACCAGCATTTTCTAACTTGTCGCGAGAAAGGCGCCCATCGGCGCCTTTCTCATTCAATCACTATCTTAAGCCTTTCGAAGCTTCCCGGAGATCACCCCAACAAAGTCCATCACCTGTTGTAGCTTCTGGTCCGACAGTTGACTCACCTCACGCATCAGCGTCTCTATCTCCGGCTCTCCCTGCCGGGACGTCAGGATCATGCAACCCTTCATCACCTTCACGTCCACCTTCGTTCCGGTGCTGAACCCGGCTTCATTGAGCCACAGGCCTTTCATGATAAACGCCGGAATGCGGGTATAATCTCCATACCGCGTCGCATAACTCACGGTAAATACGCGGTCCTCAGCTTCAAATACTTCTGGTTGCAGTGATTCTGCAATACAATCGATATCAGTCATGGTTACTATTCTCAGTAAATAGTGATTGTGATGAGCGATACGGGCATGTTGGCGCATGCCCGTATTGCGTTAAATAACACCTGTAAATCTAACCAGTAAATAAAAATAAGTCCAGAGTAATATAAAACGTAATAAGCGCGATTAGAGTGCTTTTAAAATATTAATAACGACGAATACAAAATGATATTTTTAATTAATTTATATGGCTTAACTACAATCGGGGATATTAAACATTTCGTAGTAAATATGCATACATTGCACCTTAAAACGGGCACTAAATGGATAGTGCCTGTTTTAAGATGCATTTCCCTCTTCAGGTCGCCAGACCCACCCCCATCGCCCCCCTTATAATCGGAATCGGCGTCAGCAAATGCTGATACATCAGTTCCCCCGCCAGCACCCCATCCCGCGCCAGCACCGCGTCCATCAACCTCTGATGCTCCACGTGCTTCTCTTCTAACATCGCCACCGACAGCACCGTCTTCCGCAGCCATACATACCGATACCGCGCCGCCAGATCAAACAACCTCTCCCGCATCTGCATCAAATACTGCGAACCGCACCCCGCTACCATCGCCGTATGAAACGCCTGATGGCGCTGGTCCCACTCGTCCAGCATCGTCTCGCTGGCGTCGCGGGATTCCAGCTTGTTCAGCAGATGCATCCGGGCGAGGAGGTCGGCTTCCCACTCTTCGCCGCCGCGTTCGATGGCGAGGCGCACCAGCATCGCCTCCATATTGGCGCGCGCATCAAAGATATCGAGCAGCTCCTGTTCGGACATGGGGGCCACCCGGTAGCCTTTCTGGTTAATGACCGTGACCAGCCCCTCGGCAACCAGCTGCGACAGCGCTTCGCGCAGCGGGCCGACGCCCAGTTCATACCGGGAGGTCAGCAGGCTCATTCGCAGCTTCTCATCCGGGTGATACACCCCGCGGATAATGTCGTTCTTCAGCCAGCGGTAGCCGTCGATGGCCGTTGCCTGGGAAATGATGGTCATGGTCGCGCTCCTTGAATACGGCCCGGCCTGCACCGGGCGTAAAGATTAACCCTGCTTCGCCTCGTCAAAACACTCGGCGATAATCGCCAGCCCCTGCTTAAGCTGCGCCTCTTCCACGGTCAGCGGCACCAGGATGCGCAGCACGTTGTAGTACGGGCCACAGGAGAGCAGGATCAGCCCTTTGTCCCGCGCCCGGGCCACAATCTGCGCCGTCAGCACGGCGTTCGGCTTATGGTGGTCGCCCTCTTCAAACAGCTCGATGGCAATCATCGCCCCCAGGCCGCGAACGTCGCCGATCTCCGGATGTTTTTCGGCAATCGCCAGCAGGCCTTCGCGCAGGGTGTTACCCAGCTTGTTGGCTTTACCCAGCAGATCTTCCTGCTCGAAGACCTTGATCACCGCCAGCGCGGCGGCGCAGGCGATCGGGCTCCCGGCGTAGGTGCCGCCCAGTCCGCCCGGGGCGATGGCATCCATCACTTCGGCGCGTCCGGTGACGCCCGCCAGCGGGAAGCCGCCGGCAATGGATTTGGCGAAGGTGGTGATATCCGCCGCCACGCCCATCTGCTCCATGGCGAAGAAGGTGCCGGTGCGGCCCGCGCCGCTCTGCACTTCATCGGCGATCAGCATGATGCCGTGCTCGTCGCACAGGTCGCGCAGGCGCTGCATAAAGGCCGGGGAGGTGGCGTAGAACCCGCCTTCACCCTGCACCGGCTCGATCACGATGGCGGCGATATCTTCCGGCGCGGCGTCGTTCTTGAAGATGCGATGGATGCTGGCGATGGCGTCGTCATCGCTGATGCCGTGCAGGGCGCACGGATAGAGCGCGCGATAGACGTGGCCCGGCATCAGCCCCATGCCCGCTGAGTAAGGGTTTACTTTCCCGGTGAGCGACAGGGTGTAGTGGGTGCGGCCATGATAGGCCCCGGTAAAGGCGATGGTGCCGTTGCGTTTGGTGGCCGCGCGGGCAATCTTCACCGCGTTCTCGACGGCTTCGGAGCCGGTGGTCACCAGCAGGGTCTTTTTCGGGAAATCGCCCGGCACTTTCTGGTTCAGGGTTTCGCAAAGCTCCAGATAGGGTTCATAGGCCAGCACCTGGAAGCAGGTGTGCGACAGCTTTTTCAGCTGCGCTTCCACGGCGCTGACCACCTCCGGGTGCAGGTGCCCGGTGTTGAGCACCGCAATCCCCCCGGCGAAATCAAGATACTCACGGCCTTCGACGTCCCACACCCGGCAGTTCTCGGCCCGGGCGGCAAAGACAGGGTGGATCTGACCCACGCCGCGGGGTACGGCATTGCTACGACGCTGCATTAACTCTTTGTTGGTGCTCATTGGATGCTCCTGAATTAAAGGCCGATGCACATATATTTGATTTCTAAGTAATCTTCGATGCCGTACTTGGAACCTTCCCGACCCAGGCCGGAGGCTTTAATGCCGCCGAACGGGGCCACTTCGTTGGAGATAATCCCGGTGTTGATCCCGACGATGCCGTACTCCAGCGCCTCGCCGACGCGGAACACGCGGCTCAAATCGCGGGCATAGAAGTAGGCGGCGAGGCCGAACTCGGTGTCGTTCGCCATCTGGATCACGTCCGCTTCATCTTTAAAGCGGAACAGCGGCGCCAGCGGGCCGAAGGTCTCTTCTTTTGCCACTTTGGCATCACCGGGTACATCTACCAGAATAGTCGGTTGGAAGAAGTTGCCGCCGAGTTTATGCAGCGATCCGCCGGTAATCACCCGCGCGCCTTTCTCCAGCGCGTCGGCAATGTGTTCTTCGACCTTGTCGACCGCCTTGCTGTCGATCAGCGGCCCGATGGTGACGCCCTGGGTCAGGCCGTCGCCGATCTGCATCTTATCCACCGCCTGCTGGAGTTTTTCGGCAAAGCGATCGTAGACGCCGTCCTGCACGTACAGGCGGTTAGCGCAGACGCAGGTCTGCCCGGCGTTGCGGAACTTCGAGGCCAGCGCCCCTTCCACGGCTTTATCGAGGTCGGCATCGTCAAAGACAATAAAAGGCGCGTTGCCGCCCAGCTCCAGCGAGACCTTTTTGATGTCCTTCGCGCACTGGGCCATCAGCTGGCGGCCAATCTCGGTCGAGCCGGTAAAGGAGAGCTTGCGCACCAGCGGGTTGCTGGTCAGCTCGTTGCCGATGTCGGACGCTGAACCGGTGACTACGTTAAACACGCCTGTCGGGATCCCGGCGCGTTGCGCCAGTTCGGCCAGCGCCAGCGCGGAGTAGGGGGTCTGGCTGGCGGGTTTGAGGACCATGGTGCAGCCTGCCGCCAGAGCCGGGCCGGCCTTGCGGGTGATCATCGCCGCCGGGAAGTTCCACGGGGTGATGGCCGCCGTCACGCCAATCGGCTGCTTAATCACGATTAAACGCTTGTCCGCCTGATGGCCCGGAATGGTGTCGCCGTAGACGCGTTTCCCCTCTTCGGCGAACCACTCGATAAAGGAGGCGGCGTAGCTAATTTCACCTTTGGATTCCGCCAGCGGTTTGCCCTGCTCGAGGGTCATCAGCCGGGCGAGGTCGTCCTGGTTGGCCATTATCAAATCGAACCAGCGGCGCAGAATATTGGCGCGCTCTTTGGCAGTGAGCGCTCGCCAGGCGGGCAGGGCGCGGTTCGCGGCTTCTATTGCCTCGCGGGTCTCGTCGGTGCCCATTTTCGGCACGCTGCCCAGGGTCTGGCCGTTCGCCGGGTTGGTCACGGCAAGGGTCTCTCCACGGTGGGCGTCGCGCCACTCTCCTTCTATATAAGCCTGCTGGCGGAATAAGCTGGGATCGTTGAGTTGCATGATGGCTTCCTGTCTCAGAATGATTAACGGGTAAACGCGGCATGTAAGGTCTCCACACTACCGGCAGCCCGCAGCGAACGCCCGGGGTTGTGCTGGCTGGCGAGCAGAGTCTGAACCTTGCTCACAATATGCGCCCCGATGGGGATCGCCGAGGTCGCCGCCGGGGAGGGAGCATTACAGGTATGGATGGTGCGCGGCGTGGTGACAAATAAAAAGTCGTCGATCAGCTTACCTTCTGGCGAAACTGCCTGCGCCCTCACACCCGCAGGCCAGGGATGCAGATCTTTCACCGTCAGGCTCGGGCAATATTTTTGCACCCGCTTCAGATAGCCGCTTTTACACAGGGAGTTTTTCATCTCGCCCAGGCCCGAGCGCAGGTTGTTCTGCAATACCCGGCGGATGCCCGTTGAGCCCATAATTTCCAGCATATCGGAGAGGGAGAAATCGCCCTTGCGGTAGCCCTCACGCTTGAAGGCCAGCACCGCGTTCGGCCCCACCGTCACGCTGCCGTCGATCATCCGGGTGAGATGCACCCCGAGAAACGGCATCGCCGGGTCGGGGATCGGGTAGATCAGGTGGTTGACGATCTGATTGTGCTCCGGCGCGAGGCGGAAATACTCCCCGCGGAACGGGCAGATAATAAACCCGGGGTCGATGCCGAGCATTTTCACCAGCCGGTCGGCCATCAGCCCGGAGCAGCTGATTAAGGTGGTGGCGGTAAATTCGCGTCCGTCATGGGTGTGGATCACCACCCGGTCGGCGTGCTCTTGCAGGGCGTTGACCTCGGCGCGATAGATCACTTCGCCGCCCTTCGCCTGGAAGCGGCTTGCCATCGCCGCCGCTACCTCGCGATAGCTGACGATGCCGCTGGAGGGGACAAAAATCCCGCCCAGCCCGGTGATGTTGGGCTCGCGCTCGCGCAGCTCGGCGGCGCTGAGCCATTCGCGCTCGATGCCGTTGGCGGCGGTACGGTCCCACAGAGCCCGCATGCGCTCCATCTCCAGCGGAGAGGTAGCCACCAGCATCTTGCCGCAGGTGTCGTAGCGGATGTTGTTTTGATCGCAGAAGGCTTTGGTCGCCCGGTTGCCCGCCAGGCAGAACTGCGCCTTCAGGCTGCCGGGGGTGTAATAGACCCCGGCGTGAATCACCCCGCTGTTGTGCCCGGTCTGGTGGCAGGCCGGGCCCGCCTCCTTCTCCAGCAGCGCGATGCGGGCGTCCGGGTAGAGATCAATCAGCTGCATGGCGGTCGACATGCCGATAATGCCGCCGCCGATAATCACGAAGTCATACATCCGCGCCATCCCTACTGATGAGTCTGATAGTGGGTGGTGGCGTAGCTGATATACCCGCGCTGGCGCATCAGCTCCCGGCGCAGATCCGGGTGCGGGGTAAAGCGATCCCGGCCGTGCAGCCAGAACATATTGTTGATCAGCAGGAATTTACCCACAGGTACCGGAATGGAGACGATTTTTTTGCTGCTCTCCAGCGCGTCAGAAAGTTCGCTCAGCCAGACGCCCTCTTCAAAATCCTTCGGCTGGACGAACTGGTCGATATAGCGCATCACCGGGCGGCCCTGCTGGTCGACGTCAAACACCGGGTGGAAGACATCGGCGGCGACGTTTTTGCTCGGCGGTGCCGTCCAGCGCAGCGGACGACGGGCCAGCGGATGGCTGAAGAATTTATCCAGCGCTTCCCAGTCGTCGAGGTGCAGCAGCAGGGAGTTGCCGCCCTGCATGTTCTGCTCGTCGATCTTCATCATCAGCACGTAGTCGGTCACTTCGTCGACGAAGGTGCCGTCGTTGTGCAGCTCCAGCACGCGATGCGGCTGGCGCAGGTAGCTGTCGGAGTTATCGACGTTTTTCACCGTAAAGCGGGCGTAGTACTGGCCGCTCATGGCGTCGTAATTGGAGCGCCCGATCAGATGCGCGACGGCGGTGGCGATTTTCACCATCTCATCGGCCTGGGTGACGTTATCCACCCCCTCGGCGTCGATCAGCAGCGCGCCCTGGTCGCGGCTGAGCAGGGTGTTCAGCAGCAGGGGCTGGAGCTGGTTGCCGCACAGGTCATCGAGGATCTTCGCCACCCGAAAGCGCAGGAAGGATTTGTACTCCAGGGCCTGAATGGGCCACTGCTCCACCTCCCGCAGGAACTGCTGGGTGACCTCCGCTGAGAAGGTCAGCTCCAGCAAACGCGGAGACTGCACGGATGTCGTGATGCTGAAACCGGTGATGGTCCGGGACAACGCCTCGTCGGGCTGTTTTACGGCGGTAAGTGCATTCATCAGAATCAATCCTCTCAGAAAGTATTCAGGGAACAGTGCAGTGCATTTCGTAGCCATAAATTAAAAATATCTACATTTTGACGAAATGGGCTTGTTCAGATCGGAATGTTTGAATTTTGTGATGAAGGCATGAAAACGGGCGAAATGGCGGGGAAAATGCGTGTCCAGGGCGGGATCTTAAAAACCTGAAGTGATGCGGCTCACGGAAAAGGGGGGTTAACCTTAACAAAAACGTGACATATCCATACAAATATTAACAAATCGCGAAGTCGATGCTGTACGGCCTTCAGGCGCTCTTCTATACCTTGTTTCGTGTTACCTGCGACTCAACCCATCACAGAGAATAAACGTATGGAACAGACTTCTGGCAAGAAAAGTGAAGCAATTCATAGCGATAATACACAGCAATTTCACCGCTCCATCGGCCTTATCTCTAACTTTTCGCTCGGGTTCACCTACCTCTCGCCGCTGACGGCGGTCTACTCCCTGTTTGCGCTGGCGGTGACGCTGGCGGGGCCTCCGGCGATCTGGTGGATCCCGATTGTCGCCTGCGGGCAGCTGCTGGTGGCGCTGGTGTTTGGCGAAGTGGCGTCGCAGTACCCGATTACCGGCGGTCTCTATCCCTGGGCGCGCCGCCTGTGGGGCCGCAAATATGCGTGGATCGCCGCCTGGATCTACCTCTGGGCGCTGGTGGTGACCATCACCTCGGTGGCGGAATACACCGCCACCTTCGTCGGGTCGTTGTTCGGCTTTGAGACCTCGGCTGGCAACATGCTGATCACCTCGGTGGTGCTGCTGCTGATGATGATGGCCATCAACATGTCGGGGACCAAAAACCTCGCCCGGGTCGCCCGCATTGGCTTCTGGTGTGAGATCGTCAGCGTGATTGCGCTGGGGATCTACCTGCTGCTGTTCCACCGCGCGCAGCCCTTCTCGGTGGTCTTCGACTCGATGGGCGTAATTGCCAAAGACGGCAGCTACCAGCCGGCGTTTATGGCCGCGGCGCTGATCGGCCTGTTTATGTTCTTCGGCTTTGAAGCCTGCGGCAACGTGGCGGAAGAGGTGAAAAACCCGAGCAAGAAGATCCCGCTGGCGATGATCCTCAGCATCGTCTTTGGTGCTATCTCGGCGATGGTATCGATCCTCGGCTACCTGCTGGCCTCCCCGAATCTGATGAATATCGTCAACGGTAAAATTGCCGATCCGATCCCGGCGATCCTCAACGAAGCCCTCGGCGAGACCGGTGCCACGGTGTTTATCATCATCGCGGTGATCGCCATGCTGTCGTGCATCCTGTCGCTGCAGGCCGCGCTGAGCCGCCTGATTTTCTCCTTCTCCCGCGACCAGATGCTGCCGGGTAGTGCCTGGATGTCGAAGCTGTCGAAAAACAGCGTCCCGGACAACGCGATGATCGTCAGCTGCCTGCTGCCGGTGCTCATCTGCGTGTGGGTCTACTTCCAGCCGGATAACCTGGCGCGCATCACCGCCTTTGCGGTTATCGGCATCTACATCTCCTTCCAGATGGTGGTGCTGGCGGCGCTGCGCCAGCGGCTGAAGGGCTGGAAACCGGCCGGGGAGTGGAGCGTCGGCGGCTGGGGGATGCTGGTCAATATCCTGGCGCTGGCCTACGGCCTGTGCGGCATCTGGCTGCTGGCGCAACCGGCCGAGAGCGCGAGCTTTATCGACCGCTGGACGGTGCTGGTGGGGCTGGCGGTAGTGGTGATCTCCGGTCTGATTTACATGGCGCTGGCCCGTCCGTTCGGGCGCTCCAACGCGCCGGAAAATGACGCGATTGAACATGCAAAACGGCTGAACGCCGGACAACCTCTGTAATTTCCCGGAACATAAAAACAATGGAGTCGGCTATGCAAGACAACTTATTGATCAATGGCGAACTGATTGCGGGTTCAGGTGAGAAGCAGCCCGTCTATAACCCGGCTACCGGCGAGGTGCTGCTGGAAATTGCCGAAGCCAGCCCGGAGCAGGTGGATGCCGCGGTGCAGGCCGCCGATCGCGCCTTCCGGCAGTGGGGCCAGACCACGCCGAAAGCGCGCGCCGAATGCCTGCTGAAGCTGGCGGATGTGATTGAGCAGAACGCTGACACCTTCGCCCGACTGGAGTCGCTGAACTGCGGCAAACCGCTGCACTGCGTGCTGAACGACGAGATCCCGGCCATTGTCGATGTGTTCCGCTTCTTTGCGGGTGCCACCCGCTGCCTGAACGGCCTCGCCGCCGGAGAGTACATGGAAGGGCACACCTCGATGATCCGCCGCGATCCGGTGGGCGTGGTGGCCTCCATCGCCCCCTGGAACTACCCGCTGATGATGGCGGCGTGGAAGCTGGGCCCGGCGCTGGCGGCGGGGAACTGCGTGGTGCTCAAGCCGTCGGAGATCACCCCGCTGACCGCCCTCAAGCTGGCCGAGCTGGCCAAAGATATCTTCCCGGCCGGGGTAATTAACGTCCTGTTTGGTCGGGGTAAAACCGTCGGCGACCCGCTGACCGGCCACGACAAGGTGCGGATGGTCTCCCTGACCGGATCCATCGCCACCGGGGAGCACATCATTTCCCATACCGCGCCGTCGATTAAGCGCACCCATATGGAGCTGGGCGGCAAAGCGCCAGTGATTGTTTTTAACGACGCTGATATCGACGCGGTGGTCGAGGGCGTGCGCACCTTTGGCTTCTACAACGCCGGGCAGGATTGCACCGCGGCCTGCCGGATCTATGCCCAAAAAGAGGTCTATAACGCGCTGGTGGAAAAACTGGGCGTCGCCGTCGCCAGCCTGAAAATGGGAGCCCCGGAGGATGAGACCACCGAGCTCGGGCCGGTCAGCTCCGCCGCCCATCTGACCCGCGTCAGCGAGGCGGTAGAACGCGCCAAAGCCCTGCCGCATATCCACGTGGTGACCGGCGGCAACGTGGCGGGCGGCAACGGGTATTACTTCCAGCCGACCCTGCTGGCCGGGGCGAAGCAGGAGGACGAGATTGTCCAGCGTGAGGTCTTCGGCCCGGTGGTGAGCGTCAGCGTGTTCGACGACGAAGAGCAGGTGCTGGAGTGGGCCAACGACTCCCGGTACGGCCTGGCCTCGTCGGTCTGGACCCAGGACGTGGGCCGCGCGCACCGCATGAGCGCCCGCTTACAATACGGCTGCACCTGGGTGAACACCCACTTTATGCTGGTAAGCGAAATGCCGCACGGCGGGCAGAAGCTCTCCGGCTACGGCAAAGATATGTCGATGTACGGGCTGGAGGATTACACCGTAGTGCGGCATGTGATGGTGAAGCACTAATATTATCCGGCGGCAATATCAGGTGATGTTGCCGCCGGTATGGATATATACATTCTATATGGATCATTTTTCTGCCTCCCTATATACTTTGCATATAGCTGTAAAGAAGAGAGGTTAATCATGCCCACCCCAACACGCACTGCGCCGAAAAAATTCCTGTTCCAGCTCCGTTCGGTTGATAACGAATTTGGCGTCAGCGAGGACACCTTTGCCCGTCTGATGGCAGAGCTATCCCTGAATCAGACCGAGTTAGTCCACAAAGCGTTACGCAACCTCGCTAAAGAGGTGCTGCCAGCCTACCAACAGGACGATGGCCCACTGACCGAAACACAGCACGCCGCCGTCAAAAAACTGTCAGGCCTCGACATTACAGAGGACGATCTGGACTCTCCATTATTTAAATAAGCAGGACGCTTATGACCCATAATTACAACCCGTTACCGGCAATCGGTGACATTATCTGGTGTAAGTTTCCTCAACATGAGGATCTGGGGCATCCGGGGCCAAAAGCGCGCCCCGGCCTTATTTTGAATGTCTTCCCGGATCTCCATGCCGTCCTGATCGTCTACGGCACATCCCGCACGGAATCTGTCTACAAAGGCGAGTTTGTCATTGATAGTCACCTTGAAACGGCGGGGCTAAGCTGGCCGACAAAATTTGATCTTAATCGGCTGCAAAAACTGCCTTTTAATACGGAGTGGTTTGCGGTTGCGCCGGGCGTGGAGATCGCTACGCCGTTACCCAAAATGGGCATTATCCCGCCGGTATTTATTCCTGT
Organism: Leclercia sp.; assembly: GCF_036780805.1. NCBI lineage: Bacteria > Pseudomonadati > Pseudomonadota > Gammaproteobacteria > Enterobacterales > Enterobacteriaceae > Leclercia > Leclercia sp. The sequence goes on along the minus strand of NZ_DAIQCE010000018.1, from coordinate 18,913 downwards.
CATGCGTGCCGCCTGGGCTAAAAAAGGGTAACCGGCATTGCCCGGCGGCGCTGCGCTTGCACGGGCCTACGGGGAATGCACGCGATTGAAATATCGCAGGCTTTTGTAGGCCGGGTTAGCGCAGCGCCACTCGGCACTTCTGTTTATACGTCGATAAACATGCTAAAGAAGTGAGGTTAACAAATACTCAGGACCAGCCCCATGCTCAACGCCCTTAACCATCTGACCCTCGCCGTCAGCAACCTGCCGGCCAGCATCGCTTTCTGGCGCGATCTCCTCGGTTTGCGCCTGCATGCCGAATGGCACACCGGGGCTTATCTCACCTGCGGCGATCTCTGGCTCTGGCGGCTGGCGGCGTGTCGGCAGAAGCCCTATGCGGGAATGGTTTTTACCTCAGAGCAAAATTAACGCGAGCTTGATGCCCGCACCTTCAGCCTGCCCGCCAGGGTCACGTGCGTGGCGGCATCTTCCTGATTGCACAAATACTCCACGGCCAGCCGGCCCAGCTCGCTGTAAGGTAGCTGAATACTGGTGAGCGACGGGGTGAGCTGCTCAGAAATCTTCTGGTCGTCGTAGCCGGCCAGCAGCATATCGTCCGGGATCGTCACCCCGCCGACCGTCAATGCCTGATAGCAGCCAATCGCCAGCCAGTCGCTGGCGCAGAAGATGGCGTCCGGGCGCGCGTCCAGTTCCAGCAGCGCCCTGGTGGCGGTAAAAGACTCGCTGAACTGCCAGTTGGTCTGGCGAACCAGAGCGTCGTCGCAGGGCAGTCCGGCCTGCTGCAACGCGGCCTGGTAGCCTGCCAGCCGCTGGCGGGAAGCCTCCATCCAGTTTTCCCCGGTGATGTGGGCAATGCGCGTCGCGCCGCAGGCGATAAGATGTTTCGTCACCTGAAAAGCGTTGGCGAAGTCGTCCGGGATAAATGACGGCAGCAGCGGCGATGCCGGGTCGCGTTGGTTCAGCAGCACCAGCGGAATGCGGGTGCAGTCCTGAAAATCGGTCATATCCACCAGGGTGGTGACGGGGGAGGCGAGAATAATCCCCACGCAGTTGCGCTTCTCCAGCTGGCGAATGATGTTCAGGGCCAGCTCTACGTCGTCGCCGTAATCATAAACGGTGAGCAGCGCTTCGTTGCGCCAGGCTGCTTCCCGCGCCTGACTGATGGCATCGATAAAGGGATCGTAGCTCTGCAGGGAGCTGACCAGCAGGGCAATCTCCTCCTGGTTGCGCGGGGCATGGATCGCGGGCAGGCGGTCATAGCCCAGCTCGGTCGCCACGCCGATCACCCGCTGGCGGGTCTCGTCGCTGAGCTTGATGTTGCGGGACTGATTGAGTACCAGGGAAACGGTCGCCTGCGACACGCCAGCCGTACGCGCAATATCATTCATCGTGACTTTGTTTTTCCGCTTCATCCGTTCTCTCCCTCTTGCGACATCGCATCATACCTTAACTGCCCGCTTTAGCGCCGCCGATCACGTTTCTTCTTCGGGCAGGCGCGATCTTTGTGAGTGCGGTCGCTTTTCTGCACATCTCAATTTGCGCATTCCCGCTGCGGCTAATATTTATTAGCTAAACATTATCAGTAAGAGGAACAACGATGAAAGAGCAATGGAGCAAGCCGCAGGCGCAGGCGTGGTATCAGCAGCAGGGCTGGCTGTGCGGGTTTAACTATTTGCCGTCAACGGCGGTGAACTGGACCGATATCTGGCAGAAAGAGACCTTCGATGCCAGTACCATCGACCGCGAGCTGGGCTGGGCGGCGGATGCAGGGTATAACACGCTGCGCATTAACCTGCCGTTTATCGTCTGGGAGCACGACCGCGATGGCCTGATGGCGCGCATCGATCGCTTCCTGACCATCGCCGACAGGCACGGCTTCAGCACCATGCTGACGTTAATGGACGACTGCGGCTTTTCCGGGGATGAACCCTATCTCGGGCCGCAAAAATCGCCCGTGGCGGGGAAACATAACAGTCAGGCGGCCGCAAGTCCGGGGCGCGACAAGGTTTGCGATCCAGCCTGCTGGCCGCAGATTGAGTGCTATATCCGCGATGTTATCCGCCAGTTCCGCGACGATAGCCGCGTGCTGCTGTGGGATCTCTACAACGAGCCGGGCAACCGCGGGATTTTTGCTACCGGGACCGAAGAGGTGCTGTACGACGCAAAACTGGAGGCCTTCGCGCATGATCTGATGAAGCTGGCCTTCCAGTGGGCGCGTGACGAGGACCCTGTCCAACCGCTCACGGTCTGCGCGTGGCGTCTGCCTGCGGAAGAGGAGGGCGAGACCTTTTATCAGCACCCGCTGGATCAAACCGCGCTGGAACTGTCAGACGTGGTGAGCTACCACGCCTACACCAACACTGGCCGCATGACGGCGATTATCCAGCAGCTGCAGACGCTGGGCCGCCCGATCTTCTGTACCGAATGGCTGGCGCGCCACGTGGGCGGCACCATCGAAGAGCAGCTGCCGCTGATGTATATGGCGAAAGTCGCACCCTATCAGTGGGGGCTGGTGCGCGGTAAAACCCAGACCTGGCTGCCGTGGCCGGTGGTGATGAAAGAGTCCGCCGACTACTGCCGTCTGTGGTTCCACGATGTGTTCGAGGAGAACGGCATTCCGTTCTCACGCACTGAAATCGCGCTGCTGCAAAAGCTTCGTAAAATTGCCCTGACCGTGCAGGGCTAATAATAACGACCCGGCGGTCAGCCGCCGGGCAACCAGGTACGCACTATGGCAATGACAATGAAAATACCGTCTCGCGAGTTGTGGTCTTACTTTGGCTATGGTTTAGGTCAGTGTTTTAGCTTTGGTTTAGTGGGTTCGTTTATTAACTATTTTTACACCGACGTGCTGGGGATCTCCGCCCTGGCGGCGAGCACCATCTTTCTGATTGCCCGGGCATGGGACGCGGTTCACGATCCGCTGTTTGCCAGCATTATGGACACCATTAACAGCCGTTTCGGCAAGTTTCGTCACTTTATGCTGATCGCCCCGCTGCTGATCACCGGCGTCACTCTGCTGTCGTTCTATAAAATCGAAGCGGACATGACCACCAAAATCCTCTACGCCGGAGTGACGTACATTCTGTGGGGAACGCTGTATGCCATCTCGGATATCCCGTTCTGGTCGATGTCCTCGGTGATGACCAACGACTCCGGCCAGCGCACCCGCGCGGTGACGGCGGCGATGCTGGGGGTGAACGCCGGGATTGCCTGCGCCAACATCTTCTTTCCGAAGCTGGCGGCCTTCTTCGCCCAGCACAGCAACGACAAAGGCTACTTTATGGCGGCCCTGGTGATGATGCTGGTCGGCCTGCCGCTGATGCTCAACGGCTTTATGCAGATCAAGGAGCGCGTGCCGCCAAGCCCGGAAAAGGTGACGATGCGCGATACCTTCCACAACCTGCGTCAGAACAAGCCGCTGTTTGTCATCCTGATCTCGTTCTTTTTCTGCGTGTTTCATAACGTCGCGGGCGGCATCTACATCTACTTCTTTATCTACAACATGGGCGATGGCGGCCTGCAGATGGCGATTGGCATTATGGGGATTGTGGCGGCGGTGGTGTGTCTGATTGCCCCGATGCTGACGCGCCGGATGCAGAAGCGAAAGCTGTTTATGATCCTGTGCGGGCTGGATATCGCGGTGCGCGTGGTGATGTGGTTTGTCGGCTATCAGCACACGGCGCTGCTGTTTATCCTGCTCGGCCTTAGCACCCTGTTCGTGATGATGACCAACATCCTCACCTCGTCGATGATTGCCGACACCATTGAGTATGCCGAGTATCACACCCACAAGCGCTGCGCGGCCATTACCTTCTCCGGGCAGACCTTTACCGGCAAGATGTCGGTGGCAGTGGGGGGCGGGTTAATTGGCGTGTTTTTGACCCTGATTGACTATGTGCCGCAGGCGCAAACCCAGAGCGACAGCGTGCTGTCGGGGCTGTTCTTCGGCATCTGCCTGTTGCCGGCGATAGGCTCGCTGATCCGCCTCGGGGTGATGTCGCGCTTTACCTTCACCGAGGAGAAGCATGCGGAGATTTGTCGGCTGCTGGCGGAGCGCCAGAGTGGCACGGTGGATGAACACGATGAGGAGCGGCTGGATCGCCCGGCGACGGCAAACTAAAAAAAGCCTGACGCCTGCTCAGCAGGCGTCAGTGTTTTAACCGCTGTTTCACTATGTGAAACATTTCTCTCAACGCTTCTTTGATTCCCCTCACGCATCCCGATCCTGCGCTCGTCAGCCTCTGCGGATTCCTTACACTCAGCTTTATAACAATCACGTCACATTTGTTGACACCTTTCCTGACCACAGGAGGTTATATGGCTAATACCGACTCTGAATTCGCAGGTGATTACGCCCCAGCCGGGCAGCAAGCGCCCGCCCAAAGCAGAACCAAAATGATGCTCTCGGCGGGCATCGGGCATTTTATCGAGTGGTTTGATTTCGGGCTGTACGGCACTCTGGCGGCGATTATCGCCACCAACTTCTTCGCCAGCGGCGATCCGGTCATCGGGCTGCTGAAATCCTTCGCGGTCTTCGGCTCTGGCTTTCTGATGCGTCCGCTGGGCGGGCTCTTCTTTGGCTCGATGGGCGATCGGTTAGGGCGGCGCAAGGTGCTGGTGACCGTCATCGTCATCACCTCCTGCTCCACCTTCGTGATGGGCATTTTGCCGACCTGGCACCAGGTAGGGATACTCGCCCCGGTGCTGTTGGTGATTACCCGTCTGGTGCAGGGCTTTGCCGCTGGCGGTGAAAGCTCAGGCGTCATTACCTATCTGGCCGAAAGCGCCAAACCCAACCGGCGCGCCACGCTCACCTGCTGGAGTGAAAACTTCAGTTTTATGGCCTTCGTCTGTGGCTCCGGGCTGGTGCTGTTTCTCACCCACACGCTCGGCGAAAGCGCCATGAACGACTGGGGCTGGCGCATTCCGTTCCTGCTGGCGGCCCCACTGGGGTTAGGCGGGCTATATATGCGCCGAAATATGGAAGACTCCAGCGAATTTAAAAAGCTGAAACAGACCGGCAAGCTGGAGAAAGCGCCCCTGCGCAAATCGCTCTCCACCTCTTCACGCGCCTTGTTGTTCTGCACCGGCTTCGTGGTGGTCAAAGCGGTCAGCAGCTGGGTGCTGCAGTCCTTTATGCCGGGCTATCTCTCGACCCATTTGCACTACAGCAAAACCGACGCCTATCTCATTACCACGCTCGGATTACTGAGCGTCGCGGTCTGTATGCCGCTCACCGGCTATCTCTCCGATATCTGGGGACGCCGCCCGCTGATGCTGATGGGCTGCGGGGGCTTCATCCTGCTCACTTACCCGGCCATGCTGGTGATGAGCCAGGGATCGGTAGGGTCCTCCATCGCGGCCATGAGCATGCTGGGCATCTTTGTCGCCATGTTTAACGGCGGCTGCGGCGCGGCGATGGTTGAACTGTTCCCGACCGCCATTCGCTACGGCAGCATCGCCATCGCCTACAACCTGACCGTGGCGATTTTCGGCGGCGTCACGCCGCTGGCATCCGCCAGCCTGATCTCGCTAACCGGCGATCCGCTTTCCCCGGCGTGGTACGTGATGATCACCGCGCTTATCTCATTCATTGCCGTGTGGCTGGCCAAAGAGACCGCCGGCAAGGTGCTGGATTAACCGTTCCCGGAGTTGTTATGAAAATACGTCACGTTGAATGCTTTCCGCTGAAGATCACCCCAAAGCAGGCCTATCTCGGGGGAAGCGTCGAGGGGCATGACAGCGATTACTACTATCGCCCGGAGTACCGCTGCGTCTACTCGCGCAAAATGGAGACCTGCCTGGTCAAAATTACCACCGACGACGGCTGCGTAGGCTGGGGTGAAGCGCTGGCCCCGGTGGTTCCGCAGGTCATTGCGGAGCTCATCACCCAGCTCTTCGCACCGCTGCTGATCGGGCAATCGCCTTTTTCAAGCGGGGTGCTGAACGCCCGCATGTACGATGCCATGCGCGATCGCGGCCATATCACCGGCTACCATATCGATGCCCTTGCCGCCGTGGATATCGCCCTGTGGGATCTCAAAGGCAAGCTGCTGGGCCAGCCGGTGTGGCAACTGCTGGGCGGCGCTTATCGCCAGACGATCCCCTGTTATGTTTCCGGGCTGCCCGAGCCGGATCTGCCCGCCCGCTGTCAGCTGGCGAAACGCTGGCAGGAGAAGGGCTTTAATGCCGTCAAGCTGGCGCTGGGCTATGGCGTGCGGGAAGACATTGCCAACGTGAAGGCCATACGTGAAACCCTGGGCGAAGAGGCGCAAATCTTCCTCGATGCCCACTGGAATTACAGCGTGGCAGAAGCCGCCGAGCTGGCGACGGCGTTGCGCGAATACGGCGTCGGTTTTCTCGAAGCGCCGCTGTTGCCGGAAGACGTGGCAGGGCACCGTGAGCTGCGGGCCAAAAGCCCGGTGGCGATTGCGTTGGGCGAAACCGAGCGCACCCGCTACCAGTTCAAACCCTTTATCGAGCAGCGGGCGGCGGACATTCTGCAGCCGGACGTGGGCCGCACTGGCATCAGCGAGCTGATGCATATCGCCTCACTGGCGGAGACCTGGAACCTGAAGGTCGCCCCGCATCTCAGCGTCGGTCTTGCGCCCTGTATCGCCGCGTCGCTGCACGTCGCCGCCGCCATCCCCAATCTCTACATGCTGGAGTATCAGCCTCCGGTCTTTGAGATTGCTAACCAACTTCTCACCACGCCGCTCATCTGCCAGCAGGGGGCGTACCAGCTGCCGCAGGGGCCGGGGCTGGGTATTGAAATCAATGAAGACGCCGTCATGGAGGCAACATGTTAAAAGGCAACGTACCGATTCTGGCCACCGCGTTTGATGCAGCGGGCGAAGTGGATTTCGCCTCGATTGAGCGGCTGGTGAAATTCCTTCTGCAACAGGGCATCGATGGCCTGGCGCTGTTCGGCAATGCCTCTGAAGGCTATGCCCTGACCCTGGGCGAAAAAGAGGCGCTGTTCGCCTGCGTGAAAAACCTCACCGGCGATCTGCCGCTGGTGGCCGCCGCCGGGGGGGCCGCCTCTGCGGTGGCGATAGAAGATATCGCCCGGATACAGCGCTGGGGGGCTCAGGTGGCGATGGTCAATCCGCCGTCTGTGGTGAAACCCGGCCCGGAGGAGATCGTCAATTTTTACCGGGATATCTGCGCGGCCTGCGATATCGACATCATGATTCAGGACGCGCCGCTGATGACCGGGGTCAACATCCCGGTGGCCACGCTGGTCACGCTGTGCCAGTCGTTTCCGGCTATTAAGTACATCAAAGTGGAGCAACCGCCCACCACGCTGAAAATCACCGCCCTGAAGCAGGCGCTGGGCGACAGCGTCGGGCTGTTCGGCGGCCTGAATGCCGGTTTTCTCTACGAAGAGCTCCGTCGCGGCGTGATCGGCACCATGCCCGCCTGCGAATTCCCGGACGTCATCAACATGATTTTGCAGGCCTGGCAGCATAACCCGCGGGAAGCGCAGTCGCTCTTTTATCGCTATCTTCCCTTCCTGCGCTATGGCGTGCAGCCGGGTATCGGCGTGGCGATCCACAAAACCGTGCTGCACCGGGCGGGGATCTTCACCACCGACGTGGTGCGCGAACCGGCCAAACGGCTGGACGCGGTCACCCGCGACGAGTTGCAGGATCTCACCGACGCGCTGCCGCTGGCGGTGTTTGGATCGCGGATATGAATTACATTGCCGTTGACTGGGGTACCAGCAATTTTCGGGCGATCGGCGTGCGTGACGGCCAGGTGATCCGCACCGTGCAGGACACCTGCGGCGTGGCGACCTGCGAGCGCGCTGAATTGCCGTCGATCCTGCGTAAGCAGCTGCTGCGGCTGGAAGATGCCTGGGACCCGCACCTCCCCGTGTTGCTGTGCGGCATGATTGGCAGCAATATTGGTATTGCCGATGCGGGCTACATGGCGTTGCCGCTGAGCTTCCGTGACCTGCTGGGTAAGGGCCGCGAATTGCCCGGCATCCTTAGCAACCCGCTGACCTTGCGACCCGGTATCTGCGATCCGCTGGCTAACGAAGTCTGCCGTGGCGAAGAGATGCAGCTAGCCGGGGCCATTGCCCTGACGGATGCCTGCACCTTTGCCGCCGTGGGCACCCACAGCAAATGGATGACCATTGGCCGCCAGCAGCAGCGCGTGACGGGCCTGCGCACCCTGATGACCGGCGAGCTCTATCACCTGGTGTTAAATCATTCGGTGGTGGGTAAAGGGCTCCCCCCTCAGGTGACCTCCGCCAGCGCCTTCAGCGAGGGCGTTGCCGTGGCGCAATCGATCGAGGCCGGGCAGGGCGAGCTGGTGAGCGAGCTGTTCCGCTGTCGCGGGCGGTACATTCTGGGGGATCTCGACCCGGCCAGCGCCGCCAGCTGGCTCTCCGGCCTGCTGATTGGACACGAGATCCTGCGCGGTCACCCGGGAAATGCGCGCGTCTGTTTTATCGGCAGCCGCGCCTTGCTTCCCCTCTACCAGCAGGCCTGCGAGCACATCGGGTTGCCCTGTTCCACCCTGGAGGCGGAAACCGCGCTGATTGCCGGGCTCAATGAGGTATTCCGACATGATGGCTAGCGCCGGGATTATCGCGATTTTACGTGGCATCACCCCTGCCGATTGCGTGGAGCAGGTGGCCTGCCTGCGCGATCATGGCATCACCACGGTCGAGATCACCACCAACTCACCGGAGTGGATCATCAGCCTGCAACGGCTGCGTGATGCCTTTGGCGAGGGGGTGACGGTGGGCGCAGGCACGGTGTTAATGCCAGAGCATGTCGATCTCTGCGCCGCCGCCGGGGGGCAATTTATCCTCACCCCCAACCTCGATCTGCGGGTGATCCACGCGGCAAAACGCCAGGGACTGGGGGTGTGCGCAGGGGTAATGACGCCCAGCGAGATTTTCAGCGCCTGCGAGGCGGGGGCCGACGTGCTGAAGATTTTCCCGGCCAGCGCCCTGCCGGAAAACTATCCGCAACTGATCAAGGGCCCGCTGTCCGCGCCGGTGCGCTTTTCGGCGGTGGGGGGCGTGGACGTCAATAACGCCGCCGATTATTTGCGCTACTACGACAGCGTGGGGATCGGCAGTGCGCTCTATCGCCCCGGGCAGCCGGTCGCCACCACGGCGGAGCGCTGCGCGCAGCTGCTAGAGGGGCGGGAGCGCGGAGCCGCTAATTTTGCGCGCGGCAGAGATCAGAAAATGGCGTAGTTTGTCGATGTCCAGCTTATCGCCCTGGATGTTCGACAGGGCGATGGCGGCCTGCATGCCCGGAATAATGCAGGCCATCCGGTAATCCGTTTCGTTAAAGGTTTTACCAAACACCTGATGGCGCCGGGCCTCTTCGATATCGCGTTTGAGCAGCTGATAATCGTGTACGCCGAGGCGAGCCACGATCTCTTCGTCACTCATGGCCGACAGCAGTTTGATGCCAATCACCGAGTCATGCACCGGAAAAGATTCGTAGTTTCCGATGGCTCTGGCGATGCTTTTGCCGCCGCGGGTATGAATGAGATACACCACGTTTTTGCCGCTTAATACCCCCACAACAATCGACACCGAGTGGCTGCCGGTCTCCTCCAGCATCTCCAGCACGGCGGTATAAAACGCCGAATTATGGATCGCGTTCGCCGAGAGGCGATGGATGCCCATCCCCAGGCTGTACTTGCGCCTGGCGTCCTGCTGCACCATCTCCAGCGCCAGTAGCGTTTGCATCAGACGGGAGACTTTCGCCGGATCCAGCCCCATCTCACGGCCAATCTCACGAATACCAAAAGCACGACTCCCTGTCGCCAGCAGATTAAGGCAACGGAATGCGTCAAAGACAGTGCTGTTCATTTCACTTTCCGGGCAATGTATTCAGGGAGTTGAGTGTAAGGGGAGAAGGAGAAGAAAAGTATTGTCGGCAACGACGAGTGTGAACGCGACAGGAAAAAAGAATAACCGGGGAGCCACGCTCCCCGGGCAACGCCTTACAGCGACTTCACAAAGGCCAGCAGGTCTTCGTTCAGCTGGTCCTGATGCGTTAGCGCAAAGCCGTGCGGTGCATTGTCATACACCTTCAGTTCCGCATGGCTAATCAGCTCTGCCGCCACTTTACCGGTGGTGTCGAACGGCACGATCTGGTCGTTGCTGCCGTGGATCACCAGCGTCGGGACGTCGACTTTCGCCATATCCTGGCGGAAGTCGGTTTCGGCAAAGGCGGTCACGCAGTCGATAGTCCCTTTCAGCGACGCCAGCAGGGCGATGTTCAGGGTCTGGGTCAGCGCGCCTTCGGACACCGTCTGCCCGGCGTTGATGCCGTAGAACGGAGTAGCGAAATCGCTGATGAACTGGGCGCGATCTTTCAGCAGCCCGTCGCGAATACCGGAGAAGACGGACTGATCCACGCCCTGCGGGTAAGAGTCGGATTTGCCAAAGATCGGCGTTACCGCACCCAGCAGCGCCAGACCGGCCACGCGATCGGTACCGTAGGTGCCAATATAACGGCTCACGTCGCCGCCGCCCATCGAGAAGCCCACCAGCGTCACGTCGCGCAGATCCAGCGCGGCGATCAGGTCGTTGATGTCCGAGGCAAAGGTGTCGTAGTCATAGCCATTCCACGGCTGATCCGAACGGCCAAAGCCGCGGCGGTCGAAGGCGATAGCGCGAAAACCGCGCTCGGCCAAATAGTTAAGCTGGCTGTCCCACATATCGGCATCCAGCGGCCAGCCGTGGCTGAACAGCACCGGTTTACCCGCACCCCAGTCTTTGTAGTAAATCTGCGTGCCATCTTTCGCTTTAATCGTCGCCATAGTCTCTTCCTCAAAGTGTTGTTTTAGGTTTTAAACCGGCGCCACCAGATAGCGGGTCGCCGGGGGTGCATCGCCCTGATGAAAAGCCAGCACGCGGCTTTGCAGCAGGTGGTCATTCATGGTGTGGCGCTCCTGCAGGCGGAGGTGCTCCACCCAGGAGCCCATCAGGAAGGTCTCAACCCAGAGACCCGGCTGGTCGATATCTTCATATACCGCCCAGCTGATGGCGCCCGCGCGGCGGCGCACCCGGCGCAGCTCGTGGACCGCCTGCAGGAAATCGCTTACCGCTTCAGGATCAATCATATACTCGCAGGAGACCAGCACCGGGCCGCGCTCGTTGGGGATGCTCTCCCGCGCGTCGTCGGCAATCAGGCCGCTGGTATCGAGGTTCAGGTTGGGATCTTTCTCCAGCTTCCAGCGTAGCACCGTGGCGCTGGCCAGCAGCATCCCAATCGTCGCCACGCAGAGTGAGGTGGCGGTGTTCACGTGGGAGGCAATCTGGCCCCAGAGGGCGCTGCCTGCGGTCATCGAACCGAAAAACACCGTCAGATAGACCGCCAGCGCCCGGGCCTTCACCCAGCGTGCGGCGCTGCGCTGTGCCCCAAGATTGAGGGTCGAGAGCACCGCGATCCACGCAAAGCCGGTGAAAAACTCAAACAGGTTCAGCACCCAGAAGTGACGCACAAAGGCCAGGGCCAGCATGGTGAGGGCAAAGACCAGGCTCGCCGCCACCATCAGCCGGTCGGCGTTCAGGCGCTGGCGCAGACGCGGCAGCAGCACCGCCCCGGCAATCGCCCCCAGCCCGATGCAGGCCAGCATGATGCCGTACCCCGCCGGGCCGAGGCCCAGCTCCCGACGCGCCACCAGCGGCAGCAGCGCCCAGCCCGCGCTGGCGAAGACGAAGAACGCCACGGTGCGGATCAACACGTTACGCAGCACCGGTGCGGCGTGAACGTAGCGCACCCCGGCGCGCACCGCCGAGAAGAAGTGCTCCGGCGGCAGGCGCTGCACCGAGGCCGCAGGCTTCCAGCGCCACAGCACCCAGGCCACGCCCAGCACCGACAGGGCGTTGAGCAGGAACACCATCCAGGGGCCGGCCAGCGAGAGCAAAAAGCCCCCCAGCGCCGGGCCGATGGCGCGACTGATGTTGATCCCCAGCGAGTTCAGCGCCACCGCCGCGCCCAGCTCCGCCTTGCTCACCAGATCCGGCACCACCGCCTGGAACGGCGGCGAGCTCATGGCGCTGCCGACGCTCAGCAGAAAGGCCGCGGCCAGCAGCACCGTCGGGGTGACGTGCCCGGTAAAGGAGAGGATCGCCAGCCCCGCGGCGGCAATAAACATCCACACCTGGGAGAAGAGCAGGTATTTACGCCGATCGACGATATCCGCCATCACCCCGGAGGGCAGAGCGAAGAGGAACATCGGCAGGCTGCTCGCCGCCTGCACCAGAGCGATATCCAGCGGATCGGCGCTGAGGGTCAGCATGCTCCAGTTGATCCCCACGTCGCTCATCCACGAGCCAACGTTGGACACCACCGTGGCGATCCACAGCATGCGGAATACCCGCTGGTGCAGCGGCTGCCAGGTGGACATCGTCGGAGCAGGCGGATGCTCCACGTGCGCGTCGGTTACCTGGGTCATGCGAATCTCTCCGTGGCACGCGAGCGGACCCGCCACGCGCCGGGGCCGGTGATCGCAAGGGTGGTAAAGATAATCAGCAGCAGCCAGCCAAACTGACCTTCGGCAATCGACCAGCCCGGATGCACCACCAGCATCGCCACCAGCAGCACGGCGATGATCGGCACGCAGGCCAGCCGGGTCGCCACGCCGAAGAGGATCAGGATCGGGCAGATCACCTCGGCGACGATCGCCGGGATCAGGCTGAAGTACGGCCCGAAGCCAAAGGGATCTTCGATCCGCGTCAGCTCTTCGCTGAAGTGCAGCACCTTCGGCAGGCCATGCACGTACAACAGCAGCAGGCTGCCGGCGATCCGCAGGAAGAACAGCCCCAGGTCAATCCGGGGCAGGTTAGGTTGGGTTGAGTTCATCACGATCAGAACGCGAAGCAGCTGCAGCCCAGCGCTCCCCAGAAGGCGTTATCGTCGGCCACCGGCATCTCTGCCGTGCGGGCAAAGTCGTGCGCGTGGTTGTGCACCCCGCACGGGCCGCTGCAGTGGTGTACGGCGCTCATCCCCACGCGGGCAGCCTGCGGCGGCGCGGCGCGGTAATGACCCGGCACCTTGACCACCGGCGACCACTCCGGCAATACCGGGATGGCAGGCGGGGCCAGCGGGCCAAAGCTGCCTGCGGCGTAGACGATGTTGCCGTCCACTACCGTCAGCACCGACTCGATGCCCTTGATCTCCTCTTCCGGCACGCGGAAGAAATCTTTGCTCAGCACCGCGAGATCCGCGAGCTGGCCCTTTTTGATCTGGCCTTTCTGGCTCTGCTCGTTCGAGAACCACGCGCTGCCCTGGGTCCAGAGCATCAGGGCGGTGTCGCGATCCAGACGGGCGCTGTGATCGTACATCTGCATTCCGCCGACGGTACGGCCAGAGACCAGCCAGTAGAGCGCGGTCCACGGGTTGTAGCTCGCCACGCGGGTGGCGTCGGTGCCCAGTCCTACCGGCACGCCGGTCTCGAGCATGCGGGTGACCGGCGGGGTGTGGCGCACCGCCTCCATCCCGTAACGCTCGGCGAAGTACTCGCCCTGGAAGGCCATGCGGTGCTGCACGGCGATACCGCCGCCCAGGGCCTTGATGCGGTCGATGTTGCGCTGGGTGACGGTCTCGGCGTGGTCAAAGAACCAGTGCAGGCCGTCGAACGGGATCTCGCGGTTCACCTTCTCGAAGACGTCCAGCATCCGGCTGATGGACTCGTCGTAGGTAGCGTGCAGACGGAACGGCCAGCGATGCTCCACCAGATGGCGCACCACGCGCTCCAGCTCGTCCTCCATGCCGGGGGCCAGATCCGGGCGCGGCTCGAGGAAATCTTCGAAGTCGGCGGCGGAGAACACCAGCATCTCGCCCGCGCCGTTATGACGGAAGAAGTCGGTCCCCTGGCCCGGCTTGAGCATGTCGGTCCACTTCTCGAAATCGTCCAGCTCGTGGCCGGGGCGCTGGGTAAACAGGTTGTAGGCGATGCGGATGGTCATCTGCTTTTTGTCGTGCAGCTCGGCGATCACCTCGTAGTCTTCCGGGTAGTTCTGGAAACCGCCCCCCGCGTCGATGGCGCTGGTTAAGCCCAGACGGTTCAGCTCGCGCATAAACTGGCGGGTGGAGTTCACCTGCTGCTCCAGCGGCAGTTTTGGCCCTTTGGCGAGGGTGGCGTAGAGGATCATGGCGTTCGGACGGGCGATCAGCATCCCGGTCGGGTTGCCGTTGGCGTCGCGCTGGATCTCACCGCCCGGCGGGTTCGGCGTGTCTTTGGTGTAGCCCACCACCTTCAGCGCCGCGCGGTTGAGCAGGGCGCGGTCGTACAGGTGCAGGATAAAGACCGGGGTCTCCGGCGCGGCGGCGTTGATCTCGTCCAGGGTCGGCATGCGGCGCTCGGCGAACTGGAACTCGCTCCAGCCGCCTACCACCCGCACCCACTGGGGTGACGGGGTGCGCAGGGCCTGCTCTTTTAACATCCGCAGGGCGTCCGCAAGCGACGGCACCCCCTCCCAGCGCAGTTCGAGGTTGTAGTTCAGCCCGCCGCGGATCAGGTGCAGGTGCGAGTCGTTGAGGCCGGGGATGGCGGTGTGGCCTTTGAGATCCACGACGTTGGTGGCCTCGTCGTGGTACTGCATCACCTCGGCAACGGTGCCGACGGCAAGGAATTTGCCGTCACGCACGGCCACCGCTTCGGCGAGGGGATTTTCACGATCGACGGTATGAAACTGGCCATTTACCAGAATCAAATCTGCTTTGGCAGAGGAAGTCATAACTGCTCCTGACTGAGAGGGGAAATGTCAGGATTATTGGAACCGGTTACCTAAAAAAACCAGTTATACAAAGGGATAGCTATACCAAAGTATAACTATACCCGCGTATAACTATACGAAAGGTTAATTATACGAAGAGATAATTACTTCCCGGGCCAGAGGGACATAGGATGCAAATGAATTTCACCTGTTCACCTCACTGGATACCATTATGTCTAACGCAAAACTCGAAGTGTTAACCCCCGATAACTGTCAGATGATCTTCATCGACCAGCAGCCGCAGATGGCGTTTGGCGTGCAGTCTATCGACCGTCAGGTGCTGAAAAACAACGTGGTGGGGCTGGCGAAAGCGGCCAACGTGTTCAACATCCCAACCATCATCACCACCGTTGAAACCCAGAGCTTCTCCGGCAACACCTTCCCGGAGCTGCTGGACGTCTTCCCGGGCAAAGACATTCTTGAGCGCACCTCCATGAACTCCTGGGATGACCAGAAAGTGCGTGACGCCCTGAAGGCCAACGGCAGGAAGAAAGTGGTGGTGTCCGGCCTGTGGACCGAAGTGTGCAACAACACCTTCGCCCTGTGCGCCATGCTGGAAGGCGACTACGAGATCTACATGGTGGCTGACGCCTCCGGCGGCACCTCGAAAGAGGCCCACGACTTCGCCATGCAGCGCATGATCCAGGCTGGCGTGGTCCCGGTGACCTGGCAGCAGGTGTTGCTGGAGTGGCAGCGTGACTGGGCGCACAAAGAGACCTACAACGCGGTGATGGATATCGTGCGTGAGCACTCCGGTGCCTACGGCATGGGCGTGGATTATGCCTACACCATGGTGCACAAAGCCCCGTCTCGCCAGACGAGCGAGCACGAAACCCTGGCGCCGGTACCGGCCCCGGTTCGCTAAGTTTGCAGCGGTGGGCTGGGCCCTCATCCGGCCTGCCGCTGACCTCTCTGGAGTCCACCATGAGTACTGGGTTAATTTCCCTCGCGGCAGGCGTATTAATCGGCCTGCTGTACGCGCTGCTGAAAGTCCGTTCTCCGGCCCCGCCCGCGCTGGCGCTGATTGGCCTGCTGGGGATGCTGGCCGGTGAGCAGGCCACCCGCCATTTTCTGCATGCTGACGACACCGCGCAGAAAGCGCCCGTCACCCTCTCCACAGGAGCGTCATCATGAAAGCCTGGGTCGTTTCACTGAGCTGTGGAATTCTGGCAGGGGTGATTTATGCCGCAATTGATGTACACTCGCCCGCGCCGCCGGTTGTCGCCCTGTTGGGGCTGTTTGGCATGCTGGTGGGCGAACAGCTGATCCCGATTGGCCGCCGTCTGTTCCGCCGTCAGCTGACGATGGCGTGGTTTCGTCACGAATGCGTCCCCAAAATCAGCGGTACACCGCCTCCACCCCGTCCCGGTGACGGCCGCGAGGGTTAATCACGTTTCGTTTGAGGAAAGAGAGCATGCCGCAGCGCATAGCCATCATTGATGATGAACGGTCTGTTCGCAGCGGGTTAAGCAACCTGCTGCAGTCGGAGGGCTACGCCACAGAAGCCTTCGACTCGGCGGAGGGGTTTCTCAGCCACCCCACCGCGCTGACAGACGCGGCGCTGGTGATCGCCGACATCCGCCTGCGGGGGATGACCGGTCTCGAGATGCTCGACAAACTGCACCTTATCGCCCCCTCGCCGCCGCCGCTTATTTTTATCTCCGGTCATGCGGATGAAAACATCCAACGCTACGCTGTTGAACATGGCGCTGTTGTTTTTTTGCGCAAACCGATTAATGTCGATGTGCTGCTGGCGCACATTCAGCGCGCGCTCGCCACCTGACAACACCTGCACAACCGATCCCACGAGAACCATTAATTAAGAAAAAGAAGGAACGTGGATGAACAACCCATCGCTGCCTGCACGCTGGCCTGCCCCCGAAAATTTAGCGGAAGGGCGGGCTTTTGTGCTTAAAGAAGACGTCATTTTTACCCCGTTAGGGCAGGAGGGGAGCCTCTGCTGGCTGAATGCCCGCCTGCCCACTTCCGGCGGGTCGTTTATTATCGCCACCGGGGTGAGCGATGAAGAAGAGGCCAGCGCAACGCGCCTGCTGCGCAACGAGTTTGCCCTGCGGGAGTACCTGAGCGACGACTGGGCCATCCGCCCGGTGGCCAGCACGCAGTACCACGGGCGCTTTGCACTGGTTTATGCCCCCTTTTCGTTTGTGCTGCTGACGCGCATCGTTGGCGCGCCGATGGCCTGCATCCAGAGCTTTCTTGAGCTGGCGATCCGCATCAGCCTGCCCCTGCGCCTGATGCATCTGCGCAACCTGGTGCACGGGGATATCAAGCCCGGCAACATCTTTATTCACGATGACAACCGCTGTCGGCTGGGGGGCTTTGGCCTGTCGTCCGGCACCTCGGAAGAGATCCAGCAATCCCGGCTGGCGGTGGTGGGCGGCACCCCCGCCTACATGTCGCCGGAGCACACCACCCGCACCCATCGCGCGGTGGATAGCCGCAGCGATCTCTACAGCCTCGGCGTGGTGCTTTACGAGCTGCTTACCGGCAGCCTGCCGTTTGAGCTGGGGGGTGAGGATCAGGGCAAGTGGGCGCACTACCATATCGCCTCCGAACCCCGCGCGCCCGGCGCGGTCTGTTCCGGCGTGCCTGCCATGCTCTCGACTATCGTCCTCAAGCTGCTGGCGAAAAAACCGGAGAACCGCTATCAGACCGTCGATGGCCTGATTGCCGATCTGCGCCGCTGCCAGGCGACCCTGAGCGATGACGGGGAGATCGCCGCCTTTACCCCCGGCTTGCAGGATCGCTCCCCGGCGTTTCATCTCACCGACACGCTCTACACCGCCCATCCGCAGGCAGCGGATCTGCTCCACGCCTTTGAGCGGGTTAATCGCGATGCCATCGCCGGATTTGTGGCGATTAGCGGCCCGTCGGGGATCGGTAAATCCTCGCTGATCGCCTCGGGGCTGAAGGCCCTGCAACACCGCAGCGTGCTGCTGGCGGTGGGCAAGGTGGATCAGTTCTCCCCCACGCTGCCCTACGCGGCGCTCACCTCGGCGTTTCGTAACCTGGTGCTGCATCTGCTGGGGCTGTCGGCGGAGGAGGTATCCCAGTGGAAGATCCGCCTGTCGCGCGAGCTGGAGGGCTACGAATCCCTGGCCGTCAGCCTGGTGCCGGAGCTGCGGCTGCTGCTGGAGAACAAGCCGCGCGTCGCCAGCGACACTTTCTCCATCGACGCCCGGGCGCGCTTCAGCCATATGGTGCTGGCGCTGGTGAAAGCCTTCGCCAGCGCGGGCTGCCCGCTGGTGCTGCTGCTGGACGATATCCACTGGATCGACCCCGCCAGCCTGCAAATCCTCGAGTACCTGCTGACCCACGCCAGCGCCGTGCCGCTGCTGATGGTGGTGGCGCACCGGGATGCCTGCTCGCTGCCGGACGGCGCTCTGCATCATCAGCTGGCGAGCCTGCATCTGGCCTCAAGCAATACCACCGAACTGCGCCCGGAGCCGCTGTCGGTGAAGGCGGTGTCGCGCTGGCTGGCGGATATCTTCCATACCCGCTCGGCCAGCACCCTCGATCTGGCCGGGCTGATCCACGAAAAAACCGGCGGCAACCCGCTGTTTGTCCATGAGTTCTTCCGCCGCATCGTCGACGACGGGCTGGTAACGCACAACAAATATCAGGATAAGTGGCACTACGATCTGCACGCTATCCGCACCCGGCACTACACCGAAAACGTGGTCACGCTGGTACTGCAGCAGCTGGAGGAGATGCCGAAAGAGACCCAGCTGCTGCTGGGCAGCATCGCCTGCCTCGGCGGCAGCGGTGAGCTGGAGATGGTCTGCCGGGTGGTGGCGATGTCGGTTGCGGAGATCCGCTATGCCCTGCACCCGGCGGTGACGGCGCAGCTGATCACCCTCAGCGCCGGGAGCTATGCCTTTACTCACGACCGGGTACAGGAGGCGGCCTTTGCCCTGCTGGATAACGCCGAGCGCAGCCGGCTGCACCTCACCACCGCCAGCCTGCTGGCGGAGTCGGCGCGTCAGGCGGCGGGCAACGAGATCCTGTTCCGCGCCGTGCATCACGTCACGGCGGCGCTGGACTGCATTCAGCCTGCGCCCCAGCGCCAGATGTTCCGCGAGCTGAGCCTGCTGGCGGCCCGCCGCGCCCGCCGCTCGGGGG
>NZ_DAIQCE010000017.1:0-72579 GCF_036780805.1 Leclercia sp. | reverse complement strand
CCGCCTTCGCTACGGCGCGGCTGCTGCTGACCACGGCCGCCGCCGCCCTGCCCGCGTCCACCGCCCTGACCACGACCGCCACCCTGGCGACCGTTCTGGATCGGCTCGGCTTTGATTGACGGATCCACGTCATAACCCTCGAGGGCAATGCGTGGGATCTCCTTCTTCAGCAGGCGTTCGATGTCGCGCAGCAGTTTAATTTCATCCACACAGACCAGCGACAGCGCTTCGCCCGTTGCCGCCGCGCGACCGGTACGGCCGATACGGTGGACGTAATCTTCCGGCACGTTCGGCAGCTCGTAGTTGACCACGTGCGGCAGCTCTTCGATATCCAGACCGCGGGCGGCGATGTCGGTCGCTACCAGCACGCGGATATCGCCGGACTTAAAGTCGGCCAGTGCGCGGGTACGTGCGCCCTGACTCTTGTTGCCGTGGATCGCCGCGCTGCGGATCCCGTCTTTGTTCAGCTGTTCTGCCAGGTGGTTTGCGCCGTGCTTGGTACGGGTGAAGACCAGCACCTGCTGCCAGTTGCCTTCGCCAATCATCTGCGACAGCAGCTCGCGTTTACGCTTTTTGTCCACCATGTGTACATGCTGGGTCACCTGCTCGGAAGCGGTGTTGCGACGCGCCACTTCCACTTCCAGCGGGTTGTGCAGCAGTTTTTCCGCCAGGCCTTTGATCTCATCTGAGAAGGTCGCGGAGAAGAGCAGGTTCTGGCGGCGGGCAGGCAGTTTTGCCAGCACGCGGCGAATATCGTGGATGAAGCCCATGTCGAGCATGCGGTCGGCTTCGTCGAGCACCAGGATTTCCACGCTGTCGAGCTTCACGGCGTTCTGGTGTTCCAGATCGAGCAGACGGCCCGGGGTCGCTATCAGCACGTCCACGCCGCTGCGCAGTTTCATCATCTGTGGGTTAATGCTGACGCCACCGAACACCACCAGCGAGCGGATGTTGAGATAGCGGCTGTACTCACGCACGTTCTCACCCACCTGGGCGGCGAGTTCACGGGTCGGGGTCAGGATCAGGGCGCGCACCGGGCGACGGCCTTTGGCGTGCGACTCTTTCTGAATCAGGCGCTCCAGCAGCGGCAGGGTAAAGCCAGCGGTTTTACCGGTGCCGGTCTGGGCGCTGGCCATCAGGTCGCGGCCAGCCAGCACGGCAGGAATGGCCTGCTGCTGAATAGGGGTAGGTTCGCGGTAGCCCTGCTCCGCCACTGCGCGCAGGATTTCCGGGTTCAGGCCAAGGGTATCAAAAGACATAACAACTCCGAACCGCCCCGACCATTTCAGGTGTAGTTTTCAGGGAGATAATGACAAATAGAAGGACAAAAACCACGGTGTCGCGAAGCAGCGGAGTGTAGCAGCTTTTGTGACATGGCGCATAAAATATCCCGCTAAGTGGCGTATTTACGCTATTACATAGGCCGCGCAAACGCCGTGCCGCCCGGCGCAAAAGCACACAACCAGAGTGGACAAGCGCAAAAAACAGTCATAATCTTAATCAATCGATTGATTAATTTTTATGGCCACTATGAATCCGATCCCGACCACCACCAAAGGCGAGCAGGCCAAAAACCAGCTGATTGCCGCCGCGCTGGCACAGTTTGGCGAATACGGACTGCATGCCACCACCCGCGATATCGCCGCCCAGGCGGGGCAGAACATCGCCGCCATTACCTACTATTTTGGCTCGAAAGAGGATCTGTACCTCGCCTGCGCCCAGTGGATCGCCGACTTCATCGGCACCCGTTTTCGCCCTCACGTGGAGGCGGCCACCGCCCTGCTGGACGAGCCCACGCCGGATCGCGCCGCTATCCGCGAACTGATTTTAACCGCCTGCAACAACATGATTCAGCTGCTCACCCATGACGACACGCTGAACCTGAGCAAGTTTATCTCGCGGGAGCAGCTCTCGCCTTCCGCCGCTTACCAGCTGGTACACGATCAGGTTATCGCCCCGATGCACACCCACCTGACCCGGCTGGTGGCGGCCTATACCGGCCGGGACGCCAGCGACACGGAGACCATCCTGCATACCCATGCCCTGCTGGGCGAAGTACTCGCCTTTCGCCTCGGGCGGGAAACCATTCTGTTACGCACCGGCTGGACCGAATTTGATGCGGACAAAGCCGCGCAGATAAGCCAGGTCATCACCTGCCATGTTGATCTGATCCTGCAAGGTTTAACCCAAAGGAGCCTGGAGTTATGAAAAAATCGGTTGTTGTTCTTCTGGCCGCGGTGGTGGTACTGGCCGCCGGATTCGGCGGCTGGTGGTGGTATCAGAGCCAGCAGGATAAAACGCTGACCCTGTACGGCAACGTTGATATCCGCACCGTGAATATGAGCTTTCGCGTCGGCGGACGGCTGGCGTCGTTAACCGTGGACGAAGGGGATACCCTCGTCGCCGGACAGACGCTGGGCGAGCTGGACAAAGCCCCGTATCAGAACGCCCTGATGCAGGCCCAGGCGGGCGTCTCCGTGGCCCAGGCGCAATACGATCTCATGCAGGCGGGCTACCGTGATGAAGAGGTGGCCCAGGCCGCCGCCGCCGTCAAGCAGGCCCAGGCCGCCGCGGAATATGCGCAGAACTTCTATAACCGTCAGCAGGGGCTGTGGAAAAGCCGCACCGTGTCGGCCAACGACCTGGAGAACGCCCGCTCCTCGCGCGATCAGGCCCAGGCGACCCTGAAATCCGCCCAGGACAAACTGCGCCAGTACCGCTCCGGTAACCGTGAGCAGGATATCGCCCAGGCCAAAGCCAGCCTCGAACAGGCTCAGGCCCAGCTGGCGCAGGCCCAGCTGGATCTGCACGATACCACCCTGGTAGCCCCGGCCAACGGCACGTTGCTGACCCGCGCCGTCGAGCCCGGCAGCATGCTGAACGCGGGCAGCACGGTGCTGACCCTCTCCCTGACCCGCCCGGTATGGGTGCGCGCCTACGTCAATGAAGCCAGCCTCGGCGAGGCTAAACCGGGGCGCGAGGTGCTGCTTTACACCGACGGCCGCCCCGACAAGCCTTATCACGGCAAAATCGGCTTTGTCTCCCCGACAGCCGAATTCACGCCGAAAACCGTCGAAACCCCGGATCTGCGCACTGACCTGGTCTATCGTCTGCGCATTATCGTCAACGATGCCGACGATTCCCTGCGTCAGGGGATGCCGGTGACCGTCAGCTTCGATAATGAGCAAGCCCATGAATGACGCGGTGATCCAGCTCTCCGGCCTGGTCAAACGCTTTGCCGGAATGGACAAGCCCGCCGTCGCGCCGCTCGACTGCACGCTGCAGAAAGGCTACGTCACCGGGCTGGTTGGCCCGGACGGCGCGGGTAAAACCACCCTGATGCGCATGCTGGCCGGGCTGCTGAAGCCCGATGAAGGCACGGCCAGCGTGCTGGGGCTGGACCCCATCAAAGACGATCGCGCCCTGCACGCCATGCTGGGCTATATGCCGCAGAAGTTCGGCCTGTACGAAGATCTGACGGTGATGGAAAACCTGACCCTGTACGCCGATTTGCGTAGCGTCACCGGCGAAACGCGGCAGAAGACCTTCCAGCGCCTGCTCGACTTTACCTCGCTGGGGCCCTTTACCGACCGGCTGGCGGGCAAGCTCTCCGGCGGCATGAAGCAGAAGCTGGGGCTGGCCTGCACCCTGGTCGGAGAGCCGAAGGTGCTGCTGCTGGACGAGCCCGGCGTTGGCGTCGACCCGATCTCCCGCCGCGAGCTGTGGCAGATGGTGCATGAGCTGGCGGGCGACGGGATGTTGATCCTCTGGAGCACCTCGTACCTCGACGAAGCGGAGCAGTGCCGGGACGTGCTGCTGATGAACGAAGGGGCGCTGCTCTATCAGGGCGATCCGACGAAGCTGACCCAAAGCATGACCGGGCGCAGCCTGCTGTTGCACACGCCCCATGAGAACAACCGCCGCCTGCTGCAGCGGGTGCTTAAGCTGCCGCAGGTGAGCGACGGGATGATTCAGGGCAAATCGGTGCGGGTGATCCTCAAGAAAGAGGCCAGCGCCGGGGATCTGCGCCAGAGTGCGGATCTGCCGGATATTCACATCGAGGAGACCGCCCCGCGCTTTGAAGATGCCTTTATCGATCTGCTCGGCGGCGCGGAAACCGCCGAATCCCCGCTGGGGGCGATCCTGCATACCGTAGAAGGCACGCCGGGCGAGACGGTGATCGAAGCCAAATCGCTGACCAAAAAGTTTGGTGATTTCGCGGCAACGGATGACGTGAACTTTGCGGTGAAACGTGGCGAAATCTTCGGCCTGCTGGGCCCCAACGGCGCAGGCAAATCCACCACCTTCAAAATGATGTGCGGCCTGCTGGTGCCCACCGCCGGAAAGGCGCTGGTGCTGGATATGGATTTGAAAGTCAGCTCCGGCAAGGCGCGCCAGCACCTCGGCTATATGGCGCAAAAATTCTCCCTCTACGGCAACCTGACGGTGGAGCAAAACCTGCGCTTTTTCTCCGGGGTCTACGGCCTGCGCGGACGGGCGCAGAGCGAGAAGATCGCCCGCATGAGCGAGGCATTTGGCCTGAGCAGCATCGCCAGCCACGCCACCGACGATCTGCCCCTCGGGTTTAAGCAGCGGCTGGCGCTGGCCTGCTCCCTGATGCATGAGCCGGACATTCTGTTCCTCGATGAACCCACTTCCGGGGTCGATCCCCTCACCCGCCGCGAGTTCTGGCTGCATATCAACAGCATGGTGGAGAAAGGGGTCACGGTGATGGTGACGACCCACTTTATGGACGAGGCGGAATACTGCGACCGCATCGGGCTGGTTTACCGCGGGAAGCTGATTGCTCACGGCACGCCGGACGATCTCAAGGCTCAGGTGGCGGACGCAGAGCAGCCCGACCCCACCATGGAGCAGGCGTTTATTTCGCTGATTAACGACTGGGATAAGGAGCATGGCCATGTCTGACACCGCCCTCTCCTGGCGCCGGGTGCGCGCCCTGTGCATCAAAGAGACGCGACAGATCGTGCGTGACCCGAGCAGCTGGCTGATTGCGGTGGTGATCCCGCTCCTGCTGCTGTTTATCTTTGGCTACGGGATTAACCTCGACTCCAGCAAGCTGCGGGTCGGGATCCTGCTGGAGCAGCGCAGCGAAGAGGCGCTCGACTTCACCCACGCCATGACCGGCTCGCCCTATATCGACGCCACCGTCAGTGACAATCGCCAGCAGCTGATCCAGATGATGCAGGCCGGGCGCATTCGCGGGCTGATTGTCATTCCGGTGGATTTTGCTGAGCGCATGGCCCGCCCGAACGACACCGCCCCGATCCAGGTGATCACCGACGGCAGCGAGCCCAACACCGCCAACTTTGTGCAGGGCTACAGCGAAGGGATCTGGCAGCTGTGGCAGATGCAGCGGGCGGAAGATCGGGGTGAAACCTTTGAGCCGCTGATCGACGTTCAGACCCGCTACTGGTTTAACCCGGCGGCCATCAGCCAGCACTTTATTATCCCCGGCGCGGTGACCATTATCATGACGGTGATCGGCGCGATCCTCACCTCGCTGGTGATCGCCCGCGAGTGGGAGCGCGGCACCATGGAAGCGCTGCTCTCTACCGAAGTGACGCGCACCGAGCTGCTGCTGTGCAAGCTGATCCCCTACTACTTCCTTGGCATGCTGGCGATGCTGCTCTGCATGCTGGTCTCGGTGTTTATTCTCGGCGTGCCCTATCGCGGCTCGCTGCTGGTGCTGTTCGTCATCACCAGCCTGTTTTTACTAAGTACTCTGGGGATGGGACTGCTGATCTCGACCATTACCCGCAACCAGTTTAACGCTGCCCAGGTGGCGCTGAATGCCGCCTTTTTGCCATCGATTATGCTGTCCGGGTTTATTTTCCAGATTGATAGTATGCCGGCGGTGATCCGCGCGGTGACCTACATCATCCCGGCGCGCTATTTCGTCAGCACCCTGCAAAGCCTGTTCCTGGCGGGCAATATCCCGGTGGTGCTGATTGTGAATCTGCTGTTTTTAATTGCGTCGGCGGTGATGTTTATCGGGCTGACGTGGATGAAAACCAAACGGCGATTAGATTAGGTTGCGCCCGGTGGCGTTGCGCTTACCGGGCCTACGGGGCCCGTTGATTTTGTAGGTCGGGTAAGCGAAAGCGCCACCCGACAAGAGGACGACATTATGTTTCACCGTTTATGGACATTGATCCGCAAAGAGCTGCAGTCCCTGCTGCGCGAGCCGCAAACCCGGGCGATCCTGATTTTGCCGGTGCTGATCCAGGTGCTGCTGTTCCCGTGGGCGGCTACGCTTGAGGTGACCAACGCCACCATCGCCGTCTATAACGAAGATAACGGCAAACATTCGGTGGAGCTGACCCAGCGCTTCGCCCGCGCTAAGGCCTTTACCCACGTGCTGATCCTCAACAGCCCGCAGGAGATCCAGCCCACCATCGACACGCAAAAGGCGCTGCTGCTGGTGCGCTTCCCGGCCGATTTTTCCCGTAACCTCGATACCCTGCAAACCGCCCCGATGCAGCTGATCCTCGACGGGCGTAACTCCAACAGCGCACAGATTGCCGCCAACTATCTGCAGCAGGTGGTGAAGAATTATCAGCAGGAGCTGATGGAGGGCAAACCGAAACCGAACAATAGCGAGCTGGTGGTGCGCAACTGGTACAACCCGAACCTCGACTACAAATGGTTTGTGGTGCCGTCGCTGATCGCCATGATCACCACCATCGGGGTGATGATCGTGACGTCGCTGTCGGTGGCCCGCGAGCGCGAACAGGGTACGCTGGATCAGCTGCTGGTCTCCCCGCTGGCAACCTGGCAAATTTTCGTCGGCAAAGCGGTTCCGGCGCTGATTGTTGCGACTTTCCAGGCCAGCATCGTGCTGGCGATTGGCATCTGGGCCTATCACATCCCCTTTGCCGGTTCGCTGGCGCTGTTTTACTTCACGATGGTGATTTACGGCCTGTCGCTGGTGGGATTCGGGCTGCTGATCTCGGCGCTCTGCTCAACCCAGCAGCAGGCGTTTATCGGGGTGTTCGTCTTTATGATGCCGGCGATTTTGCTCTCGGGCTATGTCTCGCCGGTGGAGAATATGCCGGTCTGGCTGCAGAACTTAACCTGGGTGAACCCGATCCGGCACTTCACCGATATCACCAAGCAGATCTATCTCAAGGATGCGAGTCTGGATATTGTGTGGGGGAGTTTGTGGCCGCTACTGGTGATAGCGGCCGTGACGGGATCAGTGGCGTACGCGATGTTTAGACGCAATATCGCGTAGCTTTTTGTCTTTGGTTAACAGTGAAACGACCGCGGGCCCTGCAAGGATCGCCAGGCCTGCGACGGCCAGCAAAAAGTTGTTTTGCAGGACCCGGGACAACAGCCACAGCACAATGACTGCCGCACCAAAATACCAGGTGGTGGTGAGCTCTTCGAGCACATCCGCCACTTCGCGCCAGCGCGCTTCATGATGACGCTGTAAAAAGAGCATTAACAGGACGGTTACACCGTATACCACACATAATCCTAAGCCGACCCGCACCAGGGTTCCGCTCATCCAGGCCATCACCAGTACGGCCACCACCAATAAATGCAACATAATCTGCCAGCAACTGAGGCCGGTCGCGACGCGTATGCGTTGTTGCCACTTCATGGCACTCTCCTGAAGGATTTTACTCTGCTTGTTCAGACTATCGCACTTTACGGAAAATTCCGTAACACAGCACCTTTTTGTGACGACGACTACACTTTATTTTCATCAGGATAGTGACGCGGGAAGGAATGTATGACCCAACACACCCGGCATTTTTCGCTTAAAGTCTTAACGATCAACATTCATAAGGGATTCGCGGCGTTTAACCGCCGTTTCATTCTGCCCGAGCTGCGCGACGCCGTACGTACCGTCAGCGCGGATATTGTCTGCCTGCAGGAGGTCATGGGCGCGCACGAAGTCCATCCGCTACACGTGGAAAACTGGCCCGATACCAGCCACTACGAATTTCTGGCGGACACCATGTGGAGCGATTATGCCTACGGGCGCAACGCCGTCTATCCCGAAGGGCATCACGGCAATGCGATCCTCTCCCGCTATCCCATCGAACACTACGAAAATCACGATGTTTCGGTTGGCGAGAGCGAAAAACGCGGGCTGCTCTACTGTCGGGTAGCCGTGCCGGAGCTGGCCATGCCGCTGCATGTGGCCTCGGTGCATCTTGGCCTGCGCGAGGCGCACCGCCAGGCGCAGCTGCAGATGATGGCCGAATGGGTCAACGCCCTGCCCGAGGGGGACCCGGTCGTCGTGGCCGGAGACTTTAACGACTGGCGTCAGCGCGCCAGCCATCCGCTGAAGGCGGAGGCCGGACTGGAGGAGGTGTTCACCCTCGCTCACGGCAGGCCCGCACGCACCTTCCCGGTAAGGTTCCCGCTGCTGCGTCTCGATCGTATCTATGTCAAAAATGCCCATGCCAGCAGCCCAACCGCGCTGGCCCTGAGTAACTGGCGTCATCTCTCCGACCATGCGCCATTAAGTGCGGAGATCCATTTATGAAATGTTCATGGCAAAGCGGTAACCGGATCAAGTTACTGGAAAATGGCGATCAATATTATCCGGCGGTGTTCGCCGCCATCGAGAAGGCCCAACGTCGGGTGTTCCTCGAGACCTTTATCTGGTTCGATGACAACGTAGGCCGCAAGCTGCATGCCGTTCTTCTGCGTGCGGCCCAGCGCGGCGTGCATATCGAAGTGCTGCTCGACGGCTACGGCTCTCCCGATCTCGACGACGACTTCGTTGGGGAACTTACCGCGGCAGGCGTGGTATTCCGTTACTACGATCCGCGCCCGCCGCTGCTTGGCATGCGCACCAACGTCTTCCGCCGTATGCACCGTAAAATCGTGGTGGTGGATGAGCAGGTGGCCTTTGTCGGCGGGATTAACTACTCCGCTGAACATATGTCGGACTATGGCCCGGAAGCCAAACAGGATTATGCGGTCCAGGTCGAGGGCCCGGTGGTGCAGGATATTTTGCAGTTTGTCGTGGAAAACCTGCCCGGCAAGGCCGCAGTGCGTCGCTGGTGGAAGCGACGTCATCGCGCCGAAGAGAACGTGACGCCGGGCGAGGCCCAGGCGCTGTTCGTCTGGCGCGATAACGAAGAGCACCGGGACGATATTGAGCGCCACTATCTGAAGATGCTGGCTAACGCCCGACGCGAAGTGATCATCGCCAACGCCTACTTCTTCCCAGGCTATCGTCTGCTGCACGCCATGCGCAATGCCTCGCGGCGTGGCGTGCGGGTGAAGCTGATTGTGCAGGGCGAGCCGGATATGCCGATTGTTACGGTGGGCGCGCGCCTGCTCTACAACTATCTGGTGAAAGGCGGCGTGGAGATTTACGAATACCGCCGCCGTCCGTTGCACGGCAAGGTGGCGCTGATGGACGATCACTGGGTGACCGTCGGCTCCAGTAACCTCGATCCCCTCAGCCTGTCGCTGAATCTGGAGGCCAACCTGATTATTCACGATCGCCAGTTCAACCAGACCCTGCGCGACAATCTCTCCGCCATCATCGCCGAGGATTGCGTGCGCGTGGATGAGACGATGGTGCCGAAACGTACCTGGTGGAATCTGGGCAAAAGCGTGCTGGTGTTCCACTTCCTGCGTCATTTCCCGGCGCTGGTTGGCTGGCTGCCGGCCCATACGCCCAAGCTGGCGCAGGTGCCGCCGCCGGTACAGCCCGAGATGGAGACCCAGGATCGGGTCGAGGCAGGTAGCACGGGAGTGAAACCCTGATGAGCAAAAAACATTCGCGCTGGCGTCTGGCAAAAAAGATCCTCACCTGGGTATTTTTTATTGCCGTTGCGGTGCTGCTGGTGGTTTACGCGAAAAAGGTCGACTGGACTGAAGTCTGGAAGGTGATGCGTGACTATGACCGCGTGTCGTTGCTGAGCGCGATCGGGCTGGTGATACTGAGCTACCTGCTGTACGGCTGTTACGATCTGCTCGGGCGGCGCTACTGCGGGCATAAGCTGGCCAAACGCCAGGTGATGCTGGTGTCGTTTATCTGCTATGCCTTTAACCTGACCCTGAGCACCTGGGTTGGCGGTATCGGGATGCGCTACCGGCTTTACTCCCGTCTGGGGCTGCCCAGCAGCACCATCACCCGCATCTTCTCCCTGAGCATCACCACCAACTGGCTGGGCTACATCCTGCTGGGCGGGGTGATCTTTACCGCGGGCGTGGTGCAACTGCCCGATCACTGGTACATCGATCAGACGACGCTGCGCATTCTCGGCGTGGTACTGCTGCTGGTGATCGCCGTCTACCTGTGGGCCTGCGCCTTTGCGAAGCGCCGTCATGTGATCATCAAAAAGCAAAAGCTGGTGCTCCCCTCCTGGCGTTTTGCCGTGGCGCAGATGGCTATTTCAGCCGGTAACTGGATGGCGATGGGGGCGATTATCTGGCTGCTGATGGGCGAGGATGTGAACTACTTCTTCGTGCTGGGGGTGTTGCTGGTGAGCAGTATCGCCGGGGTGATTGTCCATATTCCGGCCGGTATCGGCGTGCTGGAAGCGGTATTTATCGCCCTGCTGGCCGGGGAACATGTTTCCCACGGCACCATTATCGCCGCCCTGCTGGCCTATCGTATGCTCTATTACTTCCTGCCGCTGGGGCTGGCGACGGTCTGTTATCTGCTGCTGGAGAGCCGGGCGAAGAAGCTGCGGGCCAAAAACGAGCAGCAGATGGCGAAGTGAGATGGTAATGCCGGGTGGCGCTGCGCTTACCCGGCCTACGGGTTTTGTAGGCCCGTGCAAGCGAAGCGCCGCCGGGCAGATTTCGTAGGCCCGGCAAGCAACGCGCCGCCGGGCATTGCCGTTAACGCCGGTTGCCGAAAATGCGCAGCAGCATCAGGAACAGGTTGATGAAGTCCAGATAGAGGGTCAGGGCCCCGAGAATCGAATATTTGCGCAGGTTTGAACTGTCGCGCACGTCGATCTGCTCCCCGATGTTTTTCAGCTTCTGCGTGTCATAAGCCGTCAGGCCAACAAACACGATCACCCCGATATAGGTCACCGCCCACATCAGCGCTTCGCTCTTGAGCCAGAAGTTCACCAGCGACGCCAGCACGATACCAATCAGCGCCATAAACAGCATGTTGCCAAAGCCGCTCAGGTCGCGTTTGGTGGTGTAGCCGTAGAGACTCATCGCGCCAAACATCCCGCCTGCCACCACGAAGGTACTGGCAATCGAGGAGTAGGTGTAGACGATGAAGATGCTGGAGAGCGTCAGGCCGGTGAGCGCCGAATAGAGCATAAATAGCGTGGTGGCCATCCCGGCACTGAGCTTATGCACCAGTCCGGACAGAACAAACACCAGCGCCAGCTGGGCGATAATCAGACCAAAGAAGGTTATTTTGCTGGAAAAGACGAACATCATTACGGCAGGCGTATTTGCTGAAAACCAGGCGACAAACGCGGTAAGCAGCAATCCGCAGGTCATCCAGCCATAGACCTGCGCCATATAGGTTTGCAGACCGCTGCGGGTCTGCACGATGGAATCGGAACGGGGAAATCTGTCCATAACGCACTCCTTTTTAAGTGGACACACTGTTATAGACTAACACATCCCCGCAATCCGGCTACCAGCGGCTGGCGGCTTCCTTATCGCTGTCCCGCGACTCCACCCAGCGATCCCCTTCCGGAGTGGCTTCGCGCTTCCAGAACGGGGCGCGGGTTTTCAGATAATCCATAATAAACTCGCCCGCGGCAAAGGCGCTGCCGCGATGGGCGCTGGTGACGCCCACGAAGACGATCTCTTCCCCGGGCCACATCTCGCCGATGCGGTGGATCACCGTCACCCGCCCCAGCGGCCAGCGCTCACGCGCCTGGTCGACGATCTCCGTCAGCGCCTTTTCGGTCATGCCGGGATAGTGTTCAAGCGTCAGGGCCTTCACGCTGTCGCCCAGATTATGGTTACGCACCTTGCCGGTGAAGGTGACAACTGCCCCGTCTTCATCGCGCTCCGCCAGCCAGCTGTACTCCGTGCCGACGTTGAAACGCGCCTGTTCGACAACAATTTTGGTCTCAGCCATCTTAGCCCCCGGTGACCGGTGGGAAAAAGGCCACCTCATCGCCCGGCTTAACCGGATGAGTGAACTCCACCAGCGTCTGGTTTACCGCCGCCAGCAGTTTGCCCGCGTCCAGCGCCAGCGCCCAGCGGTCGCTCTGCGCTGCCAGATGCGCCCGCAGCGCTTCCACGGTGGGGAACTCAGTATCCAGCGTCAGGCTGTCGGTATTGACCAGCTCGCGCACCTGCGCAAAAAACAGTACCTTAATCATGCTCTTCCGCCCTGAAATCCCCTGATTTACCACCGCTTTTCGCCAGCAGGCGAACCGGGCCGATAACCATATCTTTCTGCACCGCTTTGCACATGTCGTAGATGGTCAACGCCGCCACCGAGGCGGCGGTTAAGGCTTCCATCTCGACCCCGGTTTTCCCGGTCAGGCGGCACAATGACTCGATGCGCACCCGGTTATGCTCCGGCTCGGCCCGCAGGTTCACTTCCACTTTGCTGAGCATCAGGGGATGGCACAGCGGGATGAGATCCCAGGTGCGTTTTGCCGCCTGAATCCCGGCGATCCGCGCCGTGGCGAAGACGTCGCCTTTGTGGTGGCTGCCGTCAATGATCATTGCCAGGGTTTCGGGGAGCATGGTGACGAACGCTTCCGCGCGCGCCTCACGCACGGTTTCGGCCTTGGCGGAGACATCCACCATATGCGCTTCGCCAGCGGCGTTAATGTGGGTCAGTTGCGACATAGCTTACTTCTTTAGATGAGGATGGAAATTACACGGACGGGTGCGGGCATCGAGCTGCGGGGCAATGATGTTTTCCCACGCGGTACGACACGCTTTGGTGGAGCCCGGCATGGCAAAAATCACCGTTTTGTTGGCGATCCCGGCCACGGCGCGCGACTGCAGCGTTGAGGTACCAATCTCTTCAAACGAGAGCATGCGGAACACCTCCCCGAAGCCTTCGATCTCGCGATCGAACAGCGGCAGCAGCGCTTCCGGGGCCTGATCGCCCGCGGTAAACCCGGTCCCGCCGGTGATCAGCACCACCTGCACGTTGTCGCTGGCAATCCAGCGCGACACTTCCGCGCGAATGGCGTAGCGGTTCTCTTTGACGATGGCCTTGTCGACGATCTGATGCCCCGCCTCGTGGGCCGCGTCGCGCAGCCAGTGGCCGGACGTGTCATCCTCCTCGCCGCGGCGTTCGGAAACGGTAAGGATAGCAATACGCGTCGGGATAAATTCAGCGCTTACCTGACTCATCTTCTGGTTCCTTTTGCGATTACCCGCCGATGTAGGACAGGTTCTGGGTGATCCCGGTGTTGCCCTGATGCAGGAAGTGGGTCTGTTTTTTATGCATCAGCGCGTCAGAAATGCGCCCTTCCAGCGCAGGCTGCTGGGCGTCATCGGCCAGCAGATCGCGCAGGTCGACGCCGCCGTCGCCAAACAGGCACAGGTGCAGCTTGCCTACCGACGAGACGCGCAGGCGGTTGCAGCTGGCACAGAAGTCTTTTTCATACGGCATGATAAGCCCGATCTCCCCTTCGTAGTCGGGGTGGCAAAAGACCTGCGCCGGGCCGTCGCTGCGCTGGCGAAGCTGATGGATCCAGCCGCGTTTGAGCAGTTCATCGCGCAGCACCATGCCGGAGATGTGGTGCCGGGAGAAGAGATCGCTGCCCTCGCCGGTTTCCATCAGCTCGATAAAACGCAGTTGAATGCGGCGGGGTTTGATCCACGCCAGGAAGGTATCCAGCTGATGATGGTTTACATCGCGCATCAGCACGGTGTTGACCTTCACCTTGTCGAAGCCCGCCGCAAAGGCCGCATCGATGCCCTCCATCACCTGGTGGAATTTATCCTGGCCGGTAATAGCGTGAAACTGGCGGGCATCCAGACTGTCGACGCTGACGTTGATCGCCGTCAGCCCCGCGTCGCGCCAGCCGGCAACGTCGCGCGCCAGACGATAACCGTTGGTGGTGACCGCAATCTGGCGGATAGCGTCGTTTTCACGAACCGCGGCGATGATGTCGGTGAAGTCACGGCGCAGCGAAGGCTCACCGCCGGTAAGACGGACCTTTTCTGTGCCCATGGCGGCAAACGCGCGCGTCACGCGGCGCACTTCGTCCACGGAGAGAAAGCCGTTATTGGTGATGCCGCCGGGTTTGTAGCCGTCCGGCAGGCAGTAGGTGCAACGGAAATTGCACACATCGGTAATCGACAAACGCAGGTAAAAAAACTTACGCGCGAATGCATCGGTAAGTTGTGAAGCCATGTACACCTTTCCTGATACGGGAGGCACAGTCATTTCTTTCTGTACCCTGGTGGCGAAACCGCCACGGCCAGAGCACCATATCTGTCGACACAGGCGCAAAGGCTAGAGTGTATGTTTTCGATAAAGAAAACGTGGTTATGCCGATAGTAGCGTGTTAATAGCAGTTTCGCTATTCTCGTTTCTCGCTATATAAACTTGTATATATCGACATGTTCGTGCTATTTCGTTGCAGAATACGTCATTATCAAAATCTTGCATTGATATATGTCATTTTGACCCGGACGGAGCATCGTCATTTAGGGGTAGTTGAGTTACTGTTAACGCGTTCGTCTTATAAAGGAATTTCTATGCGCAATCGCACTTTTGCGGATCTCGACCGCGTCGTCGCTCTCGGCGGAGGCCACGGACTGGGCCGGGTGATGTCCTCCTTGTCATCGCTCGGTTCACGGCTCACCGGGATCGTGACCACCACCGACAACGGCGGCTCAACCGGACGCATTCGTCGCTCCGAAGGGGGTATCGCCTGGGGTGATATGCGCAACTGCTTAAATCAGCTCATCACCGAACCCAGCGTCGCTTCGGCGATGTTTGAGTATCGTTTTGGCGGTAATGGCGAACTTTCAGGACATAACCTCGGAAATCTGATGTTAAAGGCGCTGGATCACCTCAGCGTGCGGCCTCTGGAGGCGATCAATTTAATCCGCAACCTGTTAAAAGTGGATGCGTTTTTGATACCGATGTCCGAACTTCCGGTCGATTTGATGGCTATCGACAGTAACGACCATGAAGTATATGGCGAAGTGAATATCGATCAGCTGGTGTTGCCGCCAAAAGAGCTGATGCTTTATCCCAGCGTTCCGGCCACCCGTGAAGCGGTGGAAGCCATTGGTGAAGCGGATTTAATTCTGGTCGGCCCGGGCAGTTTTTATACCAGCCTGATGCCGCTGCTGTTGATCAAGGATCTGGCCCAGGCGCTGCGCCGGACCCCCGCTCCCGTGGTTTACATCGGCAATCTGGGGCGCGAGCTGAGCCCTGCCGCCGCGGGGCTTTCACTGCCTGCTAAGCTGGCGCTGATGGAGCAGTACGTCGGGAAAAAGATTATCGATGCGGTGGTGGTCGGGCCTGGCACTGATGTATCGGGCATGGAAGGCCGGGTGGTGGTGCAGGAGCCGCTCGAGGCGAGCGATATCAAGTACCGCCATGATCGGCATTTACTGCGCGTGGCGCTGGAGAAGGCGGTGCAGGCGTTGGGGTGAGATTGTGCGGCCTTTAACGCCCGGTGGCGCTGCGCTTACCGGGCCTACAGGCCGTGCGGTCTGGTGCCCTCATCCCGGCCTTCTCCCACAGGGAGAAGGTGCAAACCCTAAAAATGGCAGCCAAAGGCTGCCATTTTGCTTTTACCTAGGACGCCGCGATAAACAAGTCCCTGAGCTGGTGAAGCTGGTCGCGGATCTGCGCCGCCTCTTCGAACTCCAGATTCTGCGCGTGCTGCATCATCTGCCCTTCCAGTTCGTGAATTTTCTGCTGCAGCGCTTTCGGCGTCAGGGCAACGGTATCGGCCTCCACCGGTGAGCGTGACTTACCGCGTCCCTTGGCTTTGGTTTTGGCGATGTTCTGGCCGAGCGCCAGGATATCCACCACCTTCTTGTTCAGACCCTGCGGCGTGATGCCGTGCTCTTCGTTGTAGGCCTGCTGCTTCTCGCGGCGGCGTTCGGTTTCGCCAATCGCTTTTGCCATCGACGGGGTGATCTTGTCGCCGTAGAGAATCGCTTTGCCGTTAACGTTACGCGCCGCACGACCAATGGTCTGGATAAGTGAACGCTCGGAGCGCAGGAAGCCCTCTTTATCGGCGTCCAGAATCGCCACCAGCGACACTTCCGGCATATCCAGCCCCTCTCGCAGCAGGTTGATCCCCACCAGCACGTCGAACTCGCCGAGGCGCAGGTCGCGGATGATCTCCATGCGCTCCACGGTGTCGATATCCGAGTGCAGATAGCGCACCTTCTCGCCGTGCTCCTCGAGGTATTCGGTCAGGTCTTCCGCCATGCGTTTGGTCAGCGTAGTGACCAGCACGCGTTCGTTGATGGCGGCACGGGCGCGGATCTCCGACAGCAGGTCGTCTACCTGGGTGCCAACCGGACGCACTTCAATAATCGGATCCAGCAGGCCGGTTGGACGGACCACCTGATCCACCACTTCGTCGCCGGATTTCTCCAGCTCGTAGTTGCCCGGCGTCGCGGAAACGTAGATGGTTTGCGGCGCCAGCGCCTCAAACTCTTCGAACTTCATCGGGCGGTTATCCAGCGCGGACGGCAGGCGGAAGCCGTACTCCACCAGGGTCTCCTTACGCGCCCGGTCGCCGCGATACATCCCGCCAATCTGCGGGATGGTCACGTGGGATTCGTCCACCACCAGCAGGCCATCCGCCGGCAGGTAGTCAAACAGGGTCGGCGGCGCCTCGCCCGGCCCGCGCCCAGAGAGATAGCGCGAATAGTTTTCGATACCGGAGCAGTAGCCCAGCTCGTTCATCATCTCGAGATCGAACTGGGTACGCTGGCTGATGCGCTGCTCTTCCAGCAGCTTGTTGTTCTCCAGCAGGGTCTTGCGACGATCCGCCAGCTCAACTTTGATATCTTCCATCGCCTGCACGATACGCTCGCGCGGGGTCACGTAGTGGGTTTTCGGGTAGACGGTGAAGCGCGGAATAATCGACTCTACGTGGCCGGTGAGCGGGTCAAACAGCGACAGCCGCTCCACCTCTTCATCAAACAGCTCCACGCGCAGGGCGAAGTCGTCCGACTCCGCCGGGAAGATGTCGATCACTTCACCGCGAACGCGGAAGGTACCGCGCTGGAACGCCTGATCGTTGCGGGTGTACTGTAACTCGGCCAGACGCCGCAGGATGGCGCGCTGATCGATAATCATCCCCTGAGTCAGGTGCAGCATCATCTTCAGGTAGAGATCGGGATCGCCGAGGCCGTAGATGGCGGACACCGAGGCCACCACCACTACGTCGCGACGCTCAAGCAGGGCTTTGGTGGCGGACAGACGCATCTGCTCGATATGCTCGTTCACCGAGGCGTCCTTTTCGATAAAGGTATCGGAGCTCGGGACGTAGGCTTCGGGCTGATAGTAGTCGTAGTACGAGACGAAGTACTCCACCGCGTTATCGGGGAAGAACTCTTTCATCTCGCCGTACAGCTGTGCGGCCAGGGTTTTGTTGGGCGCCAGCACCATTGTCGGGCGCTGCAGATCGGCGATCACGTTGGCGACGGTAAAGGTTTTACCCGAACCGGTCACCCCCAGCAGCGTCTGGTGTGCAAGCCCATCCTCCAGCCCCTCTTTCAGACGGCGAATCGCTTCGGGCTGATCGCCAGAAGGACGGAAAGCGGAATTCAGTTTGAACGGTTTACTCATGAACGGCGACCTGATGATGATTAATACGGCAGGTGAGTAATTTTACTCCTGATGGCTATTTTTGCCAGTAAATTATACTGGATATAAAACCAGTAACATCTGCGCCATTTTGTGCCATCACCAGTGGGAATCAAGCAATGCTGCGCAAAATTTCGGCTGCGACGGGATAAAATTCCATCAGGGGTGGGTTATCCCCAGAATTTTTTGATTTTTAACATTTGTCAAGGCGAGCCGCCGGTCTTTAGCCCAGCAAATTGACACTTTGATGACAATGATTGCTTTTATTTAACGCGTTGATCTGCAATGAAGTTATCGAAAAGACGCGTTTCGCAGCAATTCAGGCGCAGGCCGCGTATTCTCTCGCTTACCCTGTGTTTTCTAACTCTAATGCACATGGTTATCCACAGGAATAGTGGATAACTGCCTCCAGCCCATACGGAACGTGACTCGGCCCGTTCCCGGTTTTTGCCCACAGCGCGGCGGTAAAAAATTTTTATCGCCTAATTATGGCGATCTGATGACAAAAATCAGCTAACGAAATGGTGAGGGACTGCTCACATTTTAACCAAAATGGTACCTGCACCAGGCACACCATACGGGGCACCGATGCAGTGCATCTCCCTGCCCTCGCCGCGCTGTTTTTTGAACCTAATCCGAAAAAAGCAGGTTTAATCGCCGTTTTTAGGGCAGTGGCAAGAGTCTTGCAGAGTATCAGGGGACACCGATGCCTGAAAAGGAGCACTACCATGTTAAGCCTGCGCGCCGTAAACCAGTATTACGGGGATCGCCACACCCTGTGGAACGTTGACCTCGATCTCCCGCCCGGCGTCTGCACTGGCGTTGTCGGGCTGCCCGGGATGGGGAAAACCACCCTTGTGAACTGTATTGCCGGCCTGCTGCCCATCGCCAGCGGCACCATGGTCTGGCACGAACCCCCCGGTGCATTACACCAGGCCGGAACGGAAATTAGCTTTGTGCCGCAGGACAGGCGGATCTTTTCGCAGCTGACGGTAGAGGAGAATCTGCATATTGCGCAGATGGCGAAAGGCGTCGCGGGCGGAACGGTGAGCCGCGACGTTTTTGAGTTCTTTCCGGAGCTTTACCCGCTGCGCCAGCAGCGGGCCTCGGGCCTGAACGACGACCAGCAGTACCAGCTGGCGCTGGCAAACGCCCTGGTGACCCGCCCTCGCCTGCTGATCCTCGACGAGCCCAGCCACGGCACCGGCCAGCTGTTTACTCTCAAGCTGGCGCAGCTGCTGCTGAGGTTCAACCGGGAGCTGGGGTTATCGGTGCTGCTGGCCGAGCAGCACCTCTCCCTGATCCGTCGGGTGGCGGATCGCTTTTGCCTGCTTTATCGCGGGCGCAACGTGGCCCAGGGCCGGGTCAGCGAGCTGGATGACCCGCTGATTGCCCACTGGATGGGGCCGACGGCGTCAGCGCAGTAAGGGAGAGATATTGCCCGACTGCCGAAGTGTCAGCCGCATCGCCCAGCCACGGGATCTCGCCCAACAGCGGTGCAGGCAGCACGCGCCGGAGCGTCGCCATGTATTCGGTATGACGTTTACCGGGCGGCACAACGCCGTTCGCCACCCAGCCTGCAAAATGCAGCCCCGCCTGCTGAATCGCCTGCGCGGTCAGCATCGCGTGGTTGATACAGCCCAGCTTCACCCCCACCACCAGGATCACCGGCAGGCGTTCGGCCAGCACCCAGTCGGCGAAGGTCTGCTCCTGCGACAGCGGCGTGAACCAGCCTCCCGCGCCTTCCACCAGCACCCAGTCGGCACGGCTCTCCAGCGTGCGTAACCCGGCCGAAAGCGTGCTGAACAGGATCGGGCGCTGCTCATCAGCGCTGATGATGTGCGGCGAGGTGGGCTCCGCAAAGGTATAAGGGTTTACGGTCGGGTAGCTCAGCGCCACGCTGCTGTTGCGCTGTAACGCCAGCGCATCGCTGTTGCGCAGCCCTTCGGCGGTCATCTCGCTGCCCGACGCCACCGGTTTGTAGCCGGCGGTATTACGGCCCAGCGCCCGCGCCGCCTGTAGCAGGGCGGTACTGGCGACGGTTTTACCGACCTCGGTGTCGGTGCCGGTGACAAAATAACGTTCAGTCACGTTCGATAATTCCATGAAAAAGTTGATAAGAGAGCGGGAATTGCCCCGCCTGCTGCGGCCAGGCCTGCGCCAGCTGCTGCAGCTGGCCGCGCGTCAGTGGCCTCCCGGCCCGCCCGGCGTGCAGATGAGTAGCACCGATCCCCTTGAGGGAATGCATCGCGCTGAGCGCATCGTCAAACAGCAGGGTGACGGTCTGGACCGCGCAGCGGTACTGCCAGCGCGCCAGGGCGTCGTTCACCTGCTGCCCGGTCAGAAAGCGGTTGGCGTGCAGCTGGGTGTCCACCGCCTGCCAGGCCTGATTCAGCTCCGGCAGCGAGCCGTTGAGCAGCGTGGTGAAGGCCACCTTGCCCCCCGGCTCGGTCACCCGGTAGAGCTCGGCCAGCGCCTGCGGCAGGCTGGCGCACCATTGCACCGCCAGATGGCTCCAGACCAGGCTGAACTGGGCATCGGCCAGCGGAATGGCTTCGATATCGGCCTGCAGATAGCTATCCGCCGCCTGGTTGCGGCGCGCTTCCTCCAGCATCGGCGCACTGAGATCCATCGCCGTAACCACGCTCCCGGCCTGACGCCAGGCCAGGCTGTTACTTCCGGGCCCGCAGCCCGCGTCCAGCACGCTGACAAACCGGTGCTCTGCGAGCAGGGCCCGCAGCCCGTCTGCGCTTTGCCGCTGGAGTGCGTCGTGGCGCGAGTAGCTGTGCGCCGCCCGGCCAAAGGCGGCGGCAATCGCCTGTTTATTCACCTGCGGCATGCAGCGCCTCCAGTAACGCGGTGATATCTCCCGGATCATGGGCCGCCGTCAGGGTCAGGCGCAGGCGCGCCGTGCCCGCCGGTACGGTGGGCGGACGAATAGCGGTTACCCAGATCCCCTGCTCTCTGAGGGTGTGCGCCAGACGGAGGGCTCGCGCATTGTCGCCGACGATCAGCGGCTGAATGGCGCTCTGCGAGGCGGTGATCGCCATCGGCAGATCGCGCACGCCCGCGCGGAACTGGCGGATATGCGCCGCCAGCCGCTGCCGACGCGCGTCGCCTTCGTCGCTGCGAATCAGGTTAAAGGCAGCCAGTAGCGCCACCGCCTGGGCAGGCGGCATGCTGGTGCTGTAGATCAGATGGCGGGCGAACTGCAGCAGGTAGTCGGCAACGGGTTCGCTGCACAGCACCGCCGCCCCGCTGATCCCGACGCCTTTGCCGAAGGTCACCACCAGCAGCTCGGGCTTAACGCCCTGGCTGGCAGCGCTTCCGCGCCCCTCTGGCCCGGTGACGCCAATGCCGTGGGCATCGTCCACCAGCAGCCAGCTGCCCTGACGCTGGGCCGCCGCGTGAATATCGCCCAGCGGGGCGCTGTCGCCGTCCATGCTGAAGATCCCCTCGGTCACCACCAGCTGTTGCCCGGCGCAGGGTTTATCCAGCAGCGAATCCAGCTGGGCGACATCGTTGTGGGCAAAGCGCCTGAGCTGAGCCGGGCTGTGGCTGGCGGCCTCCAGCAGCGAGGCATGGCTTAAGCGATCGGCCAGGATGCGGTCGTCCTTGCCGGTCAGGGCGGCAATCAGCGCCTGATTGGCGGCAAAGCCGGAGATAAACAGCAGCGCCCGCGGGTAGCCGAGCCAGTCGGCAAGATGCGCCTCCAGCGCCTGATGCGCGTGGGTGTAGCCGCTGACATGACCGGAGCCCCCGCTGCCCACCCCGTACTGCTCCGCGCCCTGCTGCCAGGCGCGGATGATGGTGGGATGCTGGCTCAGGCCGAGATAATCATTGCCGGAGAAGTTACAGTACCGCCGCTGCTCGCGGATGAGAAAGCGCCCCGCGCCGTTCTCCACCGGGGTGCGCACGCGCAGGGCGTCTGCCGCCCGGCGTGCAACGAGGGCAGCATCGATGCGTTGTTGCCAGGTCATACCGTCGCCGCGTTGTAGAACTGGTCGGTATCGGCGTTGAAAAGCTGCTGTTCGAGCTGGTGCTGCTGCTCGTTATCGCCGGTCAGAACCGCGGTCTGCTGCGGGTTGAGCCCCAGCTTGCGGAACAGCTGGACGTCTTTGTCCTCTTCCGGGTTCGGGGTGGTGAGCAGCTTGCAGCCGTAGAAGATGGAGTTGGCCCCGGCCATAAAGCACATCGCCTGGGTCTGCTCGTTCATCTGCTCGCGGCCCGCCGAGAGGCGCACGAACGACGTCGGCATCATCACCCGCGCCACCGCAATGGTGCGAATAAAATCAAAGGCGTCGACGTCGTCGTTGTCCGCCAGCGGGGTGCCTTTCACCTTGACCAGCATGTTGATCGGCACGCTCTCCGGCGGGGTTGGCAGGTTCGCCAGCTGCAGCAGCAGACCGGCGCGATCGGTTACCGTTTCGCCTAAGCCGACAATCCCGCCCGAGCAGACCTTAATGCCCGCCTCGCGCACTTTGTCCAGCGTGTCCAGACGCTCCTGGTAGGTGCGGGTGGTGATGATATTGCCGTAGAACTCCGGGGAGGTGTCGAGGTTGTGGTTGTAGTAATCCAGCCCCGCCGAGGCCAGACGCTGGGCCTGATGGTCGTCCAGCGTGCCGAGGGTCATACAGGCTTCAAGGCCCATCGCCTTCACGCCCTGCACCATCTGCTCGAGATAGGGCATGTCGCGCTCGTGCGGGTTTTTCCAGGCCGCGCCCATGCAGAAGCGGGTCGACCCGGCGTTTTTCGCCTGACGCGCCGACTCCAGCACCTGCTCCACTTCCATCAGGCGCTCGGATTCGAGGCCGGTTTTGTAGCGCGCGCTTTGCGGGCAATATTTGCAGTCTTCCGGGCAGGCCCCGGTCTTGATCGACAGCAGGGTGCTGACCTGAATCTGCTGCGGGTCGAAGTGCTGACGATGGATCTGCTGCGCTTCAAACAGCAGCTCAAGCAGGGGTTTTTCAAATAATGCAGTGACTTGCGACAGTGTCCAGCGAGTCTGGTGAGCCATGGGGCGTCTCCAAAGGGGTTTTGTTCAGGATGGGTTCGGGTTATGCTTGTAAACCTAAATGTTTTCAAAATGGTTTACAAGTCGATTATGACAACGGACGATCTCGCCTTCGATCGGCAACACATCTGGCATCCCTACACCTCCATGACCCAGCCCCTGCCGGTGTATCCGGTAACGGAAGCGCACGGCTGCGAGCTGACGCTGGCCAGCGGCGAACAGCTGGTGGACGGCATGTCCTCCTGGTGGGCGGCCATTCATGGCTACAACCACCCGCGGCTTAACGCAGCGATGAAAGCCCAGATTGACCGCATGTCGCACGTGATGTTTGGCGGCATCACCCATCAACCGGCGGTGGATCTCTGCCGTCGGCTGGTGGCGATGACCCCCGAGGCGCTGGAGTGCGTGTTCCTGGCCGATTCCGGCTCGGTGGCGGTGGAAGTGGCGATGAAAATGGCGCTGCAGTACTGGCACGCGAAGGGCGAAAGCCGTCAGCGGTTTATCACCTTCCGCAACGGCTATCACGGCGACACCTTTGGCGCGATGTCGGTATGCGATCCCGACAACTCGATGCACAGCCTGTGGAAAGGCTATCTGCCGGAAAACCTCTTCGCTCCGGCACCGCAAAGCCGTTTCGACGGCGAATGGGATGAGATGGACATGGTCGGCTTTGCCCGGCTGATGGCTGCCCATCGCCACGAAATTGCCGCGGTGATCCTCGAGCCCATCGTGCAGGGCGCGGGC
Organism: Leclercia sp.; assembly: GCF_036780805.1. NCBI lineage: Bacteria > Pseudomonadati > Pseudomonadota > Gammaproteobacteria > Enterobacterales > Enterobacteriaceae > Leclercia > Leclercia sp. The sequence continues at coordinate 49,075 of NZ_DAIQCE010000017.1, read as the reverse complement.
GGGATGCGCATGTACCATCCCGAGTGGCTGAAGCGCACTCGCAGGATGTGCGACCGCGAGGGCATTCTGCTGATCGCCGACGAAATTGCCACCGGCTTCGGACGCACCGGCAAGCTGTTTGCCTGCGAGCACGCGGGCATTACCCCGGACATTCTCTGCCTTGGCAAAGCCCTGACCGGGGGCACCATGACGCTGTCCGCCACCCTCACCACCCGCCAGGTGGCGGAAACCATCAGCGACGGCGAAGCTGGCTGCTTTATGCACGGCCCGACCTTTATGGGCAATCCGCTGGCCTGTGCGGTCGCCAGCGAGAGCCTGGCGCTGCTGGAGAGCGGTGCGTGGCAGGATCAGGTGGCCGCCATCGAAGCCCAGCTGCAGGACGAGCTGGCAACGGCTCGGGATTCGGATTTTGTCGCCGACGTGCGGGTGCTGGGGGCCATCGGCGTCGTCGAAACTACCCATCCGGTGAACATGGCCGCGCTGCAGCGCTTCTTCGTGGCGCGCGGCGTCTGGGTGCGCCCGTTCGGCAAGTTAATCTACCTGATGCCGCCGTATGTGATTCGCCCGGACCAGCTCAGCAAGCTCTCCGCCGCGGTGGTGGATGCGGTTCAGGATCCTGCGCACTTTACGCTTTAGTTTATGCGTTACACTTCGTGCAGGGCTCACTATGGAGGAACAGTATGAAACTCATCAGTCAGGATCTGCGCGACGGCGATAAACTCCCGCTGCGTCATGTGTTTAACGGCATGGGGTATGAGGGAGATAACATCTCCCCGCACCTGGCATGGGACGAGGTGCCGTCGGGCACGAAAAGCTTTGTCGTGACCTGTTACGACCCGGACGCCCCTACCGGCTCCGGCTGGTGGCACTGGATTGTCGCCAATATCCCGGCCGATACCCGCGTGCTGCCGCAGGGCTCCGGCTCTTCGCTGGTGGCGCTGCCGGAGGGGGCCGTCGAGACCCGCACCGATTTTGGCAAAGCCGGATACGGCGGTGCGGCTCCGCCAAAAGGCGAAACCCATCGCTATATCTTCACGGTACATGCGCTGGACGTAGAGAGAATCGAGGTCGATAAAGAGGCGAGCGGCGCGATGGTGGGCTTTAACGTCCATTTCCACACCCTGGGCAGCGCGTCGATTACGGCGATGTATTCGTAAAAAAAGCCGGGTGGCGGCTGCGCCTTACCCGGCCTACAAATCGCGTGATAACGTAGGTGTTGTAGGCCCGGTAAGCGCAGCGCCACCGGGCGTTGTTTACAGGATGGCCGGTAACAACCCGACCAGACTGCCTTCATCCAGCAACCCCATCGCCGCATCAATATCCGGCGCAAAGAAGCGGTCGTCATCATAATGCGCCACCTGCTCCCGCAGGATATGCCGCGCCTGCTCCAGCAGCGGGCTGGACGTCAGTCCGTCGCGCAGATCGCAGCCCTGACAGGCCGCCAGCCACTCTACCGCCAGCACGCCGCGGGTGTTGCCCGCCATCTCCCACAGGCGGCGACCTGCCGCCGGGGCCATCGAGACATGATCCTCCTGGTTAGCCGAGGTCGGCAGACTGTCCACGCTGTGCGGGTGCGACAGGGCCTTGTTCTCGCTCGCCAGCGCGGCGGCGGTAACCTGGGCAATCATAAACCCGGAGTTCACGCCACCGTTGCGCACCAGGAACGGCGGCAGCTGAGACATGTGTTTATCCATCATCAGTGCGATACGGCGCTCCGACAGCGCACCGATTTCGGCAATCGCCAGGGCCAGATTATCCGCCGCCATCGCCACCGGCTCGGCGTGGAAGTTGCCCCCGGAGACCACTTCATTTTCCGCAGCAAACACCAGCGGGTTATCGGAAACGGCGTTGGATTCAACCAGCAGCACCTCTGCTGCCTGACGCAGCTGGGTCAGGCAGGCCCCCATCACCTGCGGCTGACAGCGCAGGGAGTACGGGTCCTGCACCTTGTCACAGTTGTGATGCGACTCGGCAATGGCGCTGGTGTCGGTCAGAACGTGACGGAACAGCGCCGCGGCGTCGATCTGCCCGCGCTGGCCGCGCACCTCATGGATGCGGGCATCAAACGGACGACGGGAGCCGAGCACCGCTTCGGTGGTCAGCGCCCCGCACACCACCGCTGAGGCAAACAGATCTTCGGCTTCAAACAGGCCGCGCAGGGCAAAGGCAGTGGAAGCCTGGGTGCCGTTGAGCAGCGCCAGCCCCTCTTTCGCCGCCAGCGTCACCGGGGCCAGACCCGCTTTTTGCAGGGCGGTAGCGGCCGGTAGCCATTCGCCACGGTAGCGGGCTTTGCCCTCTCCGAGCAGGGTCAGGGACATGTGCGCCAGCGGGGCCAGATCGCCGGAAGCGCCGACCGAACCTTTGGCCGGGATCCACGGGTAGACGCCAGCGTTGACCATGGCCATCAGCGCCTCAATCACGCTGAGGCGGATACCGGAAAATCCGCGCGCCAGGCTGTTGATTTTCAGCACCATCATCAGGCGCACAATATCGTCATCCAGCGGCTCGCCAACGCCCGCCGCGTGGGACAGCACCAGCGAACGTTGCAGATTTTCCAGATCGTGGGTGGCGATGCGCGTCTGCGCCAGCAGGCCAAAACCGGTGTTGATCCCGTAGGCGGTGCGCCCTTCAGCGACAATCGCTTCCACGCAGGCGACGCTGTCGTTGATGGCCTTGTGGGCCGCCTCATCGAGCGTCAGCTGGTGCGGCTGTCGCCAGACCTGGCGCAGCTGGGCCAGGCTCAGGGAACCGGGCGTCAGGGTTAAGGCGTTCATCAGTGGTTTCCTTGTGTGGTGGTGATCATCGGCAGGTTCAGGCCCTGCTCTTTCGCGCAGTCGATGGCAATGTCATACCCGGCATCGGCATGGCGCATCACGCCAGTCGCCGGATCGTTGTGCAGCACGCGGGCAATTCGGGCTGCGGCTTCATCGGTGCCGTCGCAGACGATCACCATCCCGGCATGCTGGGAGAAGCCCATTCCGACGCCGCCGCCATGGTGCAGCGAGACCCAGGTCGCGCCGCTGGCGGTATTGAGCAGGGCGTTCAGCAGCGGCCAGTCGGAGACCGCGTCGGAGCCATCCTGCATCGCTTCGGTTTCGCGGTTCGGGCTGGCAACCGAGCCCGAGTCGAGGTGGTCGCGACCAATGACGATCGGCGCGGAGACTTCACCGCGGCGGACCATTTCGTTAAAGGCCAGGCCCAGCTTCTGGCGCCACTCCAGCCCAACCCAGCAGATACGCGCCGGCAGGCCCTGGAAGTTAATGCGCTCGCGGGCCATGTCCAGCCAGTGATGCAGATGCTCATCATCGGCGACAATCTCTTTCACTTTGGCGTCGGTTTTGTAGATATCTTCCGGGTCGCCGGAGAGCGCCACCCAGCGGAACGGGCCGATCCCGCGGCAGAACAGCGGACGGATATAGGCAGGGACAAAGCCCGGGAAGTCAAAGGCGTTGGCCACGCCCATCTCTTTCGCCATCTGGCGGATGTTGTTGCCGTAATCGAAGGTCGGGACGCCCTGCTGGCTGAAGGCCAGCATCGCGTTGACGTGCTCGGCCATAGAACGCTTCGCCGCCAGCACGGTGCCTTCCGGATCCTGCTGCGCTTTCTGCTGATACTCTTCCCAGCTCCAGCCTTTTGGCAGGTAGCCGTGCAGCGGGTCGTGGGCGCTGGTCTGGTCGGTGACCAGATCCGGGCGCACACCGCGCGCTACCAGCTCCGGCACGATGTCAGCCGCGTTGCCGCACAGGGCAATCGAGACCGCTTTGCCCTGCCGGGTGTAGTTGTTAATGCGCGCCAGGGCGTCGTCGAGCGTTTCGGCCTGCTCATCGACGTAACGGGTACGTAGGCGGAAATCGATGCGGCTCTGCTGGCACTCAATGTTCAGGGAGCAGGCTCCAGCAAGGGTGGCTGCCAGCGGCTGTGCGCCGCCCATGCCGCCCAGGCCCGCGGTCAGTACCCAGCGGCCTTTCAGGGAGCCGTTATAGTGCTGGCGACCGGCTTCGACGAAGGTCTCGTAGGTGCCCTGGACGATGCCCTGGCTGCCGATGTAGATCCAGCTGCCGGCGGTCATCTGGCCATACATCGCCAGCCCTTTCGCATCCAGCTCGTTAAAGTGTTCCCAGGTGGCCCAGTGCGGCACCAGGTTGGAGTTGGCGATCAGCACGCGCGGGGCGTTTTCGTGAGTTTTAAACACGCCGACCGGTTTGCCGGACTGCACCAGCAGGGTTTCGTCGTTTTCCAGTTCAGTGAGCGCGGCAACAATGGCGTCATAGCACTCCCAGTTGCGCGCCGCACGGCCAATCCCGCCATACACCACCAGCTCGTGAGGGTTTTCCGCCACGTCGGGATCGAGGTTGTTCATTAACATGCGCAGCGGGGCTTCGGTGAGCCAGCTTTTGGCATTAAGCGTGGTGCCACGTGGGGCGCGGATCTCTTGCTGGCGATACTTACCTGACGACATTGTGTGCTCCTCATTGGGGAAAGAATATACACTAAGATATACTTGTATAGACAAGTGCGCACAAGGCCGGTTTTAACAATTAAGATACATTTTTGTTATATTGCGTCAGCAATCACGCTTTTGGCTTATGACATGAAATGGCCCTGCAGCCGGTAGCGGTTGCCCGGGAACAGCAGTCGGGCATGCGAGACGATATGGGATGCTGACCAGGTGCGACGGTGGATCAGCAGGCAAGGGTCGTGCTCTTTAATGCGCAGCAGCTCGCACTCCTGCGGCGTGGCGCGTACCGCCTCGACGATATGCTCCCCTTCCGTCAGCGGTGCAACCAGCGACAGGTAAGCGTGAGGTGTGGTGGCGGTGTAGTCCTGGTACAGGTAATCCGGCACCAGTCCGGCATTGACGCTGCGATCCTCGATCTGCACCGGGATGTCGTTTTCAAAGTGCAGCATCAGAGAGTGGAAGATGCGGGTTTCCTCTTTGACGTTCAACGCCGCGGCCTGCGCCGCGCTGGCCTGCGTCTCCTCAAGGAACAGCACCTCGCAACGATGCTGATGGTTGCGGGAGGCGATCTCATCGGCAATGCTGCGAATTTCAAACAGCGCCGACTGCCCTTTTGGCTCGGCCACAAAGGTGCCGACGCCCTGCAGGCGCACCAGCAGCCCCTCGTCGGTCAACTCCCGCAGCGCGCGGTTGATGGTCATCCGGCTAAAGCCGAACTGCGCCACCAGCTCTGCCTCGGACGGGATGCGATCGTGCGGACGCCAGACGCCGGTGGCGATCTGATGGCTGATCGCCTGTTTTACCTTTTCATAGAAAGGGGCTGGCGTATTAGCCTGCTGCTGCGGAGCGCGAGAGAACATAGCAATTCCTTAAGCCGTGATAAAAAGTCGAGTATATACAGGGTTCAGACCCACCAGTGAGCGATTTGCCAGGCCAGCCGCGCGGCGAGCTTCGCCCCCTGGCCGTCGCGATCGAAGCCGGGGCTCAACTCCGCCAGATCCGCCGCCTGCAGTTTGCCGCTGCGACAGATCCGCTCGATAACCGGGATCAGATCCCGGACGGGAACCCCCAGCGCGGCAGGTGCCGACACGGCGGGCATCTCCCCGGCGGGCATGACGTCGAGGTCAATGGTGAGATAGACCCGATCCGCCTTCTTCAGGACAGTCTCCAGCACCGGTAGCGCCTGCTGCTGGAAATCAAGATCTTCCACCAGGGTGACGTTAAGACGGGCCGCCTCATCCCACAGCGCCTGGGTATTCGCCGCCCGGCTGACGCCGAGGCAGGTATAGTGAAACTCACGCTGCTGCTGCGCGCAGTACAGCGCCAGCTGGCGGAAGGGAGTCCCGGAGGTCGCCTGGCTGGCGTGACGCAGATCGAGGTGCGCATCGAGGTTGATAATCACCACCCGCTCGCCGGGAAAGGCATCCAGCACGCCGCGACCGTGAGCCCAGGCGGTTTCATGCCCCCCGCCAAACACCAGGGTGCGCATCCCGGCCTGCTGGCAGGCAGTGACCGTTTCACTCAGCGCCTGCTGGGCGGCCTCCAGTGCCTCCCCGTCGACGCGGATGTTGCCCATATCGGTCAGCCGCTCGTGGCCCTGATGGCTGGCCATATTTCCCAGCGCCCGGCGTAACACGTCCGGGGCCTGGGCGGCACCGGTCCGGCCCTGGTTGCGTCTGACCCCTTCATCGCAGGCGAAGCCGATCAGGGCGATGCCGTTACCGGACGGCGTTAACGTGTCGCTTTGCCGGACGGTCTGGAACAGGCGCAGCGCGTTGCTGGCCTCGCTGCTGTCGTCGCGTCCCTGCCAGATGTCAGGTGAAACCGGCTGCCACAGGCTCATTGTACTTTTCCTCTGAATACGCGCTGATAAAGCGGGTTACGCCCCGGCTCATACACCATTTCCACCGGGTGTTTCGCATCCCAGATCGCCAGATCCGCGACAAAACCGGCCTTCAGCTGGCCGTGCGTTGCGCCGCGCCCCAGCGCCTGGGCGGCGTGCCGGGTTACCCCTGCCCACGCCTCTTCCGGGGTTAAACCAAATTGCACGCAGGCCATATTCATTGCCAGATGCAGGCTGGCAAAGGGGCTGGTGCCGGGATTGTAATCGGTCGCGACGGCCATCGGCACCGCGTGCTGACGCAGCAGGTCAACCGGCGGGCGCTGGCGCTCCTGCAAGAAGTAGAACGCGCCGGGCAGCAGCACCGCCACGGTACCGCTCTGCGCCATTGCGCTCACTCCGGCCTCATCAAGATACTCAATGTGATCGGCAGACAGCCCGTGGTAGCGACTCACCAGCGCGGTGCCGCCGAGGTTAGAGAGCTGTTCGACGTGGCCTTTGATCGGGATCCCCCGGGCCTGGGCCGCCTGGAATACCCGCTCGCTCTGTTTCGGGGTAAAGCCGACATTCTCGCAGAAGACATCCACGGCTTCGATAAGGCCTTTCTCCCAGAGCTGCGGAAGGGTGTACTGACACACGTGGGCGATGTACGCATCCGGATCCTGACGGTACTCCTTCGGCACGGCGTGGGCGGCCAGCAGCGTCGGGCTGATCTCAACAGGGTTGCTCCGGGCAAGGCGCTGGGCCACGCGCAGCATCTTCTCTTCCGCCTCGTCGTTCAGGCCGTAACCGGATTTGATTTCAATCGTGGTGACGCCTTCACGCATCAGCCGCTGTAGCCGCTGCTGCGCCAGCTGTTCGAGCTGTTCGGCGGTGCTGTCCCGGGTGGCGGTTACCGTGGCGTTAATCCCGCCGCCCTGGGCGCTGATGGTCTGATAGGAGACGCCGTTCAGCCGCTGCTCCCACTCGGCGGCGCGGTCGCCGCCAAACACCAGGTGGGTGTGGCAGTCGATCAGGCCCGGCGTGACCAGCCGCCCCTGTAAATCGCGGACGTTGGGCAGATCCTGCGGCAGGTCAGATTCCGGCACGATCGCCAGAATGGTCTCGCCGCGCACAATCAACGCCCGGTTGTCCAGCAGACCATAGGCCGTGCCGTGGTCGGGATCCATAGTCGCGAGGCGCAGGTTACGCCAGATTACGTCGTCGGGATGAAGTTGCAGCATCGGGCTTCCGCTTGTCATGGGTTGTATAGACATTTATTTTCATTCCCTTCGACCTGTCAATCGTCTTTACCGAAAATGTTATTTATTTGTGACAATTTTCCCGCTAAGCGCGGGAATAAAAAGTAACTTTTCTACACTCAACTCGTAAATTAAGTCGTTTTTTTAGAGCATTACTGAATGCTGATTTTATTGGTCATAATGAGAGCGAAATCCATACTGAAAATTAGATTGATGGACAGAGTGATGGGATTAAAAGCAAGACGGAATTTCTGCCTCCTTGTAGAGACAAACTCCCATTCAACGTATAAGAGACAACCGGTTTAGCAAAGGACTCAGACTATTAAACATACAGGCATTTCTAACAAGCCACTGATTAAACAGATCTAATGAGTTTTGACAAGTATGAAGAAGTCGTTAAGCGGACAGGATATCTCAGACGAGCAAATGACGCCGATTGCTTGTGTACTATCGCGAACATAAACCGCTATCGCTGGTTTGGGGCGTTTGCTGCCAGAACGGCAAGACGATGTCCCTGAGTGGAGTATCATGATGCTCGAGGCACCATCCCACTAAGGGACATGCAGTATGCCCCGTGAATGAGGCAAGAAAGAGACTAGTTTGGTCTAACCTCTGGGGCCTGCAGCTCTCTTCGTGGGCTGTAAACAACATTGCGAACTACTATGAAGTTCTCTTTTATCCATCGCGTCACAGCCTGAGGGTTTGTACCCTGGGCTTTCGCGAATAGAGCCTGGTTTCCACCGTAGTGGATCGCAATATAGTCTTTAACTGGCATGGTGTTTGCCTCACTGGTTAGGTTGAAGTAATCGTCCTTGCACCCGACGTATTATTTTTTGCGTCTGGGGTCCTTAACATCCACTCAATAAAACACAACATGATCTTCTGTAAAGAGCACACTTTTGACGGTGCAATCTATACAAAATTCGAGATAATCATCCAGCCCCGTTTCGTTCTGATAGTCTTCAAATTTGACGTAATACGGAACAGCCTGGCGACCTTCTCCCTTCTTTCGAAAGGCAATAGCTTCAGCGCGCATTTCGCTCAGCACATTCAGCCTTCGCTGCATCAATCCCATCATTTTTTTAGCGATATGTTCCGGGATATTGCTTCTGCCTGACTCATAATAACGCCAGGTGCGAGGCTCTACATCGCCTATATACCGCGCGGCTTCTACCACTTCCAGGAACAGTAATTTGCGGCATGCGATCAACGCTAAATTCTTCATTCTTCCCTCATTAGAGTTAAAAAAAGTGCATAAAGGCGGAACCTTCCGATGGTTTCCGTTTATCCCTTTACTGCCAAGCCATGATATCACGGCGTTTGTAAAGATACTGTAAGGAACCTTACATGTAATATTGTAGTTTTTTACGCAAAAAGTTTACAGATTATGGAACAAAATTCTTACAAATTCTGACATTGGTTACCAAAGTGACAATGAGGATCAAAAGAGTCCCTGGGTTAAATCGATAGCAAAAAAAACGGACTTAACCCATTAAAATCGTTATAGTGCACTACAAAAAACTGCTTTTTAGTTGCAATCATCTTATGGTTAGTGGAACGCCGTTAGAAGAGTATCAGCTTGCTGCACTCAACCGTGGGCTGCACATCCCTCGGATAGTTAAATCCCTAAATCATGACAGCGACGTAAGTTCAGGCCGCCAGGCATCTGCCTGTTGTGTGCCCGTATCACGCTGAAAAACAGTATCGAAGCTACGGTTATGGGCGATATCTCTCGTCCGATAACGATCTGGAAGACTGGCCTTAAGGGGTAAATGAACTCATGCGCCGCACCGAGGAGCTACTGCATATTTTTCTGCCTCGTGTATATCCGCTAAGGAACAAAAAGTAATCATGCTTGACTGGGGGTTGCCAGCTACTAGCCCAAAGAGTGCAAGGAGGAATGATTAATGCGTAATGTGCCTGAAATGGAAACGCCTGGCGTACGGACCGCTTATATGAAATCAGATGGCATCATTTACATGCATTATCTTGTGACAAAGCATGCCCTTCAACGCTTTAAAGAGCGTACCCGCGCATCAGCTGACCAGATTTTTGTCTTTCTCGATCGGGCGGTAATTGCTGAGGCGCGTCTGGCAAACGATCATCGTGTACAAGATGAAATTCGTAAAGCTGAAAGCCGGGGTGGCTACGCCCTACTCGATCCTGAAAGTAACACCTACTTCTTTATCGCTTTACAGGGCAATTTTCACATCGTCGCTACCGTCATGACCTACAACTTCATGACCTACGCGGAAGACATGGGGATATGTCCGTGACTGCTGGCCATTAACCTGGAACAATCAGATTCAGTACGGAGAAAGTGACAACTTCGGTGCATTATTTGATCGTGGCGAGTTTTTTTAGATTTATTAGTCATTGTCGGTTACGGGATGAATAGACACATCCCGCCCGAACACGTCAATAATTTCAGCTGCATCAAAAAAGGAGGTCGGCCATCACCCCGATGAGTATTACCCAGAGTAAGATCAGCATAATGGTTTCTATCCGGGTTTTAATATCCTCCCTCACTTACCCATTTCTCCGTCTGAAATCCAGCATTTTGGAGGTGGATATCGATGATTCTCCTTAACCTGCGCCACAGCTTCATCACATTCTGCAAATGTCATGATCAGCCGCCTTTACGCTTGAGGTGGATAATAAAGTCTGACCCCTTTTGGGCGCGACTATAAACGTTATGTGCGAGAAAGTTGACGCAATAGTGTGACAAACGATTAGCGGCAAGGTCATTGAAGATTATGTTGTCGCCATGTGAGCTGGTATTCCCGATGAAAATGTATTCGTCCACCAGCTCCAGGAGGCGAAGTTCATCTACGCCGTCAATGTTCCCAGATATACAAAATTTGTCTTCGCGGAATTTTTGCGTCGTCCATGCAGCAACAACAACGTTGGGTCGGAAATTTTTTACTGCCTCAATGGCTTCGAAACGACGAACATGAGAACCATAGGGCGCTGGTTTTTTTCCTGCGACCAGATAATTCGCCACAGTATTTTGCTGTTGCTGTAAATAACTGTCAGTAGCATCAATGCCGAGCGCTTTCGCCCACTGCCCCATGCCTGCAGCTATCTCAATAGTCTGGCTTTCACGGCCCGCGATGGCATCCTGGATAAACTTAACGGCTTCAATTGTTGGAAAGGAATAGATGCCATAGGTATGGCCGAACATGATACGCTGAGGGATGCTGGTAGATCCCCAGAACGCAGCGGGCACCGCTTTAAGGATCCCTTCATCGTCCCAGAGGCCTGATTCATCCACAGGCGTAATACCGCCATACGCGCCGATTGGCGTGGCGTTCGAAGCTACAATGTTCATTTGTCGGTTACTCGCAAAAAGGCCTCGCGTTATGCGGGGCCAGAATGACTTATTATGCTTCGCCGTTACGGCGAATTCTTAAAAGTCCTACTAGGTTACTTCAAATTCAGCGCAGAGCAGCTTGATCTGACGCTTCGTTTTCGATGATACATGAAATTAATGTGTGCCCTATTTTCAGCTTAACGTGTCTGGGCAAATAGAGAGATTTACGTCGGCTGAATTTTCGACATCCTAAAAGCGGAGATTTCAGGGCCATGAATCATTCCATCAAGTAAGCTTGTCTCTTGGGAATTGATTATGCACGGTTATAGAATTACCGGGCGAAGGGAGGAGCCATTCATCATTAAAGATGCTATCTGGCTCCCAACGGACCTTTCCCCGCTCGCGAATAACTGTAAGTAAGGAACCAACCTGCACGGATTCATGCGAGGCAGGTTCAGCGCCCGCCATGATCATGCTGTGAGTGGTGCTACCGCCATCTTTGCTTAAATCTTCCCTCTCAAGTAAGTGATATGGATAGGAAGATTTCATCGTATATTAATCTTCATTATCGCTACTGGTATCGTTCATTTGCTGCCTGCTTACGCGTCGGGATTGGTTCCGGCGTTCGCGGCGTTGCCTTTCTTGCTCTCTTTGTTTTTCCTCCTCTTGTGCTTTCAAACGTTCACGTTCGCGTGGTGGTAAATCTTTTAACGCCTGCTGGCTGGCTTCATGCTGATTTTCCACGTCTACAAGAGCTGCAAGCATGAGATCAATAATAGAAATGCTTTTAGGCGTTCGCTTTTCCCACCGTTCTGGAGTCGTGCGGCTAACGCCAGCCGTGCGGCAGAGTTGGGTAATATTGGTCCCGGCTGCTTTTGCACGCTGTTTAATGTCTTCCACGCGACGATAGAACTCCGCTTCGAAAGTGGAATCTTCAACTTTTTTGGTAGAATTCATCGGTTTTTCCTTATGCTTTGTCACCGGTTACTTTTACCATATTTGCATAATTTGGGATAGCCCTATGTATAAACGCTGCACTCACGTTAAATTTATACATTAAACCTATGATTTATATTAATTTATCCTTATAAAATTACGTCATATCGCGGGATGTAAGCGTGGTAATGATTGAAGCATAATGGGCGTTCACCTAATCACAGAGCAAAATCGATCTCGTGAAGATGTTCCTCAGAAATTAAAACTCAGCGATAGATAAATTGATGTTTTTTTGTTCTCGTTTCGGATTTACGGAACAAGTAGTCTATTCCGCCTGCGTGAGGATAGACTATCTGAAAACCATCCATCCTCCTGAGCAGCTCCATGGCCGGATTCTCCCCTTCATCCTGAACCTCTACACCAGGACCGCAAAACGCTTCTGGGTGATCTGATCCCTTGATGCGAAACGATTATCCAGAGTAGCGATCACCTCAACTTGGTAGCCCACGCGCCACGTACAGACCGTACCCCACAAACAGGCTCCCCGATTTGGATGGCTGGCACCTGCGCGGTAAAACTTAGCTTACGTGAAGATCTTTAAGCAACATTCAAGGGCTAAAACCTTTTCACCTGGTTTATGGCATCCAAAACAACATAACTACGCCCTTACTTATACTGCAAATTTGATAATGACTTAAAGTGCAATCCAATCATTTTTGATGGGTAAGCCCTTTGTAAAAACGGCGAACCTAACAGCGTTTCTCTTCGTCCACAAGTACACATGAATAGTGTAATGATTGATATTCAACTTTCTATTTTTAGTGTAGTTCTGAGGTAATATTTTTAGGTTTTCTGAACCATTTACGCCCTTCCGTTGCTGGAAACAATGCTGGAAAGCATTCATGAAGTTGTAGCTAGTTAGGAAAAAAAGGGGCTGAGAAAACGTCTTACAGAGAACATCTTCCTATTTACTAAACGCCTAAAGAGATGGAATTAGAGAAAATTCCTGGCTGCTTTTTTGATAAAGCTAGTGTATGCTCCATCACGTTTGACATACAGGTCGAACATTAACCGACAATAAGAGATCGACATGAAAGCTAAAGTAGCAATCGTCGTGGCTGTCCTGCTGCTTGCAGGTTGCTCCACGAAAGCCAGTCGTATGGGCGAATGCCTCAATGAAGGCAATGACCGTGACACTTGCTCACAAATTGAGGGCCAGCGTCAGGCAGCTATCCTTGGTGCAAGCATGGGTGCCGCATTTAACAATGCGAACGCCGCTGCAAATACCCCCTCCACCAGCTCCAGCAGCAATCACAAGCATCATCATCAAAAGCAGCAATATCAGCAGAATGATGATAACGACAGCAACGAAACCGACAACGATCAATGGTAAGCCCACTCATGAAAAATAACCTTCTGATTGCCGCAGTAATGGCCACCATTTTTGCAGGTTCCGTGGCTCCAGCTCACGCCATTAGCGAAGCGTACCGTAAGCAGCTCCAGCGCGAACATAAAACGCAGCAGGACGATGTAAATGGCGATCACACTGCCCCGACGAAAGGCCCTGGTGCTGGTCTCCACACTTACGCAGATAACATCATCGAAGTTCAGGCTGACTCTCGCTGCAATGTGAAGAAGGTGAACGGTTTTGCGCCTGCTGGCACCAAACTTGTTAAAGGCACCAACATCATGAATGTGAAAACCAAAATGGGCGCAACCATTTCAGTTGAGAAGCGTTCTGATGGCTCCTGCGATATGACCTGGACTAATGATGAAGGTCAGAGCGGTATCCTGAAGCAGCAATAATCTGTAAGAACGAGAAACGATTAAGCGGCCATAAGGCCGCTTTTTTTATGTGAGGGATCTATGAAGTTACGCAGACTGGCACAGTTCTGGTATTACGTGGGCATTTTTATTGGCGTAATGCTCTCTCTCAGCGCCCTTGAGCCTGACTGGTATTTTATCACGCTTCCAATTTCGATCATGCTTTACGGTATCGCGCGTTGGGGTGAGCATTATTTCAAGGAAGTACATCAAATGAAGTAAAAAAAGCCCCACCAGGGCGGGGATATAGTACTTAAAAAGTCATATACATACAGGAAAACCAAGGGTGAAAGATGGTCAAAAATATGCAGCACTCGTGTGATGACCATCTTCCTGAAAGCGTCTTCGGCCCTAACTCAAAAGGCAATAGGGTATTGCTGCTGGCATGGCTAAAATGGACACCAGCAACAGTGCGCAGAAATGTTGTATGTGTATGACCTTCCCTATAATGAGCAAAAGCCCAAACGCTGGATCGCGTCGTGGCAGGCGGGACAGTTTATCCTTAAAAAAGTCATGAATGAAATGAAGCCAACGGCTCAGAAATTATAGAGAAAAAACGCATAGTGGTTCAGGTCAGCGGTATGCCCGAATGACCACGTACCGCGAGTCTGGGCCTTGCAGCAGGAGGTGATTTGGGCTATTCTTATCCGGCGTTTTCGAAAGAGGCGCGTTAGTTGGTTTCTTGTCGGTTACTAGCTAAGAGAAAAAGCCCGCCTTGCGCGGGCTTTTTTTCGTCCTGATGCTGTAGCGTGAATATCAGGAAATCAGGTAGATGTTCTTGTTAACGCTCTCACTATTAAATATAACGAGTCGGAAAAGAAAGGCATCTCGAACCGGGTCGTAAACAGAAGTAATAAAAATCCCCGCAATGCGGGGCTTTTTATTACTTCTGTTCGTCGTCTTTGTCATCCGGATGCCGTGTCCCATACCAGAACTCGGCCATAATAATGGTGATAGCGGCAATTGCCCAGACGCAGGTGATGATACCTATATTATGGTGGTTCATTTACGGGCTGCTTCACCTGCCTGAATGGCTTTAATTACCGTTTTAAGTGAGATAATTACTTCAATTTGCTGGGCACTTGCAACCTTAATAGCTTCTTTGACCTTGTTGCCCTGTTCAGGTGTAGTAGCCAATGGTAAAGTTAATGCAGCATTTGCCTGCTTGTTCGCTTTTTCACCCCATTTTGCAAGCTGATTGAATAATGGACGTGCTTTTTGTCGGTCACCCACCAGACCAGCATTATAGCCTATTTCACAGAAACTATTGAAATCGATGTTATGTTCTCGAATGTATTTAACATCATCAGCATGATCTTTCGATTGTTCTACCAGTTCTGCTTCAATTATTTTATCGCATGCAGTTAAGGGCTTGGGCGCTGGGGCTGCACTTGAAGTAGTTTTCGCATTATCACAAGCGGACAAAGTTGTGACGGCCACAATGATGGCTGCGATATATTTTAAGTTCATGGTTATCTCTTGTCGGTTATTAAATACCCCGAAAGGGGCGGGTGAATCAACGTGGATTAATATTGTAAGCATCATCCAGAGCATTAGTCAGAAGCGTAGCGCTTCATTCCTTTTGCACGTTAGCCGCACTTTCAATCGCGTATTAATTTCATCAGCGCGGCAAGACAGAATATAAGCATTCGACGTTTCGGGTTGATTCCCGTGCAAGGAGCAGTGAATGCAGCGATCTGGGCTTCATCACAGTAATAGTTTTCCCAAATACTGGGTAACACGCGAACGGCTTTATAAATGTTTTCAGAACGATTGTCGGCAGCTCGCTGCGGCAATATTTAAAAAATTTTCGATGCACCAGCAATGATTCAGCACATTGCGGACATTTGCAGTGATGAGCGGTACCTTCCGGCTGGATGGCCGGGAGGCAGGCCAAAATGATCATTGCGAAAATACCAAGTAACAGGCCGATAAAGAACCAGCCACAACTACTGCGCCCTTTTCCACCAGCAATGCCTGCGGCGGCGCTCGCACAAACGATCCAGATTAGAATCCACATGTAAAAACTCTTAGTTGCTATTTGTCGGTTACTCGTTGCCAGATTGCCCGGCTGAAGATGCCAATTATAGATACCCGGGCGTTTATGTAAACAAAATCATTTACGTTATATATTCGTTAACGGGCTGTAATTTATAATTACTAACATTGACGCAAATAAATAATAAGGAGCATACTCATTCCTAAACCGACAAGGCTACGACAAAATGATTAATCTTTCTTTGGCTGAGGCTCGTCAGCATCTCTGTGATAGTGCCCCTGCCGCATTGACTGAGCAGAAAGCCACCTTTTACTTCAGTGATTCTAAGCATAATATTTCGCTTGTTAGCCAGGTGAACTGGATGCCTTACGCCGTCCGCATAATAAAGTAATAAAGTAATAAAGTAATAAAGTAATAAAGTAATAAAGTAATACAAGACACTAACTGGTAACCGACAATGACCGAAAATAAACACACCTGCGCGCCCTGTCCAAAAGGCGTAGCGCGGCTTTTGAAGTGTCAGGAGAAATGAAATGATCCTGTCCTGGAATGAATACATACTGAGTTACGTGGGTATTGTTGACGCACTGTATTTAGGAAAATGGAAGGTTGGGCATGTCGCCCATAGCTTTACCTTTCCTGAACCACCTGATGGAAAATATACTTTTTACTGTAACCTACCAGGGGTGCCTTGCTCTGCGCAGCCTTATGCTGATGCAGAAAAAGCAAAGCAGGCACTGGAAAATATTGTGAGAAAGTGGATGGAAGGTGCCAATGAGAGGCAAACTGACGCGGCGAAATAAGCTTCGCCTGAATCTTTGAGTGCGCAAGCTACTGTAAATTAGTTCCCTGGGTTCTGTACGTTGCGCTATAACTCTTGGCCGCAACTCATGCGCAGGGGCACAGTCCCCCTGTCTCACTTGAGATCCTATCATTGCTTGTAAACGTGCCGCGCATTCTCCACAGATTACTGCTCATTGTAACCATTAGACACATGCCCGTTTAATATGCCCCCAACATTACTTTCCATGCGCAGGTGGTGTCTGCCATGCCTCCCTACCGCAGCGATGTTGCAAAACATTCGCCGACAAGCAGAACGATATCACGATCACCACTGAACAAGCCTTGAGACTATCTACTTCGCGGATGATGTGTGAGGACTCCAGCAGGGGTAAAGGAAACCGTCACGAACGTGACTGGTGTACTGTTGACCAAAAACGCCGTTTGGGAGCCTTACAAACAAAAAAGCCCGCCTGTATGAAGGTTAAATTTTGCACATCTCTGGTGTCCGCGTGAGTAATGTTTTTTATTGCCGGATTATTCTTACTGTCTTAGTATGTTCCCATTAAGACATGGCGATAGACTTGCAAAAATTTTTCAAACGGAACAAAAATAATTCACCTCTATTATCCTTAAGGCGAGCAGGGTTGCGGATACTCCTATAATCTACATCTGCATAAGTAACAAGCAATTACCTGTATAGTAGTGATAGCGGGCTATCATGGGAGTGCAAGTTTACAGGATTGGTTGAAAATCGCTGATAACCTGTGAGATCCCTCATAAAAGTGAAGCATGGCAGCCGTAAAAATTTCGCTTCATTGATTAAACAATTTTGATTTGTATGTGCTGCAAATTTAATACATAGCAAGGTAACCGACAAATGAAAAACGTGATTTTCGCAATTGCATTAGCCACTATCTCTGCTGGCGTTTCCGCTTCTGTAACCTGTTTGAACTACGGCAGCATGACTTCATGCAGCAGTGTTGATACAGACGGCCAGCCTGTAAACACTGTCCCCATGGATTACGGCTCAATGTCCACCACTCCGGGTAAACGGGGCGATCATTCTGTGAATGCCGCGACGCAGCAGTATGGCAACATGACGACCAGTAACTAACATGTGCTTATTTGACTATTGGGTATTTGGCGGCCTGGCCGCCATGATGCTGACCGTGTTCATCATTGTGATGGTGTTCTTCTGATGGTTATTCAAATTATGGTGAGCTGGTTCGCCATTCTCGCCGGTGGCGTGGCTATCTGCTGGCTGCTGGAAGGGTACAAGGGCACGTCATTCTTTACGTCTGCTATGGTGGTGGGTATTTACTGGCTGATTACATGGTGTCTTGATATCACGCATTATGGTCTTCAATTAACATATCATCTGTCGGTGAGCTGATAATGACGATGTTTACTCCGCAGGCTGCTGAAGCTATTGACTGGTTATTTAAGTGTATCCCGGAACGTCATTTTAATAGCTTCCGGGATGATATGGATTGCGCTATGCGTGTGGTGCTTCAGAAATACGGTTTTGATCAGGCAGTGATCGATGGCTTTAATGTGAACCAACTGGTAGCAGACCGTATACCAACATTTATTACGGTGCCTGTAACTCTTTATGAAGGCCAGGGAAAGTATGCGCAACGCCGGTCGGGTAATTTCCCTCAAATTTATGCCTTCAAGGACGGTGAATGGGCAAAGTCCCGGCTGACGCTTGCTGAAGTTAAATCCATGAGCATCACGGCGGTGCCAGGTAATATGAAGATCAGGAGTGATAAGTTGTGACCGATAGCATTAAAGGGTTGCATAGGATTTTTATAACGGAAGATGAAGCACTACTCTCTGATGACGAAATGCTTCTTCAGGGTAATCATGATGGTGTTTATCCCATCCGACTGCTGATGCGCGCTCATGATTTTTAAATGGCAGTATGCGAATGGCGTTACATCGCAGCTGAAAGAAGACCGCCTGTTCCTTGGACGCAAATGCGTTGGTCGTGTCTATCCACATGGTAAAAACATGTGGCGAGCAGAATCGTATCTCCCTGATTCCAGCAATTACGGTGGCGTATATCTGGCAGATTTCCCCGCACCGGGGACTGCCCGTGGCTCACTTGAAGTAGCCTGCTCATCCTGGGTAAATGATGCATGTTTGTGGCGTGACCCCATCGCGCTCGATACGATGAAAACCCCTCAAGGCTATGAGAATGAACCTGCGTAAACTGATTGGCCACAACTGAAATGAATTAGAGGCCATGAACTTTATCCCAGAGCCGATCTTACACGCACTGGTGATAATTATATGGCCGAGTCAGTGAACTACGTATGGGAGGGATGGCGATTTGCACAGCAGCGCGAGGCACTAGACCCACCTGCATTAATAAGTAAATGGCCGCTTCGGCGGTCTTTTTTTGCCTTTATTTATTAACTTCATACCTGCGCCTTATATCAGGTGATATCTGCGTATGCTGCTGGGATGGTCGGTGTGAATTATTCATTGCCATGAGCGCGCGCGGCAAAAAGTCTACACACCATGATACTGCCTGGCGCACGGCCATTCTCTACGAAACGTACCCACTTCATCAGCACGGAAAACTGTTTGTCGCCGCTCTGCGTGACAACACCCGACAGGTCTTTTTCAGTTTGCCGCTAAACGGAACAGATACGGATACCCGAATTCTGTTAAGGGGAAGAATAGTTTATGAAGGCAACAGAGAAGCCGTCTCCTGATGCTGCCATGCCCTCTTAAATACAGGACCTGCACCTGTGGGTGATACGGACCATATATACCCCAAAATTCGCTCTGGCCATGCAGTTACGGCGCTTTCTTTGTTCCGGGTCATATTGCCATGCGCAGGCTATCGTGGCCCATCACAGGCTGATATTAAGAATACTGTTTAACGTTAACCATTCATAAAGTCACTAGACCAATATGCAAAAAAGCGGCAATATTATTTCCCTGCATAATATGGGACTTAAGGTATGACACTTGCTAATGCCCCTTCAGTCACAACTGACCGGGCGAACACAGTAATCGCGATGTGTAGCAGCGCTCCCATTTAAAGGGAAGCGCCCGAATAGTCCAGTGAACTCTCACAACAACCTGCAAGGCCTTGCCACGCTGCCGTACTGCGAGGGTGCTGAGTTAAGCCCTGCTTGAAAACAAAGCCAAAAAAGATTTCTGCCGTGATGACGTCATTGACGGACAGCTGCGTATCTGCCCGATCCGCGGGGCACTGACTCGTCTGGGATAGCACGTAGGCAACATAACCGACAAAGGAACCAAATGAATCTGCCGTTTAAGAAACGCTATATCTTGGGAGGGCTGATGGTGGCCTTCTTCCTGTACAAATGCAGTGGCCCGGATGAGGACGCACAATATCAGCAGGACCGCTTAAGCCGTGCCGCGGATGATGCGCGTGAACAAGCGAACCTGGAAGCCGTGAGCCAGAACCAGCCTGTCCCATATGCGCCAGTGGCCGCTGTACCTGCACAACCTGTCATCATTAACCAGCAGCCGACCGTGGCTCGTGATGATGGCGGTTTCTGGCAAGGTCTGGTTATGGGGCACCTGTTCAGCAACTATCACACACGAGATCAACAGACATACACCCGCCGTTACAATATCCAGCGCAATGTGACCCATGTCCACAACGTCACTAATGTGGCCAACCTTCAGCACACGCAACCTGTAACGAATACTCATAAGTCTACCCAGTCCGAACCCACACTCTGGAATCAGCCCGGTGCGGCTGTGCATAGCTCCAGGCCCCAAAAAACCAGCTATAGCTACAAGTCGTCGGGTTATCGTTCCAGTAACAGGAGCAACCGCTAATGTCTGCAAACTGGAGAGACAACTATTGCAAGCTGGCCGGGGACACTTTGCTGTTTGATAAAGCTCCTCCGCGCGCTGAAGTGGTCCTGGAAGTGATCGGGGAAAATCGTTATATCTTTGCCGAGGCATTCAGGGCCGGGGCCAAATGGTGGCACTGGGATGGTTTGCGTGGCCGTCGTGGGCTAGCGGGTGGCATGATCGTCGATTGCCACTGTAAAGCCACACGCCAGCCCCGCCCGGAGCGCCTGACGACCATTAATAAGGCTCAGAAGGAATGGGATGCAATCTTTGGGGTATCCAGGTCAATAACCATGGAAACGTTGGCTCCCTGTATGGTGTGCGGCGTAACAGGCATTCATGCTTGTACCGGGTATCCAGTTAAAGCCCTATCACCAGAGGAAGAAGGCGAACTGAAACGCAGGCTGCAGGAGGTGGGAAAGGAAATACGCAAACCCGATGCTATGAGCATATCCCTGAAGACCTGCATGGTGTGCGGCATACTTTCGGCGGATGGTGTGGTTCATAACTGCTCGCCGAACTGGGGCAAGTCATCCAAACCTGCACCCATGATCCTTCCTCCGGCCGAGGTGAAGTCTAAGTTTGTATCTTTTTTCGCTGAGGACCGCTTTGGGACGCGTCCCTGGATGCGCATCAGCCGATACGACCACATCAAGGTGTGCTTCTCTCTGATGGAGCACTTTACAGGCATGCTGGTGGAGGTGGAATTGGATCTCACCAATCAGCAGGTAAGAATCGGTGAATCGGACCACGGCAAGCAGCTCAATTCCCGGGGTTATCTGCATACCAGAAACCTGGCGAAGTACATCGAGTTTGGTGATGACAGCAATGTGATGGTTTTTCTGGACAAAAACCCTGATGGGTGGCTCTACGCCTCCCTGCCTTTAAAAACGCAAGATGAAAGAACCGAGCTTGTTTGATAAACCACCGAGATGCACTGGGGTGAGTATTTAAGCTTGCAAGGTCATCTCTGACTGTCGCCCTGCTGGCTCTGGCCGCGCCTGGGTAATTGCCTGGGCGTCATTCCATGATGACTTGCTTTTTGTCGAACTATTCCTGGTCGATGATGTTTTGCAAACCTTCCCTATCCTAAATTGTGCTACCGGTTTGGGAATTCTCAATCCGCTGGCATTAATTCGTCCTAAAAAATATTTTTACGTACTCTGGATGCTATCCGGCGCGAAAAAAATACCTCTCTGCATAACTCTCCAATTGTGAAGAAAATATGATGACATTGTTCCTTTTATGTATCTAAACGGAACAATAACAAGTCTCATTTTTTCGATTTAATAGGTGTGCATGATAACGCAATAGATAATTCTAGCTTGATGAAGTATCTAATAGAGCAACAATTAGCATGCTAAACATCCTTTTACAGCAGCATTATCCATATCAATAGCAAGATCTTTCTTTCGCTTGAAGATTAGCACCCCATTCCAATCAATGACTTATAAATTATTTTGAGCATTTGTGTGATTTTTTACTGTTAATAAATAACGGTTTAGCTAGCTCCTTATTTCGGAACGCGAACTAGCACCAAAAAAGATCTTGTGATCCATCCGAGCTTACTAGTAACATTTATTTCGTTCCAAAACTGTCCAGAGTAGGAACCCAGAATCACCCCCCGACAATGTGAGGTTAGGAATGCCTGGCGCATTAGCAGCGACGGCGGGAGTAGCGGAAAACTCATCCAAAGACTGGGTGGTGTTTACCGGGAAATTGCCAAGTGTCCTGAAGAAGAAAATCAAAATGGCATCGGCAGAAAGCGGCATGAAGCAGCAGGAAATTCTGGCTGAGGCCCTTTCACAATGGTTGCAGAAGAATGGCCGTTAAATCCTGATTTTGCTCTCAGCGCAATAAAGAAATGAATTAATTCGATAGCGGGTTTTTTTACGTGAATTTTCGCGGGACCAAACTCGGCTTGTGAATGGCAAGGAACGTTTTTCTTTTATAATATTAATGGGTTATTTATGAAAAAGGCTATTTTAGCGACCATTATCGCTTCTGCGATTTCAGCACCAGCTTTCGCAGTTATACAAACCCCAGTTGCACCGACAGCTGGTGACTTTAATGATACTGACGTACAAGATTGGGGCACAAAAGTACGTGCTGACCTCACTCACATTGACGGTAACGTCACTCTGAATGCCACAGGCATCGGTGTGAACAGCGGGAATATTGCTACTGCCCAACAAGACCTGGCTAATCTGACAACTACCGTTACCAATAACCAGAAAAACCAGAAAACTATCAACAACTCCCTGAAGCAGGGTAATGCTGATAACAATGCCGCGATTGCTAAGAAAGCGAATAAAGCTGACGTTATCACGCTGGCTAATGCTGCACAGGAAAACGCGGTAAATTACGCTGATAAAGTTGGCGACCAGGCAATGGCTCACGCTGACAAACTGATCGACCAGTCTTTTGATTACACAGATACCGCAGTCGATACTGAAACAGTCCGCGCCGATGCAGCAGAGAAGAAGAATGCTAAAGACATTGCTTCTAACAAATCAGATATCATTGGCAACACCGCTGATATCGCCTCCAACCAAGCTAACATCGCGACCAACAAAACTGGCATTGCGGGCAACAAAGCTGATATTGCTAAAAAGGCTAACCAGGCTGATGTTGTCACGCTGGCGAATGCAGCTCAGGAAAACGCTGTAAATTACGCTGATAAAGTTGGCGACCAGGCGATGTCCCACACTGATAAGATGGCAGAACTGTCTTATGACTACACTGATGCCTCTATCAAAGATGAAGCTGACCGCGCTGACGCAGCAGAGAAGAAGAACGCTGCGGGTATTACGGCCAACACCACCAACATCAACAATCTCTCCACTCAGATCGGCGGTAAAGCAAATCAAGTTGATGTCACTAAGCAGATCAACGCTGCCCAGGACAACGCTGTAGATTACGCTGACAAGCTGGCCGAACAGTCTTATGACTATACCGACGCCGCTGTCAAAGTAGAAACTGATCGTGCCGATGCAGCAGAGAAGAAGAACGCCGCCGGGATCACCACCAATGCTACGGGCATCACTCAGAACAAAGATAGTATCGACTCACTGACTAGGGGCCTTGCGCCATACATTAACAAAGTCATCACCACTGAAAACCTGGTAAATGACCCGACCACTGGCTTGGCTGCTACTAAAGCCATCGCTGATAAAAACAAAACTGATATTGCAGGCAACACAACCAATATCACTAACCTGACTACTCAGGTTGGCGGCAAAGCTAATCAGGTTGATGTCACCAAGCAGATCAATGCTGCTCAGGACAACGCTGTAGATTATGCCGACAAACTGGCAGAACAGTCCTACGACTACACCGATGCTTCTATCAAAGATCTGTCTAGTGTAGTTAACGGTAAAGCTAACCAGACTGATGTCACTAACCAGATCAACGCCGCTCAGGACAACGCTGTAGATTATGCCGACAAACTGGCAGAACAGTCCTACGACTACACTGACGCCGCTGTCAAAACTGAAACCGACCGCGCTGACGCCGCAGAGAAGAAAAACGCTGCTGGCATTACGGCCAACACCACCACTATCAACAATCTCTCCACTCAGGTTGGCGGCAAAGCGAATCAGACTGATGTTCTTACGCTGGTTAACAATGCGCAGAACAACGCTGTAAATTACGCCGATAAAATTGGCGATCAGGCGATGACGCATGCCGACAAGCTGGCAGACATGTCTTATGACTACACTGATGCCTCTGTCAAAACTGAAGCTGACCGTGCTGATGCAGCAGAGAAGAAAAACGCAACTGGCGTGGCTGACAACAAAGCAGCCATCAAAGCTGAAACTGACCGTGCTACCAATGCCGAAAATGGTCTGGACAAGCGTGTAACCTTCAACCACCAGCAGACGTTGTCTCTGGAAGGTGAGATTCAGAAAAACAATATCGCTGATATCAAACGTGATACTCGCATGGATGGTATTGATCAGTCCGTTAAGACTGAAGCTGCTACCCGCACTGCTGCTATCAACCGTGTTGATGGTGATATTGCTAAGAAGGCTAACCAGACTGACGTTACCAAAATGGTTAACGCCGCTCAGGATAACGCTGTAGATTATGCCGACAAACTGGCAGAACAGTCCTACGACTACACTGACGCCGCTGTCAAAACTGAAACCGACCGCGCTGACGCCGCAGAGAAGAAAAACGCTGCTGGCATTACGGCCAACACCACCACTATCAACAATCTCTCCACTCAGGTTGGCGGCAAAGCGAATCAGACTGATGTTCTTACGCTGGTTAACAATGCGCAGAACAACGCTGTAAATTACGCCGATAAAATTGGCGATCAGGCGATGACGCATGCCGACAAGCTGGCAGACATGTCTTATGACTACACTGATGCCTCTGTCAAAACTGAAGCTGACCGTGCTGATGCAGCAGAGAAGAAAAACGCAACTGGCGTGGCTGACAACAAAGCAGCCATCAAAGCTGAAACTGACCGTGCTACCAATGCCGAAAATGGTCTGGACAAGCGTGTAACCTTCAACCACCAGCAGACGTTGTCTCTGGAAGGTGAGATTCAGAAAAACAATATCGCTGATATCAAACGTGATACTCGCATGGATGGTATTGATCAGTCCGTTAAGACTGAAGCTGCTACCCGCACTGCTGCTATCAACCGTGTTGATGGTGATATTGCTAAGAAGGCTAACCAGACTGACGTTACCAAGCAGATCAACGCTGCGCAGGACAATGCAGTAAATTACGCTGATAAAGTTGGCGACCAGGCGATGTCTCACGCCGACAATCTGGCAGAACAGTCCTACGACTACACCGATGCTTCTATCAAAGATCTGTCTACTGTAGTTAACGGCAAAGCTAACCAGACTGACGTTACTAACCAGATCAACGCCGCGCAAGACAACGCAGTAAACTACGCTGACAAGCTGGCAAATCAGTCCTATGACTACACTGATGCGGCTGTCAAAGTCGAAGCCGACCGCGCTGATGCAGCAGAACAGAAAAACGCTGGTGGCGTGACTGACAACAAAGCAGCCATCAAAGCTGAAACTGACCGTGCTACCAATGCCGAAAATGGTCTGGACAAGCGTGTAACCTTCAACCACCAGCAGACGTTGTCTCTGGAAGGTGAGATTCAGAAAAACAATATCGCTGATATCAAACGTGATACTCGCATGGATGGTATTGATCAGTCCGTTAAGACTGAAGCTGCTACCCGCACTGCTGCTATCAACCGTGTTGATGGTGATATTGCTAAGAAGGCTAACCAGACTGACGTTACCAAGCAGGTTAATGCTGCCCAGGATAACGCTGTAAATTACGCTGACAAACTGGCAGACCAGTCCTACGACTACACTGACGCCTCTATCAAAGATGAAGCTGATCGTGCTGATACAGCAGAAAAAGCAAACGCTCTGCATATCATCACCAACTCGATCAACATCAATACTGCTCAAGACAATGCGGTGAATTATGCCGACCAGGTTGCTGAGCAAGCGATGACTCACGCTGACAAACTGGCAGATCAGTCATACGACTACACGGATACCTCCGTCAAAACTGAAGCTGACCGTGCTGATGCCGCAGAGAAGAAGAACGCTGCGAACATCACTAACAACACGACTGCGATCACCAACAACACCACCAACATCACCACTGCTCGGGGCGATATTACTTCACTGAACAAGCAGACCGATGACCTGAAGATCAGCAAAGCGGATAAAGGTGATGTGACCAATGAAACTGTTCGCGCCACCCTGGCTGAAATGCAGAACAAACGTGATATCAACAAGAATACCAACGATATTGCGAATAATTCCAAAGTGGAAGCACAGCACTTTACAACTCTGCAAACTGGCGTGAAACAAGCTACTGATTTGGGCATTTATGCTCAGAGCCGTGCTGATGCTGCATTCCAGAACGCTGAAGCTAACCGCAAAGCTGTGCAGGCCACTAACGCTAAAGTAGCGGCAAACACCCGTCAGTTGGCTGATCATGAATCTCGTATTCAGACTCTGGAAACCAAGAGCAATAAAGGCTTCGCAGACCTGAAGCGTCAGATTGATGACAACAAACACGAAGCAAATGCTGGCATCGCTGGCGTGGCTGCGATGGCAAACATCCCACAAGTTACTGAAGGTCAGCAATTCTCCTTCGGTGCGGGCCTGGGTGCTCGCGGTGATGAACAAGCGGTAGCAGTTGGCTTCTCTGCTCGCCTGGCTCCTAACGTTGTAACCAAAGCGTCTATCTCTACAGATACGCAAGATGGTTTCACCATGGGCGCCGGCGTGTCTTACGGCTGGTAATACCTCAAGCTCTCCCTTCGGGGAGGGCTTTTAAAACGGTCACTACGGGGGCCGTTTTAAAAGCCTCATTGAGTGCTGACCAGCTCCATTAACCGACAGGAGAAACCAAATGAAGAAAGTGCTTTTTGCTATCGCATTGCTCTTTACCGCTTCGGCTGCGGTTGCTTGCCCTAAAGGTACGCATCCTCACGGCGGTACAGGCTCCCACCACGCTGGTGGAACCTGCTTCTAAGCCGAAGGGCATGGATGCCCTACCAGTAGTTTCATCATTATTAATTGACCTTTGGTTAGTAGGTGTTTGGAACCATTACTGCCCCTCTCTGCCATGTAGGGGCTTTTTTTTGACCGGGGTGATAACAGACTAAACATTTTCAACAGGGATGCTATTCGCCCTCTATGGGGCATTATAAAAATATTGGAATCATTACGATGAAAAGCAAACTGGCGTTACTGGTAGTCGCTGCGATTGCAGCATCAAGCGCAGCTCACGCTGCCGAGATTTACAATAAAGACGGTAATAAACTTGATCTTTATGGCAAGGTGAAGGGTGAGCATGATTTTGCTGCTCATAGCAATTCAGATGAAACCTATGCTCGTCTTGGTTTTAAAGGTGAAACCCAGATCGCCGATCAGGTAACGGGATTTGGTCAGTTTGAACATCAGTTCAACGCCAATCAGCCGGAAGGCGCGCAGACTGAATCTACCCGTGTGGCATTCGCTGGTCTGGACTTCGGTGAAGCGGGTGCGATTGACTATGGTCGCAACTACGGTGTGGGCTACGATATAGGCTCTTACACTGACGTTCTGACTGAATTCGGCGGCGACTCTTATCAGTACAACGACAACTACATGAACGGTCGTTCTACTGGTTTGCTGACCTACCGTAACAACAAGCTGGTGGATGGTCTGTCTGTTGGCCTGCAATATCAGGGCAAAAACGAAGACAACCGCAACTGGAAAAAATCCAACGGCGAAGGCTTTGGCGCATCCCTACAATACGATATTGCTGATACTGGCGTAACCGTAGGTGCTGCATATACCAATGCAAAAACCACCGATGCAACAGATAGCTTTGGCACCAAAGTAGCGTCTGGTGAGAACGCCGAATCCTGGTCAACTGGCGTGAAATATGATGCCAATGCGGTTTACCTGGCAGCGATCTATTCCGAAACCCGCAACATGACCCCAATCACGCTGAAAGACGCAGTGGCTAAAGGTATTGACGCTCTGGCATTTGCTGACAAGACCGAAAACCTGGAAGTCGTCGGTGCATATACCTTTGACTTCGGTCTGCGTCCATCCATTGGTTATGTGCAGTCTCGCCAGAACATCCATGGTTTAGGCGCTGAATATGCAACCAAATATGTTCAGGTCGGCGTGGGCTACAACTTCAACAAGAATTTCCTTGTCGATGCGGCTTACAAAATCAACCTGGTTGATTCCGAACTGTCCCAGTACGGCATCAATACGGATGATTCTTTCATCCTGGGTGCTACCTACCAGTTCTAATCTGTCTGCCCCGCTCACGCGGGGCTTTTATGCGCCCTGGGCAAAACCAGTCAGCTCTTTGCTGAAGCAATAACTGCGAGTCATTTTTGGATGGATTTAACAGCAAATGACAATGAAAAAACCTTATAAAATAACGATCTCAATAATCCTTTTGAGCATGCTGGCTATCGAGATATTCGATGCCCTCGCGCCGCTGCGTCGCGGATTGTTTAACGAATTTTTCGTGAGGAAAGTGCTGGTAGTTGCCGCTCTGGTCCTCACTCTCGCCGGATGCTCAGGATCAAGTGTGGGCATTGGTGGCGCTACAGGTTTTCCCGGTGTAGGTCTGGGTGCTGGCTTCTCATTCCCGATTGGCACAAATCGGGATGAAGCGAACAGTGCCTGGGTGAGTAAGGTTAAGGGACTTGTGGAGAGCAAGATCCCTGACCTGAAAGCTCATTATGGCAAGATCTGCACCGTGCGCGTTACTGCCGATAAAGATGGTCAGTTGATGGATGTCAAACGCATGGATGGGGATAGCAAATTGTGTGATGCCGTTATGAAAGGCTTCTACACCTTTAATAAATTACCTGAACCACCAGCATCAATGGCCGAACACCTGAAACAAGGGATGATCATTGATATTAGCCCGAACTAATCCTGTCTGACTTAAAAAGTCAATGCTGTGTGGCGTATGCCACTTACTAACTACCCTGTGGTTAGGCTTGCCCCTCTGTCCGAGGGGCTTTTTTTGTGTGCTATGCCCGCAACCCGGTGCCTCTGAAATGAGCACTTTGCCAGCGAAAGTTGACTCAGCAACATCTGATATAGTTATCTTTTTGAATGGTAGTAAAAAAGAAAAATTTATTCACGAGGCCAAACTCACCGTCGTTCTTCACGAAATTAAAAAAGTATCATTCTCTTATGAAACGGTCGCCAACCAAGAACAGTTGTCTGACAGTTATTTCTTAGTCGGCTAAAAATCAGTCGGCAGCATTACCGGGTAGAATAACTGCTTTAAAAAAAGTATTTGGGCAGAATAGCAATGACATCATATAGGCTGAGGGAATGGCAGAGTCATTGCCTGGATGCAGCAATAAATGATTATCAATCTGGATCGCCTCATTCTCGTCATTTTTAGATGAAAGGTGGTGTACTTATTGTCTAAGTTTTTATGCTTGATACCAAAAGTCTGCCCATTGAAAAGTTGTGAAAGGAGATAAATCGGCCAAAAGTTAGACAAAACCCTTGTAAGATGCACCATCCAAAGGGTTTCTACGTTTTAGTTAGATGTATATTTCGCCTTTTAATCTTCCCGTTTCGCTCAAATTAGTATAAAAAAGCAGGCTATTTCGGTTATCCCCCTATTGATATGCTTAGCAGGAGCTTTCCCTTGAATATTTCCAGGATTTCTCGTCTGGCACTGGCCCTCGCATTTGGCGTGACGTTGTCTGCGTGCAGCTCTACTCCGCCGGATCAACTGCCTTCAGAGCAGGCCGCACCAGGCACGGCTTCCCGTCCGATCCTTTCCGCTGATGAAGCGAAAAACTTCCAGCAGGCTCGCTACTTCACGGCCATGGATCCCAACGCGGCGCCGTGGAGTCCTTACGCCATTCGCCTGCCTGAGCAGCCGAACTTTGTCGTTGGCCCGGCAGGCACTCAGGGCGTTACGCATACCACTATTCAGGCGGCGGTGGATGCAGCCATTGCTAAGCACAGCAGCTCCCGTCAGTACATCGCCATCTTACCAGGCGAGTACGAAGGCACCGTGTATGTGCCTGCCGCACCGGGTAGCGTGACCCTGTACGGTACGGGCGAGAAACCAATTGATGTGAAAATTGGTCTGGCGATTGATTCGGAGATGGATACCGCCACCTGGCGTCGTCTGGTCAACCCGGGCGGTAAATATATGCCTGGCAAACCGGCCTGGTACATGTTTGACCGTTGCCAGAGCAAGCACAGCGCCACCGTCGGCGTGATGTGTTCCGCGGTCTTCTGGTCGCAGAACACCGGCCTGCAGCTGCAGAACCTGACCATTGAAAACAATCTGGGCGACAGCGTTGATGCCGGAAACCACCAGGCGGTAGCCCTGCGTACTGATGGCGATCAGGTGCAGATCGACAAGGTCAATATTCTGGGTCGTCAGAACACCTTCTTCGTCACCAACAGCGGCGTCGAGAACACCCTGAAAAACAACCGCATCACCCGTACGCTGGTGACTAACAGCTACATTGAAGGCGATGTGGATATTGTCTCCGGTCGCGGTGCGGTGGTGTTTGATAACACCGATTTCCGCGTGATGAATACCCGTACCCAGCAGGAAGGCTATGTCTTCGCCCCGGCCACCCTGTCGAACATGTTCTACGGCTTCCTGGCAGTGAACAGCCGCTTCACCGCCGCTGGCGACGGTGTGGCGCAGCTGGGCCGCTCGCTGGACGTGGATTCGGCCTCTAACGGTCAGGTGGTGATCCGCGACAGCGTGATCAACGAAGGCTTTAACATGGCAAAACCCTGGGGCAACGCGGCGATTTCTCAGCGTCCGTATGCGGGTAATACCGGTGCGGTGGATGACAAAGGCAACGTGCAGCGTAACCTCAACGACGCGAACTTTAACCGCATGTGGGAATACAACAACCGCGGTGTAGGCAGCAAAGTGATCGCAGAACCGAAGCAGTAATCGGATTAGCAAAAAGGGGGAGTGACTCCCCCTTGATGCTGCGGCTGGGCACGTCAGGCACAGGTCTTAAGATACGCTTCCAGCAGTTGCAATACTGCAACCATGAGTTGCAGGAACAGAATTACCCATCCCATACTGCTCATACGCCACTCCTTTGGTCAGGAGCACTTCCACTGTCTTACCTTTCCGCTGCCTGTCGCCAGTGGGCGTTGGTTTACATCGATGTGCTCCGCAGTTAAGGCACTGACGGCACCACCCGCCAGCCAGGACTTGAAAACGATCCCTGATTGCGGACTGCCACACATTGATACCAACAGCTGATTATAAACAGACACAACTGTATATTTAAACAGCTCACATGCAAATAAGAATTTATAAAGACTAGCGATTAAAATTACAATAAATCAAATAGTTACATTTAATTCATAATAACCTGGTCTAACAGCAGTATGTGTCTGAGGTTGTGCAGGCGTTATCTGCGACGCTACAATAACCGAGTTGGTTTATATCGATGTGCTCACCCGGCTACCACCGGGCATAAAAAAACCTCGCATGTGCGAGGTTTTTTTATTTCGTCCGCCTTAGTAAGCGTTAACCACCACCCACATTGGCCCCTGGCCGACGGCGTAACGCCCCTTCTCTTCCAGCAGCCCCTGCTCGCCCTGAATCTCATACAGCGCGATATGGTGCGATTTTTGCCCCGCCGCAATCAGGAACTTACCGCTGTGATCGACGTTAAAGCCGCGCGGCTGGATCTCGGTCGGCTGGAAGCCTTCGATTGCCAGCACGCTGCCATCTTCGGAGACGCTGAAAATGGTGATCAGGCTTGAAGTACGGTCGCAGGTATAGAGGTGGCGTCCGTCAGGGGTGATGTGAATATCCGCCCCCCAGCGGGTATCGGTGAAGTCCGCTGGCATCATGTCCAGCGTCTGCACGCACTCGATGTTGCCGTGCGGATCGCGCAGCGCCCAGACGTCCACCGAGCAGTTCAGCTCATTCACTACGTAGGCGTACTGCTGATTCGGATGGAAGACCATATGACGCGGGCCCGCACCTTCAACGGTGGTCACTTCTGCCGGCGTTTGCGCTGCCAGCTTGCCGTCGTCGCCCAGCGTGAACAGGCAGATACGATCCTGTTTCAGCGCCGGTACCCACAGGGTGCGGTTATCCGGGGAGATATTGGCCGAGTGGCAACCTTCCAGCCCCTCAACTACGTCAACAGTCTCCGTCGGAATACCGTCATCCAGGCGGGTCACGCTTACGCAACCGGCATTGTAAGAGCCGCTAAAGATAAAGCGTCCCTGCAGATCGGTTGAGATATGGGTCGGGCTACCCGGCAGGGCGGCTTCGGCCGTGTAAGTCAGGGCCCCATCGTCAGGAGAAATACGGTACGCCAGCACGCAGAACTCCGGACGCACACCCACATACAGGAAACGTTTATCCGGGCTGATCACCATCGGCTGAACCTGGCCGGGAACATCGACGACCTGAACCAGGGTGAGTGTACCTTCGGGATTCAGACGCCAGACATGGATCTGCTGGCTTTCAGGACTGGCGGTATAAACGGTTTGTTTCATGAATGCTCCTTTCCTCACTGCGCGTAAAAGTAATGTACCAGGATAGTCTTTTTTAACGGTGAATGCTGAATTTTAACCAGGAATTTTGCAGCGTTAGTTACGCGGTGTACCATCTGCACATCCTGCCATTTCAACATTAACCCGGAATATCAAATGACCTCGCGTGTGATTGCACTGGATTTAGACGGTACGCTATTAACCCCGCAAAAAACCCTGCGCCCCTCTTCCCTCGACGCCCTGAAGCGTGCCCAGGAGGTGGGATATCAGCTCCTCATCGTGACGGGTCGACATCATGTTGCGATCCATCCTTTTTATCAGGCACTGGCGTTAGATACACCTGCAATTTGTTGTAATGGCACCTATTTGTATGATTATCAAGCAAAAAAGGTTCTGCAGGCCGATCCGCTTCCGGTTCCCCAGGCGCTGCAACTGATTGATCTACTCGATGAACATGCCATTCACGGCCTGATGTATGTCGACGACGCGATGGTTTACGAACGCCCGACCGGGCATGTGATCCGCACCAGCAACTGGGCGCTGTCGCTGCCGGAAGCGCAGCGTCCGGTGTTCACCCAGGTGCCGTCACTGGCCCAGGCGGCCCGGGACGTTAACGCCATCTGGAAATTTGCCCTGACCGATGAAGACACCACTAAGCTGAATGCCTTCGCTAAACACGTCGAGCAGACGCTGGGGCTGGAGTGCGAATGGTCCTGGCACGATCAGGTGGACATCGCCCGCAAAGGCAACAGCAAGGGCAAACGCCTGGCGCAGTATGTGGAATCCATCGGCGGGTCAATGAAGGACGTCATTGCCTTTGGCGATAATTACAATGACATCAGCATGCTGGAAGCGGCCGGAACAGGAGTGGCGATGGGAAATGCCGACGACGCCGTCAAAGCGCGCGCCAACATTGTGATTGGCGACAACACCACCGACAGCATCGCTCAGTTTATCTATACCCATCTGCTGTGATCAGGTGGTGATCGACACGCTCTTGATCTGCGCGTAGAGCCAGAGGCCAGGCTTGATCCCCAGTTCATCCCTGGCCCACGGGCTGATGCGCGCCCACAGCGTGCGGCTGCCAATTTCCAGCTGGACCTCAACCTGGCCGTTATCGTCGTAACACTGGGCCACTTTGGCGCGCAGAATGTTACGGATACTGCTCTGTAACGGCGGCTGTAGCACCAGCGAGACGTCCGACGCCTGAATGCGGATGCGCAGATTGGTTTGCAGCGGTTTATCCAGCTTGTTGACCCAGACATGCTGATCGCCGATGGCCAGCGCGGTCATGGCGTAGTGCGGATGGTGCTCCAGCACGCTCACCTTCAGAATGCTGCTCTGCTGCTCCTGCGGGAGCCATGGATGCATCACGCTGCTGCCCCACACCTCTTCCAGATTACCGAATGCCTTCACGCTGCCGTTTTCCAGCACCAGCACCTTATCGGCCAGATGCAGGATTTCGTCCAGCGAGTGGCTGACGTACAGCATTGGAATATTGATTTCGCGCGCCAGGCGTTGCAGATACGGCAGCAGCTCACGCTTGCGGGGAATATCGAGCGAGGCCAGAGGTTCATCCAGCAGCAGCAGTTCCGGGGCGGTGAGTAGCGCTCGGCCTATCGCCACCCGCTGCTTTTCGCCACCCGAGAGCGACGACGGCAGCCGGTCAAGCAGATGCTCAATGCCCAGCAGGGCCACCAGCTTATCAAACTGCCCGGCCATGCTTTTCGCCATGCCGTAGCGCAGGTTGCCCAGCACTTTATAGTGAGGAAACAGCCGCGCATCCTGGAAAACATAGCCAATCCGGCGCTTTTCCGGCGCCAGATAAATGCGCTTTTCCACGTCGTTCAGCACCCGATCGTTCAGCACAATCCGCCCGGACTGGGGCCGGGTCAGGCCGCTTATGGCGTTGATAAGCGACGTCTTCCCCGCCCCCGAGACGCCAAAAATGGCGGTGATCCCGCTGGCGGGCAGGGTTTCGTTGAGGGTCAGACAGTGTTCGCCCAGAGTCTGGGTGAAATTGAGTTCCAGCATATTCAGCTCCCCATCCGTTCACGGCTCAGGCGGGCCAGCCATTCCGATACCAGCAGCGACACCATCGCCAGCACAATGGAGATAATGCACAGACGCGCGGCGGCACCTTCGCCACCGGGCGTCTGAATCAGGGTATACATCGCCGACGGGATAGTGCGCGTTTCGCCGGGGATGTTGGAGACGAAAGTAATGGTCGCGCCAAACTCGCCCAGCGAGCGGGCAAAGGCCAGCACGGTGCCGACAATAATGCCCGGCAGCGTCAGGGGAAGCGTGATGGTCAGGAAGACGCGCCAGCGCCCGGCACCCAGCGTGCGGGCGGCCTGTTCAAGCTTCATGTCGACCCCTTCCAGCGCCAGGCGGATCGCCCGCACCATCAGCGGGAACGACATCACCGCCGCCGCCAGCACCGCACCGCGCCAGCTGAAGGCAAAGCTGAGGCCAAACCAGTCGTACAGTCGTTCTCCGATAAACCCGCGGCGCCCCATGGCGATGAGGAGCAGGTAACCGACCACCACCGGCGGCAGCACCAGCGGCAAATGCAACACACTGTCGAGGAGCGCTTTGCCTGGAAATTTACAGCGAACCAGTAACCAGGCGAAGAAGACCCCAAAGGGCAAACTCAATGCAACCGCGAGGGAAGAGACTTTCAGGCTCAGCAGCACGGCCTGCCATTCAGGATCGGTCAATATCATTCGTGAGTCGTAAATCCGTAACGTTTAAAGATTGCCGACGCCTGCGGCCCCTTCAGATAGTCGTAAAAGGCGCTGACGGTGGCGTTTTTATGTCCATCGACGATGGCAACAGGATATTCCACTTTCTTATGGGAGTCTTCCGGGAAGGTCCCCACCACTTTCACCCCTTTTCCGGCGACGGCATCGGAACCGTAGACGATACCCAGCGGCGCTTCGTTGCGCTCCACCAGCGCCAGGGCGCCACGCACGTCTTCCGCCGGTGCCAGTTTAGGTGACAGCGTCTCCCAGGCCCCCAGTTTTTGCAGCGCCTCTTTGGCATAAATGCCGGCAGGCACATGTTCCGGGTCACCCACCGCCAGACGCCCCTCTTTCAGCAGGCTGGTCCAGTTGGTCTCTTTGTTGATGGCGATCTCACCCTGGGTGCTCTCTTTTGGTGCCACGACCACCAGGCTGTTACCCAGCAGGGTTTCACGGCTGGCCGTATCAATCGATTTTTTCTCGACGGCGTAATCCATCCACTTCTGATCGGCAGAGATGAACAGGTCGGCAGGCGCGCCCGCTTCAATCTGACGCGCCAGGGTCGAGGAAGAGGCAAACGACGACACCACCTCGACGTTTTTCTCTTTTTTATACTCCGCAGCAATATCCTGCATCGCATTGGTCAGGGATGCTGCCGCGAAGACGGTAATTTTACCCTCATCCGCCAGCGCATGCCCGGTCAGGGTGAGCGTCAGCGTTGCCCCAGCAATAAAGCGTAAGCCAGTACGTGTCATCGTTAACTCCTTTGAGTGTCGTTATATAACGGGAAATATAACGATAACTATAAGGTTTTCCCAGCGTTAAATCGTACCGATCGGGGAGTAAATCAAATTGATGCCAAAAATAATATCGGCGCGGAGGGGGGAAACTTGAGGGCAAAACGCCCGGCGGAACCGGGCGTTTTTACAGGAAATTAATGCTGTTTTTTCGGCTGTTTTCTGTGGCCGATATTGGAAAAGATGTTGAACACCTCACCCAGGCCGTAGATGGCACCGAGAATGATAGCCATCACCACTGGCACCATGATCACGGCGAATACCAGACTTTTAAGCAACTCTAACATGGCTTACTCCAGACAATGTGAATGCCTTATTCTAACCGGAAAAGCGAGAATTACATCCCCTTTTGTGCGGTACAGTTTGCGCCCGGAACGAATTACGTCACAATAACCCTTTTGCCAGGACATTGTTATGCAGGCCGAAATTCTCCTCACCCTACGTCTTCAGCAAAAACTGTTTGCCGATCCCCGCCGCATCGCCCTGCTCAAACAGATTGCGCAAACCGGCTCCATCAGCCAGGGGGCGAAGAACGCCAGCATTAGCTATAAAAGCGCCTGGGATGCCATCAATGAGATGAATACCCTCAGCGAGCAGACCCTGGTCGATCGCGCGACCGGCGGCAAAGGCGGCGGCGGTGCAATCCTCACGCGCTACGGGCAGCGGCTGATCCAGCTCTATGACCTGCTGGCGCAGATCCAACAGAAAGCCTTCGATGTCTTAAGCGACGACGACGCCCTGCCGCTGGACAGTCTCCTCGGTGCTATCTCGCGTTTCTCCTTGCAGACCAGCGCCCGCAACCAGTGGTTTGGCACCGTCACCGCCCGCGATGACGATCATGTCCAGCAGCATGTGGATATTTTGCTTGCCGACGGCACCACCCGCCTGAAAGTGGCCATTACCGCCCAGAGCGGCGAACGGCTGGGGCTGGATGAGGGCAAAGAGGTGCTGGTGCTGCTAAAAGCGCCCTGGGTCAGCATCACCCAGAACAGGGAAATGGCGCGCCAGGCGGATAACCAGCTGCCGGGGATCATTAACCATATCGATCGTGGCGATGAGCAGTGCGAAGTGCTGATGACCCTGCCCGACGGCCAGACGCTCTGCGCCACCGTGCCTGTCGCCCAGAGCCAGGGTCTGGAAGAAGGTGCTGAGGCAACGGCATATTTTAATGCTGACCGGGTGATTATCGCCACGTTGTGCTAAGCGCATTGACATTCGCGTCGACACTGGGTATCCCTGATGCTTATTGCTGCAGAAAATGGGATAGATCATGTCATCATTGCAAATTTCGCAAGGCACGTTTCGTCTTAGCGATACCCGAACGCTCACGCTCGCGGATTTTACGCTCAATGCCGGTGAAAGCTGGGCGTTTGTTGGCAGTAACGGCAGCGGCAAGTCTGCTCTCGCCCGGGCGCTGGCCGGGGAGCTGACGCTGCTGAAAGGCGAACGCCAGAGCACCTTCACGCGCCAGACCCGCCTCTCCTTTGAACAGCTGCAAAAACTGGTCAGCGACGAGTGGCAGCGCAACAACACCGACCTGCTCAGCCCTGGCGAAGAGGATACCGGCCGCACGGCCGCTGAGATCGTCCAGGACGAGATCAAAGACGAGGCCCGCTGCCGCCAGCTGGCGGAACAGTTCGGCATCGCTCACCTGCTGGACCGACGCTTTAAATACCTCTCGACCGGGGAAACCCGCAAAACGCTGCTGTGCCAGGCCCTGATGGCCGAACCCGAACTGCTGATCCTCGATGAGCCTTTTGACGGCCTGGATGTGAAATCGCGCGGGCAGCTGGCGGATCTGCTGGCCTCGCTCAATCAGCAGGGTTACACCCTGGTGCTGGTGCTGAACCGTTTTGACGAGATCCCCGATTTTGTGCAGAACGCCGGGGTACTGGCCGATTGCAGCCTGACGGCGGTGGGTGAAAAAGCGGCCCTGCTGAACCAGGCCCTGATTGCCCAGCTGGCGCACAGTGAAAAACTGAACGGCGTCACCCTGCCCGAGCCGGATGCCCTCTCTGCGCGCCATGGCCTGCCGCAGGATCAACCGCGGATTGTGCTCAATGACGGCGTGGTGTCGTATGACGATCGCCCGATTCTTGACCATCTCAGCTGGACGGTGAATCCCGGGGAGCACTGGCAGATTGTCGGCCCTAACGGCGCGGGTAAATCGACCCTGCTAAGCCTGATAACCGGCGATCATCCCCAGGGGTACAGCAACGATCTCACCCTCTTTGGCCGCCGTCGCGGCAGCGGCGAAACCATCTGGGATATCAAAAAGCATATCGGCTACGTCAGCAGCAGCCTGCATCTTGACTACCGCGTTAGCACCACGGTGCGCAACGTTATCCTGTCGGGTTATTTCGACTCTATCGGGATTTATCAGGCGGTTTCCGACAAGCAGCACAAGCTGGCGCAGCAGTGGCTGGATATTCTCGGGATGGATAACCGGGTTGCGGATGCCCCGTTCAGCAGCCTGTCGTGGGGCCAGCAGCGGCTGGCGCTGATCGTGCGCGCCCTGGTGAAACACCCGACCCTGCTGATCCTCGACGAGCCCTTGCAGGGGCTGGATCCGCTCAACCGTCAGCTGATTCGCCGCTTTGTGGATGTGCTGATCAGCGAAGGGGAGACGCAGCTGCTGTTCGTCTCTCACCACGCAGAAGATGCTCCCGCCTGTATCACCCACCGACTCGAGTTCGTCGCCGACGGCGAGCGCTACCGCTACCAGACGGGCCGGGTCTGACATCCTGACGGGGGCCACGCCCCCGCTTTTTTCGGATAACCTGCAACATCCCTTAGCGCACGCTTTGATTTACAATCCTTTTTTAGCTGGAGAGCAGCCTTGCTTCAGGGAGTGTAAACGATTCCACTATTTTATCCCATGTCACACTTTCCTGCTCTCTGTTATGCTAGGATTATCTCATACCACAAGCCTAATGGAGCGAAATATGCGAGTTCTGGTAACAGGTGGTAGCGGTTACATAGGAAGTCATACCTGTGTGCAACTGCTGCAAAATGGCCACGACGTCATCATCCTTGATAACCTGTGCAACAGTAAGCGCAGCGTGCTGCCGGTCATGGAACGCCTGGCCGGTAAACAGCCTGCCTTTGTCGAAGGCGATATTCGTAACGAAGCGCTGATGACCGAGATCCTGCACGATCACGCCATTGACGCGGTGATCCACTTTGCCGGGCTGAAAGCCGTGGGCGAGTCGGTGTCGAAGCCGCTGGAGTATTACGATAACAACGTCAACGGCACGCTGCGTCTGGTCTCCGCCATGCGCGCGGCGGGCGTGAAAAACTTCATCTTCAGCTCCTCCGCCACCGTCTATGGCGACCAGCCGCAAATTCCTTATGCCGAAAGCTTCCCGACCGGGACGCCGCAAAGCCCGTACGGTAAAAGCAAGCTGATGGTGGAACAGATCCTCACCGACCTGCAAAAAGCCCAGCCGGACTGGAGCATCGCCCTGCTGCGCTATTTCAACCCGGTGGGCGCGCATCCGTCAGGAGATATGGGCGAAGATCCGCAGGGTATTCCGAATAACCTGATGCCGTACATTGCCCAGGTCGCAGTGGGACGTCGTGATTCGCTGGCGGTATTTGGTAACGACTACCCAACCCCGGACGGCACCGGCGTGCGCGACTACATTCATGTGATGGATCTCGCAGACGGTCACGTGGCGGCCATGCAGCAGCTGGCCGATAAACCAGGCGTCCATATTTACAACCTCGGCGCAGGCGTCGGCAGCAGCGTGCTGGATGTGGTTAACGCCTTCAGCGCCGCCTGCGGCAAGCCGGTGGCGTATCACTTTGCCCCACGTCGCGACGGCGATCTGCCCGCCTACTGGGCGGATGCCACCAAGGCCGAGAAAGAGCTTAACTGGCGTGTTTCGCGCACGCTTGATGAAATGGCACAGGATACCTGGCGCTGGCAGTCTCGCCACCCGCAGGGTTATCCAGACTAAGGATCTGTCATGACCCAATTTAACCCTGTCGATCACCCACATCGTCGCTTTAATCCGTTAACCGGGCAGTGGATCCTGGTCTCGCCGCATCGCGCCAAGCGCCCCTGGCAGGGCGCGCAGGAGACGCCAGCGCAACAGACGCTGCCGCAGCACGACCCTGACTGCTTCCTCTGTCCGGGGAATACCCGCGTCACCGGGGATATTAACCCCGATTACAAAGGCACCTTTGTTTTCACTAACGACTTTGCCGCCCTGATGACCGACACGCCGGACGCGCCGCAGAGTGACGATCCGCTCCTGCGCTGCGAAAGCGCGCGCGGCACCAGCCGGGTGATCTGCTTCTCGCCGGACCACAGCAAAACCCTGCCGGAACTGAGCGTTGAGGCCCTGACCGAGGTGGTGCAAACCTGGCAGGAACAGACCGCCGAGCTGGGACAGACCTACCCCTGGGTGCAGGTCTTCGAGAACAAAGGCGCGGCGATGGGCTGCTCCAACCCCCATCCGCACGGCCAGGTATGGGCTAACAGCTTTATGCCTAACGAAGTGGAGCGGGAAGATCGCCTGCAAAAAGCCTATTTCGCCGAGCAGCAATCGCCAATGCTGCTGGACTATGTCCAGCGCGAGCTGGCCGACGGTAGCCGCACGGTCGTAGAGACCGAACACTGGTTAGCCGTGGTGCCTTACTGGGCGGCGTGGCCATTCGAAACGC
The DNA here is from genome assembly GCF_036780805.1 of Leclercia sp. NCBI lineage: Bacteria > Pseudomonadati > Pseudomonadota > Gammaproteobacteria > Enterobacterales > Enterobacteriaceae > Leclercia > Leclercia sp. The sequence goes on along the minus strand of NZ_DAIQCE010000017.1, from coordinate 8,581 downwards.
TGCTGCTGCCGAAAGCCCACGTCCTGCGGATCACCGATCTGAGCGAAGCCCAGCGCAGCGATCTGGCCCTGGCGCTGAAAAAACTGACCAGCCGTTATGACAATCTGTTCCAGTGCTCTTTCCCGTACTCCATGGGCTGGCACGGCGCGCCTTTCAATGGCGAAGAGAATCAACACTGGCAGCTGCACGCCCACTTTTATCCGCCGCTGCTGCGCTCTGCGACCGTACGTAAATTTATGGTCGGTTACGAGATGCTGGCGGAAACCCAGCGTGACCTGACGGCGGAACAGGCCGCAGAACGCCTGCGTGCAGTGAGTGATGTCCATTTTCGCGAATCCGGAGAATAACAATGAGTCTGAAAGATAAAACCCACGCCCTGTTTGCTGAAAAATTCGGCTACCCCGCCACTCACGCGATTCAGGCCCCAGGCCGCGTTAACCTGATCGGCGAACACACCGATTACAACGACGGTTTCGTTCTGCCCTGTGCCATTGATTACCAGACGGTAATCAGCTGTGCGAAACGCGACGACCGCAAGGTGCGCGTGCTGGCGGCCGATTACGACAACAAGATCGACGAATTCTCGCTGGATGCGCCTATTGTTGAGCACGACAGCCAGCAGTGGTCGAACTACGTTCGCGGCGTGGTAAAACACCTCCAGAAGCGCAACAAAAACTTTGGCGGCGCGGATCTGGTGATCAGCGGCAACGTGCCGCAGGGGGCGGGATTGAGTTCCTCCGCCTCGCTGGAAGTGGCGGTCGGCACCGTCTTCCAGCAGCTGTATCACCTGCCGCTGGACGGCGCGCAGATCGCCCTCAACGGCCAGGAAGCAGAGAACCAGTTTGTCGGCTGCAACTGCGGCATTATGGATCAGCTGATCTCGGCGCTGGGCAAAAAAGGCCACGCGTTACTGATCGACTGCCGCTCGCTGGGCACCAAAGCGGTCAGCCTGCCGAAAGGCGCGGCGGTGATTATCATCAACAGTAATTTCAAACGCACCCTGGTCGGCAGCGAATACAACACCCGCCGCCAGCAGTGTGAAACCGGTGCGCGCTTCTTCCAGCAGTCCGCCCTGCGTGACGTCTCGCTTACCGAGTTCAATAAGGTGGCGCACGAGCTGGATCCGGTGGTCGCGAAACGCGTTCGTCACGTCCTGACTGAAAACGCCCGTACCGTGGAAGCAGCGACCGCGCTGGAGAAAGGCGACCTGCGTCGAATGGGCGAGCTGATGGCCGAGTCGCATGCCTCCATGCGGGATGACTTCGAAATCACCGTGCCGCAAATCGACACCCTCGTGGAGATTGTCAAAGCGGCAATTGGCGAGCAGGGCGGCGTGCGTATGACCGGGGGTGGCTTCGGTGGCTGCGTGGTGGCGCTGGTGCCGGAGGCGTTAGTCCCGGTGGTTCAGCAAGCCGTTGAGCAGCAGTATGAAGCTAAAACCGGTATCAAAGAGACCTTCTATGTTTGCAACGCCTCACAAGGAGCTGGCCAGTGCTAAACGAAACACCTGTTCTCGCCCCTGACGGCCTGCCGTACCGCCTGTTAACCCTGCGCAATAGCGCAGGGATGGTGGTGACGCTGATGGACTGGGGCGCCACGCTGCTTTCCGCCCGCGTCCCGATGCGTGACGGCAGCGTACGCGAGACCCTGCTCGGTTGCGCATCGCCTGAGCAATACATTGAACAAACTGCGTTCCTTGGCGCCTCGGTGGGTCGTTATGCCAACCGTATCGCCAAAAGCCGCTTTGAGCTGGACGGCGAGCACTATGCGCTGCTGCCGAGCCAGGGCGAAAACCAGCTGCATGGCGGGCCGGACGGCTTCGACAAGCGTCGCTGGCGCATTGTGCAGCAGAACGATAGCGAAGCGCTGCTGACTCTCCACTCCCCGGATGGCGATCAGGGCTATCCTGGCAACTGTGAGACGAGCGTCCATTATCGCTTAACGGAAGATAACCGGATCGCCATTACGTATCGCGCTACGGTGGATAAACCCTGCCCGGTCAACCTGACCAACCACGCTTACTTCAACCTCGACGGCGATTGCAGCGACGTGCGTAACCACAAACTGCAACTGTTGGCCCAGCGCTATCTGCCGGTCGATGAAATGGGCATCCCACAGGAAGGGTTAAAAGCGGTGGCGGGCAGCAGCTTTGATTTCCGCACCACCAAGGCTATCGCCCAGGATTTCCTGGCGGATGACGATCAGCGCAAGGTGAAAGGTTACGATCATGCGTTCCTGCTTGATGCCGAGGGCGACCTGAGCCAGCCTGCGGCGCACCTGTGGTCGGCCGATGACAAGCTGCAGATGACGGTCTATACCACCGCCCCTGCCCTGCAATTTTATTCCGGTAACTTCCTCGACGGTACGCCAGCGCGCGAAGACGGTGAGTACCAGGCCTGGCAAGGCCTGGCGCTGGAAAGCGAGTTCTTACCCGACAGCCCAAATCATGCGGAATGGCCGCAGCCCGACTGCATTCTGCGCCCGGGCGAAGAGTACATCAGCGTCACGGAATATCAGTTTATTGCGCAATAAAAACCGGCCCTCTCTCAGGAGGGCTTTTTTTTGTCCATCTTGCTGAAAATAGCGCCGGTTACGGACAAAATCACAACCCCTCATTCACAAGCATCTTACACTGCGACACTATTTTCGCTATGGTTAGGGTTAAGCGTTGCCCGCGGCTGAGCTGCGGCAATATAATGAGAATTGTTATCATTCAAGTAATGCTTGTTCTGGAGGAGTAAAATATGGCTGTAACTAAGCTGGTTCTGGTACGTCATGGCGAAAGCCAGTGGAACAACGAAAACCGTTTTACCGGTTGGTATGATGTTGACCTGTCTGAGAAAGGCGTTGGCGAAGCGAAAGCGGCGGGTAAACTGCTGAAAGATGAAGGCTTCAGCTTCGATTTTGCTTATACCTCCGTGCTGAAACGTGCCATCCACACCCTGTGGAACGTGCTGGACGAACTGGATCAGGCCTGGCTGCCGGTTGAGAAATCCTGGAAACTGAACGAGCGTCACTACGGTGCGCTGCAGGGTCTGAACAAAGCAGAAACCGCAGAAAAATACGGTGACGAGCAGGTTAAACAGTGGCGTCGCGGCTTCGCGGTCACCCCACCAGAGCTGACCAAAGATGACGAGCGCTATCCGGGCCACGACCCGCGTTACGCGAAACTGACCGATGCTGAACTGCCACAGACTGAAAGCCTGGCGCTGACCATCGATCGCGTTGTGCCTTACTGGAACGAAACCATCCTGCCACGCCTGAAAAGCGGCGAGCGCGTGATCATCGCTGCTCACGGTAACTCCCTGCGTGCGCTGGTGAAATACCTCGATAACATGGGTGAAGACGAGATCCTCGAGCTGAACATCCCAACCGGCGTACCGCTGGTATATGAGTTCGACGAAAACTTCAAACCAATCAAGCACTACTATCTGGGTAACGCTGACGAAATCGCGGCTAAAGCTGCGGCCGTTGCGAACCAGGGTAAAGCCAAGTAATAAAAAAGCCCGGTCGCGATGACCGGGCCTTATGTTCTGAGTGCCGGATAACTATCCGGCATTTTTTTAGCCGCGACGGGCTTTTACCGCGTTCGCCAGCTGGCGCAGTACCGTTTCGGTATCGTCCCAGCCGATACAGGCATCGGTGACGCTCTTACCGTAAACCAGCGGCTCGCTGCCTTCCAGATTCTGATTGCCTTCCACCAGGTGGCTTTCAATCATCACCCCGATAATCGCCTTTTCGCCGCCCGCAATCTGCTGGCAGACATCGGTACTAACGTCCATCTGCTTTTTGAACTGCTTGCTGGAGTTGGCATGGCTGAAGTCGATCATCACCTGTGCAGCCAGACCTGCTTTGTCCAGACCCGTCTTCACTTCCGCCACGTGAGCCGCGCTGTAGTTAGGCTCTTTGCCGCCGCGCAGGATGATATGGCAGTCGCCATTACCGCTGGTATTGACGATCGCGGAGTGACCCCATTTGGTGACGGAGAGGAAACAGTGCGGTGCCCCGGCAGCATTGATGGCGTCGATCGCCACTTTGATGGTGCCATCGGTGCCGTTTTTAAAGCCGACCGGACAGGAGAGCCCGGATGCCAGCTCGCGGTGAACCTGAGACTCGGTAGTACGTGCGCCAATGGCGCCCCAGCTCATCAGGTCTGCCAGATACTGCGGGGTAATCATGTCGAGGAACTCACCCGCCGCAGGCAGGCCGCTGTCGTTGATATCCAACAGCAGCTTACGGGCGATGCGCAGACCGTCGTTGATCTGGAAGCTGCCGTCCATATGCGGATCGTTGATCAGCCCTTTCCAGCCCACGGTGGTGCGTGGTTTTTCAAAGTAGACGCGCATGACGATTTCCAGCTCATCCTTCAGCGCCTCGCGCAGCGTCAGCAGACGCGACGCGTACTCTTTCGCTGCAGCAGGATCGTGAATGGAGCACGGACCGATTACCACCAGCAGACGATCGTCATTGCCTTTCAGGATCTTATGGATCGCTTTACGGGCATGAGAAACGGTATTGGCGGCATTTTCGGTGGCAGGAAATTTCTCAAGGAGCGCTACAGGAGGTAATAACTCGTTGATCTCTTTAATACGTAAATCGTCATTCTGATAATTCATGTTCTTTCCGCGTTGCCATATTTTTATAAACGAATGCAATCCCTTCAATCTATCTTGTCAGTCAGGAAGTGTAAACTCGCTTTTACACTACGCACAGATAAATCCTGGAATTCGCTTAAAAAACGCCACAAAGTAGCGAAAAACGAGAACCACCCTAAACTTTTTAACTGTATGCACTGCATTTTTTAAATTTATTGCGATTACATACTGACCTAAGTATTGATCATGGCATCTTTAACCACTGAGCACCGTATCGATTTCGCATATGCACTGTGGAAAGAAGTTATCCAGAACATAACGACCAGAACAGGAGCAGCATGATGAAAATGACTAAACTCGCCACCCTTTTCCTGACCGCGTCCCTCACCATGGCAAGCGGTGCAGCACTGGCTGCTGACACAGCCTCCGGCTCTGACAGCAATAACGGTCAGGCTAATGCCGCCGCTGATGCTGGTGCAGTAGCGCCTGATGCGCGCCAGAATATTGCCCCAAACAATACCGGCAATAGCCAGATTAATACCGGTTCTGGCACTACCGGAACCACAGGTAGTGGCGGTAGCGGAACCATGCTTAACCCAGATGGCACCAACGCCACCACCAACGGTACGACTAACGGTACCGGTAACAGCTCTACCACTGGTGGCTCTAACTCCATTATGGGTAATGATGATCCAAGCAAGATGGGTAATGACGGCATGAGCAAGGATGAGCAGCACAAAAACTCGATGTGTAAAGACGGTAAATGCCCGGATCAGTCCGGTAAAGTCGATAAAGAGAAAACCCACGAAGAACAAAAAACTGATGGCACTACCCAGTAATTACCGGGTATTGCAGTTGTAATAAAGGAGAGCTTCGGCTCTCCTTTATTTTTTGTGTAAGATGTTAAAAACGCTACACTTACAAAAATAATGGACCTGGACATCATACATGGCGCACTCCCACTCACATGCCCCTTCTTCGCAGGATCAAAATGCTAAACGCTTAATGCTGGCGTTTGGCGTAACCGCCGCCTTTATGGTCATTGAGGTGATCGGCGGGTTGGTTTCCGGATCGCTGGCGCTGCTGGCCGATGCCGGACATATGTTGACGGACGCAGCAGCTCTGCTGTTTGCGCTGCTGGCGGTCGTCTTTGCCCGTCGCCCTCCAACACATGGCCGCACCTTTGGCTGGCTGCGCCTTACTACCCTTGCTGCATTCATCAACGCTATCGCACTGGTGTTGATCACCATTTTGATTGTCTGGGAAGCCTTCCAGCGTTTCCGCCATCCTCAGCCTGTCGCGGGAGTCACCATGATGGTGGTGGCGGTCGCCGGACTGATCGCCAATATCCTGGCGTTCTGGATTTTGCATCGCGGCAGTGAAGAGAAAAACCTCAACGTGCGAGCGGCAGCGCTGCACGTGCTGGGGGATCTGCTGGGTTCAGTAGGGGCCATCGCCGCGGCGCTGGTGATCCTCTGGACGGGCTGGACGCCGATCGACCCGATACTGTCGGTTTTAGTCTCGTGTCTGGTGTTACGCAGTGCCTGGCGGTTACTGCGGGAGAGCGTAAACGAACTGCTGGAAGGAGCCCCGGCGTCGCTGGATATTCCGGCCCTGAAGCGCAACTTAACGCGGTCCATTCCTGAAGTGCGTGATGTGCACCATGTACACGTCTGGATGGTGGGAGAAAAACCGCTGATGACGCTGCATGTTCAGGTCATTCCTCCCCACGATCACGATGCGTTACTGGGGCGTATCCAGCATTTTCTGGAGCACCATTACGCCATTGCGCACAGCACCATCCAGATGGAATACACCCCCTGTAACGGACCGGACTGCCACCTCAACGAGATCCAGTCCGGCCACGCCCATCATCATCACCATTAACGTGCCAGCGCGTGGGAACCTCGTTCACGCGCGCTGTTAATCCACATCCTGCTGCCGTTGAGGGCAATAAAGGTGAGGATCATATACTCCAGCGACATGGCATAGACGCCCTGCAGGGCGAAGATCACCACGCTTATCACATTAATGATCACCCACAGTAGCCAGTTTTCGACATATTTGCGGGTCATCAGGATCATGGCGGCAATCGACAGAACCATCATGCACGAATCCCAGAACGGGAAGGCATCGGGCTGCAGCTCCGGCAGGGTGACGTTCAAGCCCAGGCTGCTCATCACCGACACCGCCACGCGGGTCAGGAAAGCGAACACCGGATCGATATAGAGCGTCATCAGGCCGATAGCCACCACGCAGGCGGCCAGCCAGCCGATGGCTTTCGGCAGCGGCAGCCAGCGGATCTGCAGTTCCGCCTCCTGCTGACTGTTCTGCCGCGACCAGGCGTACCAGCCATAGATATTGGCCACGAAGAAGAACAGCTGTAGCAGCAGGCTGGCATACAGCTGGATCTGGAAGAAGATAATGGCGAACAGCGTAACGTTCACCAGGCCAAACGCGTAGTTAACGATCTTCTCCAGGCTGGCGAGCCAGATACAGAGCAGACCGGCTATCGTCCCGACGGCTTCAATCCATGACAAGTCATAGCCGCCGGTACCAATCGGTATATGTACCAGAATGTTTTGCGTGCTAAAAAAATCCATCTTCTTCCCTCAGCGTTACGTTACGTTGCTTAAGGACGTAGTGTAGCCGCAAAATCCAGCATCCGGTTAAGCGGAATTAACGCCCCTTCCCGCAGCACCGCGTCGACATGGATCTCATGCGCTGTGCCGCCCGACTCCAGCCCCTCGGCAATGGCCTTCAGTCCGTTCATCGCCATCCACGGACAGTGGGCACAGCTGCGGCAGGTTGCCCCCTCGCCCGCCGTCGGCGCTTCCAGCAGCTCTTTCTCCGGTACCGCCTGCTGCATCTTGTAGAAGATGCCGCGATCGGTCGCCACAATAAGCTGGCGATGCGGCAGCGTTTTTGCGGCAGCGATCAGCTGGCTGGTTGAACCGACGGCATCCGCCATATTGACGATCGCCTGAGGTGACTCCGGGTGAACCAGCACGGCGGCATCCGGGTAAAGGGCTTTCATGCGCTCCAGGGCCTGGGTTTTAAACTCGTCATGAACGATACAGGCTCCCTGCCAGCACAGAATGTCTGCCCCGGTCTGCTTCTGGACGTAGTTACCCAGATGTTTGTCCGGTGCCCAGATGATTTTCTCGCCCAGGCTGTCGAGATGCTCAATCAGTTCCACGGCGATGCTGGAGGTCACCACCCAGTCGGCACGCGCTTTGACGGCGGCAGAGGTGTTGGCGTAGACCACTACCGTTCTGTCCGGATGGGCGTCGCAGAAGGCGGTGAACTCGTCGATCGGGCAGCCTAAATCCAGCGAGCACTCCGCATTCAGGGTCGGCATCAGGATGGTTTTTTCCGGGCTGAGGATTTTTGCCGTCTCGCCCATAAAACGCACCCCGGCTACCAGTAGCGTCGAGGCCGGATGTTTTGCACCGAAGCGCGCCATCTCCAGCGAGTCCGAAATGCAGCCTCCGGTCTCTTCAGCAAGCTGCTGAATTTCCGGATCGGTGTAGTAATGGGCCACCATCACCGCATCTCGCTCTTTAAGAAGACGCTTGATCTTCTCGCGATAGAAGTGCTTTTCATCCTGGCTCAGCGGGACAGGTTTTGGCGGGAAGGGATAGATAGCGGCTTCAGGATCAAACATCACACTCATTTTGGCTTCTCGTTTTACTGGCTTAACAAATTTGCCTTGCTTAAGCGATGATGACAAAAGTGACGGCAATTGTGTTTTATATACTAAACAAGATAGCGAATTCGCGGATAAAAGTCACACCAAAAGCGAGTCAGTAGCATTTGTTGGATGAATCGCGCAGGGAGATGTTTTTGTAGGCCTGATAAGCGCAGCGCCATCAGGCATGTATTTCAGGCGCAGAAATAACAGATAGCAAAAAGGCGCCTTTAGGGCGCCTTTTTACATTGGTGGGTCGTGCAGGATTCGAACCTGCGACCAATTGATTAAAAGT
>NZ_DAIQCE010000016.1:73605-73856 GCF_036780805.1 Leclercia sp. | reverse complement strand
TGGGCAACGCCAGCCTGCCGACCGCGGGCTTTACCCTGAACCTTGATGCCACCGCGCCGGGCGCGCCGGTCATCACCTCGGTGGTGGATGACGTCGGCACGATCCAGGGCCCGGTGATCAACGGCAATCCGACCAACGATACCCGTCCGACCCTCAACGGCACCGCCGAAGCCAACGCCGTGGTGCGCATCTACGACGGCACCACTCTGGTCGGCCAGGTGACGGCCAACGCCCAGGGTCAGTGGACCCTG
>NZ_DAIQCE010000016.1:0-73560 GCF_036780805.1 Leclercia sp. | reverse complement strand
ACCACCACCGCGCTTACCGACGGGGTGCATAACTTCACCGCCACCGCCACCGATGCGGCGGGCAACCTCAGCGCGGCGTCACCGATCGCCTCGATCACCGTGGACACCGTCGCACCGGGGGCACCGGGCGGCTTCACCGTGCTCAACAGCGGCGGCCAGGTGAACGGTACCGCCGAGGCGGGCAGCACCGTGACCATTCTCGGCACCGATAACGTGACGGTGCTGGGTACCGGCGTCGCGGACGCCAGCGGCAAGTTCAGCATCGCGCTCTCCACGCCGCAGGTTAACGCCGAGCTGCTGCACGTCTTTGCCACCGACCGGGCCGGTAACGCCGGGCTGGCGGTGGATCTGCGGATGCCGTACTCGCTGGTGCCGAACCCACCGGTCATCACCAGCGTCAACGACAACGCGGGCAGCATCATCGGCAACCTGCTGAACGGCCAGAGCACAGACGACACCACGCCGACCCTGACCGGGACCGCGCAGCCTTCGTCCACCATCACCCTGTATGACAACAACGTGCTGTTAGCCACGGTGACCACCAACAGCGCCGGGGTCTGGACGTACACGCCAGCCGTGCCGCTGGGTAATGGCCCGCACGCCTTTACCGCCACCGCGGGCAACGCGGTCGGCACCAGCGCGGTCACGCCGCTCAGCTCGATTGTGGTGGATACCGTCGCCCCGGGCACGCCGCAGGGAACCTTCAACGCCGACGGCAGTGTCCTGAGCGGCACCGCCGAGGCGGGCAGCACCATCACCCTGCTGTTGAGCGATAACAGCGTGGTCACCACCACCGCTAACGCCCAGGGCAACTGGAGCTACACCTTCCTCGACAAGCAGTCCGAAGGGGAGCGGATCACCCTCTCGGCCACCGATGCGGCGGGTAACACCTCCGTCACCGGGACGGTGATTGCGCCGAACCTGCCGCTGTCGGCCAGTGACAACGTGGTCGGCCTGGCGCTGACCACCAGCGCCACCACCAGCACCGCCCAGTACAGCGACTACGGCGTCCAGCTGGTGGGCGGCGTCGGCAACGTGCTGTCGCTGCTGGGGGATAACTCCGCTCAGGTGACCTTTACCGTACCGACCGGCGGCAGCGCGGATATGGAGATCAACGCCAGCGCCACCGGCATCGTGCTCTCCCTGCTCAACACCCTGGAGATCATTGTTCAGCGCTGGAACGGCACCACCTGGACCACCGAAGTGGATACCGGCCTGCCGCAGTTCGCTAACCTGCTGACGTTGGGGGCCAGCGGCGTAACCCTGAACCTGACCGGCATGCAGGGCGGGCAGTACCGCGTCCTGAGCTACAACTCCAACCTGCTGGCGACCGGGTCGTACACCAGCCTCGACGTGGATGTCACGCAAACCACCGCGGGCACCCTGACCGGCACGCTGGTGCAAAACGGCAACGTCATTACCGACACCGATCCGGTGAACGGCAGCGACAGCGCCCCGAACGGCACGGTGGTGACCAGCGTGACCAACGCCAATGGCGTCACCGTCAACGTGGCGTCGGGTGCGGCGGGCACCACCATCAACGGGCTGTACGGCACCCTGACCCTGCACGCCGACGGGAGTTACACCTACACCCTGACCAACACCAGCGCCTCGGTGCTGGGCCGGACCGACACCTTCACCTACAACATCGCCGGGAAAGGGGCCACGGATGACGCCCGCCTGATCGTCACCCTGGGTGAAAACACGGTGAGAAACAGCGTCACGGCGGTGGACGATACCGCCTCCCTGACCTTCGGTACGCAGGTGCAGGCCATCGACTACGGTCCATCGAGCCAGGGCGGCTTTACCGTGGTGGGCGTCAATCTGGGTAACGTGCTGAACCTCAACCTGCTGGACGATCGCAGCGAGACCATGAAGTACAGCGTGGCGGAAGGCACCACCCGCACCATGACCATCCAGAGTTCCGTGGGCGGGGTCGCGCTGGCGTCGGTATTTGACCTCTATATCTACAAGTTCAACCCGGCGACCCAGAGCTATGAGCGGATGCGCACCGAAGCAGGCTGGCTGCGCGCGCCGCTGCTGGGCGGTACCTCAGCGGCGCTGACCCTGACCCTCCCGGCCGGGGATTACATCTTCCTGATGAACACCGTCTCGGGGATCACCGCCCTGACCGGCTACCGTCTGAACGTGCTGGAAGATCATGTCTATGCCGTCACCAGCACCACTGCCGCCACCACCGGCGACGTGTTGCAGAGTGACATCGTCCCGGCCGGGACGCACGTCACCCAGGTGAACGGGGTCGACGTCAACGCTACCGGCACCACGCGCATCGACGGGCAGTACGGCACCCTGCTGATCGACGCCAATGGCAAATACACCTACACCCTGCGGGCCGGGGTGGGCGCCGACCACATCAGCACGCCGGACACCTTCGTCTATACCGTCACAGCACCAAATGGCGATAAGGACACCGCCTCGCTGAACATCACCCCAACGCCGGTGGCGCTGGATGCGGTCAACGACGTCAGCCGCGAGCTGAGCGTGGATGCGACGCACCCGGTGGCGGCGTATCGCGATGATACGGTGGGTAATGCGACCTGGAACGCGGCCCTGCTGGCTTCAACCTCCAAAAGTGGCAGCGGCACGTTTGATGTGGCGGCCAACACCGCGTTGCATGACATCGTGCTGCACTTCAACGTCGCCTCTCTGCTGTCGTTAGGCGGTCTGAATGTCAACTGGACCATTACCCAGGGCGGAGTGACCTACAGCAGCGGTTCATTCCAGGGCGGCATTCTTCTGGGCGGCGTGGCCACCATTAACGTCACGGGTCTGGATCTGGATGCCGGGACTTACACCCTGAACTTTACCGGCGCGATGGGCCCGCTGGGGGTAGGCCAGGTATCTATCACGCCATACGTGACCGGTACCACGGTGTTCCTCAACAATGAGCTCACCACCGCGGACCACACCGTTACCGGCAATATCTTTGACGGTACGGATTCGGGCGGCGTGCTGGATCAGCTCCACTCGGTGGACAGCCGCCTGAGCATCACCAGCTATACCGGCACCGTCACCACCCTGGATCCGTACACCACCGCCAATGCCACGGCCACGATTCAGGGGCATTACGGGGTGCTGACCATTGGGGTGGACGGCCACTACACCTACGCCCTGAACAGCGGCGTCTCGCTGGCCTCCATGACCACGAAGGAGACCTTTACCTACAAACTGACCGGCGATAACGGCACCACCGATACCGCCACCCTGACCATTAACATGGCACCGAAGATGGTCAGCTCCGAGCATAGCGATACCTTCACCGGTAGCGCCTATGGCGACACGCTGATCTACGAGGTGCTGAACAATACGGCGGGTAACGGCACGGCGGGCAACGGCAGCAACGACCACTGGACCAACTTCTCACTGGCGCAGGGAGACAAGATCGATATCAGCGATCTGCTGGTGGGCTGGAACGGTGACAACGCCACGCTGGGCAATTATCTGCACGTGACCAACAGCAATGGCAATACCGTGATCTCCGTCGACCGGGACGGAGCGGCAAATATTTACACCAATACTACACTGGTTACATTGGATAACGTTCAGACAACCTACGAGGAACTGGTTAACCAACAACATATCATCGCCCAATAGCGCTAATAACAAGGCCCGGGCGCACGTCGCCCGGGCCTAACATTATAAAGTTGTTCAGTTTTTTTAGGGATAATGCCATGAACAAAGTACCTTGCTGGTGGCTGGGGTGCTGCCTGTTGTCCGGGCAGGCTCTGGCTGCCGACTCGCCTGCGGTCATTAATTTTGGGCAATTAAGTGAAAACCAGGATCTGCCCGTCCTCAATGGCCGGGTCGCCCTGCCGACAAGCCAGGCCGCGCCCGGCACCTTAACCCTGGGCGATGCGGTGACGCGCGCCGTGAACTGGCATCCCACCATTCAGGAAGCGGTGGGCAAACTCTACGAACAGATCCAGCAGGTGGATGTCGCCAAATCGAAGTACTACCCGCAGATCAGCGCCGGCATCAACAACGGCTACAGCAACAACTCCAGCGATACCGGCTTTACCCCCTCGGTGGTGCTCTCCCTCTCCCAGATGCTCTATGACTTTGGCAAGGTCGCAAGCCAGGTGCGGGCCGAAGACGCGGGCGTGGTGCAGCAGCAGGCCAACGTCCTGCTGAGCATCGATACCATCGCCCGGGATACCGCCACCGCGCTGGTGCAGGTGCAGATGTGGCAGCAGATGGTGGAGACCGCCGAAGAGCAGCTTGAGGCGCTGGGCAGCATCGGCAAACTGACGCGCCAGCGTAATGACGAAGGGGCCACCTCGCTCTCCGACGTGGTGCAGACCGACGCCCGTATCGAAGGGGCGCGTTCGCAGCTGATGCAGTATCAGGCCAACCTCGACAGCGCCCGCGCCACGCTGATGAGCAACCTCGGCTGGAGCAACCTCAACGAGGTCAGCAACACCTTCCCGGCCAAACTGGCCCAAAGCTGCGACATCAAAGATCCGGATGACCGGCTGGTGCCCGCAGTGCTCTCCTCCTGGGCGCAAGCCAACGTGGCGCAGGCCAATCTGGACTACGCCAACGCCCAGATGACCCCGACCATCTCGCTGGAGCCGGAGGTTCGCCACTATATTAACAATCGCTATCCCGGCCACGACACCCTGGATAAGACCCAGTACAACGTGTCGGTCAACGTCGAGATGCCCATCTACCAGGGCGGCGGCCTGAGCGCCCGGCGCAACGCCGCCAGCCACGCGGTGGAGGCGGCGCAGTCCAACGTGCAGCGCACCCGGCTGGACGTGCGGCAGAAGTTGCAGGAGTCGCGTAGCCAGGTGATGAGCCTGATGAGCACCCTGCAAATCCAGTCCCGGCAGGAGACCCTCAGCCAGCGCACCCGCGAACTCTACCAGCAGCAGTATCTGGATCTCGGCTCCCGCCCCCTGCTGGACGTGCTGAACGCCGAGCAGGAGGTCTACCAGGCCCGCTTTACCCAGTGGCAAACCGCCGGACAGCTGCACCAGCTGCAGATCAACTGCCTGTATAACACCGGACGGATGCGCAATGCCTTCGACCTTGAAAACCACACTATTCAGTCAGTGGAGATCCAGCCATGACGCGAGACGATAGCCTTCACGAGGAGCCACTGACGCAGGAGGCGCTGGAGCACTGGGCGCAGGCGTTTGGCTATGTCGCCACCCGCTACCGGGTGGCCTGCTCCCCCGGCGCGCTGGTGGCCGGTGCCCCCTGGCTACAGGGGAAAAGCAAAACCCCGGCCCTGACCGGGCTGGCCCGCGAGGCGGGGCTCTCCTTTCGGCTGCTGAGCAACAGCGAAGAGTCGATCAACAGCTGGCGGCTGCCGGTGGTGGTGGAGCTGAATGACGGCAAGATCGGCGTGATTGAGCACTTCGACGGTGAAGATATGCTCGACGTCTGCTTCTTCGACGGCAAGGCGCAGACCAACCGCATCTCGCTGGCGAAGATGTTACCGGCCATTCAGCAGGTGGTGGCCCTGCGTCCGCTGGCGGCGTTAAAAGACAGCCGCGTGGACGCCTATATCTCAAAATACCGCCCGGACTGGCTCTATCGCCTGGTGATGCGCGACCTGCGTCCCTACACCTACGTGATGCTGGCGGCGCTGTTCATCAACCTGCTGTCGCTGGCCGGGATTTTGTTCTCGATGCAGGTCTATGACCGGGTGATCCCGGCACAGTCCTACCCTACCCTTTACGTGCTGACCATCGGGGTGCTGATCGCCACCCTGTTCGGCTTTATCCTGCGTCTCGCCCGTAGCCACATTATGGATCTGCTGGGCAAACGGGCCGACCTGCGCGTCTCGGACCGGGTGTTCGGCCACGCCCTGCGTCTGCGCAACAGCGCGGTGCCGCGCTCCACCGGCAGCTTTATCTCCCAGCTGCGCGAGCTGGAGCAGATCCGCGAGATGGTCACCTCCTCGACCATCTCCACCATTGTCGATCTGCCTTTCTTCTTCCTGTTTGTGGGGGTGCTGGCGATCATCGCCCCTCAGCTTGCGTGGATCGCCCCGGTGGCCGCGGTGCTGATGGTCCTTCCGGGCCTGCTGCTGCAGAAAAAACTGGCGACGCTGGCGAAGCAGTCGGCCCATGAATCGACCCTGCGCAACGCCGTGCTGGTGGAGAGCGTGCAGGGGCTGGAGGACATCAAGCTGATGCAGGCGGAGAACCGCTTCCTGCAACAGTGGAACAGCTACGTGCAGATCACCGCCGAGTCGGGGCTGAAGACCCGCGAGCTGACCCAGGGCCTGATCAGCTGGGGAATGACCATTCAGAGCCTGGTCTATACCGCGGTGATCGTGGTGGGTGCCCCGATGGTGATCGAGGGCGAAATGACCACCGGTGCGGTGGTGGCCGCCTCGATGCTGGCCTCGCGGATGATCGCCCCGATGGCGACCCTGTGCGGCGTGCTGGCCCGCTGGCAGCAGGTAAAGGCTGCCAAAGAGGGGCTGGACAACATCATGCAGCTCCCGACCGAGAATCAGCGTGAAGAGACGCCGATCCGCCAGGACGTGCTGCGCGGCCACTACCTGTTCGAGCAGGCGCAGTTTGCCTACGCGGGCGACGTGCAGAACCCGGCCCTGCGCATCAACCGGCTGGAGATCAAACCCGGCGAGCACGTGGCGATCCTCGGGCGCAACGGCGCGGGCAAATCGACCCTGCTACAGGCGATGGTGGGCAGCATGGATCTGGTCGGCGGCGAGCTGCGGCTCGACAACCTCAGCCTGCCCCATCTCGACATGGCGGACGTGCGCCGCAACGTCGGCCTGATGAGCCAGAACGCGCGCCTGTTTTACGGCACCCTGCGGGAGAACATCACCCTCGGCATGCCGCGCGCCACCGACGAAGAGATCTTTGCCGTGCTGGAGATGTGCGGCGCGGCCACCTTTGTGCAGAAGCTGGCGAAGGGGCTGGACCATCCGATCATGGAGAACGGCGTCGGGCTCTCCGGCGGCCAGCGCCAGTCGATTTTGCTGGCGCGTATGTTCCTGCGCGATCCCAATGTCGTCCTGCTGGACGAACCTACCGCCTCGCTGGATGAGCATACCGAACGCGAGTTTATCCAGCGCCTGAGCCAGTGGCTCGGCAACCGGACCCTGATCGTCGCCACCCACCGGGTGCCGATGCTCGAG
Organism: Leclercia sp.; assembly: GCF_036780805.1. Classification (NCBI taxonomy): domain Bacteria; kingdom Pseudomonadati; phylum Pseudomonadota; class Gammaproteobacteria; order Enterobacterales; family Enterobacteriaceae; genus Leclercia; species Leclercia sp. Next base: position 66,419 of record NZ_DAIQCE010000016.1, on the reverse strand, counting down.
CTGGTGGAGCGCGTAGTGGTGCTGAAAGAGGGAATGCTGGTGATGGATGCGCCGAAAGCCCAGGCGCTGAGCAACAGCCGGATGCAGCAGCAACAGCAGGCGAATGGCCGGGAGTGGAAAAATGAAAATCAATCATCGTGATGCCGCCGCGATGGACGACCTGGATAACGCCCTCGGCTCCGAGAGCGGCTATACCGGTGCCAGAAGCATTGTCATCTTCAGCCTGCTGCTGTTTGTCGTCGCCGGGGTGTGGGCGTGGTTCAGCATTCTTGATGAGGTCTCCACCGGCACCGGGAAGGTGATCCCCAGCTCCCGCGAGCAGGTTTTACAGTCCCTCGACGGCGGGATCCTCGCCGAGCTGAAGGTCCACGAGGGGGATCAGGTGCAGGCCGGTCAGGTGCTGGCGCGTCTCGACCCCACCCGTTCCGAATCCAACGTCGGGGAAAGCGCCGCCCGCTACCGCGCGTCATTGGCCTCCAGCGCCCGTCTGCATGCGGAGGTGAACGATCTGCCGCTCTCCTTCCCGCCCGAGCTGGCGAAATGGACCGACCTGACCGCCGCCGAAACCCGGCTCTACAACTCCCGCCGCGAGCAGCTGGACGACTCCCGGCGCGAGCTGCGCCAGGCGCTGGATCTGGTTAATACGGAATTGGGGATCACCCAGCGGCTGGTGAAAACCGGTGCCGCCAGCCACGTCGAAGCCCTGCGCCTGCAGCGCCAGAAAAGCGACCTGGAGCTGAAGCTCACCGACCTGCGCTCGCAGTATTACGTCCAGGCCCGGGAGGCGCTGTCCAAATCCAATGCCGAAGTGGATATGCTCTCGGCGGTTTTAAAAGGGCGTGAGGACTCGGTCACCCGTCTGACGATGACCTCCCCGGTGCGCGGCATCGTGAAAAACATCAAGGTGACCACCATCGGCGGCGTTATCCCGCCGAACGGCGAGGTGATGGAGATTGTGCCGGTAGACGATCACCTGCTGATTGAAACCCGCCTGTCGCCGCGCGATATCGCCTTTATCCACCCCGGCCAGAAAGCGCTGGTGAAGATCACCGCCTACGACTACGCCATCTACGGCGGGCTGGACGGCGTGGTGGAGACCATCTCGCCGGACACCATTCAGGATGAGGCTAAACCGGAAGTGTTCTACTACCGGGTGTTTATCCGCACCCGCCAGGATTACCTGGTCAACAAGGCGGGCAGGCACTTCTCCATCGTGCCGGGGATGATTGCCACGGTGGATATCAAAACCGGCGAGAAATCGGTAATGGATTATATGATCAAGCCGTTTAACCGCGCGAAAGAGGCGTTACGGGAAAGGTAGTAGGGATCCCCACAAAAATAGTGGCACGGTCGGCCCCCTCTCCCTTGAGGGAGAGGGCTGGGGTGAGGGGGAACATACGACTGAGGCGCCTGCCACCGAGGCATAGGTTCTCCCGCCAGGAGATTTATGCCATATTCCCTAAGTTAAATACTCAACGGGAAACTTAATATCACCGTCATGACAAACCAACCTGCAATTGCAATCAAAAACAAAAAAATATGTCTGGACAATATTCTTCTCAGAAGCGCAGTAGAATGTTTTCTCACTAATATCGCTGCCACTGAGCCATCTATAACAATGAGTAGTATCAAGAATGCCATCAACAGGTGGTAAGCATACTGGCGTACTGGAAGAAGAGCCGACAGATCGCTCAGCGCAGTTGTAAAAGGTATCACTGCTAAAGCGAAGGGGATAAAGAGGGCATTGACTCTTTTTTTAAATTCAGCGTTTTCAATATTTTTTGAAATCGCCTCTTTGAAAATCTTCCATCGGTCCCAGTAGGTAAACAGAATTACGATGGTCACCATACCGAAGTTTAGCCAGGCTCTGAATAATCCAACCGCGTTAACGACTTCATCAGGGTTCGCTGGATAGCCGAGGTATCTGTTTATATGGGGCTCACATCCCAGGTATGCATATAGCCAAACAAGTACAATAAAAAGTAAAAAGCCATTTAAGACGCTCAAATTAGAATTCGTCGTCTGTTCGTTTTCTTTTTTCTGATTAGTTTCTATACATTGCGGACAAATACCCGCCTGTTGTACTTGCACTTCTTTCGCGGAAGGAGCCTTCCTGGCTGTCCCCCCTTTTCTTTCCCATCCTTTTCTCTTGTACGTCAATTTAATTGTCCCTTAAAGATATTTTATTAATCCTTTCACAGTATGTATTAATATTCACCTGCCATTTTTAGCAGCAAAAAGACAGAAAGCCGCGGCAAGGCGGCTTTCTCATTTTTCAACGAAACATTAACGGCAGTGATTCGTTAAGCTTCTGCGCCGGAGAGGACGCTGGCGTAGATCGCGGCGCAATAAAATCAGGGTTACTGATAATATTATTGGTGGCCAGATTAAGCGCGCAGTGCATTTCAAACAGCAGGTTTTCTTGTTCCGGAACGCTGCTACTCTGCAAATTTTGCGCGCAACGTCTGACCCGTATCAAATTTTCAGTTATACGTAGATTCGCCAGTTTGAACTCCTCTGCGTTCTCACCGAGGGACTTCAGCTGCCCCCGGCTCTCTTCGAGCGCCGTTTCAAGCTTATCAACTTCATTGGAAAGACGGGAAACCATGATGAAGAGTATGGCGACCGCTATCAGGACCGGAACAATTAACCACCATGAGAGAAACATGTGCGTAACCCTGGAAGATAATGAATGTAGTTACAGTCTTATTAGCGCCATAAGTAAAAACAATAATAACAATTGATGAGTTTTGTAGGCCGGGTAAGGCGTAGCCGCCACCCGGCGTTGTCGCACAAGCGCTACGAACCCGAAGCCTTCGGGAAAATCTCCAGATACTTCTCCGAGCCATAAAACGGGATCACCAGAAACGCCATTCCCGCCGAACCGTTGGCTAACTGCACCGCCATATCGCCGTTACGGGTAATAAACAGCGTCCGGTCCTGCCAGCGACAGCCGACGCTCATATCCGGGGTGCAATTTTTCAACGTCGTTAACAGCACGCCCTCTTTAGTGAGGAAGAAGTACCGGCTTTCGGCATCGGACGGTTTTGCCGCCGACTCGTCCAGCAGCACGTAGGTTTCCTCCCGCAGCGTTCTGTTTTGCGCATCGAGCGATTTCACCAGGAGCGATTTGGCAGAATAGTTAAAGCGTAACTCCACCATCGCCGCATTGTCGGCTCTGACATACAAGGTCTCAGCCAGATCGTTTGCCCCGTAGTATTTCCCCCCGCCCGGCTTGAGCGGCTTATTCATAAAACGGTACACCGTATGGCTGCGAATATCCTGGCGGTTGGGATACTCCGCATTATATTGCGCTTTCTGCGGCGAGTTGACGACGCAGCCGGTGAGTAATAACAGGCAGAGCAGGACAGACAGTTGACGCATTCCTTTTCCCCATGCAGGTATTCAGAGTAGGTTGACGGCGCGATCTAACCAGCCAGGAAGGTGTTCTCTGTACCAGTTGAGATAGGTTTGATAATCGCTTTTCTGCCGCGCATTCAGAAGTAAAACAACCTCCGTCACGATCCAGGCTTTCGCAATGGCAATGTCTTTGGCTACGTCGCGAACGCCGGGATGACAGGCAATAAGACTATAACGATCGGCCATGGCATTAAACGCCTGAACGCTGCCCATCCCCTTAATTAGGGGGGCCAGATCGATAGCCGGACTTCCCGTGCCAAACCGTTCCCAGTCAAAAAGCACCCACTCGCCGTTATCTCTTCTGCCCCAGTTACCCGCATTGCTGTCGCCTGAAATTAAGCCCGGATGACGAAACAGCGCCTCGCTGTGCTGATGAAAACAGCGCATCTGCTGTGCGGCGCAGTCCGGTAGGGCTAACAGCGCGAGGGAGGCCTCAAGCGCGGCGGCTGACCAGCCGTGGGGATGATAAGTCCATGACGGATCCGGCGGAAAACTATGCAGGCGGGCCAGCATCGACAATACCTCCTCGCCTGCAACCGCAGCCTGATTCACCGGGTGCGGGATATACTCCAGCCTTAGCTTACGCCGTGAGGCGTCGGCGGACAGCAGCGCAGGAGAAACAACACCCGCCTGACGCAGTCGCGGCGCAGCGGCGTGATAAAAAGCAAACTCCACCTCGCTGACCGGGTATTTCTCAATGACCCGACGCCCCTCTTCATCGCCGATCAGCGTCACTTTCGCTGCACCCATTCTGGATAAATTCTGTTCAGACATGCCTGATTCCTGTTATGGCCCCTTCGCCGCAGACTGCCAGTAAAGCGGCGTGCCAAACGCCTCCACGTAGTAATCAATCACCGCCCGCACGTTCAGCGGCGGGTGGCGCGTGTTGGGGTAGATCGCCGCAATGGTAAGGGGCTCGGTATTGATGGAGGTCTCCCATTCCGGGAGCAGTTTCACCAGTTCCCCGCTCTGGATCCGGTCGCCAATCAGCCAGTCCGGGAACAGCACGATCCCCATTCCACCCAGCGCGGCGATAAGCAAGGTTTCGGCATTATTGGAAGAGATGAGCGGCGTGACGGGATAGTGGATCCACGCCTCGTCGGGCCGACGCAGCAGCCAGCGGTTAGGGCCGGACGAGCCGCGATAGACCAGGCATTTGTGACGCACAATGTCGTCCGGCGTCTCCGGCGTGCCGTATTTGCGCAGGTAAGCCGGCGAGGCGGCCAGATGATAAAACTGCTGGCCCAGCACCCGGGCGTGAAAGGAGGAGTCAGTCAACGCGCCGATGCGGAAGATCACGTCGGCGGCATCCCGATGGGGATCGATATAATCATCGGTCAGCGTCAGCTCGATGCTGAGGCGGGGATAGCGTTCCGTCAGGCCTGGAAGACCGGGCGCGATATGCCGCTGGCCGAAAAAGACCGGGGTGTTGATGCGAACGACGCCGGAAGGCTCCCGCTTGCGCTCGTCCAGCTCCCGGCGCGCCTCGTCAAGATTGCCGAGCATCAGGCGGGCAAAACGAATAAACAGATGCCCGCTCTCGGTGGGGATAATCGCCCGCGTGTTGCGGTAGAACAGCTGCTGGCCGAGGGCGTCCTCCAGCTGATGTATCACGCGGGAAACCTGCGATGCGGAGACCCCTTCCCGACGCGCCACCACTGAAAAGTTCTGGGTTTCATAGACCGCAATAAAGATCTGCAGCCAGCGAATATTGATGTTTGCGGCGTCGTACATTGATGCATTTCCTGCACAAGTGTTTATTGCATTATGGCATTTTTCTCACGGATGTTCAGGCGTACGCTTCCCGGCCTGAATAATGGAGAGACGGCGTGATATGCAACTGATATTGATTTTATTCGTGATCGCGGGCGGCATGGGGCTGTCCGTCGAGGCAGGACTGCTGGGGCCGCTCGGCGGTGAGGTGGGCGATCTGTGGGCCACGTTTAGCGTGTTCGGCGTCGGAGCCGCCCTGACGTTTTTGCTGATGCTGTTTTTCAGCCCACGCAACAGCCCGTCGTTTTTTGCCCAGCCCTCATGGCAGCTGCTGGGCGGGGTGCTCGGCCCCGTCTACGTTATTATTTTGACCATCGCCACACCGGCGATCGGCATCGCCATGACCATGATTGGCATCCTTGCAGGCCAGGTCTTTAAGAGCCTGATCATCGACCACTACGGCCTGCTGGGCACGCCGCACCGCAAAATTGACAGTAAACGCATCATCGCGCTGGGATTCATCATCGCCGCGCTGGTTCTGGTTGCACAGGGGTAAGGGAACGCTATGACATTTATCATGATTATTCTGGCCGTTATTGGCGGTGCCACGCTGAGCATTCAGGCCGCCATCAACGGCCAGCTGGGCAGCAAAGTGGGCGTCTTCAAAAGTGCGTTCCTGACCTTTTCCGTCGGCGCGCTGATCACCGCCCTGCTGATCTTCTTCTTTGAACCGAAACAGGCCGTCACCCTGCTGGATGTGCCCAAATGGCAGCTGCTGGGGGCGATGTTTGGCGTGCCGTACATCGTGATCATGGTGCTGGCGGTGCAACGTATCGGTACGGCGGTCGCCACGGTGGCGGTGATTTTCGGCCAGCTGACCATGAGCATGCTGATCGACAATTTCGGCTGGCTGGGTAATACGGCCATTCCCTTTTCGATGAGCCGTCTGGGGGCCATCGTCTGCCTGGGGATCGCCCTGTTCTTTATCTACTCCAGCAGCAGAACGCCAGAAACTAAAGAAGAACCGGCGCAGGCCGTCGTCAACGAGTAACATTGCCCGGCGGCGCTTTGCTTGCACGGGCCTACGGTTGTGTAGGCCGGGTAAGCGCAGCGCCATCCGGCAAAACCCTCTTTTAGTCCTGCTGCACCCTGAACACCGATACCGACTGTGACAGCAAATCCGCCTGATCGTTGACGCCTGCGGCGGTAGTCGCCACCTCTTCCACCAGCGCCGCGTTTTGCTGCGTGACGTGATCCATCTGGGCTATCGCAATCCGGATCTGCTCTACCCCGCGACGCTGCTCCCCGGAGGCGAGCGCGATACTCTCCATCACCTGGTTCACTTTGCCTACCGAGTGGCTGATATCCACCATCGTCTGGCTGGTTTTACTGGCGAGTTCCGCCCCCTCCTGGATATAGAGCGTGGATTCGTTAATCAGCGTCGAGATCTCTTTTGCCGAGTCGGCACAGCGTCGGGCCAGATTGCGCACTTCCCCCGCCACCACCGCAAAGCCGCGGCCCGTTTGCCCGGCGCGCGCCGCCTCCACGGCGGCGTTAAGCGCCAGGATATTGGTCTGGAAGGCGATGCCATCGATAACGCTGATAATGTCGACCATCTTCTGCGCGCTCTGGCTGATGGCGTCCATTTTTTTCGTCACGTCCTGCATCTGTTTTTCGCCTGCGTTGGCGATCACCGCCGTATTCTGCGCCATCTGGGAAGCATTGAGCGCGTTATCGGTGTTCATTTTCACGGTGGCGGTGATCTGCTCCATGCTGGCTGCCGTCTCAACCACCGCTGCCGCCTGCTCTTCCGTGCGTCGGGAGAGATCGTTATTGCCGGAGGCGATCTCGTGGGTACCGATAGTGATGGTCTGCACGCCGTTACGAATCGCCCGGACGGTTTCGTTTAACCCTGCCTGCATGGTCTGCAGCGCGGCGCACAGCTGCCCGATCTCATTGCTGCTGGAGACCTCGATTTCGCCGGTCAGATTGCCGTTGCCAATATTATCAAAATGGTGCGCGACCACCTGAAGCGGACGCACCAGCGTGTTACGCATCCAGATCCGGATAATAAAAAACATCACTATTGCCATTGCGCACATCGCCGTCATTAAAATTAAAGATAACGAGTAGGCGTGCTGACTAAATGCAATAACGCGATCAAACTCCGCCTGGGTTTTGCCAATATAGGTTTTATATTGGCCATCCCACTGCTGGCGCGATTGATTAATGTTGTCATGATTATTATCGAGGAAGATTTTTACCTCCTGCGGCGAAGGGAATGATTTTAATTCCTCCAGGTTTAATTTAATTATCGCGACCGTTTGATCGTAGCTACGTTTCATTATCTCACCCAGCTCAGGCTGTGAGGTCGTCAGGCCGGGGATCTCAACAAACAGGCCGTACTGCCGATCCGCCTCTTTAAGTGATTCATTAATTTGATTTATCTTAGAGGGCAAATCAACCTGCTCATCATGCAACCTTGCCTGAAAAGTTGAATCAATCAACATGCGGGCATTTAACAGACTGTCCCGGGTGGCATTTAAGGCTTTCTGTTCGCTGGCGTTGTAATTCATTTTTTCTATCGAGCTGTTACTGCTCTTAAGGAAATAAAGCCCCAGCCCGCTTGAAACAATAAGCATCAGGGTAAATAAGGCCAGCACGAGCATTAGCCCGGTACTGATTTTTAAATTTTTCACGTTGACTCCTTGAACACCATAATTTCATTAAGGTCTTTATCGGCAACCCGCAGGCAGCGTTGAGAGAATAAAAGCGATATTCAGACGAAATCAGAAATACAGAGTGAATAACTAAAAGCGCACCGATGGGCAGCGTGTAAACTTGATGATCCGGATGCGTAACGTTATCAGGCCCACAGCCCGATTCGCCAGCTCACCGCAAATTGGGTATGATCCTCCTCTCTTTTTTCCTCCGGTCAGCCTGATGTCTGTAATTGTCGATACCTTTATTGCTCCGCCGTGCCACCACACGATAGAGACGCTCTGGCAGGACGATCATCTGGTGCTGATCAATAAACCCAGCGGGCTGCTCAGCCTGTCGGGTAAGAATCCGCAAAACCTCGACTCCGTGCATCACCGGCTGGTGCAGACGTTCCCCGGCTGCACCCTGGTGCATCGCCTTGATTTCGGCACCTCCGGGCTGATGGTGATTGCCCGTAACAAGGCGATCAATGCCGCCCTGTGCCAGCAGTTCAGCCAGCGCAGCGTGACCAAGATCTACACTGCCCTGCTCTGCGGCCATCTGGCTGATGACGAAGGGGTGATCGATGCGCCAATAGCGAAAGATCCGGCGCTGTTCCCCTTGATGTCGATTTGCGCGCTCAACGGCAAGCCCGCTCGCTCCCGCTATCGGGTGGTGGAGCGCTTTTATCACCAAGGGGACGTGCCGGTGACGCGAGTACAGCTCACCCCGGAGACCGGGCGCACCCACCAGCTGCGCATTCACTGTCAGCAGCTGGGCCACCCGATTCTGGGCTGCGATCTGTATGGCGGACTGCTGCCGCCCGGCACTGAACGGACGCCGCGGATGATGCTGCACGCCAGCGAGCTGCATTTTGCCCACCCTATTAGCGGGGAGCCGATCGTCGCCCGCCATGCCAGCCCGTTCTGATAACCTACCCGGTCGCCAGCGAAAGATAGGCTTTTACTGTTTCACTGGTCGGCTGGCGTCGGCTGATTAACACCAGATTGGCGGTGAGATCAGGCTCATTCAGCGGGCGATACACCAGGCCCGGTATAGCCACCTGCTGCAGGGGGGCCGGCACCAGCGCCAGCGCCAGCCCGGTCGCCGCTATCGCCAGCGTGCTCAGGGTGCTGCCCGAGCGACAGGCGATATGACACTTCTCCCCCAGCTTTTGCGTGAGCATGATAAACAGATGCTCATGCACGTCATGCGCCTCATAGAGCACCAGGGGTTGTCCGGCCAGCATGTCGACCGTTATGGCCGCATGCTGTGCGAGGGGATGATCGTCAGGCAGCGCGACGCGTATCTCCCAGTCACCAATACGTCTGACCGCAATGTCCGGTGCCGCAATATTGCTGTGCGCGGGGGTGTAACCGATGTCCAGCTGCCCGGCAAGAATGGCCTCGACCTGCTCCTGCGGGCCCGCTTCGTGGATCAGCAGCTCCGCATCCGGAAAGCGCTGGCGAAACAGGCGCAGGTCGGCGATCAGCTTGCCGCTAAAAATGGCGTTTCCGGCAAAGCCCACCCGGACCCGGCCCGTCTCCCCGCGCAGGGCGCGCTCCACGCTTAAGCGGGTGTGCTCGGCCTGCTCCAGCGTCCGCCGGGCTTCGGCCTCCAGCAGTCGCCCGGCGTCGGTCAGCTCCACCCGACGGCTGGTACGGATAAACAGCGCCCCGCCCAGCTCCTCCTCCAGCGCCTTGATCTGCATGCTCAGGGCGGGCTGAACAATATTGAGCCGCGCCGCAGCCCGGCCAAAGTGCCCCTCTTCGGCGACGGCTAAAAAATACCGCAGATGACGTAACTCCATGCCCCACCCTATCGATAATTAAAACTGATTGATTAGTCATATCTCTCTATTTCATTTTATCGTTTTTTCGCGCCACACTGCATCTTGTCAATTAACAGGAGCAAATGTGATGAATGATCAACTCAACGACCGTCAACAACTCAACGATCTGATGAATGGCTGGATGCACCGGGATCTGGGCGAATGGGCGCAGCTGCGCGACCTGTTCCACCCGGATGGCACCATTGAAATCACCTGGTTTGAAGGGCTGGGAAGCGATTTTGTCGAGGGCTCCATGCGCATGGGTGCATCGGATTTACGCACCAAACACCTTATCGCCTCGCCCGCCGTGACGTTTAATGCCCGCGGCAATAAGGCGATCCTCGAAACCAACGCCATCATCATCGCGGAGAACGTGAAACTGAATATCGGCTGCGAATGCCACAACCGCTTTTACGACCTGGCCGAAAAACGAGACGGCGTGTGGCGGTTGTTCCGTCGCCAGAGCGTTTACGACATGGGGACATTTACCTTCCCGATGGGGCCTGTGGAGATTGACCCGAGCATCGTGGCGAAGTACCCACGGGAATATGCTGCGCTGGCATATCTGCTGGAGCAGAGCGGCTTCCCGCTGGGACGCGTATTCGCCACCCGCGGCAGCGAGCTGGAGGCAACCATGAAAGCCGGAGCTCAGCGCTGGCTGGCCGTCTGACCGATAGCGAACCGCTTCCGCGATGTTCTCTGTCTCGATTAACTGATAGGGTGCTACTTCCTGTCTGCTTAACAGAGGTGAAAAATGCCGGAAGCGGTGAAAGATAACGATATCAATGCCCTGTATCAAAAACTGAACGCGATTGCCCAGACCGGGTTAACCTTTTCAAAAGACGTGTTTGATACAGAACGTTATGAATCTCTTCGTCAAATCGCCACGGAGCTGATGGCTTCGCGCTTCGATATTGATGGTGAGACGCTCCATCATGTGACCGAATCCGGTTACGCCACGCCGAAAACGGATGTGCGTGCCTTTATCCTGCGGGACGGCAAGCTGCTGATGGTCCGGGAAGCGGAAGATGGATTATGGAGCTTACCCGGCGGCTGGGCAGACGTGGGCGACACGCCTTCTACTGCCGTCTGCCGCGAAGTTGCCGAAGAGACGGGGCTGCAGGTCAAAGCCACCAAACTGCTCGGCGTCTGGGATCGCAACCTTCACGGCCATCCGCCCCTGCCGTGGCACGTCTATAAGCTTATCTTTCTGTGTGAAGAGACCGGCGGCAGCCTGGCCATCAACCACGAAACCACCAGCCTCGGTTTCTTCGACATCCATGAACTTCCGCCATTGTCGCTGACGCGGATTGTCGCCGAAGAGCTGGAGGTCAGCATGGCAATCGCCACGTCAGATCGCCCGACCTTTTTTGACTGAGTAATGATAAAGGAGCGGGATCCGCTCCTTTACGTGCATTCAGCCCCACGCCCGGTTCTGCAAAACGACCCGGTAGCCGTCGTGATCCACGAAGGTACGCCCGTTAACGTCCCAGTAGGGATTAAACGAATCCACTCTGCTGAAACCCGCGTCGATCATCCGGGCGCAGGCCTGCTCCCACTCCGCTTTATCGGGATAATAGAGCACGAACAGGTCCTCTGCGGTGTGCAGAGGCTGGACGGGATGATGGAGACAAACCGTGAATTCGAGATGCCAGGGCAAATCTTCCCTGCCTGACATGATACCGCTGAAGCCCTGATGATCCTCGAAGTCGGCAAGCTTTTGCAGGCCTAACCCCTGGCTGTACATCTGAAACGATTTTTCGGGATCGGTTACGGGTCTGGCAATGCGCATATGGGTGAACATCGGATGCTCTCCTGTGGATTCAGGTTCGTAAGTGCGCTTTAGTGTATCTGCCGTTACGTTTTTCATTTTCCCGTGCGTGCCGAGGGAGTAACGTTACCGGCGTACTTTCAATCACTTCATTCAGGACAGGAAATGAAAAGACGCTATGTCGTTGCCGATGTTTTTACCGATAAACCCTTTCTCGGCAATCCCGTCGCCGTCGTGTTAGACGCAGAGGGTCTGAGTACAGAGCAAATGCAGCGGATTGCCGTTGAGTTTGGCTACAGTGAAACCACCTTTGTGCTTCCGCCCGACGATGCTGCCCATACGGCGCGGGTGCGAATTTTCACCCCCTCGCGTGAGATCCCGTTCGCCGGCCATCCCAACGTCGGCACGGCGTTTGTGCTGGCAAGCGATGCCGCGATAAAGGGCACAACGCTGCCCGAGACGCTGCTGTTCGAGGAGATTGCGGGCCTGGTGCCCGTCAGGCTGTTAAAAGACAACGACACGGTGACCGGCGCCGAACTCGTCACGCCGGAAGCCTTATCCTGCCGCTCTGAAGTCAGCCCGGAACAGGTCGCTGCCTGCCTGTCGCTGACGGCGGAAGATATCCGTACCGACACGCATAACCCTGTTGTTGCCTCGGTTGGCCTGCCGTTTCTGGTGGTGGAGCTCGCCTCGCGGGATGCACTTCGCCGCTGCGTGCCGAATATGCAGGGCTTCCGCGCGACGCTGCCGCTGGATGGCGCGGTCTCTGTTTATGCTTATACCCGGGATAAAGATGCCGGTGAGGTGGGCGATCTGCAGTCACGGATGTTGACCCCGCGCATGACGGAAGATCCGGCGACCGGCAGCGCCACCGCCGCGGTGACCGCCCTGCTGGCACTGCATTGGGATAAAACCACGCTGTCGCTGCAGGTGAGCCAGGGCGTTGATATGGGGCGGGCAAGTTTGCTTTATTCGGGGTATGACGCCGCGTCAGGCCAACCCGTGGTGCGGGTGGGCGGCAGCTGTGTGATTACTTTGGAAGGGGCGTTTACGCTGTAAAGTTGCATCGCTGGACCATCGCCGGGTGGCGGCTACGCCTTACCCGGCCTACGAACGGCGGAGTTCGCACCATAAGATAGCCACACGAACCATGTAAACAAACGCACTTGAGCACAGTGCGTGAGTGCATTACACTGCCCTACGCTTTCAGATGGGGATACCCGCTAAACAAGGCAGGTCATAAATGGCATTCACAAACAGCACCCGTAAACCCACTACACCCGGCGATATTCTGCTTAACGAGTTTCTTGAGCCGCTGCATTTAAAAATTGCCGATCTGGCCGTGATGCTAAACGTGCACAGAAACAGCGTCAGCGCGCTGGTCAATAACAACCGAAAGCTGACCACAGACATGGCCGTGCGGCTTGCCCGGGCATTTGATACCACCATTGAGTTCTGGCTGAACCTGCAGCTGAATGTCGATATCTGGGATATTCAGCATGACGAGCGCATGCAGGCGGAGCATCGGCAGATCATCACCGCCGCAGAGATGCTGGCGAAGAGAAAAGCGCCATCGTCTGTGGCTTAATGCTGCCACGATATGATCTTATGACTGCGGGCCCTTTATTGGCCCGCATAGAGATAAACATTGATCTGGACGCACTTAGACCAACGCCAGTTCACGTTCTAATACTTCAACAATTAATTGGTTCTTAGAAATTGCATGCTGTTTAGCTACGGCTGTCAGCCGTGCGCCCAGACGCCCAGATACACGAACAGTCAGACGTTCCTGTTGCTCTTCGCGAAATGGTTGAATACCTTCTTCACGACAATCCTGTAGATATTCTGCCAGAGAGGTTTCTCCCTCTTTTTGCAGACCGGCGATGCTGTCCGCGACAAAATCACAGTAACCAGAAACATTAAGAAACTTACCGCGAAACGCACCGATTTCAGCCTCAAAGGTAATGATTGCGGGTTGCCCCTGAATCATCATGATTTTGCTGATATATGCCATTTTCCCCTCCCGTGAAGTGTTTCGACCCTGATTATCTCTGATCCTGACGGAGACGAAGTGTGACATGAGCACCGCAACCAACAAACCAGGATAACGACGTGCAACATCATTATTGCGCACCGTCTTCCCGTTGAACTGCAACAATTCCTCGCATTTCCCCTGTTTCTGAAGACGCCTCGCAGGAATGAAATCTGTCTTATTTCCCTTCTTTAACAGTGGCTATTTGCGGCGTAGGGTGTCTGCACGCCAGCAACATCTGGCGTCGGGATTGGCATCCTGCATAACATACTGGTAGCGCGAGGCTTTTTTTGCGCTATGCGTCCGGCTACACTCTAGGGTGGGCCGGGCGAGGGCGCTGAAAAGCGCGCCGGTTATCAGTATGTCCGGTTATGCCAACCTCGTCCGGCTCCGCCACCATTGGAAATTGGCATTTCCTGTGGCGGCGATAAACACATACTGAGGTTATTTATATGGCTACTATCAACCCACTCATTACCGCCCCCTTCGACCACAACACTGATTTCACCGAACTGGCCGATAACTGTGAACGTTTCTGTGAAGCGATGCTGTGCGAAGAGGATCCGACCATGAAAACCGCCCTGTGCGGCCGTCTCGCTGCCTGCCTGGCGCTACTGAAGCCGACGCTGCATGAACCCATTCCCCGGAATCTTGAGGCATATCTCACCGTCGATACCCTGCCCCTGTATCAGCCGGAATTTGCGCCGGAATCCGATGCGCTTTGCGGTTATTGTGAAGCGATTGCCAGACTATTAATCAGCAATACGCTGGCACCGGATACCGCACGCATCATGAGCGATCTGCTGGCAGAGTTAACCGGCTATTTTGCCGAGCGCCTGAAGGCGCCGCGCTGGCTGGCAACCGAGACTGGTGTGGAGTGGATTAACTGATGTGAAGGTTTCCTCTCACGATAACGTGAGGGGAAGATAACTGCTAAAGAATGCAAATAAAATTAGATGGTTAAAAATCTACCGGGAGACATGATGATCAAGCAAAACAAAAAAATCGACTCCGTTAAAGCGATTGCTGCAGCCCAACGCGCCGTAGATTTCTGGGCAACGATTGATGGCAACAAGCTTGCACGCGTAGGCGAGCGTGAAAAAAAAATGGACCTCGTTGGGCCAACAAAGAAGGCTGGATGCATCAAATTCGATTAACGAGGTCTCTCCGACGTGACGCGTTCAGCCGCTCCCCACTAAACGAGAAGCACGGCTGTGAAAATCACCCCGCCTCCTGCACCTCCGCCGCCCGATACACCCGCACATAGCGCGCAAACTTGCCGACAAACACCCCGGCGAACAGCCCCCCGGTGATGATGGCGAACGCGCTCACCCCAGGTCGCTGTAGCACCTCGGGAGCGATGGCGCTCATCACCCCCAGGACATATTTCACCGCAAAGGCCAGCATCATAAACGGCAGGGCCGAGTAGTCCGCCTCACGAAAGATACTGCGCGGAGCGGCGGCGCGCGCCACTGCCGTGCGTTTGATCAGGATATAGCCTATCGCCGCGCCGCTGAGTAATCCCACCAGCCACAGAGAGCCGGTAGCCAGCGTTAGCTTGCGGAAAATCAACAGATCGTAGATATCCCAGAGCAGAAAAATGGCCGGGATGATGGCCAGCTTCTCCAGCGCCACGGTCGCCGGTTTGCGCGCCCGGATGCCCCGGCTTATCAGAAACAGCAGTATGACATACACCCAAACCGGGGTGTGGATCAGGATACCCGAAATGAAATCAATCATATGGCTCACCGTTGCAGCTACCAGGATGACACCGCGTCAACGCTCCGGTTCAGTATTGCGTATAGCTTCCGGTTCGCCCTCATACTTTAATCGGGTATTTAATTCCGCGCTTCGCTTACCCTTTTTGGAGTAGCATTTTCCATGAATGACTGTAATCCATGCATAATATACCCTGGCGCTTCGCTAGATTATTTTTTAGCCACACTTCCGCGCTGCGAATAATATAAAAAACCAATTAAGACTAATCCCACGTATTTTTATTTTATATACGCTATGTATCGCTTACCTAAAATGTAAACAACTGTAAAGAGCCCCGCCGCGTCTGGACTCGCGCGTTTCAACGAGACAGAGAAAAACGTACAAAGCCGCTATCCCGGAAGGTCGTTTGATAACATAACCTTGAGGGAAAATAGCCAAAAAACAAGCGAACCGATATTTCTCCCAACTCATCATGCGGACTGAAAATTATTCCAAAATTCCGGTTTGACTCTTCAAAAATACTGTCTAAATTTAATTCTGAACGACAACGGATACGAATAAAAACGTATCTTACTGACATAAACGATGTATATGAGGAAACATAATATGGCAGAGCAACGTGGTGGTTCAGGTAATTTCGCACAGGATCGTGAAAAGGCCTCTGAAGCTGGCAAAAAAGGTGGACAGCAAAGCGGCGGTAATTTCAAAAACGATCCGCAACGCGCTTCTGAAGCAGGTAAAAAAGGGGGTCAGCATAGCCATGGTGGCGGACGTAAATCTGACAACTCTTAATTCATCTCATTATTAAAACCTGTTCTTCACTTTAATCGGTACTCTGCGAGTCCGCGGGCTCGCAGAATTTTTATGTCACTGGAGAAAAGCGTATGAATATGAAAAGCATAGAGGATGTCTTTATTCACCTGCTCTCTGACACTTACAGTGCAGAGAAACAGCTGACCCGTGCACTGGCAAAATTGTCCCGCGAAGCCGCCAGCCCGGATCTGAGCGCTGCGTTTAAAGCGCACCTGGAAGAGACCCACGGCCAGATTGAACGTATCGATCAGATCGTGGAGAAAACGCCGAATATTAAACTGAAAAGAATGAAATGCGTTGCAATGGAAGGCTTAATTGAAGAAGCCAATGAAGTCCTTGAAAGCACAGAAAAAAATGAAGTACGCGATGCGGCGCTGATCGCTGCGGCGCAAAAAGTCGAACACTACGAAATTGCCAGCTATGGCACGCTCGCCACCCTGGCGGAACAATTAGGTTATACCCAGGCGGTAAAATTATTAGCCGAGACGCTGGAAGAAGAGAAATCCACCGATCTTAAACTCACCGATCTGGCCGTCGGTAATATTAATCAGAAAGCGGAAAAGTAAGACTGAATTAACCGAACCCGAGGAAGAAAATATGAATCACGTAGAACACTACCATGACTGGCTACGCGATGCTCACGCCATGGAAAAGCAAGCCGAATCAATGCTCGAATCAATGGCCAGCCGCATCGATAATTACCCTGATGTCCGCGCCCGAATTGAACAGCATATTACTGAAACAAAACACCAAATTACCCTGCTGGAAGAGATCCTCGATCGCAACGATATTTCCCGCTCGGTGCTGAAAGACTCTGTGAGCAAAATGATGGCGTTCGGTCAGTCTGTCGGCGGCATCGCCGCGTCGGATGAAATTGTTAAAGGTTCTATTAGCGGCTACGTTTTCGAGCAGTTCGAAATCGCCTGCTATACCTCCCTGCTGGCCGCAGCGAAAAAAGCCGGAGACGTGGCATCCGTTCCCGCTATCGAATCTATCCTCGCGGAAGAGCAGCGCATGGCCGACTGGCTTATCCAGCATATCCCCAACACCACGGAACAATTCCTCCTGCGCGCTGACGCTGAAGGCGTTGAAGCGAAAAAATAAAACAGGAGTGAGCCTATGTTTCGACACGTAAAACAGTTGCAATACACCGTCCGCGTCGCTGAGCCAAATCCCGGCCTCGCAAACCTGCTGCTCGAACAGTTTGGCGGCCCTCAGGGCGAGCTGGCTGCCGCCTGCCGTTACTTCACCCAGGGTCTGGGGGATGACGATCCGGGTCGCCGCGAAATGCTGATGGATATCGCGACCGAAGAGCTGAGCCACCTCGAAATCATCGGCACGCTGGTCGGTATGCTGAATAAAGGGGCCAAAGGCGAGCTGGCGGAAGGCACCGAAAGCGAAGCGGAACTGTACCGCTCCCTGACGCAAAACGGTAACGACAGCCATGTCACTTCCCTGCTGTACGGCGGTGGGCCATCGCTGACCAACTCCGGCGGCGTGCCGTGGACGGCGGCCTATGTCGACACCATTGGCGAAGTCACCGCCGATCTGCGTTCGAATATCGCAGCGGAAGCGCGCGCCAAAATTATCTATGAACGTCTGATTAACGTTACCGACGATGTCGGGGTAAAAGATACCCTCGCGTTCCTGATGACCCGTGAGGTCGCGCACCAGCTCTCGTTTGAGAAGGCGCTACAGTCGATTCGCAATAATTTCCCACCGGGGAAACTGCCGCCTATCGAACAATATTCAACCACCTACTACAATATGTCTGCGGGTGACGATCTTCGCGGCAGCTGGAACAGCGACGAAAACTTTGAGTACGTCGCCGATCCACAACCCGCTGTTGACGGTGGCGACGGTGGCGCTCAGGTCACGCTATCAAAAGAGCAGGCCGCTCTGTTGAAAGCGATGGCGAAACGCACCGAGTCCGATCCAAAGGCCAATCCGTTGACTGGCGCGGAGCTGGGGGCCGGTAAGAAAAAACCGTAACCCCGCGCCGAAGTCCATGCTGTACCACGATGCCCCGTTTCTTACGGGGCATTTCGCTGACAGGGGTAGAGTACGATGTTCGAACTCGATGCGTTCCATCTCGCCAGGCTTCAGTTTGCCTTCACAGTGTCGTTTCACATTATCTTCCCGGCCTTAACCATCGGCCTCGCCAGCTATCTGGTGGTGCTTGAGGGCATGTGGCTACGGACGAAGAATGACGTCTGGCGTTCGCTGTATCACTTCTGGTTAAAAATCTTCGCCGTTAACTTCGGCATGGGCGTGGTCTCCGGCCTGGTGATGGCCTATCAGTTCGGTACCAACTGGAGCGGTTTTTCCCAGTTTGCCGGGAGCATCACCGGCCCGCTGCTCACCTATGAAGTCTTAACCGCCTTCTTCCTCGAAGCGGGTTTCCTCGGCGTGATGCTGTTTGGCTGGAACAAGGTCGGGCCCGGCCTGCACTTTTTTGCCACCTGCATGGTGGCGCTGGGCACCCTGATGTCCACCTTCTGGATCCTCGCCTCCAACAGCTGGATGCACACCCCGCAGGGCTTCAGCATCGAGAACGGCCAGGTGATCCCCGAGGACTGGTTTGCCATCATCTTTAACCCTTCGTTCCCTTATCGCCTGATCCACATGTCCATCGCCGCCTTCCTGAGCAGCGCCCTGTTTGTTGGCGCATCGGGGGCCTGGCATCTGCTGCGCGGCAACGACACCCCGGCGGTACGCAAAATGTTCTCAATGGCGCTGTGGATGGCGCTGCTGGTCGCGCCGATTCAGGCCTTTGTCGGGGATATGCACGGTCTGAACACCCTTGAGCATCAGCCGGCAAAAATCGCCGCCATTGAGGGGCACTGGGAAAATCCTCCCGGTGAAGCCACGCCGCTGCTGCTGTTTGGCGTACCAGATATGGAAGAGGAACGCACCAAATACGGGCTGGAGATCCCGGCGCTCGGCAGCCTGATCCTCACCCACAGTCTGGATAAGCAGGTTCCGGCGCTGAAAGATTTCCCGAAAGATGAGCGGCCCAACTCGCTGATCGTCTTCTGGTCGTTCCGCGTGATGGTCGGCCTCGGGCTGCTGATGATCCTGATGGGGGTCGCAAGCCTGTGGTTGCGCCGCCGCCGCCGTCTCTACCACTCTCGCCCGTTCCACTGGTTTGCCCTCTGTATGGGGCCCGCCGGGCTGGTGGCGCTGCTCGCAGGTTGGATCACCACCGAGGTGGGCCGCCAGCCGTGGGTGGTGTACGGCTATCTGCGCACCGTTGACGCGGTGTCGCTGCACAGCACCCTGCAGATGAGCATCAGCCTGCTGGCCTTTATCGTCGTCTACTGCTCGGTGTTTGGCGTGGGGTATGTCTATCTGGTGCGGTTGATTAAGAAAGGGCCGCAGCCGACGGACGAGCTTACGGTTAAAACCGACGGCAGGCCCGCGCGTCCGCTCTCGGCGGCAGAACCGGTACCGGAAGAGGAGAAACCATAATGGGCGTCGATATCTCAGTGATCTGGTTTGCCATCATCGTCTTCGCCACCCTGATGTACATCATTATGGATGGTTTCGATTTGGGTATCGGCATGCTCTTCTACTTTGAGCGCGATCCGCAGGCGCGGGACGTGATGGTCAACAGCGTCGCCCCGGTGTGGGACGGGAACGAAACCTGGCTGGTACTGGGGGGCGCGGGGCTGTTCGGCGCTTTCCCGCTGGCCTATGCGGTGATCATCGATGCCCTGACGATCCCCCTGACCGCCATGCTGATCGGCCTGATCTTCCGCGGCGTGGCCTTTGAGTTTCGCTTTAAAGCCACGCCGTCGCACCGCGCCTTCTGGGACTACTCCTTCGCCGGTGGCTCGCTGCTGGCGACCTTTAGCCAGGGCATTGTGGTGGGGGCGATGATTAACGGTTTCGACGTCGAGGGCCGTCGCTTTGCCGGTTCCGCGCTCGACTGGCTGACGCCCTTCAACCTCTTCTGCGGGCTGGGGCTGATGGTGGCCTATACCCTGCTGGGCACCACCTGGCTGATCATGAAAAGCGAGGGGGCGTTACAACAGCACATGCGGGATCTGACCCGCAAGGTACTGCTGGCGCTGCTGGGGGTGGTGGCGGTGGTCAGCGTCTGGACTCCGCTCGGCTGGCAGTATGTGTCCGAACGCTGGTTCTCGTTGCCTAACTTCTTCTACTTCCTGCCGGTGCCGCTGCTGGTGGCGGTATTTGGGGTCTGGATCTGGCGGCTTACCCGCAATCCGCACAGCCACGCCAGACCGTTTATTCTGACACTCGGGCTGATTTTCCTCGGCTTTAGCGGGCTGGGCATCAGCCTGTGGCCCAACATTATCCCGCCACGCATCACCATCTGGGATGCCGCCGCCCCGCCTTCCAGCCAGCTGTTTATGCTGGTGGGGACGCTGCTGATTATTCCGTTGATTTTGGTTTACACCGCCTGGAGTTATTACGTGTTCCGCGGCAAGGTGACGGATACCGAGGGTTATCACTAAGCTGCAGCATCGCCGGGTGGCGGAGGTAAATGCAAAACGGCAACTATGTTGCCGTTTTTAGTGTTTGCTCCCTCTCCCTGTGGGAGAGGGTCGGGGTGAGGGCATCAGGCCGCACCCTGCAACATCGCCGGGTGGCGGCTACGCCTTACCCGGCCTACAAAACCTACAACTACAAAACCCACAGCATGCACGACCCGTAGGCCCGGCAAGCAAAGCGCCGCCGGGCATTGCCGCACCCGGCCTACAGGCTACTTCCGCCGTCCGACACACTTCGCGATCAGCAGCAGCCCGGCCAGCGCGGCGGTGCCGAGCAGGGCTTTGCCCGGTACGCCGGAGGTGATGGCCGCGGCGCGGGATTTGGCCTCCGGAGAAAAACGCCCGTGCACCCGGTGCGCGCCGCCGACCGGTTCGCTCAGGTTGTCCCGCCGCTCAGGCGGGTTGAGCGTCTCCTCCATCTGCCCTTCCCAGGCTTTTTTCACCATCAGCCGGTCGAGAAAACCGGGGAACAGGAATTGGCCGACAATCGCCCCGATAGTGCTGCGCCCGACCCACAGCTCGCGCACCGGTCGCTGCGCCACGCTAAAGATGGCCTCGGCGGCGACCTCCGGCTGGAACACCGGCGCGACCGGACGCATGCTCCAGGCGAACTTGTTCCGCGCCCAGTCAAACTGCGGGGTGTTGAGCCCCGGCATCTGCACCATCACCAGATCCACGCCGCTGCGCTCGTGCATCAGCTCGGTACGCAGCGCGTCGGTAAAGCCGCGGATCGCCGCCTTGGCGCCACAGTAGGCCGACTGCAGCGGAATGGAGCGGTAGGCCAGCGCGGAGCCCACCTGAATAATCACTCCCCTGTCGCGGGGGACCATCTGCTCCATCGCCGCCCGCGTGCCGTTGACGCAGCCGAGATAGGTGACCTCCGTCACCCGGCGAAATTCATCGTCGGTGATGCTGTAAAACGGCGCCAGGGTGGTACACATGGCATTGTTGATCCACACGTCAATCGCGCCTAACCGGTCGGCCAGCGTCAGGGCCGCCTGGCTCAGCGCCGCGGCATCCACCACGTCCACGCTCACCGCATGGCAGTTCACGCCGTAGTTCGCCACCTCCGCCCGCGCGGCCTCCAGGCTATGATCATCGCGGGCAATAAGCCCCACGTCGTAGCCTGCCGCTGCAAAGCGCAGCGCCGTGGCCTTACCTACCCCAGCCGTTGCGCCGGTAATCACCACCACACTCATAACCTCTCCTTAATGCAGCTGCTTTTTCCAGTGCGGGATCTGCCGCAACAGTTCTGAGAGCGCATAGCGAACCGCTTTCTCAATCACGTCTTCACACTCGCCGGTGAAGTGCTGCACGGCGGTTGTCACCTCGCCGCGAAAGCACCAGCCAAACCAGACGGTCCCCGCCGGGGTGCCATCCTCGCCGCCGTCCGGCCCGGCATAGCCGCTGATGGCGATGCTGATATCCGCATCGGCCAGCTTCAGCGCCCCTTCGGCCATCTCACCCACCGTCTGGCTACTGACGGCGGTGTACTTTTCCAGGGTGGCATTGCTGACCCCCAGCACCTTGTGTTTGGCTTCATTGTTGAAAGTCACCACGCCGGTGCCAAAGAACGAAGCGGTATCCTTTTCTGCGCAGAGCGCCGAGGCCACATTGCCGCCGGTACAGGACTCGGCCGTGGTGAGCAGCCAGCCCAGATCGGTCAACACCGTCGAGACCTGACTGGTCAATTCCTTGGTCGTTTTAGCCTGGTTCCAGATATTTTCTTTCATGATTCACTCTCTTCGGGAATAATCGAAATATGCCCATTTCGTTCAAGGATTGCGTATTTAATTTTTTCCAACTGATATATGCCGTGATTTTGCCGGGCCGATACCAGAATATCGTCACAGGAGACATCCACCTTTTTTAATTTTTCGTTTTGTAACTCACCGTGCACCACCAGAATAACCGGGGAGCCATCGAGCATCGATTCCGCGCCGGAAATATATTTTTTTGCCACCCCGAACAGCATATCAATCATGACCAGCGTAATAATGGTTAGCATGGCACCAGTTACTGAAAAATCTTCCCCCAGCAGCGCCTGCTGGGTGGCCTCACTAATAATTAATAACAGGATCAGATCAAAGCTGGTCATTTGCAGCAGCGCCCGGCGTCCGGCAATTTTAAATACCACCAGCAGAATCAGATAAATTGCCACCGCCCTGAGTATCATTTCCATACTGGTCCCCTACGGATAGATAAATTGCCAGAAAGAGAGACCCGGCTGATTATTGACTGTGACAGTGGTGACGGTTTTACCGGGCCGATCCGGGTTGGTATAGAGCCAGACGGTAAAATCCTTCCGCGGTTTCGCTGCCTGATAAACCAGCACCAGCTCCCCGCCCTCGCTGTGCATTTCGTCAGGCTGCGGCCAGATATTATCGGTCTGCGTTCGCGCCATATATTCCCCACCAATACGCAGCGTCAGGGGGGCATTACTTTGACCCGTCAGGGTAATTTTCAACTCGACGGCAGATTGCAGTCGGCCAAAGCGCTGGTATTCCACCTGCACGCTGTGCGTGGGGTTGGTTTTTGTCGTTTCGCTAAAATATCCGCCGGAAAAAAGCCCCAGCAGCGCAGCGGCAATAATCAGCAATAGCAGAACGAAACCGAAGCGGCGGGCGTTGTATTCAAACTGCAGGGCAGCATGGTTTTGTTTCACACCGGGCAAAGGCGGGGATTTTTCTTTTGCGTTCGCCATATATCACCTCACCGTTTCGCTTATTAAGATTATACAGCCAGATGATTTTTATAGATAAAGTGGATTAAGACTGTTCCTGTTTGCAAAATAAAAAATAGCAACCAGGCTTAATCTGTCAAGCAAGTTAAACTAAGGAGGCAGTATGAAATTAACCGTCGCACCCTTATTGTGTTGTCTTTTAATCTCAACGGCGTATGCCGCAGATAAAGGTGGACTGGAGAAAGATGCTGCCCCTCCGCCGCCGCATTCTCTGGACGAGGGTTATCGCGGCACCGAGGATGCCAGAATCATGACCGTGGAGCAGGCTAAAGAGATGCACGATGGCGCGACCATCTCCCTGCGCGGGAATTTAATCGATGGCTCCGGTGGCGATAAATTTAAATTCCGCGATAAAACCGGCACTATTGATACGGTAATTCCGCAAGCCGTATTTGACGGACGCACGGTAAAACCCGATCAGATGATCAGCATTAATGGCAGTCTGGATAAAAAAATGACCCCGCCGGTCGTTCGTGTCGACCGTATTCAGAAATAGATATTAATTTCACTTAAGTTTCGCGTGGATATTCCCCCCACATCCACGTGAAACTCCCGATATATTCTTTCCAGAGCCGAACCTACCAGATTTGAGGAGCCCAAAACTCGGATAATTCTGTGCTTTAGGATTAATCCCCCTTTTTTTCCCTTCCCAATACTTAAACAATTTTACACAAATTCACATTGTATTCATTTTGCTTACACAGCAGGGATTCGCCGATGAAAGCCCGCCATAATATCGCCCTGATAATAACGACAGCCACTGGCCTGACGTTAATGTTCCCTGCCCTTGCCGCAGAGCCGGATAATCAATTTATTATTCAGCAGCAGCGCCAGAGAGCATTAGAGCAGCAATTAACCCCGCCCGTTCCCGATGTGCGTCTTTCCGAGCCGTCCTCCGGCTACGGCAAAATTGCCTTCCCGACGGAATCCCCTTGCTTCCCGATTAACCGCGTCGAGCTGAGCGGTCAGGACGCCCTGCCCCACTGGTTGCCGCTCCAGCGGATTGCGGACCAGGCCCAGGGCCGCTGTCTGGGCGGAAAAGGGATCAACCTGCTGATGAGCACCATGCAGAACCGCATCGTCGACCACGGCTGGATCACCACCCGCGTGCTGGCCCCGTCGCAGGATCTGAAGAGCGGGACGCTGAAACTGGCCATCGTGCCGGGCACCATTCGCCACGTGAAGCTCACCGAAGAGAGCGACGACTACATCCAGCTCTACAGCGCCTTCCCGGCCCACGAGGGGAACCTGCTGGATCTGCGCGATATTGAACAGGGGCTGGAAAACCTCCAGCGTCTGCCGACGGTCGAGGCCAACATGGAGCTGCTGCCGGGGGAGAACCCGGGCGAGAGCGACGTGGTCATCACCCGTAAGCAGAGCAAAATGTGGCGTATCGGCCTGTCGCTGGACGATGCCGGAACCGAAACCACCGGGCGCTACCAGGGCGGCGTCACCCTGTCGCTGGATAACCCCTTCTCCCTGAGCGACCTGCTGTATGTCTCGGCCAGCCACGATCTGAACGACAAAGGCGGCAAAGGCAGCAAAAACTACACCGCCCACTACTCGGTGCCCTTCGGCTACTGGATGCTGGGCGTCACCGGCAGCGACTATGACTACCACCAGACCGTCGCCGGCCTCAATCAGGATTATCGCTACAGCGGTAAAAGCAAAAACCTCGACATTCAGCTCAGCCGCGTGCTGCACCGCAGCGGCTCGCAAAAAACCACTTTCTCTTACGACGTGCTGGCGCGGGAGACCCGCAACTATATCGACGATACGGAAGTGGGCGTCCAGCACCGTCAGACCGCGGGCTGGCGTATCGGGCTGGATCATCGCCACTACATCGGCCAGGCGACGCTGGATGCAGGCATTAGCTACCAGCGCGGCACGCGCTGGTTTGGCGCTCAGCCTGCGCCGGAAGAGTACTGGGGCGATGCCACTGCGCTTAGCAAAATTACCCAGCTCAGCGCCGGACTCGATCTGCCGTTTGCCATCGGCTCGCAAAACTTCCGCTACAACGTCCAGTACCTGCGCCAGATCAGCAACACGCCGCTGACACCGCAGGATCAGTTCGCCATCGGCAACCGCTGGACGGTGCGCGGCTTTGACGGCGAGCGCACCCTGAGCGCCAGCCACGGCTGGTACGTGCGTAACGATCTCGCCTGGCGCACGCCGCTGCCGAATCAGGAGTTCTATCTGGGGGCCGACTACGGCGAAGTGGGCGGCTACAGCTCGGATCTGCAGGTGGGTAAACACCTGGCAGGCGGCGTGGCGGGCCTGCGCGGCAACGCCTTTAACACCGGCTACGACCTGTTCGCCGGGACGCCGTTCTCGAAGCCGGACGGCTTTGAAACCAGCGATCTCACGCTCGGCTTTAACCTGAACTGGAGCTGGTGATGCGCGTCGGACATCTGGATATCAAAGCGCCGCTGATCCTCGGCGGCCAGGAGAGCGAGGCCGAAGTGCTGGGGGCCACCGTCTGGCTGTGGATGCACTCCCCGATGCACCGGGACGCCCCGCTGCACGCCCTGCCCACCCTGCTGCTGCCGATCATCAAGCGCCAGCAGTACGTGCTGGTCAGCGAAAACGATCGCCCAATCTTTTTCCTCAGCTGGGCCAGCATGAACGAGGAGGCGGAAGCCCGCTACCTCACCCGCCCGGCCATCGAGATGAAAGAAGAGGACTGGGACAGCGGGGATCGGATCTGGTTCTGCGACTGGATCGCCCCCTTCGGCCATACCCCCGCGATGTATAACCTGATGCGCCGCGACATCTTCCCCGACCACGTCTGCCGCGCGCTGTATCACCGCGGCGCGGAACGTGGCAAGCGCGTGATGCTGTTCCACGGCAGCCACGTCAGCCGTCAACACGCCAGAGAGTGGCAACAGAATCACCCGCTCACCGTGAGCCTGCCGGAAGCGTTTAAAGGAACGAACCATGAATAAGAACCTGTACCGAATTGTCTTCAACAAAGCGCGCGGCATGCTGATGGTAGTGGCGGATATCGCCCGCTCCGGCCGCGCCGGTTCGTCCCGTTCTTCCGGCATCGGCCATACGCACAGCCAGCTTATCGGCAAGGTGAGCGCTATCAGCTTTAGTCTGTGGCTGGCGATGGGAGCCGTGCAGACGGCGCAGGCGGCTATCGTGGCGGACGCCGGTGCGCCAAAAAACCAGCAGCCAACGGTCATCAACAGCGCCAACGGCACGCCGCAGGTCAATATCCAGACCCCGTCCGCTGCCGGGGTGTCACGTAACAACTACACCCAGTTCGACGTGGACAGCAAAGGGGCGATCCTCAACAACTCGCACAAAAACGTGCAGACCAATATCGGTGGGATGGTGGCGGGCAACCCGTGGCTGGCAAAAGGCGAAGCCAAAGTGATCCTCAATGAGGTGAGCTCCCGCGACCCGAGCAAGCTGAACGGCATGATCGAAGTGGCCGGTAAAAAAGCCCAGGTGGTGATCGCCAACCCGTCGGGCATCACCTGTAGCGGCTGCGGCTTTATCAACGCCAACCGCGCCACCCTCACCACCGGCCAGCCGCAGATGAAGGACGGCGCGCTGACCGGGTTTAACGTCGAGCGTGGCGAAGTGGTGGTCGACGGCGCGGGGATGGACACCTCCGGCGCGGATTACACCGACATCATTGCCCGTTCGGTGAAGGTTAACGCCGGGCTGTGGGCCAACGATCTGAAGGTCACCACCGGGCGCAACAAGGTGGATGCCGCCCACGAGGTGATTGAAAAAGGCAGCGACGATCCCGCCACCCGTCCGCAGCTGGCGGTGGACGTCGCCAGCCTCGGCGGCATGTACGCGGGCAAAATCCGCATGGTCGGCACCGAGACTGGCGTCGGAGTGCGTAACGCCGGGGCCATTGGCGCTCAGGCGGGCAGCGTGACCATTTCCGCCGACGGGCGCATCGAGAACAGCGGCACCGTGCGCGCAGGCGACAGCGCCGGCCTGCACACCGCCAGCGAGCTCAACAACAGCGGCGTGATTACCGCCGCCAATAACGTCCGGGTCAACGCGGCAAGCCTCAACGCGAGCCAGCAGAGCGTGCTGGCCGCCGGGGTGAAAAGCGACGGCAAGCTCGCCGACGCGGGGGATCTTGAAATCAGCACCAGCGGTCAGCTCAGCGCCCACGGCCAAACCCTGGCGGGGGGTAATCTCAGCGCCCGCGGCCAGGGCGTGGACGTCAGCGGCAGCCAGACCCAGGCGAAACGTGTACTGCTCGACGGCGGTGCGGGGGATGTAAGCACCGCCAGCGCGAAGGTCAACGCCAGCGAACTGAACGTTCGCAGCGGTAAGATGCTCAACAACGCCGGGGGGACCCTGAGCGCGGAGACGATTAACCTCAGCGCCCACGACCTCAGCAACCAGCAAGGCAAAATCGCCCACAGCGGCAGCAGTGCTTTCGCAGTGGATCTGCCTGGCACCCTCAATAACCAGCAGGGGCAGATTGGCGCGGCCAACGGCGTGCAGCTCAAGGCTGACAACATCGACAACACCGCCGGACAGATCGTGGCGGTGGCGGGCAACACCCGCCTCGAGGCCGGGACGGTCAACAACCAGCAGGGGCTGATTTCTGCCGCTGCGGGCGAGAGTGAAATCGTCAGCCAGCAGGCGGTGAACAACGCCAAAGGCCGCATCGAGGCGGCGAAAACCCAGCGCATCAGCGCCGGGAGCCTCGACAACCAGCAGGGGGTGATTGTCGCCGATGGCGCAACCCTGGCCCTGAACGGCGGCGCGTTTGACAACCGTTCCGGCGCCCTGCTCTCTCAGGGCTCCCTTAGTCTTGAGAGCGGCGTGCTGAACAACCAGAGCGGCTTCCTGGCGAGCGACGGCGATTTCAGCCTCAACGCGGGCGCTGTCGACAATACCGACGGCCAGATCGGCGCGAACCGGACGTTGACCGCCGGTTTCGACTCGCTCAGCAACAGCGGCGGCGCGCTGAAATCGGTCGGGGCCATGACCCTGAGCGGCCGCCTGCTGGATAACAGCCACGGCACCACCTTCTCCGGGGATAGCCTCGCCTTTAACGGCGATACGCTGAACAACACCGCCGGGCAGCTGGCGGCGGCGAAGAGCCTCTCCCTGACCACCACGCAGCTCAGCAATAATACAGGCGTGCTGCAGGGCGACGGCGTGAACGTCACCGCCGGCGTGCTCGATAATAGCGCTGGTACCCTTAACAGCCTGGGGGCGCTGAACCTCTCGGCGGAGAGCCTTAATAACCAGGCCGGTACCCTGGCGGCCAGCGGCACGGCAGATATTGCGGCCACCAGCCTGGATAACCGCAACGGCGGACGGGTGATTGGCGAGGCCGATACCGCCCTGCACAGCCAGAGCCTGCAAAACGGCGGCGGGCAGATCCAGTCGGTGGGCGATCTGCTCCTCGACAGCGCCAGGGGAATGGTGGATAACGCTTCCGGGCTGATCCGCAGCGGCAAAAGCGTGACCCTTAATGCCCTGAACGTTATTAACCAGGATACCCTCGGCGCAAACCAGGGGCTGGAAGGCCAGAGCCTGACGCTGAACACCGGAACCCTGGATAACCAGCGCGGCAGCATCCTGGCGAATAACACGCTGGATATTCATAACAGCGGCGTGCTCAACAACAGCGCCGGGGCGTTGGCCTCCGGCGGCACGCTGGATCTCAGCGGCAGCGGACTGAATCTGATCAACGCGGGCGGCACCCTTAAAGCGGGTAAAACCCTGAGCGTGGAGGCGGCATCACTGGATGCCAGCGGCCAGCTGCTGTCGCTGGGGGATATGGATCTCCACAGCACCCGCGGCGTGAACAATACCGGCACCACCATCGCTAACGGCAACCTGACCTTCTCCACCGACGGCGATCTGACCAACAGCGGCCAGCTGATGGCGGGCAGCGCCCTCGACGTGCAGAGCGCCAACCTGACTAACCTCGCCAGCGGCGAAATCAATGCGGGCAGCACCACCCTGACCGCCACCGGCACGGTGCGCAATACCGGCCTGATCGACGGGATCGCCACCCGCATCAACGCCGATACCCTGACCAACATCGGCACCGGACGGATCTACGGCGATGCCGTGGGCGTGAATGCAATCACCTTCAACAACCTGGCGGAAAACGGCACCGCGGCAACGCTGGCCGGACGCGAGCAAGTGAACCTCGGCGTGCAGACGCTGAATAACGCCGATCACGGCCTGATCTACAGCGCGGGCAGTATGGCTATTGGCGGGGCGCTGGACGACAACGGCGCCGTCACCGGTCGCGCCGGGACCATTAACAACCACAGCTCGACCATCGAATCCGCCGGGGATATGGCGATTGCCGCCGGGCAGATCAACAACATCGACGACCACTTCTCCACCGAGGTGGTGCGGGTGTCGCAGGAAGATCTCACCGACTATCAGCACTCCGGTTCAACCAACCGCTGGAGTTCAACTGAGGACGGCGTCTGGGTGGATGACAACTCCTCGGACGGGCTGCGTAACCTGAATACGCCAGAAGATACCGGCGCCAATAACGACAACTTTAACCAGTACGACTACACCCGTACGATTGACGAAACGCGCATCAAAGAGAGCGACCCGGCGAAGATCCTCGCTGGCGGCAACCTGCTGATGACCGGCGACAAACTGTTTAACGACAAGAGCCAGGTGATCGCGGGCGGCACCCTGGCGATTGACCAGATGGGCAGCGTGCAGAACGAGGACGTACCCGGCCAGCGCTTTACTACCGATGAGGGCACCGTCACCCATTACTACCGCATTCGCCACAAAGGCGACGATGAACAGGGGCGCGACCGCACGGCCTACACGCCGCCAACCACCATTCAGGATATCGCCCTCAAACCGGGCCAGCTGATCAGCAACGGCAGCGTCGACGGAAGCAACCTCAGCATCACCCCGCTGGTGTTGTCGGGAACGGACGTGACCATTGGTCAGGCCGCGGGTGTAAAACCCGCGCCGCAGCAGACCGTTTCGCCGGGCGAGCCGGTGACCCCGCCTGCCGGACAGCAGTTTGAAGTGACTCCGGCCGATGGCGCGATCCGCATTATCGGCCCCAACACCACCCTGCCGGACAACAGCCTGTTCAAGGTGAACCCGTCGGCGGAGGTGCCGTATCTGGTGGAGACCGATCCGCGCTTTACCAACGAGCGCCAGTGGCTCGGCAGCGACTATATGCAGAACGCCTTTACCGCCGATGGTGACAGCACGCAGAAACGGCTGGGGGATGGCTACTACGAGCAGCGTCTGATCCGCGAGCAGGTGATTGGCATTACCGGCCAGCGCTATCTCGACGGCTACAACAACGACGAAGAGCAGTACAAAGCGCTGATGGATCGCGGCATCACCTTCGGCAAGCAGTACGACCTGAAGATCGGCGTGGCGCTGACGCCGGAGCAGATGGCGCTCCTGACCGGGGATATTGTCTGGCTGGTCAACACCCAGGTGAAAATGCCGGACGGCTCGATGGAGAACGTGCTGGTGCCGCAGGTTTACGCCAAAGTGAAACAGGGGGATATCGACGGCTCCGGGGCGCTGATTGCCGGGAACAACGTCTCCATCAAGCTCAACGGCGACCTGTTTAACCGTGGCACGATTGCCGGGCGCAAAGTGCTGCAGCTGGATGCCGACAACATCACCAACCAGACCGGCACCGTTCAGGGGGCGGACGTCAACCTGAACGCCCGCACCGATATCAACAACATCGGCGGTGCCATCGTGGGCGACAGCAGCGTGCTGGCCAGCGCCGGACGCGACATCAATCTCATCAGCACCACCACCCACGCCGAAAGCGTTAACGGCGAGAACAGCTTCGCCCGCACCACCCTCGACAGCGTTTCCGGCATTTACGTGCAGGGCGACGACGGTAAGCTGGCGCTGCAATCCGGGCGGGATATCACCCTGACCGGGGCGCAGGTGATCGCCAGCGGCGAGAACGGCAAAGCGCAGCTGGTGGCCGGGCGGGATATGACCCTGAATACGGTAGAGACCGCCAGCCGCGATAACCTGGTGTGGGATGCCGACAACAGCCTGAAGCAGGGGCAGACCAACAGCGTCGGCAGTGAAGTGACGGGCAAAGGCGACGTCACTCTGGCCGCCGGTAACGATCTCAACGCCCGCGCCGCTGCCCTCTCCGCCGGAGAGGCACTTAACGTCAGCGCCGGGAATAACCTGACCCTGGCAGCGGGTGAGAATACGCAGGATCTGGACGAACGGCATAAAGTGGTGGGCGGTAACGGCTGGCTGTCGAAAACCACCACCACCACCCGCGACCAGATTGATCGTCAGACGGTGGAGAGCAGCGAGCTGAACGGCAACACCGTTAACCTCACCGCCGGAAACGATCTCACCGTGCGCGGCAGCAACGTGGCGGGCACCGGGGATGTTTCTCTGCTGGCAGGCAATAACCTGAACATAGAGACCCAGGCCGAGCGCAATAACGAGCTGCACCAGAAGCAGGAGAAAAAATCGGGGCTGCTGAGCTCGGGCGGGATCGGCTTTAGCGTCGGCACCCAGAGCATCAAAACCACCGACACCGGCGCGGACGCCACCCAGGCGGGTAGCACGGTGGGCAGCGTCAACGGCGACCTGTCCCTGCGGGCGGGGGATCGCCTGACGGTGAGCGGCTCGGATCTGGTGGCCGGTCAGGATATGACGCTCACGGGTAAAAACGTCGATATTACGGCGGTGAATAACCGCAGCCAGCAGACCCACGAGGTGGAGCAGAAAACCTCCGGGCTGACCCTGGCGCTCTCCGGCACCGTCGGCAGCGCGCTGAACAGCGCCGTCGAGGCCTCGCAGCAGGCGAAATCCTCCGGCAGCAGCCGCCTGCAGGCGTTGCAGGGCGTGAAGGCGGCGCTCTCCGGCGTGCAGGCTGCCCAGGCCGGGCGGATGGACCAGGCGCTGGGCGCGGACAAATCAAACACCAACACCGTGGGTATCAGCCTCTCCTACGGCAGCCAGTCGTCGAAATCGACCCAGTACAGCGAGCAGAACACCGCTCAGGGCAGCACCCTCAACGCCGGGCGCGATCTCAGCGTGATCGCCACCGGCAGCGGCGCGCGCGGCGCGGACGGGGATCTGACCGTGGAGGGCAGCCAGCTGAAGGCGGGCAACGATATCACTCTTGCCGCCAACCGCGATCTGTACCTGCGCTCGGCGCAAAATACCCAGCTGCTGGACGGCAAAAACGAGAGCAAGGGCGGCAGCGTCGGGGTGGGCATCGGATACGGCTCCGGCGGTGCGGGCATCAACATCTCCGCCAGCGTTAACCGCGGCAAGGGCAACGAGAGCGGCAACGGCACCACCCACAGTGAGACCACCGTGGACGCGGGCCGCCAGGTGAATATCCTGACCGGACGTGATGCCACCCTGACCGGGGCCCAGGTAAGCGGCGAAACCGTGAAAGCGGACATTGGCCGTAACCTGACCCTCACCTCCGAGCAGGACAGCGATCGTTACGACTCGAAACAGCAGAACGCCAGCGCGGGCGGGAGCTTCAGCATCGGCTCCATGACCGGCTCGGCCAGCGTCAACGTCAGCCGCGACAAGATGCACAGCAACTACGACTCGGTGGTGGAACAGACCGGGATCTTCGCCGGCAAAGGCGGCTACGACGTGACCGTGGGCGAACATACCCAGCTCAACGGGGCGGTGATTGGCTCGACGGCGACCGCCGATAAAAACCGTCTCGATACCGGCACTATTGGCTTTAGCGATATCGAAAACCGCGCCGATTTCGAAGTGGAACACCAGAGCGTGGGCATGAGCACCGGGGGCAGCATCGGCAGCCAGTTTGCCGGCAACATGGCCAACGGCCTGCTGGTGGGCGCGAACCGCGACGGGCACGACAGCAGCACCACGCACGCTGCAGTATCGGACGGCACCCTGATCGTTCGCGACCAGGATCGTCAGGTTCAGGATGTCAACCAGCTCAGCCGCGACGTGGAGCATGCCAACCAGACGCTCTCCCCTATCTTCGATAAGGAGAAAGAGCAGGAGCGACTCCAGCAGGCGCAGCTGATCGGCGACATTGGCAATCAGGTGGCCGATATTGCCCGCACCGAGGGCAGCATTCGCGCCACCAACGCGGCGAAAGAGAAGCTGAACCACGTCAACGCGCAGGATCTGCAGGCGGCGAAAGCGGCGTGGGAGAAAGCCAACCCGGGCAAAACCGCGACGCTGGAAGATATTAACGGCCAGATCTACCAGACGGCGTACAACGATGCGATGAATGCCTCCGGCTTTGGCACCGGCGGAGAGTATCAGCGGGCGATTCAGGCGGCGACGGCAGCGGTTCAGGGGCTGGCCGGGAGCGATCTCAGCGCGGCCCTCGCCGGGGGTGCCGCTCCGTATCTGGCTGATGTCATTGGGCACCGCAGCGGGTTGAGCAACGAGGGCAAAGTTGCCGCGCACGCGGTGGTCAACGCTGCGCTCGCCGCCGCCCAGGGACAAAACGCGCTGGCGGGTGCTGCCGGTGCCGCCACGGGCGAACTGGTGGGGATGATCGCCCTCGAGATGTACGGCAAATCTGCCGATAAGCTGGATGAAACGCAGAAGCAGACGGTTTCTGCGCTGGCGACGCTGGCGGCGGGACTTTCCGGCGGACTGGTGGGCGACAGCTCTGCTTCTGCCGTGGCAGGCGCGCAGGCAGGCAAGACTACGGTTGAGAATAACTCCCTTGGCGACATCGCCGCGGCCCTGGCACAGGGTAAAACCACCGCGCAGGTCGCCGAAGAGCAGGTGAAGGCCGAAAACGAACGCTATAAGCGCGAAAACTGTGGCGGGATGAGCGCCGAAGCCTGCGCGGTTAAAATGTACACCGAGCGTCGGGAAGCGCTAAAAGATATGGCGTTGTTCGGTGTAGATTTTGTCCCGGTCGTGGGTGATATCAAGAGCTTCGCGGAAGCGCACAGTGCGCTTGATTATCTGGCGGCGACGATTGGCATCATTCCTGGCGCAGGGGATGTTGCGGGCAAAGCCATTAAGGGTGCGGAAAAGGCGCTTAAAGCAGGCGATCTGGAAGCGGCATCTAAGTTCATTAATGAAGCCAGCCATGAGATCAACATTAAATGGGTGGACGAAAATGCACGTATGAGTAATAGAGCCAGAGATTACAATGATTCTGCCTCCGGCGCTCGTTCCAATATTGAAACCAAAAAAGGGCAAGCACCCGCTATCGATCGCATTGATGATAAAGGAATTACTCGTCCTGTTCGTTTTGATGGAGTAGAGGGTAATATCATGATTGATCGTAAAATTTCGGTCGTGACAACGGCAAAAGCGAAAAACCAGGCGCTAAGACAATCGGAAGCACTCCAAAACAACGGCATGACTGGACGCTGGGAAGTGCCAAATCAGACACAGGCAAACCGCGCTCAAAAGATGTTTGATGAGCTCGGAATCAAAAACATAGAGGTTAAAATTGTCCATGAGTAATCCAAATCAATTAGTAAAAATTATCGCTGATTTCGCTATTTTCCTGGAATTTAATGATGAAGATACCCTAAATCCCGATGCTGCAATTGAGATGATGGAAAGCATTGCCGCCGATCTTGACCTGCTCAGCAATGACGAAAAAGCGAACCTTATTAAATCTTTTGAGGACATTTCAAAAATGTACAGTGGAGAGGAAGCTGACTTCGTCAAAGATCTGCCCGATACCTTTGGTTTGCGTTGACCAGTAGTTGTCAGGCAGGTGCTAAAAGGCAAAAGAGCGGCTGCAGCAGGCGCAGCTGATCGGCGAGATTGGCAATCAGGTGGCCGATATTGCCCGCACCGAGGGCAGCATTCGCGCCACCAACGCGGCGAAAGAGAAGCTGAACCACGTCAACGCGCAGGACCTGCAGGCGGCGAAAGCGGCGTGGGAAAAGCCAACCCGGGCAAAACCGCGCCCCTTGAAGACATCAACGGCCAGATCTACCAGACGGCCTATAACGAGGCGATGAACGCTTCCGGCTTTGGCACAGGGGGTAAATACCAGCAGGCAATTCAGGCGGCGGCGGTTCAGGGGCTGGCCGGAAGCGACCTCAGCGCCGCCCTCGCGGGTGGTGCCGCCACGGGCGAGCTGGTGGGCATGATCGCCCTCGAGATGTACGATAAATCTGCCGATAAGCAGGATGAAACGCAGAAGCAGACGGTTTCAGCCCTGGCGACGCTGGCGGCGGGGCTTTCCGGCGGACTGGTGGGCGACAGCTCTGCTTCTGCCGTAGCGGGGCGCAGGCGGGTAAAACGACGGTGGAGAACAATTTCCTTGGTTCTACATCTTCAGACAAACTTGACAAAGCCGTTGAGAAAATTAAGAACGGTGATAAGACGCTAGCGACAGCTAGTGAGCTTATTAAGTTGGAAAATGCTGACAAACGCAGTGATGCATTGGTTGCAAAATTTACTAAAGATCCATCACAGATGAGCAGCAATGAACGGGCTGAATTGGCAGGTTACTTACGTGTTTACGCATCAGAGATGGAGAGGGAATACGGTTCTACTGTTTCGCAAGAACTGGTCAAAGGTTTGCTCTCCGGGCAGGATTACATGAAACGTGACGCTGACTCTGAGGCCATGTCAAAGGCTCAGACAATCATGAATACATGGGGCTATCATAAATCGAATGCCAGCATTGGGAATGCTACAAAAGGAACACTTGATGAAGCTGATAAATCTATTAAAAAATGATCAGGGGGTAATTTGAACACCCTGATTATGTTAATAATACGTTGTATAATTTGCATTTTTATTCTAGCGATGGCTGGCTGTCTTCTTGGCAGGTTAATGGTGTTTTTTAAAACTAATTCTTTATTTTTTGATTGGGGAAAGGATGTTTTTTACTCTTTGAAAGTAGGTGTTTCTGCTGGTGCGTTAGCAGGGTTTGGTATCTGGATAAAAGTAAAATTACAACAAAAAAAAGAAGATGGTAAATAAGCCAACAATAATCTCAGTCAGCAGACTGGGATTGTTGTTGAGAATAACGCTCCTGACGACATCGCCGCAGCGCTGGCCCAGGGTAAAACCACCGAGCAGGTGACTGACGAGTGGGTGAAGGCCGAATTGGGTTATCAACAATTGGGCTAAATGGATCTATCCCGAGTGTAATGTGGAGGATGTTCATATTCTTGAAGGGTATGTGGTAAAACCTGTTGAGTAAGGAGGAACCACTGAGTAAGTAGACGATCAGTAAGACAATGCCGGAGATACACCTATGAACCTGTTGACTCATCTTGTTAAAGTTATCGCTGATATGGCCATTTTTCTTGAATTCTCTGACGAACATTCGCTCAATCCAGATGCCGCTGTGGAAATGCTGGAACATATTGCCGCCGAGCTTCAGCTATTAACGGAAGATGAGAAAGGGAGCATTATCAGTGCCTTTGCAGAGATTGCGAAAGCGTATCAGGGGGATGAGTCCGACTTTGTCAAAGCCCTTCCCGATACGCTGGGATTACGTTAGTGTTCCAGTGGAAATCCGTCTGTGTAGAATGGCTTTTGAAGAATAAGTCTATTCACGAGGTTCGCTAATATGTTAGTTAATATTGCTGAAATACAAAGACAAGCTGATGAGATGATTTTACGAGCAGGCTTTCCAAAACATTCAGTGAATCTGTGTTCTGCTCCCGTTGGCGATGGCACTCCCTATATTTCATTCGAAAATGATTCATATAATTATATTTATTCAGAAAGAGGGTATGAGTTTTCCCGAAAAGTCACTCACTCTTTGAATACGCTGCTTTACTGGGTTATGTCCGAATTCGCCTATCAGATTGCCTACCAATATGAGTTAGATCACAGAGTTGAAGGGAGGGATGGACGGCGCATCGCTTTTCCAAAATTCATTGAAATCATGGAGAATTTCAACCCAATGTGGGCATCGGAAGCACGAAATGACATTCAAACAATTCTTGCTGAAGCGCCCTATGACGATAGTCTCTATATATAATTGAGGGCAACATCGCAGCGGTATTGGTGCAGGGTAAAACCACCGAGCAGGTGGACGAAGAACAGGTGAAGGGCGAATACAGATATGCGTCGTTATCTGGTTTAGCTTTGCAACTACTCTATCGAAAACAATCTGACCAACGGCCACCCTGCATGGCATGGCTGTGAAGTGACGCTGGATATTGAAACACTTAAAATAAATATTAATTTTAAATATGAGAACTAAAAATGCCTCTATTTTTAGAAAAACTTTTATCCGTTTGCAGTGGTGATATTTCATCATGTAAGGGGCATAAACTACCCTCAGGCTTTCATAATTATCCGCTGATTGATGATTTAATGAATCTATTAAACAACAGAAACGGATTTTATGGTTTTGAATCAGCTTTGCATGTTTTCCCTTTTGAGACAGTGAGGGAAGAGATCGGCGTGATTGCCTGGAATGACAATAGGTTATGGATTGATTGTTACGATAACCTTGCCCGTAACGCCCTTTTCTTTGCTGAAGATGTTTTTGGCGGTCAATTTTGTATAAAACAGGATGGCATATACACGTTCGATCCAGAGACAGGCTCTTTTGATTACCTTGCGCCTGATATCAATGAATGGTGTAGACAAATACTTGAAGACTATGAGGTATTGACAGGCTATCCCCTGGCAAACGCATGGCAAAAGAAGCATGGTCCAATCCCGGTGGGATATCGCCTGGTTCCCAAAATACCCTTTGTTGCGGGTGGAGAGTATGAGTCAGATAATCTTTATTTAGAAAAATCGACAGCGGCCATGAAAGCAAGAGCCAATATTGCATTGCAAATAAGAGACGTACCCGATGGCAGCAACATCCAGCTAAGGTTAATGGACAGGGATTAATACAGGGGTCACAAATGAATCATCTCATCCCCGGCATCATTTCTTTCTGAGTGGTTGCGTGGTGGCCGATATGGACTCCACCAACCACACCGCCTTTCCGTACTCCTGGACGTTGCAGAAGCCCGCAACAATGGGACATACCGATGCCGCTTAAAGCGCCACGGGAAAATGTAACTAAGTGCTCAACCATGACGGAATAAAGGATAGAAAAATATGCGCGATTCCCAGAGTATTTATAATGATATTGGCGCAGTCTTAATAGCCGCAGCGCCCGATAACGCCGCAAAAATCATCACGCGCGCTGAGCTGTCACCCGAAAATGACCACTGCAAATGTGAATTTGATTATGTGGACAGCACTTCAGGTGAGACAAACTGGTTTACTGCAGGCGCACAAGCCAATGCTGACTTGCTGGATCTCCTGGTTGAGCTGAGGAAATTTTTTGTTGATAACGTCTCATCACAACAACCCTCGTTCTGGCACGCCTGTGAAATAACGGTCGATGTTGAAACGCTCAGGATCGTTATCAACTTTAAATATGTCGACTAAGCTTCACACCCTACCAATATAGGGGAGGAAAATTCCAGGACTATTCTGGCCTTTAAGATTATTCCCTCTTTCATCCCCTGCCAAAAAAACCAACAATTTTATCGGTTTATTTGCGGTGGCGTATCTCCAGCCTGGCCTGGGGATATATCCGGCTTCGTCTATAAAAAAACGACAACAAGGATTACGGAAAATGAAAAAGGTATCTCTGGCGGTATTGGTTGCGGCGGGTCTGGCAAGCGGCGCGGCTCTGGCGGATAATCAGACCGTTTCTGTGGGTTATGCGCAGAGTAACGTTGAAGACTTTAAAAATATTCGCGGCGTGAACGTTCAGTATCGCTATGAGTGGGATTCCCCGGTCAGCCTGATGGGTTCATTTACCTATATGAGCGGCGATCAGGACGAGCATTATTATCTCTTCTCTGACTCCGTTAAAAACCATATCGAAGTGAAATATTACTCCCTGATGGCTGGCCCGGCGTATCGCCTGAATGATTTCGTTTCCCTGTATGCGCTGGGCGGTGTGGCCCGCGTGAAAGCAGACGGCCATACCACCTGGGTGAACGGCGGCGACAACTACACCCAGCGCGACGGCATCAATGAGAAATCGACCTCTTTCGCCTACGGCGCGGGCGTGCAGTTCAATCCAACGCCTGAGTGGGCGATCCACGTCGGTTACGAAGGTACCACGGCCGACCTGGGCGACGATTACGCAATCGACGGCTGGAACCTGGGCGTAGGTTATCGTTTCTGACACCCACCCTCACCCTAACCCTCTCCCTGGAAGGGAGAGGGGACAGTTTGTGCATGTTTCATGATATGTGCGATAAATTGCGTAAGTTTCGGCAAAGGCCGCAGATCCTGTCGCCATAACAGATGCACCGGTCGGGGTTGTGGTGTGTAACGTTCTAAAACACGTATAAGCCGGCCGGTCGCCAGCTCATCTGCCACCAGCACCTCCGGCTGTAACAGCAATCCCGCCCCGGCAATCGCCGCCATCCGCAGGCCATACCCATCGTTACAGCGCAAAATCGCATCGCGCTTCCAGCGCACCTCCCCTTCCACGCCCGGCAGCCGCCACTCGTTGCGCGCGGTCCAGACCGTATGGGACAAGCAGAGGTGATCCACCAGATCGTCCGGCGTTTGCGGCGTGCCGTGGCGGGCTAAATAGTCCGGCGCGGCGCAGATCACCATCCGGTACGGGCAGAGATATTTTGCCACCAGATCCTCGGTGTGGATGTCGCCAATGCGGATCGCCAGGTCCACCCCCTCCTCTACCAGATCGACCATCCGGTTGGT
This sequence comes from Leclercia sp., assembly GCF_036780805.1. NCBI lineage: Bacteria > Pseudomonadati > Pseudomonadota > Gammaproteobacteria > Enterobacterales > Enterobacteriaceae > Leclercia > Leclercia sp. The sequence continues at coordinate 26,522 of NZ_DAIQCE010000016.1, read as the reverse complement.
GAGATCCAGCTCGACGCGCACCTCCGGGAAACGCTGCAAAAAGGTAGCGGTCAGCGGGGCAATCACGCAGCCGCCGAACGAGGTGGGCGCGGTCACCCGCAGCGTGCCCGCGGGCGCGGTACGCAGGCGCTCTACCGAGCTTTCGGCGATGGCGACCTGCTCGATGACCCGCTTTGCCTCGTCAAAGTAGACGCGTCCGGCGTCGGTCAGACTCTGGCGGCGGGTATTGCGCTCCAGCAGCCGGGTGCCGAGCTGGGTTTCCAGGTGCGCGATGTACTTCCCGACCATCACCGCCGACATCTCCAGCCGGGCGGCGGCCCCGGTGAAGCTGCCGCTCTCCACCACCGCGATAAAGGTCTCCATGCCGCGAAACTTATCCATATTACAAACCTCTGGTTAGCAATGTTCTAACTTTAGCCCAGTTTATCTGCCTTTTTATTTATTAAAGAATGAGAACTCACAACAGAAGGAGTCGGCTATGAAAATCGTCATTATTGGTGCCAGCGGTACGGTCGGTCAGGCAGTCACCGAAGCGTTAAGTCGTCGTCATGAGGTCATTCGCGTGGGTCGCACGAAAGGCGATCATCAGGTGGATATCACCTCGCAGGCCAGCGTGCAGGCGCTATTCGAGAAGATCGGCCCGGTGGATGCGATTGTCTCCGCCAGCGGCGGGCTGCACTTTGGGCCACTGTCGACCATGACTGACGGCCAGTTCAACCAGGGGCTACAGGATAAATTGCTGGGCCAGGTGCGGCTGGCGCTGACCGGGCAGCACTACCTGAACGAAGGGGGGTCGATCACCTTGATCAGCGGGATTGTGGCCCACGAGCCGATTGCCCAGGGGGTGAATGCCACTACGGTGAACGCCGCGCTGGAAGGCTTTGTCCGCGCCGCGGCGTGCGAACTGCCGCGCGGGATCCGCATCAACCTGATTAGCCCGACGGTGCTCACCGAATCGGCAGAAGCCTACGACGGCTTCTTCCCGGGCTTTGAAAGCGTACCCGCCGCGACCGTGGCCCTGGCCTATCGCCGCAGCGTGGAAGGAGTGCAGAGCGGGCGGGTGTATAAGGTGGGGTATTGAGGTAAGTGCGGCCTGTTGCCCTCACCCCTCCCTCTCCCACAGGGAGAGGGCGCAAACACTAAAAACGGTAACTGGCGTTACCGTTTTGCTTTTACCTCCACCGACCCCCAAACGAGATTCCCGTTATGGAAGGTCGCGGTGCGCGGGGAAATGCGCGCCACGGCTTCGGCGGAGCAGGAGGCGTCCACCAGCACAAAGCTGGCGGCATCCTGGGCTTTCGGCCATACGCGCTCGCCTTTGTCGTTTAGCGGCAGCACGTCGCCGGTGGCGATCCCCAATGCGCGCGACAGCGTCTGCTCGTTCGGCCGGATATAGAGCTGGGCATACAGATTGGCTTTTTCCAGCATGTCGCCCAGGCCATACGGCGACCAGTGGTCGATCACGCTGTCGGTGCCGGTCATCACAAACACCCCTTTATCCCGCAGCTGCTTGAGCGGCATATGCAGGGTGCCAATCGGCACGGTGGAGGCGATGGTGATCTGCTGCGCCGCCATGCGGGTGGCAATCTCATCCACCTGCTTTTCGTCCATCATCGCCAGCGCAAAGGCGTGGCTGATGGTCAGCTTGCCCTTCAGCTCCGGCGTTTTCTCCACGGTTTGCACCATGTAGTTCACCGCCGCGATGCCTGCGGGGCTGGTTTCGTGCAGGTGAATATCGACCCCTTTGTCATAATCCAGCGCAATCTGGAACATCAGATCGAGGGATTTCTCCATCGCGCCGTCGACGTTGGTCGGATCCAGCCCGCCGACGTAGTGCGCCCCGGCCTGCATCGCCTCGCGCATCAGCTTTTCCGAGTTCGAGAGCAACAGGCCGTGCTGCGGGAAGGCGACAATCTCGCAGTCAAAACCCGGCTTGCGACGCGCCAGTACCGCCTGTAAATTCTCGAGGTTTTTCAGGCCGGAGGTCGGCTCGATGTTGCAGTGGCTGCGGGCGATGGTAGAGCCCTTCGACTGGATCAGATCGATTAACTTTTCCGCGCGCTCCTGGGTGTAAGGCTGTAATTCCGGGAGCAGCTTTTGCTCCAGACGGATCATGTCCTGAATGGTGGTGCCCGCCGGGCGGTTGAGCGAGCGCCACGGGCCGCCGTAGAAGGTTTTATCCAGATGGATATGCATGTCGCGCATCGCCGGGAGCAGCAGCTTGCCGCCGCCATCGTAGTGCGGCAACGTGGCGTCGGCGTGGCTGTTGTTATCCCGCAGGGCGGCGATCTTGCCGTCCTTGATCTCCAGGGTTTTCAGCTCGGTGCGGGTGCTGACAGCCACGTCGCCGTCGAAATTAAACCCGGCTTCCAGCAGCACGTTGTCCAGATAGTAGTGTGTCGCGGTGATGTTCATCGGTTTGCCTGTTTCGCAGGTTGGCTTCGCGGATTGCGCAGCATACGCGACGGAGCCGGTAGCGCCAAACAGCGCGCAGGCGGTGGCAGCGGTTGCGATTTTGCCGCTCTGGCTGAGAAACTCCCGGCGGCTTTTATTCTCACTCATTGTCTTTTCCTTTTACTGTCTCGCGGCGGGCGGGAAGCCCACCGGGGTTAAGCCACAATATGGGTGCCGGTCTCGCCGCGCAGCGCCGCAGGCAGGCAGTCCGGCGAGGTGATAATCACCCGCTGGCCGCCGTGGTGCAGGAATTCCAGACTGGCGACGATTTTCGGCAGCATGCTGCCGGCCGGGAAGTGGCCCTCCTCCATGTAGCGCGTCATCTGCGCCACGTTCACCGTCTCCAGCGCCTGCTGGTTGGGCTTGCCGAAGTTAACGCACACCTTCTCGACGCCGGTGGTGATCACCAGCACGTTGGCGTAGATCTCGCGGGCCAGCAGCGCGGTGGAGAGATCTTTGTCGATCACCGCATCCACGCTCTGGTAGTCGCCCTGCTCGGTACGCACCACCGGAATGCCGCCGCCGCCCGCACCAATCACCACAAAGCCTTTTTGCGTCAGGGCCTTGATGGCATCGACTTCGACGATACGCACCGGCTGCGGCGAGGCCACCACCCGGCGGTATCCGCGGCCTGAATCCTCGACGAAATGCCAGTCGGGATGGGCGCGTTGCAGCTCATCCCGCTGGGCTTCACTGAAGAAGGCCCCAATGGGTTTAGTCGGATGGGCAAAGCCGGGGTCGTTTTTGTCGACTTCAACCTGAGTAACTACCGTCACCGCCTTCTGCTCGCCGCGCGCGGCCAGGCGGTTGTTGAGCGCCTGCTGGATCAGGTAGCCAATCCCGCCCTGGGTATCGGCCACGCAGTTCGCCAGCGGGGTGAGCGGCAGCCCTTCGCGCTCGTGGGCAATTTCCGCCCGGCGCAGATCCAGCCCCACCTGCGGACCGTTGCCGTGGGTGAGGACGATGTCATAGTCGGAGGCCAGCATCTCCAGCACCGATTCCGCGACCGCTTTTACCGCCTGCGCCTGGTGCTCAATCGACTGGCTGGCGTTATCTTTGATAATGCTGTTGCCGCCGATGGCGACGACCATGAGTTCTTTCATGTTGTTTCCTTTCGAAATGGTGCGGTCTGGTGCCCTCACCCCCACCCTCTCCCACAGGGAGAGGGGGTTCAGGTTCCCTCTCCCTGTGGGAGAGGGTTAGGGTGAGGGCATCAGGCATTATCAGGCTTCAGAAACAGGTGCCGCGGCGCTTGCCGCTTCCCGACTGTCCAGGTAGTGTTTCACCACAAACATGCCGCTCATCATCAGGTAGGCGGTGACGAAGGTCAGGGAGCTGCCCTCGGCGAAGCCCACCACCGGGGCGTGGATCACGCCGAAAAGGGCCAGCAGCGCCCCGACCGCGGCGGCGACCGCACCGCGCAGCGGTTTATTGATGATGGCGAAGATGGCGATACAGCCCCACAGCATGCTGGCGAGCGGTGCGCCGTTGCCGAGATGCATCAGCCCTTCGTAGTAAATCCCTTTGCTGTGCAGCACGTCGGTGCCGATTTTCGCCGCGTTGGTGCCCGCCGCCCCCATCACGCTGTTCATCATGGTCAGCGCCCAGTTGGCGATCCATGGGAACAGACAGATAAAGATGACGGGCACCTCCACTTTGGGCGTTTCCCTCACCACCTGGTTGGCGGTGACCACGCCGATAAACACCAGAATCGGCACGATGGCGGTCATCGGGATGATGGCGAGCATAAACGCTCCCAGCCCGAACAGCGGCACGATGAACATGGTCACGCCGGAGGCCAGCGTGTAGCCGATGCTGGCCCCCATCGCTTTCCAGCCCGCGTGGCCGACGTAGACCGTCACCGGGAACGGGTTGCCCATCAGGCAGCCGAGCATCGAGGCCAGACCGTTGGCCAGCATCACCTTGCGGGTCGGGTACTCATCCCCTGCCGCGTGGGCGCTTTCGATGTTCTCGAGGTCAAAGATGTAGTTCGCCAGCCCCAGCGGCACAGCGGACGCCAGATACGGCAGCGCGTGCGGCAGCCCCTGCATAAAGCTGTCGATATGCACTTCCGGCGGGTTAAAACCGAAGGAGGACATCGAGGCCTTGATCGCTTCCGGGCTTTGCAAACCGGAGATCCACGCCAGGGCGGTACCGGCGATCAGCAGCAGCAGACCGGTCGGAATGCGGGCGAAAATCGGCTTTTTGCCAAACCAGTTGATAAAGATCAGCAGCAGCACGATGAAGGAGACCGTCGGCGCTTCGAACGCCTGCAGCATCGGGTTCATCGCCAGCAGCAGCAGACCCAGACCGGAGAGGCACGACAGCAGCACGGTACGGGGGATCATCTTGCGGATGGTTTCGCCGAGGAAGGAACCGCCCGCGAGGATCATCGCCTCCACGAAGCACCACACCAGACCAATCTGGATGGCGAAATCCGCATCGCCGGTCTGCTGATAGACCGGCATCAGCACCAGAAAAGTCACGGTGAAGATCGACGGGGCGCTCGGCCCCGACGGCAGTGCGGTCACGTCGTTACGCCCGGTCTGGCGCGCCATCTGCAGGCCGAACCACGCGTAGCAGACGCTCGCCACCAGCACCGCCAGCCCGAAGGCCGGCGCAATACGTCCATAAACAATCTCTTTCGGGATGCCGACGACAAAAATGAGCAGCCCCATCATGGTCAGCAGGTTCGTCAGGTTGTTGGTCATTAACCCGAAGTACGCCGCCCAGTCACCTCTTTTCCACTCCAGTTTCATGCTTTTCATGGATGCTTACCTTACAGGAAGTAGCGATTGCGGAAGGTTAACAGCGCCTTTTCAAAACAGCTAAACGGCGGGTGGACAATGCCCGCCCCAATCATGCCGATCCCTGCGTCCTTGTGGGCAATGGCGGTGTTGATCACCGGCAGAATGCCGCTGCCCGCGACTTTGGTGATATCGATGGCGGTCGGAATGCCCATAAACGACAGCAGCGGAATGGTGACGTTCGGGTTTTCACCGAGGGTGATCTCGCGCATCTGCCGCGAGAAGTCGATGGCTTCTTCCACCGTGCCGCCCACCAGGGCGACAATCGCCGGGGCCGTCGCCATCGCAAAGCCGCCGATGCCGTAGGTTTCAGTGATCGCGCTGTCGCCGATATCCAGCCCGGAGTCTTCCGGTTTGTAGCCCGCAAACATCGGGCCAATCACCTGCTGCGCCGGGCCGGTGAACCACTGCCCCGGCAGGCCGGAGACGCGCAAGCCAAACTCGTAGCCGTTGCGCGCCATGGTGGTGACCACGGTGCTGTACTCGATACCGTGGGCGGCATCCAGCGCGGCTTTGCACATTGCCATCCACGTCGGGCCGGAGAAGTAATCGCTGCTGGCGACAAATTCGAACACCTGGCGCTGCTGCTCTACCGGATAACCGGCCTGGATCAGCCCCGGCGTCAGGGCCTGGATCAGCAGCGTGGTGCCGGCGTTGTTGCGGTTGTGGCACTCGTCGCCCATGTGCAGGGCCTGGGCCAGCATCAGGCGCAGGTCGATTTCGCCGATGATGTTCATGGCGTCGCGCAGCATCGGGCCGAGCACGTCACGCATCCAGTTCAGGCGGTCGATCACGCTCTGGTCGTTGGCCCCCATGCGCAGGATCTTCGCCATCTGCTCGCTGAGGTTGGTGAAGGCGCGATTGCCGTAGGTTTTGTTCTCGACGATGTGCATAAACATCGACGCCGAGGTGACGCCCGCCATCGAGCCCACGCAGTCGTGCTCGTGGCACGGCGAGAAGGTAATGTCGCCAGAAGCCGCCAGCCGCGCCGCGTCCTCCAGATCCGTCGCCAGCCCTTCAAACACCAGCGCCCCGGTGACCGCGCCTTTCATCGCTCCGCACATGTTTTCCCAGGCCACCGGCGGACCGGCGTGGAGGATGGTGGTGCGGGTCATGCCCGGCACGACGTTGATCGCCTGATCGAAGCCCACCAGCACCGGGTGGGACTGGATAATGCGCTCCAGGGCAATCTTGTTGGCGGCAGCAATTTTCTCCGCCAGCGGTTTATCCGCCAGCTGATCCAGGGCTTCCACCACCTGCATATTGCCCTGCCCCGGCGGGGTCCAGTCGAGATGGGTAACCGGGACGTGCTGCTTTTTCAGGTCGTCGCTAAACAGGGCGATGCCGACGTTAATGACGTTCAGCGGCTGGTTAAATAAGGTAGTCATCAGGCTTTCTCCCCTTTGCAGACAAATTCACGTGCCAGTAATCCGGTATTGGTACTGCTGCTGGCCCAGATCACGCCCGCATCGGTCAGGAGCTGGCACTGCTGGGTCAGGGACGGGGTATCCTGGTCGGTGCCGAGCACGTAGCCGAGGATCTCCAGCGGACGGTTATCGGCACGGGCGATCGCCTGCGCCTCTTTGATCGCGTCGATCATCACCCCCACCGGATCTTCGTGCGATCCGAAGCCGAGGACAAAGTCCATGACGATCACCCCCACCTCCGGATCGCGGGCCTCCTGCAGCAGGCGGCTGATGCGGTTGGTCGGGTCGATCATCGGGTGCGGTTTGCCGTTGGTGAAGTCGTCGTCACCAAAGTCGAGGAAGGTGTGGGCCTGGCTGAGGTTGATATCCGCCAGACGTTTGGTCGGATCCGGCTGAATGTTGCTGAAGACGTTGTCGTACTTTTCCAGCGCGGCGAACATCGCTTCGTCGCACAGGGTGCCGCCGCAGAACAGGCCACGAATGTACTTCTGCTGCGGAGTCAGGCGGGCGCGCACCTCTTCAATCAATGGCCAGTTGAGCGGATGCAGATCGAGAGATTCTTTCTTGATGCCGGTCAGCAGCACCGCTTTCAGCGCTGCCTCTTTGGTGCCGCGGGCAAACTGCAGGCCCTCTTCATCGGCCGGTGGCTGGTTACGACCGAGGAAGCAGACGACCACCGGTTTACGGCAGGCGCGGGCGCGGGCCAGCACTTTCTCGGCCACCGCAGGCGCAGGGGGTTTGGAGATGAGCGCGATGACCTGGGTGGCGTCGTCCGCCTCCAGCATGGCGATGGCGTCGAGCATCATCAGCCCGCCGATTTTTTCACTCAGATCGCGACCGCCGGTGCCAATCAGCTGGGAGATCCCGCCGCCGAACTCGTGGATGCGCGCGCTCAGCTCCTGGCTGCCGGTGCCGGACGCGCCGACGATGCCAATCGGCCCGCGACGCACCGCGTTGGCAAAGCACAGCCCTGCCCCGTTAATAATGGCGGTGCCGCAGTCCGGCCCCATCATCAGCAGTCCTTTCTCGTGGGCCAGCTGCTTGAGCGCCAGCTCGTCGTCGAGGGAGACGTTATCGGAGAACAGCATCACGTTGAGGTCGTTCTCCAGGGCCTGGCGCGCTTCGCGGGCGGCAAAGGTGCCGTTGACCGAGATCACCGCCAGGTTTGCGTCCGGGCGATGGGTTTTGGCGCTGGCGAGGGTGGCGTAACGCGCTTCGTGGCTGCCGCTACTCTCTTTGCGGGTGAACAGGGCTTCGATGGCGGCCAGGGTTTCATCGTTGGCGGCCTCGCCTTTAATGACGATCATCAGGTCGCCGTTTTTGGCGTCCGCTAATTCCGGCGTCAGCAGGCCGAGATTTTTTAATACGCCTTTATTCATTTCGGTGGCCATGGCGACAAAGGCCTGCTCCACGCCGGGTAATTTATTGGCTTTGGTGGAAACCGACATCAGCGAAACAGAATCAAAATAAGTATTCTTTTTTATAACGATTTTGGTGGGCATAACGTCCTCCTGGATGCGGGCAAAAGGGGGCCACATCACGCCCGCAGGCATGATGGAAAAGGCTGTTTTTATTTCAGGCCAGCGCGAAACGGCTGGCCGGGGGTATTACGCGCCGGCGGCGATCAGCAGATCGGCGATCTCGCTGACGCCTTTTTCCCGCGCCAGTTCGAGGGGGGATTTGCCGTATTTGTCGGTCATGTGCGGGTTGGCGCCGTGGTCGAGCAGCAGCTTCACGATCGCCTGCTGGCGGGCACCGCCGTCATTGAGGACGATGGCTTCCAGCAGCGGCGTCCAGCCCACGAAGTTGGTGTGGTTGACGTTGATGTCGGTGTGGGCCAGCAGCGCCTGCACCACTTCCAGATGGCCTTTCTCGCTGGCCGGGGTGATCCCCACGCCGCCGAAGCGGGTCAGCCTGTCGAGATCCGGGTTGGCCGGCAGCACCAGGCGCAGCAGGGTGAGATCGTTGGTCAGGCAGCTGATGAGGAACGGGTTAAAACAGGTCTGATCCTGCTGGTCGATATTGGCCCCGGCGGCAATCAGTAACTCGACGCAGGGATAATGTTTATTCAGGCTGGCAATAATAATGGCGGTTCTTTTCTGCCGGTTGGTGGCGTTAATATCCACCCCTTTTTCCAGACAGGCTTTTAATGCGTCGGCATTGCCCTGTTCGGCGGCTAGCAGAAATTCAGTAACGAGCTCATTGCTGGACATATCCACACTCCTGGTTTTCCTTTCTGATGGACTGAGCATAGCAACGGCCTGGTCAGAAAAGAATCCGCTTAAAAATGATTCATCGACAGCCAATTCATTGTTGAGGTAAATTCAACAGTGGAGTCAAAATGTGCGTCTGTGCAACCTTTTCCTTATGTTTTACCGCTTTTTAAGCCCTTAAATTGCATTCTGCTTATGTTTACGCAGGCCTTGTGCCGCGCGGCTCGCAGCAAATTAGCAGAACTGTGACCGGCGTCAAATGCGTTGTAACCACTTTGTTAAAATATGTTCAAAACTGATGGGTGCCGGGAGCCATAATATGAATTCCATCTTTACCGAAGAGAACCTGCTGGCCTTCACCACCGCGGCGCGTTTTGGCAGCTTCAGCAAGGCCGCCACCGAGCTGGGGGTGACCACCTCGGCCATCAGCTACACCATCAAACGGATGGAGACCGGCCTCGACGTGGTACTGTTTGTGCGTAACACCCGCAGCATCGAGCTGACCGAATCGGGGTTCTACTTCTACCGTAAGGCGATAGATCTGCTGAATGACTTCCACGCCATCAAGCGCGGGATCGACACTATCTCGCAGGGGATTGAGACCCGGGTGCGGATCTGCATCAACCAGCTGCTCTACACTCCGCGCCACACCGCCCGCCTGTTGCAGGTGCTGAAAAAGCAGTTCCCCACCTGCCAGATCACGGTGACCACCGAGGTGTACAACGGCGTCTGGGATTCGATCATCAATAACCAGGCGAATATCGCCATTGGTGCCCCGGACACCCTGCTCGACGGCGGCGGGATTGATTACACCGAGATTGGCGCGATCCGCTGGGTGTTTGCCATCGCCCCGGAACACCCGCTGGCGCTGGCTCCGGAGCCGCTGGCCGAGAGCCAGCTGCGGCTGTACCCCAACATCATGGTCGAAGACACGGCGCACACCATCAATAAAAAAGTGGGCTGGCTGCTGCACGGCCAGGAGGCGATCCTGGTCCCGGATTTTAATACCAAGTGCCAGTGTCAGATCCTCGGCGAAGGAATTGGATTTTTACCGGAGCATATGGCGAGAGAGGCGGTGGAGGCCGGGCTGCTGGTGACGCGGCGCATTAACAATCCGCGTCAGGATTCGCGCATGCTGCTCGCCACGCAGCATGCGGCGACCGGCCAGGTCACCCGCTGGATCAAACAGCAGTTTGCTCCCCAGGGGGTGCTGACCGGGATCTACAGTGATTTACTGTGGCGGGAGGGTTAGCTGCGGCTCTGCACCCAGAACGCGTGAATAAGGCCGGGGATATAGCCCAGCAGCGTCAGGATGATGTTGAGGATAAACGCCCAGCCGAACCCTTTGCCAATCAGCACGCCAAGCGGGGGGAGCAGGATAGTAATTACGATACGCCAGAAACCCATAAATTCTCCATACAAGCAGTCAGGTCATTGTTAAAAAAGGAAATTTACCTTTAAGCGTAGCGAGTTTACGCCCGGCTGCCAGCGTTCGCGTGGAGTTTTACCCTCTTTTACCCTCTTTACACAGGTTGAGGCTGGAAATTCAGGAGTAATCCGCGCGGGGCGCTGTACCCGGGCCTGCGCCTGGGCTAATGTTAGGGTCGAAACAATGATGAGGAGATAAGTATGTTTTCTGTAGGCGATTATGTACAACCGCGCATGGGCGGTCCAAAACTCAAAGTGATCGAAGTGCATGAAGATCAGATTGTGGCGGTGCAGGCGAGTAACGAGCAGGGGGAGAAATTTACCCTGAAAGCCGCGGACGTGGCGCTGTATAAAGAAGAGGGTGATTTTGGGGTCTGCTAAGCAGAAGCTACCGGGCGGTGTTATTCCGCCCGATATGCACAGATTAAATCAGGAAATCATCCAGTGATTTACCTTCTGCCAGTGCCAGAACAATAGGCTTCGGCGTACGACCCTGACCGGTCCAGGTTTTTTCCTGACCGTCGACATCGGTAAAGCGATATTTTGCCGCACGCGCCTGGCGTTTTTTCGGCTGCGCCGGGGCGTTCAGCAGATCGGAACCCAGCAGATCTTCCGGTGAAATACCATCGGCTTTCATCTTCTCCAGCAGGGCGTTAATTTTCTCACTCTGCTCGGCGCGCTGCTGTGCGACTTCAGCCTGCTCATTACGTTTTTCTTCCGTGACGATGCGCAGCTTTTCGAGCATATCTTCCAGCACGTCCAGCGAGAATTCACGCGCGGTGGCGCGCAGAGTACGAATATTATTAAGATTCTGTAGCAGCGAAGTCATATTAAATGAAAACCTTTTCAAGTCGGTAAAATAAACAATAGCGGCCATGGTAATTCATTTGTTTATGAACATCCAGACAACAGCGCACGAAAATATAATTTATCACAAATTAAACGAAACTAAGAAAATATAAAGCGCAGTGCTTCTCTTTTTGTATGATTTATCCTGATTAATACTTTAATGATTATTTCATTTCTGAACGTTTCCGCAGGAATTGAGAGGTGATGCCCCCCTTCAGAGATAGCGAATTTTCATTCACTTTTACCGCATAAAACGAAAATGGGCTTTTTAGCGTTTCACGCTAAACAAACTCAAACTAACGAGATAACCAGCAAGCAAAGCGCGAATTTTTAGCCCCTGGAGACAGCCCATGCCAGGCGCTGAAAAATAAAAATGCAACGCATTGTTTATAAAAGATAAAAACCAAGACCGAAGAGAAAATGCCGCCGCGCTGGCAAAACCGATTCGTTTAGAGAATTTTAGGGACAAAACGCCATTAAATAAAAATTTATCGCTAATTGTAGGTTTCAATGCAGAGAGATACGCTATACACGAAAAATAAAGCAAACTAAAGCACTAACCCAACCCGCTTTAGCCTCTCTGTTACACGACCTTCAAGGAGTCAGGACATGTTCTCTCGGCAGTCTCGCCTGCGTCACGCGGTAGCGGATACCTTTGCTATGGTGGTCTACTGTTCGGTGGTGAACATGCTGATTGAAATATTCCTCTCCGGAATGAGCTTCGAGCAGTCGCTTTCCTCCCGCCTGGTGGCCGTCCCGGTGAATATCCTTATTGCATGGCCATACGGTTTCTATCGCGATGCGGTGATGCGTGTTGCCCGCCGCTATTTCCCTACCGGCTGGATGAAAAACCTGGCCGACGTGGTGGCCTATGTCACCTTCCAGTCACCGGTGTACGTCGCAATCCTGTTAACGGTGGGCGCTGACTGGCATCAGATCGCCGCGGCGGTCAGTTCCAATATCGTGGTGTCGATGATGATGGGTGCGGTGTACGGCTATTTCCTCGATTACTGCCGACGTCTGTTCAAAGTCAGCCAGTATCATCAGGTCAAAGCGTAAAGTACGGCGACTGGCGAAAGCCAGTCGCGTCGTTATTGCGAGTCGCCAAACAGGCCTTTCAGAAAGCGTTCCAGCGCCATGCGGGAACTGAAGCCATGCGGAATACCATAATGTTCCTGGTTATTGCCCCCTAAATAGAGCGGGAACTGCTGATAATGGTCGCTGGTTTTGATCTCTGAAGCAGGCTCCGCAAAGGAAAGACTTCTCTCTTTCAGCGTCGGGTGAATGATCAGCGCGGTGCGCCCCATACGGGCTTCGCGGTTCACATAAACATAATTATCGCCACGACGGTACCCGTATGCTCTTGGGGTTACCACATCCACGGTAAATCCCGCTTTTTCAAGTTCGCGCGCAACCTCATCGGGTCGTAAATACATATTCTTTCCTCGTTATCATTTCCTGCCGGGCAACCTTACCGTATTGAGCAATAGCAGGGCTTTCAGAAAAATCCATAAACGGCCTGATAAGCCGTGACCGGCTTCAGATATTAAAAAGGTGGTCTAAACTCTTAATTACCGCAAATACAAGGGAGAAGCATATGTTTAACCGTTCGAACCGAAACGATGTTGACGACGATGTTCAGGATATCCATAACGATGTCAGGAAATTAGCGGATTCGCTTGAAAGCGTGTTGAAATCCTGGGGATCGGATGCGAAGGACGACGCGGATGACGCCAGACGTAAGGCCAAATCGCTGCTGCGTGAAACTCGCGCACGTCTGCAGGGTCGCTCGACCGGCAAGCAGGCCGCCTGTGATGCGATGGGCTGCGCCAGCACCTTTATCCGTGAACGTCCGGTGTGTGCGGTAGGTACCGTCGCCGCGGTGGGGATCTTTATCGGCGCGCTGCTCGCCCTGCGCAAATAACCCTCAATCCGGCTTTCGTCCTTCTGACCCCCATGCCCTGCGGTGTGGGGGTTTTTCTTTTTTCAGGCCTGCGTGCGCCCTCTCCCGCTGAACGCATCACCGGCAGTCGATCTATCGAATTTTCCCATATCTTGTATGGTTGAAACTTACGACAACTACATCTAGTATTCCCTTTAGCAAGACAGACTCCTGGTGACGCACTACGTGGCGTCGGAATCCTATTCTAGATGGAAATACGAATCATGCGCATTATTATTTACACTCGAAACGACTGTGTGCAGTGCCATGCCACCAAACGCGCGATGGAGAGCCGCGGCCTGGCCTTCGAGCTGGTGAACGTTGACCTGGTTGCCGATGCAGCAGAGACGCTTCGCGCCGAGGGATTTCGCCAGCTGCCGGTGGTGATTGCCGGAGAAACGCGCTGGTCGGGCTTCCGCCCCGATCTGATTAACCGTCTGCCCCAGCCTGCGCAGGCCGCCCGGGCATGAGCCTGCTCGTTTACTTCTCCAGCAGCTCGGAGAACACGCACCGCTTTATCGCGCGCGTCGGGCTGCCCGCCGTGCGGATCCCGCTGAACGAGCGGGAGCGGATCCAGGTAGACGAGCCCTTTATTCTGGTGGTGCCCAGCTACGGCGGCGGCGGAACGGCCGGAGCGGTACCGCGACAGGCGATCCGCTTTCTCAACGATCCGCATAACCGGCAGCTTATCCGCGGGGTGATTGCCGCCGGCAACCGTAATTTCGGCGAGGCGTTTGGCCGCGCCGGGGATGTCATCTCACAAAAATGCGGCGTGCCGTTCCTCTATCGCTTCGAGCTGATGGGAACCCGGCAGGACGTCGACAACGTGCGTAAAGGAGTGAACGAATTTTGGCAACGACAACCGCAGAGCGCGTGATGCAGAGATCGACCGATTTCCATGCGCTGAACGCCATGCTGAACCTGTACGATCGGGACGGGAAGATCCAGTTCAGCAAAGATCATGAGGCGGTGGACGCCTTTTTTAACGCCCACGTCTACTCCAACAGCATGACCTTTGCCAGCCCGCAGGCGCGTCTCGATTACCTGGTCAGCGAGAGTTACTACGATCCGAAGATTCTGTCACGCTTCGACAGCAACTTCGTATTGAGCCTGTTTGCTCATGCTCACGCCAGCGGTTTTCGTTTCCAGACCTTCCTTGGCGCATGGAAGTTTTACACCAGCTACACGCTCAAAACCTTCGACGGCAGGCAGTACCTCGAGCACTTCGAGGATCGGGTGGTGATGGTGGCCCTGACCCTCGCTCAGGGGGATGAAACCCTCGCCCGCCAGCTCACCGACGAGATGCTCGCCGGACGCTTCCAGCCCGCCACGCCCACCTTCCTCAACTGCGGCAAGGCCCAGCGCGGGGAGCTGGTCTCCTGCTTCCTGCTGCGCATTGAGGACAATATGGAGTCGATTGGCCGCGCCGTGAACTCGGCGCTGCAGCTCTCCAAACGCGGCGGCGGCGTGGCGTTTTTACTCTCGAACCTGCGGGAAGCGGGCGCGCCGATCAAGCGCATTGAGAACCAGTCCTCCGGAGTGATCCCGGTGATGAAAATGCTGGAAGATGCCTTCTCCTACGCCAACCAGCTGGGGGCGCGTCAGGGAGCCGGGGCGGTCTATCTCCACGCCCATCACCCGGATATCCTGCGTTTTCTCGATACCAAACGGGAAAACGCCGACGAAAAAATTCGCATCAAAACCCTGTCGCTGGGGGTGGTGATCCCGGATGTCACCTTCCGGCTGGCGAAGGAGAACGCCGACATGGCGCTGTTCTCGCCCTATGACGTGGAGCGCATCTACGGCAAGCCGTTCGGCGACGTGGCGGTGAGCGAGCTATACGACGCGCTGGTGGCGGACTCGCGGATCCGTAAGACCTACATTAACGCCCGCGACTTCTTCCAGCGGCTGGCGGAGATCCAGTTTGAGTCCGGCTATCCGTACATCATGTACGAAGACACGGTTAACCGCGCCAACCCGATTGCCGGGCGAATCAACATGAGCAACCTGTGCTCGGAGATTTTGCAGGTCAACAGCGCCTCAACCTATGACGAGGATCTGGATTACACCCGGGTCGGGCACGATATCTCCTGCAACCTGGGCTCACTGAACATTGCCCACACCATGGACTCCCCTGACTTTGGCCGCACCGTTGAAACCGCGGTGCGCGGCCTGTCGGCGGTGTCGGACATGAGCCACATCCGCAGCGTGCCGTCGGTGGAGGCCGGGAATGCCGCCTCGCACGCCATCGGCCTCGGGCAGATGAACCTGCACGGCTATCTGGCGCGGGAGGGGATTGCCTACGGCAGCCCGGAGGGGCTGGATTTCACCAACTTCTATTTCTACACCATCACCTGGCACGCCCTGAACACCTCGATGAAGCTGGCCCGTGAAAAGGGGCAGCGTTTCGCGGGCTTTGAACAGTCGCGCTACGCCAGCGGGGAATATTTCAGTCAGTATCTGGAAAACGACTGGCAGCCAAAAACGGAGAAGGTGCGCGCCCTGTTTGCCCGGGCAGGCGTAACCCTGCCGACGCGGGAGATGTGGCAGCAGCTGCGGGACAACGTGATGCAGTACGGCATTTACAACCAGAACCTGCAGGCGGTGCCGCCCACCGGGTCGATCTCGTATATCAACCATGCGACCTCGAGCATTCACCCTATCGTCTCGAAAATTGAGATCCGCAAAGAGGGCAAAACCGGGCGCGTTTACTACCCTGCCCCCTTTATGACTAACGAGAACCTGGCCCTGTATCAGGACGCCTACGAGATTGGCCCGGAAAAGATTATCGATACCTATGCCGAGGCGACCCGGCACGTCGACCAGGGGCTGTCGCTGACGCTGTTCTTCCCGGATACCGCCACCACTCGCGACATCAACAAAGCGCAGATTTACGCGTGGAAGAAAGGGATCAAGACCCTGTACTACATTCGCCTGCGCCAGCTTGCGCTGGAAGGCACCGAAACAGAAGGCTGCGTGTCCTGCGCACTGTAAGGAGAGAAGATGAAACTGTCACGGGTTCACGCCGTTAACTGGAACAAGATTGAAGATGATAAGGATCTGGAGGTGTGGAACCGCCTGACCAGCAATTTCTGGCTGCCGGAAAAGGTGCCCCTGTCGAATGACGTGCAGGCCTGGGCCACCCTGAGCCACGCCGAGCAGCAGCTCACCATTCGCGTCTTTACCGGCCTGACGCTGCTCGACACGGTGCAGAACACGGTGGGCGCGCCGGCTCTGATCGCCGATGCGCTGACGCCCCACGAAGAGGCGGTGATGTCGAACATCAGCTTTATGGAGGCGGTGCATGCCCGCTCCTACAGCTCGATCTTCTCCACGCTCTGTACCACCCAGGACGTGGATGCCGCCTACCGCTGGAGCGAAGAGAGCGACGCTCTGCAGCGCAAGGCCCAGCGGGTGCTGGAACACTACCGCGCCGACGAGCCGCTGAAGAAGAAGATCGCCAGCGTGTTTCTGGAGTCGTTCCTGTTCTACTCCGGCTTCTGGCTGCCGATGTACTGGTCGAGCCGGGGCAAGCTGACCAATACCGCGGATCTGATCCGGCTGATCATCCGCGACGAGGCGGTACACGGGTACTACATTGGCTATAAGTACCAGAAAGGGCTGGAGAAAGTGAGCGAGGCGGAGCGCGAGGCGTTGCAAGGCTTTGCGCTGGATCTGCTGATGGACCTGTATGACAACGAGCTGGCCTACACCGAGGAGCTGTACGCCGGCACCGGCTGGGAAGAGGATGTGAAGGCCTTCCTCTGCTACAACGCCAACAAGGCGCTGATGAACCTCGGCTACGAGGCGCTGTTCCCGCCTGAGATGGCGGAGGTAAACCCGGCGATCCTCGCCGCGCTGTCACCCAACGCCGACGAAAACCACGACTTCTTCTCGGGGTCGGGATCGTCGTACGTGATGGGTAAAGCGGTCGAGACCGAAGATGAGGACTGGAATTTCTGAGGATTTCACCCCGGCAAGGGGTGAAATCGTGGCGTAGCGGCTCAGTCGTGAAGCGTGACGCCCAGGCAGTGACGCACATAATCCGGGTTAAAATGCTTCACGGACTCCCCGACGTAACCCAGATCGAGGGAGCCGATCTGCGCCATTTCGCTCTCCGTCAGGGAGAAATCCCAGATGGCAAAATTCTCTTCAATCCGATGCTGATGGGTGGATTTTGGAATAACCGTTACGCCGCGCTGCACGTTCCAGCGCAGCACCACCTGCGCAATGGTTTTGTTATGGGCGTCGGCAATGCCTTGCAGCATCGCATTTTCATACGGCTTGTGTCGTCCACCGCCTAACGGTGCCCAGGCTTCAGGCTGCACGTTGTAATAGCGCATGGTTTCCAGCGCGGCCGGTTGGGCAAAGTAAGGATGCAGCTCTACCTGATTGACCATCGGCCTGATTCGGACGGTTTCACAGAAGTTGGCTAAGACATGGGCATAAAAATTGGACACGCCAATCGCTTTCAGTTTACCGGCATCATATGCCTCTTCCATCGCCCGCCACGCGCTGAAATAGTCCCGCATGGCCTGATGCAGCAGGTAGAGATCAAAATATTCCAGCCCCGATTTTTCTAACGACGCCTCGATCCCCGCTTTGGCCATCTCGTAGCTGGCCATGTCCTGCACCCACAGTTTTGAGGTGATGAACAGTTCATCGCGGGTACACAGCCCCTCGGCAATGGCTTGCCGAACGGCGTCGCCCACGGCATCTTCATTGCCATAGACCGCAGCGGTATCGATCAGAAGATAGCCTGCCCGAATGGCACTCAACACGGACTGCTTACACTCTTCTTTGTCGGTGACCTGAAAAACACCAAAACCGGCCATCGGCATTTTCAGGCTATTGCTTAATTCTGCATATTCCACGGTTGAACTCCTCTGCGCTGTCAGACAGGCATTTTAAAATAAAACGGCGGCGGCAATTAAGAGGCAGAACCTGACAGGAGTTATGAAAACCATTCATGAATTGCCAGTCTTAACACCGGGAAATTGAGTGTGATCATGTTCACACTAATCAATTTAAGTTAAGATTTAACATGCATAATATTTACATGTTATCAAGCCGGAAAGGATGCCTGCACATTGCTTTATGGTAACGCTACTCTGTGACGAGCATTTCATGACCATTACTGAATCGATAAAGTCTTATTATAATTTACACAAAAGCAGCAAAATTCTTCACACAGTGATTACATTTATTACTGTACTTGTTTTTCTGCCTGTCTTGCGAGAGCTTTCTCCACGCGTTGCAATTGACCATACCATTATTTACGTGGCGTATTTGCCTATCAGCCTTTTTATCGCGCTGGTCGGTATTTATGGTGCCAGCGTCTTGCCCGCATTAACGCTGGCTACCTGGTTGTCACTGCAGCATGAATTGACGCTTAATATCACCCAAACCTGGGCGGTGACGCTCAGCCTGATGATCCCGCTGGCGATTGCCCAGTTTATTTTACATAAAAGACTGGGGCGCTATGCCAGAATAGATATCACCAGGAGCACAGGAATTTTTGTCCGGCTGTGGTGTTTCGGATTTATTTATCCCATTCTCGCCCAGGCGGCAATGTATATTGTTGGCGCGCTAACCCTCATCCCCGATGATTTTCAGTATTACTTTTCAGCCAGTGAAATTCGCCTGTTGATCCTGAATTTGCAAAGTCTGATGATGCCCGCAGTGGTCTTTAGCTCCGGTTTATATTACTTATTAAGATTCCTGACTTCGTGGCATTACGCCCGGAAATTCTGCACCAGGAATATCCTCGAAGCCAGCAACCGCAATACCTTATTTGCCTGGATGATCGTAACCAGCGCGCTTATTTTTACCTATACCAATGTCAGCCAGTACCCGGTTATCTCCAGTTACGCCATTCCGCTGGTGTTTCTGGCCTTTGTGTATGGGGTGATTAATTTTAGTGCGGCCTTTATCTCGCTGGTATGGCCGTTTGCCATTTTTATACTCATCACCGGTAACCCGCAGTTTATTAAAACTGTCGAGAAACAGCAGCTTTTAACCTGTTTCTCCGCCTTTTTTATCGTGTTCACTATCGCCAATGCCTATCTCGCCACGATGAAAAGAAATCTGAAGCAGGCAAACGTAAAAATAACCGCCGCTGCCCGCCGGGAGCCGCTGACCATGCTGCCGAACCTGCTGCTGTTGAATAAAGATCTTCAGCAACTGACCCATCCGGCGATGCTCTGTTACGTAAAAATATTCTCTGCCGATAACCTTGATAAGCATCTTGGCTTTACCTTCCGCGTTAATGCCAAAGTCGCCGTTTATTATTTACTGAAAAAATTCCTGCCGGGAAACTACAGCGTCTATTCCGTGCCTTATGGCGATTTGTTGATTGTTCTGCCGGAGAAGAGTGGCCGTAACATCATGCAGGCGCTGTTGAAGAAGCTTAATCAGGCAAAAACTTATGCCAGGATTAGCGACGTGGAGGTCGCGTTCGGTCTGTCGTGGGTGGCCTACAACACGCAGGCTGATTTAAGCAAGTCTATCTCCGAGCTGGATTATCTGGCGACCACCAAAGGCCTGGATAAAATTAGCGCGCTTGATAAAAACCAACATTTCATTGAGCAACATATGACGCTGGATATCGCGTTGTTGCAAAAGCTTAAGCATGCCCTGCTCCGCAATGACATTGTGCTGTATGCGCAAAAAATAGAACGCAGAAACAGTGACGAACAATATTATGAGATCCTCTGCAGGATGAAACTCGACGGCGAGATCGTTACGCCTGATAAATTTATACCAACGATTACGGAGTTTGGCCTGTGCGGACTGCTCGACTTCAAGGTACTGGAAGCCTTTATCGATTTTTATCATGAAAATTTAGATAAGTGCCAGGACATTCGTTTTTCACTCAATATCACCCCGGAAACCCTGGCAGATGAACACACGGCTGAAAGGATCATTTTCATGTTTGAGAAGAAGAATAAAAAACCCGACAACATTGTCTTTGAAGTCACCGAAGAACAGCTGTTTTTAAATGAAAGAAACGTACTCAATAACATTAAATCCTTACGTCATTACGGCTTTGACATTGCTATTGATGATTTTGGTACCGGGTATGCGAACTATGAAAGGCTGAAAAATCTTGATGCCGATATCGTTAAAATTGACGGGATGTTCATTAAAGAAATTACGAGTAACAGAGTGGATCAGCTGATTGTAAAATCAATTATTGATATCGCCCGGGCAAAAGGCATGTCTATCGTTGCTGAGTATGTGGAGACGCAGGCGCATCAGGAGCTGTTATCGCAGCTTGGCGTGGATTATCTTCAGGGATATTACATAGCGAAACCGCAGCCGCTGGAAGGCATTATGAAAGAAAAATCAGCTTCCATTCACGCTTATACGGGGTAAAGGATAATGTTTCGCTTTTCCAGAAAGAAAATCGCCAGCAAAGTCTATGCTATCGCCGCAGCCGTCTGCGTAATATTTTTGGCGATCATGATGACGTTTATTTACCTCCATCAAAAAAATGAAGCCATCAAGCTGACCAACGAGGTGCGCGCCAGACTGCTGAACATTTTTGATGAAAATGAAAATATCGCCGATGCGATAACCACCAAATACACCACTTCCCTGCAACACGGCAGGTGCGAAATCCCGGCGCTGGCCCAGGAAAATGACGAATGGCACTGGCAGAAATTCAACGACGCCGCCGCAGATCAGGGCAGCCTGTTTTTATACCAGCCGCCCGATTTGGCTGAGCGATGCCTAGTCTCGTCGGCACTTTTTGTGCGGCAGAACATTGCTAAAAGCGATCTTTCCACCAAAGAGGGTTTTCGCTATATCATCAGCATGCGGCAAAAAATGTTCTATTTTTTCAGCAGGATCACGTCAGACACATTTTCTATTGAAGATTCGAAGATGTTCAACGAACTGCCTTTTTATATTCCCAGTATGCCGGATTATTATAAGCGCAAGCTGACCCATAACCTGACGCAAAAGGGCACGGTCGCCACCCCCATTTATCATGATTTGATCACCCGAACCGACGCCTACAGCGTGGTGAGTTTTATCTACGATCTGAACAGTAGCACCGAGCCGGTCGCCTACCTGCTTTACGATCACAATCTTGAAGAGCTGCACGGCCTCGCGAAAACCTTAGCCCGCCAGAATAAATGGGTGAAGATCACGCTGCATGAGACGGACAGTCCGAACATATTGTGCATTTTTGGCTGCGATATTACCCACTCTTTCCAGGCTAACGTTGAATCAGGGCTGTCATCGCAGTTTAAGGTGATCACCCATATCAACATTTTTGCCTCTATTTTTCACAGCCTGATGTTCAAGCTGCTTATACCGATTACGCTGCTTCTGTTTATGCTGGTGGTGAAACTGACTTCACGCTATCTGACCAGCGTGGCGCGCCATACCTTAATCGACCACTTAACGGGTCTGTACAGCCGTAAAATCGAAGCTGAGCTCACCCACTCCACGCTTGAAAGCAGCTTTTTTGCCCTGGTGGATTGTAATAAGTTCAAAACAGTTAATGACATGCATGGTCATGCGGTAGGCGACAGGGTGCTGCAAATGGTCGCCGACGTGATTAAACATACGCTCCGCAGAGACGATATTGCCATTCGTTACGGCGGTGACGAGTTTCTGATCATTATCAAAACCGAACAGAAAAGCTCTGCGCAGCGGGTGATGGAAAGGATCGCGGAAGAGATTGCCCGGCGGTCAATTGTGGTGAATGGCAAAGTGATAACCAGCACTATTTCATACGGTGTCAGCAAATTTAGCCAGGATCTAAAAACCAGTATCCTGTTGGCTGATAAAGAGATGTATAAAATGAAAAAGCAGCAGGCACAGACGCCGGCTAAGTAACAAAATAAAAAACCCGCTCATGGCGGGTTTATTTTATTATCAGCAGAAATTAACTGCTCAGGCTATTACCTTCATCGCTATCGTAATAACTACTGATAATTAACGCAGATTACAGGACTGTGACGTTTCCGGCAGCAGGACCTTTAGCGCCATTTTCAATGGTGAAGGAGACCTTCTGGCCTTCTTCCAGCGTTTTGAAGCTGTCGCTCTGGATAGCAGAGAAATGTACGAAGACATCTTTGCTGCCGTCATCAGGGGTGATAAAGCCAAAACCTTTATCTGCGTTAAACCATTTTACTAAACCAGTCATTTTATTAGACATAGATAATTCCTTAATTATGAGCCACTTAAGCGCGGCGATGATGGCCTGTATTGAGAGAGTGACTTACCTGGCACTTAGGAGAAGACTCACGAAGAAGGGTATCTGTGGATAACACTTGAACTGAGGACTGCTTTACTAAAACTGCTTTCGTAAGGTCTGTTTTCCAAACCGATGGCGCTATTAAGACATACAAAAATAAACGACGCAATGTTTATATTATTTATTTTACCCATGTAAACACCCGGATGGCTGAATGGCTACCCTCTACTTCCATTTAAATTTTTAGCTTTTTCAATCGAAGGAATATATTCCAGATTAAAGAATGAGATGCTTCTGTTTTTTAATTTAAGTAACACGCAAAAAAAGCAGCCCCTGAGGGCTGCTGAGTAGGATAACGCTCGCATTTATGCCGGGTGGCGCTGCGCTTACCCGGTCTACAGAATCGTAGGCCCGTGCAAGCAAAGCGCCGCCGGGCGGCCATTCTGGGCTGCTTTACCCTTTTGCCAGCTCCCTCAGGTGCTTTTTCAGCTTGTGATACTCATCAATCACATACTGTTCAGCCCTCTGCTGGTCGGCAATCGGCTCCACGCGCACGGCGCAATACTTATACTCCGGCGTTTTGGTAATCGGGCTCAGGTTCTCCGTCACCAACTCGTTACAGGCACCAATCCACCACTGGTAGGTCATATACACCGCACCAATATTCGGGCGATCGCTCACCTGGGCGCGGGTAATAACTTTGCCTTTGCGTGAGGTGACCCACACCAGGGCTTCGTCCTCAATACCGAGGCGCTTCGCGTCGGCGGTATTGATCTGGGCATAGCCCGGTTCATCCGCCAGCGCGGCCAGCGCCGCACAGTTACCGGTCATCGAGCGGCACGAGTAGTGGCCGACTTCACGCACCGTCGACAGCACCAGCGGGTACTCTTCGGTGAGCTTGTCGATTGGCGCTACCCAGTCGCAGGTATAGAGCTGCCCCAGCCCGTTCGGGGTGGAGAACGCTTTCTCGAACAGGTAATCCGTCCCCTGATCGGCCTCTGACTCGTCGCGGCACGGCCACTGGATATAGCCCAGCTCGCCCATCTTCTCGTAGGTGGCACCGAAGAAATCCGGGCACAGATGACGCAGTTCATCCCAGATCTGCTGGGTGTTGTCATAGTGCATCGGATAACCCATCCGGGTGGCGATCTCGCTGATGATCTGCCAGTCGGTTTTGAGATCCCACTTCGGCTCTACCGCTTTGAAGAAGCGCTGGAAACCACGGTCGGCGGCGGTGTAAACCCCTTCGTGCTCACCCCAGGAGGTGGACGGCAGGATCACATCGGCGGCGGCCGCGGTCTTGGTCATAAAGATATCCTGCACAATGACCAGCTCCAGCTCCTCAAAGGCCTTACGCACCGCAGACAGCTCGGCGTCGGTCTGGAGTGGATCTTCCCCCATGATGTACGCGGCACGCACTTCGCCGTGCGCGACCCGGTGAGGCAGCTCGCTGATGCGATAGCCGGTATGGGCTGGCAGCGCGTCCACGCCCCAGGCTTTGGCGAACTTCGCCCGGTTTTCCGGGTTGTTGATGTACTGATAGCCCGGATAGGTATCCGGCAGCGCACCCATGTCGCACGCGCCCTGGACGTTGTTCTGGCCGCGCACCGGGTTAACCCCCGCGTACGGCTTGCCGAGGTTGCCGGTCAGCAGCGCCAGGCTGGTCAGGGAACGGACGGTTTCCACGCCCTGGTAGAACTGGGTCACGCCCATGCCCCACAGAATGGCCGCGTTTTCCGCTGCGGCATACATCCGGGCCGCCTGGCGGATCTCCTGGGCAGTCACCCCGGTGATCGCTTCGACGGACTCCGGCGTATAGCCTTCGACAATTTTGCGATACTCTTCGAAGCCTTCGGTACGCGCCGCCACAAAGGCGCGGTCGTACAACTGCTCTTCGATAATCACGTGCCCCATCGCGTTAAGCAGCGCGATGTTGGAGCCGTTTTTCAATGCGATGTGCATATCGGCGATGCGCGCGGTTTCAATTTTGCGCGGATCGCAGACGATAATCTTCGCCCCTTTGCGTTTGGCTTTGATCACCCGGTTCGCCACGATAGGGTGCGAATCCGCCGGGTTATAGCCGAAAATAAAGACCATATCGGCATTCTCGATGCCAACAATGGAGTTACTCATTGCGCCGTTACCGACCGACTGGTGCAGACCTGCAACCGATGGGCCGTGTCAGACGCGCGCGCAGCAGTCGACGTTGTTAGTGCCGACTGCCGCGCGGGCAAATTTTTGCATGATGTAGTTGGTTTCGTTCCCGGTGCCGCGCGATGACCCGGTGGTCATGATCGCATCCGGGCCGTGTGCGGCTTTGATCGCGTTGAGCTTAGTGGCAACGTAATCCAGCGCTTCGTCCCAGGAGACGGCTTCCAGCTTGCCGCCGCGCTCGCGACGGATCATCGGTGATTTCAGGCGCGGGGTCAGGATCTGCGTATCGTTGATAAAATCCCAGCCGTAGTAGCCTTTCAGGCAGAGATCGCCCTGATTGGTCTTACCCTGTGCCGCTTCAGCCTTGACGACTTTGCCGTTATCGACCACCAGGTTGATTTTGCAACCCGATGCGCAATAGGGGCAAACCGTGACGACTTTCTTCATCGGTAGTTACTCCGTTAGTAATATGTCCTCAGCGGTATGCATTAAGTGTGCCAGCCTGCAATTTGGAGTTAAGCGTTTGAAATAGTGGAAAAATACGGGAGAGGGTTTGCGGGGAACCCGCCGTTCGTCATAAATGTCATGACGAACGGACAGCGATGACGTTAGCGTACGACCAGCGCGTCGTAGCCTTTGAAGCGGTAGTTGATCAGAGAGGCGATCCAGCAGAGGATAAACAGCCCCACCACGATAAACCCGGCGTTGCCGAGGTTGTCATTTAGGGCGGCCACGCCGTTCCACAGCCCACCCGTCAGGCCAAACTTATCGGCCAGCAGGCCCAGCGCTTCCAGCCCGCCGATAAACAGCGCCACTACGACCGAGGTGCCGGTGATGGTCATGTTGTAGTAGAGCTTGCGCTGCGGCTTGTTGAAGGCCCAGCCGTAGGCACCCACCATGATCAGGTTGTCGAGGGTGTCGATCAGCGCCATGCCGCTGGTGAACAGCAGCGGAAAGACCATGATCGCCCACACCGACATGCCGCTGGAGGCCCCGGCCGCGGAGATGCCCAGCACCCCGATCTCGGTGGCGGTATCAAAGCCGAGGCCAAACAGGAAGCCCACCAGATACATATGCCAGCTGCGGGTCACCAGGCGGAACGCCGAGCGGAACAGCCAGTTCATCACCCCGCCGCGGGCAAAGGAGACCTCTTCCGGCACCTTCTCGCCGCGCTTCATTTTGTTAAAGCTGCCCCAGACGTCGCGCAGGATCGCCAGGTTCACCAGCGCCATCGCCAGCAGGAAAAAGGCCGACACCGCCGTGCCGATGGTGCCGCCGGTCTCGTGGAACCACTCCATGTTGCGGCTGAAGGCGGTCGCGGTCGCGGCGATGGCAATCGAGGCCAGCACCACGATGCTGGAGTGGCCCAGCGAGAACCAGGCCCCGACGCCGCACGGACGTTTGCCCTGCTGCATCATCTTGCGGGTGACGTTATCAATGGCGGCGATGTGGTCGGCATCCACCGCGTGACGCAGGCCGTAGCACCACGCCAGCAGGCTGGCCGCCATCAGCGACGGGGTGTTGTGAAACAGGTAAAACGCGGTTCCCCAGGCGAGTATATTGGTGGCGATCAAGGCCAGCATCAGCGCCATGGCTTTGGGGTGGTTATTGAAGTATTTGATAAACATCCTGATATCCCGATTTAAGAAAGAGACGCGGCGGCAATCACCGCCTGCCCAAATGCAATCGCGCCGTCTCCGGCGGGCAGCCGCCCGGGAAACAGCACGGTAAAATCGTCCAGCCAGAACTGCAGGCGTTCCCGCAGGAGCCGGTTATGCATCACTCCACCGCTGCAAACGACAGTGTCGAGGTTGCGCATCCTGGCGTGCAGCGCCGCCAGCGTCGCCAGGCCGTGGGCCAGCGCGTCGTGAAATGCCCACGCCCGCGCCTCAGCCGGTGCCTGCCAGCCCAGCCACTGCTGCCAGAAGGTGACCATATCCAGCTCGCCGTCGCGTACCGGCAAGGTGACCGGATGGCTGACCGGCCCGCCGCGCAGCGCCAGGGCCTCCAGCCGACAGGCGGCCTCCCCCTCGTAGC
>NZ_DAIQCE010000015.1:0-75306 GCF_036780805.1 Leclercia sp. | reverse complement strand
TGACCCCATGCCGAACTCAGAAGTGAAACGCCGTAGCGCCGATGGTAGTGTGGGGCCTCCCCATGCGAGAGTAGGGAACTGCCAGGCATCAAACAAGGAAACCCCGTACCGCAAGGTACGGGGTTTTTTGCTTTGTTCCCGAGACGGGCAGACCCAACAATTTCTGGCTAAAATAACAAGATACGCATCGTCAGCGAGGTTATTTTGCCGAACCCACCCTTTAACTACCAACAAGATTTCGCCAACACCAACTTCCGTGATCACCCCGAGCTTTACCAGGTAGGACGGGGAGAACAAGGCGTTCTGCTGGTTGAACCTTACAAAAGCGAAATTCTCCCCCACTGGCGATACAAGAACGCTGAAGTTGCGTCCAAATCTGCAAAGGAGATTTACGCTCTGTTTGAGCAATATCGTCAGCAAGACGATTTTGTTGGCATGGATATGGCGAGAAAATTTATTCAAATGGGCTATACCCGTGCCAGACGCTACGCTAACCACAAAGGCGGCAAAAAGTACGATGATAAGCGCAATGTTCGTCCCTTAGATCACGATCCCGTTAAAGCCGAAGCGGCAAAAATCTTTAAAGGGTGGTGGGATAAAATTCGCGGCGACGAAGATTATTTGCAACGAAAACAAGCGCATCAAAAGAAATGGGGATAATACTGCCACCTGCAGTAGTGCTGGTTTTATGATGCACCTCACAAAATCAAATGAAACATTATAGAAACATTTTTTTACCTAACGTTAAATTTTAAATCTGGTTTTACTGGAATGGGTGCAATGGCCCGCAATGTAAGACAGGGGATTTAAAATGACAGAAACCGTAGCAAGTACAGATACGGAGAGTAAAAAAGCAGCAAACGGCGATACCCGTCGCAGGATTTGGGCAATCGTCGGCGCATCTTCAGGCAATCTGGTAGAGTGGTTCGACTTTTACGTATACTCGTTTTGCTCACTCTATTTTGCCCATATCTTTTTCCCATCCGGTAACACCACTACTCAACTGCTGCAAACGGCAGGGGTCTTCGCTGCTGGATTTTTAATGCGACCGATCGGCGGCTGGCTGTTTGGCCGCATCGCCGACCGAAAAGGGCGAAAAACCTCTATGCTAATCTCAGTCTGCATGATGTGTTTCGGCTCTTTGGTGATTGCCTGCCTGCCCGGCTATGACACGATAGGCACATGGGCACCGGCCTTACTGTTGCTGGCGCGTTTGTTTCAGGGTCTCTCCGTCGGAGGAGAATATGGCACAAGCGCGACTTATATGAGTGAAGTCGCAATAGAAGGCCGTAAAGGGTTCTATGCCTCATTTCAGTACGTTACGCTGATAGGTGGCCAGCTGCTGGCTATCCTGGCGGTGGTGATCCTGCAACAGGTGCTAAGCGATGAAGATCTCCGTGCCTGGGGATGGCGTATTCCTTTTGCGCTTGGCGCTGTTCTGGCTGTTGTGGCCCTGTGGTTACGCCGCCAGCTGGATGAGACTTCCAGAAAAGAGGTGAGGGCGTTAAAAGAGGCGGGCTCATTTAAAGGTTTGTGGCGTAACCGAAAGGCATTTTTGATGGTGCTCGGCTTTACGGCAGGCGGTTCGCTTACCTTCTATACCTTCACGACCTATATGCAGAAGTATCTGGTTAACACCACGGGTATGCACGCTAACGTGGCGAGTATGGTCATGACGGTGGCGCTTTTTGTCTTTATGCTGATTCAACCTGTTATCGGCGCGCTGTCGGATAAAATTGGCCGACGTAGCTCAATGCTGATTTTTGGTGGATTGTCGGCGTTATGCACAGTACCTATTCTCACGGCACTTCAGCACGTTTCATCGCCTTATGCTGCTTTTGCACTGGTGATGGTAGCGCTGGTCATTACCAGTTTTTACACCTCTATCAGCGGTATTCTTAAGGCTGAGATGTTTCCGGCTCAGGTGCGTGCACTGGGCGTTGGGTTGTCTTATGCAGTGGCTAACGCGCTGTTTGGCGGCTCGGCGGAGTACGTCGCGCTGTCGTTAAAATCGGTTGGCAGTGAGACCGTCTTCTTCTGGTACGTCACGCTAATGGGGGCGTTGGCATTTGTTGTCTCGTTGATGCTGCACCGAAAAGGGAAAGGAGTCCGTCTTTAGTGTTCCGCCAGTTGCCACAGGCTATAGCCGGTCGTTGCCCCGGCGATATCCCAGGCAAAATCTTTCCAGCTCCAGCCGCTCCCCGCCGGGCGGCTGTCCCATAACTCCTTCGAAGCGCCCAGACTGACCGAAAACATCAGGCCGTATGCGGCGCTACGATCGCGGCTAACGCCCTGGCGTTGAGCGTATTCATTACCCGCAGCGGATAGCATCGCCGAGGCTAAAAAGTGTTGTGCCTTATCCTGACCAGACCAGCTATCCTGAGCCCTATGGCTGCAGCCGCACAGTACCAGACAGCCCATTAACAGGAAATAACGCACAACGACCTCCATAAAAAAGCCCCGTCGATGACAGGGCTAAAGATTACAAAATGCGGCTAATCAGGCGATCGATTCTGATCCTGCGCAGACGGCGGATCAGCTTTCTTACCTTAACCGGGTAATCGGCAATGCTCTGCAGATCGCGGTAATGATTAACCACGGTGGTGTGGGTGCGGATCAGCTCCAGCTCGCGATCGCGCTGAGCGGCCAGCTCGTGACGCGGATCGTGGATCAGAATGGCATTCTCAAGATCCAGTCGCCATGCGCGCGGGTTGAGGTTATTCCCCGTCAGCAGCATCCACTCATCATCAACCCACATCCCTTTCAGGTGATAGCTGTTGTCTTCATCTTTCCAGAGACGCACCACCAGCTGATCGGTATTCACATAATACTGCAGGCGGCTGAGGAAGCGGCGCAGGTTGATTTCGTACAGATAAGGCAGGGCGCCGATGATCTTAAACGGCTGATCTTCGGGGATGAAGAAATCGTTCGCGGTTTTATCACCCACGATGATCTCAACCTTTTTCCCGTCGCGTAGGAGCTGAATGATATTACGCACCAGCACGGCAGGCAGGTTGAAGTACGGTGTGCAGATGGTCAGCTTATGCTCTGTGCACGGCATAAGATGGAAAATGGTTTTATTCAGCAGGCTGGATTTGCCCAGACCCACCAGCGGGGTCACCGCCAGCTGTTCGTTATCCGCATCTCCCTGGAAATGGTACATGGCATCGCGCAGTTCCTGGCGGAAAAGGCGAATGTCATTTTTGATCTCCGGGCTTTTTGGACGATGGGGATCGTCAAGACGATTCACGCCGCGACCACGCACCAAATGCTGATCCACCCATTCAAACATGATGTCCGCCATGCGGGCATTACGCACCAGGTGATAGCGATCGTAACGGTATTTATCGAGCTGATGCAGATAGACGTCATTCAGACTCGCGCCGCTGTACAGCACGCTGTCATCAATAATGAAGCCTTTAAAATGGAGGACACCGAGGGCTTCGCGGGTATTAACCGGGACACCATAAACCGCCACCTCTACGCCAGGATTCTCCTGCGCCATGCGGCAATACCAGTCGGCATTGGTGTTGGAGGCGGCCGCACCTATACGTCCGCGCTGGGCGCGATGCCAGTCAACCAGAATACGTACGTCGAGTTCCGGGCGCTGACGTTTGGCCTCGTATACCGCGCGTAAAATGGCGCTGCCACCTTCATCCTGTTCAAGATAAAGCGCGATAATGCAGATACGATGCGTTGCGCTGGCAATTTTTTCCAGCAGCGTCTCCCGAAAATCGGCGGGAGCATAAAAGAACTCTACATCATCAACTGACTGAGAAAGCTTCGGTAGTTGAGCAAGGTGTTGTTGATGTTTATTACGCTTAAATTTGGACAACATCACAGTGCGTTTCTTCTCTGTTCATTGAAGGATTATATGGACTATGCAGACAACAGAAGCGGGCAATCATACCATCAGTGCCGTTTAAAGTGGTCAACATTTCCAGTACCTTACTCTTGTTTACCTGCCGACATCAGCGCCAGCGTCAACCCGACAATGCCGTCTTCCAGCTGAACATCAACGGTAAAGCCTAATTTTCGCGCCAGGGCGATCATGCCACGGTTGTTGGGCATAGTAATGCCATTGAGGCGGATAAGTCCGTGATCGCGCGTATAACTGATTAGCTTTTCCAGTAACCGTCTGCCTAATCCCAGGCCTTTTAGATCGGAGCGAACCAGCACCGCAAACTCTGCATCGACGTTATCGGGATCGGAGATCGCACGCGTGACCCCAAGGATCTCATCACCCTCATCCGTGCGGCGGACGGCAACAAAAGCCATTTCCCGATCGTAGTCGATCTGCGTCATATTGGCTAAATCTTCGTGGGTAAATTCATTGATTTCACTAAAGTAGCGGTAGTACAAATCTTCTTTTGTCACCTGGTCGATAAAGCGTTGCAGCTGGGGTTCATCTTCCGGAAGGATGGGACGAAACAGAGACTGCTCGCCGTTTTTCATCTCCACCCACTCTTCAAGCTGATGAGGATAAGGGCGGATCGCGAGCCGGCTTTCGCGATCGCCGGTAAACGCCGCCACATCCATCGTCACATCCAGTGCCGTTAGCTCGCTGCCGGAGGCCAGCAAAGGGTGAATATCCAGACGCTGGATTTCCGGGCTGTCGACTATCAGGTTCGATACCTGCACCAGGAACTGGCTCAGGGCGGCAATATCCAGTGGTCGCAGGGCGCTGCGCCCGCGGATCTTCTTGCTCTTGATCCCCTGGATCACCAGATAACGCGCCAGATTCATGTTCAGCGGAGGTAAGGCCACCACCGCCTGATCTTCAGGGCGCCACTCCACGCCCCCTTCACCCAGCATGATCAGCGGGCCGAAGACCGGATCGTGTTCGACTACTACACGCAACTCTTGCGCCCCTGCGCGATTAGCCATGCTTTGTACCAGCAGGCCATGAATGCGCGCCTGGGGCCAGGTCATTTTGACGCGATCGATAATGGCATCCGCCGCCTGCTGCACTTCCGCCGCGGTGCGCAGATACAGCATCACCCCCTGAACTTCTGATTTATGCGGGATATCGGGAGAGCGCAGTTTCAGCGCTACCGGATAACCAATCTGCTCGGCGATATGCACCGCTTCTGCGCTGTCGCTGGCGATCCAGGTCGGCAGGGTATGCATGCCGAAGGCATTAAGGATCGGCTGCACCTCATGGGTATCCAGCGAACGTGCGCCGTCATCAATGGCACGTTGCAGCAGGGCCCGGGCGTGGCCGGTGTTGGCCGTCAGATTTCCGGGAAGCGCAGGCGTTTCCCGCAGCTGCTTCTGGTTACGCCGATACTCCACCATATGCATAAAGGCGGTGATGGTGCCTTCCGGGGTGCGGTATGTCGGCAATCCCGCTTCGCTGAACAGGCGCCGCGCCTCCTGAGAGGAAAACTCGCCGCACCAGTTGGTGAGGAGCGACACGTATTTCCCCCGTGGATGCTTTTTCACGGCCTCAATCAGCGACCGGGCGCTTTCGCTACCCGGCGCCACGGCGCTTGGGGAGTGAATGACCATCAGGGCATCAAAATCCTGGCTTTCCAGCAGAATGTTGAGGGCACTGATATAACGATCGCTGCTGGCATCATCGCGTAAATCAAGGGGATTACCCGGCTCCACGCCGGGCGGCAGCGCATCACGCAGGCGCTGGAGCGTCTCTTCGCTCAGCGCGGCCAGCTTCCCGTTGCGTAGCCAGAGTTCGTCCAGCGCCAGCGCGGCCGGGGCGGCACCGTTGCTGATGATCATCAGCCGCTCTCCCCGCAGCGGGCGCATATGGCTAAGCGTTTCGACAGCGGAAAAGAGTTCGTGAGTATCCTGAACGCGCAGTAAACCAGCACGCTGGATGGCGGCATCCCAGGCCGGATCCATCCCGGAATGCGAGTGCAGAAGACGCTGGGCGGCCGGACTACGTCCGCTTTTGATCACCAGAATCGGTTTATTGCGCGAGGCGCTACGGGCTGCTGACACAAAGCGCCGCGCGTCGCTCAGGTGTTCAAGATAGAGCAGAATCGCGCTGGTTTTGGTGTCACGCGCGAGGAAATCCAGCAGCTCGTCAACATCGATGTCCAGCCCATCGCCCAGCGCGATGAAATAGGAGAACCCCATCTCGCGCTGCTGAGCCCAGTCGAGGATCGTATTGGAAACCGCCGCCGACTGGGAGATAAAGGCCAGTTTGCCTTTCCGTATCGGTACGGGAGAGAAACTGGCGTTCAGACCCTGCCAGGGAGCCAGCAGGCCAAGGCTGTTTGGCCCCAGCAGCCGCATCTGGTATCGCCCCGCGCAGGCCAGCAGCTCCGCCTGTTGTTCCGGCGGCGAGGAGAGAATAATGCAGGTTTTACAGCCTTTTTTCCCCAGTGCCTCGAGCAGGGCGATATTGCGTCGGGCATGTGTACACAGCACTGCGAGATCGGGAATAAAGGGCAGGCTGTCCACGTCGGGCCAGGCCAGGACGCCCTGCACCGCTTTATAAGCCGGCGTCACCGGAAGGATCGGGCCGTTAAAACCGCCTGCGAGCAGGTTTCGCATCATCAGGTAACCGGCGCGTTCGGGTTTCATCGACGCGCCAATCACGGCGATGGATTTAGGGCGGAGTAAGGCTTCTAACCCGCGCTGGCTCATACAAGTCTCCTGAAAAGGCGAGTGACCTGATGATTTTAAACGCTTTCCGGCTCCGCTGCTGTGATGCTTCCCTTATGAATAGTTTTTCCGGCCAGATAGCGTTCACGAAAACGGGTGAAATGATCGCCGAGCGCGCCTGCCGCCTGAACATCTCCCGCCAGATCCAGCAGGGCAATCGCCACTTCGGCGGTGCAGTACTGGCCTTCCGCATGGGCTTCGCGCAGGCGATAAGCAGAAACACGGGAAAGATCGACGGAGATGACCGGCAGGGCATCCAGGTAAGGGCTTTTGCGAAACATTTTACGCGCCTCGGTCCAGGTGCCATCCAGCATAATAAACAGCGGCGGCTTGCCGGAGGGGGGAGCGGTAAGAACCGAACGGGTATCACCGGCATAGGAGGCCGGGAAAACGACCATCGGTTGATACTCAGGGTTGGCGACCAGATCGAGCAACGCCTGTGGCGGCTCGGTACGTGACCACTGGAAAGCAGCGGTATCCGGTAAAATGTCGGCAATGAGCCGTCCGGTATTGCTGGGTTTCATCGGTTCGGTATCGAACATCACCAGACAGAAACGGCTGTGGGCCTGGCTGGGAGTCAGGGTCGCGCACAGGCACTGCTTAAGCGGCAGCAGGCAGCGCTGACAGCGACGAATGCGGTTACCACGGGCAAGAAAGGGGCGAGTCGCACGCGCCAGGCGTTCGGCGCGCAATTGCAGTACGGCGTTATCAGTCATGGGGGAATGCGCAGAAAAAACGCCATTCTCGCAGAGGCGAGAGCGGGGCACAAGTTACGTGCCCCGGAATGGTCAGAGGGATTCGTTCAGCCAGCTGTCAAATGGTGCTTTTGGAACGGCACCGTTCAGCATATCGACAACTTCACCATTTTTGAAAATCATGATGGTCGGGATACTACGAATACGGAAGCGGGCGCTCAGCTCGCGTTCGGCCTCGGTATTCACTTTTACGAAACGCATTTTCCCGTTACGTTCTTCAGCGACATCTTCGAAGATCGGCGCAAAGTTACGGCACGGGCCGCACCACGGAGCCCAGAAATCAACCACTACCGGTAGATCGTCCTTCAGCAGTTTATCCAGAGTTGCACCGGTAGCATTAATGACATCACCATCGAACAATTCATGACCGCAGCGTCCGCATTTTGCTCCATCATCAATTCGATCATCCGGAATGCGGTTAAGAGCCTGGCAGTTGGCACATACGGTATTCATAACTAACCTCAGGTAGAGCAGGGGGACAAATCGGCAACATGCCGTTTATGTTTCCAATATGTTACATATTATCAACGACCCTGTTTGAAACGACAATGCGTTTTATTCAATGAGAACAATAGTCACAGGCTTTTATACGAAGTAATGGCTATGCGCCGGGACATCGGGTAATCTGCGCGCTTCGCGCAGCGCTGGTGGAGAAAAGCATGAACGACGAACTGAAAAACAAAAGCGGCAAGGTCAAAGTGATGTATGTCCGCAGTGATGATGACTCTGATAAACGCACCGAAAATCCGCGTACCGGAAAAGGTGGCGGGCGTCCAGGGCCATCTCGTGCAGACGGTGGCCGTCGCCCCGCCCGCGATGAGAGAAACAGCCGCGGTGATGACCGCAAACGCGACGATCGTAAACGTGACGACCGTAAGCGTGATGATTTCAAACGCGATGACTTTAGCCGCGACGCGTCCCCGTGGCGTACCGTTTCCCGCGCGCCAGGCGATGAGTCAAAGGCTCCCGTCGATCACGGCAGCATGGCCGGTAAAGCGGTTATCGATCCGGAAGTGATCCGCCGTCAGCGCGCGGAAGAGACCCGCGTCTACGGTGAGAACGCCTGCCAGGCCCTGTTCCAGAGCCGTCCTGATTGCATCGTTCGCGCCTGGTTTATCCAGAGCGTCACGCCGCGTTTCAAAGAAGCGCTACGCTGGATGGCGGCCAACCGCAAAGCCTACCACGTGGTAGACGATGCTGAGATCACCAAAGCGTCTGGCACCGAACACCACGGTGGCGTGTGCTTCCTGATCAAGAAACGTAACGGAACTACCGTTAAGCAGTGGGTTAGCCAGGCGGATGAAGATGACTGCGTTCTGGCCCTGGAAGACGTGGGCAACCCGCACAACCTCGGCGCGATGATGCGCAGCTGCGCCCATTTCGGCGTGAAAGGGGTATTGTTGCAGGATGCGGCTCTGCTGGAATCCGGTGCGGCAATCCGTACGGCGGAAGGCGGCGCGGAACACGTTCAGCCGATCACCGGCGACAGCGTTCTGGAAGCCATTGAGCAGTTCCGTAAAGCGGGCTACGCCATTGTGACCACCTCCAGCCACAAAGGCACCACGCCGCTGTTTAAAGCGACGCTGCCGCGTAAAATGGTGCTGGTGTTGGGTCAGGAGCGTGATGGTCTGTCAGATGCGGCACTGTCCAGCGCCGACCTGAGCGTCTCAATCGATGGCACCGGCAATGTAGAAAGCCTCAACGTATCCGTTGCGACCGGCGTTCTGCTGGCGGAGTGGTGGCGTCAGAACAAAGCGTAATCTCGCTCTGTTTTTTCGCAGGCCGGGTAAGGCGAAGCCGCCACCCGGCAATTTACCCGGTGGCGCTACGCTTACCGGGTCTACAAAAAACTCTCTATTCGCTCTCAGCCGGTAACTCTGGCATCCAGTCAATCGGCGTTTCGCCCTGTTTCTCCAGCCACTCATTCGCCAGCACAAAATGATTGCAGCCAAAAAAGCCGCGATGCGCTGACAGTGGTGACGGGTGCGGAGCTTTCAGCACGTGATGGCGCTGGGTATCAATGATCGCCCCTTTCTTCTGCGCGTGCGATCCCCACAGTAAAAATACCACCCCTTCACGGTGCTGGTTAATCAGGCTAATCACTTTATCCGTAAACGTCTCCCAGCCGAGGCTGGCATGAGAGTGCGCCTGTCCGGCGCGAACCGTCAGCACGGTGTTGAGCAGCAGGACACCCTGACGCGCCCAGCTTTCCAGATAGCCATGTGCAGGTCGGGTAAAGCCGGGTACCGAGGCTTCAAGCTCCTTATACATATTCAGCAGCGAAGGGGGGATCGCCACGCCCGGACGCACGGAAAAGGCCAGACCGTGCGCCTGTCCCGGCCCGTGATAGGGATCCTGACCCAGAATCACCACTTTGACATCGGCCAGTTCGGTAAAACGAAAAGCGTTAAATACGTCTTTCTGGGGCGGATAGATGGTGACGCCAGACTCGCGTTCGGCGGCCACCGTGTTCAGCGTGTTGACGAAGTAAGGCTGTTTTTTCTCATCGGCCAGCACGTCGTGCCAGGTTAAAGGTGTTGTCATCTCGCTCTCCTGCGAATTTTCTCTGCCCCTAGCTTAACTGCTTATGACGAGGGAGCAAAACTGCCGGGGGAAAAAGGTCATCTTACTGAAAAATATTTAAAAATTACGAGGTTTTTTGAATTCTGGTTTTGGGGAGAATTGATATAAAACAATAATCTCCTTGCATCACCCTTTTACTGGTGTGGTTTTTATTGATTTAAGTCAATGAATAGCGGTGGTTTGACTGATATATATACACTCAAGCAACAATGGTTTTACCAATTGCCCTAAACAGAGGGCGCACCCAATAGTGTAGTTTAAGGGAGGCATTACATGATTACTGGTATCCAGATTACTAAAGCTGCAAACGACGACCTGCTGAACTCTTTCTGGCTGCTGGACAGCGAAAAAGGCGAAGCGCGCTGCGTATGTGCAAAAGCAGGCTTTGCTGAAGACGAAGTTGTCCAGGTTAATGCGTTGGGCGAAATCGAATATCGCGAAATCCCAATGGAAATCAAACCGGAAGTGCGCGTTGAAGGCGGTCAGCATCTGAACGTTAACGTGCTGCGTCGTGAAACACTGGAAGATGCCGTTAAGCATCCGGAAAAATATCCGCAGCTGACCATCCGCGTTTCTGGCTATGCCGTTCGCTTCAACTCACTGACCGCAGAACAGCAGCGTGACGTGATTGCACGTACCTTTACCGCCAGCCTGTAATTGTTGGCAGCGTGCAGATAAAAAAACGCCGGGGTTAACCCCGGCGTTTTTTTTACTCTTCTTTACTGTGAGGTCGGCGCGCTGCCGCTTGGCTTACGGCGTTTGCCCACGTTCTTAGCATCACGGTGGCGTTGCTTCACGCGTGGTTTCTCTTTTTCTTTCTCTTTTTTCTCTGCGCGTTTAGCGAGCACTTTCTTGGACGGTTTACCCGTCATTTTCTCACTCGGCGGACGCGTAACAGGGCGCAGTTCATCAATCACGCGCGCTTTCACCGGCTCGTCGATGTAGCGACCCACTTTCTGCAGCAGCAGATAGTCATGCGCTTCAACCAGGGAAATCGCCGTGCCTTTGAGGCCAGCACGCCCGGTACGACCGATACGGTGCAGGTAAGTATCTCCGCTACGCGGCATGTCGAAGTTAATTACATGGCTTACTTCAGGAATATCGATACCGCGCGCCGCCACGTCGGTGGCAATCAGCACATTCACGCGACCTTCGGTCAGGCGTTTAATCCCTTCGGTACGTTTAACCTGCGCCATCTCGCCTTCGAGATAACAGTTGTTAATCCCTGCGGCACGGAGTTGTTCCGCCAGCTCATGCACACGTTCGCGTTTGCGTACAAAAACAATGGTACGGGTCGTATCGTCTTGTTTTAACAGATGCTTAAGTAACTCGAGCTTATGCTCGTAGTTATCGGCACGATAATACCACTGGTGAATTTTTTTGCGCTCACGCGTGGACGGCGTGGCAGAGACTTCTGCCGGATCGTCAAGCAGACGTTCGGCAAAATCTTTAATGGCATCGCCTTCAAGCGTTGCGGAAAACAGCATGGTCTGTTTGCGCCAGCGGGTTTCGCCTGCGATATGTTCAATATCCTGCGCAAAGCCCAGTTCCAGCATGCGGTCCGCTTCATCCAGAATCAGCGTTTCAACAGCACGACAGTCAAAGTTTTCTTCTTTGATGTACTGCATCAAACGGCCGGTGGTGGCGACCACGATATCCTGGTTCTCACTGAACACTTCGGCGTGGTTCATATAGGCTACGCCACCGGTGATGGTCGCAATATCCAGATGGGTGTTGGCGGCCAGTTCACGCGCATGCTCCGCAACCTGAACGGCTAACTCACGTGTCGGGGTCAGGATAAGGATGCGTGGCGGACCGGATTTCTTACGCGGGAAATCAATAAGGTGCTGCAAGACGGGCAGCAGGTACGCCGCTGTTTTACCGGTGCCTGTCGGCGCTGAACCGAGTACGTCGCGGCCTTCTAACGCAGGCGGAATGGCTGCCGCCTGGATGGCAGTCGGGCGTGTGAAGCCTTTGTTCTGGAGGGCTTCCAGAAGGCTTTCGTCGAGTTCAAGTTCGGAAAAAGTCGTTACAGTCATGTTCTACCTCTGTGTGGGGCGCTGATTATAGACGTTATGGCTGCGATCTTCATCTGTTTGTGTGGATATCCCTTTTCCCTCGTTGCGCTTTCACCTATGCTACACCCGTTTCATTTTGAAGGTTGCTCTGACATGTCTCAACTCAAAGCGCAGCTGCGCCGCGATGGTTTCACCTTTAAGCAGTTCTTTGTCGCGCACGATCGCTGTGCGATGAAAGTCGGCACTGATGGCATTTTACTGGGGGCATGGGCACCGGTAGCAGGCGTTAAACGTATCCTCGACATTGGCAGCGGCAGCGGATTATTAGCCCTGATGCTGGCGCAGCGTACCGGGGACTCTGTCACCCTGGATGCGGTTGAGCTGGATCCGCAGGCGGCCGAACAGGCGGCAGAAAACGTGGCCGAATCTCCCTGGGCTTCTCGTATCACCCTCCATTGTGCGGATGTTCTGACCTGGGCACCCGAGCAAACGGCTCGCTATGACTTAATTGTCAGCAATCCTCCTTATTATGAACCCGGCGTCGGGTGCGCAACGCCCGAGCGCGACCAAGCGCGTTCAACTGGCTCGCTCGATCACAGCTCACTGTTAGCCTGTGCGGCGGCGTTGATCACCGAGGAAGGTTTTTTCTGTGTGGTATTACCGGAAAGCGCGGGCAGTGCGCTAATCAATAGCGCACTGGAGATGGGCTGGTATTTACGTCTGCGCACCGATATTGCCGATATGGACGGCAGGTTACCGCACCGGGTTCTGGTGGCGCTGTCGCCGAAAGAAGGGGAGTGCTTCAGCGACAGGATGGTGATCCGTGGGCCGGATCAGCGTTACTCCGAGGATTACACGGCGCTGACCCATCCGTTCTATCTGTTTATGTGAGTCAGCGGAGAAAGCACCGACGGCCCGGAGTGCTCAAGTTGTTCCGGGTAGTCGAGCGTATAGTGCAACCCGCGGCTCTCTTTGCGCATCATCGCGCAGCGCACAATCAACTCTGCCACCTGAACCAGATTACGTAACTCCAGCAGGTTGTTTGAGACGCGGAAGTGGGCGTAATACTCGTCAATCTCCTGCTGCAGCATGGTAATGCGGCGCAGGGCGCGCTCCAGCCGCTTGGTGGTGCGCACGATCCCGACGTAGTCCCACATAAAGAGGCGCAGCTCGTGCCAGTTATGCTGGATCACCACCAGCTCATCCGGGTTTTCCACGCGGCTTTCATCCCATGCAGGCAGGTTTTCCGCCTGGCGGGCATAAGGCATGCGTTTGGTAATATCCTCCGCTGCCGACCAGCCGTACACCAGACATTCGAGCAGGGAGTTCGAAGCCATTCGGTTGGCGCCATGCAGGCCGGTATAACTCACTTCCCCGATGGCATACAGGCCGTCGACGTCGGTCCGGCCATGATCGTCCACCATCACCCCGCCGCAGGTATAGTGCGCCGCAGGCACCACCGGCATCGGCTCTTTGGTGATATCGATGCCTAACCCCAGCAATTTTTCATAGATGGTCGGGAAGTGCTGACGCACAAACTCTGCCGGTTTATGGCTGATATCCAGATACATGCAGTCCACGCCCAGGCGTTTCATTTCATGATCGATAGCGCGGGCCACGACATCACGCGGGGCCAGTTCGCCACGCTCGTCGAAGTCCGGCATAAAGCGCGTGCCGTCCGGACGTTTCAGGTGCGCACCTTCACCGCGCAGGGCTTCAGTCAGTAAGAAATTACGCGCCTGAGGGTGGAACAGAGCGGTGGGGTGGAACTGGTTAAATTCCAGGTTGGCCACGCGACAGCCCGCACGCCAGGCCATGGCAATCCCATCGCCCGAGGAGATATCCGGGTTGGTAGTGTACTGATACACCTTGGAAGCACCGCCTGTTGCCAGCACCACCGATTTTGCCCGGCAGGTTTCTACCGTCTCTTTATTCCGGTTCCAGACCCAGGCACCGACAACGCGGCGCGTGCCCGGCAGACCAATCTTGTCGGAAACGATCAGATCCACCGCGTTACTGCGCTCCAGAACCTGAATATTCGGATGGTTTAACGCCTGGCTGACCAGCGTCGTTTCGACCTCTTTACCGGTGGCATCCGCAGCGTGCAGGATGCGGCGATGACTATGCCCGCCTTCCCGCGTCAGGTGATAGCTCTCTTCACCATTGGCCTGCACATGCGTATCAAACAACACGCCCTGATCGATGAGCCACTGTACGCAGTGGCGAGCATTACTGGCGACAAATTCCGCGGCGTGTTTATCCACGATACCGCCACCGGCAATCAGCGTATCTTCCACATGCGAGTCGATACTGTCCGTTTCATCAAACACAGCGGCAATCCCGCCCTGCGCATAGAAGGTGGAGCCTTCGCTGATGGGACCTTTGCTGAGGACAATCACTTTCTGGTGTGAGGCGAGTCGCAGCGCCAGTGAAAGGCCGGCGGCACCGCTGCCGATAATCAGTACGTCACAGGAGAGTTCAGACATTGCG
This sequence comes from Leclercia sp., assembly GCF_036780805.1. Classification (NCBI taxonomy): domain Bacteria; kingdom Pseudomonadati; phylum Pseudomonadota; class Gammaproteobacteria; order Enterobacterales; family Enterobacteriaceae; genus Leclercia; species Leclercia sp. The sequence goes on along the minus strand of NZ_DAIQCE010000015.1, from coordinate 60,830 downwards.
TTCATGATGTGTGTTTAATTTACTAAACAGTGTTTGGCCAGCATAGCACCCGAATGCGATGAATCGCACGTTTTTTTTGCGGCTTGTTGCAATGGCTAAACAGCCAGCGTGGCGGAGAAAAAACTCAAAAAGGACGAAAATATTTTGCGAAGCAGATCGTTAGCTTCAGATTTTGTGGTGAAATAAAGCCTGTCTTGCGGTACCCTGCAAGCGGTAAAATGCCAATTCTTATCAGAAACTGGGTGCGTTTCAGTATCAGACTTATAATGATAGAAAATGAACAGTCTGCGACGCAATTAACAAAAACAAAGGCGTGACGGAACTTTTTGAAAAAAAGACCCTCAAAGCAACTGCTTGCTCACAGTGCAGTGTTTGGAGTGGCGTTTCGATAACGCGTGGATTTTAGGTTTGGGGAGACATTACCTCGGATGAGCGAGCAGTTAACGGACCAGATTCTGGTTGAACGGGTCCAGAAGGGAGATCAGAAAGCCTTTAACTTACTGGTGGTGCGCTACCAGCATAAAGTGGCGAGTCTGGTGTCCCGCTATGTACCGTCAGGGGATGTCCCTGATGTAGTACAGGAATCTTTTATCAAGGCCTATCGCGCGCTGGAATCTTTCCGGGGAGATAGTGCTTTTTATACCTGGCTGTATCGTATTGCTGTCAATACGGCCAAGAACTACCTCGTCGCTCAGGGGCGTCGTCCGCCTTCAAGTGATGTTGACGCCATCGACGCCGAAAATTTTGAAAGCGGCGGTGCGTTAAAAGAAATTTCGAACCCTGAGAACTTAATGTTGTCAGAAGAACTGAGACAAATAGTTTTTCGCACCATCGAGTCGCTCCCGGAAGATTTACGCATGGCAATTACGTTGCGGGAGTTAGATGGCCTGAGCTATGAAGAGATAGCCGCTATCATGGATTGCCCGGTCGGTACGGTTCGCTCACGGATTTTTCGTGCGCGAGAAGCTATTGATAATAAAGTTCAACCGCTAATCAGGCGTTGACGATAGCGGGATACTGGAAAAGGTATTAGGCATGCAGAAAGAACAACTTTCCGCTTTAATGGATGGTGAAACGCTGGACAGTGAGATGCTCAACGAGCTCTCTCGCTCTCCTGAGATGCAAAAAACCTGGGAGAGTTATCATCTCATCCGCGATACCCTGCGCGGCGATACCGGCGATCTCCTCCATTTTGATATCTCATCTCGCGTAATGGCTGCCATCGAGAATGAACCTGTTTCTCAGGCCACTCCGCTGATTCCTGAAGCTCAACCGGCACCGCACCTGTGGCAGAAGATGCCTTTCTGGAACAAAGTGCGTCCCTGGGCGAGTCAACTGACGCAAATGGGCGTCGCTGCTTGCGTATCGCTTGCAGTTATTGTTGGCGTCCAGCACTATAACACCCAAAATGAAGTGAGCCAGCAACCTGAAGCGCCAGTGTTTAATACGCTGCCGATGATGGGCAAAGCCAGCCCGGTAAGCCTGGGTATTCCTTCTGATGCATCGGCAGGCGCCGGTCAGCAGCAGCAGGTACAAGAGCAACGCCGTCGTATCAATGCGATGTTGCAGGACTACGAATTGCAGCGTCGTCTGCACTCCGAACAGCTTCAGTTTGAGCAGGCGCAAACCCAGCAGGCTGCTGTGCAAGTGCCCGGAACCCAAACTTTAGGAACGCAATCGCAGTAATGAAGCAACTTTGGTGCGCCATGTCTCTGATGGCGGGTAGCCTGTTGTTCACTGTCAACGCCTCGGCTGATGTATCGTCCGGGGCGTTGTTACAGCAAATGAACCAGGCCAGCCAGTCACTCAACTATGAGCTGGCTTTTATCAGTATCAATAAGCAGGGTGTAGAGTCGTTACGCTATCGCCATGCCCGACTTGATAAACAGCCGCTTGCCCAGCTTTTGCAGATGGATGGTCCACGCCGCGAAGTCGTGCAGCGTGGCAATGAAATCAGCTATTTTGAGCCGGGTCTCGAACCCTTTACGCTGAACGGCGATTACATCGTTGATTCGCTGCCTTCGCTCATCTATACCGACTTCAAACGGCTGGCCCCTTACTACGACTTTATCTCCGTAGGGCGTACCCGCATCGCTGACCGGCTTTGTGAAGTGCTGCGCGTGGTCGCAAGAGACGGGACGCGTTACAGCTATATCGTCTGGATGGATGCAGAGACCAAGCTGCCGATGCGGGTCGATCTGCTGGATCGTGATGGCGAGACGCTGGAACAGTTCCGGGTGATCTCCTTTACCATTGACGATCAGGTCGGTAACAGCATGCAGAATCTGGCAAAAGCCAGCCTGCCGCCGCTGCTTTCTGTCCCGGCCGGCGATCCTGTCAGCTTTAACTGGGCACCAAACTGGATCCCGCAGGGGTTCAGCGAAGTCTCCAGCAGCCGACGTCAGCTGCCGACGATTGATACCCCGGTCGAATCCCGTCTTTACTCTGACGGCTTGTTCAGCTTCTCGGTTAACATCAACCGGGCAACGCCGGTGAGCGCCGATCAGATGCTGCGCACCGGACGTCGCACCGTCAGCACTACCGTGCGTGATAACGCCGAGATTACCGTTGTGGGCGAACTGCCGCCGCAAACGGCTAAACGCATCGCAGACAGCATTAAATTCAAGGCCGGACAATGATCAAAGAGTGGGCAACTGTCGTTTCATGGCATGAAGGCGTTGCGCTGGTGAGCTGCGACGTAAAAGCGTCCTGTAACAGCTGCGCCTCCCGCGCCGGTTGCGGAAGCCGGGTGCTTAACAAACTCGGGCCGCAGACGTCGCATACCATCAGCGTACCCAGTGCAGAGCCGCTGGTAGCAGGGCAAAAAGTCGAGTTAGGCATTGCCGAAGGCAGCCTGCTGGGCTCGGCGATGCTGGTCTATCTCTCACCGCTGGTGGGGTTATTTGCCCTGGGCGGCGTTTTCCAGGTACTGTTCGGGACCGATCTGGCCGCAATGTGCGGCGCAGCGCTGGGTGGCGTGGGTGGCTTTTTGTTGGCCCGCGGCTTTTCGTCAAGGCTTGCCGTACGCGAAGAGTGGCAGCCCGTTATTCTCAGCGTTGGCTTGCCCCCCAACGAGCTTCGCGTCGAAATGCTCTCTTCTGAAGCCCGGTGATATCACCGGGCTTTGCTTTATTTACATCTCATAAAAGAAAACGCTGAATCTTCACGCTAAGCTTGCTGGAAGAGCATTTCCCGGTGAAGGAGATGTAGTGTAGAATGCTGCGTTTTCGCACTGAAAAACGTCAGGCTAAGAACAGCGGCCTCCAGGAATTCGTAAGGCATAATTATTTAACTATATGAAGAACATACGTAACTTTTCGATCATTGCTCACATTGACCACGGTAAGTCGACGCTGTCTGACCGTATTATCCAGATTTGCGGTGGCCTGTCTGATCGTGAAATGGAAGCCCAGGTTCTGGACTCCATGGACCTGGAACGCGAACGCGGCATCACCATTAAAGCGCAGAGCGTCACGCTCGATTACAAAGCCGCAGACGGTGAAACCTACCAACTTAACTTTATCGACACCCCAGGCCACGTTGACTTCTCTTATGAAGTTTCCCGTTCGCTGGCGGCCTGTGAAGGCGCGCTGCTGGTAGTTGATGCCGGGCAGGGCGTAGAAGCCCAGACGCTGGCCAACTGCTATACCGCGATGGAAATGGATCTCGAAGTGGTGCCGGTACTGAACAAAATCGACCTGCCAGCCGCCGATCCTGAGCGCGTAGCGGAAGAGATTGAAGATATCGTCGGCATTGATGCGACCGATGCGGTGCGCTGCTCCGCTAAAACCGGCATGGGTGTTCCCGACGTGCTGGAACGTCTGGTGCGTGACATCCCGGCCCCGGAAGGTGACGCCGATGGGCCACTGCAGGCGCTGATCATCGACTCCTGGTTCGATAACTATCTCGGCGTTGTCTCACTGGTGCGTATCAAAAACGGCACCATGCGTAAAGGCGACAAAATTAAAGTGATGAGCACCGGCCAGGTCTATAACGCTGACCGTCTGGGGATCTTCACGCCAAAACAGGTTGACCGTACCGAGCTGAAATGCGGCGAAGTAGGCTGGCTGGTTTGTGCCATTAAAGACATCCTCGGCGCGCCGGTGGGCGATACCCTGACCCAGGCACGTAACCCGGCAGATAAAGCGCTGCCAGGCTTCAAAAAGGTGAAACCGCAGGTTTACGCGGGTCTGTTCCCGGTCAGCTCTGATGATTATGAGAACTTCCGTGACGCGCTCGGTAAGCTGAGCCTCAACGATGCTTCCCTGTTCTATGAGCCAGAAAGCTCAACGGCGCTGGGCTTCGGCTTCCGCTGTGGCTTCCTTGGCCTGCTGCACATGGAGATCATCCAGGAGCGTCTGGAGCGTGAATACGATCTGGATCTGATCACCACCGCGCCAACGGTCGTCTACGAAGTTGAGACCACCTCGAAAGAGGTTATCTACGTCGACAGCCCGTCCAAGCTGCCGCCGCTGAACAATATTCATGAGCTGCGCGAGCCGATTGCAGAGTGTCACATGCTGCTGCCGCAGGAGTTCCTGGGTAACGTCATCACGCTGTGTATCGAAAAACGCGGCGTGCAGACCAACATGGTTTACCACGGTAACCAGGTGGCGTTGACCTATGAAATCCCGATGGCGGAAGTGGTGCTCGACTTCTTCGACCGCCTGAAATCCACCTCCCGCGGCTATGCATCGCTGGATTACAACTTCAAACGCTTCCAGGCCTCTAACATGGTGCGTGTGGACGTGCTGATCAACAGCGAACGCGTCGATGCGCTGGCGCTGATCACCCACAACGACAATGCGCCATATCGCGGTCGCGAGCTGGTCGAGAAGATGAAAGAACTCATCCCTCGCCAGCAGTTCGACATTGCGATCCAGGCGGCCATTGGCAACCACATCATCGCCCGTTCGACGGTGAAACAGTTGCGTAAAAACGTTCTGGCAAAATGCTATGGCGGTGACGTCAGCCGTAAGAAAAAGCTGCTCCAGAAGCAGAAAGAAGGTAAGAAGCGTATGAAGCAGGTCGGTAACGTCGAGCTGCCGCAGGAAGCGTTCCTCGCCATTCTGCACGTGGGTAAAGACGGAAAATAATCCTTTAAGGAGTTGGCATGGCGAACATGTTTGCCCTGATCCTGGTGATTGCCACCCTGGTGACGGGGCTGTTGTGGTGTCTGGATAAGTTTATCTTTGCCCCGAAACGTCGCGAACGTCAGGCCGCCGCGCAGGCGGCCATGGGCGATCAGTTGGATCCGAAAACCCTGAAGAAGGTCAGCCCTAAGCCGGGCTGGCTGGAAACGGGCGCATCGGTCTTTCCGGTGCTGGCGATTGTGCTGGTGGTGCGTTCCTTTATCTATGAACCTTTCCAGATCCCATCCGGTTCGATGATGCCAACGTTGCTGATCGGGGATTTTATTCTGGTGGAGAAGTTTGCCTACGGCATTAAAGATCCGATCTACCAGAAAACGCTGATCGAAACCGGTCATCCGAAACGTGGCGATATCGTGGTGTTTAAATATCCGGACGATCCGCGTCTGGATTACATTAAACGCACCGTTGGCGTGCCGGGTGATAAGGTCACTTATAATCCGGTCTCCAAAGAGGTGACGGTTCAGCCAGGTTGCAGCTCCGGTACGGCCTGCGGCAGCGCGCTGGCGATCACTTACTCCGGCGTTGAGCCAAGCGACTTTGTGCAGACGTTTGCCCGTCGTAACGGCGGCGAAGCGACCAGCGGATTCTTCCAGCTGCCGAAAGGGGAGACCAAAGAGAACGGTATTCGTCTGAACGAGCGGAAAGAGACGCTGGGTGATGTGACGCACCGTATCCTGACCGTCTCCATCGCTCAGGATCAGCTGGGGATGTACTATCAGCAGCAGGGGCAGCAGTTGGCGACATGGATTGTGCCGCCGGGACACTACTTCATGATGGGTGATAACCGCGACAACAGCGCGGACAGCCGTTACTGGGGCTTTGTGCCGGAAGCGAATCTGGTCGGCAAAGCGACCACCATCTGGATGAGCTTTGAGAAACAGGAAGGCGAATGGCCGACCGGCGTACGGTTAAATCGTATTGGCGGCATCCATTAATTCCTGATAAATGAGCACGTAGTCTCTTTAATCAGAGGCTACGTGAATTATTTAAGTGATAAATCTCTTCTGACTAACGACAACCCCTGTCGTTGCGTATAGAATATTCCCCCGAAGTTTAAGGTTGGCGCTGATTCAGTGCCACGGCACACGAAACCGCGTTGGCTTTCTCAGGACGGTTTCGTGTGCTGCATTTTTGACGCATTTATTCTATTGGTATCGCATGAACCCCATCGTAATTAATCGGCTTCAACGGAAGCTGGGCTACACTTTTCAGCATCAGGAGTTGTTGCAACAGGCATTAACCCATCGCAGTGCCAGCAGCAAACACAATGAGCGACTCGAATTTCTGGGTGACTCCATTTTAAGTTTTGTTATTGCGAATGCGCTTTATCACCGTTTCCCGCGCGTGGACGAAGGTGATATGAGTCGCATGCGCGCAACGCTGGTACGTGGCAATACGCTTGCCGAAATTGCCCGTGAATTTGAACTGGGTGAGTGCCTGCGACTCGGGCCTGGCGAACTGAAAAGCGGCGGCTTCCGTCGTGAATCTATTCTCGCGGATACCGTCGAAGCGTTAATCGGTGGCGTTTTCCTCGACAGCGACATCCAGACGGTTGAGCAGCTGATCCTGAACTGGTATCAGTCGCGTCTGGATGAAATCAGCCCGGGTGATAAACAGAAAGATCCAAAAACCCGTTTGCAGGAGTACCTGCAGGGTCGCCATCTGCCGCTGCCATCCTATCTGGTGGTGCAGGTTCGTGGCGAAGCACACGATCAGGAATTTACCATCCATTGCCAGGTCAGTGGCCTGAGTGAACCGGTGGTTGGCACGGGTTCAAGCCGTCGCAAGGCGGAACAGGCTGCCGCCGAACAGGCGTTAAAAATGCTGGAGCTGGAATGAGCGAAGAAAAGAGTTACTGCGGTTTTATTGCCATCGTCGGACGTCCGAACGTTGGCAAATCGACCCTGCTGAATAATCTGCTGGGTCAGAAGATTTCCATCACCTCCCGTAAGGCGCAGACCACCCGTCACCGTATCGTCGGGATCCATACCGAAGGCGCGTATCAGGCAATTTATGTCGATACCCCGGGTCTGCATATGGAAGAAAAACGCGCCATTAACCGTCTGATGAACAAGGCGGCGAGCAGCTCTATCGGTGACGTTGAGCTGGTGATTTTCGTTGTTGAAGGCACCCGCTGGACGCCGGACGACGAGATGGTGCTGAACAAGCTGCGCGACGGCAAAGTGCCGGTGATCCTCGCGGTCAACAAAGTGGACAACGTGCAGGAAAAAGCCGATCTGCTGCCGCATCTGCAGTGGCTGGGTAGCCAGATGAACTTCCTCGACATCGTCCCGCTCTCTGCTGAGACCGGTCTGAACGTGGATACCATCGCGGGCATCGTGCGTAAGCATCTGCCGGAAGCGATTCATCACTTCCCGGAAGATTACATCACCGATCGTTCTCAGCGCTTTATGGCGTCTGAAATCATCCGTGAAAAGCTGATGCGTTTCCTCGGCGCTGAACTGCCGTACTCTGTGACGGTGGAGATCGAGCGTTTCCAGACCAACGAGCGCGGTGGCTACGACATCAACGGGCTGATCCTCGTTGAGCGCGAAGGGCAGAAGAAGATGGTGATCGGCAACAAAGGTGCCAAAATCAAGACCATCGGCATTGAAGCCCGTAAAGACATGATGGAAATGTTCGAAGCGCCGGTTCACCTTGAACTGTGGGTGAAAGTGAAATCTGGCTGGGCCGATGATGAGCGTGCTCTGCGCAGCCTCGGTTACGGCGAAGATCAGTAAACTTAGACGACGAGCCTATGGATGGATGGCAGCGTGCCTTTGTCCTGCATAGTCGTCCCTGGAGCGAAACCAGCCTGATGCTGGACGTCTTCACGGAAGAGTCAGGCCGCGTGCGCCTTGTTGCTAAAGGCGCACGTTCCAAACGTTCTAATCTGAAGGGTGCTCTGCAACCCTTTACACCGCTGCTGGTACGCTTTAGCGGGCGTGGGGAAGTCAAAACCCTGCGCAGTGCCGAAGCCGTCTCTCTGGCGCTCCCCCTCTCTGGTATTACGCTGTACAGCGGTCTGTATGTGAACGAGCTGATCACGCGCGTTCTGGAACATGAGACCCGCTTCTCTGAGCTCTTTTTCGACTATTTGCACTGCCTGCAGGCACTGGCGGGCGCAACCGGCTCGCCGGAACCGGCGCTGCGTCGCTTTGAGCTGGCGTTGCTTGGCCATCTGGGTTACGGCGTCGACTTCCTGCACTGTGCGGGCAGCGGCGAGCCTGTCGAAGACACCATGACCTACCGCTATCGCGAAGAGAAAGGCTTTATCGCCAGCATCGTCATCGACAACAGTACCTTCACCGGACGGGATCTGCGGGCGCTGGCGGAGCGTGAGTTTCCCGACGTCAGCACCCTGCGGGCGGCAAAACGCTTTACCCGCATTGCGCTCAAGCCGTATCTTGGTGGCAAGCCCCTTAAGAGCCGCGAATTATTCCGGCAGTTTATGCCGAAGCGTTAACGTATTACACCCTCACCCCAACCCTCTCCCTGAGGGAGAGGGGGAAGGGAGATGAACCAAAAGAAAACCGAGGATTGTCATGGCTGAATTACTGTTAGGCATCAACATTGACCACATTGCCACCCTGCGCAACGCGCGCGGCACGGCATATCCTGATCCGGTTCAGGCGGCATTTATCGCCGAGCAGGCGGGGGCCGATGGCATTACCGTGCATCTGCGCGAAGATCGCCGTCATATCACCGATCGTGACGTTCGCGTCCTGCGCCAGACCCTGGACACCCGCATGAATCTGGAGATGGCCGTCACCGAAGAGATGCTGGCGATTGCCGTTGAGACCAAACCACACTTCTGCTGCCTGGTGCCGGAAAAGCGGCAGGAAGTGACCACCGAAGGCGGGCTGGACGTAGCCGGTCAGCTGGACAAGATGCGTGACGCCTGCAAACGCCTGGCCGATGCCGGGATCCTGGTGTCGCTGTTTATCGATGCCGATGAAGCCCAGATTAAAGCCGCCGCCGATGTGGGCGCGCCGTTCATCGAGATCCACACCGGCTGCTACGCCGATGCCGAAGATGAAGCCACTCAGGTAAAAGAGCTGGATCGCATCGCCAAAGCGGCTACCTATGCGGCCGGTCTCGGCCTCAAGGTCAATGCCGGTCACGGCCTGACCTACCACAACGTCAAAGCCATTGCCGCCATCCCGGAGATGCACGAGCTGAACATCGGCCATGCGATTATCGGTCGCGCGGTGATGAGTGGCCTGAAAGAGGCGGTGGCAGAGATGAAGCGTCTGATGCTGGAAGCCCGCAAGTAATGGCCATCCTCGGCTTAGGCACGGATATCGTAGAGATCGCCCGAATCGAGGCGGTGATTGCCCGCAGCGGCGATCGCCTTGCCCGCCGGGTGCTCAGCGATAACGAATGGGCCATCTGGGAGGCGCACCAGCAGCCGGTGCGTTTTCTTGCCAAACGTTTTGCGGTGAAGGAGGCGGCGGCGAAAGCCTTCGGCACCGGGATCCGCAACGGCCTGGCGTTTAATCAGTTCGAAGTGTTTAACGATGAGCTGGGCAAACCGCGCCTCAGGCTGTGGGGCGAGGCATTAACGCTGGCGGAAAAGCTCGGCGTGGCGCATATGCACGTTACGCTGGCCGATGAACGCCATTACGCCTGCGCCACGGTGATTATCGAAAGTTAAATCTTATCCGCGTGGTGCAGCAGGACAAATTTGTCCCACAGCTGCTCTTCGGATTCAGAATGTGCCGGGTCTTTCAGGATGGTATTGGGGATCGGGCACACCTTCTGGCAGGTTGGCGTCTCGTAATGACCAATGCATTCGGTGCAGCGGTCGCTGTTAATCTCATAAATGCTGTCCCCCATTGAAATCGCCTGGTTCGGGCATTCAGGTTCGCACATATCGCAATTGATGCATTTTTTGGTGATTAACAGCGCCATCAGGAAATTCTCAGAAACAACACAAACAGGGCGGGCATTATACGCTCGGTCATTCCCTGCTCAAACCAGTTTTTTTACCAGCGCCTCGCTGTGGCGGATGCGTTCCGGAGCCCGCTCCAGATCCTGCTGAACCAGTGCCATAAATAGCAGGTCGGTCAGCATCATCTGTGCGCTGGTGGAGGAGATGGCCGCGCTGCGGGTGGCCTGCTCTTCGGCAATGGTGTACAGACAGCGGGTGGCCCGCTGCTGCAGCGCATTGGGGGTAAAGCCGGTAATCGCCAGAATTTTCCCGCCCACGCGCAGGGCTTCATCGGCGGCAAGGTTAATCTCCCGGCGTTCGCCGGTATAGGAGATCGCCAGCAGCAGATCCTCTGGGGCCATCGCCTGCACGGTAGCCAGCAGGGCGTGCATATCCTGTTCGACAATGGCGATCAGGCCGATCTTATTCAGCTTCCAGCCAAAATTACGTGCCACCAGCCCTGAGGCGCCGATCCCGGTGAGGATCACCCGCCGTGCCGCGTGCAGCATAGCAACGCTTTCCAGCAGTTTTTCTTCGCTGTTGACGTCCAGCGTGGCGTGCATCGCCGCGACGTTCTCTTTGATCAGCTTTTCGCCCACCAGACGCATCGGATCGTCACCGCGGATCTGGTTGTGCACCGGCATAGATTGCGGATTCGGGTTGCTGGCCAGCGCTTCGCTCAGCGCCAGCTTCAGCGCCGGAAAGCCTTTAAAGCCAATTTTTTGCGCGAATTTCACCACGCTGGACTGGCTCACGCCCGCCTCGCTTGCCAGCTGCTGGGAGCTGAGATGGCGGGCGCGATCCGGCTGGGTAAGCAAAAAATCCGCCAGTTTTTTATCGCTCTGGGCAAAACCCGCGTATCGCTGGCGGATACGAATTAAACAGTTCATAAGGACTCCTGGCGAAATGTGATGACTGCAGCAAATGCGAATTCTGCTCGCCTGAATGAATTTTATATTCCATTATAATGCGACTATTATGAATTAAAAATTCTTGAGGCACAAAAAAATGAATCTCGGCTCACTGGTATCAGAATCCCGCAATCCACAAACCCTGGATCTTGACGCGCTCTCCACGCTTGACCTGGTTAATCGCTTTAACCAACAGGATACGCTGGTCGCGCTGGCAGTGAAAGAGACATTGCCCGAAGTGGCGAAAGCCGTGGATGCCGCGGCCGACGCGCTGAAAGCGGGCGGGCGCATCATCTACATGGGGGCGGGCACCAGCGGACGTCTGGGGGTACTCGACGCCTCAGAATGTCCGCCGACCTTTGGCGTGCCGCATGGCCTGGTCATCGGCCTGATTGCCGGTGGTCCGGGCGCGCTGCTGAAAGCGGTAGAAGGGGCCGAGGACAGTAAACAGCTCGGCGAAGACGATCTCAAAGCCCTCAACCTGACCGCGCAGGATCTGGTGGTCGGGCTGGCGGCCTCCGGGCGCACGCCGTACGTGATTGGCGGCCTGGAGTACGCGAACCAGACCGGCTGTACCACCGTGGCGATCTCCTGTAACCCGGGCTCACCTATTGCCCAGGTCGCTGCGATCGCTATCTCGCCGGTTGTCGGCCCGGAGGCCTTGACCGGCTCCACCCGCCTGAAATCCGGCACCGCGCAAAAGCTGGTGCTGAACATGATCTCCACCGGCGCGATGGTGAAGTTTGGCAAGGTCTATCAAAACCTGATGGTGGACATGAAAGCCACCAACGTGAAGCTCATCGACCGGGCCTGCCGCATGGTGGTGGAAGCCACCGGCACCTCCCGCGAAGAGGCGGAAGAGGTGCTGAAGCAGACCGGGTATGACGTCAAACCGGCCATTCTGATGATCTTAAGCGGACTGGATGCTGCGGCGGCGCGCGGCAGACTCGACGCGCATCAGGGATTCTTACGTGCGGCATTAGAAAACTAAAGAGGCGTACATGGAAAAAACAGCAGCCCTCGCCAGCGATATCCTCGCGGGTATTGGCGGGGAGAACAATATTCGCCGTCTGGAAAACTGCATGACGCGGGTGCGGGTGGAAGTCCAGGATGATGACAAGCTCGATCTGGCGCGGCTGAAAAAACTGCCTGGGGTCAGCGGCTACGTGAAACAGGGGGAGCAGCATCAGCTGATCGTCGGCCCCGGCAAGGCCGCACAGGTGGTGGACGCCATGCGTTCGCTGATGGGCGGGGCGGTGATGGATGACGCCGAGCGCACCAAAGCGCAGGTGAAGGCCAAATACAAAGCCCCGATGAGCGACGCGCTGCGCCAGCTGGCCAACGTCTTTATACCGCTGATCCCGGCCTTTATTGCCTCGGGGCTGATCACCGGGATCATCAATATTCTGAAACGCCCGGACATTGTTGGCGACTTCGCAACCCACTATCCGAACCTGCTGGGGATCCTCGGTATTTTCGGCAGCGCGGTCTTTGCCATCATGAACATTCTGGTGGGGGTGAACACCGCCAAAGTGTTCGGCGGCTCGCTGGCAATGGGCGGGGTGATGGCGGGGATCCTCTCCAGCCCACAGCTGGCGCAAATCACTCTGTTTGGTGAGGCGCTGCAGCCGGGGCGGGGCGGGGTGATCGCCGTGCTGCTGGTGGTGGTGTTGATGTGCTGGATTGAGAAGCGGCTGCGCAATATCCTGCCGGGCTCGCTGGAGCTGATCTTCAATCCGCTGCTGACCACCTTAATCACCGGCAGCGTGGCGATTATCGCCCTGCAGCCGCTGGGTGGCGTGATCTCTGAATCCATCGCCCACGGCGCGTCCTGGGCTATCGATCGCGGGGGATTCCTGGTGGGCGGGGTACTTTCGGGTACCTTCCTGCCGCTGGTATTGACCGGCTTACATCAGGGCCTGGTGCCGATCCACGTTGAGCTGGTGCAGGCGCATGGTTACAACGCCCTGCTGCCGATACTGGCGATGGCCGGTGTCGGGCAGATCGGCGCGGCGATTGCGGTGCTGATGAAAACCCGAAATGAACGCCTGAAAAAGGTGATCAAAGGGGCGCTGCCGGTCGGGCTGCTGGGGATCGGTGAACCGCTGATCTTCGGCGTCACCCTGCCGCTGGGCAAGCCGTTTATCGGGGCCTGTCTTGGCGGCGCGGTCGGCGGGGCGCTGATCAGTTACTGGAAAGTAGCGACCGTTATCACCTTTGGTATTTCCGGATTACCCCTGGCATTAACCATCGTGACCGGAAAAGTCATGCTCTATCTGTTAGGCTATCTGGTAGCGGTGATCGCCGGGTTCCTGTTTACCTGGCTGTTAGGGTTCAACGATCCAGAGGAGTAAGGTTTGGTCAATCACGAGCGTCGCGTAGTCTTTTTTGATCTGGACGGAACGCTGCATCAGCAGGATATGTTCGGCACCTTTATGCGCTATTTGCTGCGCCGACAGCCCCTGAATGCCCTGCTCGTGTTACCTCTGCTCCCCATCATCGGCGGCGCGTTGCTGATTAAAGGCCGCGCCGCCCGCTGGCCGATGAGCCTGCTGCTGTGGGGCTGCACCTTTGGCCACAGCGAAGCGCGCCTCAAACAGCTGGAGAAAGAGTTTGTCAGCTGGTTTCGCGGGCATGTCACCGCCTTCCCGGTGGTGCAGGAGCGGCTCACCAACTATCTGAACGCCAACGATGCCGATATCTGGCTGATCACCGGCTCACCGCAGTCGCTGGTCGAGCAGGTCTATTTCGATACCCCCTGGCTGCCGCGCGTCAACCTGATTGCCACCCAGATGGGACGCGCTTACGGCGGCTGGGTGCTGACGATGCGCTGCCTCGGCCACGAGAAGGTGGTGCAGCTGGAGAAGAAAATCGGCACCCCGCTGCGGCTCTATAGCGGCTACAGCGACAGCAAGCAGGATAACCCTCTCCTCTACTTCTGCCAGCACCGCTGGCGCGTCACGCCGATGGGCGAACTGCAGCAACTCGAATAGTCTTATCTATAACGGGTGTGTATAATGCGCCCGCTTTTCAGACTGGAGTATGCTGCGTTGTCCGACCCTGAATTTAATCATGAATACTGGATGCGCCATGCGCTTCAGCTTGCCAAACGCGCCTGGGATGAGGGTGAAGTCCCTGTGGGTGCCGTACTGGTCCACAATAACCAGGTAATTGGCGAAGGCTGGAACCGCCCAATCGGGCGCCACGATCCCACCGCCCATGCCGAAATCATGGCTCTGCGCCAGGGCGGGCTGGTGCTGCAAAACTACCGCCTGCTGGACACCACTCTCTATGTCACCCTCGAACCCTGCGTCATGTGCTCCGGCGCCATGATCCACAGCCGCATCGGCACGGTGGTGTTTGGCGCAAAGGATGAAAAAACCGGGGCGGCAGGTTCGCTGCTGGACGTGCTCAGACATCCCGGCATGAACCATCAGGTCAATGTGTTGGGCGGGGTGCTGGCACCAGCGTGTTCGGAGATGCTAAGTGCGTTCTTTCGAATGCGGCGTCAGCAGAAAAAGAGACAAAAGGCAGAATCGAAGTTATCGGGCGAGTAAGCTCATCCGGCGACACCACCGGATAACTTTGCGCCAGCTGCTGTGCCGCCTGCGCCTCTCGCTCTTTCTCCATCAGATATCCCACCAGGCTTATCTGGTATTTGCGGATATTCTCCACGTAGGCGTACGCCTCGTGACCCCGCGCGTAGCCATAGGTTAACTTGTCGTAATACGGCTTCTGGCTCAGCAGTGGCAGGCGCTGTTTTACGTCAGACCAGCTGTCGGGGTTGCCTTTGGTTTTGGCCGTCAGGGCGCGGGCATCAATCATATGGGCATACCCCATGTTGTAGGCCGCCAGCGCAAACCAGATCCGCTCCTCTTCCGGCACCGTCTCCGGCACCTTAGCCATCATATCCTGCAGATAACGAGCCCCGCCGCTGATGCTCTGTTCAGCGTCGGTGCGGTCGGTCAGGCCGAGGCTCTGGGCGGTGTTTTTGGTCAGCATCATCAGGCCGCGCACGCCGGTGGGTGAGGTGGCCTGCGCATCCCAGTGCGACTCCTGATACGAGATAGCGGCCAGCAGGCGCCAGTCAATCTCCTGGGCGTACTTCTCAAACAGCGGCTGCAGATCCGGCAGGACGTTATCCACGGCGCGGAGGAAGCTGCGGGTATCGACATAGTCGAAGTCATCCCCGTGGCCGAGGTATTTCTCCTCCAGACGCGCCAGGGTGCCGTCCTCATTCATCCCGTTGAAGAAATCGAGCATTGCGGCGGAGAGCGTCTGGTCGGCATCGAGCGGGCTGAACCAGGTGACGGGCTGCTCGTCAGTGACGTCCAGCGCCACCGCCAGCTCCGGGTGGACACGCTGGAACAGGCTGATGGCCACCGAGTCCGCGATGGTGTAGGGCAGCTTGCCGTCGGTGACCTGCTCAAGCAGCGCCGTGGTGCCCTGCTTCTCGTCCACCGTCCAGCTGAGGTTGGGGTACTTCTTCTCTTTCAGCGCCCGCAGGTCGTCAATCACCACATGCCCCGTGGCGACGGTGAGCTGCTCTGCGGTGAGGCTGGCAAGCGTGCGCGGACGCAGGCTCCCAACGCGATAGACCAGCTGCTGCGAAACGGAGTAGTAGGTGGGGCCAGGCTGATAGTTCTTGCTGCGCTCGCTGTTATAGACCAGACCGGCGGCCAGCAGATCGGCATCGTCATTATCCAGATCGTCAAACAGCTGGCTGATGTTCTGGCGTACGGTAATTTTGAGCTTCACGCCCAGGTAGTCAGCAAAGTGCTGCGCCAGTTCGTAATCCAGGCCAATCACTTTGTTGTTGATCGCGCTATAGGTCAGCGGCGAAGAGATTGTACTGACGCGCAGCTCCCCCCGCGCCTGAATAGCGGCGATACGGTTTTCGGCTTTGCCGAACCAGGGGATTGAAGGCCACAGGGCCGCTGCCAGCAGCAGAGTCACTATGCCGATGAACAGATAATTAATCTTTAATTTTTTCAATAAGTTGATTCTATGAGCTGTCTATTATTCTGGTTTATCGTCGCCACAGTAAAAACAAGTATTACCAAAGATTTCGCGGCATTTTGCGTAAAGTTACGCCACTTGGCAACTTATTAGCGGGAAAGGCAACACCAATGGTTAAATGACGGCAGCGATTTTATTACGACGCAAACGGTTTCGTCGGCGCGCTGGATCCACTATAATAGCGCCCGTTTTCCCCCCTTGCGCACACTGTAAGCGCCTCCGGCGCTTCGAAGACGAGAGACTTATGATGGAAATTCTGCGTGGTTCGCCTGCACTGTCTGCCTTCCGTATCAACAAACTGCTGGCACGTTTTCAGGCGGCCGACCTTCCGGTAAGCAATATTTACGCTGAGTATGTCCATTTTGCTGACCTGAATGCTCCCCTGACGGCAGAGGATTTAGTCCGGCTTGAGCGCCTGCTGAAGTACGGCCCAAGCCTGAGCAGCCATACCCCGAACGGTAAACTTCTGTTGGTTACGCCTCGTCCGGGCACCATCTCCCCCTGGTCTTCTAAAGCAACCGACATCGCCCGCAACTGTGGTCTGAGCCAGATTGACCGTCTGGAGCGCGGCGTGGCGTATTACGTTGAAGCCTCAACCCTGACCGATGCCCAATGGGCCGCTGTGGCAACCGAACTGCACGACCGCATGATGGAGAGCGTGTTTGCCTCTCTGGACGACGCGCAGAAACTCTTCTCCCACCACCAGCCTGCGCCAGTACAGAGCGTGGATCTGCTGGGTGAGGGCCGTCAGGCGCTGATTGACGCCAACCTGCGTCTCGGTCTGGCACTGGCAGAAGATGAAATCGACTACCTGCAGGATGCGTTCGTTAAGCTGAACCGCAACCCGAACGATATCGAACTTTATATGTTCGCGCAGGCCAACTCTGAGCACTGCCGTCACAAGATCTTCAACGCCGACTGGGTTATCGATGGCGAGCAGCAGCCGAAGTCGCTGTTCAAAATGATCAAAAACACCATGGAAAAAACCCCTGACCACGTGCTGTCTGCCTATAAAGACAACGCCGCGGTCATGGAGGGTTCCGAGGTGGGCCGCTTCTTCGCCGATCGCGAAGCAGGGCGCTATGACTTCCACCAGGAGCCTGCGCATATCCTGATGAAGGTCGAAACCCACAACCACCCGACGGCCATCTCCCCGTGGCCGGGTGCGGCAACCGGCTCCGGCGGTGAAATCCGTGACGAAGGTGCAACCGGTCGTGGGGCTAAGCCAAAAGCGGGTCTGGTGGGCTTCTCCGTTTCCAACCTGCGTATCCCGGGCTTCGAGCAGCCGTGGGAAGAGGATTTCGGTAAGCCAGAGCGCATTGTGACCGCGCTGGACATCATGACCGACGGCCCGCTGGGCGGCGCGGCCTTTAACAACGAATTTGGCCGTCCAGCCCTGAACGGCTACTTCCGTACCTACGAAGAGAAAGTGGAGAGCCACAACGGCGAAGAGCTGCGCGGCTACCACAAACCGATCATGCTGGCGGGCGGGATCGGCAACATTCGCGCCGATCACGTGCAAAAAGGCGAGATCGTCGTCGGTGCGAAGCTGATCGTCCTCGGCGGCCCGGCGATGAACATCGGCCTGGGCGGCGGGGCGGCCTCTTCTATGGCCTCCGGTCAGTCTGATGCGGATCTCGATTTTGCTTCCGTTCAGCGCGACAACCCGGAAATGGAGCGCCGCTGTCAGGAGGTGATCGACCGCTGCTGGCAGCTGGGCGACGCTAACCCGATCCTGTTTATTCATGACGTCGGCGCGGGCGGCCTTTCTAACGCCATGCCGGAACTGGTAAGCGACGGCAACCGCGGCGGACGCTTCAACCTGCGCGACATCCTGAGCGATGAGCCAGGCATGAGCCCGCTGGAGATCTGGTGTAACGAATCCCAGGAGCGCTACGTGCTGGCCGTTGCCCCGGATCAGCTGCCGCTGTTTGATGAGCTGTGCCGCCGCGAGCGCGCGCCGTACGCGGTAATCGGTGAAGCCACCGAAGAGATGCACCTCTCCCTGAGCGATACCCATTTCGACAACCAGCCGATTGACCTGCCGCTGGACGTGCTGCTGGGCAAAACGCCGAAGATGACCCGCGACGTCCAGACCCGTAAAGCCAGCGGTAAAGCCCTTGACCTGCAGGGCGTGACCGTTGCCGAGGCGGTGAATCGTGTGCTGCATCTCCCGGCCGTGGCGGAGAAAACCTTCCTCGTGACCATCGGTGACCGCACCGTGACCGGCATGGTTGCCCGCGATCAGATGGTGGGCCCGTGGCAGGTGCCGGTGGCAAACTGCGCGGTAACCACCGCCAGCCTCGACAGCTACTACGGTGAAGCCATGGCGCTGGGCGAACGCTCCCCGGTTGCCCTGCTGGACTTCGCCGCCTCTGCCCGTCTGGCGGTAGGTGAAGCACTGACCAACATCGCCGCCACCCAGATTGGCGACATCAAACGCATCAAGCTCTCCGCCAACTGGATGGCCGCAGCCGGTCACCCGGGCGAAGATGCGGGCCTGTACGAAGCCGTTAAAGCGGTAGGTGAAGAGCTCTGCCCGGCGCTGGGCCTGACCATTCCGGTGGGCAAAGACTCGATGTCGATGAAAACCCGCTGGCAGGAGGGCAGCGAGCAGCGCGAGATGACTTCGCCGCTGTCGCTGGTCATTACCGCGTTTGCCCGCGTGGAAGACGTGCGCCATACCATCACCCCGCAGCTCTCGACCGAAGACAACGCCCTGCTGCTGATTGACCTCGGTAAAGGTCATAACGCGCTGGGTGCCACCGCCCTGGCACAGGTTTACCGCCAGCTGGGCGATAAAGCGGCAGACGTGCGCGACGTGGCGCAGCTGAAGGGCTTCTACGATGCCATTCAGGCGCTGGTGGCCCAACGCAAACTGCTGGCCTACCACGACCGTTCCGACGGCGGCCTGCTGGTGACCCTGGCCGAGATGGCCTTCACCGGCCACTGCGGCGTGGAAGCTAACATTGCCAGCCTGGGCGACGATCGTCTGGCGGCGCTGTTCAACGAAGAGCTGGGTGCGGTGATTCAGGTACGTGCCGCCGATCGCGAGGCGGTGGAAGCGCTGCTGTCCCAGCACGGTCTGGGCGACTGCGTGCATTACCTGGGTAAAGCGGTGACCGGGGATCGCTTTGTTATCGACGCCAACGGTCAGGCCGTCTTTGCCGAAAGCCGCTCCACGCTGCGCATGTGGTGGGCAGAAACCACCTGGCAGATGCAGCGTCTGCGCGACAACCCGGCGTGCGCCGATCAGGAGCACGAGGCGAAAGCCAACGACAACGATCCGGGTCTGAACGTCAAGCTGTCGTTTGACATCAACGAAGACATCGCCGCGCCGTATATCGCGAAGAGTGCCCGTCCGAAAGTGGCCGTTCTGCGCGAGCAGGGGGTGAACTCCCACGTTGAGATGGCAGCTGCCTTCCACCGTGCGGGCTTCGATGCCATCGACGTCCACATGAGCGACCTGCTGGCAGGCCGTACCGGTCTGGCCGATTTCCAGGCGCTGGTGGCGTGCGGCGGCTTCTCCTACGGCGACGTGCTGGGGGCAGGCGAGGGCTGGGCGAAATCCATTCTCTTCAACGACCGCGTCCGCGACGAGTTCGAGACCTTCTTCCACCGTCCGCAGACCCTGGCCCTGGGCGTCTGTAACGGTTGCCAGATGATGTCGAACCTGCGCGAGCTGATCCCGGGCAGTGAAGCCTGGCCGCGCTTTGTGCGTAACCAGTCCGACCGCTTCGAAGCGCGTTTCAGCCTGGTAGAAGTGACCCAGAGCCCGTCTCTGCTGCTGCAGGGGATGGTGGGATCGCAGATGCCAATCGCCGTGTCTCACGGTGAAGGGCAGGTTGAAGTGCGTAACGCCGCGCACCTGGCGGAACTGGAGAGCAAAGGCCTGGTGGCGCTGCGCTTTGTCGATAACTTCGGTAAAGTCACGCAGACCTACCCGGCGAACCCGAACGGCTCAGCCAACGGCATCACCGCGGTGACCAGCGAAAGCGGTCGCGTTACGGTGATGATGCCGCACCCTGAGCGCGTGTTCCGCACCGTCAGCAACTCCTGGCACCCGGAGAACTGGGGCGAGGATAGCCCGTGGATGCGTATCTTCCGCAACGCGCGTAAGCAGTTGGGTTAAGCGATCGTTGTTGTGCCCGGTGGCGCTTCGCTTACCGGGCCTACAAAGGACGGATGAGTTTTGTAGGCCGGGCAAACGCAGTGCCGCCCGGCAATTCTCCTCGGTGTCGCAAATGTGCGACAATCCTCACATAGTGATGTCGCCATTTGGCGACATTTAACTTATTGATTCTTATAGAGCTCACAATAAGCCTGTAAGGGTGTTGCTAATAAGCGACAGATAGCCTGAAAATCATCTCATCCGCAATTACCGTCCATCGCTATAAAAGTATATATAAATTAACAATTTAATATTTTTATTTGCATTCTGGCACATCTGTTGCATAATAATAACCAGTGGCTCATTCACCCTCTTATGTCAGCCCCTTCGGGACGCGCTACATAAACTTCGAATGACGCACAAAAAGGTGCCTGCCGTCCAACTACTGATCATAGCGTTGCTTTATCAGACCCAGGGCGAAACGTCGAGTTAGGCACCGCCTCATTCCATAACAAAGCCGGGTTTTTAACCCGGCTTTGTTGTATCTGAAGGGTTGTCCAGCTAGCATCCTCTTACCCCCTCGTCACAGAGAGTAATGCGTTGAAACGCTGGCCTGTTTTCCCTCGCTCCTTGCGACAGTTAGTCATGATGGCATTCCTGCTGATCCTGCTGCCTCTGCTGGTCCTGGCATGGCAGGCATGGCAGAGCCTGAATGCCCTTAGCGCCCAGGCGGCGCTCACCAACCGTACCACCCTGATTGATGCCCGGCGCAGCGAGGCAATGACCAACGCCGCGCTGGAGATGGAGCGCAGCTACCGTCAGTACTGCGTGCTCGACGACAGGACGCTGGCGCGGGTGTATCAGAATCAGCGCAAGCGCTACAGCGAAATGCTCGATGCCCATGCCAGCGTGCTGCCGGACGACAAGCTCTATCAGGCCTTACGCCAGGATATCAATGCGCTGGCGCAGCTCCAGTGCCTTAACAGCGGCCCCGATGCGATGTCTGCCATGCGGCTGGAGGCCTTTGCCAACGCCAATACCGAGATGGTGCAGGCGACCCGGGCGGTGATCTTCTCCCGCGGGCAGCAGCTCCAGCAGGAGATTGCCGAGCGCGGCCAGTTCTTTGGCTGGCAGGCGCTGGTGCTGTTTCTGGTCAGCCTGGTCTTGGTTCTGCTCTTCACCCGCATGATTATCGGCCCGGTGAAGGGCATCGAGCGGATGATCAACCGGCTGGGGGAGGGGCGCTCCCTGGGTAATACCGTCATCTTTACCGGCCCGCGCGAGTTGCGCTCGGTCGGGCAACGCATCATCTGGCTCTCAGAGCGGCTGGCGTGGCTCGAATCCCAGCGCCACCAGTTTTTACGCCATATCTCCCACGAACTGAAAACCCCCCTGGCCAGCATGCGCGAGGGTACGGAGCTGCTGGCCGATGAAGTTGCCGGGCCGCTGACGCCGGAGCAGGGCGAGATTGTCGAGATCCTCGATGCCAGCAGCCGCAATCTGCAAAAGCTGATTGAGCAGCTGCTCGACTACAACCGCAAACTGGCCGACGGTATACCTGAGCTGGAGCGCGTAGAGCTGGCCCCGCTGGTGGATATGGTGCTCTCCGCCCACAGCCTGCCTGCACGGGCTAAAATGATGCATACTGAACTGGCACTCTCGACACCCGCCTGTTTAGCCGAACCCATGCTGCTGATGAGCGTGCTGGATAATCTTTATTCCAACGCGGTGCACTATGGTATTGAATCCGGTACCATTTATATTCGCAGTTTTACGCGCGGCTCGCGAGTCTGTATCGATGTTGCCAACACCGGAAACCCGATCCCCGACGATGAAAAAACGATGATCTTCGAACCCTTTTTCCAGGGGAGCCATCAACGCAAAGGGGCGGTTAAGGGAAGCGGTCTGGGGCTGAGCATCGCCCGCGACTGCATTCGTCGTATGCAGGGAGAGCTTAATCTTGTCACTGACGACCGTACCGATGTCTGTTTTCGCATCGAACTGCCGCTTGAGTCGGAAAAATCACTGAAATGAATCTAAGTCTGGTGAGTATGTCACACGTCTTTTCCCGCGCCATTAACGCGGTATTTTCCGGCCACTTTATCCGCCTGAGCCTTCCCTGCCTGCTGCTGGCCGGCTGCGTCACTCACGCGCCAGCGCCAACGATTAGCGACAAGCAGGATGAAAAATTGCCTGAACATCAGCTGGCGGACTTCCTCTCTACCGACTGCAATAATATCTGGCAGCTGCACGGTCAGGAGACCGACAGCAACCCGCTTTACTGGCTGCGCGGCATGGATTGTGCGGATCGGCTCTCACCCGCCGCCGCGCGCGCAGAGGCCCGGGGCTTGACTGACGATACCTGGCAGGAGAGCTTTAAACGCGGGCTGCTGCTGGCCAATGCCAAAATTAACCCGGTGGAGCGGCGCGTGTTAACCACCCGGCTGGATGCGCTGAGCCCGCAGATCCCCGCCCAGGTGCGCCCGCTGTATCAGCTCTGGCGACACGGGCAGGTGCTGCAATTGCAACTGGCGGAAGAGCGTTCCCGCTACGGTAAGTTACAGCAGACGACCGACGGTGAGCTGGATACCCTGCGCCAGCAGCAGCAATATTTACGCACGCAGCTGGACACCACCACCCGGAAGCTGGAGAACCTGACCGATATTGAACGCCAGCTCTCCACCCGTAAGCCGGTCAGTAACTACCTGCCGGATGCGCCGAAGAGTGCGACCCCGTCCGCCGACGGCGATGCGGCGGCACCGGACAGCGATACACCGAAACAAGAGGACGTAAAGCCATGACAAGCCGAAAACCTGCGCATCTTTTGCTGGTGGATGACGACCCCGGCCTGCTGAAGCTGCTGGGCATGCGTCTGGTGAGCGAGGGCTACAGCGTGGTGACCGCCGAAAGCGGTCAGGAAGGGCTGAAGGTGCTGGGGCGCGAGAAGATCGATCTGGTCATCAGCGACCTGCGAATGGATGAAATGGACGGCATGCAGCTGTTCACCGAGATCCAGAAGCTGCAGCCCGGCATGCCGGTGATTATCCTCACCGCTCACGGCTCGATCCCGGATGCGGTGGCCGCCACCCAGCAGGGGGTCTTCAGTTTCCTCACCAAGCCGGTGGACAAAGACGCGCTCTACAAAGCGATAGACGATGCGCTGGAGCACGCCGCACCGTCCGGCGACGAGACGTGGCGGGAGACGATTGTCACCCGCAGCCCGATCATGCTGCGGCTGCTGGAGCAGGCGCGGATGGTGGCCCAGTCCGATGTCAGCGTGCTGATTAACGGCCAGAGCGGCACCGGGAAGGAGATCCTCGCCCAGGCCATTCACAACGCCAGCCCGCGCGGCAAAAATGCCTTTATTGCCATCAACTGCGGTGCGCTGCCCGAGCAGCTGCTGGAGTCGGAGCTGTTTGGTCATGCGCGCGGAGCCTTTACCGGCGCGGTCAGCAGCCGGGAAGGGCTGTTCCAGGCCGCGGAGGGCGGCACGTTATTCCTCGATGAAATTGGCGATATGCCCGCGCCGCTGCAGGTCAAACTCCTGCGCGTGCTGCAGGAGCGCAAGGTCAGGCCGCTCGGCAGCAACCGCGATATCGACATCAACGTGCGTATTATCTCCGCCACCCACCGGGATCTGCCTAAGGCGATGGCGCGCAACGAGTTCCGTGAAGACCTCTTCTATCGTCTCAACGTCGTTAACCTGAAGATCCCGGCGCTGGCGGAGCGAGCGGAAGATATTCCGCTGCTGGCGACCCAGCTGTTGCGCCAGTCCGCCGAGCGGCATAAGCCCTTTGTGCGTGCGTTTTCCACCGACGCCATGAAGCGGCTGATGACCGCCAGCTGGCCCGGCAACGTGCGCCAGCTGGTGAACGTGATTGAGCAGTGCGTGGCGCTTACCTCCTCGCCGGTGATCAGCGATGCGCTGGTAGATCAGGCGCTGGAGGGAGAGAACACTGCCCTGCCGACCTTCGTCGAGGCCCGCAACCAGTTTGAGCTTAACTACCTGCGTAAGTTACTGCAGATCACCAAAGGCAACGTCACCCACGCCGCGCGGATGGCCGGGCGTAACCGCACCGAGTTTTATAAGCTGCTGTCGCGCCACGAGCTGGAAGCAAACGATTTTAAAGAGTGATGCGCTAAATTCCGCCTGAATATGATACTGTGAGCAACCGATTACGAGGCAGCTGACAGGCATAAGTTTAAGGACCACCATGAAAAAGATTGATGCGATTATTAAACCTTTCAAACTGGATGATGTACGTGAAGCGCTGGCGGAAGTCGGCATCACCGGCATGACGGTGACAGAGGTGAAAGGCTTTGGTCGTCAGAAGGGCCACACTGAACTGTACCGTGGCGCGGAATACATGGTCGATTTCCTGCCGAAGGTAAAAATTGAAATCGTGGTGTCGGACGACATCGTGGAGACCTGCGTGGATACCATTATCCGCACCGCGCAGACCGGTAAAATCGGTGACGGTAAAATCTTCGTCTTTGACGTGTCGCGCGTGATCCGTATCCGTACCGGCGAAGAAGACGACGAGGCGATTTAACATTGCTAACGGTTTTGTAGGCCGGGTAAGGCGCAGCCGCCACCCGGCGAAAAAAAAGCCCCTCGAACGAGGGGCTTTTTGCATTACAGCACCTTATGCGGGCCGAAGCATTCGTAGTGAATGTTGTCTTTATTCACGCCCAGCTCAAGGAGCTGCGCCGCGGCATACTGCATAAAGGCTACCGGGCCACAGACGTAGAACTGCATCTCCGGCGCATGGAACTGCGCTTTATGCTGGCTTAATGCCATCAGCCCTTCGCTGTCGAAGCGGGCTGCCGCACGGTCGTCATCCGACGGCAGGCGGTACCAGGTATGGGCGGTAAAGTGCGGCAGGCCGGCTGCGAGGGTTTTCACTTCATCAGAAAAAGCATGCACTTCGCCATTCTCTGCGGCGTGGAACCAGTTCACCTGGGCTTTATGCTGTGATTTTGCCAGGGTATCCAGCATCGCCAGCATTGGGGTCTGGCCGACACCGGCGGAGATCAGCGTCACCGGGGTATTGGCCTCCACCGCCATAAAGAAATCGCCCGCCGGTGCGGCCAGATGCACCACATCACCGACGCGGGCGCTGTTATGCAGCCAGGTAGAGACCTGACCGCCTTCCTCGCGTTTCACCGCAATGCGATAGCCTTTGCCGTTTGGCTTGCGGGTCAGGGAGTACTGGCGGATCTCCTGATGCGGGAAGCCTTCCGGTTTCAGCCACACGCCCAGGTACTGACCCGGCTGGTAATCGGCAACCGGCTGGCCGTCGACCGGCTCAAATTCAAAGCTGGTAATCAGCGCGCTGCGCGGGGTTTTTTCCACGATACGGAAGGCGCGGGTGCCTTCCCAGCCGCCGTTCTTGCTGGCGTTTTCGCTGTAGATTTGCGCTTCACGGTTGATAAACACATTGGCCAGCACGCCGTAGGCTTTGCCCCACGCGTCCAGCACTTCCTGACCCGGGCTGAACATCTCATCCAGGGTGGCCAGCAGATGGCCGCCAACGATGTTGTACTGCTCGGGTTTGATCTGGAAGCTGGTGTGTTTCTGGGCGATTTTTTCCACCGCAGGCAGCAGCGCCGCCAGGTTCTCGATGTTGCTGGCATACGCGGCAATGGCGTTGAATAACGCTTCACGCTGATCGCCGTTACGCTGGTTGCTCATGTTGAAAATTTCTTTGAGCTCCGGGTTGTGCGCGAACATGCGATCGTAAAAATGGGCGGTGAGTTTCGGGCCGGTTTCGACCAGCAGGGGAATAGTGGCTTTAACGGTCGCGATGGTTTGTGCGTCTAACATAGCAGCTTCCTTCAAATGTTACTTTAATGATGTATTTTATATGCATCTTATAAAAAATAACCCTGCTTTGTAAATGGTTCTTTGCAACTTGAATTATCTGCATCACAAACCTGAAAAGAAATCCGCTTTGCAGGTCGAGTGCGTTATTCCTCAAACCCTTGCGTGGCGGGTAGGTAAACGTTTGCGTAAAATCGTTTGTCAAGACCTGTTATCACTCTGCTAATCAGTTATACTGTTGCCCGTCGTCCAACTGGACCGCCTTTTTCAGGCAAAAATTTACTTGTTAGCTGAGTCAGGAGATGCGGATGTTAAAGCGTGAAATGAACATTGCCGATTATGATGCCGAACTGTGGCAGGCTATGGAGCAGGAAAAAGTACGTCAGGAAGAGCACATCGAACTGATCGCCTCCGAAAACTACACCAGCCCGCGCGTAATGCAGGCGCAGGGCTCTCAGCTGACCAACAAATACGCTGAAGGTTACCCGGGCAAGCGCTACTACGGCGGTTGCGAATACGTTGATATCGTTGAGCAGCTGGCGATCGACCGTGCCAAAGAGCTGTTTGGCGCAGACTACGCTAACGTGCAGCCGCACTCCGGCTCTCAGGCTAACTTCGCCGTTTACACCGCGCTGCTGCAGCCGGGCGACACCGTGCTGGGTATGAACCTGGCGCAGGGCGGTCACCTGACTCACGGCTCCCCGGTTAACTTCTCCGGCAAACTGTACAACATCATCCCTTACGGCATTGATGAGACCGGTAAAATTGACTACGAAGACATGGCGAAGCAGGCCAAAGAGCACAAACCGAAGATGATCATCGGTGGCTTCTCTGCTTACTCCGGCGTGGTTGACTGGGCAAAAATGCGTGAAATCGCCGACAGCATCGGCGCATACCTGTTCGTCGACATGGCGCACGTTGCCGGTCTGATCGCCGCAGGCGTCTACCCGAACCCGGTGCCACACGCACATGTGGTGACCACCACCACCCACAAAACCCTGGCAGGTCCACGTGGTGGCCTGATCCTGGCGAAGGGTGGCGACGAAGATCTGTATAAAAAACTGAACTCTGCCGTGTTCCCAAGCGCGCAGGGCGGCCCGCTGATGCACGTTATCGCGGCAAAAGCGGTAGCGCTGAAAGAAGCAATGGAGCCTGAGTTCAAAGTTTACCAGCAGCAGGTTGCCAAAAACGCCAAAGCGATGGTGGAAGTGTTCCTGAACCGTGGCTACAAAGTGGTTTCCGGCGGCACTGAAAACCACCTGTTCCTGCTGGATCTGGTGGATAAAAACCTGACCGGTAAAGAAGCTGACGCTGCCCTGGGCCGCGCCAACATCACCGTGAACAAAAACAGCGTACCAAACGATCCGAAGAGCCCGTTCGTGACCTCCGGTATCCGTATCGGTTCTCCGGCTGTCACTCGCCGCGGCTTTAAAGAAGCGGAAGTGAAAGAGCTGGCGGGCTGGATGTGTGACGTGCTGGACAACATCAATGACGAAGCCGTTATCGAACGCGTGAAAGCCAAAGTACTGGATATCTGCGCGCGCTTCCCGGTTTACGCATAATTCTGCCTTGCAGAACAAAAAGGCCGCGCATGCGGCCTTTTTTTATGGCTAACGTCGGTCGATGGAGATCGCCCCCGGTCCGGTGACCGCCAGCAGCAGAAAACCACCAGCAATACTGATGTTCTTGAAGAAGTTAATCATATTGGGCATCACCGCGTCGCCACTCATATCCCAGTAGTGGTGACCAATCACCGCCGTTCCCAGGGTATAGAAGACGAACAGCACCGCCAGCGGACGGGTAAAAAAGCCGAGCACGATCAGGAACGCGGCGGGCACTTCCATGATCACCGCCACAATGGCCGCCAGCATCGGCATCGGAGCGCCCAGCTTCGCCATATATTGCACCGTGCCGTCGAAACCGAACATTTTTGGCACGCCGAAGATAATAAACAGGGCGACGAGGGCGAGACGGGCGATCAGCAGGATCAGCGCCCGGGACTGACCAAAATCGAAATACCGTAATGTGTTCATGACAGGCTCGTTGTGGGTGGGATTTAATTTAAAGCTAATACACAAAATGCCGACCCGCCATTCAGCTTTTCTTCATAATTCAGGCATTAGAATGATGTCAATTTACGCACTAGCGGCATCTCCCCGTCAGCCCGCCTCCAGCGCATCCTCCACAAACAGATAACCAATACCGATAATCTGCTGCTGCCGGGTTAAGCCGCCAAAGGCGATTTCCGTTTGCCGGTTACGCACGGCATCCCCCTGATCGAAGGGAGTAAAACCAATCTGGCGATTAATGGTCTGCAGCCAGCGCTCGCCAAAGGCGCAGCTGCGGCCGTAGAACCAGATTTGGTTGATATTAAGGATGTTAAGCAGATTGTAGAGCGTCAGGCCGATGGCGTTGGCGGCCTCGTCTGCCCAGCGCTGAATATTGGCGTCACCCTGACGCCAGGCGTCCAGCAGCTGCAGGCTGGTGAGGCTATCCGGGTCGAGACTCAGGGAGCCGGGCTGGGATTTCAGCCACAGCCGGGCCTGTTTTTTGAGGGCCGACAGGGAGGCGACCGTCTCCAGGCAACCGTAGCGCCCACAGGCGCAGGCTACCCCGTCGCGATCGAAAATAGTGTGGCCAATCTGCCCGCTGCCGTTCAACGTCCCGCGGTAGACCTGCCCGTTAATGACGAACGAGGAGCCAATGCCGTAATCGACGTTAATCACGCAGAAATCGTCCCGGTTGGCCGGGTTTTGCCATTTTTCCGCCAGCGCCAGCATCACGCAGTCGTTATCCACCATTACCGTGATGCCCAGCTTCTCTTCCAGCAGATACTTAATCTCGACCGGTTTTTTCCAGGGTGCCTGGGGCATGATCTGCGACACCCCGGTGGCGGTATCCACCTGGCCGTGGATCCCGAGGGCCAGATTGATCCGCTGCCCCGGCCAGCGTTTACGCTGCTGCTGCCACAGGCTTTCGATGGCCTGCAACAGCGCCTCCGGCGTGCGGGCGTTGACGTCGGTCCAGGTAAACTCACCCAGCGGCGACATGCGCCCGTCGATCAGCTGGCTCTCTATGCTGGTGGGGCTGACATTCATGCAGAGTATCAGTGGGCCCTCATCGGGGATCTGATAATGACCGCTGTTCATCCCCCGGGTACTGAGGTTTTCACTGGAATGCCCCAGCTTTTTATCGGCCACCAGCTCGTCCAGAATTTTACTGACGGCGGGGATCGACAGCCCGGTGTGCTGGGCCAGCTGCGATTTGCTCAGGCGCTTGTAGCGCCAGATCAGCGCCATGATGGTGCGTCGGTTATGCTGCCGCACCCGCTGGTTGTTGAGACCGGCTATCTGCATTTCACTAAACTCCGTTAATAGTATTGCGTGAGCATTACGCAATCAGTGCGCTGAATTCCTCTCTACACTGCCATCTTATCGCTTTTTACTGTTATTTGTTTACTGGAGAGTGAATATGTCTGGAGCAGTGAAGGTCTGGCGGGAGACCGTCGCATTACCGACGTGGACCACCGGCGCAGAAGATACTAACCCGATGTTCCTCGAGAAACGCGTATATCAGGGATCCTCCGGTGCGGTCTACCCCTACGGCGTGACCGATACCCTGACCGGGATCCGCGAAATGTGCGATTACCAGGCGGTATGGATGGAAAACGACTTCATCCGCATCATGCTGCTGCCGGAGCTGGGCGGACGTATTCATCGCGCATATGACAAAGTGCAGGAGCGTGATTTCGTCTACTACAACGAAGTGGTGAAACCAGCGCTGGTGGGCCTGCTGGGGCCGTGGATTTCCGGCGGGATCGAATTTAACTGGCCGCAGCACCATCGTCCGACCACCTTTATGCCAGTCGACGTGACCCTCCAGGCTCAGGACAGCGGGGCGCAGACCGTCTGGCTGGGCGAGGCCGAGCCGATGCGTGGCCTGCAGGTGATGACCGGCTTTACCCTCTACCCGGACCGGGCGTTGATTGAAATCACCGGCAAAGTCTTCAACGGCAACGCCACGCCGCGCCACTTCCTGTGGTGGGCCAACCCGGCGGTGAAGGGCGGAGACGATCATCAGAGCGTCTTCCCGCCGGACGTCACGGCGGTGTTTGACCACGGCAAGCGTGCGGTCTCAGCCTTCCCAATCGCCACCGGCACCTACTATAAGGTCGATTACTCCGCGGGCGTGGACATCTCGCGCTACAAAAACGTGCCGGTCCCGACCTCCTACATGGCGGAAAAATCGGCCTACGACTTTGTCGGCGCCTACCATCACGGCGAGCGGGGCGGGCTGCTGCACGTGGCCGATCATCACGTTTCCCCGGGTAAAAAGCAGTGGTCCTGGGGGCATGACGATTTTGGCCGCGCCTGGGATCGCAATCTGACCGATGACAACGGTCCCTATATCGAGCTGATGACAGGGGTTTTCACCGACAACCAGCCTGATTTCACCTGGCTTGCCCCTTATGAAGAGAAGATCTTCGTGCAGAACTTCCTGCCCTACAGCGAGCTGGGGCAGGTGCACAACGCCAACACGCAGCTGGCGCTTAAGCTGGAACGTCGTGAGCAGCAGCTTCGCCTCGGCCTCTACGCCATCGCCCCGCTTAATGCCGTGCGCCTCGAGCTGACCGCAGACGATAAGCCGGTGTGGGAGACGCAGCTGACCCTGATGCCGGGGGAAAGCTGGCAGCAGGCTCTGGCGGACGAATGGCCGCAGCGCTTAACCCTGAAGGTAAAAGACAATTCGGGCCGCACCCTGCTGCATTATCAGGAGCATATCGCCGAAGAGACCCCGCTGCCGGACCCGGCCACCGCACCCGCCATGCCGGAAGCCATCAGCAACAGCGATGAACTCTATTTCATCGGTCAGCATCTGGAGCAGTACAACCACGCCAGCCGCTACGCGGAAGATTACTACCGCCGTGCGCTGGAGCTGGATGCCTACGACTATCGCAACAACGTGGCGCTGGGTACCCTGGCGCTGAACCGCGCCGACTGGGCGCAGGCGCAGCGCTGTGCCGAAGCCGCGCTGGTGCGCGCACACAAGCTGAATAAGAACCCGCGCGATGGCGAAGCCAGCCAGCTGCTGGCGACGGCGCTGGAGCGTCAGGGGGACGATGATGCCGCCTGGGATCACTACTACAAAGCCTCGTGGAGCGGGAACTGCCGCGATGCCGCGTTCTGGTCGCTGGCGCGGCTGGCAATGAAGCGCGGGAACCCGGCTGACGCGCTGGAAAAGGTCGATATCAGCCTCGGCATCAATGCCAGCAACAATCTGGCGATGGGGCTTAAAGCGCTGGCCCTGGCTCAGCTTGAGGGCGAAGATGCCGCGCAGGCGTACATTGCGAGTTGCCTGCAAAGCCATCCTCTCAGCTACGCCCTGCATTACGCGCGCTGGGCCATCGGTCGGGACGAGGCTGCGCGTGACCAGCTGCTACAGGTCACCGGCCGTCGCGGGGCCAATGCCTGCGTGCTGGCGGGCTGGTTAACCTCAATGGGCATGCGCGACGCCGCCCGTGAGATGCTGGATCTGCTCGACAGCCAGGAGACCTTGCCCCAGCTCTGGCAGGCCGCGTTAAGCGACGATCCCGCCACCCGCGCCCGCTACATTGCCGCCGCGCGCCACAGTGAGCCTAACCGGGTGCGTTTCCCGAACGCGCTGGATGAAGTGCAGATGCTGCAAACCCTGCAGGATGACCCATTCGCCCGCTATCTGCTGGGCTGCTTCTGGTACAGCAAACGGCGTTATGACGATGCGGTGCTGTGCTGGCAAACTACCCTGGCGCAGGAGCCGAACTTTGCCCCCGCGCACCGCCTGCTGGGGATCCATGCCTGGAACAAACAGCACAACCTGGCGCTGGCCGGTCAGCATCTGCAACGCGCCGTGGCGCTGGAGCCCGACAACCCGCGCTTCCTGTTTGAGCTGGATTATCTGCATAAGCTTACCGGCCAGCCGGTGGCGAAACGCCTCGCCATGCTCACCGAGCGGGAGGACGTGGCCCTGAAACGCGATGACCTGACCGCGGAGCTGTTGAGTCTGTGGAACAGTTCCGGGCGCTACGACGCGGCGGCGCAGGTACTCGAGGCGCGTCAGTTCCATCCGTGGGAAGGCGGCGAAGGCAAAGTGACCGGGCAGTATCTGATCAACCAGCAGCACCGCGCGTTGCAGCACATTGCCCGGGGCGAGTTCCGCGAGTCGATGGCCCTGCTGCAGGCGGCGCTGCGCTATCCGCACAATCTGGGGGAGGGGCGTCTGCCGGGGCAGACCGATAACGATATCTGGTATCTGCTGGGTTACTGTCACGCCCGCAGCGATGCGCAGGCCGAGGCGCAGCGCTGCTTTGCCCGGGCGGCACAGGGGGGCTCGACCCTCGATGCCGGGCGCTACTACAACGATCAGCCGGCGGATTACCTGTTCTGGCAGGGGATGGCCCTGCGGCAGCTGGGCGACAGCGCGGCGGCGGAGCGCCACTTCCAGGGGTTCCTGGCCTGGGTGCAGGCCCATCGCGACGATGTCCCGGAAGCGGACTTCTTTGCGGTCTCACTGCCGGATCTGGTGGTCCTGGATACGCCAGCCGGTCAGCAGCATCAGCAGCACTGCCTGTTTATTGAGGCGCTGGGCCATGCGGGGCTGGGTGAGATGGCCGCCTGTAAACGCCAGCTCGGAGCCCTGCTGGCACTGAACCCGGCCCATGATAAAGCGCATCTGATCCAGCATGCGCAGGCCACCCACATTTTCCATTAACTGACCCGGCGGGTGGGGAGACCCACCCGTTAACCCTCTGTACCCTGCGTTTCCCTTAAAGAGGAATCAACATGAATAACAGTGCGCAGACACAACTGAAAATGGGCTACGTCTGGACAATCTGTCTGGTCGCCGCCTGCGGTGGATTACTGTTTGGCTACGACTGGGTGGTGATTGGCGGGGCCAAACCCTTCTATGAAGCCTGGTTCTCGATTACCGACCCGGCGCAGTCCGGCTGGGCGATGAGTTCCGCCCTGGTGGGCTGTATCTTCGGGGCTTTAATATCTGGATGGTGCGCCGACAAATTTGGCCGTAAGTGGCCGCTGATCCTCTCGGCGGTGCTGTTCAGCGCCTCGGCGTGGGGCACGGCGGTGGCGAGCAGCTTTGACATGTTCGTGGTCTATCGCATCGTCGGCGGGGTCGGGATTGGCCTGGCCTCCGCCCTCAGCCCGCTCTATATCGCCGAGGTCAGCCCGGCGGATAAGCGCGGTCGCTTCGTGGCCATTAACCAGCTGACCATCGTGGTGGGTGTACTGGCGGCGCAGCTGATTAACCTGCTGATTGCCGAGCCGGTCGCCCCCGGCGCGACGCAGGAGGCCATTGTCCACACCTGGAACGGCCAGACCGGCTGGCGCTGGATGTTTGGTGCCGAGCTGGTGCCGGCCCTGGCGTTCCTGGTGCTGATGTTCTTTGTCCCGGAGTCCCCGCGCTGGCTGATGAAGGCCGGCAAGCCGGAACGCGCCCGCGCCATGCTGGAGCGTATTGGCACCCCGGAATACGCCAGCCAGACCTTAAAAGAGATCGCCCACACCCTGGAAAAAGACACCCAGAAAGTGGCGTTCTCTACCCTGCTGCAGCCGCAGGTCAAACCGATCGTGATCATCGGCATGGTGCTGGCGATGTTCCAGCAGTGGTGCGGGATCAACGTCATCTTCAACTATGCCCAGGAGATCTTCGCCTCGGCCGGGTTTGATATCAACGACACCCTGAAGTCGATCGTGGCGACCGGCATCATTAACCTGGTCTTTACCCTGGCGGCGCTGCCGCTGGTGGACAAAATTGGCCGCCGCAAGCTGATGCTGTTGGGCGCATCGGGCTTAACCCTCATCTACGTGCTGATTGCCAGCGCCTACGCGATGAACATCATGGGCTGGCCGGTTCTGCTGCTGGTGCTGGCAGCGATTGCCATCTATGCCCTGACCCTGGCCCCGGTGACCTGGGTGCTGCTGTCGGAGATCTTCCCCAACCGCGTGCGCGGTCTGGCGATGTCGATGGGGACGCTGGCTCTGTGGATCGCCTGTTTCCTGCTGACCTACACCTTCCCGCTGCTCAATGCCGGGCTGGGGGCTGCGGGCAGTTTCCTGCTCTACGGGGTAATCTGCGCCGCAGGGTATCTCTACATCCTGCGTAAAGTCCCGGAAACCAAAGGCGTGACCCTGGAAGCGCTGGAAGAGCAGCTGGAGAAACAGCACAGCAAAGTGGCCGCGACGGCGGATGCCGGGCGCGTACACTGATGGACCTGCTGTTGATAGAAAACGCGCATCTGCGGATGCGCGTCAACCCGCAGGGCGGCGGGTTGCAGGAACTCTTCTCCCTCACCCATGGGCAACCCGTGCTGTGGGATGAGGGCGACAGCGCGCTGTTTCCGATGGTGCCGCTGGCCAACCGGGTGGCAGGCAATGGCTTTGCATTTCAGGGGCGAAATATTCAGCTGCCGCAAAGCCCGGTGGACGAGCGCTTCTTTTTGCACGGGGACGGCTGGCAGGCACGCTGGGAGGTAGCGTCGCTCACCGCTACCGAATGCGTTCTGACGCTGCGCCGCCAGCATGACTGCGGCTTTGATTATCAGGCGGTGCTGCGCTATGAATTGCGCGAGCATGTACTGCGGACGGAGCTGATGCTCACCCATCTCGGGCCGCAGCCGATGCTGTACGGCCTGGGCTTTCACCCGTGGTTTTACTTTGATGCCCATAGCCGCCTGCAATTTTCCGCCAGCGGCTTCTGGCCGGAAGGGGAGCACCATTTACCCCAGGCGTGGCAGAGCGCGATCCCGCCGGATATCGATTTCAGCACGGGGCAGCAGGGGAGCGATAGCTGGCTGAATGTCGGCTATTCCGGCTGGAACGGCGTGGCGACCATTCAACGTGATGTGATGAGTATCACAATTACCGCGCAAACTCCGTGGCTGATGCTGTTCAGAATGTCGGGTAAATCATTCTTATGCCTCGAGCCGCAGAGTCATCCGGTCAACGCCCATAACATGCCCGGGCAGCCTGGGCTGGTGGTTTTACGCCCGGGGAACAGCACCCAATTTGCGATTGAAATTGCCGTTGAAAGTGCCGCCGGTAGTTGTTAATCAGCGGTTAATACCCGCTTGCGCCAGCCTGTTTTTACCGCCAGACTATCGCCTCCAAAACGGGAGGGATTCATGGTTTTGCATTCCACACGCTGGCTGGCGCTCAGCTACTTCACCTACTTTTTTAGCTACGGTATTTTTTTGCCTTTCTGGAGCGTCTGGCTCAAGGGAATCGGCCTCACCCCGGAGATGATTGGCGTTCTGCTCGGCTCGGGCCTGGTGGCACGTTTTCTCGGTAGTCTGCTGATTGCGCCGCGCGTCAGCGATCCCTCCCTGTTAATTAAAGCCGTGCGCGTGCTGGCCCTGCTCACCCTGGTATTTATGGCTGGCTTCTGGGTCAGCCAGCAGTTTGCCTGGCTGGTGGTGGTGATGGTGGGCTTTAACCTCTTCTTCTCGCCGCTGGTGCCGCTGACCGATGCGCTGGCCAACACCTGGCAGAAGCAGATCACCATGGATTATGGCCGGGTGCGTCTGTGGGGCTCAATTGCCTTTGTGATTGGCTCGGCGCTGGTGGGCAAGCTGGTGAGCCTGTACGACTATCGCGCCATTCTGGCGCTGCTGAGCGTCGGGATTATGTCGATGCTGCTCGGGATGCTGCTGCGCCCCTCGGTGATGCCGCAGGGCGAGAGCCGCCAGCAGGAGAGCGCCGGCTGGCCGGCATGGCGCTCGCTGGTGGCCCAGAGCTGGCGTTTTCTCGCCTGCGTCTGCCTGCTGCAGGGGGCGCATGCCGCCTACTATGGCTTCAGCGCCCTCTACTGGCAGAGCGCCGGGTATTCCGCTTCGGCCGTCGGCTATCTCTGGTCGTTGGGCGTGGTGGCAGAAGTCATCATCTTTGCCCTCAGCAACCGACTGTTCCGCCGCTTTACCGCCCGGGATCTGCTCCTGCTCTCGGCCATCTGCGGTATCGCCCGCTGGGGGATCATGGGCTGGACTACCGAGCTGCCGTGGCTGATTGTCGCGCAGATCCTGCACTGCGGTACCTTCACCGTGTGCCATTTGGCAGCGATGCGCTATATCTCGGCGCGTGAAGGCGGGGATGTGATCCGCCTGCAGGCGGTCTACTCGGCGGTGGCGATGGGCGGCAGTATTGCGATCATGACCGTCTTCGCCGGTTTCCTGTACCAGCATCTCGGTCACGGGGTGTTCTGGGTGATGGCGCTGGTGGCGCTGCCTGCGGTTCTGCTACGTCCGCGGGTGGCAGCGCGCTAAGATTCCAGCATGGCGCGAATGTGTTCCTGCTGCTGCGCATTCAACGCCTCGACGGCGTGGATGAGCGGCGGCGAGAACAGCGGCAGGGCGGTGGTATAGGGCGTGACCACCAGGGCGGCCTCGCGCGGGGCCCCCTCCTTCTGAAAGGCCTGTAGCGTCACATAGCGAATATTCAGCGGCAGCAGGGTCAGCTCCCGCAGCTGCTGCTCAATCAGCGCCTCGCAGGCTTTATCCTCCCCGGTCAGTAACACCACCTGCTTTTCATGCAGATCGCTCTCCTGCATCAGCCAGGCACCAAAGATCACCGCCACCAGGCTCGACTCCTCCTCGGAGAAGCGCAGGCCAAACTCCGCTTCCAGCTCGAACAGCACCTCCCGGGTGGTACGCATCAGGCGGGGATAGAGGCGGTGGATCTCCTCGGGCAGGCTGTTGTCGATGCCAATGCCAAACAGCGAGCGGTCCAGGGCCTGAGCAATATGGATATAGAGCTGATCGGTCAGTCCCTGCTCGTCGCTGAACTGCATCCCGGTTTGCCCATGAAAGCGGGCGATCATGCGGGTGATGGTGCGGCGCAGACGGTCGTCTTCCTGGTGCGCATCGCGAAGGGGATCCGGCGTGCGGAGCATCATAAACAGCAGCGCCAGAAACGGCTGCTCATCGGCATGAGGCACCTGCGCCACGCGGCGCTGCCAGTGGCGCACAATCTCCTGCGCCATCAGATATTCATTACGCGACTGGGTCCAGTTACGCTGAACGACAGAAAATTCCGGACTCAGGCCCAGCTGGTGCTGGAGCAGGCAGTACTGCAGATAGAGCTGCAAAAACTGCGTGTCACGGCATTCAAACTGACGCTGCAGGCGGCAGGAGCAAAAATTGATCAGCGCCCTCAGGTTGGTATCGTCATATAAAGTGCGGGCGATGCCGAGCTGCTTTAGCGCGATTTTCAGAGATGGGGTAAACTGCTGCGCGACGAAGTGGGGGCAGAGGCGTAAGGCCCGGCGCAACCAGTGCAGCAGGCATAAGCGTTGGTTCAGGTAGCTACCTTCCAGCAGGTAGCAGCCATCATCCTGTGTCGCAATGTCGAGCTGGTGATAGCGCTGGATCTCCATGCGCATCTCGTCGATATCCTGCCGGCAGAGGGCATCATCGACACCGTTGATTTCACTGATGCTTTGCAGGGTGGCGCGAAAGCCCGGCACATACAGCATCAACAGAACCTGGCAGCGGCGCTGCGAACTGGAAAGTGCAGATGGCATTTCGAGAGTCGTCATCATCTGTCGGGTTCCAGTGAGTGTGTTTCATAAGAATAGCTAAAGGATGTACCCCGTAGCACAGGATGGCGGGCTTTCCTTCAGGAATGCGGGTGAACATCACAGAATTTTTGACGTGAGGATGAGATGCAAACAGTGAAACGCAGCGCAGCAACGCTTTTTTTGGCGGTTTTGTCTTTTGCCGCCGCCGCGCACCCTCACAGCTTTATCACCCTGAAAACACAGGTCATGGTGAAAGATAACCAGCTGACCGGGCTGAAGATGCGCTGGGTGATGGATGAGCTGACCTCCGCCGATCTGCTTTACGATGCCGGAAACGCAAAGCCGGGGGATGAGATCTGGAAAAAGCTGGCAGCGGAGGTGATGGCCAACGTGCTCGGCCAGCACTACTTCACCGAGTTCTGGCATAACGGGCAGAAGGTAAAATTCCTCAACCGGCCCACCCAGTACGGCATGACCCGCCATGAGCACCAGGCGATGCTGACGTTTATCCTGCCGCTGGCAGAACCCCAGCCGCTGGCCGGACAGAAATATACCTTCTCCACCTTCGATCCCTCTTACTACGTGGACATGAGCTACGCCGAGGATGACGATGTGTCGCTGCCTGCTGAGCTGCAAAAAAGCTGTTCCGTCAGTGTGGATACTCCGGAGCCCAGCGATGAGACGCTCAACTTTGCCAGCTCGCTGGATAAAGACGATGCGCCCCCGGAGGATATGGATCTCGGCAAACAGTTTGCCCAGACGGTGACCCTGCAATGTCAGTAGTCCGCACGCGTCGCGGGTGGGATCTCTGGCCGCTGGCGCTGTTTCTGGTCGTGGTGGTGGCGGGGGGCGTCTGGCTCTGGCAGGCGTGGCCGCAGGTGATGCGCCAGAGCATTCTCTGGCAGCGGGAGGTCAACCAGCAGATGAGCGGCCTGCTGAAGGCGGTGGCCGACAATCCGACGGCGGCGGGCGGGTCGCTGCTGGTATTTAGCTTCTTATACGGCGTGCTGCACGCTCTGGGGCCGGGGCATGGCAAGATCGTCATCGCCACCTGGCTTGCCACCCATCCCTCGAAGCTGAAATCGAGTATCGGCTTAACGCTGGCCTCCTCTTTATTACAGGGAGGGGTGGCGATCGCCCTGGTGGTGGGGGTGTTAACGCTGCTGCGGCTCCCGGCGCGGGATCTGCACATGAGCAGCTTCTGGCTTGAAAAGGGCAGCTATGCCCTGGTGGGCGTGCTGGGGCTGATGCTCTGCTGGCGGGCGCTGAAAAAACTGCGCGCCCTGCTGCGTAAACCCACCTTCAAAGCCTTTACCCCGCATCACGTCCACGACGCCAACTGCGGCTGCGGTCATCAGCATCTGCCGAATCCGACGCAGATCCATCGCGCGGACGACTGGCGGGCACGGATGATGATTATCCTGTCGATGGGCATGCGACCTTGTTCCGGGGCAATCATGGTGCTGCTGTTCAGTAAGGTGATCGGCGTGTTCA
Source organism: Leclercia sp. (assembly GCF_036780805.1). Classification (NCBI taxonomy): domain Bacteria; kingdom Pseudomonadati; phylum Pseudomonadota; class Gammaproteobacteria; order Enterobacterales; family Enterobacteriaceae; genus Leclercia; species Leclercia sp. The sequence goes on along the minus strand of NZ_DAIQCE010000015.1, from coordinate 21,820 downwards.
GCTGGGGCGTGGCCTCGGCGCTGGCCATGGCGGCGGGTACGGGGTTAACCATCTCGTCCCTGGCGCTGCTGGTGCACGGTTTTCGTCAGCTGGCGGTCAGGCTCAGCGGCAATAAAGCGCCGGTGCTGTGGCGACAGATCGGATGGACAACGCTGGCATTAGCCGGTGGAGTAGTGTTGCTGGTGGCGGCGGTGATGATGTGGGTCAGTGCGGTGCCGGTGGGGAGAGGGATGCGGCCGTTTTAATAATGCCGGGCGGCACTGCGTTTGCCCGGCCTACGGTCTTGTAGGCCCGGTAAGCGAAGCGCCACCGGGCAATATCCACAGAATTAACGCTTCAGCGCTTCACTCAGTTCGTCACGCATGTTCGCCAGCATCGCTTTCACAACGCGTGGGTTACCTGCAACGATGTTGCCGGACAGCATGTAGTTGTGGCCACCAGTGAAATCACACACCAGCGCACCTGCTTCACGGGCAATCAGCTCGCCAGCAGCGAAGTCCCACGGCTTCAGGCCAATTTCAAAGTAACCATCAACGCGGCCAGCGGCAACGTAGGCCAGGTCCAGCGCAGCGGAGCCGGTGCGGCGGAAGTCAGCGCACTCGGTGAACAGTTTGCCCAGAATTTTCATGTAGGCAGGGGCGTGCTGTTTAGCTTTGAACGGGAAGCCGGTCGCCAGGATGGTGCCGTCGAGATCGCGAGCGTTGGTGCCGCGCAGACGGTAGCCGTTCAGCTGTGCGCCCTGACCACGGGTTGCCGTGAAGAGTTCGTTACGCATTGGATCGTAAACCACCGCCACTTCAGTACGGCCTTTAATGCGTACAGCGATAGAAACAGCGAAGTGTGGCAGACGTTTAACGAAGTTGGTGGTGCCATCCAGAGGATCGATAACCCACTGAACATCCTGATCTTCGCCTGCATGCTCACCGCTTTCTTCGGTGATGATGGTGTGCTGCGGGTAAGATTTGCGAATGGTTTCGATAATAATCGCTTCTGCGGCTTTATCGACGTTAGTCACAAAGTCATTGCTGCCTTTCTGGCTGGTTTCTACGGAATCTGGGGTCTCGTAGTGTTTGGCAATTACATTACCCGCCTTGCGCGCTGCGCGCACGGCGATGGTCAACATAGGATGTTGCATCGGTTACTCTCACTGGATGTTAAAGAACGGGGATACGAAAACGGCGCAGAGTATACCAGCGGGATCGGAATATGTCTTCCGTTTATGATAACATCACCGAATATTCTCCAGACTCAGAAAAATTATGCTGCAAAATATCCGAATCGTGCTGGTCGAAACATCGCATACCGGCAATATGGGCTCCGTGGCCCGTGCTATGAAAACCATGGGTTTAACCAATCTCTGGCTGGTTAACCCGTTGGTCAAACCCGACTCCCAGGCCATCGCCCTCGCTGCAGGCGCAAGTGACGTGATTGGCAATGCGCAGATCGTCGATACCCTGGATGAAGCCTTAGCCGGCTGCAGCCTGGTGGTGGGCACCAGCGCGCGTTCCCGCACCCTGCCATGGCCGATGCTCGATCCGCGTGAATGCGGGCTGAAAAGCGTTTCCGAAGGCCAGCATGCCCCGGTGGCGCTGGTGTTTGGCCGTGAGCGCGTGGGGCTGACCAACGATGAGCTGCAGAAGTGTCATTATCATGTCGCCATTGCCGCTAACCCGGAGTACAGCTCGCTGAACCTGGCGATGGCCGTGCAGGTTATTGCCTACGAAGTGCGGATGGCGTGGCTGGCAACGCAGGAGAAAGAGACTTACGCCGCGCCGGAAGAGACCCCGTATCCGCTGGTGGATGACCTTGAGCGTTTCTATGGTCATCTGGAGCAGACCCTGCTCGCCACCGGCTTTATCCGCGCCGGTCATCCGGGGCAGGTGATGAACCGACTGCGCCGCCTCTTTACCCGTGCGCGCCCGGAAAGCCAGGAGCTGAACATCCTGCGCGGTATTCTGGCGTCAATTGAGCAGAAGAATAAAGAGTAGTGGAATGGTGCCGGGTGGCGCTGCGCTTACCCGGCCTACAAGACCGTAGGCCCGTGCAAGCGAAGCGTCGCCGGGCAAAACTCATGAGCGCACAGAAGGTTAAATACCTGACTAAAACAGTCAAGTAAATAGTTGACCAATTTAGTCGGGAATGTCAGACTTGGCCCTGCTATGCAATACCCCCACTTTACAATAAAAACCCCGGGCAGGGGCGAGTTTGAGGTTAAGTAAGACATGAGACTGACATCTAAAGGGCGTTATGCCGTGACCGCGATGCTGGACGTTGCGCTCAACTCCGAATCGGGCCCGGTGCCGTTGGCTGATATTTCTGAACGTCAGGGAATTTCCCTCTCTTATCTGGAACAGCTGTTCTCCCGCCTGCGTAAGAATGGCCTGGTTTCCAGCGTTCGCGGTCCTGGCGGTGGATATCTGCTGGGTAAAGACGCGGGCAGTATTGCCGTTGGCGAAGTCATTAGCGCAGTTGACGAATCCGTCGACGCGACCCGTTGCCAGGGTAAAGGCGGCTGTCAGGGCGGCGATAAATGCCTGACTCACGCGCTGTGGCGCGATCTGAGCGACCGTCTGACCGGCTTCCTGAATAACATCACCATTGGTGAACTGGTTAACAACCAGGAAGTGCTGGACGTCTCCGGTCGTCAGCACTCGCACGAGTCCCAGCGTAACACCCGCACGCAAGACGCTATCGACGTCAAACTGCGCGCGTAATTTACCCGTCCTGTTTCGGGGCGCTGCTGCGTTGGCCGCGCTTGTTCACCCCAGTCGCTTACTTATGTAAGCTCCCGGGGATTCACAAGCTTGCCGCCTTGCTGCACCGCAAAACAGTTAGGGTAAAAAATTATAAATGAATTTCAGAATCAGGCCGGGGCATTCACTCGCCCCGTGTACTCGGTCGTACATCCAGCCGGTTGCCTGATTCCTTGCATTGAAGCGATGTACGGAGTTTAAAGAGCAATGAAATTACCTATCTATCTCGATTACTCCGCAACCACGCCGGTGGACCCGCGTGTTGCCGAGAAAATGATGCAGTGTCTGACCCTGGACGGAAACTTCGGTAACCCGGCTTCCCGTTCCCACCGTTTTGGCTGGCATGCTGAAGAGGCGGTCGATATCGCCCGTAATCAGATTGCCGAGCTGGTTGGTGCTGACCCGCGTGAGATTGTTTTCACCTCAGGCGCGACCGAATCCGATAACCTGGCGATCAAAGGTGCGGCCAATTTCTATCAGAAAAAAGGCAAGCACATCATCACCAGCAAAACCGAACACAAAGCCGTGCTGGACACCTGTCGTCAGCTCGAGCGTGAAGGGTTTGACGTGACCTACCTCGCGCCACAGCGCAACGGTATCATCGACCTGAAAGAGCTCGAAGCGGCCATGCGTGATGACACCATTCTGGTCTCCATCATGCACGTGAACAACGAAATCGGCGTGGTGCAGGATATCGCCACTATCGGCGAACTGTGCCGTGCGCGCGGTATCATCTACCACGTAGATGCGACCCAGAGCGTGGGCAAACTGCCTATCGACCTGAGCCAGCTGAAAGTGGATCTGATGTCCTTCTCCGGCCACAAAATTTATGGTCCGAAAGGCATTGGTGCTCTGTACGTGCGTCGTAAGCCACGTATCCGTATCGAATCCCAGATGCACGGCGGCGGTCACGAGCGCGGTATGCGTTCCGGTACTCTGCCTGTTCACCAGATCGTGGGTATGGGTGAAGCCTACCGTATCGCCAAAGAAGAGATGGAAACCGAGATGGCGCGCCTGCGTACGCTGCGCAACCGTCTGTGGGAAGGCGTGAAGGATATGGAAGAGGTCTACCTGAACGGCGATCTCGAGCAGGGCGCACCGAACATCCTCAACGTCAGCTTCAACTACGTTGAAGGCGAGTCGCTGATCATGGCGCTGAAAGACCTGGCCGTCTCTTCCGGTTCTGCGTGTACTTCCGCAAGCCTGGAGCCGTCCTACGTACTGCGTGCGCTGGGCATGACCGACGAACTGGCACACAGCTCTATCCGTTTCTCTTTAGGTCGTTTCACTACCGATGAAGAGATTGACTACACCATCAAACTGGTTCGCAACTCCATTGGCCGTCTGCGTGAACTTTCTCCACTGTGGGAAATGTTCAAAGAAGGCGTGGATTTGAACAGCATTGAATGGTCACATCACTAATCGGTTTGTAAGGAGAATTCAACATGGCATACAGCGAAAAAGTTATCGATCATTACGAGAATCCACGTAACGTGGGTTCCTTCGACAACAGCGACGACAGCGTGGGCAGCGGCATGGTGGGTGCACCGGCCTGTGGCGACGTGATGAAGTTGCAGATCAAAGTCAACAATGAAGGTATCATTGAAGACGCGCGCTTCAAGACCTACGGTTGCGGTTCCGCAATCGCCTCCAGCTCCCTGGTCACCGAGTGGGTGAAGGGCAAATCCCTGGACGAAGCGCAGGCGATTAAAAATACCGATATTGCTGACGAACTCGAACTGCCGCCGGTAAAAATTCACTGCTCTATCCTGGCGGAAGATGCGATTAAAGCCGCAATCGCGGATTACAAAAGCAAACGTGACGCAAAATAATTAGTTGAGGTTGTTATGTCGATTACCCTTAGCGACAGCGCTGCCGCGCGAGTAAGCTCCTTCCTGGCAAACCGTGGCAAAGGCTTTGGCCTGCGACTGGGTGTACGCACCTCCGGCTGTTCCGGTATGGCGTATGTACTGGAATTTGTTGACGAACCTGCGGCGGAAGATACCGTGTTCGAAGACAAAGGCGTGAAGGTGGTGGTCGATGGTAAAAGCCTGCAGTTCCTGAACGGCACTCAGCTGGACTTTGTAAAAGAAGGCCTCAACGAAGGGTTTAAATTTACTAACCCGAACGTTAAAGACGAGTGCGGCTGCGGCGAAAGCTTCCACGTCTAATTGCGTATCACCTGTTAACCCCACCGCAGCCAGGCTGTGTGTGGGGTTTGTTTTAATCAGCTAACCCTGAGATTGTTATGGATTACTTCACCCTCTTTGGGTTACCAGCCGGGTATGAAATTGATACTCAGGCGCTGGCGGCCCGTTTCCAGGATCTGCAACGTCAGTATCATCCGGATAAGTTCGCCAGCGGCACGCAGGCGGAACAGCTGGCGGCGGTGCAGCACTCTGCGACCATCAATCAGGCGTGGCAAACCCTGCGCAATCCGCTGAGCCGGGCAGAATATCTGCTCTCGCGCCACGGGTTTGATCTCTCCAGTGAGCAACACACCGTCCGCGACACCGCCTTCCTGATGGAACAGCTGGAGCTGCGTGAAGAGCTGGATGAGATTGAACAGGCTAAAGATGAAGCCCGTCTTGAGCGCTTTATTCAGCGCGTAAAAGGGATGTTCGATACCCGCCATCAGCAGATGGTTGACCAATTGAATAACGAGACGTGGGACGTGGCGGCGGACAGCGTTCGCAAGCTGCGTTTTCTCGATAAACTGCGAAGCAGTGCTGAACAACTCGAAGAAAAGCTGCTCGATTTTTAATTTCGGAAGCAATTATGGCCTTATTACAAATTAGTGAGCCGGGCTTAAGTGCCGCACCGCACCAGCGTCGTCTGGCGGTGGGCATCGACTTAGGCACCACCAACTCGCTGGTGGCGACCGTGCGCAGCGGCCAGGCTGAAACGCTGGCGGATGCGCAGGGTCAACACCTTCTGCCGTCTGTGGTCCACTATCAGCCGCAGGGCCACAGCGTGGGCTATGATGCCCGCACCAACGCAGCCCTGGATCCGGCCAATACCATCAGCTCGGTAAAACGCATGATGGGCCGCTCGCTGGCAGACATCCAGAGCCGCTACCCGCATCTGCCGTATCAGCTGCAGGCAAGTGAAAACGGTCTGCCAATGATCGCCACCGCCGCGGGTTTACTGAACCCGATCCGCGTCTCTGCCGATATCCTTAAGGCGCTGGCCGCCCGCGCAACCGCGACGCTGGAAGGCGAGCTGGATGGCGTGGTGATCACCGTTCCGGCCTATTTTGATGATGCCCAGCGTCAGGGCACCAAAGACGCCGCGCGTCTGGCGGGCCTGCACGTGCTGCGACTGCTTAACGAGCCGACCGCTGCCGCCATTGCCTACGGCCTCGACTCCGGTCAGGAAGGGGTGATTGCGGTCTTCGATCTCGGCGGCGGCACCTTTGATATTTCTATCCTGCGCCTGAGCCGCGGGGTGTTTGAAGTGCTGGCGACCGGCGGCGACTCTGCCCTCGGCGGCGACGACTTTGACCATCTGCTGGCGGATCACATCTGTGAGCAGGCGGGAATTACCGATCGTAGCGACGCGCGCCTGCAACGTCAGGTGCTGGACGCCGCCACTGCCGCCAAAATCGCCCTCAGCGATGCCACCTCCGTTACCGTTGAGGTAGGAGGCTGGAAAGGCGACATCAGCCGTGAGCAGTTCAATGCGCTGATCGCCCCGCTGGTGAAGCGCACGCTGCTGGCCTGCCGCCGCGCGTTGAAAGATGCAGGCGTCGAGGCACAAGAGGTGCTGGACGTGGTGATGGTAGGTGGTTCGACACGCGTGCCGCTGGTGCGTGAGCGCGTGGGCGAGTTCTTTGGCCGCACGCCATTAACCTCTATCGATCCGGATAAAGTGGTCGCCATCGGCGCCGCCATCCAGGCCGATATCCTGGTCGGCAACAAGCCGGACAGCGAAATGCTGCTGCTGGACGTGATCCCGCTGTCCCTCGGTTTAGAAACCATGGGTGGCCTGGTCGAGAAGGTGATCCCGCGTAACACCACTATTCCGGTGGCGCGTGCGCAGGAGTTCACCACCTTCAAAGACGGCCAGACCGCGATGTCGATCCACGTGCTGCAGGGCGAGCGCGAGCTGGTCCAGGACTGCCGTTCGCTGGCGCGTTTCGCGCTGCGCGGGATCCCGGCGCTGCCTGCGGGCGGGGCGCATATCCGCGTCACCTTCCAGGTAGATGCTGACGGTCTGCTGAGCGTCACGGCGATGGAAAAATCGACCGGTGTTGAATCGTCCATCCAGGTGAAACCGTCCTACGGTCTGACCGATGGCGAAATCGCCACCATGATTCAGGACTCAATGAGCTACGCCGAGCAGGATGTAAAGGCGCGTATGCTGGCCGAACAGAAAGTCGAAGCCGCACGCGTGCTGGAAAGCCTGAACAGCGCACTCACTGCTGATGCCGCGCTGTTAAGCGCCGCTGAACGTCAGGCCATTGACGACGCCGTCGCGCAACTGAGCGCGGTAGCGGAAGGCAATGACGCTGACGCCATAGAACAAGCGATTAAAAACGTTGATAAGCAAACCCAGGAGTTCGCCGCTCGCCGTATGGATCAGTCTGTCCGTAGCGCGCTGAAAGGCCACTCCGTGGACGAGGTTTAATATGCCAAAGATTGTTATTTTGCCTCATGCGGACCTCTGTCCGGATGGCGCAGTTCTGGAAGCTGAGACCGGCGAAACCATCCTTAACGTTGCCCTGCGTAACGGTATCGAAGTGGAACACGCCTGTGAAAAATCCTGTGCCTGCACGACCTGCCACTGCATCGTCCGCGAGGGGTTTGACTCTCTTGCGGAGAGCACAGAAGATGAAGACGACATGCTGGATAAGGCATGGGGTCTGGAGCCGGAAAGCCGTCTGAGCTGTCAGGCGCGCGTCACCGATGAAGATCTGGTGGTCGAACTTCCGCGTTATACGCTTAACCACGCACGCGAGCATTAATATGGGACTGAAGTGGACAGACAGCCGTGAAATCGGCGAGGCGCTGTACGACGCCAACCCGGATCTCGATCCGAAGACCGTACGCTTCACCGATATGCATCAGTGGATTTGCGATCTGGAAGAGTTTGACGACGATCCTAACGCATCCAATGAAAAAGTTCTGGAGGCGATTCTGCTAGTCTGGTTAGACGAAGCAGAATAAAAACGTAACGGGCTGCCTTCAGGCGGCCCGTTTGCTTGTTGCTAATAAGGATAAATAAAAATGACCGAAGCGATGAAGATTACGCTCTCTACTCAGCCTGCCGATGCGCGCTGGGGTGAAAAAGCCACTTACAGCATCAACAATGACGGTATTACCCTGCACCTGAACGGCAGCGACGACTTAGGCCTGATCCAGCGCGCGGCGCGTAAAATTGACGGTCTGGGCATTAAACATGTGCTTCTCGACGGCGAAGGCTGGGACACCGATCGCAGCTGGGCATTCTGGGCGGGTTACAAAGGCCCGAAAGGCACCCGTAAAATTGAGTGGGCCAACCTCGACGAAGCCGGTCAAACTGAGCTGGAAAGCCGTCTGACCATCATCGACTGGGTGCGCGATACCATTAACGCCCCGGCGGAAGAGTTAGGCCCGGAACAGCTGGCGCAGCGCGCGGTGGATTTGCTGAGCAACGTGGCTGGCGACAAGATGTCATATCGCATCACCAAAGGCGAAGATCTGCGCGAGCAGAACTATATGGGCATCCACACCGTCGGTCGTGGCTCTGAGCGCCCTCCGGTGCTGCTGGCGCTGGATTACAACCCAACCGGTGACAAAACAGCTCCGGTATTCGCCTGCCTGGTCGGGAAAGGCATCACCTTTGATACCGGTGGTTACAGCCTGAAGCAGAGCGCGTTCATGGACTCCATGAAGTCCGACATGGGCGGCGCGGCGACCATTACCGGCGCGCTGGCCTTTGCCATCACCCGTGGTCTGAACAAACGCGTGAAGCTGTACCTGTGCTGCGCCGACAACATGGTCAGCGGTAATGCCTTCAAGCTGGGCGACATCATTCGCTACCGCAACGGCAAGAACGTCGAAGTGATGAACACCGACGCCGAAGGCCGTCTGGTGCTGGCGGATGGCCTGATTGATGCTTCCGCGCAAAAACCAGAGCTGATCATCGACATGGCAACCCTGACCGGGGCGGCGAAAACCGCGCTGGGCAACGATTACCACGCGCTGTTCAGCTTCGACGACAAGCTGGCAGCCCGTCTGCTGGCGAGCGCCGCCGCGGAGAACGAGCCGTTCTGGCGTCTGCCGCTGGCCGAGTTCCACCGCAGCCAGCTGCCGTCGAACTTTGCTGAACTGAACAACACCGCCAGCGCGGCCTACCCGGCGGGTGCAAGCACCGCAGCAGGCTTCCTGTCGCACTTTGTTGAGAACTATCGCGAAGGCTGGCTGCACATCGACTGCTCCGCCACCTACCGTAAAGCGGCGGTCGAACAGTGGTCTGCGGGCGCAACCGGTCTGGGCGTGCGTACGATTGCGAATCTGTTGACCGCAGAGTAATGATCTTTGCCCTCACCCTAACCCTCTCCCACGGGGAGAGGGGATGGTTTGCTCCCTCTCCCTTGAGGGAGAGGGCCGGGGTGAGGGGGAAATTCGACATCTGGAATTGTTATGTCAGAAACCAAAAACGAATTAGAAACCCTGCTGGAGAAAGCGGCCACCGAGCCTGCCCATCGTCCGGCATTTTTCCGCACGCTGCTGGAGTCCACCGTCTGGGTGCCCGGCACCGCGGCGGAAGGTGAGCAGGTTGTTGAGGACAGTGCGCTGGATCTGCTGCACTGGGAAAAGGACGACGGCACCTCGGTGATCCCGTTCTTCTCCTCGCTGGAAGCCTTACAGGAAGCGGTGGAAGATGAGCAGGCCTTCGTGGTGATGCCGGTACGCACCCTGTTTGAGATGACGCTGGGCGAAACCCTGTTTTTGAATGCTAAGCTGCCGACCGGGAAAGAGTTCACGCCGCGCGAAATCAGCCATCTGATTGGCGAAGAGGGCAACCCGCTCAGCACTCAGGAAGTGCTTGAGGGCGGTGCGTCACTGCTGCTGTCGGAAGTGGCCGAGCCACCGGCGCAGATGATCGACTCCCTGACCACCCTGTTCCAGACCATCAAACCGGTCAGGCGCGCGTTTCTCTGCTCGATCAAAGAGCAGGCCGACGAAAAGCCGGTGTTGCTGATTGGTATTGAGGCGGATGGTGAGATCGACGACATTATTCAGGCCGCGGGCAGCGTGGCGACCGACACCCTGCCAGGCGACGAGCCGATCGACATCTGCCGGGTCGTGAAAGGCGAGAAGGGCATCAGCCACTTTATCACCGAGCACATCACGCCGTTCTATGAGCGCCGCTGGGGTGGCTTCCTGCGCGATTTCAAAAACAACCGTATTATCTGAACCTTTACGGGGTGAGCATTCACCCCGTTGCTTCCAGCAGCAGTAAATCCATCAGCAGCACCAGGTTTGACTCAAACGACGTCACCCCTGCGGCTTCGGCGGCGAAATGCACCGCTTCGTCGTATAGCGCAAAATGCAGATCCGCTATTCCCGCCAGGCTATTCGCCGACGCCCGGGTAAAGGCCACCACCGTCATCCCTACGTTCTGCGCAATTCGCGCCTTATCCAGCACCTGCTCCGTTTCCCCGCTGCGCGAGACCGCGATGAACACCTGGTAGCGCGAGGCGTTGCTGAGGAAAATGTTGCGGCTGTCGCCAGGGCCGGAGATAAACGCCGTCTTGCCCAGCACCTGTAACTTCTTGGTCAGGTACTCGGCAAAAAGATAGGAGAATCCCGCGCCGTAGAGAAAAAAGCTCTCCTTGTCGCGCAGCAGCCCGGCAAACCGGCGGCGTTTCTCGGCTGTTGCCCACTGAAAGGTCTGCTGATAATTGGCGATAAACTGATTAAACAGCGCGGGTAGTTCATCGGGCTGCCGGGTTTCGGCAGCGATGTGCGGGGTATCGCTCAACAACTGTTTGCAGTGCCAGATGAACTCGCTAAAGCCGCTGAACCCCAGCTTGCGGCACAGGCGCATAATGGTGGCGGTAGAGACGAAGGTCGCCTGCGCCAGCTCCCGCACCCGAATGTGGCCCACTAACAGCGGATGCTCGGTGAGATGGGCCAGCACGCGATACTCTGCGCGGGTCAGAGACTCCCCGCGCGTTAACAGTGTCGCCAGACGGTTATCCATTACGGGGCCGGTTCAACCGGCAGATCGTCCCGGGCACCCCATTCGCTCCACGCCCCGTCGTACAGCGTGACGTCGGTTTTGCCGAGCGTGGCCAGCGCCAGAATGACCACGCAGGCGGTCACGCCGGAGCCGCAGCTGGCGACAATCGGCTGATGCAGATCCACCCCCTGACGAGAGAAAATCTCCCGCAGCTCGTCGGTGGTTTTCAGTTCACCCTCAAACACCAGATCGCCCCAGGGCACGTTACGTGCGCCCGGAATATGACCGCGCTTAAGACCCGGGCGCGGCTCGTCGGCCTCGGCGTTAAAGCGCGGGGCAGGGCGGGCATCGACAATCTGCGGCGTCTGTTCGTGGCTTGCCAGCAGCACGTCGGTGACGCGCTTGATCGCCCCGGCATCGAAGGTAGCTTCAAAATCGCCGTCCGGCAGGGAGACATCGCCCTGCTGGAGCGGCAGCTCAGCCCGCTGCCAGCCAGCAAGACCGCCCGCCAGGATCGACACCTTCTCCACGCCAAAGGTTTTCAGCATCCACCACGCCCGCGGGGCGGAGAAGAGGTTGCCTTCATCGTAAATCACCAGATGCTTATCGTGGCTAACGCCCAGCTCGCGCATCGCCACGGCAAAGGCTTCCGGGCGCGGCATCATGTGCGGCAGGGGAGAGGTGTGGTCGGAGAGGGCTTCGATATCAAAAAATACCGCCCCCGGCAGATGCCCGGCGCGGTATTCCGCAGGAACGTCACGATGCTCCTGACCCGGCGGCGCCATGCGCGCGTCGAGGATCTGGACTTCAGGGTCTTCACTGTGCTCAATCAGCCACTCGGCTGCGACAAAATATGAGGTGGACATGGTTGCCTCCATTAATGAATCCATTGATGGATTGTCGGTGTTTTTTCTGACACCGACAAGCGGACCACGTTCAACTCGCGACCAAGCCCTTATTTTTTCACCGCTTCCCCATCCTGCCAGGCTTTTTGCAGTGCAGGCCAGTATTCCCGGTTGGCCTCAATCATCTCATCCAGAATCGCTTTTGCGTGTTCCATGGTCGGCACGGTGCGGTTCAGGGTGAACGCCTGCAAGGCTTTCTCGTAGCTGCCTTCTATGGTGGCTTCTACCAATAGCTGCTCGGACGCCAGCTGTTGTTGCAGCAGGGTCTGGTGGAACAGCGGGACCTTGCCGATGCGGATCGGCTCTGGCCCAACGCTTGTGATATACGCCGGGACCTCGACCATCGCGTCGTACGGCAGGTTGACGATCGCGCCCCGGTTTTCCACCATTACCAGGTGGCGCTGACGCAGGTTGAATGCCAGCGAGCGGGCCACATCGACGATAAACTCGCCGTGCACCCCCACGTGGAACGCATCCGGCAAGATCCCGGTCTGCTTATACTCTTCGGCGGCGGCAAACAGCTTTTTCTCGCGACCGTTCATCACTTCGTTAGCGCGGGTGTAGTCCGGGTTTTGATGCTCTACGATCTGATTTGGCATCAGGTAGTACTGCAGATACGGGTTCGGCAGATACTCCGGGAAGTTATCCATAATCGGCTTGATGTTGCGCCAGGTTTTCACCCACGACGGATCCGAGTGCTGGGGGTCGGTTTTGGCCGCATCTTCCGTCAGCAGACCAAATCTGGCGACATGGCGGCGCAGCTCCGGCAATTTATCCTCGCCATCCACCAGCACGCGGGTAAACCAGCCGAAGTGGTTCAGGCCGAAGTAGTCCACCTCCAGCTTGTGGCGATCCACACCCAGAATGGCCCCCATGTTACGCATCGCCGCCACCGGCATATCGCAAATGTTCAGTACCCGGGCATCCGGGCGCAGGCGGCGCACACCCTCCGCAACGATGGCCGCCGGGTTGGAGTAGTTAACGATCCACGCCTTCTCATGGGCGTAGCGGTCAACCATGTCGATCAGCTCAACCATCGGCAGAATGGTGCGCAGGCCGTACGCCAGGCCGCCCGGGCCGCAGGTCTCCTGGCCGACAACGCCGTGACGCAGGGGAATCTTCTCATCCTGCTCGCGCATTTTATACTGGCCGACGCGCATCTGAGCGAAGACGAAATGGGCCCCGCTGAAGGCCACTTCCGGGTCACTGGTGACGGTGAATTTAATGCTCTGGCTGTGATCGCGAATCACCTTCTCCACCACCGGCGCGATGGTGTTCTGCCGCGCGGCATCAATATCGTAGAGGCGAATTTCCGCCAGCGGGAATTTGTCCAACTGCACCATCAGGCTCTTCACAATCCCTGGCGTATAGGTGCTGCCGCCACCGGCGATAGAGAGAATAAATGGGGGGGTAATCATGTTTATCTCCTTCAGAGAACCGTCTCGACCGCTTCTCGCATTTTTTTGACATGCAGCCCGTAGACCACCTGAACGTTGTTACCTTGCTTGATAATGCCCTTCGCGCCCGTTGCCTTGAGCCGCGGCTCGTCGATGATGGCAACGTCTTTCACCGTCACGCGCAGGCGGGTGTAGCAGTTATCCACCACCTCGATGTTTTCACGTCCGCCGAGGCCGACGACAATCGCCTCACCCAGACCATCATTGCTGCCTTTCGCCTGGTACTCCTGCTTGCTGTACAGACGGGTCTCCTGATCCTCCTCTTCGCGCCCCGGGGTCTTCATGTTGAAATGCAGGATCAGGAAGCGGAAGATCACGAAGTAGAGGACGAACATGATCAGCCCGACCAGGATGTACATCGGCCAGTTGGATTTTTCGGTGCCCAGCGGCAGGTTATAAAGAATGAAATCGATGATGCCGTTGGCCCCGATGGCGTGAACCCCCAGCAGATAAAAGAGCATCATGCCGATCCCGGTCAGCACCGCGTGCACCACAAACAGCAGCGGGGCGACGAACAGGAAGGAGAACTCGATTGGCTCGGTGACCCCCACCAGCAGTGAGGTAAGCGCCGCCGGGATCAGAATCGCTTTCGCCGCGGCTTTACGCTCCGGCTTCGCGGTGACATACATCGCCAGCGCTGCGGCAGGCAGGCCAAACATCTTGCTGATGCCGCGGGCATCCCACACCGCGGTACTGCTGAGCTGCTTCACCTCCGGGCAGGCCATCTCGGCAAAGTAGATGTTGCGCGCGCCGTGATAGGTTGCGCCGCAGACCTCCTGGGTGCCGCCCAACTCGGTGTAGAGGAACGGGGTGTAGACCAGATGATGCAGGCCGGTCGGCACCAGAATGCGCTCAAGGAAACCGTAAATGGCTACACCAAAGGCCCCGGAGCCTTTAATGGCTAAGGCCATGGTGCTGATCCCGTGCTGGGCAAACGGCCACAGCTCGCTCATCACCACCCCGAGCAGCATCGAGACCGGCAGCATAATGATGGCGACGAAGCAGTGCCCCGAGTAGATCGCCATCGCCCCGTTAAACTGCACCCCGGAGTATTTGTTATAGAGGTAGCCCGACAGCGCCCCGGTGAGGATCCCGGCAAACACGCCCATCTCCAGCACCTGTACGCCGAGCACCATGCTTTGTCCGGCAGCTTTCATCTGATCTGCCGGGGCCAGCGCCCCCTGCAGATGCAGGGTCACGTTCATGGCGTTGATAAATACCACGAAGGTCACCAGGCCAATCAGCGCCGCGTAACCTTTGTCACGCGTTGCCAGCCCAATAGGGATCCCGACGGCAAAAACCAGCGCCAGGTTCACCAGCACCGAGACGGCGGATTTGGATATCAGCTGGCCGATACTCTGGATGATCGGATTACCGAGGAACGGCAGATACCCGGCAAGGGCGCCGTTACCCAACACATTACCAAAAGCGATGAAAAGACCGACGATAGGCAGGATAAGTACCGGTCCGTACAGTGATTTTCCGAAATTTTGTAGGGCGTTCACGGCTCGTTTCATGTCGTTCTCTCTTATTGAACCGCGCACTCAGGGTGCGTCATAGCATTAAAATTAGCAGTTCAAGCGCGAACTTATCCAGCTATCTTATTGTTTTAAAAACAAATGACGTTAAAGGTTACATGTAACCTTTAACGCTGTGATCGCGACAGCAGCGGAATATTTATCGGCGAAGAAAACTTTGCGAGGCGTTGTCCAGAATTGGAATCAGGGCTTTTGTATTAATGAAACTTGCGGATAATACTTAACCCGACGACGACCAACAGGCCCGCAAGGCCAGGGATAAAGGATGAAACCGTTTCGCCTTGCTGCGCTGTCAATAGCGCTGCTTACCACCATCACGCTTGTCGGCTGTGATGAGAGTGACGATCAAACCTCTTCAGCGGCACCCGCTACAGCCACTGCTTCCACGTCCACGCCAGTCCCTGCCTCTGCGCCGGCAAAGCCGGACAACGCCACGCTGGAGAAACTGGCGGCACAAAGCCAGGGCAAAACGCTGACCCTGCTGGATGCCTCTGAGATCCAGCTGGACGGGGCTGCCGCACTGGTGCTGACCTTCTCGGTGCCGCTCGATCCTTCGCAGGATTTCGCCCGCACGGTGCACGTGGTCGACAAAAAAAGCGGCAAGGTTGATGGCGCCTGGGAGCTGGCGCCGAACCTGAAAGAGCTGCGCCTTCGCCATCTGGAGCCGAACCGCAATCTGGTGGTCACCGTCGAGCGCGATCTGCTGGCGCTGAACAAAAGCACCTTCGGCAGCGACGTCGAAAAAACCATTACGACCCGCGACATCGAGCCGAGCGTGGGCTTTGCCAGCCGCGGCTCGCTGCTGCCAGGTAAGGTGGTGGAAGGGCTGCCGGTGATGGCGCTGAACGTCAATAATGTTGATATCAATTTCTACCGGGTTAAACCCGAATCATTAGCCGCCTTTGTCAGCCAGTGGGAGTACCGCAACTCGCTCACCAACTGGGAATCCGACAATCTGCTGAAGATGGCGGATCTGATCTACACCGGCCGTTTCGACCTTAATCCAGCCCGTAATACCCGTGAAAAACTGCTCCTGCCGCTGGCGGATATCAAGCCGCTACAGCAGGCGGGCGTTTACATCGCGGTGATGAATCAGGCCGGGCATTACAACTACAGCAATGCCGCCACCCTGTTTACCCTCAGCGATATTGGCCTCTCTGCGCACCGCTACCATAACCGGCTGGATATCTTTACCCAGAGCCTGGAGAACGGCGCGGCGCAGTCGGCTATCGAGGTGCAACTGCTCAACGATAAAGGGCAGACCCTGGCGCAGGCCACCAGCGACGCCGACGGCCACGCGACGTTGCAGACCGACAAAGAGGCTGCGCTGCTCCTCGCCCGTAAAGACGGGCAGACCACGCTGCTGGATCTTACCCTCCCGGCGCTGGATCTGGCGGAGTTTGCCATCTCCGGCGCGCCAGGTTTCAGCAAGCAGTTCTTTATGTTTGGCCCGCGGGATCTCTACCGCCCGGGCGAAACGGTGATCCTCAACGGCCTGCTGCGTGACAGCGACGGCAAACCGCTTCCCGACCAGCCGGTGAAGCTGGAGGTGCTGCGCCCGGACGGGCAGGTGGCGCGCACTGTGGTCAGCCAGCCGGCGAATGGCCTTTACCGCTTTGACTACCCGCTTGAGAGCGGCGCGCAAACCGGGATGTGGCATGTTCGCGCCAGTACCGGTGATAACCAGCAGCGGATGTGGGATTTCCACGTCGAAGACTTTATGCCAGAGCGCATGGCACTGAATATTGCCGGGCAAAAAGCCCCGATTTCGCCGCAGGATCCTGTTGCCTTCGACGTGGCGGGGTATTACCTCTACGGCGCGCCTGCCAACGGCAACAGTCTGCAGGGCCAGCTCTTCTTACGTCCGCTGCGTGAAGCGGTGGCTGCTCTGCCCGGCTTCCAGTTCGGGGATATTGCCGAAGAGAACCTGAGCCGCAGTCTTGATGAGGTGCAGCTGACGCTCAACGAGCAGGGGCGCGGGCAGGTGAGCAGCGACAGCCAGTGGAAAGAGACCCACTCCCCGCTGCAGGTGGTTTTGCAGGCCAGCCTGCTGGAGTCCGGTGGCCGCCCGGTCACCCGACGAGCTGAACAGGCCGTCTGGCCAGCGGCGACTCTGCCGGGCATCCGTCCGCAGTTCGCCAGCAAAGCGGTCTATGACTACCGCACCGATACCACCGTCAACCAGCCGATTGTCGAGGAGAACAGCCAGGCCGGATTCGATATCGTTTATGCCGATGCCAGCGGGGCGAAAAAAGCGGTCTCGGGCCTGCAGGTGCGCCTGATCCGCGAGCGCCGCGACTACGCGTGGAACTGGTCGGAGAGCGACGGCTGGCAGTCGCAGTTCGATCAAAAAGATCTGATCGAGGGCGAACAGGCGCTGGATCTTGCTGCCGACGAAACCGGAAAGGTGAGCTTCCCGGTGGAGTGGGGCTCCTATCGTCTGGAGGTAAAAGCCCCGGACGAGGCGGTCAGCAGCGTGCGCTTCTGGGCAGGCTACAGCTGGCAGGACAACAGTGACGGCACCGGGGCAGCACGTCCGGACCGGGTGACGATGAAGCTGGACAAACCTGCCTATCAGCCCGGGGATACCATCAAACTGCACATCGCTGCCCCGGCGGCAGGGAAAGGCTATGCGATGATCGAATCCAGCGAAGGGCCGCTGTGGTGGAAAGAGATCGACGTTCCGACCGAGGGGCTGGATATGACGATCCCGGTAGATAAAGCCTGGAAACGTCACGATCTGTATCTCTCCACGCTGGTGGTGCGTCCTGGCGACAAATCTAAATCAGCCACGCCAAAACGCGCGGTAGGCTTGCTGCATCTGCCGATGGGCGATGAGAGCCGTCGCCTGAGTATTGCGCTGGATAACCCGCAGAAAATGCGTCCGAACCAGACCCTGGCGGTCAAAGTGAAGGCCAGCGTGAAAGAGGGGGCGACCCCGCAGAAAATCAACGTGCTGGTCTCGGCGGTGGACAGCGGGGTACTGAATATTACCGATTACGTCACCCCCGATCCGTGGCAGGCCTTCTTTGGTCAGAAGCGCTATGGCGCAGACATCTACGACATCTACGGCCAGGTAATTGAAGGCCAGGGGCGTCTGGCGTCGCTGCGCTTTGGCGGCGATGGCGATGAACTCAAACGCGGCGGCAAACCGCCGGTCAACCATGTCACTATCATTGCCCAGCAGGCGCAGCCGGTAGAGCTTGATGCCAACGGCGAGGGCACCGTTTCGTTGCCAATTGGCGACTTTAACGGCGAGCTGCGCCTGATGGCCCAGGCCTGGACCGATGACGATTTCGGCAGCAGTGAGAGCAAGGTCATCGTTGCTGCGCCCGTCATTACCGAGCTGAACACCCCGCGGTTCCTTGCCAGCGGCGATAACGCCCGGCTGACGCTGGATCTGACCAACCTCACCGATCGCCCTCAGACCCTGAACGTGGCGCTGACCGCAGGCGGTAATCTGGCGCTGGAAGGGGCCCAGCCGCAGCCGGTGCAGCTTGCTGCCGGCGAACGCTCAACGCTGTTTATCCCGGTGCGGGCGCTGGACGGCTACGGCGAGGGTGAAATCGCTGCTCAGGTGAGCGGCCTGACGCTCCCCGGCGAAACCTTTGCGCCACAGCAGAAGAGCTGGAAGATCGGCGTGCGTCCGGCGTTCCCGGCGCAGACGGTGAACAGCGGTACGATGCTCAAGCCGGGTGAAAGCTGGTACGCGCCGGAACAGCACCTCGCTAATTTCTCTCCGCTGACGTTACAGGGGCAGCTTCTGCTCAGCGGCAAGCCGCCGCTCAACCTGGCCCGCTATATTCGTGAGCTGCAGGCCTATCCGTATGGCTGCCTGGAGCAGACCACCAGCGGCCTGTTCCCGTCACTCTATACCAGTGCTGCCCAGCTGAGCGCGCTGGGTATTAAGGGCGACAGCGACGAGAAGCGCCGGGCAGCCATCGAGATTGGCATCTCCCGCCTGCTGCAGATGCAGCGTAACGACGGCGGCTTTGCCCTCTGGGATAAAAACGGTCCGGAAGAGTACTGGCTCACCGCCTACGTCACCGATTTCCTGGTGCGCGCGGGTGAGCAGGGTTACAGCGTTCCGGCGGATGCCGTCAACAATGCCAACAACCGTCTGCTGCGCTACCTGCAGGATCCGGGCATGATGTCGGTCCGCTACAGCGAGGATACTCAGGCCAGCAGGTTTGCGATTCAGGCCTATGCCGCGCTGGTGCTGGCGCGTCAGCAGAAAGCGCCTCTCGGGGCGTTGCGTGAAATCTGGGAGCGTCGCGCGCAGGCAAAATCGGGTCTGCCGCTGATGCAGCTGGGGCTAGCGCTGAAGCTGATGGGCGATGCGCCGCGCAGCCAGCAGGCGCTGGATCTGGCCATCAAAACGCCGCGCAGCGACACGCAGAGCTGGATGGCCGATTACGGTAGCCCGCTGCGTGATAACGCGATGATGCTCAGCCTGCTGGAAGAGTACAACCTGCTGCCGGATGCGCAGAACACGTTGCTGAACGAGCTTTCTCAGCAGGCGTTCAGCCAGCGCTGGCTCTCCACCCAGGAAAGCAATGCGCTGTTCCTGGCCGGGCGTTCTGTGCAGAATCTTTCCGGAGCATGGCAGGCCACCACATCGCTGGCAGACGGCAACCTCAAGGGTGACAAACCGCAGGTGCAGAACCTCAATGCCGACCAACTGGCTGCCCTGCAGGTCACTAACACCGGCACTGCGCCGCTGTGGGTGCGTCTGGACAGCAGCGGCTATCCGCAGTACGCGCCGCAGCCTGCGTCTAACGTGCTGAAAATCGAACGTCAGATTCTGGCGACCGATGGCAGCAGCAAATCCCTCTCTTCCCTGAAGAGCGGCGAGCTGGTGCTGGTCTGGCTGAACGTTACCGCCAGCCAGAACGTGCCGGATGCGCTGGTGGTTGACCTGTTACCTGCCGGCCTGGAGCTGGAAAACCAGAACCTTGCCAGCAGCAGCGCCAGCCTGCAGGAGAGCGGCAGCGAGGTGCAAAACCTGCTCAGCCAGATGCAGCAGGCCGATATTCAGCATATGGAGTTCCGCGACGATCGCTTTGTCGCCGCCGTGCCGGTAAATGAAGGCCAGCCGGTGACGCTGGTGTATCTGGCCCGGGCCGTCACGCCGGGAACCTATGCGGTGCCCGTGCCGCTGGTGGAATCAATGTACGTGCCGCAGTGGCGGGCAACGGGTGCGGCCAGCGGCCCGCTGATCGTCGTTCCGTAACGTGCAGTATCGGAAATGGCTACGCTCCCGCTGGCTGTGGCTGGCGGGGGCGATACTTCTGCTGTGGGGCGGCGTCATTGCCGCCGATCGCCTGTGGCCGCTGCCGTTACACGAGGTCAATCCTGCCCGGGTGGTGGTGGATGAAAAGGGGATCCCGCTGTGGCGATTTGCCGATCGCGACGGGATCTGGCGCTATCCGGTTACCATTGAAGAGGTCTCGCCGCGCTATCTCGAGGCCCTGATCCAGTACGAAGATCGCTGGTTCTGGGAGCATCCCGGCGTGAACCCATTCTCGGTGCTGCGCGCCGCCTGGCAGGATCTCACTGCCGGGAAGGTGGTGTCGGGCGGCAGTACCCTGACCATGCAGGTGGCACGCCTGCTGGATCCGCACTCCCGCACCCTGGGTGGCAAAGTGCGTCAGCTCTGGCGCGCGCTCCAGCTGGAGTGGCATCTCTCCAAACGGGAAATCTTAACCCTCTATCTGAACCGCGCCCCCTTCGGCGGTACGCTGCAGGGGGTGGGGGCCGCCAGCTGGGCCTATCTGGGAAAAGCCCCTGCGCAGCTCAGCTACTCCGAAGCCGCACTGCTTGCCGTCCTGCCGCAGGCCCCGAGTCGTTTACGCCCGGACCGCTGGCCGGAGCGTGCCGAGGCGGCACGCAACAAAGTACTCAAACGCATGGCCTCTCAGGGCGTCTGGCCCGCGCGTCAGGTGAGCGAGTCGCAGGAGGAGCCGGTATGGCTGGCCCCCCGGCAGATGCCGCAGCTGGCACCGCTGTTCTCACGCATGATGCTCAGCAAAAGCCGGGACACTAAAGTGGTGACGACCCTCGATGCCACGCTGCAGCGCCAGCTGGAGGAACTGGCGCTGAACTGGAAATCCCGGCTGCCGCCCCGCAGTTCGCTGGCGATGATCGTCGTCGATCACAGCAATATGAAGGTGCGCGGCTGGGTCGGATCGGTCGACATCAATGACGACAGCCGTTTCAGCCATGTGGATATGATCTCTGCGATCCGATCCCCGGGATCGGTGCTTAAGCCCTTTGTCTATGGCCTGGCGATGGACGATGGGCTGATCCACCCGACCTCGCTGCTGCAGGATGTTCCGCGCCGCACCGGCGATTACCGTCCGGGGAATTTTGACAGCGGTTTCCATGGCCCGATCAGCATGAGCGAGGCGCTGGTGCGATCCCTGAACCTGCCCGCCGTGCAGGTGCTGGAAGCCTACGGTCCGAAAAAATTTGCCGGAATGCTGCGCAACGCAGGATTACCGCTGCTGCTTCCCGCAGGCGCTCAGCCGAACCTGTCCCTGATCCTCGGCGGTGCCGGGGCGCGTCTGGAAGATATCGCCGCGGCGTACAGCGCCTTTGCCCGTCAGGGGCGGGCAGGGAGGCTGCGCCTGCAGCCGGGCGACGCGCTGGTAGAGCGGCCCCTGCTGTCACCCGGCGCGGCGTGGATCATCCGCCGTATTCTGGCCAACGAGGCGCAGCCGCTGCCGGACAGCGCGCTGGCGCAGGTGGTACCTCTGGCGGTAAAAACCGGCACCAGCTATGGCTACCGCGATGCCTGGGCGATAGGGGTGAATGCGCGCTACGTGATCGGGATCTGGACCGGCAGACCGGACGGCACGCCGGTGGCCGGGCAATTTGGTTTTGCCAGCGCGGTTCCGGTATTAAATCAGGTCAACAACCTGCTGCAGTCGCGCTCGGCGCTGGATGAGACGCGCCTGCCGCGCGACCCGCGACCGGCCTCGGTGAGCCGCGGG
>NZ_DAIQCE010000014.1:0-85927 GCF_036780805.1 Leclercia sp. | reverse complement strand
CCGTTGTTCCGTGTCAGTGGAGGCGCATTATAGGGAGTTCTCCGGCGGTGACAAGCATAAATCTCAAAAACTTTTTCGTTCGCTTACTTTTCAATCTTTACGTTTATTAAAGCCGCGGATTGCCGGTTAATTGCGCGATTTCTCGTGCGAAAATAGAGACCTGAGGCCAGTCGGTGTAGACCACCTCTTTGCGTGTATCCGTTTCGCCGCCGGTCATCTTCATAATAAGACGGATCATAAAGCGATCGTACCAGCGATAGCGTGGGTAACGCAGCGCGCCGGCAAAGACGGCACAGGCAGTTGGCTTCCAGGGCGAGTTCAACAAAAACTTACGCGTATAGCTGTTAGTCTGCGGCGTGCGCTTTTCCGCTTTACGCGCCACCAGGTTCACGGAGAAGAACGCGCCCGGCAGGCTGTTCAGTATTGCCGTATGCTTTTTCACAAAGCGATCCACCGCTGGATGGAAATGGCCGTAGCGGATGGAGGCGCCGATCACCACACGGTCATACTCCTGCCATGCAATCTCTTCGGTGCGGTTCAGGTTGATGACGTCGGCATAGATGCCCTGCTCTTTTAACTCAGAAGCCAGAAAAGCGGCAATCTCGCGCGTTTGTCCGTCGCGCGTTGAAAATAGAATGAGTGTTTTCACAAATGGCTTCCTTTATTCGCGCCAGAATGTTGGCGTAAAGAGGACCAACAGCGTAAAGACCTCAAGACGCCCGAACAGCATGTTGGCAATCAGGATCCACTTCGCGGTCGGATTCATGCTGGCAAAGTTATCTGCAACCACGCCAAGACCGGGTCCCAGGTTATTCAATGTCGCCACAACGGAGGCAAACGCCGAGAAGTCATCCACGCCCGTCGCGATAATCGCCAGCATGCTGACGATAAAGACCAGTGCGTAGGCGGAGAAGAAGCCCCACACCGCTTCGAGAATACGTTCCGGCAGCGCGCGGTTACCCAGCTTGATGCTGTAGACCGCATTCGGATGCACCAGACGTTTAAGCTCGCGGTTGCCCTGCTTAAACAGCAACAGGATGCGGATCACTTTCAAGCCGCCTCCCGTCGACCCGGCACAGCCGCCAATAAAGGCCGAACAGAGCAGCAGGACCGGCAGGAAGAGCGGCCAGCGCGCAATGCTGTCGGTGGTAAAACCTGCGGTTGTCGCCATCGACACCACCTGGAAGAAGGCCTGGTTCAAGGTAGTAACCGCCGAAGCATAGACATCGTGTAGCCACAGCACCAGGGTGCAGATCACCACCAGCGTCAGCTGCACGCCGATAAACATGCGGAATTCCGGATCGCGCCAGTAAACCTTCAGGTTACGGCCACTGAGTAAAGAGAAGTGCAGACCATAGTTACAGCCGGAGATCAGCAGGAAGACCGCGATAATGGTGTTAATCGTCGGGCTGTCAAAATAGCCGATGCTGGCATCATGGGTGGAGAACCCGCCAATCGCGATAGTGGCAAAGCTATGGCCGATAGCATCAAAGGCCGGCATGCCGGCAAACCACAGCGCCAGCGCGCAGGCAACCGTCAGCAGCACATAGATAAGCCACAGGGTTTTGGCCGTCTCGGCGATACGTGGGCGCATCTTATTATCTTTCAGCGGCCCTGGCATCTCTGCCCGGTAGAGCTGCATCCCCCCGACGCCCAGAATCGGCAGGATCGCCACGGCTAATACGATGATCCCCATGCCGCCGAACCACTGCAACATCTGCCGGTAAAAGAGGATGGCATGGGGCAGCGAATCCAGCCCCACCAGCGTGGTGGCCCCGGTGGTGGTCAGCCCGGAAAAGGATTCAAAGAACGCGTCGGTGATGGTCAGGTTGGGCTGTTCAGAAAAGATGAAGGGCAATGCCCCCACGCTGCCCAGCACGGTCCAGAACAGCACCACGATAAGGAAGCCTTCGCGGGATTTCAGCTCCCCTTTCTCACGGCGGTTAGGCCACCACAGCAGGGAGCCAATCATCAGCGCGACGAAAAAGGTCTGCGTAAAGGCCCGGCCCGCACCATCCCGATAAATAAGCGCCACCAGTCCGGGGAGGATCATCGTCCCGGAAAAGAGTATGACCAGCAATCCAACGATTCGGGTTATGGCACGAAAATGCATCTCTGCCGCTTCCTTAGGTATTCAATAAGTAAGGTGGGGATTATTCTTCAATCGGCCGTAATTGCAACGCACCACGACTAAAATCAGCCAGTTTTGCTGAGAATACCGGAAGCGACGCCTGGGGTAGCGCCACACGCAATTGCACCGTCGCCTGGTAATCACTGTGCACAATCAGGCCCTGATATTGCTTCAGCAACGCTTCGATGCCGGATAACTGGGCGTAATCGCACAATAAAGTATATTCGGTAAGTGGCGTTTTGCGGATCGTTGTCAGATGATTCAGCGCCTGCTGGACTCCGCCGCCATAGGCCTTAACCAGCCCGCCCGTTCCTAATAAAACGCCGCCGTAGTAACGCACCACGACGGCGGTGATTTCGCCAACGCCGCTGCCCATGAGCTGAGAGAGCATCGGTTTGCCCGCCGTGCCTGCCGGTTCACCATCATCCGAGAACCCGAGCTTCTGTGAATCGTCGGGCGGCCCGGCCACCCACGCCACGCAGTGGTGGCGGGCGTCAGGATGTTCTGCCCGTACTGACTCAACAAAGGCTTTTGCCGCCTCCACGCCGTCGGTATGGGCCAACAGCGTGATAAAACGGCTCTTTTTGATCTCTTCCGTAAAGGTGACCGGCGCTGCCGGTATGAGCCAGCTTTCCATTACGCCAGCTTCTGATCTCGCGTCATGTTTTCCGTACCGTTTTCGTGGATCACCACGTTATCTTCGATACGGATACCACCAAACGGCTTCAGCGCCTCAATTTTCTGCCAGTTGAAGTGCTTGCTGAACTGCCCTTCGCGCCACGGCGCCAGCAGAGACTCGATGAAGTAGATGCCCGGCTCGATGGTCAGCACCATGCGCGGCTGCAGGATGCGGGTGCAGCGCAGGTAAGGATATTTGGACGGCGCCGCCAGATGGGTACCGGTGTCATCCTGCATAAAGCCAGCGGTGTCGTGTACCTGCAGACCCAGCGGATGGCCGATACCGTGCGGCATAAACGGCCCGGTGAGGTCGTTTTCCACCATCGCCTCTTCGCTCATATCGCTGACGATCTGATGCTTACGCAACAGCTTCGCAATGCGCTGATGGAACTGAACGTGGTAATCCACGTAGCTCACCCCGGCCTTCATGGTGGCGATCAGGGCCAGTTGCTCTTCATTCACATCTTTGATCAGCTGGGCGAATTCGGTATCGCTGTTGCCGGCCCAGGTGCGGGTCAGGTCAGCGGCATAGCCGTTGTACTCTGCACCGGCATCCAGCAGGAAGCTGCGCATTTCGGACGGCGCGCGGTGATCGAGTTTGGTGTAGTGCAGCACCGCGGCATGCTCATTCAGCGCCACAATGTTGCTGTACGGTACATCGGTATCACGATGGCCGGTGGCGGTCAGGTAGGCCTGGTTAATGTCGAACTCGCTCATGCCGGACAGGAAGGCTTCGTGCGCCGCACGGTGGCCGTTGACCGCCGTTTTTTGCGCTTCGCGCATGCACGCCAGCTCATAGTCGGTCTTATAGGAGCGGTAGTAGTGCAGATAGTCGATAACGCCTTTCGGGTTGATGTTATCCGCAGCGATCTCCAGACCGCGCGCACGCTCCGGTACCGGGCCAATATAGGCAATGTTGCCGCGGGCGGCCGGTAACTGGCTGCCAATGCCGTCTGCTTTCGGCAGGGCAATCACCTCAACGTCTTCCGTCCAGAAGGAGGTTGGCAGCGGTTCCACGTTGTGCCAGTAATCCACCGGCAGATAGAACCACAGTTTTGGCTTGTTCACGCCATCCACCAGCAACCAGCAATTGGGAACCTGAGTTACCGGCACCCAGGCTTTAAATTGCGGGTTAACTTTGAAGGGATAGGCGTGATCGTCGAGAAAGACATTAAACAGCTCGCCGGAGTGGATGAGTAAGGCATCCAGCTTAAAGCGAGCCAGTACGTCGCGGGTACGTTCCTGTAACGTAACAATGTGATTTTTATACAGCGCGGCCAGTGAGTCCATCATTCTTCCTTTTGTTTTGACCTCAAGTCACCGCATCTTAGCACACCTCAGAAAGGCTGCGTGATCTCCGCCGAGCGTGATCAGACCTACAATTATTTAATGACTAATTTGCATTTCATTAACACAAAACCCACACTCCGAATCATCTGGTATGACCAGATCCAATTGCTGGATTCAGGAGACCGACATGCTCTACAAAGGCGACACCCTGTACGTAGACTGGCTGGAAGGTGGCATTGCCGAACTGGTGTTCGACGCCCCCGGCTCAGTGAATAAACTAGACACTGCAACCGTGGCCAGCCTTGGCCATGCGCTGGACGTACTTGAAAAACAAGCCGACTTAAAAGGTCTGCTGCTGCGTTCCGAAAAAGCGGCATTCATCGTTGGCGCAGACATCACCGAATTCCTCTCCCTGTTCCTGGTACCCCAGGAGCAGCTGAGCCAGTGGCTGCATTTTGCCAACAGCGTCTTTAACCGCCTGGAAGATCTGCCGGTCCCGACGATTGCTGCGGTCAACGGTTATGCGCTCGGCGGCGGCTGCGAATGCGTGCTGGCGACCGATTACCGTCTGGCGACTCCAGATCTGCGTATCGGCCTGCCGGAAACCAAGCTGGGCATTATGCCAGGCTTTGGCGGTTCGGTCCGACTGCCGCGCCTGCTGGGTGCCGACAGCGCCCTGGAGATCATTGCCGCCGGTAAAGACGTGGGTGCCGATCAGGCGTTAAAACTCGGTCTGGTGGACGGTGTGGTTAAGCCTGAAAAACTGCATGAAGGGGCGCTGGCCATTCTGCGCCAGGCGATCAACGGCGACCTCGACTGGAAAGCGAAACGTCAGCCGAAGCTGGACCCGCTGCACTTAAGTAAAATTGAAGCCACCATGAGTTTCACCATCGCCAAAGGCATGGTGATGCAGACGGCGGGTAAACACTATCCGGCGCCGATCACCGCGGTGAAAACCATCGAAGCTGCCGCACGACTGGGCCGTGACGAAGCACTCAAATTAGAAAACCAAAGTTTCGTCCCGCTGGCTCACACCAACGAAGCCCGCGCGCTGGTCGGTATTTTCCTTAACGATCAGTTCGTGAAAGGCAAAGCGAAGCAGCTCACCAAAAATGTCGAGACGCCAAAACAGGCGGCGGTTCTGGGCGCAGGCATTATGGGCGGCGGCATCGCCTATCAGTCGGCCTGGAAAGGCGTGCCGGTGGTGATGAAAGACATCAACGAGAAGTCGTTGACCCTGGGCATGACCGAAGCAGCCAAGCTGCTGAACAAACAGCTCGAACGCGGCAAGATCGATGGCCTGAAGCTCTCCGGCGTAATCTCCACGATTCATCCGACCCTGGAATACAGCGGTTTCGATCGCGTGGATGTGGTCGTCGAAGCGGTGGTCGAAAACCCGAAAGTGAAAAAAGCGGTACTGGCAGAGACGGAAGACAAGGTCCGCCCGGATACCGTTCTGGCCTCCAACACCTCCACCATTCCAATCAGCGAACTGGCCAGCGTCCTGAAGCGCCCGGAAAACTTCTGCGGTATGCACTTCTTTAACCCGGTGCACCGTATGCCGCTGGTTGAAGTGATCCGCGGAGAGAAAACCTCTGACGAAACCCTCGCCAAAGTCGTGGCCTGGGCCAGCAAGATGGGCAAAACCCCGATCGTGGTTAACGACTGCCCGGGCTTCTTCGTCAACCGCGTGCTGTTCCCGTACTTTGCTGGTTTCAGTCAGCTGCTGCGCGACGGAGCGGATTTCCGCAAGATCGACAAAGTGATGGAAAAACAGTTTGGCTGGCCGATGGGCCCGGCCTATTTGCTGGACGTGGTTGGCATTGATACCGCGCATCACGCCCAGGCGGTGATGGCGGCAGGCTTCCCGCAGCGGATGCAGAAAGATTACCGCGATGCCATCGACGCCCTGTTCGAATCGAACCGCTACGGTCAGAAAAACGGTCTTGGCTTCTGGCGTTATAAAGAAGACAGCAAAGGCAAGCCGAAGAAAGAGGAAGATGCAGCCGTGGATAGCCTGCTGGCAGAGGTCAGCCACGCGAAGCGCGATTTCAGCGATGAAGAGATTATTGCCCGCATGATGATCCCGATGGTCAACGAAGTGGTGCGCTGTCTCGAAGAGGGCATCATCGCCAGCCCTGCGGAAGCGGATATGGCGCTGGTGTACGGCCTGGGCTTCCCTCCGTTCCACGGCGGCGCGTTCCGCTGGCTGGATACGCTGGGCAGCGCCCGCTATCTGGATATGACGCAGCAGTATGAGCATCTCGGCGCGCTGTATCAGGCTCCGGAAGGTCTGCGTACCAAAGCGCGTAATAACGAAGCGTACTATCCACAGGTTGAGCCGGCCCGTCCGGTTGGCGCACTGAAAACGGCTTAAGGAGTCACAATGGAACAGGTTGTCATTGTCGATGCAATTCGCACCCCGATGGGCCGTTCGAAGGGCGGCGCATTTCGTCACGTGCGCGCGGAAGATCTCTCCGCACATTTAATGCGTAGCCTGCTGGCGCGCAACCCGGCGCTGGACGCCACCGCGCTCGACGATATCTACTGGGGCTGCGTGCAGCAGACGCTGGAGCAGGGCTTTAACATTGCCCGTAACGCAGCGCTGCTGGCGGAAATCCCGCATTCGGTACCGGCTGTCACCGTCAACCGCCTGTGCGGTTCGTCAATGCAGGCCCTGCACGATGCGGCACGCATGATCATGACCGGCGATGCGCAGGTGTGCATGATTGGCGGCGTGGAGCACATGGGTCACGTGCCGATGCATCACGGCGTCGATTTTCACCCCGGCATGAGCCGCACCGTAGCAAAAGCGGCGGGCATGATGGGCCTGACGGCAGAAATGCTCTCCCGCCTGCACGGTATCAGCCGTGAAATGCAGGACAGCTTTGCCGCCCGCTCCCACGCACGTGCCTGGGCCGCGACGCAGTCCGGCGCGTTCAAAAATGAAATTCTGCCGACCGGCGGTCACGACGCCGATGGCGTGCTGAAGCAGTTCTACTTCGACGAAGTGATCCGTCCTGAAACCACCGTTGAAGCACTTTCGACGCTGAAACCGGCTTTTGATCCGGTAACCGGCACCGTGACGGCGGGCAGCTCTTCTGCTCTCTCCGATGGTGCGGCGGCGATGCTGGTGATGAGCGAAAGTCGCGCCCGCGAGCTGGGCCTGACGCCGCGCGCCCGTATCCGCTCGATGGCGGTGGTGGGTTGCGATCCGTCCATCATGGGTTACGGCCCGGTACCAGCCTCAAAGCTGGCGCTGAAAAAAGCCGGGCTCTCCGCAAGCGATATCGACCTCTTCGAGATGAACGAAGCCTTCGCCGCGCAGATCCTGCCGTGCATTAAGGATCTGGGCCTGATGGATCAGATCGACGAGAAGATTAACCTCAACGGCGGTGCCATTGCACTGGGTCACCCGCTGGGTTGTTCCGGGGCGCGTATTAGCACTACGCTTATCAACCTGATGGAACGCAAGGACGCCCAGTTTGGTCTGGCGACCATGTGTATCGGCCTGGGTCAGGGGATCGCGACGGTATTTGAGAGGGTGTAATCGAAGAATATTCCCCTAAATCATTCGCGTTGCATCGCGGCGGCAACTGCGCGAATCCCCGGGAGCATAGTTAACTATGTGACCGGGGTGAGCAAAGGCAGCCAACAAAGAGGCAGCGTGAATGATGCCGGGGAAAGGTTTAGTTGCCGTTTTCCCGCCTGTCAGGGGCGGGTTTTTTCTTATCAGATAAAGGCAAATGCGTCGCCGAACAGACGATCTTCACGGGCGTTACGTTCGTTGCAGAACAGGTCCCGGGCAATTTTCGCCATCTCAAACCGACCGGCAATATAGATATCGTGGTTCACCAGCGTGCCATGATCCTGCAGCACAGCCGTTAACACGGTACCGCTGCGACCGCGCCATCCCTCTTCCGGCTGCTCAACCACCGGCTCAACCCGCAGGTTCGGATGGGTCACGCTCAGCGCTTCCAGCTCGGAGAGATCGTAGAGATGCTTCGCTTCGCGGCCACCCCAGTAGATAGTGATGTCACGGTCCGGGTTACGCGCCAGCGCCGTCAGCAGAATAGAGCGAACGTAGGAGAAGCCGGTGCCGCCCGCAATCAGGATCAGCGGACGCTCTTCGTCATCGCGCAGCCAGGCTTCACCGTGCGGAATATCGATTTCGATCTCGTTCTCTTTCAGGATGCGATCCATTACCGCCATCGCATACAGGTTGAGCTCAGACGCCCCAATGTGCAGCTCGATAAACTCTTGCTCATCCGGCGTCGAGGCCATTGAGAAAGGGCGCTTATCCCGCTCATCCATCACCACCATTAAATACTGGCCAGCGCGGAAGGAGAACGCCGATTCAGGTACTAAACGGACGCGATATACGGTGTCGGTGATAGCGTCTACCGAAGTCACTTTACAGCTTAAGGTTGTCATTCGCTCTCTCTGTCGGGAAGTCAATAGGGCATAACGGCCGCATTCAGGCGTCTTTACCGTTATTCATTATGGCCAGTTCATCCCAGATCGCGTCAATTCGCGCAGTCACCTCAGGATCCTTTTTGATCGGACGACCCCATTCACGTTGGGTTTCGCCGGGCCATTTATTGGTGGCATCCAGTCCCATTTTTGAGCCAAGACCGGAAACCGGCGAGGCAAAATCCAGGTAATCTATCGGCGTGTTTTCTACTAACACGGTATCGCGTGCCGGATCCATACGGGTGGTAATGGCCCAGATCACGTCATTCCAGTCCCGGGCGTTGACGTCATCATCGCAAACGATCACAAACTTGGTATACATAAACTGGCGCAGGAAAGACCATACGCCCATCATCACCCGTTTAGCGTGACCCGCATACTGCTTCTTGATGGTCACCACCGCCAGGCGATAGGAGCAGCCTTCCGGCGGCAGATAGAAATCCACAATTTCCGGGAACTGCTTTTGCAGGATCGGCACAAACACTTCGTTCAGCGCCACGCCGAGCACCGCAGGTTCATCCGGCGGACGTCCCGTATAGGTGGAGTGGTAAATGGCATCTTCACGCTGGGTAATGTGCGTCACGGTAAACACCGGGAAGCTGTCGATTTCGTTGTAATAGCCGGTGTGGTCGCCATAAGGCCCTTCCGGCGCCATCTCACCTGCTTCGATGTAGCCTTCGAGCACGATTTCGGCGCTGGCAGGCACTTCCAGATCGTTAGAAACGCACTTCACCACTTCGGTTTTGGTACCGCGCAACAGGCCGGCAAAGGCGTACTCTGACAGAGTGTCCGGCACCGGGGTAACGGCACCGAGAATGGTGGCCGGATCGGCACCCAGCGCCACGGCGACCGGGAAGCGTTCACCCGGACGGGCCGCGCACCACTCCTGGAAATCAAGCGCGCCGCCGCGATGCGACAGCCAGCGCATAATCAATTTATTCTTACCAATCAGCTGCTGACGATAGATCCCGAGATTCTGGCGCTCTTTGTGCGGACCGCGCGTCACGGTCAGACCCCAGGTAATCAGCGGGGCAGCGTCTTCGGGCCAGCACTGCATGATCGGAATGCGCGTCAGATCGACCGCATCGCCTTCCAGGATTTTCTGCTGGCAGGGCGCGCCGCGCAGACGTTTGGTTGGCATGTTCAGGACTTGCTTAAACTGCGGCAACTTATCGAAGAGATCGCGAAACCCTTTTGGCGGCTCAGGCTCTTTTAAAAAGGCCAGCAGCTTACCCACTTCACGCAACGCGCTGACATCCTCCTGCCCCATTCCCATCGCCACCCGTTTGGGTGTGCCAAACAGGTTGCAGAGCACCGGCATGGTGTAGCCTTTCGGGTTTTCAAACAGGAGCGCTGGCCCACCCGCGCGCAGCGTGCGGTCGGCAATCTCTGTCATCTCCAGGTAAGGATCGACAGGTAGGGTGATACGTTTGAGTTCGCCCTGCTTTTCCAGCAGTTCCAGGAAGTCGCGTAGATCGTTGTATTTCATGCAGTTAGTCAAGCTCTCTCTGTAAGCGTTTCATTATACGGCGTAAGACTGCCTGATGCTGTATTTTTGTTAAATAAGCGTGAAGATTCACGGCTTCTTCTGCGTACGGCCAGTATAATCAGCTTAGCGATCCCGCCAGGGTTTTGATATGCTTGCCGGCATAACAAGCGGAAAAGAGTCATTATGCAGGCCTGGTATTTACTGTATTGCAAGCGTGGGCAACTTCAGCGTGCTCAGGAACATCTGGAACGCCAGGCGGTGAACTGTCTGACGCCTGTCATCACGCTGGAAAAAATGGTTCGTGGTAAACGCACCACCGTCAGTGAGCCGCTGTTCCCTAACTACCTGTTTGTTGAATTCGACCCCGAAGTGATCCACACCACCACCATCAATGCGACGCGCGGTGTCAGCCACTTCGTGCGCTTTGGCGCGCATCCTGCCACGGTGCCCTCTTCCGTGATCCACCAGCTCTCGGTCTATAAACAGCCTGAAGGCATTACCGATCCCGATACCCCCTTCTCCGGCGACGATGTGGTGATCACCGAAGGGGCCTTTGAAGGGCTGGTGGCCATTTTCGCTGAGCCGGACGGTGAAGCCCGCTCCATGCTGCTGCTGAACTTATTGAATAAAGAAGTGAAGCAGAGCGTGAAAAATACCAGCTTCCGCAAAGTTTAAAAGTCGACGCCAAACAGACGACGCACGTTGTCATCCGTCTGCGCTGCCAGCCACTGGGCCTCTTCGCCGCGCCAGTGGGCGACCCGTTCAATGATATGCCCCAGATAGGCCGGTTCATTGCGTCGCGATGCCGGTTTGGGACGGAGATCGCGCGGCAGCAAATAAGGCGCATCGGTCTCCACGAGCAGACGATCGGCAGGAATCACCGGCAGCAGCTCGCGCAGCTCCAGCCCACGGCGTTCATCGCAGACCCAGCCGGTAATCCCCAGATACAAGCCGCGATCCAGACAGGCTATCGCCTCCTCGCGCGTGCCGGTAAAACAGTGCAGCACCGCCCCGGGCAGCTTGTCCAGCCAGGGTTCCAGCAGCGCCAGAAAACGTTCGTGAGCGTCACGGCAGTGCATAAACACCGGCATGCCCAGCTCCGCCGCTAACGCCAGCTGGGCGCTAAAAGCATGCTCCTGTTCAGCAGGGGTAGAGAAGTTGCGATTAAAGTCGAGACCACACTCGCCGATAGCCACTACCTCAGGCGCTGCGGCTAAGGCCCGGACCCTGTCGGCACTCTCCGCGGTCCACTGGCTGCTATCGTGCGGGTGGACGCCCGCGGTTGACCAGCAGCGCTCGTAGCGCTGCGCCAGCTGCCGCGCCTGCTCGCTTTCGTGCAGGTTGGTGCCCGTCAGCAGTAAGCCGTTGATCCCGGCAGCGGCGGCTCTGGCCACTACCTCGTCACGATCCTGGGCAAACTGCGGGCTGGTCAGGTTCAGACCGATATCAAACATACTGGCTCCCATATGACAACCGCCCTGGCGGGCGGTTGGTATTATTCTTCTGTTCCTTCGGACTCTTCGTCGTGATCTTCTCGTCGCTTGCCGGTATAGAAGCGCGAGAAGAAGACGCCGACCTCAAACAGGCAATACATCGGGATCGCCAGCAGGGTTTGCGAGAAGACGTCCGGCGGCGTTAACAACATGCCCACAACAAAGGCACCCACCAGAATGTAAGGCCGTTTTTTGCGTAATTCTTCAGGGGTGGTGATCCCCATCCAGCAGAGCAGCACGATGGCAACCGGCACCTCAAACGCCACGCCGAAGGCCATAAACAGCGCCATTACGAAGCTAAGATAACTGGCGATATCGGTCGAGACCTGGACCCCTACCGGCGCGGTATTTGCCAGGAAGCCAAACGCCAGCGGGAAGACCACGAAGTAGGCGAAGGCCATGCCGATATAAAACAGCAGCGAGCTGGAGACCAGCAGCGGGATCACCAGGCGGCGTTCATGCTTGTACAGCGCGGGAGCAATAAAGGCCCAGACCTGATAGAGGATCACCGGCGCAGAGGCAATCAGCGACACCCAGAAGGTCAGCTTAATCGGCGTGAAGAAGGGCGACGCCACGTCGGTGGCAATCATGGTTGCCCCGAGCGGCATCTGCTTAATCAGCGGCGCAGAGACCACCTGATAGATGTCATTGGCAAAATAGACCAGGCATAAAAAAATGAGGCAAACCGCAATAATGCAGTTCAGCAGGCGTTTACGCAGCTCGATCAGGTGCGCAATCAGCGGTTGAGTTTCATCTACTGCCATGTTTACGCTTTATCACTCGACGAGGGGGACGCCTCAGCAGCGGGCGCAGGCTTTTTCTCTGCGGGTGCTGGCGTCGGTTCTTGGTTTGGGGTCACCGGCTCGGCTGGCGCCTGTTCGGGTGCCGTGGCCTGATGCTCAGCAGTGGCAGGCGTTACGCCTTCATACTGCGCTTCGTTATCTTTGACCAGCGGGTTGCGAATGGTATTGGCTTCATCGCTCGCTTTTTCCGGATCGTTGATGCTGTAGGAGCGCTTCATGGATTCTGCCGCTTCGCGCAGTTCGTCCATCGAGGCTTTCAGTTCCGGCGTCAGGTTTTCCATGCTCGCCTTTTCAACCTTTTTCAGGCTGTCCTGAAACTCCTGCAGCTTAAGCTCCTGGGCCAGCTCATTTTGCACCGTTGTCGCCAGCGATCGCAGCGCACGTACCCAGCCTGCCACCGTTTTTACCGCCACAGGCAGACGTTGTGGCCCCAGGACAATGAGGCCAATCACGAAGACCAGCAGCAGTTCACTAAAACCGATATCGAACACGAATTACACCTGCTCGTTATCGTGGCGTTTAGCATTTTCCTTTTTGGCATCGTCTTGTTTATCGGCGATAGATTTAGCAGTGAAATCCGCATCCTGGCTGGATTTATCCTGCTTTTCGTCATCATCTTTGATCGCTTTCTTGAAGCCTTTGATGGACGCGCCGAGATCGGAACCGATAGAACCGAGTTTTTTAGTACCGAACAGCAGCACGACGATGACGGCAATGATCAACAATTGCCAGATACTGATACCACCCATACATCTTCCCCAGTTGTAGATGATTAATTAAGCAGGCCGCATTATACGTTACGCGGCCCTGCTAGTGCGACGCAATTCAGCGCGTTTTACGCCATCCGGCTAACCAGACAACCACGCCACCCGCCATCAACCAGGCAGGCATGAGCTCCCACTCAGGACGATTGATCAGCAGCAGCGTGCCGCTTAACAACAGTACCGCCCCAATGCCAAACAGATACCGGGACTGCCCCTGACGCACATGGTTGGTTTGCAACTCGCGGGCAATTTTATCCACGCTGTGCTGCAAGTTTTTGCTCTGACGCAAACTGTCATACACCAGCTCAGGAATTTCGGGCATTTTTTCAATCCAGAACGGTGCTTTCTCTTTAAGGGAACGCACCAGCGCGGGAAGGCCCACCTGGTCTTTGATCCACGACTCCAGGAATGGTTTTGCCGTTTTCCATAAGTCTAACTGAGGATAGAGCTGTCTCCCCACCCCTTCAACGTAAAGTAATGTTTTCTGAAGTAAAACTAACTGGGGTTGCACTTCCATGTTAAAGCGGCGGGCAGTATTGAACAGGTTCAGCAGCACATGGCCGAACGAGATCTCAGCCAGCGGCTTCTCGAAAATAGGCTCACAGACCGTACGAATGGCGAACTCAAACTCTTCAACGTTGGTATCCGGCGGAACCCAGCCGGAATCGACGTGCAGCTCGGCCACTTTACGATAATCACGGTTGAAGAAGGCGATAAAGTTCTCGGCCAGATAGCGCTTATCTTCTTTGTTCAGCGAGCCGACGATACCGCAGTCGATGCCAATATACTGAGGATCTTCCGGATGCTCGTAGCTGACGAAGATATTGCCCGGGTGCATGTCGGCGTGGAAGAAGCTGTCGCGGAACACCTGAGTGAAGAAGACCTGCACGCCACGTTCGGCCAGCAGCTTCATGTTGGTACCCTGCTTTTCCAGGGTCGCGACGTCCGAGACCGGGATCCCGTAGATACGCTCCATCACCATCATGTCCTGGCTGCAGTAGTCGGAATAGACTTCCGGCACATACAGCATCGGGCTGTTTTCAAAGTTGCGGCGCAGCTGAATGGCGTTGGCCGATTCACGCAGCAGGTTCAGCTCATCAATCAGCGTCTTTTCATATTCGCGTACCACTTCCATCGGGCGCAGGCGGCGGCCATCCGGCAGCAGACGCGGCACCCAGCGGGCCAGGCGGTAGATGAGCTTCATGTCGGCTCTGATGATCGGCAGAATGTCCGGGCGGATCACCTTGATGACCACCTCTTTGCCATTCTCTTTCAGTCGTGCGGTATGAACCTGCGCAATGGAGGCCGAAGCCAGCGGCTGAATGTCGAAATCACCAAACCAGGTCTCAACCGGGATATCGCCCATCGCTTTTTCGATCTGCTGCTTTGCCAGCTTGCCATCGAACGGGGCAACTTTATCCTGTAGCATCGCCAGCTGATAGGCGATCATAGGCGGAAACAGGTCACGACGGGTGGAGAGCATCTGGCCGAACTTGATCCAGACAGGCCCCAGCTCCTGAAGCGCCAGACGCAGTCGCTCACCAAGCAGTTTGTCCTGATGGCGATTTGGCATCCAGAATAGCGTTCGCCGCCAGATACGCAGCGGCAGTGTGATGCGCATCCGGGGGATAAGCTCGTCGAGCCCGTAACTTAAAAAGGTGCGGATGATAAAGTAGAGGCGCCGAATTTCACCAGGCGTCATTTGCCCTCCAGTTTTTCAAGCCGTTTTGTCAGTGCATCAACCGAACGCGCAACCGCGGCGGTCTCTTCTGCGAACCATGCCGCTTCCAGCGGCCCCGGCGCCATGCGCCACTCCTCGGTCAGGACTTCTGCGGCATAGCGCTGCTGGCGCTGAAAACCCTTCTTCAGCAACGAGGCCCCGCCGCGCAGCACTTTACCGATCCCCTCGGCGGCAATATCGCCAGTCCAGGGTGCCAGCAGTTCAGCCGGGTCAAATTCGGCCAGATCGGCCAGCGCGACGAAATTTTGCACCACCTGGATGTCGCCTTCGACCTCCAGCTCGCCGCTGCGGATCAGGGCGGTAAGCTGCTGGCGATCGCGCAGTTTGGGCAGCGTGTTCATATGGGTGATGACGGAGCAGTCGGCCTCGCCTTCCCACTCCCCCAGCACATCGAGCTGACGCTCGCTGAACACCAGCACCAGCGGGGTCGAAAACTCTTTTAACACTACCCGCAGCACTTTGCCGTTCAGACGCTGACGCGCCGTTTTCAGCGCAGGAGACCGGTACAGAAAGGTATTCAGTACGTTTTCCACACCGGCTGTGATCAAGGGTTTAAACGGCATTTGCCACCTCCACTCAGAACTTATAACCGCGATGCAGCGCGACAACGCCTGCCGTCATGTTGAAGTAGTCAACATTGTCAAAGCCTGCATCCTGCATCATGGCTTTTAAGGTGTCCTGATTTGGGTGCATACGGATGGATTCAGCCAGGTAGCGATAGCTGTCTGCGTCGTTCGCCACCATTTCGCCAATGCGCGGCAGAATGTGGAACGAATAGGCGTCGTAGGCTTTGCTCAGCGGCTCGATAATCGGTTTCGAGAACTCCAGCACCAGCAGACGTCCACCCGGTTTCAGCACGCGGTACATGGAACGCAGCGCTTTCTCTTTATCGGTGACGTTACGCAGACCGAAAGAGATGGTGATGCAGTCAAAGGTGTTATCCGGAAAAGGCAGCGCTTCCGCGTTCGCCTGGACATACTCAACGTTGCCGACCACGCCGATATTGCGCAGCTTTTCACGACCCATTTTCAGCATGGAGTCGTTGATATCAGCCAGCACAACGCGGCCCGTTTCGCCTACCAGACGCGAGAATTTCGCTGTCAGGTCGCCGGTGCCGCCGGCCAGATCCAGCACGGTTTGTCCACGACGCACGCCGCTACAGTCAATAGTGAAGCGCTTCCACAAGCGATGAATGCCGAATGACATCAGGTCATTCATTACATCGTACTTCGCCGCCACGGAATGGAATACGTGGGCCACCATGTCAGCTTTCTGCGCTTTAGCGACAGTCTGAAAGCCAAAGTGCGTTGTGTCTTGTGAATCTTCAACCATCTCAGAGCCTGCTTATCAGTCAAATGTTTGAGAAGTGTAACAGATTGGGCGCATTTGCCCTACGATTCAACCACCCCGGAATAACGCTCCAGGGGGTCTGCCGACGCCTGCGCGTCTGCTAAGGTATTGTTTGTATTTTGAACTGGCTCGTCACTGCGCAGCCGGTACTCTTCATCCTGCGACGTAGCCTGTTCGACCAATTCCGGATTAATCTCGCGTTTTACTTCCACACCCAGGCTACGGAACGATTCGGCCTGCGCCAGCAAGTTGCCGCGCCCGGAGGCCAGCTTTTTCATCGCCTGACGGTAGTTATCCTGGGCGCGATCCAGGCTCTGCCCCACCGACGACATGTCATCGACGAACAGGCGCATTTTGTCATACAGCCGGCTGGCGCGATCGGCAATCTGCTGGGCATTGCGGCTCTGATGCTCATAGCGCCACAGATTAGCAATGGTGCGCAGCGCCACCAGCAGCGTGGTAGGGCTGACCAGCATGATGTTGTTTTTCAGCGCCTCGGAGATCAGCTCCGGCTGGCGGTCCAGCGCCAGTAAGAAGGCCGGTTCAACCGGGATAAACATGAGCACGTAATCAAGCGAACGCAGGCCGGGCAGCTGCTGATAGTCTTTGCGCCCCAGCAGGCGGATATGGTTACGCACCGAGGCGATATGCTCCTGCAGCGCCGACTCGCGGGTGTAGTCGTCTTCGGCGTTGAAGTAGCGCTCATAGGCCACCAGGGTCATTTTGGCGTCGATGACCACGTCCTTCTCCTGCGGCAGACGGACAATGACGTCGGGCTGCATCCGCGCGCGGGTCTCGGTTTCAATACTGACCTGGGTTTGATATTCGTGGCCCTCGCGCAGGCCAGAGGCCTCCAGCACGCGGGTCAGAACCACTTCGCCCCAGTTGCCCTGGGTTTTATTATCGCCTTTCAAGGCCTTAGTGAGGTTGATTGCCTCCTGCGCCATCTGGGCATTCAGCTGCTGGAGGTTGCGGATTTCATGGGCCAGCGTGTGCCGCTCCCGCGCCTCCTGGCCAAAGCTGTCCTGCACCTGACGACGAAAGCCGTCCAGCTGTTCGCGCAGGGGCGACAGCAGGCCGTTCAGGCTCTGGCGGTTTTGTTCATCGACGCGGCGGTTACTCTGCTCAAAAATACGGTTGGCGAGGTTTTCGAACTGCTCGCTCAGGCGCTGTTCGCTGTTCATCATCTGGCGAATTTTGTCTTCCGCATGCAGCTGGGTGGACTCCAGCCGGGTGGTGACTTCGCGCAGGTCGGCTTCCAGCGAGGTATTGATATCCCGCAAATTGCGCAGCTCGTTGTTGAGCAGCTCGCATTCGTCGCGCCAGTGTCCGCTCTGGGCTATGTTCTGTCGTAATGCACTGAGATCGGCCACCATCTCTTCACGTTCGGCAAGCTGATCGGCCTTCTGCTGCGCATGCTGATAGCTGGCGAACAACCAGCCCACGCCGACGCTGACCAGCGCAATAACGGCATAAAAAAGGATGGAAATATCCACGACGCCCCCTGCATCAAGGTATGACCCGCACAAAATAGAATTGTGCTGTATAAACGTCCAGTTTGAAAAGGGTTTTCTGCGAGGCGCTACGCAAAGAAAAAGGCCGAACAGGTCGGCCTTTGGCAAAGAAAAGGGGAAATTACAGCAGGCGGCGGGCCGCTTCCACCACGATTTTCACCGCGTGGCTTTCGGTCTGCTTCATGGTCTCGGCGTTCGGGATCTCTTGCTGGGTACGGTTAACAATCACACCCGCAACCATACCGGCACGCAGACCCTGGCTTGCGCACATGGTCAGCAGCGTGGCAGATTCCATTTCGTAGTTCATCACGCCCATAGACTGCCACTCTTCCATCGAGCCTTTGAAACGGCTGACTACGCGACCAGAGAAGGTATCGTAGCGCTCCTGGCCCGGGTAGAAGGTATCAGAGGAGGCGGTCACGCCAACGTGCGTGGTCGCACCAACGGATTTCGCGGCTTCCACCAGCGCGGTGGTGCATTCGAAATCGGCCACTGCCGGGAACTCCATTGGCGCAAAGTGCAGGCTCGCGCCGTCCAGACGCACGGACGCGGTAGTGACCAGCACATCGCCAACGTTGATGTGCGGCTGGATCGCACCGGTTGTACCGATACGCAGGAAAGTACGGATGCCCAGCTGCGCCAGCTCTTCAACGGCAATAGAGGTAGACGGGCCACCGATACCGGTAGAGCACACGATCACCGCTTTGCCATCCAGCTCTGCCCGCCAGGTCGTAAATTCGCGATGGGCTGCCAGCTTAACCGGCTTATCCATCAGCGCGGCGATCTTTTCCACACGCTCAGGATCGCCAGGGACGATAGCGAGCGTAGCCCCTTGTAAATCGTTTTTAGTGAGGCCGAGATGAAAAACATCAGACTTAGACATAGAAAACTCCTCTGTGGGTCAGTTTGTCAGCAGAAGCAAAGCGGTACTTTACCGAAGGAAGCGGCTTAGTTTCGTGACAGACATCACCATGAATAAAATTGATTGCAGTTAATTACCATGAAATAGTGATTAACATCACATTAACGAGTTATATCGTTATCTGTTGCACAAAAGATAGCCTGTTTCGGGCACTGTGGATTGTTAACCTGCGGACTATATTTACTTTTGCGCTAATTGGTACGGAGAATGCCATGACTGGAACATCTGGATTTGCCCCTGCTGCTGACCTGCAGACCTCAACCGTTGTCACCACTCCCGACGAGGCGATTACCGCCGGGGAAACCTCCATTCCGACTCAGGGCGATAATATGCCCGCTTACCATGCCCGGCCCAAAAATGCGCAAGGGGAATTGCCGATCGTCATCGTGATTCAGGAAATTTTTGGTGTACACGAGCATATTCGCGATCTCTGCCGTCGTCTGGCGCTGGAAGGCTATCTGGCCGTCGCGCCTGAGCTCTATTTCCGTCAGGGCGATCCGAACGATTACAACGACATTCCCACCCTGTTCAGCAATCTGGTAAGTAAAGTGCCGGACGCGCAGGTGCTGGCGGATCTCGACCATGTCGCCAACTGGGCGGCGCGCAACGGTGGCGATCCCCATCGTCTGCTGGCAACCGGCTTCTGCTGGGGCGGACGCATCAGCTGGCTGTATGCCGCGCACAACCCGCAGCTGAAAGCTGCCGTGGCGTGGTATGGCAAGCTGGTGGGCGAAAAGTCGCTGAATTCACCGAAGCATCCGGTCGATATTGCGACCGATTTGAACGCGCCCGTCCTCGGACTCTATGGCGCAGAAGATACCGGGATCCCGCTGGATACGGTAGAGACCATGCGTCATGCGCTGCGCGCGGCAAACGCAACGGCGGAAATTGTGGTTTATCCGGGAGCCGGACACGCCTTTAACGCCGATTATCGCCCGAGCTATCACGCGGAATCGGCCAAAGATGGCTGGCAGCGGATGCTGGCGTGGTTCCAGCAGTACGGCGCTAAAAAAGGTTAAGCGGCTCACATTTCGCTACGCAAAGTGAGGTGACTGTTTGACTTTTATACACAATCTGGACGATATAAAACCCACAGGCGTGTAACTACGATCCGTAGGCAAGACCTGAACCCCCTCTCCGTTTTCGAGCGGAGAGGGGGTTCAGGTCTTTTTTTTTGCTCTGGGGACAGGGGCCAGAACATGAACCACTTGCAAACAGCGCTGGAAATCATCGCCCAGGTCGGCGGTGCTGAGAATATCGAACATATCGAACACTGCTCGACCCGCTTGCGGCTGAGTCTGTACGACAATGGCAAAGTGAACGAAGCAGCGCTGGCAAAGGTCGACGGCGTGCTGGGCGTGCGCGTGAACGTGCAGTGCCAAGTGATTATTGGTCACGAAGTGGTGCAGGTCTTTGAGGCGGTGCGCTCACTGGTGGGTTCACCTCAGGCGGGCGGGCACCATGCGCCTGTCAAAACCAGCCGTGGGGCGCAAGTGGTCGATTTTGTGATCAGCGTTTTTCAGCCCCTGGTGCCTGCCATTGCCGGTGGCGGCGTCCTGAAATCGCTGCTGCTGTTGCTGGATGTGATGGGCTGGCTCAGCCGGGACAGTTCGACCTACAAGGTCCTGGATAATATCGGCTCCGCGCCGCTCTACTTTCTGCCTATTCTGGTGGCGATCACCACGGCGATGAAGCTAAAAGTGAACGTGCTGGTGGCCGTCTCGGCGGTTTCCGTAATGGTGCTGCCGGCAATGACCAAACAGCTGGCAGACGGGGCGGCGTTTATGTCGTTCGATCTGCGTAACGTGGCCTACGCCTCTCAGGTGTTTCCGGCGATTCTGTGCGTGCTTTTTTACGCCCAGACGGAGAAGTTGTTCAACCGCTACTCCCCCGGCGCGCTGCGCATTTTCCTCTCGCC
This sequence comes from Leclercia sp., assembly GCF_036780805.1. Lineage (NCBI taxonomy): Bacteria > Pseudomonadati > Pseudomonadota > Gammaproteobacteria > Enterobacterales > Enterobacteriaceae > Leclercia > Leclercia sp. The sequence goes on along the minus strand of NZ_DAIQCE010000014.1, from coordinate 65,361 downwards.
GATGCTCTCACTGCTGGTGACGGTCCCGGTCACGCTGCTGATCCTGGGCCCGCTGGGTTACGAGCTGGGGGCTGGCCTGGCAACGGTGATTTTATGGCTCTACGGCAAGCTGGGCTTTGTCGCCACCGGGCTGCTGGCCGCCGCCCTGCCCTTTATGGTCGCCGCCGGGATGCACAAGCCGATGCTGCCCTACGCCGTGGCCTCCATGAGCCAGTTTGGGCGCGAGATGCTCTATCTGCCTGCGTCTCTGGCGCACAATATTGCCGAGTCCGGCGCATGCCTGGCGATTGCGCTCAAAAGCAAAGATAAGGTGCTGAAATCCACCGCCTTCTCCGCCGGGATCTCCGCCCTGTTCGGCATTACCGAACCGGCGCTGTATGGCGTGACGCTGCTGAATAAAAAAGCGCTCTACAGCGTGATCCTCGGCAGTATTGTCGGCGGAGCCTTTATCGGCTGGATGGCGATTGAGGCCTTTGCCCTCGTGGGCCCTGGCCTTGCCAGCATCTCAATGTTTGTCTCCCCGGATAACCCCATGAACATCGTCTGGGCCTTTGCCGGAGCGGGATTATCCTTTGCCGTGGCCTTTATCAGCGCCTTCGTGCTGTGGCGCGATAAAGCGGCTGAAAACAGCGACGCGCTGAGCTTCACCCGCCCGGTTGAAGGGCAGATTATCCCGCTTGAGAAGGTTAACGATGACGTTTTCTCCCGCAAAATCATGGGCGACGGGATTGCGATTATCCCTTCCCAGGGCGTGCTGCGGGCCCCGGCGGATGGAACCATTGTGAACGTATTTGACAGCGGTCATGCCCTGAGCCTGCTCACCGACGCGGGCGTCGAACTGATTTTCCATATCGGCATCGACACCATCAGGCTACAGGGCGAAGGCTTCTCCCCACGGGTGGTGGAGGGCCAGCATGTTAAAAGCGGTGACACGCTGATTGAATTTTCACTCGACACCATTGCTGCCGCCGGGCTCGATCCGGTGGTGATGATGGTGGTCACTAACGGCGAACGCTTTTCGCTGACACCAGGTAATACCGACGATAAGAATCCAAATCCGCATATCATCATGACGCTTAAGGAGTCCGTGTAATGGAGAAATCCCTCCCGTTTCCGCAAGGTTTTTTATGGGGCGGCGCGATAGCCGCTAATCAGGCTGAAGGGGCATGGAACGTGGATGGCAAAGGGCCTTCCGTTGCTGACGCCATCACCTGGAAGCCCAACCTGTCCGTGAAGGATTACAGCGGCCATATGGCGCTGACGGACGAGAACATCCGCGACGCGTTTGAAGGTAAAAATGATGCGTTGTACCCGAAACGCCGCGGCATCGATTTTTACCACCACTATAAGGAGGATATCGCCCTCTTTGCCGAGATGGGCTATACCGTGCTGCGGGTGTCGATTGCCTGGTCACGTATCTTCCCGACCGGTGAAGACGCCGCGCCAAACGAGGCGGGTTTGCAGTTTTATGAAGAGATGTTCCGCGAGCTGCGTCGCCATAATATTGAGCCGCTGGTGACTCTCTCCCACTACGAAATGCCGCTGGCCCTGAGCGAAAAATATAACGGCTGGGTGCACCGTAACGTGGTGGATGCCTTCGTGCGCTTCAGCAACGTCTGCTTCGACCGCTACAAAGATCTGGTCCGCTACTGGCTGACGTTCAATGAGATCGACAGCATTCACCGCCACCCCTTTACCACAGCGGGTATCCGGGAAGAGAAAAGCGCGCCGGGCAAAGCCCAGCAGGATATCTATCAGGGTTTGCATCACCAGTTTGTCGCCTCTGCGCTGGTGACGCGCGACTGCCACGCTAAAATCCCGGGCAGCCAGGTCGGATGCATGCTGACCAAACTCACCACCTATCCGCACAGCTGCCGCCCGGAAGATGTGGAAGCGACGCTGAAAAAGAATCTGGAGAACTACTTCTACGCTGATGTGCAGGTGTTTGGCGAATATCCGCCGCTGATCCTGCGCGATCTGGCACGTCGGGACATTCAGATCGCGATGCAGGCTGAAGATCGGCAGATTTTAAAGGATCATACCGTCGACTTTGTCTCCTTCAGCTACTACATGTCGATGACCGAATCGACCCAGCCGGACGTTGAGCGCATCCCGGGAAATACTGTTCTTGGGGTGAAAAACCCGTACCTGCCGGCGTCCGAATGGGGCTGGCAGATTGACCCTGTCGGACTGAAAATCTCCCTGCTGGAGCTGTACGACCGTTACCAGAAGCCGCTGTTTATCGTGGAGAACGGCCTCGGCGCGAAGGATGTCGTCGAAAACGGTGCGATCCACGACAGCTATCGCATCGACTATTTCCGCGCCCACTTCGAGCAAACTTTGGCAGCTATAAATGAAGGGGTGGATGTGATGGGATTCACCACCTGGGGATGCATCGACATTATCAGTGCGGGCACCTCGCAGATGTCCAAGCGCTACGGCTTTATCTATGTCGATCAGGATGATGAAGGTAACGGCACGCTGAAACGCCTGAAAAAAGACTCCTTCTGGTGGTACAAAAAAGTGATCGCCAGCAATGGCGCAGACATGAGCTAACCGGCCATGCCGCAGGAATAACCGTGATAACGATAAAAAAGTCGCTTAATAACAGTATGCTGCTGGTCGACAACGATCAGCGGGAGATGATTTTGTTCGGCAAGGGGATCGGCTTTGGCGCGAAACCCGGAACCCATATCGACCTGGCGCAGGTGGAGAAAGTGTTCCTGCCGCTGAGCGATCTCAAATCCCGCCATTTTTTATCCCTGACGGACACCATTCCTGCGGCGTTCTTCGATATTAGCCATGAAATTCTTATCCTCGCGCGCCGCCTGTGCGGAGATAAGCTCAATTCTGTATTGCTCTTTACCCTAGCGGAGCATCTGCACTTTGCGGTGGAGCGCAGCCGCAGCGGGCAGGCGATCCTCAATAAGCTAAGCTGGGAAGTAAAGCGCTACTACCCCCAGGAGTACAGCGTGGGGCTGCAGGCGCGCGCCCAGGTCAATGAGAAATTTGACGTCCAGCTACCCGAAGAAGAGGCGGTAAACATCGCCTTTCACCTGATCAACGCCAGCAGCCAGGACGATGACAGCACCGCTCACCAGCAGGTTGAGCTGGTCAACCGCATCGCCGATATCGTGCGCTATAAGCTGGGCAAAAGCATTGATACAGAGTCGGTTAACTACATGCGCTTTATCACCCATCTGCGTTATTTTGCCGAACGGGTGCTGGCCGGGAAAATCGCTCTCACCGAGACCGACGATTTTTATCAGGAGCTAATGCGCCACCGTCCGGACGCAATGACCGTGGCCTGGGCGATCCGCGACTACGTGCAGGATAAATATCGGCTCACCCTGCCGAAAGATGAGCTGACGTGGTTGAGCATTCATATTAGTCGGTTGATGGATAGGCAGGCGTAAATTGCCCGGTGGCGGCTGCGCCTTACCGGGCCTACAACGCGCAATTATTCGTAGGCCGGGCAAGCGTCAGCGCCGCCCGGCATTTGTGCTGTGATTAACCCTGACGCAAATTCTGCGCCGCCTTCACCATATTTGCCAGCGCGGCACGGGTCTCCGGCCAGCCGCGGGTTTTCAGGCCGCAGTCCGGGTTCACCCACAAACGTTCCGCCGGGATACGCTGAGCGGCTTTCTGCAGCAGGGCTTCAATCCACTCCACGCTTGGGACGTTCGGGGAGTGAATGTCGTACACGCCCGGCCCGATTTCGTTCGGGTAGTCGAACTCTTCAAATGACTCCAGCAGCTCCATGTCGGAACGGGACGTCTCGATGGTGATCACGTCGGCATCCAGCGCGGCAATGGCGTCCATGATGTCGTTAAACTCGCAGTAACACATGTGGGTGTGGATCTGGGTATCGTCCTTCGCCACGGCGGCGTTGATGCGGAAGGCTTCTACGCCCCACGCCAGATAAGCATCCCAGTCGCTGCGACGCAGCGGCAGACCTTCGCGCAGCGCCGGCTCGTCGATCTGGATGATGCCGATCCCGGCAGCTTCCAGATCCGCCACTTCGTCACGCAGCGCCAGGGCAATCTGTTTGGCGATGGTTTCACGGGTCACGTCTTCACGCGGGAAGGACCAGCAGAGGATGGTGACCGGGCCGGTCAGCATGCCTTTTACCGGTTTGTCGGTGAGGGACTGGGCGTACTTCGCCCACTCCACGGTGATCGCTTCCGGGCGGCTGACGTCGCCAATCACCACGGGCGGCTTCACGCAGCGGGAGCCATAGCTCTGCACCCAGCCGTTCTGGGTAAAGACGAACCCGTCGAGGTGTTCACCGAAGTACTCCACCATGTCGTTACGCTCGGCTTCACCGTGGACCAGCACATCGAGGCCTAAACGCTCCTGCTCCACAATCGCCTGTTTGATGTGTTCGGCGATGCCGGTGCGGTAGTTGCCCGCGTCCAGGTTGCCCTTTTTGAAGTCCAGGCGCAGGCCGCGGATCTCGGTGGTCTGCGGGAAGGAACCAATCGTGGTGGTCGGCCAGGCCGGCAGGTTGAAACGGGCACGCTGGGCTTCGGCACGTACCTCATACGGGCTCTGACGCTGGCTGTCCCGGGCGGTAATGGCCGCCAGACGTTTTTCCACGGCGGCGTTGTGCACGCGCGTCGAGTGACGACGGGCCTGAATCGGGGCGCTCCAGTCGGTAATCGCCGCCGTATCGCCCGTGTTCAATGCATCGCGCAGCAGGGCCAGTTCCTCACATTTTTGCAGAGCGAAGGCGAACCAGCTCTTCACTTCCGCATCGAGGCGAGTTTCAACGCTCAGGTCGATTGGGCTGTGCAGCAGGGAGCAGGACGAGGCCACCCACAGCGCACGTTTGCCGACAATGTCTTTGATCTGTGCATACTTCTCGGTCAGATCGGCGCGCCAGACATTACGACCGTTCACCACTCCGGCAGAGAGCAGCCAGTCGGATGGCAGACGTTTGTGCAATTCCGCTACATCATCTTTGCCGTGAATCAGATCCACGTGCAGGCCCTGCACCGGCAGCGCGGTGATGGTGTCGAGGTTCGGCGTCACGCCTTCGAAATAGGTGGTCAGCAGCAGCTGCACCTGGCCCGCGAGGGCATCATAGGCCGGTTTGTACGCATCCAGCCACGCCTGCGGCAGCTCCAGCACCAGCGCAGGTTCGTCGATCTGCACCCACTCAATGCCGCGTTTTGCCAGCTCAGCCAGCACCTGCTGGTACACCGGCAGAATGTCGTTGAGCAGGCTCAGGCGGTCAAACGGCTCGCCTTTCACTTTGCCCAGCCACAGCCAGGTGACGGGCCCCAGCAGGACAGGTTTGATCTTGTGGCCGAGCGCCAGGGCTTCGTCCACTTCATCCAGCAGCTGGGTCCAGGTCAGTTTGAACTGCTGGCCCTTCACGAACTCCGGCACCATGTAGTGGTAGTTGGTGTTGAACCACTTGGTCATTTCCGCCGCTGCCGCTGGCTCACCCGTCGGCGCACGGCCACGGCCAATGCGGAACAGGGTATCGATATCCACCGATCCATCCTTGTTCTGATGACGAGCCGGCACGTTGCCAAGCAGCAGGCTGGTGGTCAGAACATGGTCGTACCAGGCGAAATCGCCCACCGGAAGCAGATCCACGCCAGCCTGCTTTTGCTGATCCCAGTGACGGGCGCGTAGCTCACGACCCACCGCCAGCAGTTCATCACGGGTGGTGTTGCCCGCCCAGTAGCTCTCTTGTGCTTTTTTCAGTTCGCGACGAAGGCCGACGCGTGGGAAACCGAGGGTGTGATTAATGATTGTCATATTTTCTTCCTCTAATTAATTGTAAATCCTTTGGATTTTTAATTTAGGGAAGGCGGCAAGTTTGCTCATCCCCGGGAGCTTACATAAGTAAGTGACCGGGGTGAGTAAACGCAGCCAACGCACCATAAATTCAAAAGACGAAGGATTTTAGCCGTCCAGATGTTTACACATCCATATTGTGTAGGTACTGTATATTCCTCAAGCGCAATATGTTCATGGCGAAGTGAAGGACTTTCATGATCGAGATAAAACACCTGAAAACGCTACAAGCGTTGCGGAACTGCGGTTCTCTCGCGGCGGCGGCGGCCACGCTGCACCAGACGCAATCCGCCCTTTCTCACCAGTTCAGCGATCTGGAACAACGCCTTGGCTTCCGTCTGTTTGTACGTAAGAGTCAGCCGCTACGCTTTACGCCGCAGGGGGAAATCCTGTTGCAGCTGGCCAATCAGGTGCTGCCGCAGATCGCCAGCGCGCTGCAGGCCTGCCATGAGCCAGAGCAAACCAGGCTGCGCATCGCCATCGAGTGTCACAGCTGTATTCAGTGGCTGACCCCCGCGCTTGAGAACTTCCGCCAGAAGTGGCCCCAGGTGGAGATGGACTTTAAATCCGGCGTGACCTTTGACCCGCAGCCGTCCCTGGTGCAGGGCGAGCTGGATCTGGTGATGACCTCAGATATTCTGCCGCGCAGCGGTCTGCACTATTCGCCGATGTTTGACTATGAAGTACGCCTGGTGCTGGCCCCGGATCATCCCCTGGCCGCCAGAGCGCGCATCACGCCGGAAGATCTGGCGACGGAAACGCTGCTGATCTACCCGGTCCAGCGCAGTCGTCTGGATATCTGGCGTCACTTCCTGCAGCCGGCAGGCATCAGCCCGCAGCTGAAAAGCGTGGATAACACCCTGCTGTTGATTCAGATGGTGGCGGCCAGAATGGGCATCGCGGCGCTGCCGCACTGGGTGGTGGAGAGTTTTGAACGCCAGGGTCTGGTCGTGACCAAAACCCTGGGTGAAGGATTGTGGAGCCGGTTGTACTCTGCTGTACGCGACGGCGAGCAGCGCCAACCGGTGACCGAGGCCTTTATTCGCTCAGCACGGAACCACGCTTGCGACCATCTGCCGTTTGTCCGGAGCGCGGAGCGACCCAACGGCGATGGACCCACAGTGAAGCCAGGATCACCGTCCCCCCAATAATGAAGCTCGGCCAGTGCGGCTGTTCCTGCCAGATGGCGAGATTCACCAGCAGGCCCGCAGGGACGTGGACGTTGTTCATGATCCCCAGCGTGCCGGCATCCACCTGGGTGGCACCGTAGTTCCACATGAAGTAACCCAGCCCGGATGCCACCACCCCCAGCCAGATCAGTACGCTCCACTGCACTGTTGTGGTCGGCAGCTTCTGCGGATTGCCCAGCATAAACCACGCCGCCACCGCCACGATCGCCGCCCCCATATAGAACCAGGCAAAGGCGTTGTGCTGCGGCATCGGGCGGGTTTCCATCAGGCGTTTATAGCCTACCATGCCGATCGCAAAGCTGATGTTGGCGAGCTGGACGAACATCAGCCCGGTCCAGAAGTGATCGCTCACTTTGTCGTAGCGAATGATCGCCGCCCCCACCACCGCCAGCGCGGCGCTCAGCAGATAGCCCCAGCGCAAACGGCGCTTGCTCAGCAGATCGTAAATCAGGGTGATATAGAGCGGCGTCAGCACGGTAAACAGCAGGAATTCCGAGACCGACAGGTAGACGTAAGCCCGGAAGCTGAACAGGTACATGATGCCAAGCTGCATCGCCCCCACCAGCATATAGAGCAGAATGGTTTTCAGCGTCTGCCCGCGCGTACGCAGGAACGGCAGGAACACCAGCGCCGCCAGCCCGACGCGCATCAGCACCGAGAAGTAGCTGTCGACATGTCCGGCAAGATATTCACCGATCAGGCTAAAGGAGAAGGCCCACAGGATAGTGGTGATGATGAGTAGCGCCACAATGCTTGTCTCTCTGGAAGATGGACAGGCATTGTAGCGAACTCTAAGGTTGACAACTGAACGTTAAATAACCGGATGAAGATTATTCAAGGAACAGCTTACGCAGGTATTTTGGTACCGCGTTGTCACCGTTGGTGCCGATCACTTCCAGCTCCGGGTGCAGGTCTTTCAGGCGCTGGTGGGCGTTTTCCATGATGCAGCCTTTACCCGCCATGGAGAGCATTTCGGCATCGTTCATGCCGTCGCCAAAGGCGATGCAGTCCTGCAGGTTAAAGCCCAGACGTTTGGCCACCGCTTCCAGGGCATGCCCCTTGGAGACGCCGCCCGCCATCACTTCCAGGCAGGTAAGCGTGGAGAAGCTGACGTTAACGCGATCGCCCCAGCGAGCGTTGATCGCCTGCTCCAGCGGCAGCAGCGCTTCGTGGCTGTCGGTGGTGAAGAACACCTTACTGATGCCTTCCGGCTCCAGCAGACCCGGCTCATACAGCGAGTAGTTGAAGACCGCCTCTTTGAAGAAACGCATCTCGTCCGGGCGGTGACGGTTCATAAACCATTCATCATCGCGATAGACGTTGGTGATGATATCGGGGTTGTTATGCACGATACCGAACAGATCGGTGGCGATATCGCGATCGAGGTTATGGGTGAAGATCAGATTCCCGTCCAGATCGTGAACGCGGGCACCGTTGGAGGTGATCATGTAGGATTTGATCTCCAGATTATCGCGGATCTGCCCCACATCAACGTGGTGGCGGCCGGTGGCGAAGACAAAGTTCACGCCACGGGCGGTCAGGAGTTTTAAGGTCTCTTTCGCGTAAGGCGATAAAGTGTGGTCGGGGGAGAGCAGCGTGCCATCTAAATCAGACGCGACAACCTGGTACATAGAAAAATTTAACCTCTGGTGAATATCAGTTATGCCTGCCGAAAAAGTCGACGATGGCGTTGAGTGCGACTGAGCGCATGGCGTCCTTTTCGAAAAGGATCTCATGGTACGCGCCGTTTATAACCAGCGGTTTACCCCCTTCGCAAGGGTGACCGGCTGCGGCCCGCAGTTCACAGAAGCGGTCGTGCATGCGGTTATCCACTACCCGCTCCTCTTCTGCCTGAAGGATAAGCGTGGGGGTATCGTCCTGACCGGCCCCCGCCAGCGCCTTTTCACCTGCCAGAATCCCTTCGCGAACCCAGTGATAAGTAGGCCCGCCGACGCGTAAACGCGGTTCATCCGCATAAAAGCGCAGGTTGCGGCGATAACGCTGCCGACTGTGGGTTAACACGTTAATGGTAAAGGGTAGCGCGCGCCAGCGCCCGGTGCCAATGGCATAGCCTTCACGAATGCGCTGATGGCCCTCAGCCCAGTCGAGAATATGGCGTACCATCCAGTCCGGGAAGCGCATGACGATGCCAAACATCGGAGCGCTCAGGGCAATGGCATCGCACTGGTGCTGCGGATGGCGCTGTAAAAACAGCGTGGCGATCGCGCCGCCCATCGAGTGCGCCAGGATAAACCGTTTTCGCCACCGACCGGGCTGCACTTCCTGCTGCCAGAAGGCGGCAAAGTCATCGACGTAATCGCTGAACTGACCCACATGGCCGCGGTGCGTGTCGGACAACATGCGCCCGGAGCGCCCCTGACCACGATGGTCGATTATCAGCACGTCATAACCCAGCCGGAAGAGATCGTATGCCAGCTCGGCATACTTGACGTAACTTTCGATCCGCCCGGGACAGATCGCTATCACCGAATCATGAGTTTCGGCCTGAAAACGAACAAAGCGTACAGGAACATTATCGACGCCTGTGAATCCGCCCTCTTCGCGCTGGCGCCAGAAATCCGTTAACGGCCCCATGGAGAAAGCAGCAAATGCCTTTTCTCGCGTTTCCCAGTCCCTATTCTGCTGAAACATCGGGTTTACACCCCTGTAAGCCAAGGAATATCGTTTTTTCGTGACAGGTCGTAAAATGACGCAACATTAGCGTATTGTGGCATAAAAATAGACGATTCGGGAGTTTCAAATGACCTTCGAGTGGTGGTTCGCTTACCTGCTGACATCCATCATCCTCAGCCTTTCACCGGGCTCCGGTGCCATCAACACCATGACCACTGCCATGAACCATGGCTATCGCGGCGCGGCGGCATCCATTGCCGGATTGCAGACCGGGCTGGGGATTCATATCGTGCTGGTCGGCGTGGGGCTGGGAACGCTCTTCTCCCGCTCGGTGCTGGCTTTTGAAGTGCTGAAGTGGGCCGGCGCGGCCTACCTTATCTGGCTCGGGATCCAGCAGTGGCGAGCCGCGGGTGCCCTCGACCTGAACACCCTCGCTCAGACGCAAAGCCGGGGCCGCCTGTTTAAGCGCGCGGTGTTTGTGAACCTGACCAACCCGAAAAGCATCGTCTTTCTGGCCGCTCTGTTTCCGCAGTTTATCGTGCCGCATCAGCCTCAAATCATGCAGTACGTGGTGCTCGGCGTAACCACTATTGTGGTCGATATTATTGTGATGATTGGCTATGCGACGCTGGCAACGCGGATTGCGACATGGATTAAAGGGCCTCGTCAGATGAAGGCCCTGAATAAAGTGTTCGGTTCGCTGTTTATGCTGGTCGGTGCGCTGCTGGCATCAGCAAGGCACGCTTAACGCGACAGGATCAGGTGAATGCCGAAGCCGGCGAATAACGCGCCGGCCACGCCGTCAATCCACTTCGCCAGACGCTGATATCCGCGACGCATCGACGGAAGCGCAAACAGGCTCGCCACCACGGTGAACCAGGCGAAAGTTTCCAGCACGATCAGCAGGAAAATTCCCCAGCGCGCACCCGCCCCGACGTCTTCACCCACGAACAATGAAAATACCGAGCCGAAATAGATAATCGCTTTTGGATTGGCGAGGTTGGTCAGCAGCCCTTTCACAAAACTACGTCCGCTGGCCGCCAGCTCCATTTTGGGCTCAGGCGCCTCGGTGTCCTCTTTCTTAAACGCCCCACGCAGCATCTGATAGCCCATCCAGCACAGATACAGGCCACCGCCGACCATAATGATGTTGTGCAGCCACGCCATCTTATCGAGGATCAGATTCAGGCCCAGCAGCGCCACGGCAGCCCAGACCATGACGCCAAGGGTAATACCCAGCACGCCCATCATCGCCTCTTTGCGGGAGCGGCTTACCGCCGTTTGGGAGACGAAGAAAAAGTCAGGGCCAGGGCTCATCAGCGCCACAATATGCACCAGCGCCACGGTCAGAAACAGGGTTAACATAATTAACTCGCGGGGGAATAGTTCAGGGAGTCATCATCCTGGCACTTTTTTGTCGGGCTGACTACTCCTCATCATCACCATCCGTATGGGAACGGATCAGCGCCATAAACTCTTTACCAAAACGCTCCAGCTTACGCGTGCCGACGCCGTTAACGCTGAGCATTTCGCTGGCGCTGAGCGGCATCTGCTCGGCCATCTCAATCAGCGTCGCATCGTTAAACACAACGTACGGCGGGATATTTTCTTCATCGGCGATGGCTTTGCGCAGCTTACGCAGCTTGGCGAACAGCTTGCGGTCGTAGTTGCCGCCGTAAGATTTTTGCATCACCCGCGGTTTCAGCGCCACCACGCGCGGAACGGCGAGCTGTAGCTCCACGACGCCGCGCAGCACCGGGCGGGCGGCTTCGGTGAGCTGCAGCGCGGAGTGCTGGGCGATGTTCTGGGTTGCAAAGCCGAGGTGGATCAGCTGACGGATGACGCTCACCCAGTGCTCATGACTCTGATCGCGCCCAATACCGTAGACCGGCAGCTTGTCATGGCCCATCTCGCGGATACGCTGATTGTTGGCGCCGCGCAGCACTTCCACCACATAGCCCATGCCGAAGCGCTGGTTAACGCGGCCAATGGTGGAGAGCGCCTTACGCGCGTCCATCAGCCCGTCATACTGCTTCGGCGGATCGAGGCAGATATCGCAGTTACCGCACGACTCCTGGCGGCCCTCGCCAAAATAGTTAAGCAGCACCAGGCGGCGGCAGGTTTGCGCTTCGGCAAAGGCCCCCATCGCATTGAGCTTGTGGCGCTCAATATCCTGCAATGGTCCCTGCGGCTTCTCTTCCAGGCAGCGGCGCAGCCAGGCCATATCGGCCGGATCGTAGAACAGCATCGCCTCGGCGGGCAGGCCGTCACGCCCGGCGCGGCCCGTCTCCTGATAGTAGGATTCGATATTGCGCGGAATGTCGAAGTGCACCACAAAGCGCACGTTCGGTTTGTTAATGCCCATGCCAAAGGCGACGGTTGCTACCACGATTTGCAGGTCGTCGCGCTGGAATTTCTCCTGCACCTCGGCGCGAATGTGGTTTTCCAGCCCGGCATGATAGGCCGCGGCGCTGAAGCCCCGGCTCTGCAGACGCGCGGCGGTGTCTTCCACCTTCGCCCGGCTGTTGCAGTAGATAATGCCCGACTTGCCGCGCTGCTCCTGGACATAGCGCAGCAGCTGATCCAGCGGCTTGAATTTTTCCATCAACATGTAGCGGATATTGGGGCGGTCGAAGCTGCTGACCTGGATCAGCGGATCGTTAAGCCCCAGCAGGCGCACAATATCCTGGCGGGTGGTGTCGTCGGCGGTGGCGGTGAGCGCCATAAACGGCAGCTCGGGGAAACGCTGGCGCAGATGGCCGAGGGCAGCATACTCCGGACGGAAATCATGGCCCCACTGGGAAATACAGTGCGCTTCATCCACCGCCAGCAGCACCGGATTCCAGTGCGCCAGATGCTCAAGGAAGTTATCCAGCATCAGGCGTTCCGGAGCGATATACAGCAGGCGCACCTGCCCGGTGCGGCACCCGGCCATCACTTCCTGCTGCTGCTCGCGGGTTTGGGTGGAGTTGATACAGGCCGCCGCCACGCCGTTGGCCAGCAGCTGGTCGACCTGATCTTTCATCAGCGAGATCAGCGGTGACACCACCACCGTCAGGCCGTTCAACACCAGCGCGGGAACCTGATAGCACAGCGATTTCCCGCCGCCGGTCGGCATGACCACCAGACAATCACGGCCCGCAAGGGCGGTGTTAATAATGGTTTCCTGGCCCGGGCGGAACTGCTGGTAGCCAAAGGTTTCGTGCAAAACCTGTTTAGCCAGCAACTCCTGATTTACGACTTCCGCCTGCACCACATCAACCCCATTTGCCTGAAATAAAAACAGGCGCTATTTTCAGCGCCTGCGAGAGAAACTTCAACGTTTAAGACAAAAACATTCGAGGAGGCTAGAAAAGATCGTTCAGCATCACGCCCACGCCGACGCGTGTCTGGTTGAAGTTGTAGTCGATCAGCGATTCGCCGTAGCCGCTGTAGACCTGGGTATAGACACGAACATGCTTGGTCAGCGGATAGCTGACGCCCATCTCCGCGCCGCCATAGCCGGTGTTCCAGTTGTACTGCCCCTTCACGCTGAGCACCGCTTCGCCCAGCTGGTAGCCTACCCGCAGTTGGTAGTAGCCCATGTATTTGGTGATATCCGGGTTATCGTCGGTGTTGCCCACGACATACCAGGGCTTCACTTCCACCAGCCAGTTACCGTTCTGCGCCATCAGGCGGGTATAGAGGCGGTTCCAGCTGCGTGATGTCGGGTCTGAGCGACCGTTAGATTGATGGTTATAGCCAAACTCCACGTCCCGCAGCGTCCAGCCCGCCAGCGAGTAATCGGTGGCAAAACCGAGGAACAGCTGCGGCTCATAGTTGGTTTCACGAAACGGCGAGGATTCATCGCTGTTCGACAGCTGCCACCACGACTTCTGCGTGTAGGAGCCGCCCAGAATCGAATTCGGCCCCAGAATGCCGCGCCATAACGGGAAGGCGAGGCTCAGCTGAAACTTCACCTCATCTTTTTGCGAATCGTCTGCCCAGTCATAGGTGCGGATCGCCTCTTTATTCAGGTCGCTGGTGGCGGTATAGATAAGGTAATTGCTGTCATAGGGATAGAGCGTAAAAGGATTATCGTGCTCTTCCAAAAGGTTAGCGATGATGCTGCCGCGCACGGCAGGCACCTCCTGAGTTACCGCGTCCTGCGCAAATGCCACAGAGGGCAGCGTAACTGCTGCCAGGAACCCGGCCTGATATCTCCGCATCGGTGATGCTCTCCTGAGAAATAGTTTTAATGGATAGTTATGGTTATCTCATTTTACAGAATTAATGATTAACTGCGCGTATCCGGGTTCTGAAAGTAGAAATTCACATTGATGAGGCATAAAATCAACAGCCTTTTAACATTAAGGATGTGACGCGCTATGTCTGCCACGCTTACTGCCGACGAAGCCCTGAAGCTTGTCGGTGAGATCTTCGTCTACCATATGCCGTTCAACCGTGCGCTGGGGCTCGAGCTGGAGCGCTACGAGAAAGATTTTGCCCAACTGAGCTTTAGCAACCAGCCCATGATGGTCGGCAACTGGGCGCAAAGCATTCTCCACGGTGGGGTGATCGCTTCTGCCCTCGACGTTGCCGCCGGTCTGGTCTGCGTCGGCAGCACCCTGACCCGCCACGACACCATCAACGAAGACGAGCTGCGCCAGCGCCTGTCGCGGATGGGCACCATCGATCTGCGCGTCGATTATCTGCGCCCCGGTCGCGGGAATCGCTTTACCGCCACCAGCAGCCTGCTGCGGGCGGGAAATAAAGTTGCGGTCGCGCGCGTTGAGCTGCACAACGAAGATCAGGTTTATATCGCCAGCGCAACCGCCACTTATATGGTGGGTTGAGAAGGTAAAATCGGGTAAAATTGCGTTACTTTTTTGTAACGGATTTTCCTGATGGATGCTAAACAGACGCGGCAGGGCGTATTACTCGCGCTTGCCGCCTATTTTATTTGGGGTATCGCCCCCGCCTACTTCAAGCTGATTCACTACGTTCCCGCTGACGAAATTCTTACCCACCGCGTAATCTGGTCGTTTTTCTTTATGGTGGCGCTGATGAGCGTAAGCCGTCAGTGGTCAGGGGTGAAAACTCTCCTGCAGACGCCGAAAAAGATATTCCTGCTGGCGCTGTCTGCCGTATTGATTGGCGGTAACTGGCTGCTGTTTATCTGGTCGGTCAACAACCATCACATGCTGGAGGCGAGCCTCGGCTACTTCATTAACCCGCTGGTGAATATCGTGCTGGGAATGCTGTTCCTCGGCGAGCGCTTCCGCCGGATGCAGTGGCTGGCGGTGTTCCTCGCCCTCTGCGGCGTGCTGGTTCAGCTGTGGACCTTTGGCTCGCTGCCGGTCATCGCCCTCGGGCTGGCGTTCAGCTTCGCCTTCTATGGCCTGGTACGCAAGAAAATCGCCGTGGAGGCGCAAACCGGGATGCTGTTTGAAACCCTGTGGCTGCTGCCAGTGGCCGCGATTTACCTGTTCGGCATTGCCGACAGCAGCACCAGCCATATGGGCAGTAACCCCTGGACGTTGAACGTGATGCTGATGGCAGCCGGTGTGGTCACCACTATCCCCCTGCTGTGCTTCACCGGTGCGGCAACGCGTCTGCGCCTGTCGACGCTGGGCTTCTTCCAGTACATCGGCCCAACGCTGATGTTCCTGCTGGCGGTGCTGTTCTACGGCGAAGTGCCGGGCGCGGATAAAATGGTGACGTTCGCCTTTATCTGGGTGGCGCTGGCGGTGTTTGTGGCGGATGCCATTTATACCCAGCGCAGGACGCGCAAAGGGCTGTAGTGCTTTTTTGCCGGATGGCGGCGGTGCCTTATCCGGCCTAAAGGACTTGTAGGCCCGGTAAGCGTAGCGCCACCGGGCACAACAATTACAGCCAGTTACGGCGCTTAAAGTAGAGATACGGCGCGAGACCGGCGAGCACCATAAAGACAATCGCTCCCGGATAACCAAAGCTCCATTTCAGCTCCGGCATAAACTCAAAGTTCATCCCATAGCTGGAGGCCACCAGCGTAGGCGGCAGGAACACCACCGAGACCACCGAGAAGATCTTGATGATGCGGTTCTGCTCGATGTTGATAAAGCCCATCGCCGCCTGCATCAGGAAGTTCACCTTCTGGAACAGAGATTCGTTGTGCGGCAGCAGGGATTCGATATCGCGCAGGATCTCACGCGCCTGCTCCAGCTGACCGCCCGGCAGACGCGCCTTGCGCACCAGGAAGTTCAGGGCGCGCTGAGTATCCATCAGACACAGACGCACCTTCCAGCCGATATCTTCCAGCTCTGCCAGGGTCGACAATGCTTCGTCGTACTCATCGCCCTGATGGCCTTCCATGATCACCCGGCTCAGCTCTTCCAGATCGCTGTAGATGTTCTCAATCTCGTCCGCCAGCTGTTCGATTTTTGTTTCGAACAGGTCGAGCAGCAGCTCATAGGCATTACCGTCCACCATCGCCTGGCTACGGGCGCGCATGCGGTAGAGACGGAACGCGGGCAGTTCACGCTCACGCAGGGTAAACAGGCGGCCATCGCGGATGGTGAATGCGACGGTGGAGTTACCGGCGTGATCTTCCGCATCTTCGAAGAAGAAAAAGGAGTGGATGTGCAGACCGTCTTCGTCTTCGAAGAAACGGGCCGACGCCTCGATGTCTTCCAGTTCCGGGCGGGTAGCCAGGCTTTGTCCGAGCTCAGATTGTACGCGCAGGCGTTCGTCGTCGTCCGGCTCGACCAGATCCACCCAAACGGCATCAATGAGGGGTTGTGACTCTTCAGCTTCAAGCCGAATCAGTCGGTTCTTTTCCAGTTGAAATGCGCTCAGCATGACCGGGACTCCCAATGCAAAAAAAATCGGACAGTTCGGTGGGCACACAGAAACAAATTGGGTTTCAGACCATTAAACAGCCTGACTCAGCGCGACGGGAAGAAGTGTCGCTGACAACCACTAAGGGCATCAGCGTGAGGAGATAGCCTTAGGAGTTGTTCCTGGATGACAGGGAATTGAGCCAGCATCTACTGGGTGTGTCCAAGGCGAATGTCCTCTTAGCGTAATCGTGCGCGCATGTTACGCCAGCAGTCACAGCGGCGTCAACACGCAACGAAACGCTGAAGAACTTTAAATGCCCTTCAGCGTTTAAGCCTGGCAGCTTAATAAAAAATAGTGATATTTTTCGGAAAGTTACACTGCTTCCAGCCGGGCGTAAGCGGCCACCAGCCATTTGATCCCCTGTCCCTGGAACGCCACCTGCAGGCGGCTGTGTTCCCCGCTGCCTTCCAGGTTCACAATCGTGCCTTCACCAAATTTGGCGTGGCGCACACGCTGGCCGAGTTTGAATCCGCTGTCGTTTTCCGAGATCGGCGCACCCAGGCGCTGATGGCTGACCGGACGGCTGATGCTGGCCCGCAGACGGACCTCTTCCACGCACTCTTCCGGCAGTTCACCGACAAAACGCGACGGGCGGTGGTAAACCTCTTTGCCGTACAGGCGACGGGTTTCCGCATAGGTCAGGGTCAGCTTCTGCATCGCGCGGGTCACGCCGACATAGGCCAGACGGCGTTCTTCTTCCAGACGACCGCCCTCATCCAGCGACATCTGGCTCGGGAACATCCCCTCTTCCATGCCGACGATAAACACCTGCGGAAACTCCAGCCCTTTGGCAGAGTGCAGGGTCATCAGCTGGACCGCGTCCTGCCAGGTGTCGGCCTGCCCTTCGCCTGCTTCCAGCGCGGCATGGGACAGGAACGCCTGCAGCGGCATCAGATCTTCTTCTTCGTCGTTGTAGCTGAACTGGCGCGTTGCCGTCACCAGCTCCTCTAAGTTCTCGATACGGGTCTGGCCCTTCTCGCCCTTCTCCTGCTCGTACATCATGCGCAGGCCGGAGTCTTTGATCACCCGGTCGGTCTGAACGTGCAGCGGCATGTCGGCGGTTTCCTGCGCCAGGGCTTCGATCAGCTCCAGGAAGCGCTGTAGGGCACTGGCCGCACGTCCGGCGAGGGCCTTCTCTTGCAGCAGCTCGCGACACGCCTGCCACAGGGTTAGCTGGCGATCGCGGGAGGTCTGGCGCACCACGTCGAGGGTGCGATCGCCGATGCCGCGCGTCGGGGTGTTGACCACGCGCTCAAAGGCCGCGTCGTCGTTACGGTTGGCAATCAGGCGCAGATAAGACAGCGCGTCTTTGATTTCCTGACGTTCGAAGAAGCGCATCCCGCCATAGATACGGTACGGCATGCTGGCCTGCAGCAGCGCCTCTTCCAGCACGCGCGATTGGGCGTTGCTGCGGTAGAGAATGGCGCACTTCTCCAGCGCACCGCCGTTGTCCTGCCAGGTTTTGATGCGGTTAACCACGAAGCGGGCTTCGTCCAGCTCGTTAAAAGCGCAGTAAAGCGAGATCGGCTCGCCGTCGATGCCCTCGGTCCACAGCTTTTTACCCAGACGTCCATTGTTGTTTTCAATCAGGGCGTTGGCCGCGCTCAGAATGTTGTTGGTGGAGCGGTAGTTCTGCTCCAGGCGGATGGTCTCGGCACCCGGGAAGTCCTTGAGGAAGCGCTGGATGTTCTCCACCTGGGCGCCACGCCAGCCGTAGATTGACTGGTCGTCGTCGCCGACGATCATCACCTTGCTGGAGTCACCCGCCAGCAGGCGGATCCACGCGTACTGAATGTTGTTGGTATCCTGGAATTCGTCGACCAGGATGTTGGTAAAGCGTTCGCGGTAGTGCTGCTGGATATGCGGCTTGTTGAGCCACAGCTCATGGGCGCGCAGCAGCAGTTCGGCGAAATCCACCAGCCCGGCGCGATCGCAGGCCTCCTGATAGGCCTGATAAACTTTCTGCCAGGTCTGCTCAATTGGGTTGCCAAAGCTCTGGATGTGGTGCGGGCGCAGCCCTTCGTCTTTCTGGCTGTTGATGTACCACATCGCCTGACGCGGCGGCCACTGCTTCTCGTCGAGGTTCATGGCCTTGATCAGGCGCTTCAGCAGGCGCAGCTGGTCTTCGCTGTCGAGGATCTGGAAATCCTGCGGCAGGTTGGCGTCAAGATGGTGCGCGCGCAGCAGGCGGTGCGCCAGCCCGTGGAAGGTGCCGACCCACATGCCGCCCTGGCTGGTACCCATCAGCTGGGCGATACGGTGACGCATCTCCGCCGCGGCTTTGTTGGTAAAGGTCACCGCCATAATGGAGTACGGCGAGCAGTTCTCCACGCTCTGCAGCCAGGCGATACGGTGTACCAGCACGCGTGTCTTACCACTGCCCGCCCCTGCCAGCACCAGCATATTGGTGCGCGTCGCGGCAACCGCGTCACGCTGTTTGTCATTAAGGCTGTCGAGCAGGTAAGAAACGTCCATTGGCACCGTCACGTAGTAATCAGGAACACGGCAAAACGCCCGGAGGCGCTTCGCTTACCGGGCCTACAACTGCAAAACCCTGGTAATTTATACAATACTACTGGTGATTATATCAGCGTGGTGAGGGATGCCAACCGTGAAATTTCGATGTGCGGCAGCAGGCGGCTGTCGGCGGTCTGCATCAGATCGGCATTTTCCGGCTTGATCCAGCAGGCCTGCATCCCGCAGCGGATAGCCCCCGCCACGTCGGTAGTCAGGTCATCACCCACGTGCAGGATCTCCCCCAGCGGCAGGTCGAGCTTCTCCGCCGCCAGGTGGTACATATCGTTGAACGGCTTCGAGCGCCCGTGCGGGCCCGCGCGCAGCACAAACTCGAAATAGTCACCCAGGCCGAACAGCTCTGGCTGGGCATTGCCGTTGGTGATGGCCACCAGCGGCCACTTCTCGCCCAGCTTCGCCAGGGTGTCGTGGGTCTCCTGCGGCACGTCGATGCGGCTGCGCCATTGGGCGAAGTGCGCCATCGAGGCGTCTGCACCTAGCGCGGCTTCGTTGGCGGTCAGGCCAGCATTGAGCATCGCCTGCTCAACGGCACGGCGACGCCACTCGGTGACGTCGTGATAGATGTCCGGCTCGGTTTGCCGCAACGCCTGACGCAGGCGGTGGAACTCTTTGTTTTCCAGCGTCTTCAACGCGGGATGGTAGTTTTGCACAAACGCCAGCGCTTCCTGCTCGGTTCGCAGGATCACTTCGCGGTTGTCGTAAAGGGTGTCATCAAGGTCGAACGTCAGTGCTGAGATGTGGCCTAATGGACGATAAAAACGCATTATTTCCCCCGTTTGGCGCGTGGATGCGCCGCGTCGTACACCGAGGCAAGGTGTTGAAAATCGAGATGGGTATAGATCTGAGTAGTGGACAAATTGGCGTGGCCCAGCAGCTCCTGTACGCCGCGCAGATCGCCGCTGGATTCCAGCATGTGCGTAGCGAATGAGTGGCGCAGTTTATGCGGATGAACATGGCTGTTCAGCCCCTGCTTGATCCCCCACTCGGCAAAACGTTTTTGCACGTTACGCGCGGAGATGCGCTTGCCGAGCTTCGAAAGGAACAGCGCATCCT
The DNA here is from genome assembly GCF_036780805.1 of Leclercia sp. Taxonomy (NCBI): domain Bacteria; kingdom Pseudomonadati; phylum Pseudomonadota; class Gammaproteobacteria; order Enterobacterales; family Enterobacteriaceae; genus Leclercia; species Leclercia sp. The sequence goes on along the minus strand of NZ_DAIQCE010000014.1, from coordinate 45,277 downwards.
CTTCGGTGCCGAACAGGCCGCGCAGATCGAGCCAGTGTTCAATCCACGCCACGGCGTTGCGGCCAATGGGCAGGCGGCGCTCTTTGCTGCCTTTGCCCATCACCCACACTTCACCGGTGTCCAGATCGAGGTGTTTGATATCGAGGTTCACCAGCTCGGAAAGACGTAGCCCCGCGCCGTACATCACCTCCAGCATCGCCCGATCGCGTACCGCCAGCGGATCGTTGAGATCGATATCCAGCAGGCGGTTCACGTCATCGACATCGATATTTTTGGGCAGATGGCGCGGCGCTTTCGGCGCGGCGATCCCTTTGGCCGGGTTGGCGTTGAGCTCGCCCTGGCTCACCAGCCAGTCGAAGAAGCTGCGCAGTGCGGAAAGCCGCAGCGCGAGGCTGGCAGGGCCAAGCCCTTTTCGGCGGCTGCGCACGGCAAAGGTTCGCACCGTGGCGGCATCACACTGCTGCCAGCTCTTCAGGCCGATCTCGTCGGCCAGCTGCATGATGGCATCAAGCTGACGCTGATAGTTGACCAGGGTGATCGGGCTGAGCTGGCGCTCAACGCCCAGATAGCGCAGAAAACGCGTGACGGCAGGGGCCAGCAGAGCATCCGTCATACGCGTTCAATCCAGCGTTCCAGCAGCTCGGGCAGCATCTGCGCGATCTCCTGGATCAGCTGCGTCCCTTGTCCCTGCTGATAGTGCTGCGGATCGCGGCTGGTGAATAACATCACGCCGAGATCGCCATCGCGTCCCATCAGCGACATCGCCACCGAACCGATAGCTTTGGCCTCCGGCAGAACCACCAGCAGCTCCGGGCCATTCAGCGGCCCAAGATAGTGGTTCTCACGCCCCATGCGCTGAATGCGCAACGGCTCAAACGCCTGACGCGATAGCGCCAGATGGGTAAAGCTGGAGGGCGGGCTAATGCGCCAGCGATCCGGGAACAGGCGCAGGGTTGCCCCTGCCAGCCCCAGCTCGCGTGCCCAGCGATGCAGGCGGAGCAGAAATTCGTCGAGGCTGCTGGCCGAGGCCAGACGCGACTGCAGATGCAGCAGACGATAGAACAGACCTTCATTGCTGGTGGCCTGCTCCATCAGCAGGGAGATGTTCTCTTCCAGATGGTTGATATGGTTGCGCGCGCGCGCCATATGCCATTCGACCAACGAGACCGTACCGCGGATCGGATGCGGCACGCGCATCTCTTCAACCACGCGGGCATTGCGAATGAAAAACTCAGGATGGCGCAGCAGATAATCAACAACCGCCCGGTCGTCCATCTCCGTCAGCGTTTCCTGCAGTTCTTCTCCTGGTTGTTTCATAGATGGATAAACCCGTCGTAGACTTGTGTCGCCGGGCCCGTCATGTACAGCGGCTGACCCGGGCCTTTCCAGGCGATATCAAGACGGCCGCCTGGTAAATCCACGCGAACGTCTTCCGCCAGTAAACCCTGCGCAATCCCCACCGCGACGGCCGCACAGGCACCGCTGCCGCACGCCTGTGTTTCACCTGCCCCGCGTTCATAGACGCGCAGACGGATGTGATCGCGAGTGATGACCTGCATAAATCCTATATTGGCGCGCTCAGGGAAACGCTCATGGCTTTCCAGCACCGGACCGAGCGTCTCAACGGGCGCGGTCGCGACGTCATCAACCTGAATCACGCAGTGCGGGTTGCCCATGGAAACCACGCCGCACAAGACTGTCTGTTCTGCGGCGCGCATGATATAGGTCTTTTCCGCTTTGTTGGCGCGGAACGGCACCTGCGACGGCTCGAAGTTCGGCTCGCCCATGTTGACCCGCACCAGTTCGTCATCGGTGACGCTCAGCACCATCCGCCCATTGGCGGTGCTGACGCGAATATCGCGCTTGTTGGTCAGTCCTTTCAGACGGACAAAGCGGGCAAAACAGCGTGCGCCGTTGCCACACTGGGAGACTTCGCTGCCGTCCGCATTAAAAATGCGGTAGTGAAAATCGAGATCAGGATCGTAAGGCGGTTCAACCACCAGCAGCTGATCAAACCCGACGCCAAGGTGCCGATCGGCCAGACGGCGAATCAGCTCCGGAGAAAAGAAGACATTCTGCGTTACCGCGTCGACGACCATAAAATCATTGCCAAGGCCATGCATTTTAGAGAACTGCATTATTTACTCCATTGCGCGGTTCGCAACGCGCGTCAGTAATTTACCTGGCTTGGGCCGCCATTGTCGCCGCGATCGTTACGATCTGGCTGGGTGGTTTGTACAGGGCTTTGCGCTTTTTTGGTCGGTGGCGGCGCGGTTTTATCTGCCGGTGGGAAATAGAGCGGTCCTTTCAGACCACAGCCACTCAGGCTAAACAGTGCGAGGAGAACGGCAAGCGTTCCAAAAACGTTTTTCATTATCAGGTTGCCTGTAAGTTCATGCTTTCTGTTTTCTATCATCGCAGGAGAAGGCACAAAAGCAAGAGTTTGCCGCTAACCTGCAACCGGAATTATTTAGCGTTATACTGCCGCCATCACGAAAAACAGGAACAGAACCATGAATGACAGTGAATTCCATCGCCTTGCCGATAACCTGTGGCAAACCATCGAAGAACGTCTTGACGACTGGGATGGCGACAGCGATATCGATTGTGAAATCAACGGCGGCGTGCTGACCATCAGTTTCGAAAACGGCAGCAAGATCATTATCAACCGTCAGGAACCGCTTCACCAGGTGTGGCTGGCCACCAAACAGGGCGGCTACCATTTCGACCTCAAGGGCGACGAGTGGATTTGCGATCGCAGCGGTGAAGCGTTCTGGGATCTGCTGGAACAGGCCGCGACCGCGCAGGCGAGTGAAGAAGTGAGATTCAGCTAAGGTTTATTGCCCGGTGGCGCTGCGCTTACCGGGCCTACAACGGCTCGAACCGTAGGCCGGATAAGCAAAGCGCATCCGGCACAGCGGCTCAGGAGAAATACTGCTGCAACAGCGGGGTGTTGGCGTCCTGGCTGGCAGGCACGGCGGTGGTAATCGCCTGGGTGCGGAACGGGATCACCTGTGCACGGCCATCGACCTTCACAATCTGATAGAACTGCGGCAGGTTGAAGTTGATAAAACTTGAACCGTAGGTGAAGCGGTCATGTGAGGACGAGTAGAAGCGGCTCACGTCGCGCACCAGCTCCTCTTTGCTGCCTTCACAGTGGTGATACACTTCGGCGCGGTTGGTTTCATCAAGGATGTAGATATTGAAACCGGCGTCGTCGCCCGACTCTTCAAAGAAGAACTGAATAATCCCTTCGCTGGCAAAGCCATCCACCACCTGCGGCAGTTTGACGTGGTTGGTTTCAACCTGAACCGACAGGCCGTGCAGCTTGTTGTGCGAAATCGCACCGTAGAACTCAATGGCATTTTCCAGCTTCTGCACCGACACGTTCAGGCGCTCAAAGAACAAGCCCCAGGTCTGCCCGGAGACGCGCAGCGCCTTAAAGCGCCCCGTTTCCTGACGGGTGCTAGAGAGACGCAGATCGATACACTCGGAGACCAGCTGCTGCACGCGGGTACGGATCAGGCCGCGCAGATGCTGGCTATAGCAGAACACCTCAACGCTGTCCGGCGGAGCAGCATCCTGGTGCATCTTGCCGAGAATGGTTTTCAGCGCTTCGATCATCGCCTGCTCGCCGTTGAAGTGCAGCGTACGCACTTCGTTCCACGAGTTGCGGTAGAGCAGATCGACGCTGCCCACCAGGCAGTTTTGCTGCTCGCCAAAGCTAAATACGTCCAGCTTACGGAAATCGAAATGTACCACCTGATTGCGGAACGCCGCCGTCGGGTCATATTCGAGGTTGACTATAATCGCCAGATGGCGGATTTCGCACGGGCTGTAGAGCGCTTTCGGCGTCGGGGCAGGCAGCCGCAGCGGGAAGTGGTGCGACACATCCGCCACCATCTCCTGCAGTTTGGCAAGATCGACGATCTCATTGCCCTTAATAAACAGGCGGGTACGTGACGTCAGCAGGCCGTTAAACCAGGCCCAGGCCACCAGCTTGTTCAGGTAGCGGTTATACTCCAGCGGCTGATGGCTGATGATCGAGTCCATGCTCGGCGCACGGTTGTACAGATACCACCCGGTGCGGTTGGCGCGACCCGGCGGCACATAGATAAAGGTCAGGTTCGGTTCAGACAGGTCCGGCGAAATCTGCGGGTTTACCAGCGTCACTTTACCCGGCAGGGCTTCAAACGCGGCATACAGCTTACGGGTCAGAACACCGATATCCTGCGGGCTGGCGGAAACGCTGAGGTTGTTACGACGGGCAAAGCGGATCAGGTTACGGTAGCTCTGCATCATGGCATCGAGCAGTTCGTTGTGCGCTTCACGCACCTGATCGATCTTCCAGTTGGCGCGGTTATCGAGCATCGACAGACGCTCTTCGTCCCACCCCCACTCTTTGACTAACTGACTGACCACTTCACGACGCCAGCCGACGCATGCGCGTTCGCGGCTGAGCTTCTCACAGACTTTGAGATAGAAACATCGACGGACCAGATCGAGACGGGTCGGATCGTCGATGGCTTTCAGGTATTCGGTGACGCGTTCGAGCATCATGCAGTAAGCATCAAGACCGAAAGAGACGATCTCGCCATCATGCAGACGCTGTTTGATGTCTTTCGCCAGCAGGCGCGGCGTCGGGTATTCCCACGAGTAGGCTTCAAGCAGCAGGGTTTTCAGCACCGCTTTGTACGGGGAATCGATACTTTTATACAGCTGCCACAGGCTCGCGCCGAAATACTCTTCGGCAGAGAGGGAGCTTAAGCCGCCCAGATCCAGCCACTCGTTTGGCGTCAGGACCCCCTGGGCGTAGAGCTTCATGACGTAATCGTCGTAATGCTCTTCTTCATCGCACGGCACCATACTCCAGAGAATACGCTTCCCGGCCAGGCGCACGGCGGTACGGTAAAACTCATCCAGCAACAAGATGTGCTGCGTCGAGCCGCAGTCTTCACCACCCAGACTGCCGCTTTCATTATGGCGGAAACGGTTTTCATCAATCAGGAAGAAGCTCACCTCCACGCCGAGCGAGGCCGCCCAGCTCTCCAGCAGGCTGCATTTACGCTGTAGCAGCTGGCGCTCGTCGTTATCGAGCCAGGATTGATGGCAGACCCAGATATCGAGGTCCGAAGAACAGCTCTGCCCTACCGAAGAGGTACTGCCCATGGTGTAAACGCCGGTGATCGGCAGTTCACCTTTCGGCGACTCCTGCGGCGGCATGCCACGGTAGAGTTCCAGCTCTTTCAGGTAGTGTTCTTGGGTTTCATCAGGCGTGAAAAGGCAGATGCCCTTGGGAACGTTACCGTCGAGGTAACCCGGCATCAGTGGGTGGTGATAGTGCAACAATGTCGGCAGAAGACTGTAAACCTGCTGGAAAGCAGGACCCATCGCAGCAAGCGCGCGATCGACACGCAGTTGGTTGATGGCATCCAGTCTCTGTTTCAGAGTCTCAATATAGAGGTACAAGACGTATCGCCTGATGTTCAGAAGGCGCTAATCCTCACCAGGACCGAGAATTACGCGTTCGCAGTATTTCGAAAGTAACCGTCGCCCTTTTTCGCCCTTATCTTTATGGTCTCGGAGACGAAAAAATGGTCTAAAACGTGATCAATTTAACACCTTGCCGTTTGACCGTAAAGAAAGATGCGCTACATACAAGTGTAGCACCGTTCTGTACGTGTAAATTCCTGAATACGGCAGCAGGCAACCTCTCTCGCTGCCCTGTCCTGAACCCCTCAACGTCCGTAAACCTGACACTCCCAGGACAACAATGTTAGGATGGTCAGTAGATGATTAAGACGGTAACAAGCATGTTAGACAATGTTTTAAGAATTGCCACACGCCAAAGCCCCCTCGCGCTCTGGCAGGCACATTATGTTAAGCAGCGCCTCGAAGCCTGCCATGAAGGCTTGCGGGTTGAGCTGGTGCCGATGGTGACGCGCGGCGATGTCATTCTTGATACACCGCTGGCGAAAGTAGGCGGCAAAGGCCTGTTTGTGAAAGAGCTGGAGCTGGCACTGCTTGAGGATCGCGCCGATATTGCGGTCCACTCCATGAAGGACGTCCCGGTTGATTTCCCTGAGGGGCTGGGGCTGGTCACCATCTGCGAGCGCGAAGATCCGCGTGACGCCTTTGTTTCAAACCGCTATGACTCGCTGGACGCGCTGCCCCAGGGCAGCATCGTTGGCACGTCAAGTTTACGCCGCCAGTGTCAGCTGGCCGAGTCCCGCCCGGACCTGGTGATCCGCTCGCTGCGCGGCAACGTCGGTACCCGTCTCGGCAAGCTGGATAATGGCGAATATGACGCCATCATCCTGGCGGTAGCCGGCCTGAAACGCCTGGATCTGGAGTCGCGCATTAAGGTGGCGTTGCCACCGGAACAATCGCTGCCGGCCGTCGGCCAGGGCGCGGTGGGCATTGAGTGCCGACTCGACGATACACGCACCCATGCGCTGCTGGCACCGCTCAATCACGATGAGACGGTCATCCGCGTCAAGGCGGAGCGCGCCATGAATACCCGCCTTGAAGGGGGATGTCAGGTGCCGATTGGCAGCTATGCTGAATTAATTAATGGCGAACTGTGGCTGCGTGCGCTGGTTGGCGCGCCGGACGGTTCGCAGATGGTGCGCGGCGAACGCCGTGGTAACCCCCAGGATGCAGAACAGCTGGGTATTTCGCTGGCTGAAGAGCTGCTTGATAACGGCGCCCGTGAAATTCTCGCGGAAGTCTATAATGGAGAACCCCCGGCATGAGTATTCTCGTCACCCGCCCTTCTCCCGCTGGAGATGAGTTAGTGAGCCGTCTGCGCACACTGGGGCAGGTGGCGTGGAGCTTTCCGCTGATTGAGTTCTCCCCGGGCCGGGAACTGCCCCTGCTCGCCGGCCATCTTGCCGCGCTGCAGGCCGATGACATGCTGTTTGCTCTGTCACAACATGCCGTGGAGTTTGCCCACGCCCGGCTGCAACAGGACGGCCAGCGCTGGCCGGATGCGCCACGCTATTTTGCCATCGGCAGAACCACCGCCCTGGCGCTGCATACCGAGAGTGGCAAAGACATCCGCTATCCGCTGGATCGGGAAACCAGCGAAGTGTTGCTACAATTACCTGAATTACAAACTGTTGTGGGAAAGCGCATTCTGATTTTGCGCGGCAACGGTGGACGAGAACTGCTGGGCGACACGCTGCGTGAGCGCGGAGCAGAAGTGACATTTTGCGAATGTTATCAACGTTGTAATAAATATTATGACGGTGCAGAAGAGGCGATGCGCTGGCAGTCCCGCGGCGTGACCACTCTGGTGGTGACCAGCGGCGAAATGCTGCAACAGCTCTGGTCGCTGATCCCACAATGGTATCGTGATAACTGGTTACTCCGCTGTCGGCTTCTGGTCGTCAGTGAGCGTCTGGCGAACCTCGCCCGGGAACTGGGCTGGCAAGATATTCGGATCGCTGATAACGCCGACAACGATGCGCTGCTGCGCGCATTACAATAACTCTCATAATGGGAAGCCATAATGACGGAACAAGAAAAATCCTCCGCCGTGGTTGAAGAGACCAGGGAGACTGTGGACACCACGCCACAGCCAGAAACGACAGAGAAAAAGCATGGCAGCAATAAAACCAGTCTGGCGTTAAGCGCGATTGCCATCGCCATTGCGCTGGCCGCAGGCATCGGCCTGTACGGCCTGGTGAAGAAACAAGCCACTCATCAGACCGCCACCAGCGACGCGCTGGTGGCCCAGGTCACCGCCCTGCAACAGGCACAGCAGGCGCAGAAAACCGAGCTGGATGGAGTGATCAAGCAGCAGGCAGCCCAGCTGGCCGACGCGAACCGTCAGCAGGCCGAGCTGACGAAGCAGCTTGATGAGATGCAGCAGAAAGTCGCAGCCATTTCCGGCACCGACGCCAAAACCTGGCTGCTGGCGCAGGCGGATTTCCTGGTCAAACTGGCCGGGCGTAAGCTGTGGAGCGATCAGGATGTCACCACCGCCGCCGCGCTGCTGAAAAGCGCCGACGCCAGCCTGGGCGACATGAACGATCCGAGCCTGATCGCTGCCCGTCGCGCCCTCACCGAAGATATCGCCAGCCTGGCGACCGTTTCGCAGGTGGACTACGACGGCATCATTCTGAAAGTGAATCAGCTGTCGAACCAGATTGATAACCTGCGTCTGGCTGACAATAACGACGACGACTCCCCGATGGATTCCGACAGCAGCGAACTCTCCAGCTCGCTGAGCGAGTGGCGCGTCAACCTGCAGAAAAGCTGGCAGAACTTTATGGACAGCTTTATCACCGTACGCCGTCGCGACGAGACCACCGTACCGCTGTTAGCTCCGAATCAGGACGTCTACCTGCGCGAAAACCTGCGCTCTCGCCTGCTGGTGGCCGCTCAGGCGGTGCCTCGCCATCAGGAAGAGACCTACAAGCAGGCGCTGGATAACGTCTCGACCTGGGTGCGGGCTTACTACGATACCGACGATGCCACCACCACGGCGTTCCTCGAAGACGTGGATAAGCTGAGCCAGCAGAATATCACCATGAACGTGCCGGATAAGCTGGAAAGCCAGCCGATTCTGGAGAAGCTGATGCAGACGCGCGTGCGCAACCTGCTGGCACAGCCGGGCGTGGCCGCAGAGCAAGCTCCCGCTGCTGCTCCGGCCCCTGACAGCGCGCCGCAAGGAGAGTAATTATGTTAAAAGTCTTATTACTCTTCGCACTGTTGCTCGCCGGGATCGTGCTTGGTCCTATGCTGGCGGGTCATCAGGGTTACGTGCTGATCCAGACCGATAACTACAATATCGAAACCAGCGTCACCGGGCTGGTGATCATTCTGATCCTGGTGATGGTGGCGTTTCTGGCGATCGAATGGATCCTGCGCCGCATCTTCCGTACCGGGGCGCATACCCGCAGCTGGTTTGTCGGCCGCAAGCGCCGCCGCGCCCGCAAGCAGACCGAACAGGCGCTGCTGAAGCTGGCCGAAGGTGACTATCAGCAGGTTGAGAAGCTGATGTCGAAGAACGCCGATCACGCTGAACAACCCGTAGTTAACTATCTGCTGGCTGCCGAAGCCGCCCAGCAGCGCGGCGACGAAGTGCGCGCTAATCAGCATCTGGAGCGCGCCTCCGAGCTGGCCGAAAACGATCCGATCCCGGTGGAGATCACCCGGGTACGTCTGCAGCTGGCGCGGAACGAAAACCATGCCGCCCGCCACGGCGTCGATCGTCTGCTGGAGATCGCCCCGCGTCATCCGGAAGTTCTGCGTCTGGCAGAGCAGGCCTATATTCGCACCGGCGCATGGGGCTCGCTGCTGGACATCATTCCGTCAATGGCGAAAGCTGAGGTGGGTGATGATGAGCAGCGCGACAACCTGCAACGTCAGGCCTGGATTGGTCTGATGGACCAGGCGCGTGCCGATCAGGGCAGCGATGGCCTGAAAGCCTGGTGGAAAAATCAGAGCCGCAAAACGCGCCAGCAGGTGCCATTGCAGGTGGCAATGGCGGAACACCTGATTGAGTGTGACGATCACGATACCGCGCAGAGCATCATCCTTGATGGCCTGAAGCGCCAGTATGACGATCGGCTGGTCATGGTGATCCCGCGTCTGAAAACCAATAATCCGGAGCAGATTGAGAAAATGCTTCGCCAGCAGATCAAAACCGTGGGCGATCGGCCGCTGCTGTGGAGCACCCTCGGTCAGTCGCTGGCCAGACATGGCGAATGGAAAGAGGCCAGCCTCGCCTTCCGCGCCGCGTTAAAACAGCGCCCGGATGCGTTCGATTACGCCTGGCTGGCGGATACCCTGGACAAGCTACATCTGCCTGAAGAAGCCGCCGCGATGCGTCGTGATGGCCTGCTGCTGACGTTGCAGAACAATCCCCCGCAGCAGTAATTGCAAAGGAGGCCTGACGGCCTCCTTTTTTATTTGCTACATTGTTTGCATCTTCTTCATGAGACCGCCTCCGCCAATGTAACGACTTCCTTTCAATAAACATTTTTCCTGCACACGCCTTTGCGGCGTGGACGACATCGTTTTTGAAAGGATCGTTTCATGAACACGCTTTTGTATGCGCTTTTTTGCGCGCTCCGCTGCCATCGCTGGCTGCGCCTGCTGGCCTGCGCTTTTCTGTTCACCTCTGTGGGGAATGGCTTAACCCAGGTGATGGTCTTTGGCCTGCTGCTGGACTGGCGGGGCCCCCCCTCTTTACTGACTATGGCATACCTGTTTGCCATGCTACCGGGATTCCTGGGCAGTCTCGTCGGGGAGAAGCTCTGTATGCGCTTTTCGCCCATCCGCCTGCTGGTTCTGACCGAATGGCTGGGCCTGATCGCCCTGCTGTTTCCCCTGCTGGGTATTCAGTATCACAGCATAGTGGCGCTGCTGGCGGTTCAGTCCACCGAGGCGTTTCTGGCGGGCATGAGCTGGCCCGCGCTGACCCTGTTGTTCCGACGGGGATTATCCGAAGCCGAGCTGCCTGCGGCGACATGCCTGGAGACGATGATTTTTGCGTCGCAAGTGTTGCTGGGCACCGGGCTGGGTATGATGCTATTCCATCATGTGCCTGCTATGGCCCTGCTGGGGATCGACGCGCTGACCTTTGTGGGCTCCTTGCTGATGCTGCTTCTTGCCGGCAGCGCGTTACCGTCTCTGGCACCTGAGCAGGCAGCAGAAACCGAAAGACCGGTGGCGGTACGCTGGCAGGCGCTGGCTCCGCTGCAAAAACGCAGCCTGTTGCTGCTCCCCGCCCTTGCCGCTGTGGGATCGCCCGCCATGGCGCTACTGCCTGCCCTGGCGCAGCAGATCGAACCGGATGCCGCCGCCGGGCTGGCCCTGCCCTTACTCTTTGCCCGCAGCATGGGACAGCTGTGCGGCCCGCTGCTGCTGAAAAGAGAGAGCCTGCCACGCTACGCCGGGCGCAACCGCCTCCTGCTGACCTGCCTTGGGCTCTTTTTACTCGCCTACGGGACGGTCCCGCTGCTGTCGGGGATGCAAGCGCTGGGGGCGGTGTTTATCGCCCATCTGGCCTCGAACATTGTTTTTGCGGTGGGCACGTTTAGCCTGTTGAGCAGCTTTCCGATCGGCCAGGTCTCCTCTGCCAGCGGCAAGGCGTGGCGATGGCAAACCGCCAGCGCATCACTCTTTACCTGCCTCACGGCGCTGGTTGCTGACGTGCTGGGGCCGCTGCAGGCGCTGTACGGCGTGTCGGGCTGTGCCTTGCTGATGGTGGTGGCGATCCTGACGCGCTACTGCAAATAAGGCATAAAAAAACGCCTGCTAAAAAGCAGGCGTTAAACAGGTCTGTTCGACAACTTGTGGTGCTTCACTCAACGTTGTGCCCATGGTGTTTGATGAGGCCGAAGCGACATCTGTCAGTGGACGATAAGCACCGTAAATGGCTCTGCATCATTCCGGGGTTTATGAGGCACTAAGGCGAACATAAGAGATGGAATGAGCATCTACACGTATATTATTGCACGCAACATGCCAGGTTTGCACAGGGAAGTTGTCCGATCTCCAACTTTTTAAGATAAAAGGAAATTATGCCAGTTGGGCAGGTTACGGACGGCAAATTCCAACGGGATCGCGGGCAAAGTGTCTCCTGAAAACGACACCCCGGCACGGAAAGGGATATATTTTTATTTTTCAGGAAGTTAAGTGTCACTTATTCACGACATAACTGAATATCGCTGTCGGCAATCAGCAACAAGGGAAGAATAGCAGAAAACAAAAAACCCCGCCGAAGCGGGGTTCAAAATTGGTCGGCGAGAGAGGATTCGAACCTCCGACCCACTGGTCCCAAACCAGTTGCGCTACCAAGCTGCGCTACTCGCCGTTGTACTGCTTTTTGAATTTTTAGTTCAATTCATTAAAAGTCGTGGTGCGAGGGGGGGGACTCGAACCCCCACATCCTAAGGACACTAACACCTGAAGCTAGCGCGTCTACCAATTCCGCCACCTTCGCAATTCACAACTTTTCAAATAATGGGGTGGCTAATGGGATTCGAACCCACGACAACTGGAATCACAATCCAGGGCTCTACCAACTGAGCTATAGCCACCACTACTTAATTCTTTACTTCCACGCGGTTCTGCCTACTTAACAGACCACCGCAGCTCCAGCACCGGGTAAAATGGTGCGCCCGACAGGATTCGAACCTGAGACCTCTGCCTCCGGAGGGCAGCGCTCTATCCAGCTGAGCTACGGGCGCTTAGCGCCGTTGCGGGGCTGGATATTACGGAGGTCTCGCTCTGCTGTCTAGTGCTTTTTTAAAATAAATGCGCGTTTGATTACAGTTTGCGCACTTTGCCGCATATTACTGCGTTTTTGCCCTTTCGACGTGTCGACCTAGGCCAAAAAGCTTATATCCGAGGCTTACGGCAGCGATAAATATCATCCCGACATACAGTGACATGCGGGTATCTTCGTTGAAGTACATGCCGATCAGGACGCAGATCAGGAAGGCCATGGTCATATAGTTCGCCCACGGGAACAGAATGGAGCGGAACGGATGGCTGGCGATCGCTTTTTTATGTGCCTGACGGAAACGCAGCTGGCTAATCAGGATCACAAACCACGGCACCATGCCCGGGAGAACGCTGGCGCTGTATACGTAGACAAAGACACGCTGCGGGTTCGGGATGATGTAGTTCAGGCATGACCCCACCAGCAGAATGACAATCGAGATGGCAACGCCCGCCACCGGTACCCCCGCGCGGGAGACCTTACCTACCGCCGCCGGAAGCTGGCGGTTTTTCGCCAGGGCATAAAGCATACGCCCGCAGCTGTACATGCCGCTGTTACAGCCGGACAGCGCCGCCGTCAGCACCACAAAGTTGATAATGCCTGCCGCCGCGGTAATACCGATTTTGGCGAAGGTCAGCACAAACGGACTGCCGTTGCTGCCAATCTCATTCCACGGGAAGATGGTGACGATGACGAAAATCGCGCCCACGTAGAAAATCAGGATACGCCACAGCACCTTGCCTACCGCACTGCGCAGGGTCACCTGCGGGTTTTTAGCTTCACCGGCGGTAATACCGATCAGCTCAACGCCCTGATAGGAGGCCACTACGATACAGAGCGCGGTCAGGAAGCCCTTCCAGCCGCCGGCAAAGAATCCGCCGTGCCCGGTCAGGTTGCCAAAGCCAATAGCCTGCCCACCGTTGCCAAAGCCGAAGAAGATCACCCCGACCCCGATAACAATCATCACGATGATGGTGGTGACTTTGATCATCGCGAACCAGAATTCGATCTCACCGTACAGACGCACGGCCGCGAGATTAGCCAGCGCCACCAGCCCCACGGCGATCAGCGCAGGTATCCATTGCGCCATCTCCGGGAACCAGAACTGCACGTAGACCCCGATGGCGGTGATCTCCGATATCCCTACCGCCATCCACATAAACCAATAGGACCAGGCCGTGAGATAACCAAAGAACGGGCTCATGTAGCGGTGAGCGTAGACGGCGAACGAACCGGCAACCGGTTCAAGGAACAGCATTTCGCCCATCGAGCGCATGATAAAGAAGACGAACAGCCCGGCAATGATATACGCCAGCAGGACCGATGGTCCTGCCCATTTCAGGGTGCTGGCGGAGCCCATAAACAGGCCGACGCCAATGGTCCCGCCAAGGGCGATAAGTTCTATATGACGAGCTTCCAGCCCACGCTGTAGCTCCGGTTTTTTCTCTGCCATAAATCCTCGGTTGTGCTTGCGACTCTCCCGGCCTGAGCCGGTTATTGTTATAGGTACAGATGTGCTATCACAGGCTGTGCGGCATGGACCCTTTATGTTAAGGGTTGATGCAAAAACAGCCTGGTACGCTCGTGCGGGGAGGAATGGTTTCTTAAATTTTATGAAATGGCAAATGATGCGTTAAAAAAATGAATGTATTGCACAGAAAAGCAGCAGGTTTGCAGGCAGGTTGCAGCGCGAACAGCAGATCGCGCTGCAAATAACAGTTTAAAGCCGACCGGAGTAGTGCCAGCCGAGATAACGCAGCAGACGCAGCTGGCGAGTGATGCGGCTGGGCTGTGATAACAGGCGATACAGCCACTCCAGCCCCAGGTTCTGCCATACCTTTGGCGCACGCTTCACATGGCCGGTAAAGACGTCATAGGTGCCGCCCACGCCCATATAGAGCGCGTCCGGGTAGACCTGACGGCAGTCGCGCATCAGGATCTCCTGGCGCGGGGAGCCCATCGCCACGGTAATAATCTTCGCCCCGCTGTCACGAATGCGGGCAAACAGCGCCTGCTGCTCATCGGCGCTGAAATAACCGTCCTGGCTACCGACGATATTCACCTGCCACTGGGCACGCAGCTTCTGCTCGGTTTGCGCCAGAATCTGCGGTTTTCCGCCGATGAGGAACACCGGCGTGCCGTCTGCGCCTGCCCGGACCATCAGGGCTTCCCAGAGGTCGGCACCGGCCACGCGGGAGATGTTCGCATCCGGGTATTTCTTCCGCACAGAACGCACCACGCTGATACCGTCAGCGTATTTAAATTCTGCTGCCTCAATGAGATCGCGCACCTGGGCGTTATCCTCAATGGTAAGCATTTTTTCTGCATTGATGGCCACCAGCGTGCCGGTTCTGATCCCATTACCGGCACACAGGTAGTCCAGCGCATGTCGCATATCACGCCAGCCGATCAGCTTCAGGCCCCGAAGCTCATACTGCGGCGCAGAGGTATTATCAGTCATTATTATCCTTACTCAGACTCGCGAAAGCGTCCTGCCGCGTGCCGGCTCGCGCTTATGCACTAACCCGGCGCTGTCGAACAACCAGTACAGCAGCTTCGCCATCAGCAGGCAGGCGCCAAAAACCACCATGAAAAAGACCACGCGGGAGACGAACGAATCCAGCCCCTCTCGCGCCAGCACGATCATATTGAAAATGGCACCGAAACAGAAACTATGCAAAATCGCTGCTTTATAGCGATTGGTCTCCTGATTGCCCAGCGTATAGAGCCAGTCGAACCACTTGATAATCAGCCCCACGGCAATCGCCCCCGGCAGGATGAACCAGCCGCCGCCCATGACTACCAGCGAGCCGATCAGCGTCGGTGAGATCGCCAGCCCGGAGTGGTTGTTCAGCACTTCCCAGGTAAAGTAGTTGGCGGTGTTCAGAACCACGCCCGGCCTGTCCGGCCACAGCCAGGTGGGGATAAAGACATAAAAATCGCGCACGATGGGTGCCAGCCCCTGGAAGTCGATTTTGTCGTAGTTTTGCAGCAGCAGGGCCAGGTTCTCCCAGGGCGAGAAGGTATCGCGGGTGAGGTACAGGAAGGTGTAAAACGCCTCATCGCCGCTGACGTCCATGCCATAGCGTTTCAGCGCCAGCCAGAACATGCCGACAATCCCCATCACCCCCGCCGCAGCCAGCATCCACAGCGAGATCCAGCCGCGAATGATGCCAATAAACAGGAAGATGGCAAAGGCGATGATAATGTTGGCGCGCGTGCCGCCGACAATCATGTAGGTCAGCAGGCCAAACGCCACGGTGCTGACGAGGAAAAACAGCCATGCCCGGGCATCCTGGCGCAGAAAATAGACCACCAGCATCGCCGGAATGAAGAAGTAGAAGAAGCGCTTAAGCGCCACCCCGGAGACTTCGCTGGAGAATATCTGGCTATAGGAGTGCAGCTTAAACAGCAAAAAACCATTGTGCATGAAGAAGATACCGACGGTAATCAGCGCAATCCCCATCAGCATCACCCAGGTCAAATGCGTCTCGACCCGGTTCATGGTAAACAGCGGTCGTCGCTCAGCGTCAGTACGGGCGGGCTTCAGCCGCGTCTTATAGGCGACGTAGTACACTCCATAGAAGCAGGTAGCCGACAGCAGGGCCTGCATCAGGATCTCCGGCGGTACGACGGCCACATCGAAGCGGAACACCAGTACGCTGGTCAGCGGGAAGCCAAAGTAAAAGGTCAGCAGAAACAGCAGCGAGAAGAAGACGTTGAAGTTAAAGCGCACCCGCCGGAACTCGAACCAGGTCAGGGTGGCGATAAACAGCGCGCTCAGAAGCCAGATGATCAACAGGCCGCTAAATTGCAACTGGCTCATGCTTTCTCCCCTGAGGCGATCCGCAGCGCCTGGTGCCACGGCGTAAGGTAGTTCGGGCTGAAGAAATCAATGGCGTTTTTATCCACCTGCGTCAGCTGCCGCTGTGCTTCACGGACGACCTCTTCATTCAGGTCATCCGTGGTAAACAGCACCGGAATGTGCTGCTCCGCCATGTCCTGCCAGAACGGGTTATCGCGGTTAAGCACGCAGGGCACGCCCGCCTGGATCAGCAGACACAGCGTGCCAATCCCCTGCTGGCGCGCGAAGATGAAGTAGCCAAGATCGCACTGGCGCAGCAAGGCGAGGTAGTCGTCAAAGGCCAGCTTATCGCTGAGGATCTGCAGATTCTCCGCACTGAACAGCGCCAGCCCGCTCTGACGGACTTCATCGATGTACGCCGCGTTATTAGCAGGATAGCCCATGGGCACGATCACGTTGACCGTATCGCCAAATTGCTGATGCACCGCCTTCAGAGCGGCAATATGTTCATTACTGCGATCCCCGGAATTGCCCACCAGTATCGTCAGCTTGCCCTCGCGCTTCACATCGCTGGCTAACCCATTCAGGGCCGGATCCATGCGGGTCGGAAAATAGAGCAGCTCGCCGCGGACGTTCGGGTGACGTTGGGCAAAGTAGTTCAGATCGCCGCGGGTGGCAAAGATGCAGCCCACCCGCCCCTGCGCCATGCGACGCAGCGGATAGAAGAGACGGAATTTCCAGCCCTGAGAGACTTCATACAGATCCGCCCCCCAGATATGCCAGTTAAACTGCGCAGGCCTGATGCCGCCGCTCAGCAGCGCCAGCCACAGGCCGGTATTAAACTGCCCATGGAAAAAGAAACGCTGCTGGCGATCGGCTTTGGCTTTCGCCATCACCGCTTTGGCAAGCGAGGCTTTGTCCGGCCAGAAGGTCAGCTGTAGCGCCGGGCAGGCGGCGCTCAGGCCGGAATCCTTCCCCACCACCATAAATTCGCGCGCCAGGGCGCTGCCGGGTGCCAGCTCATCGTTAAAGAACCGCAGTACGGTCTGGTTATGATGTGGGATATCCGATCCCAGGACGTGAATCAGTGCAGTCATGCGCGTTTATGCCAAAGTAAAAAGACGCCGCAACAGGCAGCAAAATAGACGATGTAGGTAGCCATATAGGCCTGAGCCGCCCCCAGCGCGCCGTGCGTAGGGATCAGCCAGTGCGAAAATGCCGTCAGCAAGGTGAACTGGCTGATTTCCGCGAGAATATAGAGCCGCAGCGAGGCTTTGGCGATCACCAGATAGCCAAAGACGTAAGCGCCTACTTTCAGCACATCGCCCACCAGCTGCCAGGCAAACAGATCGCGCATTGCGGTAAATTTGTCGGAGAACAGCAGCCAGATGGCAACATCGCGCAGCAACCAGACGGTAAAGCTGGCCACAGCCACCGCCGGTAAGACAAAGCGCAGGGAACGCAGTATCTCGCGGGTGATCTCCTGACGCCCGGTCAGGCGTGACAGAGTGGGCAGCAGGTAGACGCTAAAGGAGGCGGTAATAAACTGCAGGTAGGCATCGGAGATGCTGCTGACCCCTTGCCAGATCCCCACCTCATCCCAGCTGTAGTGCGCCGCCAGCAGATTTCGCATCATCACATAGGCCACCGGCAGGGTGACGGAGGTGATGAGCGCCATCAGGGTAAATTTGCCCAGTTGTCCTGCGAGGACGTTGTCCCATTTCGGCCTGAGATAGTGCAGCGGGATCGTGCCTCTGCGCATCAGCATCACCGCCGCCGGGATCACCACCAGCGCGGGCACCAGCGCCAGCCCCAGCAGCGCGCCTTCGTAGCCGCCGAGACGATAGCAGGCGTAATAGGCAATCACCCCAATCACGCTGCCGACAATCAGCGCCAGCGCGTTACCGGCGGCATCGCGGAAGCCCTTCATTAGTGCCAGCAACAGGTTAGCCCAGGCGATACCCATCTGCACCAGCGCCACCAGCCGCACCAGACCCTGATAGCCCGTGTGACCAAACAGCCCCTGGCTGATGGGCGCGGCCGCCAGTAAAAAGATGACCGCCAGCAGGGTGGAAAAGCCCAGCACCATCGCGGATGAGGTTCCGACCACCGTGCGTAGTTGCGCCTTATCGTCATGATATTGCGCCACGTACTTGGTCACGCCGTTAAAGATCCCCGCCCCGGCCAGTACGCCCAGCACGGTGACCAGCTGACGGAAGTTACCCGCCTGCCCGACGCCCGCCGGACCAAATGAGACGGCCAGCAGTTTGACGACCAGCAGTCCCGCGCCGATCTTGACGAGTGTGGACGCGGCGGTCCACACCGATGCTTTCGCCAGAGACATATCAGCCGAAATAACTCAGCAGGGTATTAATCACCGTGCGCTGGTTGACCGCAGCGAGGTTATAGAACAGCGGCAAGCGGAGTAACCGCTCACTTTCTTTGGTGGTGAAGCGATCTTCACCCACGAACTGACCAAAGGCTTCCCCTGCCGGGCTGGAGTGCAGCGGAATGTAGTGGAACACCGCCAGGATCTCCGCCTCTTTCAGGTACGCGATCAGTTCACTGCGATCGTCGTTATCCCGCAGCTTGATGTAGAACATATGCGCGTTATGCACGCAGTCCGTCGGGATGGTCGGCAGCTCGATACGGCCTTTGCGCGCCAGCGGGGCCAGCGCATCGTAATAGGTCTGCCACAGCGCCAGACGCTGCTGGTTGATGCGGTCAGCCGCCTCCAGCTGTGCCCACAGGTATGCGGCCTGCAGATCCGCCATCAGGTAGCTGGAGCCGATATCGCGCCAGGTGTACTTATCCACCTGCCCGCGGAAGAACTGGCTGCGGTTGGTGCCTTTCTCGCGGATGATCTCCGCGCGCTCCACCAGAGCGCGATCGTTAATCAGGGTCGCGCCACCTTCACCGCCTGCGGTGTAGTTTTTGGTTTCGTGGAAGCTAAAGCAGCCAATATGACCGATGGTACCCAGCGCGCGGCCTTTGTAGGTGGACATCACCCCCTGCGCGGCATCTTCTACCACATACAGGTTGTGCTTTTTGGCGATCGCCATGATGGTGTCCATCTCGCACGCCACGCCGGCATAGTGTACCGGCACGATGGCACGGGTCTTGTCGGTGATCGCCGCTTCAATCAGCTTCTCATCGATGTTCATGGTATCCGGACGGATATCCACGAAGACAATTTTTGCTCCGCGCAGCACGAAGGCATTGGCGGTCGAAACGAAGGTGTAGCTCGGCATAATCACTTCATCGCCAGGGCCGATGTCCAGCAGCAGGGCTGCCATCTCCAGCGAGGCGGTGCAGGACGGGGTCAGCAGGACCTTCGCGCTCTGAAAACGCTGCTCCATCCACTGCTGGCAACGGCGCGTATAGCCACCATCGCCACAAAGTTTGCCGCTGCCCATCGCAGACTGCATGTAATCGAGTTCGGTGCCCACCACGGGAGGCGCATTAAATGGGATCATCTTGTCACCTGTATAGCCAGTAAGCGGTCGTTTCGATGTTGCCACCGCTTGCGATATAACGTTTAAGCGCGGCGGTGTTGCCCATCTGGGTCGCCACCCGCAAAGTTGAAAGCTGCTGTTGCTGAGCCCAGCCCAGCGCCGCCTGCATTAACTGCTCGCCCATGCCGCGCCCGGCCAGCAGGCCGATACGCGCGTCGGTGTCATTCAGTTTACGCAGGGAAACAAAACCCCGGATGGCGCTATCCGGCGCGCGGAACACCAGGCAGAGATGGTCAAAGGTGCCTTTTACCGCATTTTCGATCCATTGAGCGTAAAAGCGGCCGCTGTCGTCCGGGGCGTACCACGGGGCACGAAAGCGGCTCTGCCCGAACGCCTGTGCGGCCAGCTGGCGCAGCGCCGGGATATCTTGCTCTGTGGCGATCTCCGCCCCTGAGCAGACGTGCTGCGTCACCTTAATCGCGAGATCGGCTTCACCTTCGACGAGCCTGAACCCCAGTTGCTGGAGCGCATCCAGCCAGTCGGCGCGGGCGGCCGGAATTTTGGCCTGTACGCGTTGCCAGGCGGCTACATCTTCGGTCGACAGCAACGGAGCGTCATCAGACAGGCGCACAAGGGCCGTGGGCAGGGCAAAGAATTGACTTTCCCAGTCCAGCGGCTGTAACGCGCCACGCAGCTGACTCAACGCCAGACACCTTTGGTATCCACGATAAACGCCTGACGCACGGCATCACCCGGGATCGCTTTAAAGGCGTTATGGTCCACCAGCAGCACCAGCACATCCGCGGTTGCCAGCGCATCATCAACGCTTGTCAGGGTGCAGTGGCCGGCCAGTTTTTTCGGCAGCTCATGAATATTGGGTTCAACCACCTGCGTTTCGCCGCTGTGCCAGTCGGCAATCATCTCGGCAATTTCCATCGCCGGGCTTTCACGCAGATCGTCGATGTTCGGCTTAAAGGCGAGACCGAAACAGGCGATGGTCACCTCGTTCGCCCGCTTGCCGCTCTGAGTCAGGCAATCCGCCACCGTGGCTTTCACCTGGTTCAGTACCCAGTGCGGTTTACTGTCGTTCACTTCGCGGGCCGTACGGATCAGACGCGCCTGCTGCGGGTTCTGCGCCACGATAAACCACGGGTCGACCGCGATACAGTGGCCGCCTACGCCCGGGCCGGGTTGCAGGATATTGACGCGCGGGTGGCGGTTCGCCAGACGAATCAATTCCCAGACGTTGATCCCCTGATCGGCGCAAATCAGCGACAGCTCATTGGCAAACGCGATATTGACGTCGCGGAAGCTGTTTTCCGTCAGCTTGCACATCTCGGCGGTACGGGAGTTGGTCACCACGCATTCGCCTTCCAGGAAGATGTTGTACAGCTCGCTGGCACGGGCGGAACAGACTGGCGTCATGCCGCCAATAACGCGATCGTTTTTAATCAGTTCGACCATGACCTGCCCCGGCAGCACGCGCTCCGGGCAGTAGGCGACGTTGATATCAGCCTGCTCGCCCGCCTGCTGCGGGAAGGTCAGATCCGGGCGCGCCTCGGCCAGCCACTGCGCCATCTGCTCGGTAGCGCCCACCGGGGAGGTCGACTCGAGGATCACCAGGGCACCTTTTTTCAGCACCGGGGCGATGGATTTCGCGGCCGCTTCGACATACACCATATCCGGCTCATGGTCGCCTTTGAACGGCGTCGGCACGGCAATCAGATAGGCATCGGCGGCTACCGGCGTGGTGCTGGCCTTCAGGTATCCTCCCTCAACGGCCGTCTTCACCACCTTGTCGAGATCCGGCTCAACAATGTGAATTTCACCTCTGTTGATGGTCGCAACCGCATGCTGGTTGATGTCCACACCCACTACCTGTGTTTGACGGGAGGCAAATGCCGCCGCCGTTGGCAGCCCAATGTAGCCAAGCCCAATGACAGAAATGGTCTTAAAACTCATAGCGATACCCGATTGTGTTTAAGTGCGTGCAAAATACGGTCACAGGCCTGTCCGTCACCATAGGGATTATGGGCCCGGCTCATGGCCTGATACTCTTTATCGTCGTGCAGCAGGCGCGTCACCTCTTTCACGATCAGTCGTGAATCGGTGCCCACCAGCCGTACGGTTCCGGCTTTGACCGCTTCCGGGCGCTCGGTGGTTTCACGCATCACCAGCACCGGTTTACCCAGCGAAGGCGCCTCTTCCTGAATACCGCCAGAGTCGGTCAGGATCAGCCAGGCATGGTTCATCAGCCAGACGAAAGGCAGATAGTCCTGCGGCTCAATAAGTATGACGTTTTTGACGTGCCCCAGGATGCGATTGACCGGCTCACTGACGTTAGGATTCAGGTGCACCGGATAGACAATCTGCACATCTTCATTAAGTGCTGCGATTTCCGCCAGTGCATGACAGATCTGCTCGAAGCCCTGGCCAAAGCTTTCCCGACGGTGCCCGGTTACCAGGATCATCTTTTTGCCATTCGCCAGGAACGGATATCGCTCGGCCAGCTCCCCGCGCAGGGTATCGCTTGCCAGCACCCGGTCACGCACCCAGATCAGGGCGTCGATCACCGTGTTGCCGGTGACAAAGATATGCTGGTCGTTGACGTTCTCGCGCAGCAGGTTCTGACGGGAGTTCTCCGTCGGCGCGAAGTGATACATCGCCAGATGCCCGGTCAGAGTACGGTTCGCCTCTTCAGGCCAGGGTGAGGAGAGATCGCCGGTACGCAATCCGGCTTCGACATGCCCCACTGGAATACGCTGGTAAAACGCCGCCAGGCTGGTGGCGATAGTGGTTGTCGTATCGCCGTGCACCAGCACGACATCAGGCTTAAACGACTCCAGAATGGGTTTTAACCCTTCCAGAATACGGCAGGTAATTTCGGTTAATCCTTGTCCCGGCTTCATAATATTAAGATCGTAATCGGGAACAATAGAAAAGAGGTTAAGGACCTGATCCAGCATCTCCCGATGCTGCGCGGTAACGCAAACTTTCGCCTCAAAATAAGGGTCGCTTGCAAGCGCATGAACCAGAGGCGCCATCTTAATGGCTTCCGGCCTCGTACCAAAGACAGTGAGTACTTTCACATCGATTCTCTTCGATTAGGCGATGAAGGCCATAAGCCTTCATCGTAGATGGCGTTCTTAAATCTTGCGACGACGGGTTAATGCCACGCCAGCGCCAATTAAAGCACCCACAATCCCCCACATAATCATCAGGAATGCGCGACGTGGACTATCGCGTTTTACAGGTTCTTCAGGTGTTCGCAAATAACGATAGGTCTGAAAACGTGGGTCCAGGGTCGGACCTACGTTGAGGGTTGTGAGCATGGCGCGGTTTTGGTCGTAGTCGAGGTCGACATCCGGCCCGACGGCCTGCAGGTTTTCCAGGCGCGCCTGCAGCATCGGGCGGCCCAGCAGGAACATTTCAGAATCTGGCAGTTCATCTGCCGGCACGTCGGTTTCGCTGCGGGAGATATTGCTCTTCTCCGCAATCTTCAGCGCCTGTTCAATATTATGAACCCGGCGAGTGAAGATCGCTTGCGCCACTTCTTCCTGACGTTTGACCTGCGCTTTCATCTGCACGGTGCGCGCCGCCCAGGCCCCTTTCAGTTCATCATTCAGATGGCTTGCCGCTCGCTGGCTGGCGAAAGCCACGTACTGACGCAGCAGGTTGTTGGCATCCGGCGCGGTTTCTGCGATCAGTTTGACGCTGTCGTTGATGTTGCGTAGCGGGTCGCCCGCCATGAACTGGATATTGTTGATCAGCTCATCCAGCAGGGCGGCATCCGCCTTGCTGTTGCCTACCATCCGCTGTTTGAAATAGTCGGTCTGGTTCCAGAAATCACGACGCGTATCCCAGGAGGCGAGCTGCATGATGAACTCTTTGTAGGACTCGTCCATCACCGAGGGTTGCTCACCGGAGGTCGGGTTCGCTTTCACATCCAGGTTACGCAAAAACTGTTGCTGGGAGTAAAAACCCCCGAGCATGTTCACCGTCGGACGGTCGGTAATCGCCGTCGCGCTCCACTCTTGTCTGGCGAAAAAGGTATAGGCCAGAGCGATAAGTGCAAAGCCCAGCGCAATTCCTGCAATCCAAAACTTGCCCGCCCACAACACGCGGAACAAGCCACGAACATCCAGCTCATTCTCAGTTACCACTGATTTTGCTCCCGCCAACGGTTGAGTCATTACAGTCCCGATTTACTTGGTTAAAGTTGGGTTATTGCCATTATTTCGACGCATCCGGCGTTTCACGCGTTTAATGAATCGCGCCACTTTCCATGCACGCTTAATACAATAGCCGTACAGGAAAAATGCGAGCAAGAATAATACCAACATTACCCATTCAGGGATGAAATGTGCGTATTCTGCGGCGACACCAATACCCGCCAGCAGCGCAGCGGCCAGGGTAATTAAGACAAATGCCTGACGAGAGGTGAAACCGGCGCGCATAATGAGATGGTGAATATGTTGACGGTCTGGCGAGAACGGGCTCATCCCTTTACGCAGACGGCGGTACATGATCGCCACCATATCCATTAGCGGAATGGCAATAATCCACAGAGCCGTCACCGGACTGATCGGGTGGGTATTACCCTGAGTAGTTTCCAGCAGGATCCAGATAACGGTAAAACCAATCAGCGTACTCCCGGCATCGCCCATAAAGACTTTATAGCGACGCCCCAGCACCCCGAGGTTAAGGAGGATATAAGGCAGAATGGCGGCAATCATCGCAAAGCACCACATCGACAGGCTGTATTGACCGTCGAACCACAGGATGATGCCGATAGCGGCGAACGAAACGCTGGAGAGACCGCCCAGCAGGCCGTCGATGCCGTCCACCATGTTAAAGGCGTTTATCGCCGCCCACACGGCAAACAGCGTCAGGAAGTAGCCGAACGGCCCCAGTACCATCTCCCAGGTGCCAAAGATGTAGCCCAGGCTGCTGAGATAGAGTTTCCCGACGACCATCATGATGACGCCGATCGCCGCCTGAACCGCAGCGCGGAATTTCACGCTAATATCGAACCTGTCGTCCAGCGCCCCTACCAGCACCAGCACACCGGCACATGACAGATAGAGCGCCGCATGCGGAATATAGTAATCCGCAATACTGAAGGTGAAGCAGATGCCCGCATAAACAGAGATCCCGCCAACCAACGGAATCAAGCCTTGATGGCGTTTACGATAATTGGGCTTATCCACCAGACCGACTCTTTTCGCCGCCTTGCGGGCGAGAAATAAAAAGCAGGTGGTGAAAAGAAAAATACTGATTAGCTCAGTCACCGCGGTGAGTAGATTCACTATGGATACTCTCAACAAATGTTAATCCCGGAAGTATAACCTTGAAGGCTCGGCTCCAGAAGGAAAAAGCAGGCCTCATCCAAGTCCCTTTGTATATTTTTCATACAATTACTTACCTGCTTTGACGAACATTCCGATTTTCGTCTCCGGCAGAATAATTCTACAGCGCCCTGTTACAGCGTATAAGTCAGAAAAGAAAAACGCCACGTAAAAACGTGGCGTTTTGGCGCTTTATTTGCTTTACGAGCGCTTCATCATATCGAAGAAATCGTCGTTAGTTTTGGTCATCGCCAGTTTGTTAATGAGGAACTCCATTGCGTCGATTTCACCCATTGGATGGATAATTTTGCGCAGGATCCACATTTTCTGCAGCTCTTCCTGAGTGGTGAGCAGCTCTTCTTTACGGGTACCGGAACGGTTGTAGTCGATAGCCGGGAAGACGCGTTTTTCAGCGATTTTACGAGAGAGGTGCAGTTCCATGTTGCCTGTACCTTTAAACTCTTCGTAGATAACTTCATCCATCTTCGAACCGGTGTCGATCAGCGCGGTGGCGATGATGGTCAGGCTACCGCCCTCTTCCACGTTACGCGCAGCACCGAAGAAACGCTTCGGACGGTGCAGGGCGTTGGCATCCACACCACCGGTCAATACTTTACCGGAAGCCGGTACTACGGTGTTGTAGGCACGCGCCAGACGGGTAATGGAGTCGAGCAGGATGATAACGTCTTTTTTATGCTCAACCAGACGCTTCGCCTTCTCGATAACCATTTCCGCAACCTGAACGTGGCGGGATGCTGGTTCGTCGAAGGTAGAGGCGACAACTTCACCTTTCACCAGACGCTGCATCTCGGTCACTTCTTCCGGACGTTCGTCAATCAGCAGCACCATCAGCACGCAGTCTGGGTGGTTGTAAGCGATGCTCTGGGCGATGTTCTGCAGCAGCATGGTTTTACCGGCTTTCGGCGGTGCCACAATCAGACCACGCTGGCCACGACCAATCGGAGACGCCAGATCCAGAACGCGAGCCGTCAGGTCTTCGGTAGAACCGTTACCACGCTCCATGCGCAGGCGAGAGTTCGCGTGCAGCGGCGTTAAGTTTTCAAACAGGATCTTATTGCGCGAGTTTTCTGGTTTGTCGTAGTTAACTTCGTTAACTTTCAACAGCGCAAAGTAGCGTTCACCCTCTTTAGGAGGACGAATCTTACCTGAAATGGTGTCACCAGTGCGGAGGTTGAAACGGCGGATTTGGCTGGGGGAAACGTAGATATCATCAGGACCGGCGAGGTAGGAGCTGTCTGCAGAGCGGAGGAAACCAAATCCGTCCTGCAATATCTCCAGCACACCGTCGCCAAAGATATCTTCGCCACTCTTTGCGTGCTGCTTCAGGATGGCAAAAATAATGTCCTGCTTGCGCATACGAGCCTGGTTTTCCAGCCCCATATTTTCGCCGAGAGTGATCAGCTCAGAAACCGGCGTATTCTTTAATTCGGTAAGATTCATAATGGTGTGGGTTCTTAAACTCGGGGTGATACTCGAACTTAATTTGTGAATGGTATGGCAGGGTCATCCATGCCTGTTAGCGGCCATCAACTCATGTCTGTTCGCTGTCTGGTCACAGGGAAAGCACAGAACTGAAACGACAAGACGGATTGAGTGACAAGCCCGGAATCTATCCACTTCACGCACTGTTTAAAAGGAAACAACGGGAAGTATCGGGTAAAACAAGATTCAAACAACAAGGTATGTTTAAAACGAAGTCATAGGTAACTTAGCACGACTCAAGCCGGGCGTCCAGAGATCCAAACAATTTAGAAACCCTGGACGCACAGACGAGAACCTTACGCCAGGTTGGCGTCCAGGAACTCTTTCAGTTGACCTTTGGACAGTGCGCCCACTTTGGTCGCCGCAACTTCACCGTTTTTGAACAGCAGCAGGGTTGGGATACCACGGATGCCGTACTTAGGTGCGGTGCCCGGGTTCTGGTCGATGTTCAGTTTCGCTACGGTCAGTTTGCCCTGATATTCGTCAGCGATCTCATCCAGAATCGGGGCGATCATTTTGCAAGGACCACACCATTCAGCCCAGAAATCGACGAGGGTCAGCCCGTCAGCTTTAAGTACGTCCGTGTCAAAACTGTCGTCAGTCAGGTGAATAATTTTATCGCTCATATATAACTCCACAGGAATAAGCCTGGTGCGTTGATCTCGCTTCCATCAACGACCTGTTGATGTAGCATTAACCAACTAAAGGTTGACTTTATTTCACCGGATACGCTTTCGTAAAGCAATAGATAGCTGATATTCTACCACACTATGAGCAAAACACATTTAACAGAACAGAAGTTTTCCGACTTCGCCCTGCACCCAAAAGTCATCGAAGCCCTTGAAAATAAAGGGTTTCATAACTGCACGCCTATTCAGGCTCTCGCCCTCCCGCTAACGCTGGCAGGTCGCGATGTTGCAGGGCAGGCGCAAACCGGTACCGGCAAAACGATGGCGTTTTTAACGTCAACGTTTCATTATTTACTTTCTCATCCGGCAATTGCTGACCGCAAAGTTAACCAGCCGCGCGCGCTGATCATGGCCCCGACGCGAGAACTGGCGGTACAGATCCACGCTGACGCAGAGCCGCTGGCGCAAACCACCGGCCTGAAACTCGGCCTGGCCTACGGCGGTGACGGTTACGACAAACAGTTGAAAGTGCTGGAAAGCGGTGTCGACATTCTGATCGGCACCACCGGCCGTCTGATCGATTACGCCAAACAGAACCACATTAACCTCGGCGCGATCCAGGTTGTGGTGCTGGATGAAGCCGATCGCATGTACGATCTGGGCTTTATTAAAGATATCCGCTGGCTGTTCCGCCGTATGCCAGCCGCTAACCAGCGTCTGAACATGCTGTTCTCGGCTACGCTGTCTTATCGCGTTCGCGAGCTGGCGTTCGAACAGATGAACAACGCCGAATACGTTGAAGTGGAACCGGAACAGAAAACCGGCCACCGTATTAAAGAAGAGCTCTTCTACCCGTCGAACGAAGAAAAAATGCGTTTACTGCAAACGCTGATCGAAGAAGAGTGGCCAGATCGCGCCATCGTTTTCGCCAACACCAAACACCGCTGTGAAGATATCTGGGGCCACTTGGCTGCGGATGGACACCGTGTGGGTCTGTTGACCGGCGACGTCGCGCAGAAAAAACGCCTGCGCATCCTTGAAGATTTCACCCGTGGTGACCTGGATATTCTGGTCGCAACGGACGTCGCCGCACGCGGTCTGCACATCCCGGCGGTGACGCACGTCTTTAACTACGACCTGCCGGATGATTGCGAAGATTACGTTCACCGTATCGGCCGTACCGGTCGTGCAGGTGCCAGCGGTCACTCTATCAGCCTCGCCTGTGAAGAGTACGCGCTGAACCTGCCGGCGATTGAGACCTATATCGGGCACTCGATTCCGCAGAGCAAATACAACCCGGAAGCGCTGTTAAGCGAACTGCCGCCAGCGAAGCGCCTGACCCGCGCCCGTTCCGGCAATGGTCCGCGCCGTAACAGCGCACCGCGTAATCGTCGTCGTTCAGGCTAAAAACTATGCTCCGGTCCACCTCGCTCTATGCAGCTATTGATTTAGGTTCGAATAGTTTTCATATGCTGGTTGTACGCGAGGTGGCGGGAAGCATACAGACGCTGACGCGTATTAAGCGCAAGGTCCGTCTCGCGGCGGGCCTGAGTGCGGATAATCACCTCTCTCCTGAAGCTATGGAGCGCGGCTGGCAATGCCTGCGTCTCTTTGCCGAACGCCTACAGGATATTCCCCCCCAGCAAATCCGTGTTGTCGCCACCGCAACCCTGCGGCTGGCGGTGAATGCCGGGGAGTTTATTGCCACCGCGCAGAAGATCCTCGGCTGCCCGGTGCAGGTGATCAGCGGTGAAGAAGAAGCCCGCCTGATTTATCAGGGCGTGGCGCACACCACGGGCGGCGATGAACGTCGCCTGGTGGTGGATATTGGTGGCGCAAGCACCGAACTGGTCACCGGTATCGGTGCTCAGGCAACTTCCCTGAATAGCCTGTCGATGGGCTGTGTCACCTGGCTTGAACGCTACTTTACCGATCGCAATCTGGCGCAAGAGAACTTCGATGATGCGGAAAAAGCCGCACGCGAGGTGCTGCGTCCGGTGGCGGATGAGCTGCGTTATCACGGCTGGAAAGTGTGCGTTGGCGCGTCCGGCACCGTCCAGGCGCTGCAGGAAATCATGATGGCGCAGGGGATGGATGAGCGTATTACGCTGGCGAAACTGCAGCAGTTGAAGCAGCGCGCTATCCTCTGTGGTCGTCTGGAAGAGCTCGAAATTGAAGGGTTGACCCTTGAGCGCGCCCTGGTTTTCCCCAGTGGGCTGGCGATCCTGATTGCCATTTTCACCGAACTGAATATTCAGTGCATGACCCTTGCGGGCGGTGCGCTACGGGAAGGCCTGGTCTACGGCATGCTGCATCTGGCCGTCGATCAGGACATTCGTAACCATACGCTGCGCAATATCCAGCGCCGCTTTATGGTCGATATCGAACAGGCGCATCGGGTGGCGAACCTGGCGGTCAGTTTCCTCGATCAGGTCGAAAGCGAGTGGCATCTTGAGCCTGTCAGCCGCGAACTGCTGGTTAGCGCCTGCCAGCTGCACGAGATCGGCCTGAGCGTCGATTTCAAACAGGCACCGCTGCATGCCGCCTACCTGGTACGCAATCTCGATCTGCCCGGCTATACCCCGGCGCAGAAGAAGCTGTTGGCCACGCTGCTGTTAAACCAGACCAACCCTGTCGATCTCTCTTCGCTCCATCAGCAAAATGCGGTGCCGCCGCGCGTGGCGGAACATCTCTGTCGTCTGCTGCGTCTGGCGATTCTCTTTGCCAGCCGTCGGCGCGACGATTTGCTGCCCGCCATGACCCTGACGGCGGAAGGTGAAAAGCTGACGCTGAACCTGCCGGAAAAATGGCTGGATAATCATCCGCTGGGTGCAGAAATGCTGGTGCAGGAGTGTCAGTGGCAGAGCTATGTGCACTGGAACCTTGAAGCACAATAACCCCGATTAAACGCCCGGCGCACCACGCTTGCCGGGCCTTCAGACTAGCGGTTTTTTGCTTTCTCCATCATCGCCCGAATATTGGCAATACTGGCCTGCCCTTTATGCATCCGCTCTTCGGCGGTAATCACTTTGCGCTCCTGCTCCCAGAGCACATCATCCTGCGGTAATTCCAGCAGGAAGCGGCTCGGCTCCGGACGCACCAGCTCCCCGTACTGACGACGCTCTTTACACAGCGTGAAGGTCAACTCTTTCTGCGCCCGTGTGATGCCCACATAGGCCAGACGTCGCTCTTCATCGACGTTGTCTTCATCAATGCTGCTCTGGTGCGGCAGGATGCCCTCTTCCATCCCCACCAGGTAGACATAGGGGAACTCCAGTCCTTTCGAAGCGTGAAGGGTCATGAGCTGTACCTGATCCGCCTCTTCTTCGCTTTCGCCGCGTTCCATCATGTCGCGCAAGGTAAAGCGGGTAACGACCTGGGTCAGGGTCATCGGCTCGTCAATGTCGGAACCTTCCAGCATTTCAGTCATCCAGGTGAAAAGTGTATTAACGTTCTTCATCCGCATCTCTGCCGCTTTCGGGCTGGCGGAGGTTTCATACAGCCAGGATTCATAGTCGATGCCGCGGATCAGATCGCGCACCGCCGCGATCGGCTCCCGCTCGGTCAGCTGCTGGATCTCGCGCAGCCAGTGGGTAAAGCGGGTCAGCGATTCATAGCCACGCCCGGTTAAGGTCTGGCTCAGGCCCATATCAAAGCTGGCGTTCAGCAGGCTCTTATTGCGGGTCATCGCCCACTCGCCCAGTTTTTGCAGCGTCGCCGGACCAATCTCACGCTTCGGCGTATTCACGATCCGCAGGAAAGCGCTGTCATCATCCGGATTGGTCAGCACGCGCAGGTAGGCGAGCAGATCCTTGATTTCCGGCCGCGAGAAGAACGAGGTGCCGCCGGAAATTTTGTACGGAATGCGGTTCTGCATCAGCATCTTTTCAAAGACGCGCGACTGGTGATTACCGCGATAGAGAATGGCGTAATCTTTGTAGTTGGTCTTATTCACGAAGTGGTGGGCAATCAGCTCCCCCGCCACGCGTTCGGCTTCATGATCTTCGTTATTGGCGCTCAGCACTTTAAGCTCAGTACCATAGCCCAGCTCGGAGAAGAGGCGCTTTTCAAAGACGTGCGGGTTGTTGGCGATCAGGATATTTGCCGCCTTCAGAATACGCCCGGATGAGCGGTAGTTCTGCTCCAGCTTGATCACCTGCAGCGCCGGGAAGTCTTTGCTCAGCAGAACCAGGTTCTGCGGACGGGCACCGCGCCAGGAGTAGATCGACTGGTCGTCGTCGCCCACCACGGTAAAACGCGCCCGCTGCCCCACCAGCAGTTTCACCAGCTCATACTGGCTGGTGTTGGTGTCCTGATATTCATCCACCAGCAGGTAGCGGATCTTGTTCTGCCAGCGCTCGCGCACCTCTTCATTACGCTGCAACAGCAGCGTAGGCAGCAGGATCAGATCGTCGAAATCGAGCACGTTACAGGCTTTGAGATGATCGTTGTACAGGCTATAGCAGTGGGCGAAGATCCGATCCCGCTCCCCTTTGGCGCTCGCAGCGGCCTGGGCAGGGTCCATCAGATCGTTTTTCCAGTTAGAGATCGTGGAGATCAACTGCTGCAGCACCGTTTTGTCGTCTTCGATCAGCCCTTCGGTCAGCTCTTTCAGCAACGCCACCTGATCGGTATCGTCGAACAGGGAGAAGTTCGACTTCATCCCCAACGCTGCATATTCGCGTTTAATGATATCCAGCCCCAGGGTATGGAAGGTGGAGATCATCAGGCCGCGCGCCTCTTTACGCCCTAACGTCTGCCCGACACGCTCTTTCATTTCGCGCGCCGCTTTGTTGGTAAAGGTCACCGCCGCGATATGGCGAGCCTGATAGCCGCAACCGCGGATCAGGTGGGCAATCTTGTTGGTGATGACGCGGGTTTTACCGGAACCGGCCCCTGCCAGCACCAGGCATGGTCCAGTAACGAATTCGACCGCTTGTTGTTGTCCAGGGTTTAAACGCATGGGAATATTGCTCAATCTTCGAACGGGGTGGGGATTGTAGCAGAAAGCCGGGCGCAGATTTACCGGCTAATGATAAAGTGAAGAAAACGCGATAAACCCGAGAGCAGAACCATGAAAAAGACCGCAGCGGCCCTGCACATTCTGGTCAAAGAAGAGAAGCTGGCGCAGGAAATCCTCGCCAAACTGGAACGCGGCATCAGCTTCGATCATCTGGCGAAGCGCTACTCAAAATGCCCTTCCGGGCGTAACGGCGGCGATTTAGGGGAATTCAAGCAGGGTGCCATGGTGGGGCCTTTCGATCAGGCGGTCTTTAGCTGTCCGCTGCTGAAGCCTTACGGCCCGGTGAAAACCAAATTTGGCTACCATATCATTAAGGTGCTGTACCGCAGCTAACGCGTGGTATATTGCGCCCCGATTTTACTCAACCCCTCAAGGCACGATCATGGCAAAAACAGCGGCAGCAATGCACATCCTGGTAAAAGAAGAGAAACTGGCTCTGGAGCTTCTGGAGCAGATCAAGAACGGCGGCGACTTCGAGAAGCTGGCGAAAAAGCACTCTACCTGCCCATCCGGTAAAAAAGGCGGCCACTTAGGTGAATTCCGTCAGGGCCAGATGGTTCCGGCGTTCGATAAAGTGGTGTTCTCCTGCCCGGTGCTGGAGCCAACTGGCCCGCTGCACACCCAGTTCGGTTACCACATCATTAAGGTGTTATACCGCAACTAATAAAAAGCCCGGTGGCGCTAACGCTTACCGGGCCTACGATTTTGCACATTTGTAGGTCGGGTAAGCGAAGCGCCACCCGACAAGGTTATTAACCCGCTACAGCAATACGCTTCATATCGGTCATGTAACCACGCAGCTTCTGACCCACTTTCTCGATCTCGTGGCTGCGAATCGCTTCGTTCACGTCACGCAGCTGGGCATTATCTACCGCGCCTTCGGTAATCGCTTTGCCCAGGTCGCCAGTCTGCAGGGTAGTCATGAACTCTTTCAGCAGCGGTACGCAAGCGTAAGAGAACAGGTAGTTACCGTATTCTGCGGTATCAGAGATCACCACGTTCATCTCGTACAGACGCTTACGGGCGATGGTGTTCGCGATCAGCGGCAGCTCGTGCAGTGATTCGTAGTACGCAGACTCTTCGATGATGCCGGAATCCACCATGGTTTCGAAGGCCAGCTCAACGCCCGCTTTTACCATCGCAATCATCAGAACGCCTTTATCGAAGTACTCCTGCTCGCTGATTTTGCCGTCAAACTGCGCGGCGGTTTCGAATGCGGTTTTACCGGTCTCTTCACGCCAGGTCAGCAGGTTTTTGTCGTCGTTCGCCCAGTCAGCCATCATGCCGGAAGAGAACTCACCGGAGATGATGTCGTCCATATGTTTCTGGAACAGCGGCGCCATGATGGTTTTCAGCTGCTCGGACAGCGCGAATGCACGCAGTTTTGCCGGATTGGACAGACGGTCCATCATCAGGGTGATACCGCCCTGCTTCAGCGCTTCGGTGATGGTTTCCCAGCCGAACTGAATCAGTTTTTCTGCGTATGCCGGGTCAGTGCCCTCTTCCACCAGCTTGTCGAAGCACAGCAGAGAACCCGCCTGCAGCATGCCGCACAGAATAGTCTGCTCACCCATCAGGTCAGATTTCACTTCCGCAACGAAGGAAGACTCCAGAACGCCTGCACGGTGGCCGCCGGTGGCTGCTGCCCATGCTTTGGCAATCGCCATGCCTTCGCCTTTCGGATCGTTTTCCGGGTGAACCGCGATCAGCGTCGGTACACCGAAGCCACGTTTGTACTCTTCACGCACTTCGGTACCCGGGCACTTCGGCGCTACCATCACCACGGTGATGTCTTTACGGATCTGCTCGCCTACTTCAACGATGTTGAAGCCGTGGGAGTAACCCAGCGCCGCGCCGTCTTTCATCAGCGGCTGTACGGAACGCACAACGTCAGAGTGCTGTTTGTCTGGCGTCAGGTTTACCACCAGATCCGCCTGCGGGATCAGCTCTTCATAAGTACCGACTTTGAAGCCGTTTTCGGTCGCTTTACGCCAGGAAGCACGTTTCTCAGCAATGGCTTCTTTGCGCAGGGCGTAGGAGATATCCAGACCGGAGTCACGCATGTTCAGGCCCTGGTTCAGCCCCTGTGCGCCACAGCCGACGATGACCACTTTTTTACCCTGAAGATAGCTTGCGCCATCGGCAAATTCGTCGCGCGCCATGAAGCGGCATTTGCCCAGCTGCGCCAGCTGCTGGCGCAGATTCAGTGTGTTGAAGTAGTTAGCCATGGTGATACCTCGTGATGTTGTGTTGTCGTGCTTATTGTTCGGTTCGCTTATGCGAGAATGAACTTACTATATGACAGGAAATTTATTGCGGAAATTGATATATTCACAACGTCACGTTGCAGTTTCTGCAATATAAAACTCTGGAGTGGAATCGGTGGATTTACGCGATCTGAAAATGTTCCTGCATCTGGCGGAAAGCCGCCATTTTGGCCGCAGCGCGCGAGCGATGCACGTCAGCCCCTCCACGCTTTCGCGTCAGATCCAGCGCCTTGAGGAGGATCTCGGCCAGCCCCTTTTTGTGCGCGATAACCGCACGGTGACGCTCACCGAAGCCGGAGAAGAGTTGCGCACGTTTGCCCAGCAAACCTTGCTGCAGTATCAGCAACTGCGCCACACCATCGACCAGCAGGGGCCGTCGCTGTCCGGTGAACTCCATATCTTCTGCTCGGTGACCGCCGCCTATAGCCACCTGCCGCCGATCCTCGATCGCTTCCGCGCTGAACATCCGTCGGTTGAGATCAAACTCACCACCGGCGATGCCGCCGATGCGATGGATAAGGTGGTAACGGGCGAAGCGGATCTGGCGATTGCCGGCAAGCCGGAAACCCTGCCGGGGGCGGTGGCGTTTTCGATGCTGGAAAATCTGGCAGTGGTGCTGATCGCCCCGGCGCTGCCCTGCCCGGTGCGTAATCAGGTCTCGGTGGAAAAACCAGACTGGTCAACGGTGCCCTTTATCATGGCCGACCAGGGGCCGGTGCGCCGCCGCATCGAGCTGTGGTTCCGTCGGCAGAAAATCAGCAATCCATCCATTTACGCAACGGTCGGCGGCCATGAGGCGATGGTGTCGATGGTGGCGCTCGGCTGCGGCGTGGCGCTGCTGCCGGAAGTGGTGCTGGAGAACAGCCCGGAACCGGTGCGCAATCGCGTGATGATTCTGGAGCGCAGCGACGAGAAAACGCCGTTTGAGCTTGGCGTCTGCGCACAAAAAAAGCGGCTGCATGAGCCGCTTATTGATGCGTTCTGGAATTTATTGCCGAACCATTAACCTGCCAGGAAGAACCTGAATGCCGGGTTGTGGGTTTCGTCATGACAGTCGTAGCCCAGCTCGTTGAGTCGCGTTTCGAAATCCGGCTCGTGCTCGCCCAGCTCGAATGCCGCCAGCACGCGACCATAGTCGGTACCGTGGCTGCGGTAGTGGAACAGGGAGATGTTCCAGTGTGTTCCAAGAGTATGCAGGAACTTCAGCAGCGCACCCGGCGATTCCGGGAACTCGAAGCTGAACAGGCGCTCCTGGAGCGGCTTCGACGGACGCCCGCCCACCATGTAGCGCACATGCAGTTTCGCCATCTCATCGTCGGAGAGATCAACCACGCTGTAGCCACCCTGGTGCAGCAGGTTGAGGATCTCTTTACGCTCTTCCAGCCCGCGGCTCAGACGCACCCCGACAAAAATGCAGGCATCTTTGGCATCGGCAAAACGGTAGTTAAACTCCGTTACTGAACGACCGCCCAGCAGCTGGCAGAACTTGAGGAAGCTGCCCTTCTCTTCCGG
The DNA here is from genome assembly GCF_036780805.1 of Leclercia sp. Lineage (NCBI taxonomy): Bacteria > Pseudomonadati > Pseudomonadota > Gammaproteobacteria > Enterobacterales > Enterobacteriaceae > Leclercia > Leclercia sp. Next base: position 9,494 of record NZ_DAIQCE010000014.1, on the reverse strand, counting down.
GATGGTCACCGCCAGCAGGGCTTCACGTTGCTCCCCCAACTCGCAACGCTCAGAGACGTAGCGCAGGCCGTGGAAGTTAACGTTAGCGCCGGACAGCACATGGGCCAGACGTTCGCCGCGAATGTTGTGCTGCGCGATGTATTTTTTCATCCCTGCCAGCGCCAGCGCGCCGGAGGGTTCTGCCACCGCACGCACATCCTCGAACAGATCTTTCATCGCTGCGCAGATGGCATCGCTGTCGACGGTGATGATGTCGTCAAGATACTCCTGACACAGACGGAAGGTTTCATCCCCGATACGTTTTACCGCCACGCCTTCGGCAAACAGCCCGACGCGCGGGAGATCCACCGGATGGCCGGCATCCAGCGCCGCCTTCAGGCAGGCAGAGTCTTCCGCTTCTACGGCAATGACTTTGATCTGCGGCATCAGCTGCTTGATCAGCACCGCCACGCCTGCCGCCAGGCCACCGCCGCCAACCGGCACGAACACGCGGTCGAGATGCGCATCCTGCTGCAGCAGCTCCAGCGCCAGGGTGCCCTGACCGGCAATCACCATCGGGTGATCGAACGGCGGTACCCAGGTGAAGCCCTGCTGCTGCGCCAGCTCGATGGCTTTGGCTTTCGCTTCGTCAAAATTGGCGCCGTGGAGCAGCACTTCGCCGCCAAATCCCCGCACCGCATCGACTTTGATATCCGCCGTGGCAACCGGCATCACGATCAGGGCTTTCAGCCCCAGACGCGCAGCAGAGAACGCCACGCCCTGGGCATGGTTGCCCGCAGACGCCGTGATCACACCACGCGCTTTTTGTTCGTCGGTCAGCCCGGCCATCATCGCGTAAGCGCCGCGCAGCTTGAAGCTATGCACCGGCTGACGGTCTTCGCGCTTCACCAGAATGACGTTATCCAGCCGCGACGACAGCTTGTCCATTTTTTGCAGCGGCGTGACCTGCACCGCTTCATAGACCGGCGCACGCAGCACCGCCCGGAGATATTCTGCCCCCTCAGGGGCAGACGATAAGGGTTGGGATTCGGCCATCATTAGCCCCCAAGCTTGGATTTATCGCGCACCGCGCCTTTATCCGCACTGGTGGCGAGGGTGGCGTAGGCGCGCAGGGCGAAGGAGACTTCGCGCTGACGATCTTTCGGCGTCCAGGCTTTGTCGCCGCGCGCTTCTTGCGCTTCACGGCGGGCAGCGATCTCCTGGGGGCTCAGCTTCAGCTGAATACCGCGATTCGGAATATCGATTTCGATCAGATCGCCATCTTCGATGATCGCAATGTTGCCGCCGCTGGCTGCTTCCGGCGAAACGTGGCCGATAGAGAGACCGGATGTGCCGCCGGAGAAACGGCCGTCGGTGATCAGCGCACAGGCTTTACCGAGGCCCATGGATTTCAGGAAGGTGGTCGGGTAGAGCATCTCCTGCATCCCCGGGCCGCCTTTTGGCCCTTCGTAGCGGATCACCACCACATCGCCAGCAACCACTTTTCCGCCAAGGATGGCTTCAACCGCGTCGTCCTGACTTTCGTAGACTTTCGCCGGGCCGGTAAATTTCAGGATGCTGTCGTCCACGCCCGCGGTTTTGACGATACAGCCGTTTTCCGCGAAGTTGCCGTACAGAACCGCCAGGCCGCCATCTTTGCTGTAGGCATTTTCCAGCGAACGGATGCAGCCTTCGGCGCGATCGTCATCCAGAGTGTCCCAGCGACAATCCTGCGAGAACGCCTGAGTAGTGCGAATGCCCGCCGGACCGGCGCGGAACATTTTTTTCACCGACTCATCTTTGGTCAGCATCACGTCGTACTGATCCAGCGACTGCGGCAGGGTCAGGCCCAGCACGTTCTTCACTTCGCGGTTCATCAACCCGGCGCGATCCAGCTCGCCGAGGATCCCCAGCACGCCACCGGCGCGGTGAACGTCTTCCATGTGGTATTTCTGCGTGCTCGGCGCAACCTTACACAGCTGCGGCACCTTGCGGGACAGCTTGTCGATATCACTCATGGTGAAGTCGATCTCTGCTTCCTGGGCGGCGGCCAGCAGGTGCAGAACGGTGTTCGTGGAACCGCCCATGGCGATATCCAGGGTCATGGCATTTTCAAACGCCGCCTTGCTGGCGATATTGCGCGGCAGCGCGCTGGCATCATCCTGCTCGTAGTAGCGTTTGGTCAGTTCAACGATGCGTTTACCGGCATTGATAAACAGCTCTTTACGATCGGCGTGGGTCGCCAGCAGCGAGCCGTTGCCCGGCTGCGACAGTCCCAGCGCTTCGGTCAGGCAGTTCATGGAGTTGGCGGTGAACATCCCGGAACAGGAGCCGCAGGTCGGACAGGCGGAACGTTCAACCTGATCGCTCTGCTCGTCGGAGACTTTCGGGTCGGCACCCTGAATCATCGCATCGACCAGGTCGAGCTTGATGATTTTGTCGGAGAGCTTGGTTTTACCCGCTTCCATTGGACCGCCAGAGACGAAGATCACCGGAATGTTCAGGCGCAGGGAGGCCATCAGCATCCCCGGGGTGATTTTGTCGCAGTTGGAGATGCAGACCATCGCATCGGCACAGTGGGCGTTAACCATGTACTCTACCGAGTCGGCAATCAGCTCGCGCGACGGCAGTGAATAAAGCATGCCCCCGTGCCCCATTGCGATCCCGTCATCCACGGCGATGGTGTTGAACTCTTTCGCCACGCCGCCGGAGGCTTCAATCTGCTCGGCGACCAGCTTCCCGAGATCGCGCAGATGCACGTGGCCCGGGACAAACTGGGTAAAAGAGTTGACCACGGCGATGATCGGTTTCCCGAAGTCGGCGTCGGTCATTCCGGTGGCGCGCCACAGCGCGCGGGCACCCGCCATGTTGCGGCCGTGAGTGGTGGTGGCGGAACGGTACTTAGGCATGCGTTATTTACTCCCGTCTATCTGGTAAATGGGACGGTGCGTGCCGTCCCATAGTTATGCTTATTGATTAACCTGATCCAACCAACCCCATTTATCTTCGGTTTCACCGGTAAAGAGGCCAAAGAATGCTTCCTGGATACGCTTGGTTACTGGACCACGGCGGCCTTCGCCCACCTGGATGCCGTCAACGCTGCGTACCGGCGTAATTTCTGCTGCGGTACCGGACATAAAGACTTCATCCGCCAGATACAGCGATTCGCGGGACAGTACCTGCTCACGCACTTCGATACCCAGATCCTGCGCCAGCTTGATGATGGCGTCACGAGTGATGCCCGGCAGGGCTGAAGAGGTGAATGGCGGGGTGAACAGAATGCCATCTTTCACTTCGAACAGGTTCTCACCTGCGCCTTCAGAGATGTAGCCGTTCACATCCAGAGCAATACCCTCCTGATAGCCGTGGCGACGTGCTTCGCTGCCAACCAACAGGGAGGAGAGGTAGTTACCGCCCGCTTTCGCTGCGGTCGGGATAGTGTTGGGTGCCACACGGTTCCATGAGGAAACCATCGCATCGATCCCCTGCTCCAGCGCTTCTGCGCCGAGGTAGGCTCCCCACGGGAACGCGGCGATGATCACATCGGTGGTATAACCGGCTGGCGGGTTAACGCCCATCCCCACATCGCCCACGAAAACCAGAGGACGGATATAGGCGCTGGTCAGGTTGTTTTTGCGCAGAACGGCGCGGCATGCTTCCATCAGCTCGTCAACGCTCTGGGAAACCGGGAAACGATAAATTTTGGCTGAATCACGCAGACGCTGCATGTGTTCACGATGACGGAACACCACCGGGCCTTTGTGTGAGTCGTAGCAACGGATGCCTTCAAAAACAGACGTACCGTAGTGAAGCGCGTGGGACATCACGTGGACTTTCGCGTCCTCCCAGCGAATCATCTCACCATTGGACCAAATGAAATCATCTTTTTTCGTCGTCATTTTTATTCCTATTGCGCTCAGGCGCGAATTTGTTGTGTTTGCGATGTAGCGGCACGCTGCTGGATATCGACCCGGGCGACGTCGACCAGTTTGCTCAACTGGCTAAACAGTAATTCGACGGGGCGCTGACTGGCAACGGTCAATTCAATATTTATGTTCTGCGCGTCGGTGGCGGTTTCCATGTTCATCGAACAGATCTGGAATCCACGATGGCGCACCACGCGCAAGACACGTTCTAAGGTTTCGGGGTTGAAGCGAGCCTGTACGGCGACCTGATGTTGCATCATGATAATTTCTCCAGCATTTGTGAGTTACTGGCGCCGGGCGGCACCAACGGCCAGACATTCTCAAGCTCGTCGATTGAGACATGAAGCAGGTAAGGCCCCTTGCTTGACAGCATTTCATCAAGTGCCGCTTCAACCTGGTCTTTACGGGTGATGTGCTGGCCAGGAATGCCGAAGGCGCTGGCCAGAACGAGGAAATCGGGGTTATCGGTCAGGGTTGTTTCGCTGTAACGCTCCTGGAAGAAGAGCTGCTGCCACTGGCGCACCATGCCTAAACGTTGGTTATCCAGCAGCACGATTTTCACCGGCAGCTGCTTACGCTTGATGGTGCCCAGCTCCTGGACGTTCATCATGAAGGAGCCATCACCGGAGATACAGATAACCGTATCGTCCGGACGCGCCACCTGGGCACCCACCGCGGCCGGCAAACCGAAGCCCATGGTGCCTAAGCCGCTTGAGGTGATGAAGTTTTCCGGGCGCGTGTAGGTCATATGCTGGGCTGACCACATCTGATGCTGACCCACGTCGGTGGTCACTACGCTGTCCGCCGGCTTGCGATCCGACAGCTGCTTCAGCAGTAACGGAGCATAGATCGCGTCGCCCGGATGGTCGTAACGCCAGGCATGCTCGCGGCGCATTTCTGCCGCGTGCTGACGCCACGCGTCGATCGCTAAGGGCTGCTGTAACGCAGGCAGCAACGCATTGAGATCGCCCTGCAAGGCCACGTGTACCTGACGGAGCTTATTCATCTCTGCCGGGTCGATATCCATATGAACGACTTTGGCATTTGGTGCAAAGGTATTCAGCTTGCCGGTTACGCGATCATCAAAACGCGCGCCCACGGCGATCAGCAGGTCACACTCCTGCACGGCGAGGTTGGCAGCTTTGGTGCCGTGCATCCCCAGCATGCCGAGATAGTATGGATAGTCGGCATCCACCGCGCCCAATCCTTTCAACGTGCAGGCTGCGGGCATTTGGGTGGCCGCGATAAATGCACGCAGGGCCGGAACCGCCTGCGCCATCCCCACCCCGCCGCCCACATACAGGATCGGCTTTTGCGCGTGGGCCAGCATCTGGCTGGCCTCGCTGACTTCGGCAAACGGGAACGCCTCGTCATTCTCAACGGTGGAGAAGTGCGGTTCAAGATCGCCCAACGCAACCTGAATATCTTTCGGGATATCAACCAGAACCGGGCCAGGACGGCCTGAGTTTGCCACCTCAAAGGCTTCCGCCATAACGCGCGGCAGCTCTTCCAGGGATTGCACGAGAAAGCTGTGTTTCGTACAAGCCAGTGACAAACCGAGAACGTCCACTTCCTGGAAAGCATCGGTTCCGATGAAGGGAGAAGCGACCTGGCCGGTGATGGCCACAACGGGAACGGAATCCAGCAGCGCGTCAGCCAGCCCGGTGATCAGATTGGTTGCACCCGGGCCGGAGGTCGCCATGCAGACGCCTGTTTTCCCGGTTGCACGCGCATAGCCAATGGCCGCCATCGCCGCACCCTGCTCATGTCGGCACAACAGATGTTCCACGCCGCCGTCATACAACGCATCGTAAATCGGCATAATTGCGCCGCCCGGGTAACCGAAGATGGTATCGACTCCCTGCGCTCGCAACGCATGTACTACCCACTGTGCGCCATTCATAGTTACTTCCCCGCTGTAAATCGAGAGAAACAGAATTTTATGCTACTACTCATCGTCTGCTCCTCGCTTATGTTTTAAGGTCATAAAAAAACCCCCGGACCTTTCGGTGCGGGGGTCTTAGTTCGTTAAGGCTTGATTACTAAGCCTTTCCTCGTCCAAGTGCAGCCCCGCACGGTGGGATAATAATCACCACCACGCTAATCACGACCAGGCTAATCACTCGTAGAAGGGCTGTCATTTTCTGTTCTTTTTGCATCTTGTTCGAAGGAATACCTAAAGAGTTATCACAGATATCGAGACGAAAACAACATTTTTTTATAATTCATTTTCTTATTACGCTAATAGTTAAGATAAAAATCATTGTTTTTTATGACAAAAATAGAAAATGAATTATTTTCATTTTTTTGCTACTCAGCAAAGGTCAGGAAGTCATGCTTATTACGCTTTGCGAGCAGCCTTCCATGACCATGAAAAGTTTACAATTTCGGGGAAATATTAAGGAACACGCCGCGTAAAAACGCGATTTGCCGATAAAAATCTAAACCTCACGGTGACATAGTAGCGCTTCAAGGAGGCTCTTATGTCACTGTCGGTTGTTTATACCCGCGCTGCGTTAGGCGTTAAAGCGCCACTCATTTCCGTTGAAGTTCACCTCAGTAACGGCCTGCCGGGCTTAACGCTGGTCGGCCTGCCGGAAACCACCGTCAAGGAAGCCCGGGACCGGGTACGTAGCGCAATCATCAATAGCGGTTATACCTTTCCGGCAAAAAAGATCACCATTAACCTGGCGCCAGCCGATTTACCCAAGGAAGGCGGGCGATATGATTTACCTATCGCCATTGCGCTTCTCGCCGCCTCTGAGCAGCTCTCCTCTTCCAGACTAAGCGCATATGAGTTTGTAGGTGAGCTGGCGCTCACAGGCGCATTAAGAGGGGTTCCTGGCGCGATATCGGGTGCCCTGGCGGCCATTCAGGCAGGCAGAGAGATTATTGTCGCCAACGATAACGCTGCCGAAGTCAGCCTTATCGAACAAAAAGGCTGCCTGGTGGCAGAACACTTACAGGAGGTATGTGCCTTTCTTGAGGGCCGCCACGAGCTGGCTGCGCCCGTTCAGGAGCCGTTTGTGGTAGAAAACAGCGACCAGGATATCAGCGATATTATCGGCCAGGAGCAGGGTAAACGGGCGCTGGAGATCACCGCGGCCGGTGCGCACAATCTGCTGCTGATTGGTCCGCCCGGCACCGGAAAAACCATGCTTGCGAGCCGACTCAATGGCCTGCTTCCGCCACTTAGCAACCATGAGGCATTGGAGAGTGCGGCAATCGTCAGTCTGGTCAACGCCACATCAATGTATAAGCAGTGGTGTCGGCGTCCCTTTCGCGCACCTCATCACAGCGCCTCGCTCGTGGCCATGGTGGGCGGAGGTGCAATCCCCGCCCCGGGCGAGATCTCGCTGGCGCATAACGGCATTCTCTTTCTGGACGAGCTACCGGAGTTTGAACGGCGCGTGTTGGATGCCTTACGCGAGCCTATCGAATCGGGGCAGATTAATATTTCCCGTACCCGCGCCAAGATCAGTTACCCGGCTCGCTTCCAGCTTATTGCCGCCATGAACCCCAGCCCAACGGGACACTATCAGGGTAACCATAATCGTTGTTCGCCCGAACAGACGCTGCGCTATCTGGGCCGCTTATCGGGCCCGTTTCTCGATCGCTTCGATTTATCACTTGAGATCCCGCTCCCACCGCCAGGGTTGCTAAGCCAGGCGCACAGAGCAGGAGAAACCAGTCTCACCGTACGAAACAGAGTGATCGTCGCGCAGGAGCGGCAGCGGGTACGGCAGAATAAACTCAATGCACATCTGGATAATGCTGAGATTCGCAGATTTTGCCCGCTCATGGCAGAGGATGCCCGGTGGCTGGAAGAGACCCTTACTCGATTTGGGCTGTCGGTACGAGCCTGGCAACGGCTACTGAAGGTGGCTCGCACGATTGCTGATCTGGAAGAGAGTGAAAAGATTGAACGCAGGCACCTGCAGGAAGCCCTGAGCTATCGCGCTATCGACCGTCTGTTAATGCACCTGCAAAAGATGCTGGCATGAAAAAAGGGGCCGTAGCCCCTTCTTCTTAATCGTCTGATTCGGTGTAGTCTTCCGCACCTTCCATCTGTGGTTTACCACCAGACAGGGTATGGAAACGCTTTGGACGTTTGATACGTGCCATATACTTGATCCATACGCGCTCCGCTTCCGTTACCGGCTCACGCTCGCCACGGCAGACGGCAACAAACGATTTTTCGTCTTCAGTGGAGGGTTCGCGTTTTCCCAAATCCAGTTCATTGAAAGCATAACCGTGGCGCTCAAGCAGTTGTGCTTCTTTGATGGTGAAATCACCATGGCGAGAAAATCCGCGTGGATAATTTTTATTGTCGAAAAAACGATTAGTCGTCGTAAAGCTTTCCGCCATCCTACACGCTCCTATATCTTTGGCCGAGCTATTTATGGCGCGGAGTATTAGTTACGCTTGACAGAGCGTCCAACAAAACATTTAAATCATAACGACAAATTATTTTGCGGAGAAAACCGTGGATACGGACTTGCTAAAAACTTTCCTCGAAGTGAGCAGAACTCGCCACTTTGGGCGCGCCGCAGAAGCGCTTTATCTGACGCAGTCGGCGGTGAGCTTTCGTATTCGTCAGCTTGAAAATCAGCTTGGGGTGAACCTTTTCACCCGCCATCGCAACAACATTCGCTTAACCCCCGCAGGTGAAAAACTTCTGCCGTACGCAGAAACCTTGATGAACACCTGGCAGGCCGCACGTAAAGAGGTTGCACATACCTCAAAACATAATGAGTTCTCTATCGGTGCCAGCGCCTCTCTATGGGAGTGCATGCTAAGCCCCTGGCTGAGCCGGTTGTATCGTTCTCATGGGCAGCTACAGTTTGAGGCCCGCATTGCGCAGCGACAGTCGCTGGTGAAGCAGTTACATGAACGACAGCTGGATCTGCTCATCACTACCGAAGCCCCGAAAATGGATGAATTTAGCAGCCAGATCCTCGGGCAGTTCACCCTGGCGCTTTATGCTGCTGAGCCTTCGGCCATGAAAAGCGATCTGAACTATCTGCGCCTCGAATGGGGGCCCGATTTCCAGCCGCATGAGGCAGGTTTGATTGCCATTGATGATGTACCGATCCTCACCACCAGTTCTGCTGAGATAGCCTGCCAGCAACTCGCATCGCTAAAAGGTTGTACCTGGCTGCCGCAACGCTGGGCCAACCAGAAAGCCGGCCTGTATACGGTAGCGGATTCAGCCCTGCTTCAGAGACCGCTGTATGCCATCTGGCTTCAGAACAGCGACAAGCAAGGACAAATCAAAGATCTGCTTAAAATCAATGTGATGGAATAAGAGAATTGTTGCAGGGACGCAACGCAAAGATGGTAAAAAAGGAGGGATTTGCTTTCTGACAGGCAAAAAAAATCCTTTGCCGAAGCAAAGGATCCTTTATATGGCAGGGGCGGAGAGACTCGAACTCGCGACACCCGGTTTTGGAGACCGGTGCTCTACCAACTGAGCTACGCCCCTAAATTTCTTACTACTAAGCCTGCTAACATAGCAGGCTTAGTTTAAATAGGTGGCGGAACGGACGGGACTCGAACCCGCGACCCCCTGCGTGACAGGCAGGTATT
>NZ_DAIQCE010000013.1:0-112339 GCF_036780805.1 Leclercia sp. | reverse complement strand
CCGAATGCGGCAGCGCCAGGCCCAGCGCTTCGGCCACCACCTGGGAGGTGCCTGCGGTGCCGAGGAACTGGCAGCCGCCGCCCGGCGAAGCGCAGGCACGGCAGCCCAGCTCGGCGGCCTCCTGCAAGGAGAGTTCATGGTTGGCGTAACGCGCCCCGATGGTCTGCACCTTCCCGGCATCTTCGCCGAAGGTGGGCGGCAGCGTGGCCCCGCCCGGCACCAGAATGGTCGGCAGGTTGTGCATAGACGCCAGCGCAATCATGGTGGCGGGCAGGCCTTTGTCGCAGGTGGCGACGCCAATCACCGCCCGCCGCGTGGGCAGGGAGCGGATCAGCCGACGAAACACAATCGCCGCATCGTTTCGGTACGGCAGGGAGTCAAACATGCCGTGCGTGCCCTGGGAGCGCCCGTCGCAGGGGTCGCTGACAAAGGCGGCAAAGGGGATCCCGCCGTTGCGGGTGATCTCTTTTGCCGCGGCCTGCATCTGCAGGCCAATCTCCCAGTGCCCGGTGTGGTAGCCCAGCGCCACCGGGCGGCCATCCCCCGCGCGGATCCCGCCCTGGGTGCCGATAATCAGCACCTCTTTGCCGGTGAGCTTATTGGCATCCCAGCCCATTCCGGCGTTCTGGGTCATGCCAAACAGGTTGCCGCTCGGGGATTCCATCAGCATCTGCGGGGTCAGGGGCAATGCCCCCTGCGGCCCGGCCGCGTGGGTGATCACCGAATAGAAGGCGTCATCCTGCGGGGTAAAAATCTTCTCTATCGACATCGTGACCTTCCGGTTCAGCAGAGCTTGAGCTGTTGCAGCAGCGCTTTCAGCTGCGCCTTGCGCGATTCATCCAGCGGCCCGGCAGGCGGCAGCACGTGGGTGGAGACCGGGCCCACGCAGAGCGCAATCGCCTCTTTAATCACGTTCACGAACGGGGCATCCAGCTGATACATCTGCGGGATTTGCAGCATCGTCTGATGATAGTGCGCGGCCTGCGCCAGATCGCCGTCGCGGAAGGCCTGCAGCAGGTTGACCGAAACCTGCGGGGCAAAGTTGCCGCTGGCCGAAATCGCCCCATCGCCGCCCAGCAGCAGGGTATTGAACAGGTGATCGTCATAGCCGCACAGCACCACAAAGTCCGGGTGCGCCGCCTTAACGGTGAGGATCATGCTGCGCACATGGGCCACGGAGTCGATGGTGTCTTTGATCCCGACGATATTGCGGCGGGCGTCCACCAGGGTTTTGACCAGCTGCGGGGTCAGATCCTGCCCGGTCAGGGCCGGGAAGTTATAGAGGATCACCGGCAGGGTGACGCTGTCGGCCACCTGCTCGAAGTAGCGGATCAGGTTCGCTTCAGAGACTTTCCAGTAGTAGGGGTTGATCACCACAATGCCATCTGCGCCAATCTGCTGCGCGTGCTGGCTCAGCGCGATGGTCTCCCGGGCGTTGGTGCCGCCAGTGCCGATCAGCACCGGCACCCGGCGATCCACATGGGCGACGGCAAACTCGGCGATCGCCTTGCGTTCGTCGGTGCTGAGCTGGGAAAACTCCCCACCGCTGCCGAGGAAAAACAGGCCATTAACGCCGGCGTCGATCATGCTGTCGATTAACGCGGCGGTACCGGCTTTATCCAGTGTGCCCTCGGCGGTGAAAATAGTGGAGACGGGGGGAATAATCCCCGAGAACTGTACAGTCTGCTGCATGCGATCTCCTTGCTGACTCATTTTGTTCTACATTATAGAACAGCGTTCGTTTATTTAACGATCATACTATGACGCAGAAAAAGCGCAGGACAATGGGAGGAGGAGAAGGAGTGCGGGAAATTTAAGCTGGATCACATTCTATAAGAGTGCGGCTTGATGCCCTCACCCTAACCCTCTCCCACAGGGAGAGGGAACTTTGACTCCCTCTCCCCTGGGGAGAGGGCTGGGGTGAGGGGAAATTACCCCACCAACATCTTAACAACCACCTTGCGCACCTGCGCCGGGTTGCCCACCGCGCACAGCGGTTTGTGGACTTCGCCCGGGTAGAAGACCACGAAGTCGCCTTCGTTCAGCACCACAGTCTTCTCCTGCTCGCCTTCCGGCAGAAACGCGATGTCTTTATCCGCCAGCCAGTCGGTGTCCGGCGTGCCGTTTGGCAGGGTGCTGAAGGTCATCCCTTCCTGGCCTTTCAGCACGATCTGGATATCCAGATAGCGGGCGTGATACTCCGCGCGACGCTCGGCGAACGGCTGGGTCATGTCTTCGGAGACCAGATAGAACAGGTTGTTGCCGTCAATATCGTGCTTGCCGGTTGGGGTCGCGTCAGTCACGTTTGCTTTGACGTGTTCGATCGCCTGACGCAGCGGTAGCGGCAGCCAGGACTGGAGGTTGTGAATGTTGCCAACGATCATGGTGAAATCCTCAATATAAAACATCGTTTCATTTTCAACTTTTATACGAGAATTTCAGCTGCCATACCACCCCTTTTTGTCCGGGATTTGCTCTTGCGCATAACCATGCATGCCTAATCGTTTACCTTGCGTAAAGTGTGCATTATTCGCTTGATCCGCGATTCAGGCTGCGTATAATGCCCCACAATTTGCCAGGAGGAAGCATGCTCAAACATGTTCGACAGAGTGCCGTAGCGCGTCTTAAAACAGACGCTGGCCTGCCGTTTTTCTTCCATTTGCAATCCCTATTCCAGAAGCCCCTCATTTGAGGGGCTTTTTTTTGCCCGGCGTCAGGAGATAAAAATGAATCCGCTTTATCAAAAACACATCATTTCCATCAACGACCTCAGCCGTGAAGAGCTGGAGCTGGTTCTGGCAACCGCGGCAAAACTGAAAGCCAATCCACAGCCGGAGCTGCTGAAGCACAAAGTGATCGCCAGCTGCTTCTTTGAGGCCTCCACCCGGACCCGCCTGTCGTTTGAGACCTCCATCCACCGCCTGGGCGCCAGCGTGGTGGGCTTCTCCGACAGCAGCAACACCTCGCTGGGCAAAAAAGGCGAGACCCTGGCGGACACCATCTCGGTGATCAGCACCTACGTTGACGCCATCGTGATGCGCCACCCGCAGGAGGGCGCCGCGCGTCTGGCGACCGAGTTCTCGGGCGGTATTCCGGTGCTGAACGCCGGAGACGGGGCTAATCAGCACCCGACCCAGACCCTGCTGGATCTGTTCACCATTCAGGAGACCCAGGGCCGTCTGGAGAACCTGAACATCGCCATGGTCGGCGACCTGAAATATGGCCGCACCGTCCACTCCCTGACCCAGGCGCTGGCGAAGTTTAACGGCAACCGCTTCTACTTCGTCGCCCCGGAGGCGCTGGCGATGCCGCAGTACATCCTCGATATGCTCGATGAGAAAGGCATTCAGTGGAGCCTGCACACCAGCATCGAAGAGATGATGGCCGAAGTGGATATTCTCTATATGACCCGCGTGCAGAAAGAGCGTCTGGATCCGTCGGAGTACGCCAACGTGAAGGCGCAGTTCGTCCTGCGCGCCAGCGACCTCGAGGGCGCGCGCAGCAACATGAAGGTGCTGCACCCGCTGCCGCGTATCGATGAGATCACCACCGACGTGGATAAAACGCCGCACGCCTGGTACTTCCAGCAGGCCGGGAACGGCATCTTCGCCCGCCAGGCGTTACTGGCACTGGTTCTGAATCGCGACTTAGCTCTGTAAGGGGAAATGACCATGACACACGATAACAAACTCCAGGTCGAAGCCATCAAGCGTGGCACCGTAATTGACCACATCCCTGCGCAGGTGGGCTTTAAGCTGCTGACCCTGTTCAAACTGACCGAAACCGACCAGCGCATCACCATCGGCCTGAACCTGCCGTCGGGCGAGATGGGCCGCAAGGACCTGATCAAGATCGAGAACACCTTCCTGACCGACGAGCAGGTTAACCAGCTGTCGCTCTACGCGCCGGAAGCAACGGTGAACCGCATCGACGACTACGAAGTGGTGGGCAAATCCCGCCCCAGCCTGCCGGAACGCATCGAGAGCGTGCTGGTCTGCCCGAACAGCAACTGCATCAGCCATGCTGAGCCGGTTAACTCCAGTTTTGCAGTGAAAAAACGCGCCAATGACATCGCACTCAAGTGTAAATACTGCGAAAAAGAGTTTTCGCATAATGTGGTGCTGGCCAACTAATCCGGGTGGTAAAGCATGCCTGCCTCTTTATAATGGCAGGCATACTCACAACGCTGTAATTCAGGAGAAATCATGACCAAAGTACTCGCGACGGAAAATGCACCTGCAGCTATCGGCCCCTACGTTCAGGGCGTTGATCTGGGCAGCATGATCATCACTTCCGGCCAGATCCCGGTGAACCCAAAAACCGGTGAAGTGCCGGAAGATGTCTCTGCGCAGGCGCGTCAGTCGCTGGAAAACGTCAAAGCGATCGTGGAATCCGCTGGCCTGAAAGTGGGCGATATCGTCAAAACCACGGTATTCGTAAAAGATCTCAACGACTTCGCTACCGTTAACGCCACCTACGAAGCCTTCTTCACCGAGCACAACGCCAGCTTCCCGGCGCGCTCCTGCGTGGAAGTGGCACGTCTGCCAAAAGACGTGAAAATCGAAATTGAAGCGATTGCCGTGCGTCGCTAATCGTTAATTGTGATCTGCAAAAGGCGGCCCTGGCTGCCTTTTTTATTTGCGCAATACACAGCCACAAATAACCTTCAAGCCTTTTCCCTACTCTTTTTCATCACCGCCTTAAATGACTAATTTTTTATTCCGTATGACACTGAGTTTGCCCAGGAGTTATTAATCCCCTTTAATGGAATAAAAAAATGAAATTATCAAAAATTGCATTAGCGCTAGCCACACTCACGGTTGCGTCATCCGCTTTAGCACACGGTTATGTAGAATCCCCCGCCAGCCGCGCTTATATGTGCAAGCTGGGTAAAAATATTGATTGCGGCTCCGTACAATGGGAACCCCAGAGCGTAGAACGCACCTCTGGCTTCCCGACGGGTGCCCTGCCGCCGGATGGTCAGCTGGCCAGCGCCGGTATTTCTCAATATTCTCAGCTCGATCGCCAGAGCCTGAATGCCTGGACTAAAACGCCGATTACTGCCGGTAAAAATACCTTCACCTGGTATCACACCGCGCCGCATAAGACCGTTAACTGGCGTTGGTATATGACGAAACAGGACTGGAATCCAAATAAACCGCTGACCCGCGATCAATTTGAATCCACGCCATTCTGTACCGTAAATGGTAATGGGCTGGCACCAGCTCAACGTCAGGGAATGACCTGTAATGTGCCACAACGTACCGGCTACCAGGTTATTTACGCGGTATGGGAAATTGCGGATACCACAAACAGCTTCTACCAGGCGATCGACGTCGATTTTGGCAACGCCAGCTCCGATAATTCAGGTGCTACCGACGACACGCCAGCCGTGGTGTCCGAGTGGACCCAAACCCTGAACGGCCAGATCGCGGGTAACAACGTCAACGCAGGCGACAAAGTGATCGCTCGCTTCTTCGACGCCAACGGCGAAGTGACCTCCATGCGTACCGAGCTGACCGTGGCCTCTGCTTCCCAGGGCCAGGCAAGCCAGTGGGCATTTGACCTGGCGCAGGCCATCAACGCTGCACAAAGCGATGTGCGTGTCGGTATGAAAGATGAAAGCGGCGTGGTCAACCCGGTTCACGGAGCCAACAACGTCTACGTGAAAGACGGCAGCACCCTGAAATCTGTCGCTGTCTCTTATGAAGAGCAGCAGACTCAGGCCAGCGAAGCTATCGCGGTGACCAACGTTCGGTTCTCTAAGATCAAGAACGGCGCGGCAACCGTGACCTTCCACGTCAATACCCAAGGTAACGTGAGCGTCGAGGCACATGCGATGAACCACGCGGGCGCAGAGAAAGGTTACCTGAAGCAGGAGATGAACAACGCTAACCAGGATGTCACCATGAACCTGGCGGACGTCACTGCCGGTCACCACATGCTGAAATACTACGCCACCAACCAAGATGGCACCCTGTTCGCGCAGGATGTGATCGATATGATGCTGGAAAACGAAGCGTCGTCCAGCACCGGTACAACCGGCAAATACGATTACACCTTCCCGCAGAACATTGCCTCTTATAAAGCCGGTACCGTGGTTCTGCAGCCGAAGAATGGTAAAACGTACCAGTGTAAGAAAGCGCCGTACAACGGCTACTGCATCCAGTATGCAGCAGGGGCTAACCAGTTCGAACCGGGTGTAGGTTCCCACTGGACCATGGCGTGGACCCTGAAGAACTAAGTTGTTAGATTGGCCGGTGAACAGGTCTGTGCGGCCTGTTTGCCGGGGGCGCTTCGCTTGCCCGGCCTACGGGCTGGCTTTTGTAGGCCCGGTAAGGCGAAGCCGCCACCGGGCATTTCCCACAAACTACTGATTGCGCGTCGCGCGCAGCAGCGTCTCCAGCGGATAGACCGCCGCAATTACCACTTCATCCTGAATCTGCGCCGCCTTATCCAGCTCCGTCTGAATCGACGCAATCTCGGTATCATCCAGCGTCCCCTGACGCGCCACCAGATCCGTTAAGCGCAACCCAATCGCCGCCAGTTTATCCACCGTCTGAATTACCGGTTTCAGCGCCTTCAGCTGATAGCTGTTTTCGGCCAGCGCCAGCGCGTCCGGGGTATTGGTCTGCCAGCGGGTAAACAGATGGCGCAGCGACTCCGCGCTTTCGCTGTCTTCGGCATCGCTCACCAGCCGCTCAACCCAGCGGTTCATCTGCCGCACGGTGTTGCTCTCCGGCGTCAGCGCGTCGGCCAGGCGGTTCAGCGGCTCAAACAGATCGTAATTCCCGGCCTGGAATTTGAGATGATTACGGGTGTAATACTGGGCTGGCTCCAGGGCCTGGGCGAGGATGTTGAGCGCCATGGTGTCGGTGGTGTTCCCCAGCCGGGTGAATTGCACCTGCTGGCGGGCATGTTGCTGCAAGCCCACCGATACCGTCGACCAGCTGTCCATCGCCTGCAGGCGGGTGTACATGTTGTCGACGTCGTTCACCGACTGCGCCGACCACAGCCGCTCCGCCACCGCAAATGCCCGAGGCCAGAGCTTGATATCCAGCACCGGGGCCGCGACGTTTTCCGCCCACAGCGCCGCCTCGCCGCCCAGCAGATTGGCCTGCTGGCTGGCGTCCGGCACCGCCGGGGCGATCCCTTCCGGCACCGCGTCCAGCCGCTGGCCTGTCACCGGATAACGGCTGTTGCCCAGCAGGAAATAGCCCTCAATCTTGTCATCATTCACCGTCACCACCGGGCGGGTTTCTCCCATCCAGGTATCCACGGTGAAGCTCACCTGATTGTCGCTGCGCCAGTCGATGTCCTGCACCGCACGCCGCGATTTGCCGGCGAAATCGATAAACCCGCGCCAGCCCGCCTCGCCTTTCACCAGCGTAAAGCTTCCCTCAAGCGGCTTGCCCTTCAGGCGCGGCAGGGTGAATGACCAGCTCTGGGCGCTGTCGCGGTCGGTGATGACATCCACATTGTTCAGCCCCTGGGGCAGGATCTCATTGCGGTAGTGATAGGCGGTGTACTGCGGCTGATCGAGATAAAAACCGGTGGAGAGGATCCCTTTGTAGCCCTGCTTCGCCACTTCGCCCAGCGCGTCCTGCCCCTGCCAGGACTGGATCAGGATGCTTTTCGGCAGATCCGGGTGGAAGATCTCATCCCAGCCCACCATCTGGCGCTGGTTTTTCTCGAGGATCGTCTCCAGCTTGCGGTTGAAATACGCCTGCAACGCGTGGCTGTCGGCCAGCTTGTTATCGCGCATAAACTGCTGGATGGCGGGGTTGTTTTTCCACTGGGTGTCATCCACCTCATCGCCGCCGATATGCAGATAGGGATCCGGGAAGATCGCGGCCAGCTCGGCGATCATCGCCCCGGCAAAGGCGTAGGTGGCCTCTTTGGTCGGATCCATCACTGGCTTCAGCACGCCCCAGTGGCGCTCCATCTCGTAGGGCCCGGGCGCGCTCATCAGCTCCGGGTAGGCCACCGCAATGGCCGAGGCGTGGCCCGGCATGTCAATTTCCGGCACCACGCGAATCCCACGCGCGGTGGCGTAGCGCACCACGTCACGCATCTGATCCTGGGTGTAGAACAGGCCGTCGCTGGCGAGTTCGGTCAGTTTCGGGTAGCGCTTCGAGGCAAAACGCCAGCCCTGATCGTCGGTTAAGTGCCAGTGCAGGACGTTGAGCTTCGCCGCCGCCATGCCGTCGATCTGGCGTTTGATGTCCTCGAGCGGAATAAAGTGGCGGGCCGAGTCGAGCAGCAGGCCGCGCCACGGGAAGCGCGGGGCATCCTCAATGGTGACCCACGGCAGGGAGGTGTTCTCCGGCCCGTTCTGGATCAGCTGCAGCAAAGTCTCTATCGCCCGCAGGGCGCCGAAGCGGGTGTTGGCGGTGATGTTCACCCCGCTGGCATCGACGGTGAGTCTGTAGCTCTCATCGCTGTCCGGTTTAGGCTGCGGGGCGACTTTCCGGGCGATGGCGATGGTTACCGTGGGTTTTTCCGGTTTGTCGGCCTGCGGCTCGAGGGTCCAGCCGGTTTGCAGCGCCACCCGCTGGCGCAGACGCGTTACCGCATCGCCGAGGTCGTCCCCGGAGACGCTGACGGAGAAGTTATTGTTGATGACCAGCGCGCCCTGGGTAGCAGGACGTTCGACCTTCGCGGGCCAGGGCATCAGAGGGAGATCGCCCACCGGGGCGGCAAACGCAGAAAAACCGAGCATAAGCCCGGCGGTCAGGAGGCTGTACCGTAACATGAATGTTCCTTATTTGACGGGCCGAAAAAAGGCAAAACATTCTGTTAACATGTGCGCAAATTAGCGTCAAGCGCGGCGGATGATGGAGATCACAGGTTGTTGAATTTGAGAGAAAACGCAACCCCTCACCCCGGCCCTCTCCCCAAAGGGGCGAGGGAGAAAAGACGGCTCCGTGCAATTCCCTCTCCCCTATGGGGAGAGGGTTAGGGTGAGGGGCAGGTTTTACTGCCACCCGTACCGGCGGCTATAGAACCCTTTCACCAGCTGGGTCAGCACCATGTACCCGGCGAGGATCGCCACCAGCCACGGGAAGTAGCCGAGCGGCAGCGCCTGTAATTGCAGATACCCCGCCAGCGGTGAGAACGGCAGCGCAATGCCGAGCACCATCACCAGCCCCGTCATCACAATCAGCGGCCAGGCGGCGCGGCTCTGGAGGAACGGAATGCGGCGGGTGCGGATCATATGCACAATCAGCGTTTGCGACAGCAGCCCGACCACGAACCAGCCGGACTGGAACAGGGTCTGCTGTTCCGGGGTGTTGGCATGGAACACAAACCACATCAGGCAGAAGGTCAGAATGTCGAAGATCGAGCTGATCGGGCCGAAAAAGAGCATGAACCGGCCGAGTTCTGACGGATCCCAGCGCTGCGGCTTCTGGATCTGATCCTCGTCGACGTTATCGAAGGGGATCGCCACCTGGGAGACGTCGTACATCAGGTTCTGGATCAGCAGATGCAGCGGCAGCATCGGCAGGAACGGCAGGAACGCGCTTGCCACCAGCACGCTGAAGACGTTGCCGAAGTTCGAGCTGGCGGTCATTTTGATGTACTTGAGCATGTTGGCGAAGGTGCGGCGGCCTTCGATCACCCCCTCCTCCAGCACCATCAGGCTCTTCTCCAGCAGAATGATATCCGCGGCTTCCCGGGCGATATCCACCGCGCCGTCGACCGAAATCCCGATATCCGCTGCACGCAGCGCGGGGGCATCGTTAATGCCGTCACCCATAAAGCCCACCACGTGCCCCTCGCGCTTCAGCAGGGTGACAATGCGCTCCTTGTGCATCGGGGTCAGACGCGCGAACAGCGTGGTGCGCGTTGCCAGCAGTGCCAGCGCGTCGTCGGAGAGGGTTTCGATCTCGCTGCCCGTCACCACCTCCCCCGCGTCCAGCCCTACCTCGCGGCACACTTTTGCTGCCACCAGCTCGCTGTCGCCGGTGAGGATTTTCACCGTGATGCCGCTGTTTTTCAGGGCTTTGAGCGCAGGTGCAGTGGTCTCTTTCGGTGGATCGAGGAAGGCGATGTAGCCTTCGAGGATCAGATCCGATTCGTCGATGCGCTGGTAATCCCCCACGCGGGCCGGCAGAAACTTGCTGGCCACCGCCACCACCCGCAGCCCCTGGCGGTTGAGGTTATCGGTGACGCGGCGGATGCGCCGCAGCATGCTGTCGTCCAGCGGGACAACCTCGCCGTTATGCCGCACCAGGGTAGAGACATTCAGGATCTCCTGCAGCGCCCCTTTGCAGATCAGCTGATGCACGCCCGGCTCTTCACTCACCACCACCGACATGCGGCGGCGCTCGAAATCAAAGGGGATCTCATCCACTTTCTGCCAGCGGGTCGAGAGGGTGCGGGCGGCGGCTTCATCCACCCCTTCCAGCACCGCGACGTCGAGCAGGTTCTTCAGCCCGGTCTGGTAGTGGCTGTTCAGCCAGGCGGTATTCAGCACCCGCTCGCAGATCTTGCCCGACACGTCGGTGTGATGCTCCAGCACGATCTTGTCCTGGGTCAGGGTGCCGGTTTTGTCGGTGCAGAGGATGTCCATCGCGCCAAAGTTCTGGATGGCGTCGAGGTGTTTGACGATCACCTTTTGCTTCGAGAGTTTTACCGCCCCGCGCGCCAGGGTCGAGGTGACGATCATCGGCAGCATCTCCGGGGTAAGCCCCACCGCCACCGAGAGCGCGAACAGCGCCGCTTCCCACCAGTCGCCTTTGGTGTAGCCGTTAATCAGCAGCACGATGGGAGTCATCGCCAGCATAAAGCGGATCAGCAGCATGCTGACCCGGCCAATTCCCTGCTGGAAGGCGTTGGGTTCGCTCTCCTGCTCGCTGACGCGCCCGGCCAGTTGCCCAAACCAGGTGTTGCCCCCGGTGGCGATCACCATCGCCTGCGCCGTACCGCTGACCACCGTGGTGCCCATAAAGCACAGGGTGTCGCACTCCAGCGGGTTGCTCTGCTGCGGATCGCGGCTGTGGGCGACCTTCTCCACCGGCAGGGATTCGCCGGTCAGCGAGGCCTGGGCCACGAACAGGTCCCGGGCCTGAAGAATACGTAAGTCCGCCGGGATCATATCCCCGGCCGCCAGCTTGACCAGATCCCCTGGCACCAGCTGGTCAATGGGTATCTCCCGCCAGCCGCTTTCTCCTTTGTCGTTGAGGGTGCGTAAGACGGTGGCGGTGTTGCTGACCATCGCCTTCAGGGCATCCGCCGCCCGGGTGGAGCGCGCCTCCTGAATAAAGTTTAGCAGCGTGGAGATGCCCACCATCAGGGCGATCACCCCGGCGGCAAACAGGTCTTCGGTGGCATAGGAGATAGCGCCCAGCACCGTCAGCAGCAGGTTGAAGGGGTTGCGGTAGCAGGCCCAGAGATGCACCCACCAGCGGGCCGGTTTTTGCGCCGGGATCTGATTCTCACCGTGCGTGGCGCGGGCGGCGTCGACCTCAGCAGCCGTCAGCCCTTCCGGGTGGCTGGCAAAGGTCCGCCACAGGGCAGGCTCTTCCATTGCGGCCACCCGCAGACAGTGGGCGGCAAGGGCGCCGGGAATGACGGTATCGGTTTTGCCCGTTGCCATCGGATCGCGCTGCACCAGGCGGCGCGGCAGGTGGCGGCTCAGCCGGGCCAGCAGCTGTTGTGTGAAATTTTTGAACATAACAAGTCCCCCGCACCCGTGAAAACGGGCGCAGTCTTGCCTTCAGACGTGACAAAGCCACGCCTGAGCGGCGGTATCAGTTATGCAGGGACGTCAGGAAAACGTCACTGCCTTACGCATCCGGTAAGGCAGCGAGTGCAGGCTTACCGGAAAGAAAGGGTTCTCCCTCGCGGGAGAGGGGTGGGATCGGGATCCATGTCGCCTCCGGTAAGTAAAAAAAGGTAAGTCGGCGCGCAGTATAGTGTTTTAGCCATACCGTTCGTGACAATTCGGGCGGTATGATACCGCCCGGGCATTAAACCAAACGTAAACCAGACTTTGCCCATTGCGGAACCGGACACCCGATTTAGGCTTATTGATTATTTCATCAATGCGTTACAGGACTGAAAGCATGCAGAATCGCCTCACCATTAAAGATATTGCGCGTCTGAGCGGCGTGGGTAAATCCACCGTATCCCGGGTGCTGAACAACGAAAGTGGTGTCAGCGAGCGCACGCGCGAACGCGTTGAGGCGGTGATGAATCAGCACGGTTTCTCCCCGTCCCGTTCGGCGCGCGCCATGCGCGGGCAGAGCGACAAAGTGGTGGCGATCGTTGTCACCCGTCTGGATTCGCTGTCGGAAAACCTGGCCGTACAGACCATGCTGCCGGTCTTTTACGAGCAGGGTTACGATCCGATCATGATGGAGAGTAAGTTCTCGCCACAGATGGTCGAGGAGCACCTCGGGATGCTGAAACGCCGCAACATCGACGGCGTGGTGCTGTTTGGCTTTACCGGCCTCAGCGAGCAGATGCTCACCCCCTGGCAATCGTCGCTGGTCCTGTTGGCTCGCGATGCCCGCGGCTTTGCCTCGGTGTGCTATGACGATGAGGGGGCGATCCACGTGCTGATGCAGCGCCTGTACGACGAGGGTCACCGCCATATCAGCTATCTTGGCGTGCCGCACAGCGACGTTACCACCGGCCAGCGCCGCCATAATGCCTACCTGGAATTCTGCAAACAGTACGCGCTGCCTGCGGTAGCCGCGTTACCCGGCCTCGGGATGAAACAGGGCTATGAAAAGGTGGCCGACGTGCTGACCCCGCAGACCACTGCGCTGCTCTGCGCCACGGATACCCTGGCCCTGGGCGCTAGTAAGTACTTACAAGAGCAGCGCATCGACAGTCTGCAGCTGGCGAGCGTGGGTAACACGCCGCTGATGAAGTTCCTCCACCCGGAGATCATCACCGTCGATCCGGGCTACGCCGACTCCGGCCGCCAGGCCGCTATGCAGCTGATTGAGCAGATAAACGGCCGCAGCGAGCCGCGCCAGATCGTCATTCCCGCCACCCTCTCCTGAGCGTCAAAAGACGCTTTATTGTGATCCTCGCCCGGTTTCGGGAACGTTCCCATTTTCGTTAATTCTGGTTAAGAGTAGGCTTGCCGCCAGTTATCTTCTTCCCCCTGAACCCGGATCATGAGGTTTCATGATGAGCAAAGTAAAACAAACGGATATCGACCAGCTGATCGTGCTGGTTGGCGGACGTGACAATATCGCCACGGTCAGCCACTGCATTACCCGCCTGCGTTTTGTGTTAAACGACCCGGCCAAAGCCAACCCCAAAGGCATCGAAGAGCTGTCGATGGTCAAAGGCTGCTTCACCAACGCCGGGCAGTTCCAGGTGGTGATCGGCACCGAGGTAGGCGACTACTACAAGGCGCTGCTGGCCACCACCGGCCACTCGTCGGCCGATAAAGAGCAGGCCAAGAAAGCGGCACGTCAGAACATGAAGTGGCATGAACAGCTCATTTCACATTTCGCGGAGATTTTCTTCCCGCTGCTGCCGGCGCTGATCAGCGGAGGCCTGATCCTCGGCTTCCGTAACGTGATTGGCGATGTGCCGATGAGCGACGGCAAAACCCTCGCTCAGATGTACCCGGCCCTGCAAAGCATCTATGACTTCCTGTGGCTGATTGGCGAGGCTATCTTCTTCTATCTGCCGGTGGGGATCTGCTGGTCGGCGGTGCGCAAAATGGGCGGCACGCCGATTCTGGGTATCGTGCTGGGCGTAACCCTGGTCTCTCCGCAGTTAATGAACGCTTACTTACTTGGACAGCAGGTGCCTGAGGTGTGGAACTTCGGCCTGTTTACCATCGCCAAAGTGGGCTACCAGGCGCAGGTGATCCCGGCCCTGCTGGCCGGACTGGCGCTGGGGATGATTGAGACCCGCCTGAAGCGCATCGTGCCGGATTACCTCTATCTGGTGGTGGTGCCGGTGTGCTCCCTGATCATCGCGGTGTTCCTCGCCCACGCCTTTATCGGTCCGTTTGGCCGCATGATTGGCGACGGCGTGGCCTATGCGGTGCGTCACCTGATGACCGGCAGCTTCGCCCCGATTGGCGCCGCGCTGTTTGGCTTCCTGTACGCCCCGCTGGTGATCACCGGCGTGCATCAGACGACCCTGGCGATTGATATGCAGATGATCCAGAGCCTCGGCGGCACCCCGGTGTGGCCGATCATTGCCCTGTCGAACATTGCGCAGGCCTCGGCGGTAACGGGCATCATCATCGTCAGCCGTAAGCATAACGAACGTGAAATCTCGGTTCCGGCGGCGATCTCCGCCTTCCTCGGGGTCACCGAACCGGCGATGTACGGCATCAACCTGAAATACCGCTTCCCGATGCTGTGCGCGATGATCGGTTCCGGGCTGGCGGGCCTGCTGTGCGGCCTGAACGGCGTGATGGCCAACGGCATCGGCGTCGGCGGCCTGCCGGGCATCCTCTCCATCCAGCCAACCTACTGGCAGGTGTTCGCCATGGCAATGGCCGTCGCCATTATCGTCCCGATGGCGCTGACCACCGTGATGTATCAGCGCAAGTTCCGTCAGGGCACGTTACAGGCTGTTTAATCTCTCTCGGGGCGCAGTTGCGCCCCTTCGCATTTGCAGGAGCGCAAGATGAATACCCTTCCTCACTGGTGGCAAACCGGCGTCATCTATCAGATCTACCCGAAGAGCTTCCAGGACACCTCCGGGCGCGGCACCGGGGATTTACGCGGCGTGACCTCGCGTCTCGACTACCTTAAAACCCTCGGCATCGACGCCATCTGGGTAACGCCGTTCTATATCTCCCCGCAGGTGGATAACGGTTACGACGTGGCGAACTACACCGCCATCGATCCGGCCTACGGCACGCTGGATGATTTCGACGAGCTGGTGGCACAGGCCCATCAACGCGGGATCCGCATCGTGCTGGATATGGTGTTCAACCATACCTCTACCCAGCACGCCTGGTTCCGCGAGTCGCTCAATAAAGAGAGCCCGTACCGCGAGTTCTATATCTGGCGCGACGGCACCCCAGAGCAGCTGCCCAACAACTGGCGCTCCAAGTTTGGCGGCAACGCCTGGCGCTGGCATGCTGAAAGCGAGCAGTACTATCTGCACCTCTACGCCCCGGAACAGGCGGATCTCAACTGGGAAAACCCCGAGGTGCGCGCCGAAGTCAAAAAAGTGTGCGAGTTCTGGGCCGACCGCGGCGTGGACGGTTTACGTCTCGACGTGATTAACGTGATCTCCAAACGTCAGGATTTCCCGAATGACGAGATCGGCGATGGCCGCCGCTTCTACACCGACGGGCCGCGCGTTCATGAATATCTGCAGGAGATGAGCCGGGACGTCTTTATCCCGCGCAACCTGATGACGGTGGGCGAGATGTCCTCCACCTCGTTAGAAAACTGCCAGCAGTATGCCGCCCTCGACGGGCGGGAATTGTCGATGACCTTTAACTTCCACCACCTGAAGGTGGATTATCCCAACGGCGAGAAGTGGACGCTGGCAAAGCCGGATTTCGTGGCGCTGAAAGCCCTGTTCAGCCACTGGCAGCAGGGCATGCACAATAAAGCCTGGAACGCGCTGTTCTGGTGTAACCACGACCAGCCGCGCATCGTCTCGCGCTTTGGCGATGAGGGCGAGTACCGCGTCCCGGCGGCGAAAATGCTGGCGATGGTGCTGCACGGCATGCAGGGCACGCCTTACATCTATCAGGGCGAAGAGATTGGCATGACCAACCCGCACTTCAGCCGCATCACCGACTATCGCGACGTGGAGAGCCTGAATATGTTCGCCGAACTGCGGGCCGCAGGCCGCTCTGCCGACGAGCTGCTGGCGATCCTCGCGAGTAAATCCCGCGACAACAGCCGCACGCCGATGCAGTGGGATGCCTCCGCCAGTGGCGGCTTTACCACCGGCGAGCCGTGGATCGCCCTGGGCGATAACGCGGAAGCGATCAACGTCGAGGCGGCGCTGGCCGATCCTGAGTCGGTGTTTTACACCTACCAGGCGCTAATCGGGCTGCGTAAAACCCTGCCGGTACTCACCTGGGGGGATTATCAGGATCTGCTCCCGGATCACCCATCGCTGTGGTGCTACCGCCGTCAGTGGCAGGGCCAGACGCTGATGGTGGTCGCCAGCCTGAGCCGCGAGTGCCAGCCGTGGCATCCGCAGGCCCTCGAGGGCGACTGGCAAAGGGTGATGAGTAACTATGCCGAAGCCTCGCCGCAGCCTGGCGCCATGACCCTGCGTCCGTTTGAGGCGGTATGGTGGCTGCAGGGCTGATGTCATCCGCCGGGCACCGCAGGGTTGCCCGGCGCACGCTTTTTTTGATGGAAAATCAACCAGATTAGCGCTTGAAGAATTTACAAACCGCGGATCGCCCGTCATCTGTACACTTCGTTTTTTACCTTGTCCTGAATCAAATAAATCGCAAACTTGTTTGATGCAAATCACTATATATAGAACTTAGAATGCTCGCCGACCCAAGATGTTGTATTCGTCGTCTATTATTGCCACAAGACGATGCCAACCACACTGCTCAAAATTGTGGATAAAAAGGGTCGATATCAGGAGAAATCGCGCACGAGTCGACAGTTACGGACCGGGCCCCTTTCCCTGCCTCTGTGGATAACCTGTTCTTAAAATGGAGTGATCATGACACCGCATGTGATGAAACGAGATGGCTGCAACGTGCCTTTCAAATCAGAGCGCATCCAGGAAGCCATTCTGCGTGCAGCTAAAGCAGCGGGAGTCGATGACGCAGATTACTGCGCCACCGTCGCAGAAGTTGTCAGTAATCAGATGCAAAACCGCAGCAAGGTCGATATCAACGAAATCCAGACCGCGGTGGAAAACCAGCTGATGTCGGGCCCCTATAAGCAGCTGGCCCGCGCCTACATTGAGTACCGTCACGACCGGGATATCGAACGTGAAAAACGTGGCCGCCTGAACCAGGAGATCCGCGGTCTGGTCGAACAGACCAACTCTGCGCTGCTTAACGAAAACGCCAATAAAGACAGCAAAGTGATCCCCACCCAGCGCGACCTGCTGGCCGGTATCGTCGCCAAGCACTATGCCCGCCAGCACCTGCTGCCGCGCGACGTGGTGCAGGCCCACGAGCGCGGGGATATTCACTACCACGATCTCGACTATTCACCGTTCTTCCCGATGTTCAACTGCATGCTGATCGACCTGAAGGGCATGCTGACCCACGGCTTCAAGATGGGTAACGCCGAGATTGAGCCGCCAAAATCGATCTCTACCGCCACGGCGGTCACGGCGCAGATCATCGCCCAGGTCGCCAGCCATATCTACGGCGGCACCACCATCAACCGGATCGACGAGGTGCTGGCCCCGTTTGTTACCGCCAGCTATAACAAGCACCGCCAGACGGCGGAAGAGTGGCAGATCCCGGATGCGGAGGGTTACGCCCGCTCCCGCACCGAGAAAGAGTGCTACGACGCCTTCCAGTCGCTGGAGTATGAGGTGAACACCCTGCATACCGCCAACGGTCAGACGCCGTTCGTCACCTTCGGCTTTGGTTTGGGCACCTGCTGGGAATCACGTCTGATCCAGCAGTCGATTCTGCGCAACCGCATTTCCGGTCTCGGCAAAAACCGCAAAACGGCGGTGTTCCCGAAACTGGTGTTCGCCATCCGCGACGGCCTGAACCACAAGTTTGGCGATCCCAACTACGACATCAAACAGCTGGCGCTGGAGTGCGCGAGCAAGCGCATGTACCCGGACATTCTGAACTATGACCAGGTGGTGAAAGTCACCGGTTCGTTCAAAACCCCGATGGGCTGCCGCAGCTTCCTCGGCGTGTACGAAGATGAAAACGGCGAGCAGATCCACGATGGGCGTAACAACCTCGGCGTGATCAGCCTGAACCTGCCGCGCATCGCCCTGGAAGCCAAAGGTAACGAAGCCGCCTTCTGGAAACTACTGGACGAGCGCCTGCTGCTGGCGCGTAAGGCCCTGATGACCCGTATCGCCCGTCTGGAAGGGGTCAAAGCGCGTGTCGCCCCGATCCTCTATATGGAAGGGGCCTGCGGCGTGCGCCTGAAGGCGGACGATGACGTGTCGGAGATCTTCAAAAACGGCCGCGCGTCCATTTCGCTGGGCTATATCGGCATTCACGAAACCATTAACGCCCTGTTCGGGGACCAGCACGTCTACGACAGCGAGGCCCTGCGTGCGAAAGGCATCGCTATCGTCCAGCGCCTGCGCGACGCGGTAGACCAGTGGAAAGACGAAACCGGCTACGGATTTAGCCTCTACAGCACCCCGAGCGAAAACCTGTGCGACCGCTTCTGCCGCCTGGATACCGCCGAGTTTGGCGTGGTGGAGGGAGTGACCGACAAGGGCTACTACACCAACAGCTTCCACCTCGACGTGGAGAAGAAGGTCAACCCGTACGACAAGATCGACTTTGAGGCGGCCTACCCACCGGTGGCGAGCGGCGGCTTTATCTGTTACGGCGAATACCCGAACATTCAGCACAACCTGAAGGCGCTGGAAGACGTGTGGGATTACAGCTATCAGCACGTGCCGTATTACGGCACCAACACGCCTATCGACGAGTGCTACGAGTGCGGCTTTACCGGTGAGTTCGAATGCACCAGCAAAGGCTTCACCTGCCCGAAATGCGGTAATCACGACGCCGCCCGCGTCTCCGTGACCCGCCGCGTGTGCGGTTACCTCGGCAGCCCGGACGCCCGTCCGTTCAACGCCGGCAAGCAGGAAGAGGTGAAGCGCCGGGTTAAGCATCTGGGGAATGGGCAGATCGGTTAATTTCGCCGAGCGATTCTTCCCCTCACCCTAACCCTCTCCCCATAGGGGAGAGGGAACCGATCGAGCAGATTATCGACATCCAGGTGCAGGTTTGCTTTTCCCCCTCTCCCTTTTAGGGAGAGGGCCGGGGTGAGGGTCTTAGCGCGCACGACTTTCTGGACGACTTCTATGCGATACCATCAATACTACCCCGTCGACATCGTTAACGGTCCCGGCACTCGCTGCACCCTGTTTGTCTCCGGCTGCATCCATGAATGCCCCGGCTGCTACAACAAAAGCACCTGGCGGCTAAACTCCGGGATGCCGTTTACCGCAGAAATGGAACAGCGGATCATCGACGATCTCAACGACACGCGCATCAAACGCCAGGGGATCTCCCTTTCCGGCGGCGATCCGCTGCATCCACAGAACGTGCCGGAGATTCTGAAGCTGGTGCAGCGCATTCGCGCGGAGTGCGCAGGCAAAGATATCTGGGTGTGGACCGGCTACAAGCTGGATGAATTAAGCGACGCCCAGATGCAGGTGGTGGACCTGATCAACGTGCTGATCGACGGCAAGTTTGTGCAGGATCTGAAAGATCCGATGCTTATCTGGCGCGGCAGCAGTAATCAGGTGGTGCATCATTTGCGTTGAGTCTTAAAGCCGCTGATTGGCGTCGCGGTAGACGGCTGATTTTTCCCGTTTTCCCACTGCGACCACAAAAACGGTGATGACCTCATCCCTGACCTGATACACCAGCCGATAACCGGACGCGTTGAGTTTTATTTTGTAGCAGTCCGGTAAGTCATGGAGCCTGGCAGACTCTATACGCGGGTTGGACAGTACGATCGCCAGTCTCTTTTTAAACTGTCTCTTAACGGTCTCACCCAGCTTCTGCCACTCCTTTAGCGCACGTGGATCAAATTCAAGCTCATAAGTCATCCAGACTAACCTTGATCCCTTTTTGCGGATCCGCCAGCCGTTCCCTGACCGTCCTGATCAGTTCATCTTCGCTGTCGCTCACTGTTACGGTTTTGACCGGCATACGGCCATTTTCGGCGACATACTGGAACAGAAGCCGGACGGCTTCCGTTGGGGTGATGTTCAGTTTTTCCAGCACGGCATAAGCCTCGTTTTTGAGTTTGTCATCCAGACGGACGTTAAGCGTGGCCATTATGCCTCCGGTAAACATGAAATTGTAATGCAGTTTAGCATTACATTCGCATTACATCGAATTCTGGATAACGCCTCTCAAAATCGGCTCAAACACGCCATCGCCACGTTTTTAAACTCGTTAAAGTCGTGGCAGCCGCACAGCCGGGTCATCGCCCGTTCGCGCAGGAAGGTGACGAAGATATCGTAGATCGCCATCGCCTCCTCATACTCGCTTTTACTGATCGCCAGCAGGAAGATGACGTGCGCGGTGTCGTCGCCCCACTGAATCCCCTGCGGGGCCAGCACGGTGTAGACCACGGTTTTTTGCGCCAGCAAACCGAGGGAGTGCGGCAGGGCGATGCCGTCGCCGAGCAGGGTGCTGACGATGGCCTCACGCTCGACCACCGAGTCGAGAAATTCTGCGTCAACAAACCCCTCCTCCTGCAGCTGGCCGCACAGCTCGCGGAACAGCGTCTGCTGGTCGATGGGCCGATCGATAACCCGGAAATGGCTGGCGTCGAAGAACTTATCCAGCATCCACGGGCGGGTTCTGTCCACCAGCACCAGCTTGCCGATCTGCTCTAACTGATAGTCGGTCGGGAACGGGGCGATCAGCACCACCGGCTTGGCTTTTTCCGCGATCCGCGCGGTAGAGATGACAAAATCTTCGCTGATGCTCTCGCACTGCTCATACTCCCGTAGCGTCAGGGTGCGCGTCACCTCAATTTGCGGGTATTTGCGCTGCAGTACCGCCTCGATCATCCGCACCATCGCGTTGCCCGCGTCGCAGACCAGCATCACCCGCGGCTGGCGCTGATAGCCAATGTTGTAGTGGCGCTCCAGCCCGACGCCGATGTGCAGCACCAGGAAACCGATCTCGTTTTCGCTGATCACATACGGCGTGTATTTCCCCCAGCTGGAGACCGCGGCAAGGGTCATGTCCCAGGCCATCGGGTAGTGCTGCTTGATGTTATCCAGCAGCGGATTGGGGATCATGATCTGGTAGCGCACGCGGGTGATCATGGTCTTTATGTGGGTCAGCAGATCCGCATGCAGCTGGGTGTCGTCGAGCAGGTTGTAGTTATAGTGGGTGTTGATGTAGCGCAGGATGTAGTTCACCAGCGCCTCTTCATCATCGGCGTTGATGGCGCTGGGGGAGATCTCCTGCACCTGGCGCGCGGCGATATGCACGCCCAGCCAGGTCTCTTCCGCGGGCGAAAGGGTTTTATCCGCCAGCCGGGCGATGGCGCTGGCGATATCCCGCGCGGCATCGCGCACGTTCTCCGCCACCTCTTCGGCGTTAAATTCCGGCAGCGGATAGCCTTCGCTGATGCGTCGCACCGTCACCGCACCGTAGAGGCGCAAAAACAGCTCGCCCTCGTCGGTCAGGCGAATGTGGTGACGGGTGAAGGTCTCATGCAGCACCGCGGCGAGCTGTTCCGGCACGCCGGCATTCAGCGCCACCTCCGTGACCAGCGGGTTGAGATTGTCCTGCTGCGCCAGCTGCCACAGCAGATCGGTCAGGCAGGCGCGGATCGCCATCTCACTGCCAAACAGCTTCATGCCGTGGCGCGGGCGGGTCTCCAGCGTCAGGCGGTAGCGGTGAAACCACTCCCGCACCTCGGCCATATCGCTTTGCAGCGTGGCGCGGCTGACAAACCACTCGTCGGCCAGATCTTCCAGCTTGAGGGAGAAGGCCGAGGTGAGAAAGCGCACCACCAGGTAGTGCACCCGCTCCGGGCCGGTACGCGGGATCCGCAGCGTGCGCGGGTGGGAATCCTGCAGCTGCTGGTAGCGGGCCCGATCGTCGATTTTAAGCTGATAGCCGTTCCCGCGGCTGAGGATAAACTGCGCCCCGTTTCCCGCCAGCAGCGCATTGAGCGCGGTAATATCAGCCCGGACGGTACGCGTGGAGACCGACAACCGTTGCGCCAGTTCGTCCTGAGGCAGCGTTTCGTTCTGCAACATCTCAAACAGTTGCGCTAAACGTTGGTTGGGAAATCTCACGGGGTTGTCCTCTTACAGCTTAGGGTGAAATGACCATCTGGGATGGGCTGCCGACCGGGGTATAGTCGGGCTCAAAGCTCAGCTTGCCGTCCTGCGCCACGCGGAAACGAGTGATGTTGTCGCTGCGCTGGTTCATGACGTACAGCCAGCGTCCCTGTTTATCCAGCGTCAGGGTGCGCGGGTAATCACCGCGCGTCCAGATATCGTCCTGATGCGTCAGCGTGCCCTCCGCCGTTACGGTAAAGTGCCCGATGCTGTTATGCAAACGGTTAGCGACATACAGCTGCTTTCCATCGGCACTGAGTGCCAGCCCGGCGGCAAAACTGGTGCCTTTGTAACCTGCTGGCAGCGCAGAGACGGTCTTGCCCTCTTTCAGCGTGCCGTTGGCCTGCACGGCATAATGGGTCAGCGTAGACGCCTCTTCGTTAATCAGCCACAGGGCATCCCCTTTTGGCGTGAAGACGAAGTGGCGCGGCCCGGCACCTTTCGAGGAGGCGCTGATAAACGGCGGATCGTTCGGGGTCAGTTTTCCGCTCCGATCGTCAAAACGGTACTGATAGATCCGATCCAGCCCCAGATCGGTGGAAAAGACGTATTTCCCGCTCGGATCGGCGGCGATCATGTGCGCATGGGGGCCGTTATGATCGCTGATGGCGAAACTGCCTTCTGCCGCCGCTTCGGGTTTTGCCGCGCCCGGTTCGCCCTGATCCTGCTGTTTATCCGTCGCCTCGCCCAGACTGCCGTCTGCCTTGATCGGCAGAACCGCAATCGATCCGCTGACGTAGTTCGCCACCAGCAGGTGCTGGCCGTTCGGCGTCAGGGAAAGATAGACCGGTCCCGCCCCGCCGGACGCCACCTGATTGAGCTCGCTCAGCTCGCCGTTATCGCCGACCCGCAGCGCCTGCACCACGCCCTGCTCCACTTCGCTTGCCAGATACAGCGTTTTGCCGTCGTGCGAGACGGTTAACTGCGCGGCGTTCGGGAGTTTACTCACCAGCGTTTTGTTGCCGAGCGCGCCGGATTGCGGGTCAACGGAAAAGCGGTACAGCCCTTCGCCGTTGGGGTTGTAGGTGCCCACCCAGGCGTATTGGGTCTGGGCGACAGCGGCGGTGGCGAGCATTGAGAGTGAAGCGACAAGCAGGTTACGGGTGTGCATGGTGGCTCCTTTGGATATGTGCGGTATTTCCCCTCACCCCGGCCCTCTCCCAAAGGGAGAGGGGGTAAAGGTTCCCTCTCCCTTTGGGAGAGGGTTAGGGTGAGGGGCAGGTTTTACTTCACCAGCTTCTTCGTCATTTCCAGCAGGGTACGCACGTCTTCCGGACGCGTATTGCCGCTGGCTTTGTCGATGATCGAGCTGTAGATGTGCGGGATGATCTTGCTCACGCCCGCGTCCAGGGCGATCTGCAGGATCTCTTCATAGTTCTCCAGATCGATGCCCCCGGTCGGCTCCAGCCAGAAGTCGTGACGGGCGCAGGCTTCTGCCACCGCTTTGTATTCGTCACGGCACTTGAGGCCGCCCATCGGGAAGTATTTGATCGAGCTGCCGCCGAAATCCTTCAGCAGAGCAATCGCGGTTTCAACCGGGACGATACCGTCCGGGGCCGCGCTGCTCAGCGGGCCGGTGGAGATTTTTACCATGCCGACGGTGCCGGTCGGGGAGACCAGACCGTTAACCACGGATTCACTCTGCCCCAGCAGCGCGCGGCTGGTGGCGACGCCGGTGAAGACCTGGTTGACGTGCTGCGGCTGCACCTGGCGCGAGATCTCACTCACCATCGCCGACTGGTTCGGGTCGCCTGCGCCCAGGCCGACGGAGAGGGCGTTGTCGATAAGCTGAGCATACTCGCGCATATCGGCCACGGCGCTGTCCACGTCCGGGTAGTTTTTGGAGAGCACGCCCACCAGCACATGGCCTTCCGCCGCTTCATAGATGGCGCTGGCGTTGGCTTTGGATCCGGCCAGCACGTTCAGGCAGACGCGGTCGCGGTAAAAATTGGGGGTCAGTTTCATGCCTTTTTCTCCTGGCCTAATACTTCGCTGATGCGGCGATAGACGATATTCAGTTGGTCAGCGCTGACGCTGCGCACGTCGGCTTCGATGATCCCTTCGTTGGCCTTGTAGCCGCGGAAGTAGATGGCGTATTCGCCCTGCTTGAGCGCATGCACCAGGTCGCCGGTGCCGACGCCGGTGGTAGCTTCGTCAAACTTGATCTCGGTGCGGGCGATGTCGCGGCCCGCGCTGTCCCAGACCACACGGGCGGTCACGCCGTTGAGCGTATTCAGCGCATCGATAAACGGGGTCATTTTCGCCACCATCTCATCGCCGCTCTCTTTGGTCGCCGTCAGGTAGTGTTCGATGGCGCAGGTCAGGCCAAGAATGCCCTCTTTACCCACCTTCATCGCCCGGCCAATGCCCGCCGTCTGGCGTTTTACCCACTCAACGTACTGGGTTCTGCCGATCACCAGGCCGCTGGTTGGCCCTTCGATAGCCTTCGCGCCGCTGTAGATCACCAGGTCCGCGCCGGAACGGTAGTAAGCGTGCAGATCTTCTTCCGCCGCCGCGTCGACGATCAGCGGCAGATCGTACTTACGCGCCACAACCGCCGCCTGCTCCACGCTGAGCATGCTCTTCTGCACACAGTGGTGGGATTTGATGTAGAGGATCGCCGCGGTGCGCGGGGTGATCGCCGCCGCCAGCTGATCGGCGGAACATTCGTTGGCGTAGCCCGCTTCCACCAGCCTGCCACCGCCCAGCGCCACCATGGTACCGACCGGGGCACCAAAGTTAACGTTGTGGCCTTTCGGCAGGACGATCTCGTTGTTCTCAATCGGGGTGACGTGCAGGTTCTCCAGCAGCCAGTCGCTGTCTTTCACCAGCACCGCCGCCACCGACTGGGCGATGCCCGCCGAGGCGCAGGAGACCACGGTCGCCCCTTCTACCTCCAGCAGCTTCGCGATGTACTCCCCGGTTTTGTTGACCAGATCCTTCATCTCGAAGTACTGGTTCATGCCGTCCATCGCCGCCTGCACCACTTCCGGGCGCGGGGTGGAGACGCCGAGCGCGGTCATGCGCCCGGAGGTGTTAATCACCTGTTTTAAATTGTATTTCTCAAAAATTGAAGGCATGTTCCGTGCTCCCTTGTTCGGTCATGTAGCCCTTGCCCGCGCGGATCGCGGCAAGCGGCACCAGAATGTGTTCAGCCTGCAGGCTGTCGTTTTCGGCATCCGTCAGCACGGTTGGCTGGCGTTTAATAGTGAACAGCGTCAGGTCGGCATCGAGACCCGGCTGAATGCGGCCTTTACGGGTCAGGCGCAGGCCGTCGGCGGCGTTGGCGGTCACGCACTCAATCACCTGCGGCAGCGACATGCCGATAGCGAGGAATTTCGACATCACGCTGGCCAGCGAACCCACCGGGCCGTTAATGCGGTTGCGGCAGTAGATATCCGAGCTGATGGTGTGCGGCAGAATGCCCATCGCGATGGCGCGTTTCGCCACCTCAAAGCTGAAGCTTGCCGTACCGTGGCCCACGTCGAGACGCACGCCGCGTTTCAGGGCGGAGGTGACAGAGGCACGCAGTTCGCCGGAAGGGGTCAGGATGCGGTTCGGTTTGCCGTTGTAGCAGTGGGTGATGATGTCGCCGGAACTCAGCAACTCGGCAATCTCATCGAGGTTCGGCGGGTTGTTGCCGATATGCACCATCAGCGGCAGGTCGCCGTTCTCTTTCTGGATGCTTTTGGCGCGCTCCAGCGGCGTAATGCCGTTCTCACCGACCACGCTGCTGCTCATGCGCGCTTTCAGGCCAACAATAAAATCGGGGTGGCGTTTCACCGCCTGCTTCACCGCGTCGGCATCAATGTTGGCCATATTGGCCAGCTCGTTCTGGGCAATCAGCCCCACGCGGGAGATGTTCAGCAGGGCAAACACCTCGGTGGCGGCCTTGCGGGTGATGCTGTAGAAGTCGTCCACGTCATCCGCTCCGGTGCTGCCCGCATCCACCACGGAGGTGACGCCGGTGGCAATGCCCACGCTGTCCGGCTCGTCGTGGTAAATCGGGGAGTTCGGGTAGCAGTGGACGTGGGAGTCAATCCAGCCTGCGCTGACGTAAGTGTCACCGTTCAGCTCAAGGGTACGGTGTGCGGGATCGGTGATGTCGCCCACCGCGGCGATCTTCCCGTCCTGAATGGCGATATCGGTCAGGGTATCGTCGGTGAGGCGCGCACGGCGCAGGAGTAAATCAAACATGGGGTTCTCCTGATAAGGCGGGCGCCTGAGCGCCCGCGGGTATTAAAGGGCGACCGGGAACAGCCAGCCCAACAGCATCGCGCCGAGGATCGCACCGCCGGTAATCGGCTTCTGCCAGATGTAGAACAGCAGTGCGCCTAAGAGTGAACCGATGCCGATGGGGATCGACGCGGTCATCGCGCTAAGGATAATCAACGGCCCGAGGAAGCGGCCGGAGGCGTTACCGGCCCCCATCATCACGTCTGCCCCGTAGGTGGAGTTGCTCTGGTTGATGGTGAACTTACGCGCCAGGATGATGATGTAGCCAATCGCCAGACCAATAATCAGGCCGGTTGCCAGCGAGGCGATAAAGTTGGTCACCGGGAACATGATGCCCGCCCCCAGCAGCAGCGCCGGAACGCCTAAGCCCACGCCGGTCTGGATCGCGCCGCCGATATCGAGGATCCCCACCAGGGAGCCTTCGATAATACGGGCGAACAGGAAGCTGGCACCGAACGCCGCCACCGCGCCGTAGGCACCGGTATCGATGCCCGCTTTCAGCATTGCCACGAAGGCCACTTCGTTAAAGGCACCGATGCCGTAGAGGTAGTACATGTGCGTCCCGGCGAACACGCCGGAGGAGAGCAGGCCAACGAAGATCGGGAACGACCAGTCGGCATACCAAAAACCTTTATTCTGTTCCATTTAGAGGCTCCTGTTACTTGCCGCTGAGCGAGTTGTGGATCATGTCGAGCCAGTTCGGCACGGTCAGATGGAAGGATTCAATCATCTTCATGTCGAAGCCGCGGAAGAAGCCGCTCAGCACGAACAGCAATACGATGGCGACCATCATCACTTTGGTGACGTGGTTCCAGCCGCTCTCTTCGACGCCTTTACCGATCAGAATACCCAGCACCAGGCCCGGTACGGCGTTACCCATAATCAGCTGCGCCGCGCCGCCAAAGACGGTGGCCCAGAAGCCCGATTTTTTACCCGCGTCGATGGCCGCCAGCCAGAAGATCACCGGCATCACGGTGTTCACCAGCAGGTTAGCGGCAGGCACCAGTACCTTAACGGCGGTGACCTGAAGCGCAGCAGGAACGGACGAGGCGGTGAGGTTCAGGAAGGTGACAACGATTATGCCGATCACGCCGCAGGTAATCGCCATTTTGCGGGGATCGTGCAGCGTCTCGCCGACGTTGCGGTTTTTGATCATCAGCGCCGCGGCACCCCAGTTCGGGATGATGCGGTGGTCAACGTCCTGGGTGAAGGAACCCGCCGCTACCGACGAGGCCCAGGCGTTGAAGAAGAAGCCTAACCCAAAGGAGAAGTGGGATGCCGGATCGCCCTCACAGGAGTTCAGCTCCCCCAACGTACGAAACGCGCCCATACCCTGTGTAGTAGGCGCATGAAACATGCGTGCAGCCCCGGCGCCCACGCCGACGCCAACCAGGCCGCCGATGATGAGCGATTTTATTAAAATTATCAGGAACATTAGTCTGCCCTATTAGTAAGAATCAGCGTTGCGCGACAAAGTCCACCCGGTCCAGATTGATGGCGGTCACGTTGACGGTCACGTCCAGCTCCACGCTGTAGGTGCGTCTTTCCCGGCGCAAAAAGAAGAACAGAAAGGCTTCTTTACGCACCGCTTCTTGCGCCTGAACAACCTGCACATCCTGTGGCTCAATACGCAGTAAGATATGCGGTGAGGCTTTCATCACCGCGGCCTGAACCTGGTTCAGCGCGTCGGCAAAGGCGCGCGCTTTGGCGTCACCCTTGCCTTTTACTCTCACCGTGGTGGTGAATTGCTCTTTCATGCTTATGCGCCGTGCTTCTTCTGCCACGCCTGCACCAGACGCTCGCCCAGCTCTTCTTTATCCATAAAGCCAAAGCCCAGCACGTTGCAGCCTTCGTTGATGGCGGTGACGCCCTCTTCCACCGAACGCATGCCGTACTTCGCTTTGTAGCCATATTTGGTCTGAGCGGTGATAGCACCTGCGCCGCCGCTGCCGCAGAAGGAGATGCCGAAGGTGGCGTTTTCCGCCTTCATCACGTCACCCAGCTTCATGTCTGCCGCCACGCCCGGTACCACCACGGCGCGGCCACCCGCTTTTTCAACACCTGCTGCAACCTTCTGACCTTTACCCAGGCGATCGCCGATAACGACTGTAATTTGTTCCATGATGTGCTCCTTAAAGGTTGTCTTTTGCGACTTCAAAGTGAACGGAGAGCAGCCAGGCTTCTTCGTCAGGAAGGTTGCCAAACTGCGCCACGACTTCGCGGGCAAGCCGCATTGATTCAGGTGAAATTTCGTCGAACAGGTCGGCCTCGACCTCCGGCAGCGGCTCGCCGGTCACCGACCGGTGCGCCATGGCGCGAACGTGGGAGGTCAGCATCTGCTCCTGAACGGCATTGGGGATAATGTGGTGATGACTAAGCAGAGTGAACGTCTGCTTGAGCATGGTGTCGGCCAGCTGTTCAGTTTGCGCCGCCTGGTCTCCAGTGTCGTTTATTACCGTTCCGTTAATCACTCGTCTTACCCCGTTATTGGCTCTGGGATAAAACTACTGCCGGGGGTTACAGGTTTGTAGCGAGTTGTTTTCCACTTCGAAGTGGAAAGGAGAGCGGCACCAGTGATCTGTGCCACATAATTGGCCTGAATGATGATATTTCGCTGGATTTACGTGATGAATATCACGCTCCTGCGCGGGTAAAACGGCGTTATGGAAGTGAAAAAGTTTACGAGCCGACGCGTAGAAATGTGAGCTGGATAAGGTTTTCTTATGCCGATTGGGTAGAGTGGCCGTGGGTGCTTGAGACTGACCGTCTCATGCATGGGACGGGAAGTGGAAAGCCCCGCCTGACTAAAAATCAGGGCGGGGGCCCGAAACGACACGTCACACCGTGGAGTTCGCTACCTCGCCCGCTTTAAAAGCAAGGAGGCATC
The DNA here is from genome assembly GCF_036780805.1 of Leclercia sp. NCBI lineage: Bacteria > Pseudomonadati > Pseudomonadota > Gammaproteobacteria > Enterobacterales > Enterobacteriaceae > Leclercia > Leclercia sp. The sequence goes on along the minus strand of NZ_DAIQCE010000013.1, from coordinate 83,247 downwards.
CATGAAACGCAGAGATCCCAGTATCGGGGTTTTGATGATTATTTCTTTGACAATAATCATCTTAACGCTGGTGACGCGGAAGACACTGTGCGAGATCCGTTTTCGAAACGGTTCGCTTGAAGTGATTGCGCAAATGGACTGTCGCTCCGGATCGTAGGGAGCAAACATGCGGAGGCGTTTAGTGCGCCTCCGCAACACGGGGAGAGGACGTGCGGCTCAGGCACCCATTAACGGTATTTTTTGTGATAGGTATTACGGGTAGTGACAAACTCGTCGGCCGCCGCCTGGGCCTCTTTCACTTTGCCTTCGTTGGCCAGCTTCAGCGCGCCGTCAATCTGGCCCACCAGCGTCTCCAGACCGTGACGATAATCTTTCATCTCGGCGCTCTCTTCCGCTTTGCCTTCCAGCTTCGGCGGGGTCTCTTTTTGGGCATCTACCGCAGCAGTACGCATTTTGGTCAGAGCGCCTTTCATTTCCGCCGCATTGTCCGTTTTCTGCACCACCTTCAGGTTTTCGCTGAGGGTGTCCATATTGTCTTCCAGGTCGGCAAACACCGATGAACTCAATACCAGCGTTGAGGCTGCGAGGATGGCTAACAGGTTTTTACGCATTGCTCACTTCCTTTTTTATTATCAAAAAAAAGCGCACCGGAGTGCGCTTGAGTATCATTGACCAGCGATCTTCATCTCTGGTAAGAGTACCGATCCGCACTGGATATTACTGCGCGTTTCAATATCGTTACCTACGGTCACGATATTGCGCCACATATCCTTTAAGTTGCCGGCGATGGTAATTTCGCTCACCGGATACTGAATTTCACCGTTTTCCACCCAGAAGCCCGCCGCACCGCGAGAGTAATCCCCGGTGATACCGCTGACGCCCTGGCCCATCAACTCAGTCACCACCAGCCCGGTGCCCATCTCTTTCAGCATCTGCTCAAAGCTCAGGCCACGGCCTGGGATACGCCAGTTGTGGATCCCGCCCGCATGGCCGGTGCTTTGCAGCCCCAGCTTGCGCGCCGAGTAGCTGGTCAGCAGCCACTGGGTCAGGATGCCGTCTTTGATGATATCCCGACGCTCCGTGCGCACGCCTTCGCTGTCGAACGGCGTGGAGGCCAGCCCTTTCAGCAGGTGCGGATGCTCTTCAATGGTCAGCCATTCCGGCAGGATTTGCGTGCCCAGCGCGTCGAGCAGGAAGGTCGACTTACGGTATACCGCGCCACCGGCGATGGCACCTACCAGATGCCCGAACAGCCCGGTCGCCACTTCATTGGCAAAGATCACCGGTGCTTTCATGGTAGACAGTTTTCGTGGAGCGAGGCGGGACAATGTGCGTTTTGCGCACTCCGCCCCAACCCACTCCGGCGACTGTAGATCGCCCATCGCGCGGCCAATGGTGTAGGCGTAATCGCGCTCCATGTCACCGTTCTCTTCAGCGATAACGCAGCTGGAGAGGGAGTGACGGGTGGAGCTGTAGCCCTGCAGCATGCCGTGGCTGTTGCCGAAGACTTTGATGCCGTAGTGGCTGTTAAAGCTGCCGCCTTCGGTGTTGGTGATGCGCTTATCGGCATTAAGGGAGGCCTGTTCTGCCCGGGCCGCGAACTCAATGGCTTCGTCTGGGGTTACTTCTGCCGGGTGGAACAGATCCAGATCCGGGGCTTCAAAAGCCAGTAATTCCCGGTCTGCGACGCCCGCATAAGGGTCCGCAGAGGTGTAGCTGGCGATATCCAGCGCCGCCTGTACGGTACGCGCAATAGCGTCCGGGCTGAGGTCGGTGGAGGAGGCGCTGCCTTTCCGGTTCTGGTGATAAACAGTAATCCCTAACGCGCCATCGCTATTGAATTCAACGGTTTCCACTTCGCCATAGCGGGTGCTGACGCTCAGGCCAGTGGTTTTGCTGACGGCGACTTCTGCCCCGTCGGATTTCGCTGACGCCAGCTCCAGAGCCATGGAGACGGCCTCTTCCAGTGCTTTACGCTGCGCTGCAACTTGTGAGATCACTTTCATCGTAAATGCCATAATGTAAGGTGTAGTTAGCTGAAGTCTATCAGAGAACCGTTTCTCAGTACGCGCCTAAACTGGTAAGATTAGCCTCTTTTTTTAAGGAGCCTGACATGACTAAGCAGCCCGAAGACTGGCTCGACGACGTTCCCGGTGATGACATCGAAGACGAAGATGATGAGATCATCTGGGTCAGTAAAAGTGAAATTAAACGCGACGCCGAAGAGTTAAAACAGCTTGGTGCGGAAATGGTAGAGCTGGGTAAAAACGCGCTGGATAAAATCCCGCTCGATCCCGATCTGCGTGCCGCCATCGAACTGGCACAACGCATCAAGAAAGAGGGCCGCCGTCGCCAGCTTCAGTTGATTGGTAAAATGCTGCGCCAGCGCGACGTAGAGCCGATTCGCCAGGCGCTGGATAAGCTGAAAAACCGCCACAACCAGCAGGTTGCGCTGTTCCATAAGCTGGAGCAGATCCGCGATCGCCTGATTGATAACGGCGATGACGCCCTGGCAGAAGTGCTGAACCTGTGGCCGGACGCCGACCGCCAGCAGCTGCGCACGCTTGTCCGTAACGCGAAGAAAGAGAAAGAAGGGAATAAGCCGCCGAAGTCTGCGCGTCTGATCTTCCAGTATCTGCGCGAACTGGCGGAAGCCGAAGGTTAATCCTCGTGCATGCTGTTTGCCGGATGGCGGCGTAAACGCCTTATCCGGCCTACAGGATGGTGCGAATTGTAGGCCCGGTAAGCGTTAGCGCCACCGGGCTTTATTATTACTCTGCCGCTTCTGCTTTCTTCGCCAGACCATCCAGCAGCTTCTGATGGATCCCACCAAACCCGCCGTTGCTCATCACCAGAATGTGATCGCCCGGCTGCGCGGTTTTCACCACCATCTCCGCCAACACGTCAACGTCCGCACTCCAGTGCGCAGGCTGAATGCAGGCCTCTGCGACTTCCGCTACCTGCCACGGAATATGCTGCGGCTGCAGGAGGAAGACCTCATCCGCCCGGCCTAACGACGGGGCGAGGTCATCTTTGCAGATCCCCATCTTCATGGTGTTGGAGCGCGGCTCCAGCACGGCCAGAATACGCGCCGTGCCGCCGACTTTGCCGCGCAGGGCTGCCAGCGTCGCGAGGATCGCCGTCGGGTGATGGGCAAAATCGTCATACACCGTCACGCCGTTCGCTTCGCCGCGCAGTTCCAGGCGGCGACGGGCGTTGATGAACGATCCCAGCGCATTGGCCGCATCGGCAGGCATGACGCCCACATGACGGGCCGCGGCAATCGCCATCAGGCCGTTATGCATGTTGTGTTCACCCACCAGCGCCCAGTGAACTTCACCTACCTTTTCACCGTCCAGCAGCACTTCCCACTGGGAGGCATCGTTGGTGAGCTTTTTCGCCTGCCAGTGGCCCTGCTCGCCCACCAGCTCCTGCTCGCTCCAGCATCCCATCGCCATGGTCTGCTTCAGGTTAACGTCATTTTCCGGCAGGATGATACGCCCCTGGCCCGGCACGATGCGTACCAGGTGGTGGAACTGCTTCTGAATCGCTTTCAGGTCGTCAAAAATGTCCGCGTGATCGAACTCAAGGTTGTTGAGGATCAGCGTGCGCGGGCAGTAATGAACGAATTTAGAGCGCTTGTCAAAGAAGGCGCAGTCGTATTCGTCCGCCTCAATGACAAAGAACGGGCTGTCGCCCAGGCGAGCAGAAACCTCGAAATTCCCCGGTACGCCACCGATCACAAAGCCCGGCTGGTAGCCGCAGGCTTCGAGGATCCAGGTTGCCATCCCGGCGGTGGTGGTTTTGCCGTGCGTCCCCGCTACAGCAACAACCCAGCGATCGCGCAGGACAAAGTCATGCAGCCACTGCGGGCCCGACATGTAAGGAATGTTTCTTTCCAGTACGGCCTCTACACACGGATTACCGCGGGTCATGGCGTTGCCGATGATCACCAGATCCGGCTGCGGCTCCAGCTGGCTGGCGTCGTAACCCTGAATCAGATCGATGCCCTGGTTTTCCAGCAGCGTGCTCATTGGCGGATACACATTGGCGTCCGAACCTGTCACCTCATGGCCAAGGGCGCGCGCCAGCATAGCCAGGCCGCCCATGAAAGTGCCACAAATCCCCAATATATGAATGCGCATACGTCACTATCCCTCTTCAATGTGGCGCACATTTTACGCATATGTCTGCACCAGAGAAATGCATTTCAGGAAAATCTGTACTTAGCTGGCGCGATTCACCTCTGCGCGAAGATTTGAAAGTTTGTTAAGATTGTTGGGCATCAACAACTTTACTCAACATCCAATGCAGGGAAGGTGTTATGAAAACGTTAGGTGAATTTATTGTCGAAAAGCAGCACGAGTTCTCGCATGCTACCGGTGAACTCACTGCTTTGCTGTCGGCAATAAAGCTGGGCGCCAAGATCATCCATCGCGATATCAACAAGGCCGGTCTGGTCGATATCCTGGGTGCCAGCGGTGCTGAAAACGTGCAGGGCGAAGTTCAACAGAAACTCGATCTGTTCGCGAACGAAAAACTGAAAGCGGCACTGCGCGCACGCGACATTGTTGCGGGGATCGCCTCGGAAGAAGAAGACGAAATCGTGGTCTTTGAAGGATGTGAACACGCAAAATATGTCGTTCTGATGGATCCCCTGGATGGCTCTTCCAACATCGACGTTAACGTCTCTGTCGGCACGATTTTCTCCATTTACCGCCGCGTCACCCCTGTCGGCACGCCGGTAACCGAAGAAGATTTCCTGCAGCCGGGCAACAAGCAGGTTGCGGCGGGCTATGTGGTTTACGGCTCCTCCACCATGCTGGTCTACACCACCGGCTGCGGCGTGCACGCCTTTACCTACGACCCGTCTCTGGGGGTGTTCTGCCTGTGCCAGGAGCGCATGCGCTACCCGCAGAAAGGCAGCACCTACTCCATCAACGAAGGGAACTACATTAAATTCCCGGCGGGCGTGAAGAAATACATCAAATTCTGCCAGGAAGAGGATAAAGAGACCCAGCGTCCGTACACCTCGCGCTATATCGGCTCCCTAGTGGCGGATTTCCACCGTAACCTGCTGAAAGGTGGGATCTATCTCTACCCAAGCACCGCCAGCCACCCGGAAGGCAAACTGCGCCTGCTGTACGAGTGCAACCCGATGGCCTTCCTCGCCGAGCAGGCGGGCGGTAAAGCCAGCGACGGCAAAGAGCGGATTATGGATATCATTCCTGAGAGTCTGCACCAGCGCCGCTCGTTCTTCGTCGGCAACGATCATATGGTGGAAGACGTTGAACGCTTAATCCGTGAATACCCGGATGCCTGATGGGTAAGTTTGATCAAAAGGGGCCATTCGGCCTGAGGGATCCCCACAAATAATATTCGCACGGACGGATCCCCTCTCCTCTTTGGGGAGAGGGTTAGGGTGAGGGGGAACATGCGGCTCTGGTGGTGGTTCCGTTCACCTCATGTCCCTTGCTTCTCTGACACACCAGAACCGGTGAACGTGCCAGGGGGGCTCGCCGCCTCCCCCCTGGCTACCCCGGCTCCCGGCAAAGAAAATCGCCGCTTCGCGGTACCCTCAGCTTATTCCTCCAGGCTTTCGGGTCGGGCACCAGCCTGCATCCCTGCAGGCTATGCCCTCTCGGCGCGTCCCTGCGCCTCGCCCCGGCCTTCCGGAAACGCTTCGGCGATTTTCAGCCGGACCAGGGAGCCGCTGTAAGTCATTTATCGTTATGTGATTATTTCATTGCTTTAAAGGCAATAAAATTACTGGGGATTCATCAGGCCATTCGGCCCCTTTTATTTTTCCAACCATTTATACCTTTGTCGGTATAACACTATATAAAAATGCTGCTGTAACCCACTGAATCAATCCGTCATCATTACGGCGTTCAAATAGTGTTCAATGGAAATCAGCCGATATGAAAAACCTCTCTCGCTCATCCACGGGAATCGACCTCAATCTCATCCCGGTATTTATTGAAGTCGTCCGGTGCGGGAGCATGGCCAAAGCCTCTTTACGTCTGGATATGTCCAGACCAGCCGTGAGCCTGGCGCTGAAACGCTTTGGGATGCTTTTTGATGAGCCGCTGTTTACCCGCAAGGGCCTGTTTCTTGAGCCCACGCCTTATGCGTTGCACCTGACCGCCGAGATGGAAAAGCTGCTGGGGTTGATCCACGACCATATCGCCAGCGCGCCGTCTCCGGGAGAGAGCTTCCCGACGCCGGTGGCGGCGTCGGAATGCGATGACGCTAGGCCTGTTGCATCGACAGTTTAAACGACGACATCGCCTCGATCAGCTCGCGTGATTGCTCCTCCAGCGAGCGCGTCGCGGCGGAAGACTGCTGGACCAGGGCCGCGTTTTGCTGCGCGGTTTCGTCCATCTGATTGACCGCAATATTCACCTGCTCAATACCCCGGCTCTGCTCGTGCGACGCGTTAGCTATCTCACGCATCAGGCGGGTCATGCGCATCACCTCGGTGGCGATCTCATCCATGGTTTCACCCGCCTGCTGGGCCAGGTCGCTGCCTTCGCTGACGTGTGACTGCGAATCGCTGATCAGAGTGCGGATCTCTTTCGCCGCATCCGCGCTGCGGCTGGCGAGGATACGGACTTCACCGGCGACCACCGCAAAACCACGGCCCTGTTCGCCCGCGCGCGCGGCCTCGACCGAGGCGTTCAGCGCCAGGATATTGGTCTGGAAGGCAATGCCGTCGATGACGCTGAGAATATCGGCGATGCGGTCGGCGCTGCCGGAGATGTCGCGCATCTTCTCGATCACGTAGCACACCATTTCGCTGCCGCGATCGGCGGTATCCGACATGGTCTTCGCCACCTGATGCGCCTGCTCGGCGTTGTGGGCGTTCTGTTTCACCGTGGCGGTAAGCTCTTCCATGCTGGCCGCGGTCTGCTCCAGAGAGGTGGCGGTTGATTCCGTGCGCTGGGCCAGGTGCATGTTGCCCGCGGTCAGCTCCCGGCTGCCGGTGTCGATCTGCGAGCTGGCATCGCGCACGCGCAGCACCGAGCCCATCAGCGACTGGCGCATCTCTTCGATAGCGGCATTCAGGCGGTTAAACTCCTGGCTGGCCGGTGCGGTCAGGGCGTGGGTTAAATCCCCGGCGGCCACGTGTTCAAGCTGGGCGATGGAAGCTGAAAGCGGCTTCAACAGCATGTGGCGCAGCGCCAGCCAGGCCAGGACAATGATGCCCGCGGTCAGCAGCGCGGCGACAATAATCAGCAGCATTACCCGCTCTTTACTGGCCTGCACCGCCGCCACCTCGGCTTTGCCACGGCTTTCGCTCCAGGTCTGGAAAGCCTGCATATCGTTATCAAACTGACGCGCCACCGGCACCAGGTGGTTCTCCAGCAGATCGTAATAGGCATCGGCGCTCTGATCTTTCAGCGCGTTCTGCATCGGCACGATCCCCTGGGCGTTATAGGCCGCAAGGCTCGCCGCGACTTTCTTCAGCAGCGCTTCGCCTTCAGGATCGTTCACCCCGCCATCGATCACGTTTTTCAACGTGGCTTGTGCCTGAGTGATTTCGTCATTGATGTTTTTCACCGATTTCGCGGCATCATCCAGCAGGCCGACCTCCATCATGCGCACGGCCTGGCCCGCTTCGTTGCGCGCGCGCAGGATCAGGGTGTAGCCCGAATTGAGCTGCACCAGCTGTTCACCCTGAAGATGATTAATGCGCTGCAGTGAAGAGGAACTTTGCGTGAGAGCATAAATGCCAATACCGCTGACGAGCAGCAGCAGGAGGGTCATGACGGCCAGTAACGAAAGCAAGCCGGTACGAATCGATAGCGTTTTAAGCATGATGTAATTTCCGGTAGCGAGATAAATCTGGACAGAATTAAGGGTTATCGGCCGCTACCGGAAAAGATTTAGACGTTGCGTAAATTCAGTGAGTTATCACCTGCTGGTCGTGGTGCTCACCCGGGTGACAGGCGAGCTCTGGCGGTTCTCCCACAGCACCGTCAGACCGCGCTGCAGGGCGATAAAGATGAACAGCAGGATGCCAATCGCAATCTTGGTCCACCACGAACTGAGGGTGCCGTCGAAGTTGATATAGGTCTGGATCAGCCCCTGGATCGCCACCCCGAACAGGGTGCCCAACACCGTGCCGACCCCTCCGCTCAGCAGCGTGCCGCCAATCACCACCGAGGCAATCGCGTCCAGCTCCACGCCCACCCCCGCCAGGGCGTAGCCGGCCTGGGTATAGATGGAGAAGACGATCCCCGCCAGCGTCGCCAGCCCGGTTGAGAGCATGTAGATCCGAATGGTAGTGCTGCGGGTGGAGATCCCCATCAGGTTGGCGGAGGTTGCGCTGCCGCCGATGGCATAGACCTCGTTGCCGAAGCGGGTGCGGTGAGCAAGGAAAATACCGATCACCACCACCCCCAGCATCACCAGCCCGAGAATGCTCAGACGGCCGCCACCGGGAATTTTCCACGCCAGGCTGGAGAGGGTGTCATACACCGGATGGTTGATCGGGATCGACTCCTCCGACACCAGATAGCTGACGCCGCGCAGGAAAAACATCCCGGCGAGGGTGATGATAAACGCCGGGATCTTCAGGGCGTCGATCAGCAGCCCCATAAAGGCCCCGAAGGCGCAGCCCATCACCAGCACCAGCGGGAAGGCCAGCAGCGGGGAGATCCCCCAGTAGCCGATCGCTTTCGCCAGGAAAACGCCGGTAAAGGCGATGACCGACCCGACGGAGAGGTCAATCCCGCCGGAGAGGATCACAAAGGTCATGCCGACGGCGATGATCCCGAGGAAGGCGTTATCGGTCAGGATGTTGCAGATCACCCGCGTCGAGGCAAAGCCGGGGAATTGCGTCAGGCAGTAGAGATAGCCCAGCACGAAGACGCCCAGGGTGATCATCAGCGGTAAATTACGTTTTATCATGGCCACGCATCCCCTTAATAAGACTGATAAAGCGCGGCGACTGGACGATCAGCACGCAGAGCACCACTACCGCTTTCACCACCTGGTTGAGCTCCGGCGGGAAGCCGGAGAGCAGGATCCCGGTGTTCATCCCCTGGATAATCAGCGCGCCAATCACCGACAGCAGCAGGTTGAAGCGCCCGCCCATCAGCGAACCGCCGCCAATCACCACCGCGAGGATCGCATCCAGCTCCAGCCACAGGCCAGCGTTGTTGGCATCCGCCCCGCGAATGTCCGCCGCGACGATAATTCCGGCAATGGCGGCGCACACCCCGCTTAAGACGTAGGTCAGCATCACCATCAGGCGGGTGCTGACTCCGGCGTTTTTCGCGGCGCGAATGTTGATCCCCACCGCTTCAATAAACATTCCGAGCGCGGTTTTGCGGGTGAACAGCCAGAAGGCAATCAGCGTCACCACCACGATGATCACCGGCGTCGGGAAGAACAGCAGCGAACCGCTGCCGATCCACGCCAGATTGGGGGCGTTAAAGGTGACGATCTGCCCGGAGGTGATCAGCTGCGCCACCCCGCGTCCGGCCACCATTAAAATCAGGGTGGCAACGAAGGGCTGTATTTTGAGGATCGCCACCAGGATGCCGTTCCACAACCCCGCCAGCACGCCGGTGCCCAGCGTCACCAGCAGCACCACCGGCAGGCTGTGTCCGGCCACGGTCATCGAGGCCGCGGTGGCACCCGCGATGGCCATCACCGCCCCTACCGACAGGTCGATGCCGCCGGTAGCGATCACCAGGGTCATGCCAATCGCCAGCAGCGCCACCGGCGCGGCGCGGTTCAGGATATCAATCGGACTGCCGAACAGGCGGCCATCCTGGAGGATAACCTGATAAAAATGCGGCGAAACGAGGCTATCCACCAGCAGCACCAGCACCAGGGCAATGATTTGCGGCGTACCGGTGGGCCAGCTGAAGCGGCGCTTCGGCTCGCCGGTCTGAGAGAGTGAACGTGACATCACGATGTACTCCTTATGCCGCAATGGCGTTCATGATTGCCGGAACGGACAGCGCGTCCAGCGGGATCTCGGCCACCTGTTGTCGGTCGCGCATGATGATCACGCGATCCGCATAGCCCACCAGCTCCTCAAGCTCCGACGAGATGACCAGCAGCGCCAGCCCGTCGGCGCAGAGGGTTTCGATCAGACGGATGATCTCCGCATGCGCCCCCACGTCGATTCCGCGCGTCGGTTCGTCGAGGATCAGGAACTGCGGTTTGGTCAGCAGCCAGCGCGACAGCAGGACCTTCTGCTGGTTACCCCCGGAGAGAAACTCGATCGGCTGTTCCGCGCTTGGGGTGCGGATGCCCAGCTGGCGAATAAAGCGCTCGGCGATGGCGTTCTGCTCTTTACGCGGGATCGGACGCAGCCAGCCGCGCTGGGCCTGCAGGGCCAGAATGATGTTTTCGCGCACCGAGGCCGCGGCAATAATCCCGTCGGTTTTCCTGTCTTCCGGGCAGAAGCCAATCCCGAGACTGGAGGCCTGATGCGGGGAGCGCAGGGCCTGGGGTTTGCCTTTGATCATTGCGCTGCCGGTGTCGGCAGGCTTGATGCCGAAGATCACCTCGGCGGTTTCGGTGCGGCCGGAGCCTAACAGCCCCGCCAGGCCGACGATTTCGCCGGGACGCACGTCGAGGTTAAAGGGGGCAATGGTGCCCTTTCTGCCGTAATCCTTGAATGCCGCAATGGGTTTATCGCTGAGCAGCGTCCGGCCTGCACGCTGCAGGGCGTTGGTCTCCAGCTCGCGGCCAAGCATCATTTTGACCAGCTCGATTTGCGGCAGCTCGCGGGTTTCGCGGCAGCCGACAAAGCCGCCGTTACGCAGGACGGTAATGCGGTCGCTGACGGCGTAGACCTGATCGAGGAAGTGGGTGACGAAAATCAGGCTCACCCCCTGATCGCGCAGCTGGCGCATCAGGGTGAAGAGCATCTCCACCTCCTGAGTATCCAGGCTGGCGGTGGGTTCATCGAGGATCAGCACTTTGGCGGAGAGGTCGATGGCGCGGCAGATGGCGACGATCTGCTGCATCGCCACCGAAAAACGGTTCAGCGGTTCGCGCACGTCGAGGGAAAAGCCGTAGGATTCCATCAGCCGGGTGGCGCGAGCCTCCATCTCTTTGCGGCGCAAAAAGCCAAAACGGCGCGGCTCGCGACCAATAAACAGGTTATCGGCCACCGACATGTTCGGCAGCAGGTTCACTTCCTGATAGACCGTCCCGATCCCCAGCTGCTGGGCATGGGCGGTATTTTTTGGCGAAATGGCCTGGCCTTCCAGCCAGATGGTGCCGCGATCGGCGTGATAGACGCCGGTCAGGGCTTTAATCAGCGTCGATTTCCCGGCACCGTTCTCACCCAGCAATGCCATGATCTCGCCACGGCGCAGGCTGAAATCTACGCTATCCAGCGCTTTTACGCCGGGAAAGTACTTACTCAATCCTTCTGTGCGGAGGATTTCCTGGTGTTGGTCTGTGGTCATGGTTCCCCCTCACCCTAACCCTCTCCCCGGAGGGGAGAGGGGATTGATCGTGCCAATTGTTAAGACCCAGCTCCGCCCTGCCTTTCTCCCTCTCCCCTGTGGGGAGAGGGCTGGGGTGAGGGGCGAGAGCTTAGTAGCCCATATTTTTCTTCTTCTCTAACTCTTCTTTCGCGGTATCAGGCAGGTAGAGGGTGGATTTGGTGATGGTGACTTTTTCCGGCATGGTGCCGTCTTTCTTGAATTTTTCCAGCGCGTCGAAGGCCGGGCCCGCCATGTTTGGCGTCAGCTCAACGCTGGCGTTGGCCTCTTTGTCGATCATCGCCTTATAGATATCCGGCACGCCGTCGATGGAGCCGGTCAGGATATCGGTTCCGGGTTTCAGACCCGCTTCTTTGATGGCCTGGATGGCACCGATCACCATGTCATCGTTATGGGCGTAAACCATGCAGATGTTTTTGCCGTTGTTCTCGGCTTTGATGAAGCTCTCCATGACCTCTTTCCCTTTACTGCGGGTGAAGTCGCCGGACTGAGAGCGGATAATCTTGATGTTTGAGGCTTTGGAGATGGCATCAGCAAAGCCTTTCTTACGGTCGATGGCCACGCTGGCACCAACGGTGCCCTGCAGCTCAACCACGTTACAAGGTTTGCCATTGACCTGTTTCACCAGCCATTCACCAATTAATTGCCCTTCCAGCACGTTGTTGGCGGTGACGGTAGTCATATAGAGAGATTTGTCTTTTACATCGATGGAACGATCGAGCAGGAAGACCGGAATTTCAGCATCTTTAGCTTCTTTCAGTACCGGCTCCCAGCCTGTAGCAACGACCGGTGCAATGAAGATGGCGTCAACGCCCTGCGCGATGAAGGAGCGCACCGCTTTGATCTGGTTTTCCTGTTTTTGCTGACCATCAGCGATTTTAAGCGTAATACCGCGCTTTTCGGCCTCGCTTTTCGCGACGTTGGTTTCAGCCGCTCGCCAGCCTGATTCCGAGCCGACTTGTGCGAATCCTACGGTTAATGGTGCGGCCATTGCCATAGACGACATGGCTGCTGTAACTGCTGTGACAAGAAGTAAGCGCTTCCACATAAGAACGTCCTCGTAGGGTAGTTTATTGTTGGGTAAAAGGTGTTCTGCGAAAAAACTATAGACAATGCGAGATGTAACGGAGTGTGTTACATCACACTTCGGAGAAGTGAATAAAACGTTAATCACAAGTTTGTAATCGCTTTCATTGAGCCATTAAAAATGCGGCTGAGTTTATGGATTATCTTGTCATGAGAAAGGGCTGATAGTGGCATCCGGGAGGGGAGAATGGCGAAAACAGGCGGAGACATTCCGTGCCAGTTGGCTATAATACTCGCCACTTGATTACCAATCATTTTAAAGGACACAGACATGAGCTTACTCAACGTCCCAGCGGGTAAAGAACTGCCGGAAGACATCTACGTAGTTATCGAAATCCCGGCAAACGCTGATCCTATCAAATACGAAGTGGACAAAGAGAGCGGCGCGCTGTTCGTAGACCGTTTCATGTCTACTGCGATGTTCTATCCGTGCAACTACGGTTACATCAACCACACCCTGTCTCTGGACGGTGACCCGGTAGACGTGCTGGTCCCAACGCCATATCCGCTTGAGCCAGGCTCCGTGATCCGCTGCCGTCCGGTTGGCGTGCTGAAAATGACCGACGAATCCGGTGAAGATGCGAAGCTGGTTGCGGTACCGCACACCAAACTGAGCAAAGAGTACGATCACATTAAAGATGTGAACGACCTGCCAGAGCTGCTGAAAGCGCAGATCACCCACTTCTTCGAGCACTACAAAGATCTCGAGAAAGGCAAATGGGTTAAAGTTGACGGCTGGGACAATGCTGAAGCCGCGAAAGCTGAAATCATTGCCTCCTTCGAACGCGCTAAGAAGTAATTCTTTCTGCGTTGAGAGCCCCGATTCGTCGGGGCTTTTTTATGCCCGTCAATTGTCACAAAAATGTCACATAGCCATTTTCCCTACGCGTATTAACCAGATAGCCCCTTTTCCCTGCCTTATCCCCCTTTTGCTCCCTTAAAGTCTGTCTGCCGCCGGTCGATACCTTCGTCACGTGATCACGATCGCTTTATTCCACCAGGGAAATACCGGCTACAAATGAAACTCAACACCCTTACGATTGGCCAGCGGCTGGGCTTGCTGGCCGCCCTGCTCCTGCTTGCCACCCTGTTTACCGGCCTGCGCGGGCTGGCCATTAACAATGACAGCCTGACGCAGCAGCAACAGATTATGGCGATGGAGCAGTCCATCACCGACAGCATCGACACCGCGCGTAGCGCCCAGGTGCAGTTCAAGATCCAGGTGCAGGAGTGGAAAAACACGCTGCTGCGCGGCGCCCAGGGACAGGAGGCCTTCGACAAATACAAGACCGCCTTTAGCCGCGAGAGTCAGGCCACCCAGGCGCTGCTCACCCGCCTGAGCGAGCTGCTGCCCAAAATCGGGATGGATAACCGCGAGGTGTTGGCAACCCGTGAGATCCACGCCGGGTTAGAGCAGCAGTACCTGAAGGCGCTGACGGAGTATCAGCCCGGGGATATGACCAGCGCCCAGCGCGTGGATAAGCAGGTCACCGGCATCGATCGCGAGCCCACCCGAATGATCGACGAGGTCGTGGCGAATACCCTGCAGCACGCAAAAGTGCTCCACCAGCAGATCGCTGACCAGAATCAGGCTCGCTATCAGCAGACCCGCTGGATGCTGGTGCTGACGATGGCGTTAACCCTTGGCGCAGGCATGCTGGTGACCTGGTGGTTAATCCGCAGCATCACCCGGCCGCTGGCCCAGGCGGTCAGCATTGCCCGTACAGTGGCTGCCGGGGATTTGCAGTCCCGCTTTACGGTTGTCGGTCGCGATGAGACGGCCGAGCTGATGCTTGCCCTGCAGGAGATGAACATCAACCTGACCCGCATCGTCTCCGGGGTGCGCAGCGGCACCGAGACCATCGCCACCGCCTCGGCACAGATTGCCAGCGGCAGCCATGAACTCTCGTCGCGTAACGAAGCCCAGGCCAGCGCTCTGGAGCAAACCGCCGCCTCGATGGAAGAGCTAACCTCGGTGGTGAAAAGCAACGCCGGGCATTCGCGTACCGCCAGCGATCTGGCCCGCAATGCCCGCCAGGTGGCGCGTCAGGGGGAAGAAGCCGTGGATCGCGCCATGCAGACCATGAGTGAAATCCATAATTTCTCCAGCGAGATCAACACCATTATCAGCATGATCGACAGCATCGCCTTCCAGACTAATATCCTGGCGCTGAACGCCGCGGTCGAAGCCGCCCGGGCGGGAACCGAAGGCCGCGGATTCGCGGTGGTGGCTGCCGAAGTGCGCGCCCTGGCCCAGCGCTCTGCCTCGGCCGCCAAAGAGATCCGCGTGCTGATCGATCGCTCCGTGAGCCGCATCGATGAGGGAAATGGTCAGGTCAAAGAGGCCGGTGTCGCCATGGCCGGTATTCTGCACAGCGTCAGCAAGGTGAGTGAGCTGATTGAGGCGATCTCGCTAGCCAGCCACGAGCAGAGCACCGGCATCGATCAGGTGAACGTGGCCGTCACCCATATGGACGCCGCCACGCAGCAGAACGCCACGCTCTCGCAGGAGTCGTCTGCGGCGGCACAGGCGATGCATCGCCAGGCCGAACAGCTGCTGGAAACGGTGCAGATCTTTAAGCTGCGCCAGGAAGGGGCATAACAAAAAACAACGCCACCCGAAGGTGGCGTTGGTGATGCGGTTAATCAACAATGGCCTGAAGGCGCATAAGCGCATCCTGCACGACTTCATTCGTGGCGACAGCAACCTTTCTGGCCTGTCGGGCCTGAAGGTCCATCATGCGGATCTGATTAACCAGAATGACGCCCTGCACCTCTCCCTCTTCACAGCTAACGGGCACACAGAACCCGGCGTAGCGGGCAAAATTTCCGCCCTGGGTGATGGGCGCGACGAGTACCGTGCCCGTCTGGTTAAATGCGCTGACGGAAAGCACCAGCGCCGGACGACTTTCGCCCTGCTGCTCATGACCCGCTGAAGGGGAAAAACTGACCCGGACAATATCGCCCCGCTCAAAACCCCGGCTTTTTACCATACTTCATTTCCCATCGGGCCTGATTTGCCCCACAGCTCTTCTTCACTGATTTCTGGCGCAGACATATCGCACTGCGCCAGCAACGCTTCAAGAGAATAACTTTTACTGACCGGCGTCAGCACCAGCTGGTTGTCGACCACTTGAGCTTCCATACTTTGGCCCACCTGCATATTGAGTTCCTCCATGACAACGCCGGGAATAACTACACCCGCACTGTTGCCCCATTTTTTGATCGTAATGCGCATACCTACCCCCCCATGGTTATACAAAGTATAACTCACGAAGGAGTGATTAACGTTTTACGCCAGTGCATTTTTGCAAGCCAGAACAAAATTTATCTGTAGGGCGATTCGGGAAAGCGTGGCAAAGAAAAGTGAAATGCGGTCAGCGCTTGCAAGGCAAAACGCGAGCAGTTACGCAAAAAACAACGCCACCCGAAGGTGGCGTTGTTCATCTCAGTACTGGTCTCTGTCTAACCAGTTACCGCTTTCAATCAGCGTCAGACCCTCGACCGAACGTTGGTACACGTACATCCATGCACTGCCGTAAGGCGTCTGGATCAACTGGCGAGCGTATTCCCCACCTTTGGTGCGCAAGGCATCAAGTTCGGCCAGCGTGGCATTATCAATACGATACACTTCGCCCTGTACTGCTCCGTTCCCCGGAACCGCGCCTGGATAGTGGCCCAGGCTGTACAGCTGGTAGTTCTCGATACTGTAATCCCCCAGCAACTGGGCGTTGGTCATCCAGTGGCTGTTGCCTTGTCTGGTTCTTAAACTGCCGTAAACAAATATTCGCATTGCTAAAACTCAAACTGATAGAGCAAATCGAGAGCCTGGTCTACGCCAGACACCGCTTCCAGATATAGCTTAGGCATCAGGCGATAGCGTAACGTGAGTGTCGCCAGCGAGTCAAAGATCCCCACGCCATATTTCACCTGCAGACCCGGCAGTACATAGCCGCTGACCACCACCTGAGAAGAGTCACCGACCCCCTGGGTGTCCAGCGCCAGATTGCTTACGCCAAACGTCTCCCCGATTTTACCCACAACCTGACCACTTTGTGCAACCCCCAGACCGACTAACATTGAGGTCATCGCCGCACTGTCGCTCTGATTGCTGTCCAGACCTTGCCCGCGCAGCAGGTATGAGAGCGCTTCCTGCTGGGACATTGCCGGGTCGGAGAAAATTTCCGCTTTCGGTTCGTCAGCGGTGCCGGTTACGCGCACCCCGGCGATCACGTCATTCTCGGTGGCTTCCGGGTTACGGATCGCTTCGATATTCAGCAGCGGCTGATCCGGTGGACCGGAGAACAGCAGCTCGCCTTTACGCACAATCAGATCCTGGCCATAGGCATGGAAGCGCCCTTCCGGAATGGTGATCTGCCCGTTCAGGCCCAGCCCCTGTTTATCCTGCGCCACCTTCAGATCGCCGGTCAGCCTCGCCTTCAGGCCAAAGGCATCCAGCCGCACGTTGTTGCCCACATGCACGATCAGGTTGCTGTTGATCGGGATAGAGGCCCGCTTCGTCTCCTCCGGCTGCAGATTTTTGTCGAGCATCACCTCATCGCTGGAGACGCCCACGGCGCTCTCCGGCAGGTCATGGACGACAATCCGCGCCCAGGGCACATCAACCCGGCCGTCGAGAGTGAACAGCTGCGGCGTGGCCTCAAAGACCACGTCCGGCGAGACGTCCAGACGCACCATCGGCGGCACCGTAATGCGCACCTTGCTGCCTTTGGCCGCGACCCGCGCGCGCCAGTTATCGATCTGGCTCCAGTCGGCATCACCGCTGAGGTTGATCTGTCCCTGCTGGGTACGCACGGTCCCGGCCAGGGTCGAACTCATGCCGTTGAAGTTCATCGTCAGCTGGCTCGGCTGCATATCGAACGGCATAAAGTTGCCGTCGATATCCACCCCGTTGAGCTGCATCTGCCCAAACAGCTGCGGGCTTTGCGCGTTGCCGGCCAGCCGCAGGTTGGCGTTCAGCATCCCTGCCGCCTTCTCGCCGCGGGAGAAAATGGCGTTCGCCATCGCCAGGTTGAGATTGCGGATATTGACGTTGCCGCCCAGATTGCGCTGCCCCTGCGGATCGGTAACCTGAATCTGGCCGTCAAACTGGCCGTTGTTCGCGAGGCGGATCAGCCACCCCAGCTCGGCGCGGTTGTTGTGCAGATCGGCGGTAAGATTCAGGGTAGTGAACGCCAGCGGCAGCGGTGCGTCGTTCACCACCTGCGTCACCTTCACGTTACGCCCGGCGAGCGTGACGTTGCCCTCCGGCAGCCCCGGCTTGGTGGCATCCCAGGCGACATCCGCCTTGCCGCTAAACACGCCGCTGGCCTGGGTAGAGTCCGGCATAAACGGCTTGAGCATCGCCAGATCGAAACGGTTGAGGTTCACCACCGCTCGCCCTTCGGCACCCGCGTCAATGGTCTGCGGCACGCACAGCTCGGCGTTCGGGTTCGTCCAGCAGTGCGGCCCGATGCTGATCTTCTGCTCCGCGTTGCGGTAATCCAGCGCAATGGAGCGGGTTAACGACCACGGCCCCACCGGGGTGGCGAAGCGGGTATTATCCAGAGTGCCCTTCCAGCGCATCTCTTTGCGGTCAAAACTGCCCGCCAGGTGCAGCTGGCCGGAGACCGGCTCGCCCTGGACGCGCAGCTGGAGGTCGTGCTGCTTCTCGCTGCCTTTGGCCTCCAGCGTCACCTGATTAAGGTTAACGCCCGGCTGGGAAATACGATCGACGCGCAGGTTCAGGTGCCCGGCGATCTGATCGGTGGATTTGACGTCGCCGTCGACCCGCACGCGGGCAATCGTCAGTTCCTGCCAGCGCAGCCCGTTGGCGGTGATATCGGCCAGCAGCTGCGGGGCATCAACCGTACCGCGCACTTTCACCAGTCCTTTCGCCGTTCCACCCAGCCCCGGCAGGGCATTATCAAGATTTGGCGCATCGATAGTGGCGTCCAGATCGAGATCTTTTACCCCCAGCTCGCCCTTGATGTCGGCGGTATTGCGGCCCAGCGCCACGTGCAGGCCCGGGATAACCCACTGCAGGTAGCTGTTACCCTTAAGCGAGCCTTTTACATCCACTTTGTTCTGCTTCACGTTGCCGGTGATTTTCAGCTCCGGCACCTCCATCTGCCAGCTGCCGCCGTACAGACTGCCGCGGGTTTTAATCAGCCCGTCGAGCTTCGATGGCCAGTCCGGCACCTCTTTGGCGGTGTTGATCCCGGTGAGCTTCAGCTCTCCGCGCCAGCTGATCGCCTTCTGCCAGTCGAGCAACGCCGTCAGCTCGGTTTTACCCTCCAGCGCCGCGACCGTCAGCTTATCAAGGTTGATCTGCTGCTCGTTGCCCTTCGCGTCCAGCGTAATGCCCGCAGGAGGTAGCCCCTCCCCTTTCACCGCGGTGCGGAACGACAGGGTGTAGTCGGTCATTTTGCCGGTGAGCTTCAGCTTCACGTCATCGGCCTGGTACTGCTTCTCGCCGGTAAACGGCCAGTAGAGCTGTTCGCTGACCACCTCCAGGTTGAGCGGCAGGCCCGCCTCGGCAAGCCGGGTCTGGCCGCGCAGCACCAGATCCACCGGGCCGGAGAGGTTCACGCCAAACTCCAGCTGCTCGCGCAGGTCGCCACCGATCTTCAGCTTCACCTTCTCGCCCTTGATCGGGTCGATGTTCAGGCTGCTGTTGAGGGTGATATCCACCGGCCAGTTATCCCGCAGCAGGGCGTTGCCGGTGGCGTTGACGCTGCCCTGGTTGGTGTCGATATCCAGCGCGTCGAGCTTCATATTGCCGTCGATGCTGCTCACCTTCAGCAGCATGTTGAAGACCGTCAGATCGGTATCGCCGGTCAGGCGCAGCTGCTCGCCCTTAAACTCTTCGATATTGAGGTTCAGCGGCAGATGAACGTCGGTCATCTCCGGCAGGACCGGTTTAGAGAAGAGATCTTTCAGCGTTTCGCCCAGCGGTTTCTCTTCCGGCTGCGGGTTCTGAATTTTTGGCTCGACGATCTCTTCCTGCGCCACGTCCGCCACTTTCGGCAGGGCGATCAGCAGCCCCTGCAGGGCGGTCGGGGTCAGGGTCAGGTTTTTTTCCTGCCAGCGCAGGCCGGAGGTGAAGTCCATCACCGACACGGTGGTGTCGTCGATTTTGACGTTGACGTTATTCAGCGCCACCCGGTAGAGCGCAATCGGGTACGGCGTGGAGAGATCCAGCGGCCCGCTCTCCTCTTCAGCGGGCGGTGCCGCTTCCGGCATTTTTTTTGAATCTATCGTCACGAAGACATCTTTTAACGACAGATCGTTGATGCACAGGCTGCTGTCGCGCAGACAGCTGAGCTTCACCGCCAGGTGCAGATCCCCGGCGTTAACCGCCACGCCCGGCTGATCATAGCGGACGTTTTTCAGATGCAGGTCGCGCCAGCCGCCGGTGACCTGGCCAATCTCCAGCCCCGGCACCCAGCGGTTAGCCGCCTTAAACAGCAGATGCAACCCGCTGGTGGTGCCCACCAGAAAGGCCACCGCAGACAGCAGCAGCAGAATAAACAGCACAACACCGAGGCTGATTTTCTTCCATAAACTCATAATTCAGGCCCCAGACCGATGTAAAACTGTAAACCGTGTTCATCTTTATCACCCACCGGCACGGCGAAATCGAGCTTGATCGGCCCGACCGGCGACTCCCAGCGCACCCCGACACCGGCGCCGGTTTTAAAGTCGCTGCGGCGGATATCGCTCACCGCTTCTCCGCTGTCGATAAAGGTCGCGCCCCACCATTTTCCGGTGACGTTGTACTGATACTCCAGCGAGCCGGTGGCCAGCTTCGAGGCCCCGATCAGCTTGCCGTCGTCATCTTTCGGCGCGATGGATTTGTATTTATAGCCGCGAATGCTGCGATCGCCCCCGGCGAAGAAGCGCAGGTCCGGCGGCACTTTTTCGAAGTCGCCGGTTTCAATCCAGCCGAGGTTGCCGCGCATCACGAAGCGATGGCGGTCATAGAGGGTGCGGATCCAGGCGTTCTGCGCCTGTAGCACCACAAAATCAACATCCGAGCCCCAGGCGGTATTGGAGTAGTCCACCGAATAGCGCTGAGAGTCGCCCCAGGTCGGCATCAGCCCGCCGCGGGAGCGGGTCCGGCTGATCATCACCCCCGGATAGAGCAGCATGGTGGTGTTGGTCACGTTGGCCTGGGTAAAGTGGTCGAGGCTCCAGCGCAGGTTAATGGCACGCTGCCAGCCGCTGGAGAGGTCCCAGTAGCGCGACACGGCGAGGGTCGTGGAGTCGGCTTCGGTATCGTTCAGATCGGTGCGCTTAAAGCCGCCCTGCACCAGGTAATACTGCTCAAGCGGGTTTTTCAGCAGCGGCATTTTATAGCTGAAATCGAGCTGCTGCTCGGGCGCGGAGATACTGGCGCTGGTGGTCAGGCTGTGGCCGTAGGAGTTCATCCACGGCTTTTTCCACGTGGCTTTGACCCGCGGGCCGACGTCGGTGGAGTAGCCCACCCCGGTCTCAATGGTGTTCTCGGTGCGGGGCGACACTACGCCGTGCAACGGCAGCACTTTGGTCTTGCGCGCTTTATCAAACTCCGGGGCCACCACCACCGAATTAAACCAGCCGGTGGCAGAGAGGCGGCGGTTAAGCTCGGCCAGATCTTTCGACTGGTAATAGTCGCCCTCTTTAAAGGGGATCAGATTCTGCAGGTACTCGTCGCGGATTTGCGACCCTTCGAAGGTGACGTCGCCAAAGCGGTAGCGCTCCCCGCTGTCGTAATCGATATCCCAGAACGCCTGATGCCGATCGAGGGAGATGCCGAGCTGGCTTTTGTTGAACTGGCTGTCGAAATAGCCTTTGCGCAGCGCCACTTTGGTCAGATCTTTTTTGAAGCCGTCATAGTCGCTGTGATTCAGTACGGTGCCGTTCTTCGGCCGCGTATTCAGCAGTTCGAGATAGTCATGGTCGGTACGCGCGCCGCCACGCAGCACCACGTCTGTGCCGCCGATCAGCACCGGCTCGCCCGGCTTGACGCGGGCAATCAACACCTGCCGCCCTTTGGCCGGAGGTGGACGCAACTCAAAGTCGATGGTGGGCTCGTAATAGCCGAGCGCTTTTAAACCGCCGCGGATGGCGTCATCCACGCGGGCGCGGAAGCGACGGTCTGGCGTCACTTCATCGCTTTGGATCGTGGAGAGCTGTGCGCGTACGTTTTTTTGCAGGGCGCCAGATAACCCTTCGACCTGCAAACGAACATTCGCCGCATCGGCGACTCCGCTTGTCAGCAACACACTGACAAAACATAACTGGCGGATTTTTGGCACGTTTTCTCCTGAATATCCTTGTTTCCACCCCTGGAAGCAGTTGAAGTGCCGCTCCGCAGCAGATCACGGCATAAAGCCCAAAACCCAATTCATGGGTTGAAAAATGGTTAAACAACCTAATATTTCTTATGTTTAAATCTAGACTCATTCACCGCATTTATTGTGTTCAATTAAACGCGTCGTGACAACCTTAACCCAAACATCACCTACCCGGAGGTCACACCGTGAGTTTATTCGATAAAAAACACCTTGTTGCTCAGGCGGACGCATTACCGGGACGTAACACGCCTATGCCGGTCGCCACGCTGCATGCCGTGAACGGTCACTCGATGACCAACGTTCCCGACGGGATGGAGGTCGCCCTGTTCGCAATGGGCTGCTTCTGGGGCGTGGAGCGTCTGTTCTGGCCGCTGCCGGGCGTCTATAGTACCGCAGCGGGCTACACCGGCGGCTATACTCCTAACCCTACCTACCGCGAAGTCTGCTCCGGCCAGACCGGTCATGCTGAGGCAGTACGGGTAGTGTATGACCCGAACGTCATCAGCTACGAACAGCTGTTGCAGGTGTTCTGGGAAAATCACGACCCGGCGCAGGGCATGCGTCAGGGCAATGACCACGGCACCCAATACCGTTCAGCGATCTATCCGCTCACCCCGGAACAGGACGCCGCGGCCCGCGATAGCCTGGCGCGCTTCCAGCAGGCGATGCACGAGGCGCACGACGACCGTCAGGTGACCACCGAGATCGCCAACGCCCTGCCGTTCTACTATGCGGAAGATGACCACCAGCAGTACCTGCATAAAAACCCGTACGGCTACTGCGGTATCGGCGGCATCGGCGTCTGCCTGCCGCCTCAGCTGGCATAACAGTAAACCGGTTCTGCCTTTTTGCGGGCAGAACCGGCTCAAAAAGTGATCTCTGGCGGCTTTACAGACATTTACGCTATACTAGCCGCTGAAATAACCGGCCTACCGCTTCGGACCGGTGATCATAAACGCTACAACCCTGTATGACCAACTTCCCTCCGAGGATCTGGCGAGAAGCCGGATAAGATATGTTAAACAGTATTTTAGTAATACTTTGTCTGATAGCCGTCAGTGCATTTTTCTCAATTTCAGAAATTTCTCTGGCCGCGTCCCGTAAAATCAAACTCAAACTTCTCGCCGATGATGGCGATATCAACGCTCAACGTGTGCTGAAAATGCAGGAAAACCCGGGGATGTTCTTCACCGTGGTGCAAATTGGCCTCAATGCGGTGGCCATTCTGGGCGGTATTGTCGGTGACGCCGCGTTTTCTCCCGTCTTTCATAGCGTTTTCTCACGGTACTTCTCCCCTGAACTCTCCGAACAGCTGAGCTTTATCCTCTCCTTCTCGCTGGTGACCGGCCTGTTCATTCTGTTTGCTGATTTGACCCCGAAACGCATCGGTATGATTGCGCCCGAAGCCGTGGCTTTGCGCATCATCAACCCGATGCGCTTCTGCCTGTTCGTGTTCCGCCCGCTGGTGTGGTTCTTCAACGGTCTGGCGAACACCATCTTCCGCCTGTTCAAGCTGCCAATGGTGCGTAAAGACGACATCACCTCTGATGATGTTTACGCCGTGTTTGAAGCCGGGGCGCTGGCGGGGGTGCTGCGTAAGCAGGAGCATGAGCTGATTGAGAACGTGTTTGAGCTGGAGTCGCGTACCGTGCCGTCGTCAATGACCGGCCGCGAGAACGTGATCTGGTTCGATCTGCATGAAGACGAGCAGAGCCTGAAGAACAAGGTGGCGGAACATCCGCACTCCAAGTTCCTGGTCTGTAATGAAGATATCGACCACATCATCGGCTATGTGGACTCCAAAGACCTGCTGAACCGCGTGCTGGCGAACCAGAGCCTGGCCCTGAACAGCGGCGTGCAGATCCGCAATACGCTGATTGTGCCGGACACCCTGACGCTCTCCGAAGCGCTCGAAAGTTTCAAAACCGCCGGGGAAGACTTCGCGGTGATCATGAACGAATACGCGCTGGTGGTGGGGATCATCACCCTCAACGACGTAATGACCACCCTGATGGGCGATCTGGTGGGCCAGGGTCTGGAAGAGCAGATTGTGGCGCGCGATGAGAACTCATGGCTGGTGGACGGCGGTACGCCGATTGACGACGTGATGCGCGTGCTGGATATCGACGAGTTCCCGCAGTCCGGCAACTACGAGACCATCGGCGGTTTCATGATGTTTATGCTGCGTAAGATCCCGAAACGTACCGACTCGGTGAAGTTCTCGGGCTACAAGTTCGAAGTGGTGGATATCGACAACTACCGCATCGACCAGCTGCTGGTGACGCGCATCGACAACAAACCGACCGTGCTGGTGCCGAAACTGCCGGATGCCGAAGAGAACGTCTCGGCCTAAGCCACAAACATCAACGGCTCCCTCGGGAGCCGTTTTTTTTACTGCATAGCACGTTGGTTAAGCCATCTCAGTTTGCAGACGCATAACCTGACGGTTGACTTCGGACATCACAGAAAAGTGCTGTTTATCCTTCACTTTTGGGACAAGGATTTTGCCCTTATCAAACTCAAAAGCGCCAACATCCTTGATATACAACCGTCCACGGAACAGGATTTTTACGTATTTCGCCACCTGAAGCGGATTGTAGCGTTGGAAAATTTTCATTCTATTATCTCCTGCGAATCATACGCTCTTGCGGCACCACAATCGGGCCGACCCTCTGGAGCGCAAATTTATTGCCCAATGACTATAGTCCAGAAAAACTGCGATACCCAGTCTGCATAAGTTTATTTACCTTTTGATGACAAATAATCAGAATATTCTTTGCAACCGTAACTTTCGGGCAGTATAAGCCTTCGTTTTTGTGCAGATATGTGCGTTCCCCCTCACTCTGGCACCGGGATTGCGGGTAAAGCGCCGCGATCGCACTTATGATTAAAACGTATGACCAAGTGGTCGGATCACCTGCCAAAAAAATAAGGAAACACCCATGACCCTACGTAACATCCTGGCAACTGCCTGCCTGTTGCTGCCACTGATGGCTTCTGCACATAATTTCGAGAAGGGACAACGTGTGCCGCCGGTGGGCATTGCCGACCGGGGAGAATTGATCCTCGACAATAATGAGTTTAGCTACAAAAAATGGAATAGCGCGCAGCTCCCTGGCAAAGTGCGAGTGGTGCTACATATTGCCGGCCGCTCGTCGGCAAAAGAGAAAAACGCAACCTTAATTGAAGCGATCAAGTCGGCACATTTACCAAAAGAGAGCTACCAGACCACCACTATCGTCAACACTGACGATGCGATCCCGGGCTCCGGCATGTTTGTGCGCAGCAGCCTGGAGAGCAATAAAAAGCTCTATCCGTGGTCGCAGATCGTCGTCGACAGTAACGGCACGGCACGCGGCGCGTGGCAGCTGGAAGAAGAGAGTTCAGCGGCAGCCGTGCTGGATAAAGAGGGCCGCGTTCAGTGGGCGAAAGACGGGGCCCTGACCCAGGAAGAGGTGCAGCAGGTGATTGCCCTGCTGCATAAGCTCGTCGGTCAGTAGAGCGAGACCCGGAAGCCGGGATTAAGGAAGGATTCACGCGGGGTATAGTCGAGCGGCTTGCCCTGCCAGTCGTGAACATGCGCGCCCGCGGCGGCGGCAACGGCGTGACCTGCCGCCGTATCCCAGACGTTGGTGGGCCCGAAACGGGGATAGAGCTGCGCCTGCCCTTCTGCGACCAGGCAGAACTTCAGCGAGGAGCCGATCGAGGTCGTCTGATGCTCACCCAGCTGATGCAGATACTCCTGCAGTTCGTTATCCGCATGCGAGCGGCTGATCACCACCAGCGGTGGCCGGGCGTCACGCACCTGAATCTGCTTACGCACGCCGCACTCTTCTTTCCACGCTTTGCCGTCGGCGGCGCTGTACATCACTTTCATCACCGGGGCATAGACCACGCCCAGCACCGCTTTGCCTTTCTCAATCAGGGCAATGTTCACGGTGAATTCACCATTACGCTTGATGAACTCCTTGGTGCCGTCCAGCGGATCGACCAGCCAGTACCGCTGCCAGTGCTGGCGCTGCTCCCAGGGCTGAGGATC
This sequence comes from Leclercia sp., assembly GCF_036780805.1. Classification (NCBI taxonomy): domain Bacteria; kingdom Pseudomonadati; phylum Pseudomonadota; class Gammaproteobacteria; order Enterobacterales; family Enterobacteriaceae; genus Leclercia; species Leclercia sp. The sequence continues at coordinate 57,301 of NZ_DAIQCE010000013.1, read as the reverse complement.
TTCTTCTGACAGCACCGGGATATCGGGCGTTAAGGCCTGTAGACCCTGCAGGATCACCCCGTGCGCCGCGAGATCGGCGGCGGTCACCGGTGAGTCATCGATTTTCTGGATCACGTCCATCGGGATCTTGCCATCATAGACCTGCATGATGGCATCGCCCGCATCCCGTGCGAGCTGACAAATTTTATCTAACATTCTCCACCTCTTTGTTAACACAGTGGGTTTAACTCTTTGTTTTATTTATATCGCATTGTGAATAAATCCGCTATCTGTGAAGCAATTCCGGTTTCAGGGCGCTTTTTTCTGGCAGGATTCACAATTCTGTAAGCAAAAAAATATAGATACATATTCTTTTGTGGCCTGGATCGAAAAAAGGACCCCTCTGATGATTAAGTTTAGCGCAACGCTCCTGGCGACGCTGATTGCAGCGAGCGTACAGGCAGCGACGGTCGATCTCCGCATTCTCGAAACCACCGACCTGCACAGCAATATGATGGACTTCGACTACTACAAAGATGCGCCGACGGAAAAGTTTGGTCTGGTGCGCACCGCCAGTTTGATTAACGCCGCCCGTAGCGAAGTAAAAAATAGCGTGCTGGTCGATAACGGGGACTTAATTCAGGGTAGTCCGCTTGGCGATTACATGGCGGCGAAAGGTCTGAAAAAGGGCGATATCCACCCGGTTTACAAGGCGCTGAACACCCTGGATTACGCGGTGGGCAACCTCGGCAACCATGAGTTTAACTACGGGCTGGATTATCTGCATATGGCGCTCGCCGGGGCCAAATTCCCGTACGTTAACGCCAACATCATCGACGTTAAGACCAACAAGCCGCTATTTACCCCTTATCTGATCAAAGAGACCACCGTGACCGATCAGGACGGGAAACCGCAGACCCTGAAGATTGGTTATATCGGCTTTGTGCCGCCGCAGATCATGACCTGGGATAAGGCCAACCTGAGCGGCAAAGTCACGGTCAACGACATTACCGAAACCGCCCGTAAGTATGTGCCGGAAATGCGCGAGAAAGGTGCCGATCTGGTGGTCGTGGTGGCGCACTCCGGTCTCTCTGCCGATCCGTACCAGGCGATGGCGGAAAACTCGGTCTACTACCTCAGCGAAGTGAAAGGCGTCGATGCCATTCTCTTCGGCCACGCTCACGCGGTATTCCCGGGCAAAGATTTCGCCAGCATTAAAGGGGCGGATATTGCTAAAGGGACGCTGAACGGCGTGCCGGCGGTGATGCCGGGCATGTGGGGCGATCACCTCGGGGTGGTGGATCTGGTGCTGAATAATGACGACGGCAAATGGCAGGTCACCCAGTCGAAGGCCGAAGCGCGGCCAATTTACGACCTGGCGGCCAAAAAAGCGCTGGTGGGCGAGGATAAAAAGATCGTCGAGGTGTTGAAACACGACCACGACGCCACCCGCGTGTTTGTCAGCAAACCGATCGGCAAATCGTCTGACAACATGTACAGCTACCTGTCGCTGGTACAGGACGATCCTACCGTGCAGGTAGTGAACATGGCGCAGAAAGCCTACGTGGAGCGCTATATTCAGGGCGACCCGGACCTGGCGAAACTGCCGGTACTCTCCGCCGCCGCGCCGTTTAAAGTGGGCGGACGCAAGAACGATCCGGCCAGCTACGTCGAAGTGGAGAAAGGCCAGCTGACCTTCCGTAACGCCGCCGACCTCTATCTCTATCCAAATACCCTGGTGGTGGTCAAAGCCACCGGCCAGGAGGTGAAGGAGTGGCTGGAGTGCTCGGCCGGGCAGTTCAATCAGATCGATCCGACCAGCACCCAACCGCAGGCGCTGATTAACTGGGACGGGTTCCGCACCTATAACTTCGACGTGATCGACGGCGTGGAGTATCAGATTGATGTCTCACAGCCGGCGAAATATGACGGCGAGTGCCAGGTGGTGAATGCCCAGGCGGAGCGCATCAAGAACCTGACCTTCAACGGCAAACCGATCGATCCAAAAGCGACCTTCCTGGTGGCAACCAATAACTACCGCGCCTACGGCGGTAAGTTTGCCGGGACCGGCGACAGCCATATCGCCTTCGCCTCGCCGGACGAGAACCGCTCGGTGCTGGCGGCGTGGATTGGCGAGCAGTCGAAAAAAGCGGGCGAAATCCATCCGGCGGCGGACAACAACTGGCGTCTGGCGCCGATCCACAGCAACGTGAAGCTGGATATTCGCTTTGAGACGTCACCCTCTGAAAAAGCGGCGGCGTTTATCAAAGAGAAGGCGCAATACCCGATGCAACAGGTAGCCACCGATGAGATCGGTTTTGCGATTTATCAGGTGGATTTAGGCAAATAGCAGCAAGTTTCGTAGGCCGGGTAAGGCGCAGCCGCCACCCGGCAATCAGACCGCGCAATGCCCGGCGGCGCTTCGCTTGCCGGGCCTACAAAACCGTCAGCCAGGCAATCACGCAGCACGCTCATCCCGGTTACTCATCACCTGTGGCAAATTCAGCTCGATCCAGTCGGCCAGCGCCGCCACCTTCTCGCTCACCTCTTCCCCCAGCGGCGTCAGGCTATACTCTACGTGCGGCGGCACCACCGGATACGACACGCGATTGATAAAACCGTCCTGCTCCAGCGCCTGCAGCGACTGGGCCAGCATCTTCTCGCTCACCCCGCCCATCTTGCGCCTGAGATCGCTAAAGCGATGCGTCCCCTGACGCAGCGCCACCAGGATCAGCACGCCCCAGCGGCTGGTCACATGCTTGAGCACATCCCGGGAAGGGCACTGCTCGGCAAAGAGATTGCCGTCGCGCATTTGCTCGCTGAGGGTTGGATGAGTCATTTGATACTTACCTTTTTGTACGTACTTACTAAAAGTTAGCTTGAGTGATAGTGTGCCACAACATTCACACGAGACGAAGGATATTCATCATGATCGCAATTACCGGCGCTACCGGCCAGCTTGGCCAACTCGTTATTGAACAGCTGCTGAAAACCGTTCCGGCCAGTCAGCTGGTCGCTATTGTGCGTAACCCGTCCAAAGCCGACGCGCTGAGCCAGCAGGGCGTGACCGTTCGCCAGGCCGATTATACCGATCAGGCTGCCTTCACCGCCGCGCTCGCAGGCGTGGATAAGCTGCTGCTGATCTCCTCCAGCGAAGTGGGCCAGCGCGCCCCGCAGCATCAGAACGTGATTAACGCGGCGAAGGCGGCGGGCGTGAAATTTATCGCCTACACCAGTCTGCTGCATGCCGACACCTCGCCGCTGGGGCTGCACGTAGAGCACGTCGCCACCGAAAAAGCGCTGGCTGAATCCGGCATTCCTTATGCCCTGCTGCGCAACGGCTGGTATACCGAAAACTACCTCGCCAGCGCCCCGCCGGCTCTGGAGCACGGTGTGTTTATCGGTTCTGCGGGCGAGGGCAAAATCGCCTCCGCGACCCGCGCCGACTATGCCGCCGCCGCGGCCCGCGTCATCAGCGAAGAGGGTCATGCCGGGAAAGTCTATGAACTGGCGGGCGATGAGGGGTATACGTTAAGCGAGCTGGCCGCCGAACTGAGTCGCCAGAGCGGGAAAACCGTGGCCTACCAGAACCTGAGCGAAGCCGATTTTGCCGCCGCGCTGAAGGGCGTGGGCTTACCGGCAGGCCTGGCCGATATGCTGGCCGACTCCGACATCGGTGCCTCGAAAGGCGGTCTGTTTGACGACAGCCGCACCCTGAGCGCGCTGCTGGGTCGCCCGACGACCTCCCTGGCCGAGAGCGTGAAAGGCATCCTGTAATTGTTAAAAGCTGGTTAATTATTGTGGCATCCCCGCGGGTCATCTCTGATAATGAAATCTGACCCGCGAGGAGGCTCACCGTGCAAGGCGTACCCGAACAGTTCTTCGATGAGAGAGACAGCGCGCGCTTTCGCCATCTGGCGCAGCTGCCGGGCGTAGAGCTGTATCACGCCCATATCTCACGCTACGCCTTTGAGCCGCATACTCACGAAGCCTTCGGGATCGGCGCCATTGAAGCCGGTGCCGAACGCTTTCGCTATCGCGGGACGCAGTACGTCGCTCCCGTCCATTCCGTTGTCACCATGAATCCCGATGAGCTGCATACCGGCGAGGCCGACACCGCCGACGGCTGGCGCTACCGGATGATCTACCTCGAGCCGGATCTGCTGGAAGAGGTGACGGGCATCCGCCACTGGTGGTTCAGCGATGTTACCCGCCACGATCCCCGCCGTTCGCAGCAGATCTGCCAGCTGATCTACGGCCTGTGGCACACCGACGATCCGCTGGCGCAAAAAGGCCTGCTGCTGGATCTGATTGATACCTTCCAGCCGCTGGCGCGCCATGCCCCGGTTCTGCGCGAAGGGGCACACCGCTTCGAGCGCGTCCGCGACTATCTGCATGACAACTATATGCACTCCCTGACCCTCGATGAGCTGGCGCAGGTGGTGTCGCTCAGCCCGTACCATTTCCAGCGCCAGTTCAAAGCCCATTTTCACGTCACGCCCCATCAGATGCTGATGGCGATCCGCCTGTGGCGCGCCAAAGCCTTTCTCACCCAGGGGCTGCCTGCGGCAGAGGTGGCCGCCGCGACCGGCCTGACCGATCAGTCGCACCTGACCCGGGCGTTTACGCGTCGGTACGGCATCACCCCTGTGCGCTACCAGAAGCAGGTCGCGAAGCGCTAATGCGCAATCTCATACAATACGCCCCCCTTTTGCCTTTCTACACTGTCAGCAGGTTCAGCGAAAATGGATGGAAAAATGGTTAGCGGCGTGTTGTACGCCCTGCTTGCAGGGTTGATGTGGGGGCTGATTTTTGTCGGCCCATTGATCGTGCCGGAGTACCCGGCGGCGTTGCAGTCAATGGGGCGCTATCTGGCGCTGGGGCTGATCGCCCTGCCGATCGCCTGGCTTGGCCGCGCGCGGTTACGCCAGTTGAAACGCCAGGACTGGCTGACCGCGCTGGCGCTGACCATGATGGGTAACCTCATCTATTACGTTTGCCTGGCGAGCGCCATTCAGCGTACCGGGGCGCCCGTCTCGACGATGATCATCGGCACGCTGCCGGTGGTGATCCCGGTGTTCGCCAATCTGCTCTACAGCCAGCGCGACGGCAAGCTGGCGTGGTCGAAGATGGTGCCCGGGCTGGTGGCGATCGCGCTGGGGCTGGCCTGCGTCAACATTGCCGAGCTGCGGCACGGCGTGGCCGGGGGCAGCGGCTGGCGCTATGTCTCAGGCATTCTTCTGGCGTCGGTGTCGGTGATCTGCTGGGCGTGGTATGCCCTGCGTAATGCCCGCTGGCTGCGGGAAAACCCGGACAAACATCCGATGATGTGGGCCACCGCCCAGGCACTGGTGACGCTGCCGGTGTCGCTGATGGGCTATCTCGCCGCCTGCGCCTGGCTGAACGTGCAGCAGCCGGACTTCGCCCTGCCGCTGGGGCCGCGTCCCTGGGTGTTCCTCGGCCTGATGGTGGTAATTGCCATCTGCTGCTCGTGGGTCGGTGCCCTGTGCTGGAACGTCGCCAGCCAGAAATTGCCGACGGTGATCCTGGGCCCGTTGATCGTTTTCGAAACCCTGGCCGGGCTGCTGTATACCTTTCTGATGCGCCAGAGCCTGCCGCCGCTGTTAACCGGCACGGGGATTGTATTGCTGGTGGTGGGAGTGGTGATCGCGGTGAGCGCGAAGCCGGAAAAACCGCTGGTTGTTCCGGCTTCGGAGCTGTAGGTATTGCCCGGCGGCGAGGTAAAAGCAAAACGGCAACCCAGGGTTGCCGTTTTTAATGTGTGCTCCCTCTCCCGGTGGGAGAGGGTTGGGGTGAGGGCAACAGGCCGCACATTTCCCCGGCCGGGTAAGGCGAAGCCGCCACCCGGCAGGTTTCGTAGGCCGGGTAAGCGTTAGCGCCACCCGGCAGGTTTTAGAAGGTTTCCCAGTTAGCGTCCGTCGTCGCCAGCACCGGTTTCGCTTTTGCGGTATAGGTTTTCACTGGCGCGGCTTTGGCTGCCTGGCCGTGAACGATCTTAAACACCGCCACCGCCTCGTTCAGGCGCGCCGCCTGCTCTTCCAGCGCCGCCGCCGCTGCCGCAGACTCCTCAACCAGCGAGGCGTTCTGCTGGGTTACGCGGTCCATCTCGGCCACCGCCTGACCCACCTGGTCAATACCGCGGCTCTGCTCATCCGAGGCGGAAGCGATTTCGCCCATGATGTCGGTGACGCGGGTAACGGCGCTGACGATTTCCGCCATCGTCGCCCCGGCTTCATTGACCAGGGCGGAACCCGCACTGACGCGCGCGCCAGAGTCGTCAATCAGGCCTTTGATCTCTTTCGCCGCCTGGGCGCTGCGCTGGGCCAGCGTACGCACTTCCCCCGCCACCACCGCAAATCCACGGCCCTGCTCGCCGGCACGCGCGGCTTCAACCGCCGCGTTCAGCGCCAGAATGTTGGTCTGGAAAGCAATGCCATCAATCACGTTGGTGATCTGCGCAATCTTGCTGGAGCTGGTGGCGATCTCATCCATGGTACGCACCACGCCTTCGACCACGTTGCCGCCTTTCTTCGCAGTAGAGGAGGCATCCAGCGCCAGGCGTGACGCCTGACGGGCGTTATCAGCGTTCTGCTTCACGGTCGCGGTTAACTGCTCCATGCTGGCTGCGGTCTCTTCCAGGGAGGCCGCCTGCTGCTCGGTACGGGAAGAGAGGTCGTTACTGCCTGCAGAGATTTCACCAGCGCCGGTGAAAATGGTATCCGCCCCATCGCGGACCACGCCTACGGTATTGGCCAGCGCCTTTTGCATCTCATGAACGTTATGCGACAGCAGCGCCATTTCATTTTGCCCCTGGGCATTAATCGGCTGCGTCAGATCGCCGGCGGCAATAGCGCGAATATGCGCGATCACCTCATGCAGCGGCTTCAGCAGCACGTTGCGCATGGCGATCCAGCTGGCGACAATCACCGCCACTACAATCACCATGATGGCAGAGAGGATCCACAGAATACGCTGGTAGTCGTTCTCGTTATCGGTGATGCCCGCGCTGGCCAGCTTCGCCTGCGCTTCACGCCATTCGCGGTACACAGCCTGCATCGCCACCTGCTTCTTCTCGGCATTTTGCTTGAACATATCGTCCAGCTTGCCCTCGGCCAGCAGCGCGTTCATGTTCGTCAGCGTGGTGTGGTAAGCGCGATACTGTTCTTCCAGCCGATTGGCCAGCTTCTCATCCAGGCCCGGGGTTTCCGGCAGGGCATAATATTTGTCGTAATGCCCCTGGGCTTCAGCCAGCAGGACTTTCCCGGCGGTGACCAGCTCACCCAACTGCGTGCCGTTGATCTCAGTCGCCGTGCTGCTTTGCAGACGCAGCATGCCGCGGTTAAGGGTCACGCGCGCCTGGTTCAGGCTGATCCACGCGTCGGTAAACTCTGCCACGTTCTGGCTGGACAGCTGGGAGACGGTGAAATTGTCCTTATCATTGTTCAGGGCATTGATAAATACCGTCGCGGCGATGATTTGCATCAGGCCGAGCACCAGCAGTACCGAGACTAACAGGGTGATTACTTTAATCCGTTTAAACATTCTTAACCTTATGTGCAGGACATTGTCTGTGGAGGACATATCGGCAATGCAGGCGTGTTATTTAACGTTTCGTGGTCTAACCACCCTGTTTTTCGGAAATAATCAAATCCATTCAGCAAGTTAAAACATAAGAAAGTTTTGTGAATCCCCCTCCTTTTTGCCCTCTGCTCCTAAAGGGTTATATCCTCACCTTAAAGATGCATTTAAAATACATCTTATCAAATAACGATGAGGTAATGACCATGGCCTTCCGCGACCAACCCTTAGGCGAGCTGGCGCTCTCCATCCCACGCGCTTCTGCGCTGTTTCGTAAATACGATATGGATTACTGCTGTGGCGGTAAGCAAACCCTGGCGCGTGCGGCATCGCGTAAGGAACTGGACCTGGACCTCATCGAAGCAGAACTGGCGAAACTGGCTGAGCAGCCGCTGGAAAAAGACTGGCGCAGCGTGGCGCTGGACGAAATCATCAATCACATTATCGTCCGCTACCATGACCGCCACCGTGAACAGCTGCCGGAACTGATCCTGCAGGCGACCAAAGTTGAACGCGTCCATGCGGAGAAAGCCTCAGTCCCGCGCGGCCTGGCGAAAAACCTGACCATGCTGCACGAAGAGCTGTCCAGCCATATGATGAAAGAGGAGCAGATCCTGTTCCCGATGATCAAACAGGGTATGGGTAGCCAGGCGATGGGGCCGATCAGCGTGATGGAAAGTGAGCATGATGATGCGGGTGAGCTGGTCGAGGTCATCAAGCACATCACCCATAACGTGACCCCGCCTGCGGATGCCTGCACCACCTGGCGCGCGATGTATAACGGGATTAACGAGATGATCGACGACCTGATGGAGCACATCAGCCTCGAGAATAACGTGCTGTTCCCTCGGGCGCTGGCCGGGGAATAAAAAAGCCCGGCGGCCTGATGCCCTCACCCCGCCCCTCTCCCACAGGGAGAGGGAGAACACATAAAAAACGGCAACCGAAGTTGCCGTTTTGCTTTTACCTTACGCCTGCCATTCTTTTCTTACCGATAAACAGCCAGCCCAACCCCAGCGCGATAAACCACAGCGGCGTGACGATCAGCGCCTGACGGGTATCCTCTTCCAGAGTCAGCAGTACCAGCACAAATACGAAGAACGCCATGCAGACCCAGCACATCAGCTTGCCCAGCGGCATCTTGTAGATGGATTTTTCATGCAGGTGCGGACGCTGTTTGCGGTACACCAGGTACGAGCACAGGATGATGGTCCAGACGAACATGAACAGGATCGCCGAGACCGTGGTGATCATGGTGAACGCGCCAATCACGCTTGGGTTCACGTAGAGCATCACCACGCCGCCCAGCAGGCAGATACAGGAGAAGGTCAGCCCTTTTGCCGGTACCGCACGCTTTGACAGCTTGGCGAACGCGCTCGGCGCCACGCCTTCCTGCGCCAGGCCGAACAGCATACGGCTGGTGGAGAACACGCCGCTGTTGGCCGACGAGGCCGCAGAGGTCAGCACCACGAAGTTAATCAGACTCGCGGCAGCCGGCAGGCCCACCAGCACAAACAGCTCGACGAACGGGCTCTTGGTTGGGACAACGGAGCTCCACGGCGTGACCGACATAATGACGATCAGGGCGAAGACGTAGAACATGATGATACGCACGGGGATCGAGTTAATCGCCCGCGGCAGAGACTTCTCAGGATCTTTGGTTTCAGCGGCAGTGGTACCCACCAGCTCAATCCCCACGAAGGCGAAGACCGCAATCTGGAAGCCGGCAAAGAACCCGCTCAGCCCTTTCGGGAACCAGCCGCCGTCATTCCACAGATGGGAGAACGAGGCTTCAACGCCGCTCGGGGAGGTAAAGTGAGTCATCACCATCACCAGGCCAACCACAATCAGGCCGACAATGGCGACGATTTTGATCATTGCGAACCAGAACTCCATCTCACCGAACATTTTTACGGTGGCGAGGTTAAGGCTCAGCAGCAGGACAATCACCGCCAGCGAGGCAACCCAGTCCGACAGTCCGGGGAACCAGAACTGCGCGTAGGCCGTAATGGCGACGACGTCGGCCATCCCGGTGACCACCCAGCAGAACCAGTAGGTCCAGCCGGTAAAGTAACCCGCCCACGGCCCGAGAAGGTCGGAGGCAAAGTCGCTAAAGGATTTGTATTCGAGATTCGAGAGCAGCAACTCTCCCATCGCACGCATAACGAAAAAGAGCATAAAGCCGATGATCATATAGACAAAAATAATCGACGGCCCGGCAAGACTGATGGTTTTGCCTGACCCCATAAACAGCCCGGTGCCGATAGCACCGCCAATGGCGATAAGCTGAATATGACGGTTTGTGAGATTACGCCGTAGCGACTGTTCAGACGGTGCCTCTTCGTCGGCAACGACTTTTACCTGATCTACCATGTGATGTTTTCCTGTTGTGACTACCTGTGTTGTTTAGGCTCTTCTGGCCCTTTATTACGTCGAAAAGCGACGGCCCCGATTAAGGACTCATCGATATTAGGTAAGAATCGGCGGGATGAATACTATGATTTAAATATTATGTTAATAATATGTTGAAAGTGAGTGTCATATCACTTAAGCAACGCAAAACAGCTCACAAAAATACACTTACTGTGACCATTTGCAAGATAATCTGTTGATTGTCGCGTAACTATAGGTTTTTTAACTGAATTCCCCTCCCCGGGCGGGGAGAGGAAAGAGAGCGGAATTACAGAATTTCCAGCAGCTCGACTTCGAAGACCAGGGTGCTGAATGGCGGAATGGACGCGCCAGCGCCACGCTCGCCGTAGGCCAGGTTCTGAGGAATAGTCAGTTCCCATTTAGAGCCAACCGGCATCAGGGTCAGGGCTTCGATCCAGCCAGGGATCACGCCGTTTACCGGGAATTCAGCCGGTTCACCGCGGGCAACGGAGCTGTCGAACACGGTGCCGTCAATCAGTTTACCGGTGTAGTGCACGCGAACATGGTCGGTGCGAGCCGGGATGGCGCCGTCGCCCTGATTGATCACGCGGAACTGCAGGCCGGTTTCGGTGCTGTTCACGCCTTCACGCTCACGGTTCTCTTCAAGGAACTTCTCGCCTGCAGCGGCCATCTCTTCAAAACGCGCGCGACGCACGGAGTCAGCACGTTCGTGGATTTCACGCAGCGCACGATGAACCACATCAACCGGAACAGCCGGGTGCTTACCTTCCAGCGCATCGGCGATACCCGCCACCAGCGCTTCCGGTAACAGACCCTGCAGACCTGATTCGCTCAGCTGCTGTCCTACCTGCAAACCAATACCGTAGCTTGCCTGCGCTTCGATTGTGTCAAAAGTCGGGGTGGTCATGGGATTTCCTTCCATCACATTTAAAGTAGCGGGCAGCATAACAGCCACCTTCCATCCGGTAAAACTTTGTCTTATTGAAAGATGACAAATTGCGATGAAACAGAAACAATAGAGACTATCTGGATTTTTCCCGAATGTGTGTCACGGAAGCCGGCTTTGCAATGTTCATCAGGCAGTTAGCAAACTATACTTCTCGGGACAGGAAAAAAGACGCGGAGCAGGAGGAGAGCCATGCCCGGGCCATTTGAACTAAAACCTACCCTGACGAAAATCTGGCATGCGCCAGACAACTTTCGCCTCATGGACCCGCTGCCGCCCCTGCACCGCAGAGGCATTATCATCGGTGCGCTGATGGTGATTGTTGGTATTCTGCTGCCAGGCGCTGATGACAGCACGACTGCGCCTGTCCGACGGGATGCCGACCTGGACTTCCGCTCACAGACGCAGCCCCAGCCAGACGCACAACCGATGCAGACGCAGCTGGTTGCGCCGTCAAACGATCCGGGCCAGGTCGCCCCGGTTGAGCCGGAGCCGATTCAGGAAGAGCAACCGCAGGAGCAGGCCGCCGCGCCCGTGCAGTCGCAGCCGGTGCCTGGCATTGAACAGCAGTGGCGTTCCTACCGTGTAGAGCCGGGTAAAACGATGGCGCAGCTGTTCCGCGATCATAACCTGCCGCCGACCGATGTCTATGCGATGGCGCAGGTTGAAGGCGCAGGCAAGCCGCTGAGCAATTTGCAAAACGGTCAGATGGTGCAGATCCGCCAGAACGCGAGCGGCGTGGTGACAGGGCTGACCATTGACAGCGGCAACGGCCAGCAGGTGCTGTTTACCCGCCAGGCTGACGGCAGTTTTATCCGCGCCAGATAGCAGTTCGCCCGGTAGCGTGATGCTTACCGGGCCGGTTTTCCACTCACTTTGTTCACCCACCAGATCCCCGAGCAGACCAGCACCAGCGCCACGGCATATTTGATCTCGAGGATATTCTCGCCGAGGAAAATGGCCGAGAGCACGGTGCCGGCCACCGGCACCAGGAAGTTGAACGGCGCAATCATGCTGACGCGGTTGTATTTCAGCAGCAGGCTCCACAGCGCGAACGCCACCGAGGAGAGCAGGGTCAGATAACCGAGGATGGCCGCCGCTTTGACGCTGGGTACAGTCAGCGTACCGCCGGTGATATAGCCTCCCACCACCAGCATCACCCCCCCTATTGCCAGCTGCCAACCGGTCATGACCAGCGGGTCGACCGTCTGGGAAATGCGTTTGCCGTACAGCGTGGCGGCAGAGAGGATAAACGCGGCCAGTACCACAAACCCGTCGCCATTCCAGACAAAGTGGAAGTCCTGCAGGCCGCTGTTGAAGTTCACGATCATCACCCCGGCAAAACCGAGGATACAGCCGAGAGCTTTGTTGTAGCTGATCCTGTCGTTCTGATAGATGAAGTGCGCCAGCATGACGCTGAAGAAGGTGGCGGTCGCGTTCATGATCGACCCTTTGGCGCCCGTGGTGTAAGCGAGGCCGATATAAAAGAAGGTGTACTGGATAGCCGTTTGCGTCAGGCCCAACACCGTCAGCTGACCAAACTGCCGCGGGCTGAGTCGGCCAATCGGCTTGCGCTGGGCAAGGGCCAACAGCAGCAACAGCAGGCCGGCGAACACAAAGCGATACCCCGCAAAGACCACCTTTGAGGAGATGTCGTTGGTGGCGATCTGAAAAAGTTCGTAGCCGCTTTTAATCGCGGGATAGGAGCTTCCCCATAGCAGACAGCACAGCGTCGCGCTGGCGAAAACGATGTTTTTACGAGCAAAAATCGGCGTGGGCAGAACGGCGTCCATAGCAAATCTCGAAGATAAAATGGCGTTTCATTTTATTATCAGAGATTGCGGCGGGAATAGCTACCATACAAGGTAAAAAGGTGGGACAGGTCGCGTTAAAAAGCAAAACGCCGGCACAAGGCCGGCGCTTCGACGTGGTGACGAGTAATTACTTACTCAGCAACAACGTTAACAACCAGTTTAGCGAAGACTTCGCTGTGAACCTGGAAGTCCACTTCGTGCTCACCGGTGGTACGCAGAACGCCGTTCGGCAGACGAACTTCGCTCTTAGCCACTTTAACGCCTGCTGCAGAAACTGCATCAGCGATATCGCGGGTACCGATGGAACCGAACAGTTTACCTTCGTCGCCAGATTTAGACGCGATGGTAACGGTGCCCAGTGCGTTGATTTCTTCAGCGCGAGCGTTAGCAGCCGCCAGAACGTCAGCCAGTTTGGCTTCCAGTTCAGCACGACGTGCTTCGAAAAACTCTACGTTTTTCTTGGTAGCAGGAACAGCTTTACCCTGTGGAACCAGGAAGTTACGAGCGTAGCCCGCTTTAACGTTTACCTGATCACCCAGGCTGCCCAGGTTTGCTACTTTATCAAGCAGAATAACTTGCATTACCTTATCCTCTTAAAGTCGTATTAATGGACCGTGCCCGATTACTGATGACGATCAGTGTACGGCAGCAGGGACAGGTAGCGAGCGCGTTTGATAGCGCGAGCCAGCTGACGCTGGTATTTTGCACGAGTACCGGTGATACGGCTTGGGACAATCTTACCGCTTTCGGTGATGTAGTTTTTCAGCGTTGCGATATCTTTATAGTCGATCTCTTGAACGCCTTCCGCGGTGAAACGGCAGAACTTGCGACGACGGAAATAACGTGCCATATGGCTAGTCTCCAGAATCTATCAAATCAATCTGCTCGGCATGCAGAACCATTTTGCTCAGGCCGTTCTTTGCCTTGTGGCAAGAGATGAACCCCTGAACGGTTACTGCACTACCGACCGTTATACTGTGAGTAATGGCCTGGTTTTCGTGTCCGCTAATAATAACGGGCATTTGGCACCACGCCTGCCGGTGAAACCCGGCTTCCTCCTGCACTGAACGATGCTCAAGCACGAACTGGCAGTGAGGAATTCCTGATGGGCTGACCTTACGAAGGGGGGTCCTGCACACGGTACCGGACAACACCAGACGGTTGGTCATCAGAAATTACTCTTCAGAATCCCCAGCATCAGAATCATCTGCGGTTTCGTTTGCGAAATCATCGCGACGCTCACGGCGCTCGTCTTTCGCTTTAACCATCGGAGATGCTTCGGTCACTGCGTTTTTGGTACGCATAACCATGCTGCGGATAACGGCATCGTTGAAGCGGAAGTTAGTTTCCAGCTCATCGATCGCTTCCTGCGGCGCTTCAACGTTCAGCAGAACGTAGTGAGCTTTGTGCAGTTTGTTGATCGGATAAGCCAGCTGACGGCGGCCCCAGTCTTCCAGACGGTGGATCGTGCCTTCTGCTGCAGTGATTGCACCAGTGTAGCGCTCGATCATACCCGGAACCTGTTCGCTCTGGTCAGGATGGACCATAAAAACGATTTCGTAATGACGCATCGAATTGCTCCTTACGGATTATTCAGCCTCCTGTCTGGGTCAGCCGAGGCCCGGGGAGGCAAGGAACGTGTTAAAGGTCGGCTGAAAAATTGACGCGTCATAATACTTGCGCACCCCTGGAAACTCAAGCTGATTGCACAAATAATTCGCACAAAGCGCAAAGTTCGCCTAAGTGGGTGATTTACCATGGCTCACGGGCGATTGCGGCGTTTTTTTGAACAACAGCATCAGAAATGGTCGCCATTGCCCGCCAGATAAGGGGTTACACTTTAATCAGACCCCTTCTGAGGACAAAACCCGAAGTGATTATCGTCGCACCGTAGTTTGTCGTGGAGCGCATATCATGAAAAAGATAAACCTTGCCATTCTGGCTGCGCTTTTGCTTAGTGCAAACGCGACAGCAGCCATTCAGGTTGACGGCCGACAGGCCAGAAATATGGACGATGTGCAAAGTCTGGGCGTCATTTATATCAACCACAACTTCGCTACCGAGAGCGAAGCAACAGAAGCCATTACTGCAGAAGCCGAGGCGCGGGATGCCCGCTACTATCACGTCATGCTCACCCGTGAACCGGGCAGCAACGGCAATATGCACGTCAGCGCAGATATCTATCGGTAATGCTTTGACGCTAGCACCAGGAAAGCCAACAACGAAAATATTGTCATAGTGTAATTAGCCCCCATGCCCGGGGGCTTTTTTTTATTTTTGCCCGTAATAGGCATTAGGGCCATGCTTGCGCATAAAGTGCTTGTTCATCAGATAGCCGTCTATCGGTTGCAGGTGCGGGTTAATGCCGCGGGCAATCCACGCCATTCTCGCTACCTCTTCCATCACTACGGCGTTATGCACCGCATCGTGAGCATCTTTCCCCCAGGCGAAGGGGCCATGCTGATAGACCACTACGCCCGGCGTGTGCAGCGGCTCGGCCTCACCCAGGGTTTCAACGATCACCTTGCCGGTATTGAGTTCGTACTCTTCCTGCACCTCCTCTTCGGTGAGTGCCCGCGTACAGGGGATATCGCCAAAAAAGTAGTCTGCATGGGTGGTGCCCAGCGCCGGGATGGCCAGCCCCGCCTGCGCCCAGGCCGTCGCATGGGTGGAGTGGGTATGCACTACGCCGCCCAGCGAGGGGTAACGCCGATACAGCGCCAGATGGGTCGCGGTATCGGAAGAAGGTCGCCACTGGCCCTCGACGACCTTGCCGTCGAGATCCACCACCACCATGTCTTCCACGCGCATGGTCTCATAGGCCACACCGCTGGGTTTGATCGCCACCAGCCCGCGGCTCCGGTCAATCGCGCTGACGTTTCCCCAGGTAAAGGTGACCAGGCCGTAACGCGGCAAATCCATGTTTGCCTCAAACACCTGCTGCTTAAGCTGCTGCATTTTCGCCTCCCGTCAGTCCGGCACGCGCCATCTGCTCCAGCACCCAGTCGCGGGCTTTTGCCACCTCCTGCAGCGGATCTTCTGCGGTTTCACTCCACATCTCAATCAAGTAAGGCCCGCAGTACCCACTGTGATTGAGGGTGGCGAAACAGGCTTCGAAATCCACCACGCCCGTGCCAAATGGCACGTTTTTGAATACGCCGGGCCGGGTGTCTTTGACGTGGACCGCCACGATATGGCCGATCCCCGCCTGCAGCTCCATCGGCACATCGTTATCCCACGCGGACAGATTGCCGATATCAGGATAGAGCTGGAACCACGGATTATTGAGGTAGTGGGCATAACCCAGCGCCTTGCTGATGGAGTTCATCAGCGGGTAGTCCATGATCTCCATCGCCAGCGTCACCTGGGCGCGGCTCGCCATCTCTACGCTCTCTTTCAGCCCCTCGCGAAAACGGCGCCGGGTTTCGTTGTTAGCCTGCTGGTAGTAGACGTCATAGCCCGCCAGCTGGATGACGCGGATCCCCACGTCCTGAGCAAAGCGAATCGCTTTGCGCATGATCGCCAGCCCCTGCGCGCGCACGGCATCATCTTCACTGCCGAGCGGAAAGCGCCGATGGGCGCTAAGGCACATTGAGGGGACGCGCACGCCGGTTTCGGCCACGGCATTGACCAGCGCCAGACGCTCCTCGCGGCTCCAGTCGAGTCGGGAGAGGCGCATATCCGTCTCATCTACCGACATTTCGACGAAATCGAAACCCAGAGACTGGGCCAGTTTCAGCCGCTCGAGCCAGCACTCCCCGGCGGGGAGTGCCTTTTCATAGATGCCAAGCGGCACCTGCTTGCTTAACATAGCCGCTCCTTATCCCCACAGCTGGGCGATGGAACGTTTAAACTGGCGCGCCGCTTCCACCGGCGAAGCGGCATCGCGGATGCTGCGTCCGGCAATAAAGACATGAATCGGGATACCTTTGAACAGCGGCAGATCCTCCAGCGCCAGGCCGCCGGTAACGGTGACCTTAAAGCCCATCTCCGCCAGGCGCTTAACCGCGGTGATATCGGCCTCGCCCCAGGCGACGCCCGCCGCCTGCGCATCGCGGCTGCGGTGATAGACCACCTGCTGAATGCCCGCATCACGCCACTCTTCCGCCTGCTTCCAGGTCCAGAAACCGGTGAGTTCAATCTGCACGTCGCCGTTGAACTCTTTCGCCACATCCAGCGCCCCTTTGGCGGTGTTGATATCCGCGCAGCAGATCACCGTGACCCAGTCGGCGTTGGCTTCGAAGCACATCCGTGACAGGATTTTGCCCGCATCGGCGATCTTGGCGTCTGCCAGCACAATTTTGTGCGGATAGAGCGCTTTCAGATCGCGCACGGCGCGCACGCCCTCTCCCACGCAAAGAATGGTGCCCACCTCGATGATGTCCACCTCTTCGGCGATCAGACGTGTGGTTTCGTAAGCGTGGGCCAGAGTTTGGTTATCCAGCGCGACCTGCAACATTGGTAATGACATTTCAGTTCCCTCTCAGACTGCCGCCGCAGTGGCGTTATCGATTAAATCCAGCACGTCCTGCGCGGTACGGCAGGCACGTAAACGGTCAAAATTGGCTTCATCTTCAAACAGGTTGACGATCTGCATGATGCCCACCTCCTGGTGGGTGTTGGCATCAACGGCCGCCATGGTGATCAGGATATCGACCGGATCGTTATCTTCGTGGTTAAACACCAGAGGCGTTTTCAGGGTGACCAGGGCGAAACCGGTTTTTTTGACCCCCTCCTCCGGGCGGCCATGCGGCATCGCCAGCCCCGGCGCAATCACAAAGTACGGACCAAACTGCGCCACGCCATCAAGAATGGCCTGGTAATAGCGCGGCTCAACCACATCGGCCTTCACCAGCAAATCGACGCTTAGCTTTACCGCGTCCTGCCAGGTACTGGCTTCGGCCTGTAGAAGGATGGAATTGTTTTCGGCCAGCGAATCACGGAGTTTCATCGGGCCCCCTTACTTCACGTCTTGCGGGAAGTGTTCTTTGATCACCTCCAGCAGTTTTGGGCCAAAATCCGCAGGCGACAGCATGTTGCGCACGCCCACCACATATTTATTGCCTGTCACGCTAATTTCACCGGCGATATGGGTAGAGGCAATGATGATGTCCGCGCCGTTCAGTTCACTTTTGTATTCACCCACCGCGCAGCTGTTCACCGTGTGGTCAATGTTTGACTGGGTTAAAAACTGGTCCACTTTCATCTTCATGATCATGGAACTCCCTTGCCCATTGCCACACACAGCCAGGATACGTACGGTCATAGTCGAAACTCCTTAATGAGCAGAAACTTCTGCTGTTTGTTTTTCTGCATCTTCTTCCGCCCGCAGCGAACGGCCAGCGAAGAACATATAAGCCAGGGCAATGAAAATGATGACGGCCATAAAGACAATGCCGAGGGAGGCGAAGCCCTGCATCATTGGCGGCGCCAGAATTGACCAGTCCGCCATGCCCATCCAGGCGCTCATGCCGGTGAGCTTGACCGCCCACACGCAACCGAAGATTTCAATCATCCCCATCACCAGGCAGATTTTCAGCGCCGCGCGCCAGCCGCCAAAGTGGTTGGCAAAGACACCAATGGTGGCATTGGAGAAGAACATCGGGATAAAGCCAGGAATGATAAGGATGGACGAGCCGCAGCCCACCAGGATGCCCACCGCAATCAGCTGGCCGATGGTGCCCCACATAAAGCCCCAGACCACGGCGTTCGGCGCAAAGCTATAGATAGCCGCACAGTCGATCGCCAGCACCGCACCGGGGATCAGACGCTGGGAGATGCCGTTGAAGGCTTCAGACAGCTCGGCCACGAACATGCGTACGCCCTGGGTAATAATGAAAATTGCCACCGCGAAGGAGAAACCGGTCTGCAGGATGTAGATCGTCCAGTGGGTTTTACCCGCCATTGCCTGAATGACGTCGGTACCGAACGAGAGCAGGATCGCACCGAAGAAGATGGTCATCACAATCGCCGTCGAGACGATGTTGTCGTGGAAGATATTCAGCCAGCCCGGCAGCTTGAGATCTTCCACGCTCTCCTCTTTCTTACCGAGATAAGGCGCGACTTTATAGGCGAGCCAGGAGGCGAACTGCTGCTGGTGGCCGATGGAGAAGCCGCAGCCGTCGGTCACTTCCTGGGTCGGTTTGTACATCATGTTGGAAGTGATACCCCAGTAGAGCGACACCAGCACGGCGGTACAGATGATGGTGGTCCACATGGGGTAGCCGTAGATAAAGAAGAAGACGGCAATCAGCCCGGCCTGCTGGAACATGATGTGGCCGGTCAGCATGATGGTGCGAATGCCCGTAATCCGGCGCAGCAGCACATAAATAATGTTCAGCGCCAGCGCCAACAGCACGGCATATCCCACCCAGCTGTAGGCGTCGCCCATCCGTTCTATGGTGGCCATCATTGACGCATAGGTGTCTGATATTGCGCCGTTAATGCCGTAAACTTCGGACATTTTGGCCACGACCGGCTTAAACGTGCTGGTCAGGATGCCTGAACCAGCCTGCAACAGCATGAAACCGATGATGGTCTTAATCGTGCCTTTGATAATCACGCTCACGCTTTTGCGCAGCAGGATGTAACCCAGGCACGTCACAATCCCCAGCAACAGCGGGGCGTTAGTCATTACCTGATTGAAGAACACGGTAAAGACGTTGTAGAGGATCTCCATAACTCTCTCCAGAAATGAGAACACGAGGGGCAATCCCTGTGTGGTTGGTGCCATCACTCTATTAATCACAAATAATCACCACAAGATTGCATTTGATTATTTGTGACGCATCACGCAATTTATTTCCCTGGTGTTAGTAATGATTTTCACTACCGCATAGTGAAAACAAATTAATACATACAATTCATATAGTTAATTCTTAATACGCAGTAGTCTAACAAGAAAAATGCGGATAATCCGTGAGATCGAGCAGATAAAATTCCGCATTTTTGCCATTGCAAAGCGCTCCAAATGGTGACAGCATTAATCACAACAAATCATTATATGATTACATTTGATTAAAACCAGGAGTCAAAACGATGAGTAAAGTAAACACCATCACCCGTGAGTCATGGATTCTGAGCACCTTTCCGGAATGGGGTAGCTGGCTGAATGAAGAGATCGAGCAGGAAAAGGTTGCTCCTGGTACCTTTGCTATGTGGTGGCTGGGCTGCACCGGCATCTGGCTGAAATCAGAGGGTGGCGCGAATATCTGCGTCGATTTCTGGTGCGGCACGGGCAAACAGAGCCACGGCAACCCGCTGATGAAAAAAGGCCATCAGATGCAGCGCATGGCGGGTGTGGAAAAACTGCAGCCGAACCTGCGCACCACGCCGTTTGTCCTCGACCCGTTCGCCATTCGGCAGATCGACGCGGTACTGGCGACCCACGATCACAACGATCACATCGATGTGAATGTCGCCGCCGCCGTAATGCAAAACTGCGCGCCGGATGTGCCCTTTATTGGTCCGCAAACCTGCGTGGATATCTGGATCGGCTGGGGTGTGCCAAAAGAGCGTTGCATCGTGGTGAAGCCGGGTGACGTGGTGAAAATCAAAGACATTGAAATCCATGCGCTGGATGCGTTTGACCGCACCGCCCTGATTACCCTGCCGGCAGACCAGAAAGCGGCAGGGGTGTTGCCGGACGGCATGGATGAGCGCGCGGTGAACTACCTGTTCAAAACCCCGGGCGGTACGCTGTACCATAGCGGTGACTCGCACTACTCCAACTACTATGCCAAACACGGCAACGAGCACCATATCGACGTGGCGCTGGGCTCTTATGGCGAAAACCCGCGCGGCATCACCGATAAGATGACCAGCGCCGATATGCTGCGCATGGCGGAAGCATTGAACACCAAAGTAGTGATCCCTTTCCACCACGACATCTGGTCAAACTTCCAGGCCGATCCGCAGGAGATCCGCGTGCTCTGGGAGATGAAAAAAGATCGTCTGAAATATGGCTT
This sequence comes from Leclercia sp., assembly GCF_036780805.1. Lineage (NCBI taxonomy): Bacteria > Pseudomonadati > Pseudomonadota > Gammaproteobacteria > Enterobacterales > Enterobacteriaceae > Leclercia > Leclercia sp. The sequence continues at coordinate 36,602 of NZ_DAIQCE010000013.1, read as the reverse complement.
TAAGCCGTTTATCTGGCAGGTAGGCGGCAAATTTACCTGGCCGCTGGATAAAGACAACTTTGAGTATCACTACCCGCGCGGCTTTGACGACTGCTTCACCATTGAGCCGGATCTGCCGTTCAAATCATTCCTGTAATTACCTCTTCATCGCCAGGCGCAGCGCCTGGCGATTCCATCTTTATTTAGTAATTTCAGGCTATTTCAAATATCATCTTTTAACATCAATTTATTTCGGAATAGCTCATGACTGAAGCACAGCGTCATCAAATTTTACTGGAACTCCTGGCACAAACGGGGTTTGTCACCGTGGAACAGGTGATTGCCCGGCTGGGCGTCTCCCCTGCTACCGCGCGCCGGGATATCAATAAACTTGATGAGAGCGGGAAGCTGAAAAAAGTCCGTAACGGTGCCGAAGCCATCAGCCAACAGCGCCCGCGCTGGTCTCCAATGAATATTCACCAGGCGCAGAATCACGACGAGAAAGTGCGTATTGCCCGGGCCGCCTCTCAGCTGGTGAACCCTGGCGAAAGCGTGGTGATCAACTGTGGTTCGACCGCCTTCCTGCTGGGCCGTGAAATGTGCGGCAAGCCGGTGCAGATCATTACCAACTACCTGCCGCTGGCCAACTATCTCATCGATCAGGAGCACGAAAGCGTGGTGATCATGGGCGGGCAGTACAACAAGAGCCAGTCCATTACCTTAAGTCCACAGGACAGCGAGAACACGCTGTATGCCGGACACTGGATGTTTACCAGCGGGAAAGGACTGACCGCCGAGGGGCTGTATAAAACCGATATGCTGACGGCGATGGCGGAGCAGAACATGCTGAACGTGGTCGGCAAGCTGGTGGTACTGGTCGACAGCAGCAAGGTTGGCGAGCGCGCGGGCATGTTATTCAGCCGCGCCGAGCAGATTGATCTGGTGATCACCGGTAAAAGTGCTGACCCACAGATCCTCCAGAAACTGGAAGATCAGGGGGTGAAGATCCTGCGCGTTTAAAGATGCTGGCGGAAGAACGCCACCGTGGCATCAAGGGCGGTCGGCGTGATGCGATGTTTGACGCCCGCCTCCCACAGACAGGTCAGATTTTTATCCAGCCCTTCATGCAGCAAGGCCTGCTGCAGACGGAAGGTCTCCGCGGCTGGCACCACATCATCCTCCTCCCCATGCCACAGCAGCAGCGGACGATCGGCCAGACGAGGTAGCGCGGTTGTCACTTCCCAGTCGGCAAGCGGAGAGACCATCGCGGCGAAGTCCGCAGGTGGCTGCGGGGGAAAGAGCGTGCGGGCCAGCGAGGTAAAGTAGCCAGAGCCCATCAGGCTTGCCACGCATTTCACCTCCGGATGGCGCGCCATGATGCCCAACGCGGTCATCCCGCCCATCGAAGCCCCGGCAACCGCAAGGCGTTCATCCGCCACCAGCCCGGCCTGATACAACCCATCCCGCAGCGCGGCAAACTCCGTGAGATTGCCATGCAGGATCGGCCAGAACTGGCCCAGACGGGCCTGCTCATCCCCCGTAAAGCGTGCGCCGTGATCCGGTGCGTCCGGCATGACCACCCGAAAACCGGCCTGCGCCAGGGCTACCGCAAAATAGCTGTAAACCAGCTTTGATGAGGTAAATCCATGATAAAAAATAACAACGGGCAACGGTTGAGACAGTTTTCCTGCCGGAACGGCGTGTACACTCTCATGGTCGCCAAATTGTCGTATTTCAAGTTCAATCATCATTGGGCCTCATGCTAAAGGGTGATTTAAAATGTTGAGAACTGGATTACGCTTTCGCACAATTTTCATTCGAAATTTACGCCACAGCTAACAATTTGGGAACATTCCCCCAATCCTAAATCAACAGAGTTCTACACTATGGCTATCAGGAAACGAGATATGGTTATGCGAAGGTTTGCCGCTTTATTGCTGATGCTGGTGTTAGGCGGATGTAGCGTCCTGGAAGGCACACCACAGCCTGCACCGCCGGTTGCCGATCACCCACAAGAAATTCGTCGTAATCAGACGGAAGGATTACAGCGAATGGGTACCGTCACCGCACTTGAGCGAGGCTCTCCCGCCGATGTGGAAGATGCCATTAAAGCCAAAGCCGTCGCCGCGAAAGCAGATTATTACGTCATTGTCCTTATTGATGAAACTATCGTGACGGGACAATGGTATTCGCAGGCCATTTTATACCGTAAATAACGAGCGGTATTTAAACGACATTTACACTGCTTTGCGTCCATAGACGTTTTCCTGTCCACAATAAACTCCGTGCATATGGCAATGGAAATGAGTTTATTTGCGAAGGATTGCCCGGCGGATACCGGGGACACGTAAAATGGAGCTGACGATGAAACGATCTCTTGCTTTGACCTCACTGTTACTCTCAGCCGGTCTGGTGAGTACTGCCGCGCAGTCAGCCGAATTTGCCAGCGCTGATTGTGTAACGGGTTTGAATGAAATTGGGCTGATCTCCGTGAGTGATATCTCCGGGAGTCCGCAGGATGTAGAGCGCATGATCGCGCTCAAAGCAGATGAACAGGGAGCGTCGTGGTATCGCATCATTACTATGCAGGAAGACAATCATGCCGATCGCTGGCGGGTACAAGCCATTCTCTACGCCTGAAAAGCGCCAATAAAAAGCCACTAAAAAAGAGTGGCTTTTTAATATTTACAATTTTATTATCCTTGTCGTTACTACCCCGAGACATTCTTGTAACATTTTGTTACAGAAACCCCATAAATGTTATTCCCGCTCTGCCGTTGAAAAGCGTGACCTTTTTAACAATGAGCAATTTATGATCAACTTTTTTCGCCGTGCAGGTCTGGGCACAAAGCTATCGCTGCTTACCGGCTTGAGTGTTGCCACACTCTTTCTGCTTTTCACTTTTCTCCTGAGCTATAACACCAGTCAAAAACTCGAATCGCTGGCTAAAGAAGACCTGCATAACCAGTCCACCGGCGTGGTGGATATGGTGCAGATGTTTAATACCAGCCTCACCGAAGAGGTGGAGAGCTACACCCGCCTGTTCACCACCTTTTTGCCGCAGCCGTTGAGCCTTGACGTCAGCCAGACCCGCACCATCAACGGTCAGAACGTCCCGCTGCTGAAAGGCGGCGATACGGAACTCCATGAGAACAACACCACGCCCGATGATTTCCTGAATCGCACCGGTGCCATCTCAACGCTGTTTGTCCGCAGCGGCGACGACTTTGTTCGCGTGGCAACCTCGCTGCGTAAAGAGAATGGCGATCGGGCCATCGGCACGGTGCTGGATCATGCCAGCCCGGCCTGGGGAATGGTCAGCAAAGGTGAGGTTTATCGCGGCCTCGCCCTGCTGTTCGGCAAACGCTATATCACCCAGTATCAGCCGGTAAAAGATGCGGGCGGACAGGTGATCGCCATCATTTTCGTCGGGGTCGACATTACCCACTCGTGGAACGTCATGCGTGAGAAAATCCTCAGCCGCCGTCTGGGCGAGAGCGGCCACTTCTTTGTGCTGGACCGCAGCAATGGCAAAAACCACGGCCAGTACCTGTTCCATAGCGCAGATGAGGGACAGCTGCCGACGTGGGAGAACGCCGTTCAGCAGCAGCTGCTGGGGGATAAATCCGGCACCCTGGAGCGTCAGAGCGCCGAGGGTCGGACGCTGATTATGGCCTGGACGCCGCTCCCTGGCTGGAACTGGACCATCGTGGGCGAGGTGGATAAATCCGTCCTGCTGGCCGATGTCACCCGCCTGCGCGATCGCTTCCTGCTGGCCGGTGTTGTTCTGTCCGCGCTCTTCGCCATGCTGTTCGTGTTCATTATCCGCCGCTGGCTTTCACGCCCGCTGCGCGATGTGATCGGTCTGGCAGAACAGTATGCCGCAGGCGATCTGCGCGCCACCCTGCCAGCCACTCGTCAGGATGAGGTGGGTCAGCTGATCAATGCCATCAACGGCATTGGCGGCGGGCTGCAAAAAATCGTGCTGCAGGTGCGCGAAGCCGCGGGGGATATCCATCTGGGCACCAACGCCCTGGCGGCGGATACCGGCGAGATCTCAGAGCAGATCAACAAGCAGGCCAGCAGCGTGGAAGAGACCTCCGCCAGCATGGAGCAGCTGGCAGCCAGCGTGCAGCAGAATGCGGCCAATATGGAGCAGACCCAGCAGCTGGTGGGCGAAACCTCACGAGCGGTGCATCAGGGCGGGGAGACCGTCAGCAATGCTGTCGCCACCATGGATGATATTCGTGAAGCATCGAAACGTATCGAAGCTATCACCCGGGTGATTGAGGGTATCGCTTTCCAGACCAATATCCTGGCGCTCAACGCCGCCGTAGAAGCCGCCCGGGCAGGCGAGCACGGCAAAGGCTTCGCCGTGGTAGCCCAGGAAGTTCGCGCCCTGGCAGCGCGCAGCGCCAACGCGGTGAAGGAGATTGAACAGCTGATTGGCGATACGCTCAGCAAGGTAAGCGAGGGCCACGCCCTGTCGGAGCAGACCCGGCATGCGATGGAGAGTATCATTGTGCACATCGACAATATCAATCAGCTGGTCACGGAGATTAACCATGCCTCCCGCGAGCAGTCGGCAGGCATTGGTCAGGTGAACCTGGCGATGACGCATATCGGCGAAGCGTCGCATATCAACGCCGACCGCGTCTCGCGCAGTGAACAGACGGCGCAGGTCCTGCGCGGGAAGGGTTCCCACCTGACCGATCTGGTCAGCCTGTTCCGCCTGTAAGGATCAGGCCACGCCGCCCGTGGCGCGCAGCAGCAGGTCGTCCTGGACCTGTTCGCTGAGCAGGGATCCCCCGCGGGCATCGAGCATTTCCCGGCACCAGGCCTGCGCCACCGGCGGTGACGCATGGCGCAACATCTGCGCCCCCGCGCCCAGCAGGCAGATCTGCCGGGCGATCTCCCTGCCCTGCGCCTCCTGGGGTTTACGCAGCTTCTGCTGTAACTGACGCCAGCTGCGATCGAAGTGCCGATCCTGCCCCTTCACCCCGGCAAAATCATCGGCCAGCAGATCCATCACCGCAGGCTGCTTTGCCAGCACCCGCAGCACGTCCAGCCCCATGATATTGCCCGATCCCTCCCAGATACTGTTGACCGGCATCTCCCGGTACAGACGCGGCAGCTCGCTCTCTTCGCAGTAGCCAATCCCGCCGAGGACCTCCATCGCTTCGGCAACGAACGGGATCCCCGCTTTACAGATGGTCAGTTTTGCGGCCGGGGTAAACAGCCGCGCCCACAGGGCTTCGTGCTCGCTCTCCCGGCGATCCCAGGCCCGCGCCAGGCGGAACAGGAGCGCCGTTTGCCCCTCCAGCTGTAGCGCCATGCGGCTTAGCACATCGCGCATCAGCGGCTGATCGATCAGGTTTTTGCCAAAGGTCTGCCGCTGGTGGGCATGATACAACGCCACCGAGAACGCCCGTCGCATCAGGCCGTGGCTGCCGAGCGCGCAGTCAAATCGGGTGAGGCCGCTCATCTTCAGGATCTGGCGCACCCCTTCCCCCTCTTCGCCCAGCAGCCAGCCGCTGGCGTCGAGAAACTCGGCTTCGCTGCTGGCGTTGGAGCGGTTGCCCAGCTTGTCTTTCAGTCGCTCCAGATGCACGGCATTGCGCAGGCCGTCAGGCAGAAAACGCGGAACGAAGAAGCACGACAGGCCGCCTTTCGCCTGCGCCAGCACCAGGTGCGCATCGCTTTGCGGCACCGAGAAAAACCACTTATGGCCCACCAGCCGGTAGCTGCCGTCGCTGCAGCGCTCTGCCCGGGTGGTGTTGCTGAGGACATCCGACCCGCCCTGCTTCTCCGTCATTCCCATACCAATCAGCAGTCCCCGTTTTTGATTGCCCGGCGCCAGATGGGAGTCATAGCGGTCGCTAAGGAGCGGCGTCAGCCAGTCGTGAAAGGCGCGCGGTAACGCCTGTTGCAAAAGCGGCGTGGCGGCGTGGGTCATGGTGATGGGGCAGAGCGTGCCGGCTTCCACCTGCGCATGCAGGATAAATCGCGCCGCCCGGGCAACGAAGGCCCCTTTTCGCGCCTCCTCTTCCCACGCCAGGTTATGCACCCGGTTGGCGCAGAGTCCCTGCATCAGCAGGTGCCACGCGGGATGAAAGCGCACGTCATCCAGCCGGGTGCCGCTGGCGTCAAAGCGCAGCAGCTCGGGTGGATTGACGTTGGCAAGGCGGCCCAGCTCCAGCGATTCTGCGGTACCCAGCTGCTGGCCGATGCTGGCGAGCAGCTCGGCGTCCCAGTCAGCGCCTTCACGGCTGACCGCTTCACACAGGGCACGATCGGAAAGAAAAAGGTTGCTGTTGGTGAGTGGCGCAGGCTGATTAAAAACAGTGTGCGTCTGCCAGTGCATAATGTATCCCTCCTTCTATGGCAATAAGGTAATTATGGACAGAGCGGGCAGCCGCTGCATGCCAGCGGGCGCAAAATTTCACCCTCCGCAAGCGTGAATCTGGTCACACAATGAACGAATAATAAATTTCTTATCTGCATTTATAGTGAATAATTTATTCTTACCCTCATGGAGAGAATAACAATGCAATCCACCCAGCGGGCGCCGGATGCCCATAAGCGCGCATTAGTCGCGGGCTCAATTGGTAACTTTATCGAATGGTATGAATTTGCGGTGTACGGTTTTCTGGCCACCGTGATTGCGAAAAACTTTTTCCAGCTCAGCGGCGAAGCCGGGCTGACCAGCCTGATCCTCACCTATGCCTCGTTTGCCATCGCCTTTTTCTTTCGTCCGTTGGGCGCCATCGTCTTCGGGCGGATCGGCGATCGTATCGGGCGTAAGCCCACGCTGATCGTCGTGCTGGTGATGATGACCCTGGCCACCGCCGCGATTGGTCTCGTGCCGGTGTATGCCAGCATCGGTATTGCCGCCCCGCTGATGATCACCGGCCTGCGCATCCTGCAGGGGCTGTTCGCTGGCGGCGAGTATGGCGGCGCGGTGTCGCTGATGACCGAGTTCGCCCCGCGCGGCAAACGCGGGCTGTACGGTGCCTGGCAGTCCTTTACCGTTGCGCTGGGGCTGCTGGCGGGCGCGGGGATTGTAGCGCTGCTCTCAGCGCTCCTGACGCCAGAAGCGCTGCATGACTGGGGCTGGCGCATCCCGTTCTTTATCGCCCTGCCGCTGGGGGCGGTGGCCCTGTGGCTGCGGGTGAGCATGGAAGAGACGCCGAGCTTCGTGCAGCAGCAAACCCAACCGGTGGTGGCGAAAGCCCGGACCGGCGACACGCTGAAAGCCATCGTGATGGGGATTGGCCGGGTGATGGTGTGGTCTGCCGCAGGCTATACCTATCTGGTGATCATGCCTGCCTACCTGCAATCGGCCCTGCATACCGGCTTTAACCAGGCGCTGCTGATTGCGGTGATCTCCAATATCGGCTTTGCGCTGACCATTATCCCGTCGGGGATCCTCAGCGACCGCATCGGACGGCGCACGGTGATGGTGATTGCCGCCGCCCTGCTGCTGATCCTCGCCCTGCCGCTGCTGAAAATCCTGCAGGCGGAGTCCAGCACCCTGGCGGTGAAAGCGATTGTGGTGCTGATTGCCGGTGGGCTGGTGGGGATGCTGGCAGGGCCAGGGCCGGCCATGCTGTCAGAGATGTTCCCGACGCGGGTGCGCTATACCGGACTGGGGCTGGCCTATTCGCTGTCGAACGCCATCTTTTCGGGCTGCGCGGGTTTGATCATTACCGGGCTGATAAAAGAGACCGGGAATCTGGATATTCCGGCGTATTACGTGATGGCAACGGCGGTGGTGAGTATTGTGGCGCTAATGACGCTAAGAAAGGACGACCATTTGCGGTCGCTGGAGGAGTGAGGTATATGCCGGGTGGCGCTGCGCTTACCCGGCCAGGACGATCACCGTCTGGTGCCCTCACCCCAACCCTCTCCCACGGGGAGAGGGAGAAAACACGAAAGGCCTTCTTTGAAGGCCTTGCTGTTTATTTCCCGCGCTGGCGGACCGCTTCAAACAGGCAGATGCCGGTTGCCACGGAGACGTTCAGGGACGAGACGCTGCCCGCCATCGGAATGCTGATCAGCTCGTCGCAGTGCTCGCGGGTCAGACGGCGCATCCCTTCCCCTTCGGCACCCATCACCAGCGCCAGACGGCCGGTCATTTTGCTCTGGAACAGCGTATGGTCCGCTTCACCGGCGGTGCCGACGATCCAGATGTTCTCTTCCTGCAGCTGACGCATGGTGCGCGCCAGGTTGGTAACGCGGACCAGCGGGACGTTTTCCGCCGCGCCGCAGGCCACTTTTTTGGCCGTGGCGTTGAGCTGTGCAGAGCGATCTCTCGGCACAATCACCGCGTGAACGCCCGCCGCATCGGCGCTACGCAGGCAGGCACCGAGGTTGTGTGGATCGGTCACGCCGTCGAGGATCAGGAAGAACGGGTTATCCAGGGAGGCGATGAGATCCGGCAGATCGTTTTCCTGATACTGGCGGCCCGGCTTCACGCGGGCGATGATCCCCTGGTGTACCGCACCTTCGCTTTTCTCATCCAGATACTGACGGTTCGCCAGCTGGATCACCACACCCTGCGCTTCCAGGGCATGGATCAGCGGCATCAGGCGTTTGTCTTCACGCCCTTTCAGAATAAACACTTCCTGAAAACGCTCCGGTGCGCGCTCCAGCAGGGCCTGCACCGCGTGGATGCCGTAAATCATTTCACTCATTAAAGGTACTCATGTGAGGCGGTGTGCGCCGGGTTAAATGGGGCCGTGAATGTCGTCACTTGCGCCTATTATAACCGACCCGCCGGTCAAATCGACTCCTGTCGGTATTAGCCGTTCACCGCCGCGCGCGCAACGCCCGTCGCCACCGGGTGCGCAGGCAAAATCGCGTTCAGTAAAAAGCGCGTATAGTCATGGCCCGGAGCCGAGAAGATGCGTTCGGTGTCACCCTGTTCCACGATCCTGCCGCGATACATCACCCCCACGCGATCGGCAATATGCCGGACGACGTTCAGGTCATGGGAGATGAACAGATAGGCCAGCCCGTACTCGCGCTGGAGCCGCATCAGCAGGTTCAGGATCTGCGACTGAATGGAGACGTCCAGCGCCGACACCGGCTCATCGCAGACGATTAACTTAGGCCTGAGGATCAGCGCCCGGGCGATCCCGATGCGCTGCCGCTGGCCGCCGGAAAACTCATGCGGATAGCGCGTGGCATCCTGCGGTCGCAAACCTACCTGCTCCAGCATCTCCCCCACCTGCGCTTTGCGATTGCCAATGCCGTGGATAATCAGCGGCTCTTCCAGGCTGTAGCCGATGGTGCGCTTCGGGTCGAGGGACGAGAGCGGATCCTGAAAAATCATCTGCATATCCCGGCGCACGCTGCGCCATCCGGCGGCGTTTAACCCGGCCAGCGAGCGTCCTTCAAACTGAATATCACCCCCGCTGGCAGGCGTTAGCCCCAGCACCAGCCGTCCGGTGGTGCTTTTCCCGCTGCCGGACTCCCCCACCAGCGCCCAGGTTTCGCCGGCATTGAGGGTAAAACTTACCCCGTCCACCGCAGGCACGGACTGGCCGCGCCGCTGAAAGGTTTTCGAGAGCTGGTTCACGCTCAGTAAGGGGGTCGTCATCTTATGACTCCTGTCTCTTCAGCTCGCCAGCAGCGAACCTGGTGGCTTTCACCGCCGAGGATGCGTAGTCCGGGGGCCTCTGCCCGGCAGCGCGGCTGCGCCAGCGGACAGCGGTCGGCATAGGTACAGCCCGAGGGCAGCGCGTGGAGGGAAGGCACCTGCCCGCCGATCTCTGCCAGGGCCGTTTTGGGCGTATGGTCTGCCGACGGGCGAGCCGCCAGCAGCGCACGGGTATAAGGGTGGCGGGGACGCTCAAACAGCGTCCAGACATCCGTCTCTTCCACCACCTGACCGGCGTACAGCACCACCACGCGCTGGCACAGCCTGGCTACCACGCTCAGGTCATGGGTGATGATCACAATCCCCATTCCGGTTTCATGCTTAATCTCATCGAGCAGATCGAGGATTTGCGCCTGAATGGTCGCATCCAGCGCGGTAGTAGGTTCATCAGCGATCAGCAGCGACGGCGAGGTGGCAATCGCCATCGCAATCATTACCCGCTGGCGCATGCCGCCGGAGAGTTCATGCGGCCAGGATGCGGCACAGCGCAGCGGATCGGGAATCCCCACCTGGGCGAGCAGAGCGAGGATTTTCGCCTGACGCTGCTCGCGGCTGAGCATCGTATGCAGCCGCAGGCTCTCACCAATCTGATAGCCAATCGTCATCACCGGGTTCAGGCTGGCCAGCGGGTCCTGAAAAATCATCGCCATATCACGGCCGCTCATCTGCCGACGCGCTTTTGCCGACAGCCTTTGCAGCGCGTTGCCCGCCAGTACCACGTCGCCCTCCACCCGGCTGGTACGCGGCGACAGCAGCCCCATCACCGCCTGGGCCGTCACGCTCTTGCCGCAGCCGGATTCACCGATAATGCCGAGGGTTTCGTGGGCATGTACATGGAAGGAGACGCCGCGCACCGGGGAGATGATCCCCTGACGGGTGGCGAAGCTGACCTCAAGATCCTTAACCTGCAGTAACGCCTCAGCCATGACGTCCCCCTTGTTTTAACAGACGTAACATCCGGCGCGGCAGCGGTTTCAGCCCGGGATCGGCACTGTCGCGCAGGTCATCGCCGATGATATTCAACCCCAGAATCAGCAGCACAATGGCCATGCCGGGGAAGAAGGTCATCCACCAGGCGGTAAAGATCACCGCTTTGCCTTCCAGCAGTAAATTGCCGAGGCTCGGCATCGGGGCCGGAACGCCAGAGCCGAGGAAGCTGAGCGCGGCCTCCGTCAGAATGGCCACCGAAAAGACCCAACTGACCTGGACGATAAACGGCGAAATAACGTTGGGCAGCAGATGCAGCCAGATGATGCGCGAGGCGCTGGCCCCCTGCGCCCGCAGCGCTTCGATAAAGTTTTTCTCTTTGATAACCATCGCCGCCCCGCGGATCACCCGGGCGATCGACGGGACATAGACCAGCGACAGGGCCAGCACCACGTTGGCAATGTTCGGCCCCAGCACGCCGACAATGGCAATCGCCAGCAGCAGGGACGGGAACGCAAACAGACCGTCGCAGACGCGCATCAATATCCGGTCGACCGGGCGGTACCAGGCGCACAGCAGGCCGATCGCTATTCCGGTGATGCCCGCAATCACCGCCACCGCCGCCCCCACCGATAACGACACCCTGACCGCCAGGGCGACACGCACAAACAGATCCCGGCCAAAGTTATCCGTACCGAACCAGTGCGCGGCGGAAGGGGCTTTCAGCCTGCTGAGCGGATCGATGCTGTAGGGATCGTAAGGGCTTAACGCGCTGGCAAAAAACGACAGCAGGACGATGGTCAGCAGTACCGCAGGCCAGATGAGCAGGGAGGGGTTTCGATGCAGGATCATTTCTCACCCCCGTCGACGGAAAGTCGCGGATCGGCCAGATAGCTCAGCAGATCCACCGCCAGGTTGATCAGCACATAGCAGACGGTGATCAACAGCACCACGCCCTGGATCACCGTCACGTCGCGCCGCTCGATCGAGTCCACGATCAGCGATCCGACGCCGGGAATACCAAACACGCTCTCAATCACGATAGTGCCGGTGACCAGCGAGGCAAAAGATTCGCCGCAGATGGTCAGAATGGGGATCAGGCTGTTTTTCAGGGTGTGGCGCAGCAGCACCAGCCGCTCGGGTACCCCTTTGGCGCGGGCGGTGCTAATAAAGGGCTCCTGCATCACGTCCAGCATGACCGCGCGGGTCATACGGGCGATCAACGCGGCAATACGTAACCCCAGCGCAAACGCCGGCAGGGTTAAATACCAGACGTTGAGCCAGAAATCCTCGTTGGTAGAGCGATACCCCACCACCGGGAACCAGCGCAGCTGCACTGCAAAAAAGAAGATCAAAAACAGGCCGAGCAGAAAGCCCGGCACCGACATCCCGAGCGTCGCCAGCATACGAATGGCGCGATCCAGCAGGCTACCGTGTTGCCAGGCGCTCAGCACCCCGCCCGCTAACCCCAGCACCAGCGCGATCGCCTGGGCATATAAGGCCAGCGCCAGCGTGGGGGTGAGATGCTGTAAAAACAGGGCCATGACGCTGGTATCGAGAAACAGCGAATGGCCTAAATTGCCGCTAAGCACCTCGCCAAACCAGCTGATAAACTGCGTCAGCATGGGCCTGTCCAGCCCCATCTGCTGGCGCAGCGCCGCGATATCCTGCGGGCTGGCATCATTACCCAGGATCACCAGCGCCGGATCGCCCGGCGCCAGATGAATCAGACAAAACACCACCACCGACACCACCAGCAGCACCGGTAGCAGTGCCAGCAGGCGGTGAAAGAGATATCTTTTCATCGCCTTCTCCCGTCAGGGTTTGGTTACGCTAACGTTCCACAGGATCGGGCCAATCAGATCCTGGTAGCCCTGCACGTTGTTTTTGATCGCCACCGCATCCGGCGTGGTGCGTCCCAGTACGATCACCGGCAGATATTGCCAGCTCAGCACGTTCAGCTTATCCACCAGCGGTTTGGCCTCTTTCAGCGACGGTGCCTGCTTGATCTGATCCAGCACGCTGTCGATCTCCGGGCTGTTGCTCAGGCCCGGGAATTTCGCCCGTGAATCCAGGAACGGATACTGATGCAGGACCTGACGCATGGAGAACTCCAGCGCGCAGAGATCGAAGTTTTTCGGATCCTGACGGCGCTGCAACACGGTTGGCCAGTCATACACGTCCAGGCGGGATTTGACGCCGATCTGCTTCAGTACCTGCTGGGCGACAATCGCCAGGTTATACAGCTCGGCGTACTCTTTGGTGGCGATGATCACCACCTCTTCGCCGTTGTAGCCCGACGCCTTCACCAGCTCGCGCGCCTCATCCAGCTTGTGCTGGTTCCAATAAGGTTTACCCGCCTCGCTGTACCAGTCCACCTGATCCGGGAAGCCCAGGGAGGGATCTTCTTTGAAGAAGCGCGGATCGCTGTAGCCTGCCAGCAGGGTCTGATGCACGTCGAGCGCCAGGTTAAACGCCTGACGCAGCTTCACGTTGGCAAACGGCCCCTGGTTTTTATTAAACAGATAGGTGATCAGCGATCCGCCGCCCTGAGGCTGGAACAGCGACAGATCCGGGGCGCTGCTCAGGGTGTCGATATTGTCCTTTGGCAGCTGGAAAACCAGATCGTACTCCCCGGTCATCGCCCCCGCCAGGCGGGTCGATTCGTCGGTGATGTAGCGGAACCAGATATCCTTCACGTCCGCTTTTTTCTGCCCCGACAGCCCGCTGGCAGGCTCTGTGCGGGACTGATACTGGTCGTAGCGGGTCAGATGCAGATAGTCGCCCGGCTTAAATTCGGCCAGCTTGTAAGGACCGGTGCCGACCAGCTCCGTCACCGGCTTACTGCCGCTGTTCGCCGCGTCAATAATGCGTTTTGGCATGATGGCGGCGATGTTCTTCACGTCGGCCAGCACGTTGAGGGTGATGAGCGACGGAGCCGCCAGCGTGAAGCTCACCGTTTTGTCATCCACTTTGTTGAACTGCACCCCGGCGAGGTTAGCTTTCCCCTGGGTGGAGACCGCAAGCCAGCGGTTCATGGAGGCCACCACGTCATCGGCGGTCAGCAGCTGGCCGTCGTGAAAGTGGATCCCGTCGCGCAGCACCAGAGTGTAGATTTTGCGATCGTCGCTGAGGGTGTAACTCTGCACCAGCTCCGGCACGGGCTCAAATTTGTCATTGATGGTGAACAGCGTTTCGAAGATATGCCTGTCCACATCCGAGGTAGCATTGTTGGTCGTCAGATAGGGATCCAGCGTGCCCGGCCGGTTACCGTAGGCGATATTCAGCGTCGCGTTGCGATCCACGCTCTGGGCGTGGGCGCTTCCCAGGGGTAAAACCGCCGCCAGCATCAGCGCGGCGGCAGAAAACAGCATTTTCATTATTATGTTGCTCCGGTAAAAGTTAAGCGGCCTGGGTGGTGGCACGCCCGGCGAATTCGTCTTTCGCTGCCTGCAGCAGGGCGGCATCGGTCAGCAGGCGTAACCCCGTGCGGGCCAGTACCTGTGCCCCCGTTACCAGCGCGTCGTAGCCCTGGGTAGAGTTAGCCGCTTCACGAAATGCGACGGTGTGACCAATCAGATCGTCCGGGCCAATCTTGATGTACGGATGCGCCGTCGGCACGGCGTGGCTGATGTCCCCGGCATCCGTCGAACCCAGCCCCTCTTTCTCTTTCAGCTCTACGCTCTCGCCTGCCGCGGTAAACTCCTCCAGCAGGACGTCGTTCAGGGTGTGATTGATATTGAAATCACGCGGGCCAACCTGATGTTCAATTTTCACAGTGGTGCCGGTAGCCAGCGCGACGCCTTCCGCAATGGCGCGGATCCGCGGCTCCAGCGCGAGCACCTCTTCCCGGGTGTGGGCGCGGATGTAGTAATGGGCGGAGGCGTATTCCGGGATCACGTTCGGGGCCTGGCCGCCGTTTGTGATGATGCCATGCACGCGGATACCGTCCGGCAGCTGCTGGCGCAGCACGCTGATGCCGTTGTAAAGCAGCACCAGAGCATCCAGCGCATTGACGCCTTTATGCGGTGAGCTGCCTGCGTGAGAAGGCTTGCCGTAGAAGTGGAAATAGAGATGATTGTTGGCCAGCGACGGGCCGGAGAGCCGCGTTTTGCCCGCCGGATGCACCATCAGGGCCGCATCGACATCCTTCAGGAAACCGTGCTCCACGAAGCGGGCTTTCACATTGCCGTTCGGCCCCCCTTTGCCCCGGAGTCCACCCTCTTCTGCCGGGGTGCCAAGCACCACCACTTTGCCACCGGTACTGGCCAGCGTTTCACCAACCGCAATCGCCGCGGCAATGCTGGTAACGCCGATGATGTTATGTCCGCAGGCATGGCCGATATCGATCAGCGCATCGTATTCGGCGAGATAAGCAATGGTCGGGCCGGGCTTGCCGCTCTCTTTCACCGCATAAAAAGCGGTTTCATGGCCGGCAACGTTCAGGGTGACGGTAAAGCCGTGCTTTTCCAGCAGCTGCGTCAGAAGTTTGCTGGCGTAATATTCGTTATTGCCGGTTTCCGGATGGGCATGAATATCTTTGGCGATCGCCACATACTCGTCCCGGTGCTGCTGAATACTTGTTTCAAGACGGTCTCGTAATTCGCTGTTGCTCATTGCTTCCACCTCAGTGATGACAGTTGATTCATTCCCGACACCGGGAATCGCGTTTAACCTAAATGCCGCTTTGCCTCCTGGCGCACCCGGTGGAGGACGTGATGCTTGATCTCGCCGTAGCGCGGGTGTCCGGCAAGGGTCTCGATGTCGCGTTCACGCCCGAACGGCAGGACGATCTCTTCGACAATTTTTCCCGGTTTTGCCGACATGATCAGGATCCGATCGGCGAGGAACAGCGCCTCTTCCACGTCATGGGTGACAAACAGCAGCGTGGTGCCGGTGGACAGCCAGGCCTCACGCAGCAGCTCCTGCATCATCAGACGGGTTTGCGCATCCAGCGCGCCAAAAGGCTCGTCCAGCAGCAGTACCTCCGGCTCCGGCAACCAGGCCCGGGCCAGCGCCACGCGCTGCTTCATGCCGCCGGACAGCTGCCAGGGGGCGTGATGCTCAAACCCCTTCAGCCCCACGCGCTCCAGCCAGCCCTGCGCCTGAGCATTGGTTTCATCCTTGCGATGTTTGCCAAGGCGCGGGCCAAAGGTGACGTTCTCCAGCACCGACAGCCACGGAAACAGGTTCGGCTGCTGGAAGATCATCCCGCGGTCCGGGCCCGGCTCGCGCACCGGTTTCCCACCCGCCACCACCCGCCCGCGATCCGGCTTATTAAAGCCGGCCACCAGGTTCAGAATGGTGGATTTACCGCAGCCGGACGGCCCCAGCAGCACCACAAACTCCCCCTTGCTCAGGGAAAGGTTAATATCTTCCAGCACCCTGAAGGGCTGCGGTTTCGCCGCAAAAGAGAGCGAAACATTTTCCAGCGTGATAGCACTCATTATTCTTTCCCCGCCCAGGGCACAATCAGCCGCTGCAGCCCCAGCAGTAAGAGATCCAGAACGTAACCAATGCCGCCCAGCAGCAAAATGCCGAGCATGACGATATCGGTGCGCAGATAGGCGCTGGCGTTGATCACCATCCAGCCAAGGCCAGAGCTGGCCGCCACCATCTCCGCCGCAATCAACGACGTCCAGCCGATACCAATCGACAGCCTGACGGTGGTGAAGAGATCCGGCAGCGCATCCGGCAGCACGACACGCAGGAAGATCTGCTTACGCGAGGCGCCCAGGGTTTGCGCCACGCGGATCCGCGAGCGGCCAATGCGATCCACCGCGGCGGCGGCACCCACCACCACGCTCAGGAAGGTGGCGATAAAGATCAGGAAGAATTTCGAGGCTTCGCCAATACCCAGCCAGACGACGGCCAGAGGGATGAGCGCGATTTTAGGCAACGGGCGCAGGAACTGGACGAACGGGTTGAGTACGGCGGCAAGGCCGTCCGACAGCCCCATCAGCAGCCCAAGGGGAATACCAATGGCGATTGCCACGGCAAAGGCGCTAAGCGCACGCGCCAGGCTGACCGCGATATGCTCCCAGAGCGGCACCTGACGATAGCCATCGGCCAGCAGCTCTTCCGTGGTCAGGCCGATATCGGTGAGCGAGGGCAGCAGCAGGGGATCCACCCACTGCTGCGTGGCCGCCACCTGCCAGACAATAAAGAAAACCGCCACCGACAGGATGCTGATGGCGATATGGTGACTCAATCTCATTGCGCTGCTACCGCCGCATCGCGAATGTAGCGTGACTCAATCGCCGTATCCCAGTTGGCCGGAATATCACGTTTACGGATCTCACCGATGCCCGCCAGGAAGCTGGAGGTTTTGGTCAGCGCTTTGCCAATGCCGCTGTCGGTGGTTTGGGTACCGTTACCCAGCCAGTCTGCGGTGCCCTGCTGCGCCAGGGTCGGGTACTCCAGCCCACCAAGGGTATTCGCGGCGGTGGTCACCGGAGCCCCCACTTCTTTGGCGACAATCGCCGCGGCACGTTCCGGGTCTTTCTTAAACTCGTCGACTTTTTGCTGATGCACGCGCAGGAAAGCGGTCACCGCCTGCGGATACTGCTCGGCAAAAGCCTTGCGCACCACGTAGTTGTTGTAGATCAGATAGCCATCTTTCTGCAGATCTTTGGTGGCAAACACCTGATGCCCGCCGGAGGACTCCAGCTCCTGAGCAAACGGTGCCCAGACGTAGCCCGCATCAATATCACCCCGTTTCCAGGCAGCGACCATCTCTGCCGGACGCAGCGGCAGCAGGGTAATTTTGCTGCGGTCGAGTTTATTGACGCTGATCGCCGCTTCCAGGGCATACTGCGCGGTCGAGTTCGGCGGGTAGGCCACGCGTTTCCCTTCGATATCCTTGATGCTGGCAATGCCGTCTTTGCCGATCAGGCGCTCATAGCTGGCGATGACGCCAGAGACGCCGATAATTTCTACCGGCAGCTTTCTGACAATCCCCGCCGTAGCCGGACTTGAACCAAAGTTGGCAATATCAATGGCGTTACTGGCGAAATAATTTAACGCGTCGGCACCCGAGGCAAATTGCACCCATTTCACTTTGCTGTTTAACGCTTTATCCAGCGAGCCGTCGGCTTTTGCCAGCATTAATACCTGGGAACCGCCGCTGAATGCCACGCGAACTTCAGCAGGCGCGTCGGCATAACTGAAATTTGCCCACAAACCACCCGCTGCAATTAATAAGCAGAGACTTTTCTTCATTTTATTTTCCTGTGAAATAATACGGTTTTTAATAGGGGTAATTAATTAACTTGCCATAACTGCGAACATCGCTCCGCCAGCGCCTGTGCCGGATCGAAGGTTAAATGCAGGAAAGGCGCGTCAACGGCCTGGAGCGCAACCGGCACTTCGGTGCAGGCGAGAATCAACGTTTGCGCCCCACGTGCGAATAGAGCCAGAGCTTGCTGGGTCAAGAGTTCGCCCCCTTCCTTAAGCGCCCCGCGTTTTACCGCGTAGCAGCCCGGCACAAACCACTGCGCTAACTCACCAGGCGTCGGCTCAATCACTTCGATGCCCTGAGCGGCCAGCTTTTGCTGATACCAGCCGGCGTCCAGCGTGCCTTTGGTGGCGATAATTCCCACCCGCTGCGGCGTCTCCTCCGCCTTCTCCAGCGCGGCGAGGGTGGCGTCTACAATATGCAAAATGGGGGCGTCACTGACCTCGCTGAGCGCGTCATACCAGTGGTGCGCGGTGTTGCAGGGAATGGCGATATGGCTCGCCCCCGCCTGGTTCAGCACCCGAATGCCGTGAATCAGCTGCGGCAGCGGCGAAGGGCCGGTGCCCGCCAGCGCTTTTTGCCGGTCCGCAATTTGCGGCACGTTCCAGACCACAGAGGGCAGCTGCTGCTGATCGCTCTGTGCGGGGGTGGCCTCAAGCAGCCGACGCTGAAAGTCGAGCGTCGCCAGCGGCCCCATCCCCCCCAGCACGCCGAGCAAAAACGACTCAGACATGCTCAAGCACCTGGCGATAACCAAACAGCCCTGCCGCGCCGCCGGTGTGGATAAAGACCACGTTCTCATCCTGACGGAAATGGCCTTTACGAATCAGATCGATAAGCCCCGCCATCCCTTTTGCGGAATAGACGGGATCGAGCAGAATGCCCTCGTGACGCGCCAGCAGCGTCAGCGCTTCCAGGGTGCCTTCGGTCGGTAAACCGTAGCCATCCCCCACGTAATCGCTGTTCGCGACGACTGCATGCCGCGACAGCTCGCCCGGCACGCCCAGTAATTCGAGGGTGCGGGAGGCCAGGTTCCAGACGTTCTCTTCCTGTTTTGCTTTGGGTGCCCGCACGCTGATGCCCAGCACGGGCACATGGCTGTTGGTGGCCGTGAAGCCCGCTACCAATCCCGCCTGGGTGCCGGTGCTGCCGGTGGCGTGCACCACATGGTCGATGCGCAGACGACGCTCGGAGGACTGATAAAGCAGCTCTTCGGCACAGGCCACGTAACCCAGCGCCCCAATGGGGTTAGAGCCGCCGCCAGGAATGACATAGGGGTTATGCCCTTTCTCGCGCAGGGTAGCTGCGTACTCTTCCATCGCCTGCTGCATGTCGGTACCGGCAGGCAGATGGGCAACGATTTCGCCGCCCAGGACATGATCGAGCAGCACGTTACCCGAGCGCTGGTAATCTTCGCCAAAATCCGTCACCCGCTTTTCAAGCAGGGCCTTGGCCTGCAAGCCCAGGCGTGCCGCACCGGCGATGGTCTGGCGCACATGGTTAGACTGCGTGGCCCCCTGGGTAATAATGACGTCAGCTTTTTTCGCCACGGCATCGGCCAGCAGAAACTCAAGTTTGCGCGTTTTATTTCCGCCCGTTGCCAGGCCAGTAGCATCGTCTCGCTTAATCCATATTTTCGGTCCACCTAATAAGCGGGATATATTTTCCAGCGGTTCGAGTGGAGTAGGAAAATGACCGAGAGAGACGCGGGGGAAACGAGCCAGATGCATATACGCTCCTTGCAAAGCAGGAAATGAATTCACCAGAAATAAGTGAAATTCACTATACACATCGCAATGAGATGGCTAATCAAAATTAATAAATAACGATTTCTGAAATATAACTAAGCAGGAAATAAAGGGCGAGCGGGGAAATATCTATTCTGTTGTGGAATGACTTACGGCTAAAAAGAATAACCCCTTCCGGCTGGAAGGGGTTACAGGGAGGTATTACTCAGCGATTTTTTTCTTCGCTGCGCGCTTCGCTTTGGTCGCGGCAGCAATTTTCTGGGTTTTATCCGACGGCTTTTTCGCTGCTCGCGCTTCTTTCTTCGCGGCCTTCGGCTTCTGCTTTTTCTCGCCACGGAACGCGCTGTCCGGCTCGAAATTTACCTTCTTCCCGGCCTGACGGCGTTTGCCGCTGGTTTTTCCGGCTGCCCCTTTTTTCGCTTTCTCGCGCTCGGTTTTACCCAGGTTACGCGGCGCACGTTCGCTGGAGATCAGGCTGAAATCAATCTTACGCTCGTCCATATTGACGGCTTCAACCTTCACTTCCACGCGATCGCCCAGACGATAGGTTTGACCGCCCGATTCGCCAATCAGGCGCTGACCCACCTGGTCAAACCGGTAGTAGTCATTATCCAGGCTGGAAACATGAACCAGACCATCAATGAACAGTTCATCAAGGCGCACAAAGAAGCCAAAGCCGGTGACGCTGGCAATCACGCCCTTAAACACGTTCCCAACCTGATCCAGCATGAAGTCACACTTCAGCCAGTCAGCCACGTCACGGGTCGCTTCATCCGCCCGGCGTTCCGCCATGGAACAGTGCTGGCCCAGCTGCAGCATCTCTTCCATAGAGTAGTGATAACCGCCGGTTTCGGTGGTGTTGCCTTTGTGTCCCTGCTCCTGTGCCAGCAGATACTTAATGGCGCGGTGCAGGGAGAGGTCAGGGTAACGACGGATCGGCGAGGTAAAGTGGGCATAAGACTGCAACGCCAGGCCGAAGTGGCCGCGGTTTTCCGGATCGTAAATCGCCTGCTTCATCGAACGCAGCAGCATGGTTTGCAGCATTTCTGCGTCAGGACGATCGCTGATGGACTCCAGCAGCTCGGCGTAATCGCGCGGCTCCGGCTTGTTGCCGCCCGGCAGCTCAAGGCCCAGCTCAGCCAGCACGGTACGGAACGAGGTGATGGCTTCGGTGGTCGGCTTGTCGTGAATACGGAACAGCGCAGGCTCTTTGGCTTTCTCAACGAAGCGTGCCGCGGAGATGTTGGCCAGGATCATGCACTCTTCAATCAGCTTGTGCGCATCGTTACGCTGGGTCTGTTCGATCCGCTCGATGCGGCGCTCGGCGTTGAAGATGAACTTCGCCTCTTCACTCTCAAATGAGATACCGCCGCGCTCTTCACGCGCCTGGTCCAGCACTTTATAGAGGTTATGCAGCTCTTCGATGTGCTTCACCAGCGGCGCATACTGCTCACGCAGATCCTGATCACCCTGCAGCATATGCCACACTTTGGTGTAGGTCAGGCGAGCATGTGAACTCATCACCGCTTCATAGAATTTGTAGCCGGTTAAACGCCCTTTGGTGGAGATGGTCATTTCACACACCATGCACAGACGGTCAACCTGCGGGTTAAGCGAGCACAGGCCGTTGGAGAGCACTTCCGGCAGCATCGGTACAACCTGAGACGGGAAGTAGACCGAGGTGCCGCGGTTACGCGCTTCACCATCCAGCGGGGTGCCCGTGCGGACGTAATAGCTCACATCCGCAATTGCCACCCACAGGCGCCAGCCGCCGCCGCGTTTTTTCTCGCAGTAGACGGCGTCATCAAAGTCGCGGGCATCTTCGCCATCGATGGTGACCAGCGGCAGGTTACGCAGATCGACACGACCCGCTTTTGCCGACTCTGGCACCTGCTCTTTCAGGCCTTCAACCTGCTCTTCAACCGCTTTTGGCCAGACGTACGGGATTTCGTGGGTGCGCAGCGCCATGTCCACGGCCATGCCGGTGCCCATGTTATCGCCCAGCACCTCAACAATCTTACCGATCGCTTTAGTACGACGGGTTGGACGCTGGGTCAGTTCAACGACCACCACAAAGCCCATCCGCGCGCCCATCACCTCTTCCGGCGGAATAAGGATATCAAAGCTCAGACGGCTGTCGTCCGGCACCACAAAACCGACACCGGCGTCGGTGAAGTAGCGGCCCACGATCTGGCTGGTTTTCGGCACCAGCACGCGCACCACGCGCGCCTCGCGACGACCTTTACGATCGGCACCCAAAGGCTGGGCCAGGATCTGATCGCCGTGAATGCACATCTTCATCTGTTCAGAGGAGAGATACAGGTCGTCCTTACGGCCTTCGACGCGCAGGAAGCCGAAACCATCACGGTGGCCAATAACGATGCCTTTCAGCAGATCGAGACGTTCTGGCAGGGCGTAGCACTGACGGCGGGTAAAGACCAGTTGTCCGTCGCGCTCCATGGCACGCAGACGACGGCGAAGGGCTTCAATTTGCTCTTCGCCTTCAATGTTTAATTCAACGGCAAGTTCTTCACGGTTTGCGGGTTTTTCGCGTTTGGTTAAGTGTTCAATGATGAACTCGCGGCTTGGGATAGGATTAGCGTATTTTTCAGCTTCGCGTTCCTGGAAAGGATCTTGTGACATAGCGGTTCCTCCGTTGTCATCTCCGGTGGAAATTTTCTTCATTCCACCAGCAATAATTTATACAGCGGTTGATTCTCTTCAACCAAATCGGCCAGCGTGTAGTTATCCAGCTCCATGAGAAAACTTTGCACGGCCTTAGAAAGCGCCTGTTTCAGACGACAGGCAGGGGTAATGTGGCAGAACGCACTGCTGCAGTTCACCAGAGTCAACGGCTCCAGTTCACGTACCACATCGCCAACACGAATACTCTGTGCCGGTTTACCGAGGCGAATCCCACCATTTTTCCCGCGGACGGCAGCAACGTATCCGGCACGGCTAAGTTGATTGATTATTTTGACCATATGATTACGGGACACACCGTACACCTCTGTCACCTCAGAGATACTGGTCATCTGTCCATCGGGTAACGACGCCATGTAGATCAGCGCGCGTAATCCGTAATCGGTGAAGCTTGTTAACTGCACATCAACCTCAGGAAAAGGGTAAATCGCGGTATATCCGCAGAGATATTCATTAATGATGATAAACCAGCCAGATAGTCAACGGCGAATTTATTTAAACTGAAAGGGGTAAAAGCGGGAATCAGAGGGCGATCGCCGGATGGCGCTACGCTTATCCGGCCTACGGGTTACCCCGCAGGCCAGCATTAACAAGGATTATGCGTCGAACGGGTCGCGCAGGATCATTGTTTCACTACGGTCCGGGCCGGTTGAGATAATATCAATCGGCACACCGGTCAGCTCTTCGATACGCTGGATGTAATCCAGTGCCGCCTGTGGCAGGCCGCTACGCTCTTTCACGCCGAAGGTGGTTTCAGACCAGCCAGGCATGGTTTCGTAGATCGGCTCGATGCCCTGCCAGTCGTCAGCAGCCAGCGGAGTGGTGGTCACTTCGCGGCCATCCGGCATACGGTAGGCAACACAGATTTTCACTTCTTTCAGGCCGTCCAGGACGTCCAGTTTGGTCAGGCAGAAGCCAGACAGGGAGTTGATCTGCACCGCACGGCGCACAGCAACCGCATCCAGCCAGCCGGTACGACGACGACGACCGGTAGTCGCGCCAAACTCGTTACCCTGCTTGCAGAGGAACTCACCGGTTTCATCAAACAGCTCGGTCGGGAACGGACCGGCACCCACGCGAGTGGAGTAAGCTTTGATGATACCCAGAACGTAATCCACATAACGTGGGCCCAGGCCAGAGCCGGTAGCCACGCCACCTGCGGTGGTGTTAGAGGAGGTTACGTACGGATAGGTACCGTGGTCGATATCCAGCAGCGTACCCTGCGCACCTTCGAACATGACGAAATCGCCACGCTTACGCGCCTGGTCCAGCAGGTCGGACACATCAACAACCATACCGGTCAGGATGTCGGCAACCGCCATCACATCGTCCAGCACTTTCTGGTAGTCAACCGCGTCAACTTTGTAGAAATTCACCAGCTGGAAGTTGTGATATTCCATCACTTCTTTCAGTTTTTCAGCAAAGGTAGCTTTGTCGAACAGGTCGCCAACGCGCAGACCGCGACGGGCAACTTTATCTTCGTAAGCCGGGCCGATACCACGACCGGTAGTCCCGATCGCTTTCGCGCCACGCGCTTTTTCACGTGCCAGGTCCAGCGCAACGTGATAGTCGAGGATCAGCGGACAGGCTTCGGAGAGCAGCAGACGTTCGCGAACCGGGATGCCACGGTCTTCCAGGCCTTTCATCTCTTTCATCAGCGCAGCAGGAGACAGCACAACACCGTTACCGATGATGCTGGTCACATTGTCACGAAGAATGCCTGATGGAATAAGATGGAGGACGGTTTTTTCACCGTTAATTACGAGAGTATGGCCCGCGTTGTGACCACCCTGATAACGTACAACAAATTTAGCACGTTCAGTCAGAAGATCGACGATCTTCCCTTTACCTTCGTCACCCCATTGGGTGCCCAGTACGACGACGTTGTTACCCATTTTCAAAATCACCGATTGCTTAAAAATGGATTCTACCATCGGTTTTGATGATGTTCAGCTTTTTTTGTATACAAATTTCGTCGAAATGGCGGGATTCATCGCCATTTAAACGATTACCTCAATATCTTGTGTGATGAGACAATTTTTATCACAAGCGGTGCGGTACCGATGCCAAAGGCCTATGTTGAAACGATCGCAACTTTTACTTCATCAAAATAAGTTAGCGCTTTTTGTTATGCATTAATGTGATTCGGAATGATGAAGTAAAATTCATAACTCACTGGTATTGCTGTATATTTCAAAGGTTGTCAGGATTCTGTTGCACCCAAGAAGGGGTGTATAACTGAATCATCAGGATGATTAATATGAAAGAACTTACAGCCTTTGAACTTGAATGTGTAAGCGGTGCGGGTTGGCTGCAGGACGGGCTGGCGTCCCTGGGCAGCAAACTGGGAGCGGCGGCATGGGCAGCAATGAGTAGCGAACAACTGAATGTCGATTTACCACTGCTTGGGAGCATTAATCTCGCAACGCTGGCCCCGGAACTGGGCGAAAACTTAGGTAAATCGATGGGCTCGTCCATCGGCGGCAAGATCGAATCCGCCCTGGCAAACCTGCCAGTTATCGGTGGCCTGGTGAATAAATGGTTAGGCAACTGATTTACGCCCGGACGTAATAAAAAAATGGCGCCTCTGAAAGGCGCCATTTCACTTTTAACGTGATGGAATCAGCGACTGGTTGTCGGTGACTTCATATAACGGAAGAAATCGCTATCCGGGCTCAGAACCATCACATCCTGATTGCTCTGGAAGCTGCTTTCGTATGCACGCAGGCTACGAATAAAGGCGTAGAAGTCCGGATCCTGACTGAACGCATCAGCGAACAGCTTCGCAGCTTCGGCATCACCTTCACCACGCTGGATACGCCCCTGACGCTCAGCTTCTGCCAGCGTTTTCGTCACTTCATAGTCTGCGGTTGCACGCAGCTTTTCAGCCTCTTCCTGACCCTGTGAACGATGACGACGGGCTACCGCTTCACGCTCAGCGCGCATACGGTTGTAAATCGCTTCGGACACTTCGGTCGGCAGGTTGATCTGCTTGATACGCACATCAACCACTTCGATACCTAACGCAGCCATACTGTTCGGGTTGATCACCGGGACTTTACCGTTGGTTTCAGCCTGAACACGCTCAGCCGCTTTGGCGATCGCATCGTCAGCCGCTGGGGTAGTCACTTCATCTTCGGTGCCTGCAGACCCGGAGTTCAGCGCATCGCGCACTTCCAGGGTCAGACGACCACGGGAATCGGTAACGATGTCTTTCACATCCAGACGACCAATCTCAGAACGCAGACGGTCAGAGAACTTACGTTTCAGCAGCACTTCGGCCTGGGAGACGTCACCGCCGCCGGTCGCCAGGTAGTAACGGCTGAAATCGCTGATGCGCCACTTGATATATGAGTCGACGATCAGGTCTTTCTTCTCTTTGGTCACAAAGCGATCGGCCTGGTTATCCATGGTCTGAATACGGGCATCCAGGGTTTTAACCGATTCGATCATCGGGATCTTAAAGTGCAGACCCGGCTCGTAAACCAGCGGTTTGTTTTCGCTGTCACGCAGGACTTTGCCAAAACGCAGGGTAATTCCGCGCTCGCCCTCTTTAACCACAAAAATAGAGGTATAAAGCACGACCAGCACGATGATGATGATCGCAATAACTGACTTACGCATCGTTATTCCCCCTGACGCTGGTAGTCGTTACGCTGCGCGTTGGCGCGGCGTTGGTCCATGATGTCACCATCGTTTGTAGAAGAGGTGCTATTTGCGCTGGCATTGCCTGTTGACGCCGGTGGCAGACGCAGCAGGTTGTTCGCCCCGCTGGTGTCGCTCTTCGCGCCAGCGGCGTTACCGCCTTTCAGCATCTGATCCAGTGGCAGCACCATCAGGTTGCCATTTTTGCTGTCATTCACCAGTACCTTACGGGTATGGCTCAGCACTTTCTCCATGGTCTCGATATAGAGACGCTCGCGGGTAATTTCCGGCGCGGCTTTATATTCAGGCAGCAGCTTCGCGAAACGCGCCACTTCACCCTGAGCTTCGAGGATGGTCTGAGTCTTATAGGCGCGCGCTTCTTCAAGAATACGCTGTGCCTGACCGTTTGCACGCGGCTGTACTTCGTTGATGTACGCTTCCGCTTCACGGATGTACTGCTGTTCGTTTTCACGGGCCGCAATCGCATCGTCAAACGCCGCTTTCACCTCTTCCGGCGGACGTGCAGCCTGGAAGTTGACGTCCAGCAGGGTAATACCCATGTTGTACGGACGAATGGTCTCTTCCAGCTCGCGCTGGGTATCGCTACGAATAACGGTACGACCTTCGGTCAGAATACGGTCCATGGTGTATTTACCGATCACGCCACGCAGGGCGCTGTCGGTAGCCTGACGCAGGCTGTCGTCAGCACTGGTCACGCTAAACAGATAGTGCTGTGGATCAGTCACGCGATACTGCACGTTCATCTCAACGCGCACCACGTTTTCGTCAGACGTCAGCATCACGCCGGATGCCGCCAGTTCACGTACCGACTCAACGTTCACTGCAGTGACGTCATCGATAAAGGTTGGCTTCCAGTTCAGGCCCGGCTCAACCAGATGGCTGAATTTACCAAAACGGGTGACAACACCGCGCTCGGCTTCTTTGATAGTGTAGAACCCGCTGGCAGCCCAGATAATCACGGCAGCTGCCGCAACAATGCCCACTACACGACCGCCCATATGAGGACGCGGCCCCTGGCCAGTCGTGCCGCCGCCAGTGCCTTTACCACCGCCAAGTCCGCCCAGCTTTTTACTCAGCTTGCGGAAGATATCATCCAGATCGGGTGGCCCCTGCTCGCGACCACCTTTGTTGCCATTTCCCCCGGAGTTGCCGCCTTGATTATTGCTGCTCCCCCACGGGTCGCGGTCTTGTCCGTTATTACCGGGCTGATTCCACGCCATGTATGTGCTCCATATTTGTTATGCGGTGATATACCTTCAAGCGCCTGGCATGCCGAAACATCCATAGCGATTTGGGTATCCCAAAGGGCAAAAACCTTCAGGCATCTCCTTTCCGGTCAGACGACGTAGTCGACCAGCGCAGGTTCTTGTTTACAGAGGCGACGCCAGTCAACGATCGGCATACGCACTTGCAACCCCACGCTGCCGTCATCCTCCATCCACTCTTTTTCTATCGCCTGAAGCTGATAAAAACGGCTGCGCAGTCTACCTTCCTCGGGTGGCAGACGCAGCGTGTGCTGAGCCACTTCACCGGAAAGACGTTCTGTTAAGGCCTGGAAAAGCAGTGGTACACCGACCCCGGTCTGGGCAGAAAGCCAGACCCGAATCGGTATGTTCTCTTCATTCCTGTCGATACGCGGCTCGAAACCGTCCAGCATATCGATTTTGTTCATCACCAGCAGCGTTGGGATCTCGTGCGCGTCAATTTCTTCCAGCACGATATTCACTGCATCAATGTTTTCCTGCAGACGTACATCCGCGGCGTCAATCACGTGCAGCAGCAACGTCGCCTGGCGGGTCTCCTGCAGGGTGGCTTTGAACGCGGCCACCAGATCGTGCGGCAGATGACGGATAAACCCAACGGTATCCGCCAGCACGGTTTCACCGACGTCCGTCACATCAATGCGGCGCAGCGTCGGATCCAGGGTCGCAAACAGCTGGTCTGCGGCATACACCTGGGCCTCAGTAATCTGGTTAAACAGGGTGGATTTACCGGCGTTGGTATAACCGACAAGCGACACCGTCGGAATGTCTGCTTTCTGTCGAGAGCGGCGCCCCTGCTCACGTTGCTTCTCAACTTTTTCCAGCCGAGAGAGGATCTGGGTTATACGCCCACGCAGCAAGCGACGGTCGGTTTCGAGCTGGGTTTCACCCGGGCCGCGCAAACCAATCCCGCCTTTCTGTCTTTCAAGGTGTGTCCAGCCGCGCACCAGGCGCGTTGCCAGATGGCGCAACTGCGCCAGCTCAACCTGCAGTTTCCCTTCATGGGTACGCGCACGTTGAGCAAAAATGTCTAAAATCAAACCCGTCCGATCGATAACACGGCATTCGCACAGACGTTCCAGGTTGCGTTCCTGGGCCGGTGTCAGGGCGTGATCAAAAAGCACGACCGATGCGCCAGTCGCTTTTACGGCATCCGCAATCTCTACTGCTTTACCTTCACCAACAAAATACTTTGGGTGCGGCGCTTTACGGCTACCGGTAATCACCTGCATTGCTTCGACACCGGCGGAAGAGACCAGAGCTTCAAACTCCTGGAGATCTTCCATATCTTTGTCTTGCGAAAAATAGATGTGTACCAGCACCGCCTGCTCACCGGCATCATAACGGTCAAACAAGCGTAAACCTCTCAAAAATGATCAGCGGGGAACGCAGAAAATCTGGCTCCCCGATATGGAAATAACAGCCAGTAACCTTATTCGGTTTCTTCACTGTCCTGCGCAGGCGCAGAAGAACCCTGCGCGTTGCTGCCATGATGGTAGTTACTGGAGCCGCCGCCAGCGTTATTGCTGTGATGAGATACCGGGCGAGACGGAACAACAGTAGAAATCGCGTGCTTGTAGACCATCTGGCTGACCGTGTTTTTCAACAGGATCACGAACTGATCGAAGGACTCAATTTGACCTTGCAGCTTAATACCATTCACCAAATAAATAGAAACTGGAACACGTTCACGACGCAGTGCGTTCAAGAACGGATCTTGTAAAGATTGCCCCTTAGCCATTCTATCTTTTCCTTATATGCTTGTTTTGTACTTAGAACCTTGCGATTCTGAAAAATTGCGCACGATACGGCTTAATTGTACACATTCAGTCTGCGATATCACCAATAACCTGTAATACATCATGTAACGCCTGTTGCGGTTTTTCACTGTCTAACCAGTGAATCCCCTCCCAACCGCGCAACCAGGTTATCTGGCGTTTCGCCAACTGTCTCGTGGCGCAAATACCTCGATAAACCATTTCATCATGTGAAATCTCACCTTCAATGTATGACCACATCTGGCGATAACCCACACAACGAATGGAAGGCATATCCGTATGCAAATCTCCACGGGCAAATAGCGCCCGCACTTCTGCTTCAAAATCTGAAGCTAACATCTGATGAAAACGCTGCTCAATTCGCTGATGGAGCAGTTCACGGCTCGCCGGGGCGATGGCGAACTGATGCACCTGATACGGCAGAGCCTCTCCTGACGTTTGCGTCAGTTCCGTTAAAGTTTTACCCGAAATGAAAAAAACTTCCAGTGCCCGGGAAAGCCTTTGCGGATCATTTGGATGAATACGTGCTGCGGCAACCGGATCGATTTCCGCCAGTTGCTCATGCAGCGCACCCCATCCCTGCTCTGCCGCCTGTTGCTCAATCTTTGCTCTTACCGCCGGGTCTGCCGATGGCAATGGCGATAACCCTTCCAGTAAGGCCTTGAAATAGAGCATTGTTCCACCCACTAACAGGGGAATACGCCCTGCTGCGGTGATCTCTGCCATCTGTGCCAGCGCATCGCGACGAAAATCTGCCGCTGAGTAAGCCTGCGCCGGGTCGAGAATATCCAGTAATCGGTGCGGTGCCGCGCGTAATTCATCTGCGTCAGGCTTTGCCGTACCAATATCCATCCCCTGATAAATAAGGGCGGAATCAACGCTAATCAACTCTACTGGCAAAACTTTACGTAACTCAATGGCTAACGCAGTTTTACCGGAGGCCGTTGGCCCCATCAAAAATATCGCCTTAGGCAGGCTGGTATTACTCAAGTCACTCATTTTTCAGGGCGTTCTTAGCCGTTTGTAGATCTACAGGTTGCAACAAACCACCCGGCGGTGCTTTCACCAGCTGCGGACAGAGGCGTTCGACCTTCGCCAGCACCGTGATTGCCTGCGCCATACTCCACGACGAATGTTCGCTGGCCAGCTGGCGGGCGATCCACTGCGCGGTGTTGGCGGCATCAAACGTCGTTTGTTGCGCCAGGTAGCCTATCAGTTCAGGAATCAAGTTTTGTAAATTTTGTTGGCGTAAGGGTAAAGGCACCGCCCGAAGCGTGACATGGTGCGCTTCGGTCACCACTTCGATGCCCATTTCAGCCAGCGACTTTTGATAGCGCTGGATGACCTGCGTCTCTTGCGCCGAGATTTTTATCCTCACCGGGATCAGCAGCGGCTGGGCGCAGGCCTGATGCGGGCCGGGCGCAAGCTGCGCCTGTTTTAACCAGCGTTCGGCCACCGGCAGGGATAGCAGCGCCAGATGACCGTCACGCTCCAGCAGGGCCGCATCCGGCGATACGATAGTCAATACCCGGCCAAAGCTCTGGCTATGCCCCTCCAGCGTAGAGGTCGCAGGCGCAACCTCTTCTGTTTTCTGCGCCGGGGCCGGGGTATCCAGCAGCGTGCGATAGACCGCACCCGCCTGCTTCTGGTAGCCAGGCTGGGCATGGGGATAGCTGACGCCCGATGCCCGTGGGGCTGAGCCGCCGGATGCATAGCGCGGTGCGGCCGGTTCACGGGCGACAGCCGGTTCAGCAAACTGGTTTCTGCCCGCCGCAACGCGGTTTTCCGGGATGGGACGTGGCGCAGGCTCTACCTCACTCAGCGGCAGGGTCGGCTCGGCCTGCTGCTGTAATACGCTCAGCACGCCCTGGTAGATGAAATCATGCACCAGCCGCGACTGATGAAAACGCACTTCATGCTTCGCCGGATGGACATTCACATCCACCTGATGCGGGTCGATCTCCAGATAGAGCACAAAAGCGGGCTGCTCGCCGGCACCGAGTTTATCCTCGCACGCCTGGCGGATCGCATGGTTGATCAAACGGTCGCGCATCATGCGCCCGTTCACATAGCAATACTGGATCTCGGCAAAAGCTGCACTGCTCGTTTTGGGATCCGCCACCCAGCCGCGCAGGGTCAGATCGCCATGCTGCCACTCAATGGCCAGCGCCTGTTCAAGAAACGGCGTGCCGCAGATGGCGCCCAACCGGCGCTCTTTCTGCCCACCCTGCGCCACGGCGCGGTACTGGCGCATCATCTTGCCGTTATGGCTCAGGTTAATGGTGACATCGAAACGCGCCAGCGCGATGCGGCGAATAATCTCGTCGATATGGCCGAATTCGGTTTTTTCGGTGCGCATAAACTTGCGCCGCGCAGGGGTATTGTAGAAGAGGTCCAGCACTTCCAGCGTAGTGCCCACCGGGTGTGCAGCAGGTTTCACCGTCACGTCCATATCCCGGCCTTCGGCGTAAGCCTGCCAGGCTTCCGGCTGCTCTGCGGTGCGGGAGGTGAGCGTTAAGCGGGAGACGGAGCTGATACTGGCCAGCGCTTCGCCGCGAAAACCGAGGCTGATAATGGCTTCAAGATCGTCGAGGGAGGCAATTTTGCTGGTTGCGTGACGAGCCAGCGCCAGCGCCAGCTCCTCTTTTTTGATCCCGCAGCCGTTATCGCGGATGCGAATAAGTTTCGCACCGCCGCGTTCAATATCAATGTCGATGCGGGTCGCACCCGCATCGAGACTGTTTTCCACCAGCTCTTTCACGACCGACGCAGGGCGCTCTACCACCTCACCGGCGGCGATTTGGTTCGCAAGCTGCGGCGGCAGAACCTGAATCGGCATGAAATCTCCTTAGTTGGTCGAGGTCGACTCGCCCGGTAATACCGCGCTGGCAGTTTGCCCCGCGCCACCCTGCGGTGCAGACTGGAGCGGATGCGTATCAAAGTACTTACGCAGGCCTTTGTAAATCGCTTCGGCAATCTGCTGCTGATAGCTGTCGCTGCCCAGCAGGCGCTCTTCGCCGTTATTACTGATAAAGCCCGTTTCCACCAGAATGGACGGGATATCCGGCGAACGCAGCACGCCCAGGCTGGCATGTTCCGGGCGGCGTTTGTGCAGGGAACCGACACTTTGTAGCTGATTCAGGACGTTAGTCGCCACATCATACCCGACACGCTGGGAATGACCGAACTGTAAATCCAGTACCGCCTGGCTCAGATAGGGATCCGCCTGGCTGTTCGCCAGGACGTCACCTGCCCCACCCAGCAGCTCAGACTGCTTCTCGTGCTGTTCCAGCCAGCCCGCCATTTCGCTGTTAGCGCGACGGTTGGAGAGCACCCAGACCGATGCGCCGGTAGCATCGCGATTCGGTGCCGCATCCGCGTGGACAGAGACGAGGAAGTTGGCGTTCTGCTGGCGCGCGACGTCCGAGCGGCCCATGACGGAAAGGAAATAGTCGCCGTCGCGGGTCAGGACGCCTTTAAACATCGGATCGTCGTTCAGCAGGGTCCGCAGCTTACGGGCAATGGCGATGGTCACGTTCTTCTCACGCGTACCGCCCGGTCCGATGGCACCAGGATCCTCGCCACCGTGTCCGGCATCAATCGCAATAATGACTTTATCGCCGTTGACCTGGCGCGCCTGCGCCGCCGGACGAGTCACCGTGTTGCTGCTGGTGACGCTGGTAATCCGATCGTTGCTGGATTTAAACGGATTGCGGGCCGGCTCTGATGGGCGTGGCACCACGACCGGCGCTTCTACGCGCTTCGCCACTACCGGCGGTGGTGGAGGCGGCGGCGGTGCATCGGCGTTAATGGTAAAGATCACCATATAGTTCGCGCCGTTCTGCTGCTTCACCGCCCGGGTCTTGCCGTTCTGCGTTAAATCGACCACCAGACGCAGGGACCGATCGTCTTTCGGCGTACCGGAACGAATGCTGTGGACCAGGTTGTTGCCGCTGAACTGGAGCGGCAGCCCCTTGATGACGCCGGTCTGTTTAATATCCAGCGCGACGCTGCGTTTATCGTCCTGCGAAAACGCATACTCAGGATCGCCCATAAAGCTGAAGGTGATCCTGGCCTGATTGTCGCCGTTGGATACCTGAATATCGGACAAAGTTGCCGCCCCGGCCTGCGCACAAAACAGCACCGTTGCAGCCATCAACCAACTCTTAACGCGATTAATCATCCCGTTATCTCTTCTTTTAACCGGCTAACCGGGCCAGTATGGCGTTTCCTGATTCGGAGACAGCAGTGACGCGGGCTTCACGCCCTTGCGCCTGATACTCCAGGTGAATTTCAACATCCGGGTCAGGCAAGACGCCCGTTCCCTGCTGCGGCCACTCTACGAGGCAGATGGCATCGTTGGCGAAATAGTCACGGATCCCCATAAATTCCAGCTCTTCAGGATCGGCAAGGCGGTAAAGATCGAAGTGGTACACCATCAGGTTGTCCAGGGTATAGGGCTCAACCAAGGTATAGGTCGGGCTTTTCACGTTTCCCTGATGCCCCAGCGCCTGTAAGAAGCCCCGGCTAAAGGTGGTCTTACCCGCGCCAAGGTCGCCATACAGATAAATGACGGTTGCGCCCTCGCAGGCCTGCGCCACGCGCTGGCCAAGATCTAAAGTTGCCTGTTCGTCGGGTAAAGGGATCACTCGATTAATCATTTTCTACGTCAATTATTTCCGGGTTAACAACACGCCGCAGCGTGTCAAAAAGATCGGTTGCCAGCATGCCGCGCGTGCCGTACTGGTCAGCCAGCCGATCGGCGGCTGCGCCATGGGCCACGCAGCCTGCGCAGGCGGCATCATAAAGCGCCAGCTTCTGTCCGAGCAACGCCCCGATAATACCGGAAAGCACATCACCCATGCCGCCACTCGCCATGCCGGCATTCCCGGCATCAATGATGCCTGACAGCCCGCTTTCACTGGCAACGACGGTACCAGCGCCTTTCAGCACTACCACGCCACCGTAACGTTTTACCAGACGCTGGGCAGAATGTAAGCGATCGCTTTCAATTTCTGCAACGCTGCAGTTAAGCAGGCGCGCGGCCTCGCCGGGGTGCGGCGTCAGGATGCGATTGTGACGTTTATCCGGGTTGATTGCCAGAAGGTTCAGCGCGTCAGCGTCCCACAACATGGCGTGACGAAAATTCTCGACCTTCCGTAGCGCCTCTTTCCCCCATGGCTCCTGGCCCAGTCCGGGGCCAATCACCACTACATCAGCCCATTCAAGGCTGTCGTCCAGCGCCTGGGCTGTAAGTTCATGCACCATCAATTCAGGCCGGGCGGTGACGATCGGAGCAATACTTTCGCGGCGGGTCAGGACGCGTACCAGCCCGGCGCCCGTCCGCAGCGCCGCTTCGCCGGTCATGCGGATAGCGCCCGCGGTGCCGTGGTCGCCACCGATAATCACCAGTCGGCCGTGATCGCCCTTATGGGAGGTGGGCCGACGCGGAGGGAGCCAGTGTGCCAGCTGCGAGGCATCAAAGCGGCTGATGGCGGTCTCCTGCCCGGCGAGCCAGCCCTCCAGCCCGAGGGCGTTATGGTGCAACTCGCCAACCACATCCCGGGCTTTCCCGGTCAGCAGGCCGGGTTTGAGGGCGATAAAGGTTACCGTATGGTCGGCGTGGATGACTTCACCGGGCGTGGTGCCCGTCTGCGCATTCAGCCCTGAGGGGATATCCAGCGCAACAACGGGGGCCGAATGATGGTTGGCGTGGGCGATTAACTTTGCGACCTCGTCGCGTGGCGCGCTGCGTAAACCGGTGCCCAGCAGGCCGTCGATAATCAGATCGACACCTTCAGGCCAGGCCGACTGCGCGGCGTGGATCACCCCCGCCGCCTCCAGCCAGGTTTCCCGCGCTTTCGTCGCCTCTTCGGGGAGCGGTTTTTCGCTCTCAAGGGCCAGTAGCGTCACGGTTATCCCGGCGGCAAGTGCCAGTCGGGCAACCACATAGCCATCGCCGCCGTTATTGCCATGGCCGCACAGGACCAGCCAGTGTCTGGCCTGCGGATACGCCGTGCGGGCCACGGCAAAAGCCGCCTCACCCGCGCGCTGCATTAGCTCATAAAGCGTCATGCCAATGCTGTCTGCCGCCTCTTTCTCGACGCGACGTACCGCCTCCGCGGGCCAGACAGAGTGTGGTATACTTGCGGGGTTTTTCTTCACAGTATGGTCCGTCATGTCACAGCCCCTCGATCTCAATCAGTTAGCGCAAAACATTAAACAGTGGGGCGCTGAGCTTGGTTTTCAACACGTGGGTATCACCGATACCGATCTCTCTGCCAGTGAGCCAAAGCTCCAGGCATGGCTGGATAATCAATACCACGGCGAGATGGAGTGGATGGCGCGTCACGGCATGATGCGCGCCCGCCCGCATGAACTGTTGCCAGGGACCCTGCGCGTGATCAGCGTGCGTATGAACTACCTTCCCGCCCGGGCCGCCTTTGCCAGTACGCTGAAAGACCCCACGCTGGGATATGTCAGCCGTTATGCCCTGGGGCGTGATTATCATAAGCTGTTGCGTAACCGGCTCAAAAAGCTTGGGGAAATGATCCAGCAGCAATGCGCCACGCTGAATTTTAGACCCTTTGTCGATTCTGCGCCTGTACTTGAGCGCCCGCTGGCTGAAAAAGCCGGGCTTGGCTGGACAGGTAAGCACTCACTTATCCTCAGCCGCGACGCCGGCTCTTTCTTCTTTCTCGGTGAACTGCTGATCGATCTCCCCCTGCCGGTGGATAAACCGGTCGAGGACGGCTGTGGGCGCTGTGTGGCCTGCATGACCATCTGCCCTACCGGGGCCATCGTGGAGCCTTACACCGTCGATGCCCGCCGCTGCATCTCCTATCTGACCATCGAACTTGAAGGGGCGATCCCGGAAGAGTTTCGGCCGTTAATCGGCAATCGCATTTATGGCTGCGATGATTGTCAGCTGATCTGCCCGTGGAACCGTTATTCACAGTTAACGGAAGAGGACGACTTCAGCCCGCGTAAAGCCCTGCACGCCCCGCCGCTCATTGAGCTGTTTGCCTGGAGCGAAGCCTGGTTTTTGAAAGTAACGGAAGGTTCGGCGATTCGCCGCATCGGGCATCTGCGCTGGCTGCGAAATATCGCGGTCGCGCTGGGAAATGCCCCCTGGGACGAGGCCAATCTTCAGGCGCTGGAAAGTCGCAGAGGTGAGCACCCACTTCTTGATGAACACATAGAGTGGGCGGTTGCGCAGCAAATCGCCAAACGAAATGCCTGCGTGGTAGAGGTGCAATTACCGCAGAAAATCAGGCTGGTACGGGTGGTCGAAAAAGGGCTGCCACGCGATGCATGATGTTTCCACAGGCTGTGAATAAAATTCAAAAGTCAGAAGTACTCTGGGCCCGGCTACAGGTCAAGTGATCGACTTAACATTTTGAAATGAAATTTTCTTTATTATTTTCAACAGATTATAAAGTTACTATTCATCAGGCGAAGTATTTGGCTTTTCGCTGAAAAAAGACAAAGCTGTGGATAAGTCTGTTAAGAAGAGTTTGTCAGAAATGAAACAAATCATCCCCGGCGGGGCTTTCCGCGGTGGATATCTGGAGGAGGAGAAAAAATTTGGAGCGGGAAACGAGACTCGAACTCGCGACCCCGACCTTGGCAAGGTCG
>NZ_DAIQCE010000012.1:0-113733 GCF_036780805.1 Leclercia sp. | reverse complement strand
CCGTTGTTCCGTGTCAGTGGAGGCGCATTATAGGGAGTTCTCCGGCGGTGACAAGAGCTAATTTAAAAAAATCTTTCAACCGTCTTTTTTTTGCTCAAAAACGTGCTACAGCGCTAGTTTTTCGAGCGTTTCGAAGCCGTAACGCTGCAAAACGGGTAAAAGTTGCTCAGTTTCATCGGTCAAGGCCATGCAATAAGCGATGTTGGCATCGACAGATTTTGCATTTGGCGCTTCATGTTCAAGTAGCCAGGCAGTGCGACGGGCAATAGCCGCGCCCGAATCCACCAGCCGGGTGCCTTCCGGCAGTACGGCAAGCAGCTCCTCCTGTAATAAAGGGAAGTGCGTGCAGCCCAGCACAACGGTATCTGGCGGCTCCGCCATACGCAGCCACGGACGCAGAATACGACGCAGCTCTTCCAGTGGTACCGGTTGACCGTGCAGTTTCGCTTCGGCCATCTCCACCAGCTCGGCAGAACCTAACATCGCGATCTGACACTCATTGGCAAAGCGCTCGATCAGTTCGCGCGTATAAGGACGCTTAACCGTACCGCGCGTTGCCAGCAGTCCCACCACGCCATTCGCCGTCAGGCGCGCCGCAGGTTTAATCGCCGGCACCACGCCGACAACCGGGAACGGAAACTTTTCGCGTAAGGCTGGAAGGGAAACCGTACTCGCCGTATTACAGGCAATCACCGCCAGTGCAAGAGGGTAATGCTGTTGCACCGCAGTAACGATCTCAACGACGCGTTCGACAATAAACTCTTCGCTCTTTTCCCCATACGGAAAAGCCACGTTATCGAATGCATAGATGTAATGAAGATCCGGCAGGAGATGCCGAATCTCATCATAGACTGAAAGCCCACCGACACCGGAGTCAAACACCAGGACGGTGGGACGTGGGTCAGAAGGTGTAGCTGCCAGACAAGGTGTATTCCCGTCCTGCAGTTTCGTAGCCATAAACTGTCTCGTAGTCTTTATCGAACAGGTTGGCGATTTTACCACGAACTGTAAGGTGAGAGGTGACAGGATATGAAACGGCGAGATCCCACAGGCTTACACCGCCCATTTTCACTCTGCGAGACGGGTATGAGCTGAAATCATCATCATAACGGGTACCCAGGTAGCGGTAGGCCAGGTTCCAGTCGAGATCCCACACCTGCGTATCCAACTGGTACTTCACCTGCTGCTTCGAACGGCGGGCAAGCACTTCGTTGGTTTTGGCATTACGCGGATCAACGTAGTCGTAGGAAATCTGATGCCCTACCTGGCCAGTATCAAACTGCGCCGTGGCTTCGATACCTTTAATACGCGCTTTATTCACATTGTAATAGCGGTACGTACGCGGGTCGCTGCTGATCAGGTTGTCGATATCGTTGCGATAACCGGATACACGCCAGGTTACCGGCCCGGTCAGCCCCTCAAAACCGCCTTCCCACTGCTTGCTCTCTTCCGGCTTCAGGTCCGGGTTGCCATAGTCCGCACTGTGGATCTGGCTCATGGTCGGCGCTTTATAGGCCGTGCCGTAGGAACCGATGATCCGGTAACCGTCGATAAACTCCCAGCCGGCGCTGGTCTGCCAGGTGCTATGGTTACCAAAGTTAGAGTTATCGTCATTACGTGCCGCGGCTTCCAGGGTGACGCTATCGAACTGCTGCATGGCAGACAGGAATACGCCGGTGTTGCGCTGCTCGTAGCCTTTATCCAGATAACCCGTTCCCGCCTGGGTTTTTTGCTTCTGCCAGTCCAGCCCGGCACCGATATTGCCGTGACCAACCGTGACGGTGTTCATCCACTGGGTGGTGTACTGCTTAACGTCATCCATGGTAGCGGACGAAGCATAACGGCCTTTGCTCGGATCGTAGTTCTGGTCTTTACTGCGACCGTAACCGGCTACCAGCTGCGTCTGATAGATCCCCTGGTTATAGCGCAGGCCGGTGTCCCAGTTCTGGCTGTAAAGCTGACGGGTGTCCGGCAGTCCATCAACCATAAAGCTATCGTCATAATGCTCATAGCCGTCATACGCGGTGCGGTTGTCATAGCCGAGGCCACGCACGAAACCGCTCAGGTTGTCGGTGATCTGCTGCTCAACCGAGCCAAACAGCGACTTACTCATAAAGCCGTCGCGATCGGGCTGGCGTGGCGCATCGGCCGCATCGATATCAAAGCCGCGGGTGTAGGTATAGTTACCGCCCATCGTGATTTTGGTTTTATCCAGCACCTGCTGGAACGCACCATCATAGGATTGATACCCTTTCGAGCCGACGCTGGCGGTAATTTCCGCCCCTGGCTTGTCGCGACCCGTAATGATGTTGATCACGCCGCCAATTGCATCCGAACCATACAGAGCCGAGCGCGGGCCGCGAATGTATTCGACACGCTGGATGAGCGAAACGGGGATTTGGCTGAGGTCAGGTGAGTTACTGATCCCGGCGTTATTCAGTGGAATGCCGTCGATCAGCACCAGCACATGGCGGGATTCCGTCCCGCGGATAAAGGTAGAGGAGTTGGCACCCATGCCGCCGCTCTGGGCAATATCCACACCCGGTAAGCGTGACATGACCTCAACGACGCTTTTTGCCTGCCAGCGCTCAATATCTTCCCGCGTAACAACGGAGCTGGGGGCCAGAACGGTATTAGCAGGTTGTGCAACACGGTTTGCCGTCACCACCAACGAGTCTGCGCCATCCTGCGCCCAGCCCGAAAATGCCGTGACGGAAAGCGCCGTCAACAGCGATACTTTTTTAATCATTGTTAAAGCATCCACAATATAAGAAGGATGCCGCAGGCCTCACCCATAGCACGCGATGATGAAACCAAATGCGACGTGATCCCGGCAGGTCTTCGGGCTAGGTGGCGTTAGGTGGATGAAGACTTCCCGCCCACGTCATCCTTCAAGCTGCCTCTGTGTTGGCTGCACTCGCTCACCCCAGCCACATAGTTTCTATGCTCCTGGGGATTTGCTCGCTTGCCGCCTTGATGCAACTTGAATGATTTTGTGGATTTAAAGCAGTGTCTACAGCGCTCATCCCGCCAGTCTTTACCGCTGCGCGTCAGCTCCAGATTTGCACTGGATTCCCTTTTCACTCACAAGAGACCGGAAACATAATGCTACATTTAGATACGTATAGATGTCCAGACAGCCGTTAACCATTAAGGCTGGACATCCCCTGCACAATCCCTACAATCCCCGCGTAATTCATCATCAATCAGGAAGCATCATGACCCCCGAACACCTCCCGACAGAACAGTACGACGCGCAACTGGCAGAGAAAGTCGTCCGTCTGCAAAGTATGATGACGCCTTTTGCTGCGCCTGCGCCTGAGGTGTTCCGCTCCCCAGTCAGCCATTACCGTATGCGTGCCGAATTCCGCATCTGGCATGACGGCGACGACCTGTATCACATCATTTTCGATCAGCAGACCAAAAGCCGGATCCGCGTGGATAGCTTCCCGGCGGCGAGCGAGCTGATTAACCAGTTGATGACCCTGATGATGGACGGCGTGCGCAATAATCCGCTGCTGCGCCATAAGCTGTTCCAGATTGACTACCTGACCACCCAAAGCAATCAGGCCATCGTCTCCCTGCTGTACCATAAAGCGCTGAATGATGAGTGGCGCCAGGCCGCAGAAGCCCTGCGTGATGCGCTGCGCGCGCAGAACATCAACGTGCATCTGATTGGCCGCGCGACAAAAACCAAAATCGCGCTGGATCAGGATTTCATCGACGAACGCCTGCCGGTGGCGGGCAAAGAGATGATTTATCGCCAGGTTGAGAACAGCTTTACTCAGCCGAACGCGGCAATGAACGTGCAAATGCTGGAGTGGGCGCTGCATGCTACCGAAGGCTCAACCGGGGATCTGCTGGAGCTGTACTGCGGTAACGGCAACTTCTCGCTGGCGCTGGCGCGTAACTTCAATCGCGTACTGGCCACCGAAATCGCCAAACCGTCGGTCGCTTCCGCACAGTACAACATCGCGGCGAACCACATTGATAATGTGCAGATCATTCGCATGTCGGCGGAAGAGTTTACTCAGGCGATGAACGGCGTGCGGGAATTTAACCGTCTGCAGGGGATTGATCTGAAGAGCTACCAGTGTGAGACGATTTTTGTCGATCCACCGCGCAGCGGGCTGGACAGCGAAACCGAGAAGATGGTGCAGGCGTACCCGCGAATTCTGTATATCTCCTGCAACCCGGAAACCTTATGCAAGAACCTGGAAACATTAAGCCAGACGCACAAGGTTGAACGTCTGGCATTGTTCGATCAGTTCCCGTATACGCACCACATGGAGTGCGGGGTGTTACTGACGGCCCGGTAAACCGTTATTGCCGGGTGGCGCTGCGCTTACCCGGCCTATAACATCTTACTCTGGCAGCTGCTGCTTACGGTTACGCATTTTAAAGCCAATCCAGAAGACCAGCGCTACCGACAGTACCGCAGGCAGGAAGTTAGAACCAATGTCCGGGTACTCTGCACGCACTACGGTGCTATACAGCAGGACACCCAGCACAAAGAACGCCGCCGACAATGCCGGTAACCCCACCGGCATGGTGCGATTCTGATAACGCTGATGCAGACAGTACACCGTCAGCACCAGAGAGATCATCGGGAAAACCGAAAACGGTACAATGGAGCTAAAAATCGCTGCAAAAGTCCCGTTAATGGATAAGCCAGCGATCAATGCCAGCAACAATGTTCCTTTATCCTGTCCTGTCTGTTTCATTACTCACCTTTCACTCATCGGATTGATGCGCCAGTTTTTCTTGTTCACGGCGATACCAGTAATACGCTCCTTTAGAGATCATCCGCAGTTGCAATACCAGTCGCTCTTCGAGTTGCTTGCGTTGTTCAACGCTTACATCCAGTGCTTCGGCGCCCGCACTGAAGACTATTGTCACCATCGCCTCGGCCTGCGCTTCAGTGAAGGCGCGCGGCATATGGTTTTCGAGTTCAAGATAGTCGGCAAGTTCCGCAATAAAATGCTGAATCTCACGCGCCACGGCGGCACGAAACGCGGCCGAGGTCCCCGAGCGTTCCCGCAACAGTAAACGAAACGCGTTAGGGTTGTTGCCGATAAACTCCATAAAGGTGGAAACGGAGGTGCGGATCACGCTGCCCCCTTTGGCGATACGCTGGCGCGCCTGGCGCATCAGCTGGCGGAGCATCAGCCCGCTCTCATCCACCATGGTCAGACCCAGTTCATCTACGTCACGGAAGTGACGGTAGAACGAGGTAGGCGCAATCCCGGCTTCGCGTGCGACTTCGCGCAGGCTCAGACTGGCAAAACTTCGCTCGGCACTCAGCTGGCTGAATGCGGCTTCTACCAGCGAACGCCGGGTTTTCTCTTTTTGTTGTGCTCTTACGCCCATCACGATAGTTGAATCCTTCCAAAGGCCCGCTGGCACTATACCAGAGAATAAAATTAATCTGTTTACCTGGCTTACAGAATGAAGGTTTCCCTGTTGTTTGTGCTCCACCACGCGAAAAGAGCACAACGATAATTGGGTTATCCCGCCAATGATGTTACTATTCTGTTGCTTTTATGTATAAGAACAGGTAAGCCTTACCATGTCACATTCCTACGATTACGACGCAATAGTTATTGGTTCCGGCCCCGGCGGCGAAGGCGCTGCTATGGGACTGGTTAAGCAAGGAGCCAGAGTAGCGGTTATTGAGCGCTACCATAACGTTGGCGGCGGCTGTACCCACTGGGGCACTATCCCATCCAAAGCCCTCCGCCACGCCGTCAGCCGCATTATTGAATTCAACCAGAACCCTCTTTACAGCGATCACTCCCGCCTCCTCCGTTCTTCATTTGCCGATATCCTGAATCACGCCGATACCGTGATTAATCAGCAGACGCGGATGCGCCAGGGTTTTTATGAGCGCAACCACTGCGAAATTCTGCAGGGCAGCGCGCATTTCGTTGATGAGCATACGCTGGCGCTGGAGTGTCATGACGGTTCCGTCGAGACCATCACTGCCGAAAAATTTGTCATTGCCTGTGGCTCGCGCCCGTACCGTCCGGCCGATGTGGATTTCTCCCATCCGCGCGTCTACGACAGCGACTCCATTCTGAGCCTGCACCATGAGCCACGCCACGTGCTGATCTACGGCGCCGGGGTGATCGGCTGTGAATATGCCTCCATCTTCCGCGGCATGAACGTCAAAGTTGACCTGATCAACACCCGTGACCGTCTGCTGGCGTTCCTCGATCAGGAGATGTCCGACTCGCTCTCGTATCACTTCTGGAACAGCGGCGTGGTAATTCGTCACAACGAAGAGTACGAGAAGATCGAACCCTGCGATGATGGCGTGATCATGCACCTGAAGTCCGGCAAAA
Source organism: Leclercia sp. (assembly GCF_036780805.1). Taxonomy (NCBI): domain Bacteria; kingdom Pseudomonadati; phylum Pseudomonadota; class Gammaproteobacteria; order Enterobacterales; family Enterobacteriaceae; genus Leclercia; species Leclercia sp. The sequence goes on along the minus strand of NZ_DAIQCE010000012.1, from coordinate 107,389 downwards.
AGCTGAAAGCCGACTGCCTGCTGTATGCCAACGGCCGTACCGGTAACACCGATTCGCTGGCGCTGGAAAATATTGGCCTGACCACCGACAGCCGTGGACAGCTCAAGGTCAACAGCATGTACCAGACCGCCCTGCCGCATATCTATGCCGTGGGTGACGTGATTGGTTATCCGAGCCTGGCCTCAGCGGCGTATGACCAGGGGCGCATTGCGGCTCAGGCGCTGGTGAAAGGTGAAGCGACGGCACATCTGATTGAAGATATCCCGACCGGCATTTACACCATCCCGGAAATTAGCTCCGTCGGGAAAACCGAGCAGCAGCTGACGGCCATGAAGGTGCCTTACGAGGTGGGTCGTGCCCAGTTTAAACATCTGGCGCGGGCGCAAATCGTCGGGATGAGCGTGGGTACGCTGAAGATTCTGTTCCATCGCGAAACGAAAGAGATCCTTGGCATTCACTGCTTCGGTGAGCGTGCGGCGGAAATCATTCACATCGGCCAGGCGATCATGGAGCAAAAAGGTGGCGGTAACACTATCGAATACTTTGTTAACACCACCTTTAACTACCCGACCATGGCAGAAGCCTATCGGGTAGCGGCGCTGAACGGCTTAAACCGCCTGTTTTAACGCACTGTCGAAACGGCCATCCATCGAACTGCGGATGGCCTCTGCCAGCTGCTCATAGCGGCTGCGCAGCGGCGACCCCGGACGATAGACCAGACCAATGGTACGGCGCGGCTCCGGCTTGATACACGGCAGATAGACCACCCCGTCACGGCGACGCTCTGGCGGGACTGACAGCGCGGGTAACAGCGTAATACCACTTCCTGCCGCTACCATGTTGCGCAGCGTTTCCAGGCTGGTTGCACGGAAGTGGGTATCTTCATCGGCACCCGCTTCGAAGCAGAAGCCCATCGCCTGATCGCGCAGGCAGTGACCATCTTCCAGCATCAGCAGCTTTTCACCGGCCAGATCGGCCATCGGCACGCGATCGCGGTTCGCCCACGGGTGATCCTCGTAGATCGCCAGCATCATCGGCTCATCAAACAGCGGCACTTCGATAAAGGCTTCACTCTCTTTGACCAGCGCCAGAATGGCGCAGTCGAGCTTGCCGCTATCTAACTGCGCCAGCAGCTGATGGGTTTGCGCTTCGTGCAGGTACATTTCGAGTTTCGGGAAGGTCTGATGCAGCATCGGAATGATCTGCGGCAGCAGGTACGGGCCAACGGTTGGGATCAGGCCAATATGCAGCGGGCCGGACATGGTCTCCCCCTGCTGGCTTGCCATTTCCTTGAGCACTTTGACCTCGCGCAGCACGGTGCGCGCCTGATCCACCAGCAGAAGACCTGCCTGGGTGAACAGCACTTTACGACTGGTGCGCTCCAGCAGCATCACGCCCAGCTCATCTTCCAGCTTGCGGATCTGACCGCTCAGCGTCGGCTGACTGACGTGGCAGGAATCTGCCGCGCGGCGGAAATGGCGGTGTTCAGCTAATGCGACCAGGTATTCAAGATCACGAATATTCATTATTCATCCTCCGTCGCCACGATAGTTCATGGCGATAGATAGCATAGCAACGAACGATTATCCCTATCAAGCGTTCTGTTGAATAATGCATCACAGAGACGAGGCGGCACCGATTACCCTTGAAGTCCTGTCCCGTCTTACGAGTTTCTCTCAAAGCTCGAACAACTAAAGCCAACGTGAACTTTTGCGGACCCCGTGGTCCGCTTTTTTTTGCGTAAAAAAAAGCCCGGGATAAAAGCAAAATGGCAACCGAAGTTGCCATTTTTAGTGGTTGCTCCCTCTCCCTGTGGGAGAGGGCCGGGGTGAGGGCACCAGCCCGCACAAATCAAACCAAGCGGTTTTTCGCATCCGCAATCGCCTGCGCCACCTGCTTCGGCGACACGCCGCCTTTCGCTGCACGCTTGTCCAGGCAGGACTGCAGCGCCAGGATCGGATAGACATCCTCGCCAATCACGCTGCTGAATTTCTGCAGGTCGGTCAGAGGCAAATCTTCCAGCGGTTTACCCTGACGAATGGCCTCCACTACCGCCTCACCAACAATATGGTGCGCTTCACGGAACGGCACGCCTTTGGCGACCAGATAATCCGCCAGCTCGGTGGAGTTCGCATAGCCCTGCTGGGCCGCTTCCTGGCAACGCGGGCGTTTCACCTGAATGCCGTCCAGCACCAGCGCCGCCATATGCAGACAGTCCAGCCAGGTGTCGAGCGCGTCGAACAGCCCTTCTTTGTCTTCCTGCATATCTTTGTTGTAGGCCAGCGGCAGCCCTTTCAGGGTCATCATCATGCCGGTCAGCGCACCCTGTACGCGGCCACACTTGCCGCGGATCAGCTCGAGCGCATCCGGGTTTTTCTTCTGCGGCATCAGGGAAGAGCCGGAGGTCACACGGTCAGACAGCTCTACAAAACCGGCTTCGCCAGAGTTGAAGAAGATCAGGTCTTCAGCAAAGCGCGACAGGTGCACCATCCCGATAGAGGCATTGGAGAGCAGCTCCAGCACGTGGTCACGGTCGGAGACGCTGTCCAGGCTGTTACGGGTGGCGGAGGCAAAGCCCAGCCAGCCGGCCAGCTGTTCACGGTCGATTTCATAGGCGGTGCCGGCCAGCGCGCCGCTGCCCAGCGGGCTCACGTCCAGACGCTTCAGGGTATCCTGCAGACGGCTCTCGTCACGCGCCAGCATCTCAACGTAGGCCAGTGACCAGTGGGCAAAGGTAACAGGCTGCGCGCGCTGCAGGTGGGTATAACCCGGCATCACCGCATCCTGATTGTTTTGCGCGGTTTCCACCAGCGCGCTCTGCAGCTGACGGTTCGCCGCCAGCAGTTCCACCACGGTATCTTTACACCACAGCTTCAGGTCGGTGGCGACCTGGTCGTTACGGCTCCGGCCGGTGTGCAGTTTTTTACCCAGCTGGCCGACTTTGTCGATCAGCTTGCCCTCCACCCAGCTGTGAATATCTTCAGCGTCGCTCTCGAGGATCTGCTGCGGGTTCAGACGCACCTCTTCCAGCAGGTTGTTCAGCGCCTCTTCCAGCTGCAGCTGTTCGTCTGCGGTCAGCACGCCCACGGTGACCAGCGCTTTGGACCAGGCCACAGAGCCGACGATATCCTGTTCGGCCAGGCGGTAGTCGAAGCGCAAAGAGTCGTTGAACTGTTTGAACCGTTGATCTGCTGCCTGTGTAAAACGCCCACCCCAAAGTGCCATAACATGCTTCCTTTATATCTTTGAATTTCATTGCCCGGTGGCGCTTCGCTTACCGGGCCTACAAAACAATAAATTGATTAAGCCAGAATACGCGTGCCGATCGGCGTGCCGTTGAACAGCGCCGGAAGTTGCTCCGCGTGACGCCATGAGGCGATATCCACCGGACGACCGAGCGTACGGGCGGCATCCAGCGCCGCATTCACCTTCACAATCATGCCGTCGGTAATAATGCCCTGCTCGATCAGCTGCTCAGCTTTGGCGGCGGTCATTTCCGCAATGCGCTGGCCTTTACCGTCCAGAATGCCGCTCACGTCAGAGAGCAGGATCAGGTCTGCGCCCAGCGTCGCCGCCAGGGCCGTCGCCGCCTGGTCAGCGTTGACGTTCATCAGCGCGCCCTCTTCGGTGACACCGATAGAGCTGACCACCGGCAGGAAACCGCCTGCCAGCAGCGTGTTAATCAGCTGCGGCGAACCCGGCTGCGCCAGCCCAACGTGGCCGAGCTCTTCGTCGAGCTGGGTCACTTTTACGCTGTCGCCATCGCCCAGATAGAGGCCAACGGAGGCGATATGGTGTTTCTTCGCCCAGGACAGCAGGGTTTTGTTAGCGGTGCCCGCCAGTGCGCCGGTAATAATGTCGATCTGGTCAGCCGGCGTGACGCGCAGGCCGTTCTTCTTTTTCACCGGCAGGTTCAGGCCTTTCATTAACTCATCGACCACACAGCCGCCGCCGTGAACAATCACCAGCGGGCGTTGATGGGATTCGCGATAGTTCACCAGCGCGGTAAACAGACGCTCCAGCGCCTCTTCGCTGTCCAGCAGTACGCCACCAAGCTTGATAATTAATGGGTTCATCATCACACCTTAAATAAGAGACTGCGTTTCAGCATAGCCAAAACGAATATTTGCGCACTGCATGGCCTGGGCGGCTGCGCCTTTGAGTAAGTTATCTTCTGCGGCCACCACAATCAGGTGCTCGCCCTGCACGGCAAAGCCGATATCGCAGAACGGCAGGCCGACCACGTTTTTCAGCGCCGGTACGCCTTTGTCATACAGACGCACCAGCGGTTTATCCGCATAGGCCTGGGTAAAGACTTCATTTACCTGGTCTTTGGTCACGCCTGGTTTCAGGCGGCAGGTAATGGTTTCGAGGATCCCGCGCGGGAAGCTGCCCAGATGCGGCGTAAAGATGACCTCCGCCCCGAGATGGGTGGTGATTTCCGGGTGATGACGGTGATTGAACACGCCATACGGCTGCAGGCTCACTTCACAGAAGCTATTGGAGATCGCCGCTTTGCGCCCTGCGCCGCTCACGCCGCTGGTGGCGTTGATCACCGGCCACTGGTTCAGATCCAGCAGACCCGCGTCGATCAGCGGTTTAAGAGAGAGCTGCGCCGCCGTCGGGTAGCAACCCGGTACGGCAATCAGATTCGCTTCTTTCAGGGCATCTGCGCTCCACTCCGCCAGGCCATACACCGCTTTTTCAAGCAGATCCGGGTGCTGATGGGTGAAGCCATAGTATTTTTCATAGAACGCGGCGTCGTTCACACGGAACGCGCCGGAGAGATCGAACACCACGCAGCCGGCGGCCAGGAACAGCGGCGCCAGGTCGTGGCTGACTTCATGCGCGGTGGCTAAAAACACCACGTCCACGCCGTCGGTAAACTCGCTGATATCCGACATTGGCTGCAACGGCAGATCGACAATCCCTTTAAGTTGCGGATGTAAATCGGAAATTAACTTTCCTGCATCATTGCTTTGCGCTGAGACAGTCAAAGCGGTTATGGTCATATGAGGATGGCGATTCACGTAGCTTACAAGCTCTGCGCCCGCATAACCGCTAGCGCCTACAATCAGCGTATTCAACATCGGGTTCCTTTATGCTCAACGTTAATGTATTTTTATTCACATTTATTGCATGAATATTGATACTATCACGACCTAAGGTGTGTCAACAATGAAAATGAATTTACCGCCATTTATCGAGATCTACCGCGCCCTGATTGCCACGCCGTCCATTAGCGCAACGGAAGAAGCGCTGGATCAGAGTAATGAGACTTTAATCAATCTGCTGGCGGGGTGGTTCAGCGATCTCGGGTTTAAGGTGGAGGTTCAGCCGGTACCGGGAACCCGTAATAAATTTAACCTGCTCGCCAGTACCGGACAGGGTGCGGGCGGGCTGCTGCTGGCGGGACACACCGATACCGTGCCGTTTGACGATGGCCGCTGGACGCGCGATCCCTTCACCCTGACCGAGCACGATAACAAGCTCTACGGGCTGGGCACCGCCGACATGAAAGGCTTCTTCGCCTTTATCCTCGATGCGCTGCGTGACGTCGACGTAAAAACGTTGAAAAAGCCGCTCTACATCCTGGCGACCGCCGATGAAGAGACCAGCATGGCGGGCGCGCGCTACTTCTCTGAAAACACCTCGATTCGCCCGGATTGCGCCATCATCGGCGAGCCAACGTCGTTGCAGCCAATCCGTGCGCATAAAGGCCATATCTCCACGGCGGTGCGCGTGCTGGGCCAGTCCGGCCACTCCAGCGATCCGGCGCGTGGCGTAAACGCTATCGAGCTGATGCACGATGCCATTGGCCGCATCATGACCCTGCGTGACGACCTGAAAGAGCGTTATCACTACGACGCGTTCACCGTGCCGTATCCAACCCTGAACCTCGGCAGCCTGCACGGCGGCGATGCCTCCAACCGCATCTGCGCCTGCTGCGAACTGCATATGGATATCCGTCCGCTGCCGGGCATGACGCTGAGCGATCTCGACGGCCTGCTGAATGAAGCCCTGGCCCCGGTGAGCGAACGCTGGCCGGGCCGCCTGACGGTCTCAGAACTGCATCCGCCGATCCCGGGTTACGAGTGCCCACCGGACCACCAACTGGTCGAAGTGGTGGAAAAACTGCTCGGCGAGAAAACCGACGTGGTGAACTACTGCACCGAAGCACCGTTTATTCAGACTCTGTGTCCAACGCTGGTCCTTGGACCGGGCTCCATCAACCAGGCCCACCAGCCGGATGAGTACCTTGAAACGCGCTTTATCAAACCGACCCGTGAGTTAATTACTCAGGTTGTGCATCACTTCTGCTGGCATTAATGACTGTCCCCCTCTCTCACGAGAGGGGAAAAATCTCATGATCCCCGTCACATTCTCATAAGCATCTCTTATCTGACGCAAAGCCAATTAAATTTCGTAAATTGCCCGCATTTTTTCGTTTGCTGAACCGTTTTCGCAGCAATTGACGACGGGGGTTTTACGTGGCTTTATAAAGGGAGATGACAAAATAATGTCCGTTAGAAGTCTGGCTGGGCATAAACAAAAATGATGGGGTGACTGGGTTTTTATGAACGAACAATATTCCGCGTTGCGTAGTAATGTCAGTATGCTCGGCAAGGTGCTGGGAGATACCATCAAGGATGCGTTGGGCGAGAACATTCTCGATCGCGTTGAAACAATCCGTAAACTGTCTAAATCTTCCCGTGCCGGTAACGAAGCCAATCGTCAGGAGCTGCTCACCACGCTGCAGAACCTCTCCAACGACGAGCTGCTGCCTGTTGCCCGTGCCTTCAGCCAGTTCCTTAACCTGGCGAACACCGCCGAACAGTACCACAGCATTTCGCCGAATGGCGAAGGGGCCAGCAACCCGGAAGTGATTGCCCGCACGCTCAGAAAACTCAAGGACCAACCCGACCTCAACGAAGCGACCATCAAAAAGGCCGTCGAGTCTCTGTCACTGGAGCTGGTGTTAACCGCCCACCCGACCGAGATCACCCGCCGCACCCTGATCCACAAAATGGGTGAAGTGAACAACTGCCTCAAGCAGCTGGATAACAAAGAGATTGCTGACTACGAACGTAACCAGCTGATGCGCCGCCTGCGCCAGCTGATTGCCCAGTCCTGGCATACCGATGAGATTCGTAAGCACCGCCCAAGCCCGGTTGATGAAGCCAAGTGGGGCTTTGCGGTGGTGGAAAACAGCCTGTGGGAAGGGGTACCTAACTACCTGCGTGAGCTGAATGAACAGCTGGAAGAGAACCTCGGCTATCGCCTGCCGGTGGATTTTGTGCCGGTGCGCTTCACCTCCTGGATGGGCGGCGACCGCGACGGCAACCCGAACGTTACCGCCGAAATCACCCGTCACGTCCTGCTGCTGAGCCGCTGGAAAGCCACCGACCTGTTCCTGAAAGACATTCAGATTCTGATTTCAGAGCTGTCCATGGTCGAAGCCACGCCAGAGCTGCTTGAGCTGGTGGGTGAAGCCGGGGCAACCGAACCTTACCGCTTCCTGCTCAAAAACCTGCGCAGCCAGCTGCTGGCAACTCAGGCCTGGCTGGAAGCGCGCCTTAAGGGCCAGCGCCTGCCGAAACCAGCCGGTCTGCTGAGCCAGAACGAGCAGCTGTGGGAGCCGCTGTACGCCTGTTATCAGTCGCTGCAGGCCTGCGGGATGGGCATCATCGCCAACGGCGAGCTGCTTGATACCCTGCGCCGCGTGAAGTGCTTCGGCGTACCGCTGGTGCGTATCGATGTGCGTCAGGAGAGCACCCGCCACACCGAGGCGCTGGGCGAACTGACCCGCTATCTCGGCATTGGCGACTACGAAAGCTGGTCAGAAGCCGACAAACAGGCCTTCCTGATCCGCGAACTGAACTCCAAACGTCCGCTGCTGCCGCGGAGCTGGGCGCCAAGCGAAGAGACCCGCGAAGTGCTCGACACCTGCAAAGCGATCGTCGATGCGCCGCAAGGATCGGTGGCGGCCTATGTGATCTCGATGGCGAAAACCCCGTCCGACGTGCTGGCGGTTCATCTGCTGCTGAAAGAAGCGGGTATCACCTTCGCCCTGCCGGTTGCGCCGCTGTTTGAAACACTCGACGACCTGAATAACGCCAACGACGTGATGACCCAGCTGCTAAATATCGACTGGTATCGCGGCTTTATTCAGGGCAAACAGATGGTCATGATTGGCTATTCCGACTCCGCAAAAGATGCGGGCGTGATGGCCGCCTCATGGGCGCAGTATCAGGCCCAGGATGCACTGATCAAAACCTGTGAAAAAGCCGGGATTGAACTGACCCTGTTCCACGGTCGCGGCGGCTCGATTGGCCGTGGCGGTGCCCCTGCTCATGCGGCTCTGCTCTCTCAACCGCCGGGCAGCCTGAAAGGCGGCCTGCGTGTCACCGAACAGGGCGAGATGATCCGCTTCAAGTACGGTCTGCCGGAAGTGACCATAAGCAGCCTGTCGCTTTATACCAGCGCCATTCTGGAAGCGAACCTGCTGCCGCCGCCGGAGCCAAAAGACGACTGGCGTCATATCATGGACGAGCTGTCGGATATCTCCTGCGATATGTATCGCGGCTATGTGCGCGAAAACAAAGACTTCGTGCCTTACTTCCGCTCGGCCACGCCGGAGCAGGAGCTGGGTAAACTGCCGCTGGGTTCACGTCCGGCAAAACGTCGCCCGACCGGCGGGGTTGAATCTCTGCGTGCTATCCCGTGGATCTTCGCCTGGACGCAGAACCGCCTGATGCTGCCCGCCTGGCTGGGTGCCGGTGCCGCCCTGCAAAAAGTGGTGGAAGATGGCAAACAGAACGAACTGGAAACGATGTGCCGCGACTGGCCGTTCTTCTCAACCCGCCTCGGCATGCTGGAGATGGTGTTCTCGAAAGCCGACCTGTGGCTGGCGGAATACTACGATCAGCGTCTGGTGAAACCGGAGCTGTGGGCGCTGGGCAGCGAGCTGCGCGAGCTGCTGGAAGATGACATCAAAGTGGTGCTGGATATTGCCAACGACTCCCATCTGATGGCCGATCTGCCGTGGATTGCCGAGTCCATCCAGCTGCGTAACATCTACACCGACCCGCTGAACGTGCTGCAGGCAGAACTGCTGCACCGCTCGCGTAAAGCGGAAGAAGAGGGTCTGGAGCCGGATCCACGCGTGGAACAAGCGCTGATGGTCACCATCGCGGGCGTTGCGGCGGGGATGCGTAACACCGGTTAAGGCTTTATGCCCGGCGGCGCTGCGCTTGCACGGGCCTACGATAAGTAGGCCGGGTAAGCGTTAGCGCCACCCGGCACATTTCGGTAGTCTCACTATGCAATACGATATCAGCCAAATCCTGGCAGAATTGATCGGCGGCCCAATGTTGCTGCGTCATGTCCATTTTGCCAGCTCCCCTTCTCCGGCCCCTGCTCTGGCGTTACAGGTTGATTTTCCACGTCTTGAGATCGTCCTGAAGGGCGTCGTTGAGGACAGTGTCGCTCCTGGGTTACAGCAGTACGACATCCTGTATGTCCCGGCTGGCGGCTGGAATTTTCCTCGCTGGCAGCAGCCTGCAACGACGTTGAGCATCCTGTTCGGCAAACAGCAGCTCGGATTTAGTCTCCTGCAATGGGACGGCGTAGCGCACCGTAATTTGGCTAAGCAACACGTCGCACGTCGCGGGCCGCGCATTGGTTCCTTCTTGCTGCAAACGCTGCATGAAATGCAAATGCAGCCTCAGGAGCAGCAGACCGCGCGTCTGATCGTCGCCAGCCTGCTGAGCCACTGTACCGACCTGCTTGGCAGCCAGATCCAGACCGCATCGCGTAGCCAGGCGCTGTTCGATGCTATTCGCGGCCATATTGATGAACATTATGCCCTGCCGCTTACACGGGAATCGGTGGCTCAGGCGTTTTATATCTCGCCCAACTACCTGTCACATCTTTTCCAGAAAACCGGCGCGGTGGGTTTTAATGAGTACCTGACGCATACCCGGCTTGAGCATGCTCGCCAGCTGCTTAAGGGCTATGATCTCAAAGTAAAAGAGGTGGCGCATGCCTGCGGATTTGTCGACAGTAACTATTTTTGTCGGCTATTTCGTAAGAACACGGAGCGTTCCCCGTCAGAGTATCGTCGTCAGTATCACAGCCAGCTGACCGGCAAGACCGTTACGTCAGAATAAGCTGTGTGTGCTGAGGCGCGGATAATAACTTTCGCACCGCGCTCATCACTTTTTGCGGGTCACGCAGGAAAGCATTAATACCGCATTTAACATAGCGGCATTGTTTAAAACGTTCGCTGCCAGCCAGCTCGATATCGGTGATTAACAGCGCCAAATCGGCACAGCGTATATCCTCTTCCGTCAGCGCGCATTCAATCCCTAACGCCCCCTGGGTTTCAATACGAATGGCCCAATGCTCTTGCTGACAAAGTTTTTCCAGACGTTCGGCGGCCATATAGGTGTGCGCCACGCCGCTGACACAGGCCGTTACCGCCACCAGCTGTCGTCCCATCATCACTGCCATCATTAACCTCCCACGATAACCTGGAACCCTGCCCGTTCTGCCAGCAGGCGTACGGCGGCAATCTCATCAGCATCTGGCATGGCGATATGGTTCATTGTCCACGTATGTCCAAGCAACCGGTACTTTGGTTCGCCATATTGATGAAAAGGCAGTAAATGCAGTTGTTGTATCCCTGAGGGTATCAGAAATTCCAGTACGCGGGTGATATTGGCAGGGTGCAGTGTATAACCCGGGATAAGCGGGACGCGGGGGATGACGTTAATCCCTTCTGCCACCAGACGGCTCAGGTTATCCAGCACGCGGGGCAAATTCATATTCACGATTGCCCGCGCCTGCTCTGGCTCCATTATTTTCAGGTCGAACAGCACTTCATCACACTGCTGCGCCAGCGGTAGCAGCCTCGACAACGGCGCATCACCCGCGGTCTCTATTGCGGTAGACACGCCATAACGTCGCAAACGCTGCAACAGACGCGTGGCGAAAGGTGCCTGCATCAGAACTTCACCGCCTGAAAGAGTGACACCCCCACCGGAGGAGCGAAAGAAAACATCGTCTTTCATTACCTCACGCTCCAGTTCGTTCAGCGTCACATCCCGGCCAATTCGCTCAAAGGCCCCTGAAGGGCATTCATCGGCATCACGCAGGCAGGGGGCACAGCGCAGACATTTGCTTTCCCGGCGCACAGTTTCAATTTTTGACGACATTGATTCAGGATTGGCACACCACGGGCAGGTATGCGGACATCCTTTAAAAAAAACCACTGTACGAATACCGTGCCCGTCATTCAGGGAATAACGCTGGATATTGAAGATGCGCGCGATATCAGCGCGCGTATCAATAACCTCACAACTGATGCGCGGTGCGGCGGATGATGTCATCCTGGATCTCCTTCGACAACTCGACAAAGAAGGCGCTGTATCCGGCAACCCTGACCACCAACCCGGCAAAATCCTGTGGGCGCTGCTGGGCTTCGCGCAGCGTATCGGCATTCACCACGTTGAATTGAACGTGCTGTAGTTTGAGCTGGGTAAACGCGCGCAGGAAATCGGCTAGCTTTTGCAGCCCGGCATCGCCTTCCAGCGTCGCCGGAGTGAATTTTACGTTGAGCAAGGTGCCATTGGAGAGGAGGTAATTGTCCAGCTTACTTACCGATTTCAGCACCGCTGTGGGCCCTTGCATATCCTGTCCGAGCATAGGCGAGAGACCGCCATCGGCAAGCTGCTCACCTGCCAGACGGCCATCAGGCGTAGCTCCCACCACGGCACCCAACGGAACGTGCGCCGATACCGTGTACGAGCCAGGGGTGAATTGTCCACCGCGCGGATTGCGATATTTTTCGACCTCTTTGCAGTAATGCCGCAGCAATTCCGCGCTGATGTTGTCAACATCGTCGATGTCGTTGCCATATTTATCGAAACGGTTGATCAGCCGTGCCCGGATTTTTTCACCCTCCGGGGTGGCAAAATTAGCCTTCAGTACTGCTAATAGTTCATCAAAGCTTAAGCGTTGCTGCTCAAAGACCATCCCTTTCAGCGCATATAGCGAGTCACTCAGGTTGGCGATGCCTATTCCCTGCACGCCGGAAAAATTGTAGCGAGCACCGCCGTCGGTGATCTCTTTCCCCTTCTCTAAGCAATCGCTGATAAAGGAGGAGAGCAGCGGTACCGGCGCCCAGTCCCGATGGCCGATATCGCAGATATTGCTCCCCTCGACCATCAGCGCGATGTAATAGTTTATTTTGTTGCGGATATCCTCGAGCAGTCCTTCATAGCTCAGCCCGGCATTACCCTCGTTCTCCTGCATGGCGATTTCCATTACTTTCAGCAGGTTAAACATGGCGATATCGTGCAAACCGTAGGTTTTACCCGGAATGGAAAGCTCAACGCAGCCAACAACGGCGTAATCCCGGGCGTCTTCCAGCGACACACCACGATTTAGAAACGCAGGCACCACCACTTCATCGTTAAAAATCTGTGGGATGCCGGTACCGAGGCGGATAGTCTCTGCCGTTTTTAGCAGGAAGGGTCTGTCGATCAGCTCATTGACGCGCACACCGAGATTGGGTTGCGGTAACTGAACGCTCTGGTAGGCGTCCAGACACAGGAAGGACAGCACATTCACCGCGCTGCGGCCATTTTCGGTCAAGCCGCCTAACAGTGCGGTGTAACCGGTCGGGAACCCGGCGAAATAGCGGGCGCTGCTGGTTGAACGTAGCAGCACCACGTCGTTGCATTTTATCCAGAGCGATTCCAGCAGTTCCTTCAAAAAGGCCGCGTTTTCGCCCTGGGTCAGCGAGGCCTGATAGAACGGCAGCATATACTGGTCAAAGCGGCCAATAGAGAGTGAGCTGGCGTTTGATTCATACTGCAAAATAACGTTCATATACCAGAACAGCTGACACGCCTGCCAGAAGGTTTGCGGCTTGTGCTGCGCATTATGACGGGAGATGTTGGCGATAGTCAGTAGCTCCTGGCGCCTCTCGGTAGTAGGGCAATCTTGCGCCATCTGTTCCGCCAGCCGCGCGTAGCGCAGAATGTGACGCTGAGAAGCTTCAAGCAGCAACAGAGCAGCCTGGTAGAACGTGTTATGAGGATCCCGCGCGCAGTATTCATGCATCTGCGCCACCAGTGCGCCCAACCCATTGTTTAACAAGCGTGGGTAGTCGATGATGATATGCCCCTGGCCTTTATCCGTCTGGTTAACGCTGAATATCTGCGTACCGACGGCGGTTTTTACCTCATCGGTTATCTGGCTGTTGATGAAGTCTTTCATCGAACGCTTTTCCCAGTAGGGATAAAGCCGCTCGCGATAGATTTGCTTATCTTGCTCGCTGATTTCAAAGCGGTCCTGCGGACGAGAAGGGAACTGTTCCAGCTCGTTCAACAGCCAGTAGGGATCCATCTCCGGTGACATAATCCCCGCACGCGGTTTTACCGTACGGTTACCGGCGATCAGCTCCTCATCACGAATCGCGATTTCCACGTGGTCAAGAATATACGCCGTCGCTTTCGCCCGACGGATCATCACTGGTTCACCCTCCGTTTGTTGATGGCTGGCGGTGTAAAGCAATGCACGTTCGAGTGAGATTTCTCGCGGGTTAGCAAACAGCGCGTCTTTCAGGCGTTGGATACGGTTCGTCATGAGGGCATTCCAGTAAAGTGAAACAACCCCGCCCGGCAGGGCGGGTGGAGATCAGGCAGTTTGCGCCAGATGCGTATCAATTTTGTTCATAATGGCTTCGGCGCGCTTTACCGCGTCGCTGATGTTGACGCGCACAATGGTCTTTCCGGTGAAGCGCTCTTCAAATTTGATGCCGATGTCTTTGGTCAGAATGACCATATCCGCTGCCGCTATCTCTGCAGACGTAAGCTCGTTTTCCAGACCAATCGAGCCCTGCGTTTCGACTTTGACTTCCCAACCTTTCGCTTTCGCTGCGCTTTCAAGCGCTTCCGCAGCCATGTAGGTATGCGCTACGCCAGACGGACATGCGGTTACTGCAACAATTCGGGCCATGTTCTCTTCCTCACTCAGTTAATTTCAAAATCCAGATCCAGGTCGTCCTCTTTTTGCGCGACCTGGGTCGTGTTCTTACGCGCCAGACTCTTCAGCACATTGACGCTAACGGCAGTCACCACCGCACCGACCACTATCGCCGCGATATACCCCAGTTTGCCTTCCACAACCGGCAGCACTATCAGACCGCCCCACCCGGCGTAACACTGTGCCCCAAGCACGGCCGCCGTCACGGCACCACAGACGGAGCCCAGCATGATGGAGGGAATAACCCGAAGGGGATCGGCAGCGGCGAAGGGAATCGCCCCTTCGGTGACGCCAACACACCCCATCACCAGAGCCGCTTTCCCGGCTTCACGTTCTTCGCCGGTGAAATTTTTACGGTTAATCAGCGTTGCCAGGCCCAACCCCAGCGGTGGCACACAGATGCCAACCGCAGCAATCGCCACGACGGTATAAACGCCCTGCGCCACACAAATCAGCATGAAGGCATAGGCAACTTTATTGATGGGCCCGCCCATATCAAAGGCCAGCATCAACCCCATAATTACCGCCAGTACAACGATGCTCCCCTGCTGCATGCCCTGCAGCCACTGGGTTAAGCTGGTAGTAAGCGCGCCAATAGGCTCACCCAACCCCCACATCATGATGCCTGCAGTAATAAAGGTGCCGATAATGGGGATGATGAAAATGGGCATGACGGAGCGCAGAACTTTCGCTACGGGCAGCTTTTTCAGGTAGTAGACGACGATACCGCCCAGAACCCCGGCAATAATCGCGCCGAAGAACCCGGCACCGAAGCTGTTGCCAACCCACGCGGCAATGGCGCAAGGTGCCAGGGCAGCGCGCTCAGCGATGGAGTAACCGATGTAGGCGGCCAGGAATGGCACCATCAGCGTGAGCCCGGCAACGCCAATATCAAACAGTTTCTTCAGATTGGGATCGGTCGCGGCATCCGGCACCGCCCCCTTGCCATAGAGCATTACTGATATCGCCAGCAAAATACCGCCCGCCACGACAAAGGGGATCATATGCGACACCCCTGTCATCAGATGCTGTCGCGTGTTTTTAAGAATCTGTACCAGTTCTTTCATCGGTCGCTCCCGGGCTATGTTTGGCCCAAATCCATAAAGATGTTGTGGCAAACAATAGGCAATCCGACAGGACACAGACAGTGGATAAAAACACCATTTACTGGATTTTTGTAATGTAGACAGAAAAATGCGATCCGCCTCGTAATTTCATACCCCTCTCACGTGCTCCTGATGAAAAGCGAGCTGTGAGCGAGATCCCACTTCCCTTCGGACATTACATTTGTCCAGTTTTTGGCAGAATTGTCACATGGCATGCATCCGCATGACGCCCGTATGCTGGTGGTCATGTATGACTCATGCTCTCAGGAGTGGTTATGGCTCTGGTGGTAGAATTTACCTGCGACTTGCCCAATGGCGTTCATGCGCGTCCAGCAAGTCACGTTGAAACGCTGTGTAATTCATTTACGTCACAGATGGAGTGGCACAACCTGCGTAGCGGCCGAAAAGGGAGCGCCAAAAGTGCACTGGCGCTGATTGGCACCGATACGCTGGCAGGAGATGTTTGTCGCCTGATTATCACTGGCGCAGATGAACAGGAGGCGCATCAGCATCTTGAAAAGTGGCTAAAAGAGGAATTTCCTCACTGTGATGCTCCGCTCACGGCCGCCATCGCTACCGATCTCGCCCCGCTTCCTGAATCCCTGACGCGCCTCAACCCAACGCTATTTCGCGCGCTGGCGGTCTGCAGCGGCAGTGCTCAGGGAACATTGAGACGGCTGGACTCTCTCGATCTCGATGCGTTAACCGATTTACCTGCTGCGGGCACTCAGGAAGAGGAGCAGTCGGCGCTGGATAATGGCCTGACGCTGCTGGTCAAAAGTATTGAGCTGCGCGTGCTGGATAGCGACAGTACCGCCAGCGCCATTCTGGAGGCGCATCGCTCGCTGGCGACGGACCCCTCGCTGCGCCAGCATCTTCTGGCAGGCGTCAATAAAGGGTTAAGTTGCGCTCAGGCCGTGGTTGAAACCGCCCGCCATTTTTGCGCCGAATTTTCCTGTTCCAGCAGCAGCTATCTTCAGGAGCGCGTGCTTGATGTACGCGATGTATGTTATCAGCTGTTGCAGCACATATACGGCGAGCAGCGCTTTCCGGCACCAGGCCAACTGACGCAGCCAAGCATTTGCCTTGCAGACGATCTCACTCCCGGCCAGTTTCTTGAGCTCGATAAAACGCTGCTAAAAGGACTGCTGCTAAAAAGCGGCGGCACAACCTCGCATACCGTAATTCTTGCACGTTCCTTTAATATCCCGACGCTGGTGGGCGTTGAAAGCGAGAATCTGCTTCAGTGGTGCAATCAGCCGGTGTTTATCGACGGTAACGCCGGGGCGATAGTGGTCAACGCCAGCGAAGCGGTTGTACGTTACTACCAACAAGAAGAGCGCGTTCAGCAGGCGCTGCGCAAGCAGCAGAGTATCTGGCTGAATCAGCAAGCAAGAAGCGCTGACGGCCTGCGTATTGAAGTGGCTGCCAACATCGCTCATGCGATTGAAGCCCATACAGCCTTTGGCAACGGGGCCGAAGCCATCGGCTTGTTCCGCACCGAAATGCTGTATATGGACCGCGCCAGCGCACCGGGTGAAAACGAGCTGTACAATATTTTTTGCCAGGCGCTGGAGAGCGCAGGCGAGCGCAGCATTATCGTGCGCACCATGGATATCGGCGGCGATAAGCCGGTGGATTATCTGAATATCCCGGCGGAGAACAACCCGTTCCTGGGCTATCGTGCGGTACGTATTTACGAAGAGTACGCCGCACTCTTCACGACCCAACTGCGGGCGATCCTCCGCGCTTCAGCCCACGGCAGCCTGAAGATCATGATCCCGATGATCTCCTCGATGGAGGAGATCCTATGGGTCAAAGAAAAGCTCGCCGAAGCTAAACAGCAGCTGCGCGGCGAACAGATCCCCTTTGATGAAAAAATCCCGCTCGGCATCATGTTGGAAGTGCCGTCAGTGATGTTCATTATCGACCAGTGCTGCGAAGAGATTGATTTCTTTAGTATCGGCAGCAACGACCTGACGCAATATCTGCTGGCCGTGGACCGCGATAACGCTAAAGTCACTCGTCATTACAACAGTCTTAATCCGGCATTCTTACGCGCGCTGGATTTCGCAGTACAGGCAGTCCACCGTCAGGGAAAATGGATTGGTCTGTGCGGCGAACTGGGTGCGAAAGGCTCAGTATTGCCGCTGCTTGTCGGCCTGGGGCTGGATGAAATCAGTATGGGTTCACCGGCGATCCCGTCCACCAAATCCCGCCTCGCTCAGCTGGACAGCCGCGCCTGCCGACAGCTGCTTAACCAGGCGATGAAATGCCGCACCTCGTTGGAAGTTGAACATCTGCTGGCGCAGTTCCGCATGAATCAACAGGATACCCCGCTGGTGACCCCTGCGTGTATTTCGCTGAATACTGACTGGCGCAGTAAAGAAGAGGTACTGAAAGGCATGACTGACAACCTCCTGCTTGCCGGACGCTGCCGCTATCCCCGCAAGCTGGAAGCCGATCTCTGGGCGCGCGAAGCCGTATTTTCTACCGGCCTCGGCTTTAGTTTCGCTATCCCGCACAGCAAATCTGAACATATAGAACAGTCGACCATTAGCGTCGCCCGGCTAAGCGCCCCGGTGCCATGGGGCGATGAAGAAGCTCAATTCATCATTATGCTCACGCTCAATAAGCATGCTGCAGGCGATCAGCATATGCGCATCTTCTCACGCCTGGCGCGTCGGATTATGCATGAAGATTTCCGCAGCGCGCTGGTCAACGCCAGCTCCGAGGGGGCCATTGCCACCCTGCTGCAACATGAATTAGAACTGTAAAACGAGGAAGAGTGATGGAACTGTATCTGGATACCGCCAATGTGGCGGACGTTGAACGCCTTGCCCGCATCTTTCCCATTGCTGGCGTAACCACCAATCCAAGCATTATTGCCGCCAGCGGTGAATCCGTGTGGGAGGTCCTCCCGCGCCTGCAGAAGATCCTTGGCCCGCAAGGCACCCTGTTTGCACAGACCATGAGCCGTGACGCCGACGGGATGGTTGCCGAAGCCCGACGCCTGAGCGCCACTTTCCCGGGCATCGTGGTTAAAGTACCGGTTACCGCAGAAGGCCTGGTCGCCATCAAGACCCTTAAAAAAGAGGGCATCACCACCCTCGGCACCGCGGTTTACAGCGCAGCACAGGGTTTGCTGGCCGCGCTGGCCGGTGCGAAATACATCGCCCCGTACGTCAACCGCGTGGATGCCCAGGGCGGCGACGGGATCCGCACGGTGCAGGAGCTGCAAAGCCTGCTGGAAATGCACGCGCCAGAGAGCATGGTGCTGGCGGCCAGCTTCAAAACCCCGCGTCAGGCCCTGGACTGCCTGCTCGCCGGCTGTGAAGCGATCACCCTGCCCACCGATGTCGCGCAGCAAATGCTTAACACGCCTGCGGTAGCGTCGGCCATCGACAAGTTTGAGCAGGACTGGAAAAACGCGTTTGGTAGCCTCAACCTCTAAGGGAGACCTGTTATGGACCGTATTATTCAATCACCCGGTAAGTACATTCAGGGTGCCGATGTGTTGACCCGACTCGGCGATTATCTTAAGCCGCTGGCGGCACGCTGGCTGGTGGTGGGCGATAAATTTGTGCTGGGATTTGCTGAAGAGACGCTGCGTAAAAGCTTCGAACAGGCAGAGCTGTATGTCGAAATTGCGCCCTTCGGTGGCGAATGTTCGCAGAACGAGATCGACCGCCTGCACGAGCTGGCCAAAGGCGCCGATTGCCAGGCGATCCTCGGGATTGGCGGCGGTAAGACGCTGGATACCGCAAAAGCGCTGGCGCATTTTATGGACGTCCCGGTCGCTATCGCGCCAACCATTGCCTCTACCGATGCGCCCTGCAGCGCGCTTTCCGTTATCTACACCGACAGCGGCGAATTCGATCGCTATCTGATGCTGCCGCACAACCCGAACATGGTGATTGTGGATACGAAAGTGGTGGCTGGCGCACCTGCGCGCCTGCTGGCTGCCGGGATTGGCGACGCGCTGGCGACCTGGTTTGAAGCCCGGGCCTGCTCACGCAGCGGCGCGACTACCATGGCGGGCGGCAAATGTACCCAGGCCGCGCTGGCGCTGGCCGAGCTGTGCTACAACACGCTGGTGGAAGAAGGTGAAAAAGCGATGCTGGCAGCAGAGCAGCATGTGGTGACCCCGGCCCTTGAGCGGGTAATTGAAGCCAACACCTATCTCAGCGGCGTCGGTTTTGAAAGCGGTGGGCTGGCAGCGGCGCACGCCATTCACAACGGGCTGACCGCGATACCGGATGCCCATCATTACTACCACGGCGAGAAAGTGGCGTTTGGCACCCTGACCCAACTGGTGCTGGAAAATGCCCCGGCGGAAGAGATCGAAACCGTGGCGGCGTTATGTCACCGCGTCGGGCTGCCCATTACCCTTGCGCAGCTGGATATCACCACCAATATCCCTGCCAAAATGCGTCTGGTGGCAGCGGCGTCGTGCGCGAAAGATGAGACCATCCATAACATGCCGGGCGGTGCAACGCCGGATCAGGTGTATGCCGCACTGGTGGTTGCCGACCAGTACGGTCAGCGTTTTATGCAGGAGTGGGAGTAGCCTTCCTGCCCGGCGGCGCTGCGCTTGCGCGGGCCTACAAATCCGTAGGCCGGGTAAGGCGAAGCCGCTACCCGGCAAAAGGCAAAAAAATCCCCGCATCAGCGGGGATTTTCTGGTTTACAGCAGATCAAACCGGTCGAGGTTCATCACTTTCACCCATGCCGCGACAAAGTCCTTCACGAACTTCTCGTGGGCATCGCTGCTGGCATACACTTCCGCCAGGGCGCGCAGCACGGAGTTGGAACCAAACACCAGGTCGGCACGGCTCGCCAGGTATTTCACGTCCCCGCTCACGCGGTCGCGGCCTTCAAACAGCTCACTGGACTCGTCGGTGGCTTTCCACTGGGTGCCCATATCCAGCAGATTGACGAAAAAGTCCGTGCTGAGTACGCCTACGCGGTCGGTAAAGACACCGCTCTTACCGCCATCAAAGTTAGCGCCCAGCACGCGCAGCCCGCCCAGCAGCACCGTCATCTCTGGCGCGGTCAGCGTCAGCTGCTGCGCTTTATCAATCAGCAGCGACTCGGTAGTTGATACGTCAATCGCCGCCCGGTAGTTACGGAAACCATCGGCAACCGGCTGCAGCAGCGTAAACATCCCGATATCGGTCTGATCCTGGCGCGCGTCAACCCGGCCCGGCGTAAACGGCACGGTGATGTTTACGCCAGCAGCTTTGGCCGCCTGCTCAACGCCCACCACACCGGCCAGCACGATAATGTCCGCCAGCGACGCTTTATGCGCCGATTTATAAATGCCTTCCAGCACCGGCAGCACGCGCGCGGCCACGGCGTTAACATCCCAGCTACGCTGCGGCGCCAGCGCCAGACGTGCGCCGTTGGCTCCGCCACGCTTATCGCCACCGCGGAAGGTAGATGCCGAGGCCCATGCCACCGACACCAGCTCGCTGACCGACAGCCCCGAGGCTGCAATATCCGCTTTCAGGCTTTGAATATCTTCCGCGCTCGGGTGGAAGAACGGCTGCGGCAGCGGATCCTGCCAAATCAGCTCTTCTTTCGGCACTTCCGGCCCGATATAACGTGCAATTGGCCCCATATCACGGTGGGTCAGTTTGAACCATGCCCGGGCAAAGGCTTCGTTAAAGGCCTGCGGATCGTTAAGGAAACGACGGGAAATCTTGTCGAACTCCGGATCGAAACGCAGCGTCAGGTCGGTAACCAGCATGGTCGGTTTACGTTTTTTCGACGGGTCGAAAGGATCGGGCATGATTTCCGGCGCATTCGACGCTTCGAACTGGATAGCCCCTGCCGGACTGCGGGTTTGCACCCAGTCGTATTTATACAGGTTCTCAAAGAAGTAGTTGCTCCACTGGGTCGGCGTCTGGGACCAGATCACTTCCAGGCCGGAGGTAATAGCATCGGCACCAAAACCGCTGCCGTGGGTGCTGGCCCAGCCCAGGCCCTGAGCTTCAAGCGGGCCGCCTTCCGGATCGATACCCACGTGGGTCGCTTCCCCGGCACCGTGGGTTTTACCCAGCGTATGGCCCCCGGCGATCAGCGCGACGGTCTCTTCATCGTTCATCCCCATATTGCCGAAGGTAGCGCGGATCGCCGCCGCTGCGGACAGCGGTTCACCGCTGGCGTTTGGCCCTTCCGGGTTAACGTAGATCAGCCCCATCTCGGTAGCGCCAACGGCGCTTTTCGCCAGACTTTCCGGATGGCGATGCTCAAGCCAGGCTTTCTCGTCACCCCAGTTGACGTCCAGATCCGGTTCCCAGACGTCTTCACGCCCGGCACCAAAGCCAAAGGTACGGAAGCCGGAATTCTCCAGCGCCACGTTACCGGCAAGAATAAACAGGTCGGCCCAGGAAATTTTCTGGCCATACTTTTGCTTGATCGGCCACAGCAGACGACGCGCCTTATCGAGGCTGACGTTATCCGGCCAGGAGTTGAGTGGAGAGAAACGCTGTTGGCCACGGCCCGCGCCGCCGCGCCCGTCCACGGAGCGGTAGGTCCCCGCACCATGCCACGCCATACGGATGAACAGACCGGCGTAGCTGCCCCAGTCTGCAGGCCACCACGGCTGGGAATCGGTCAGCAGGGCTTTCAGATCGCCTTTCAGGGCGGAGTAATCGAGTTTGCTGAATTCTTTGCGGTAGTTGAAGTCTTTGCCTAGCGGATTGGAACGTTCGGAATGCTGATTAAGAAGATCGATACGAAGCTGCTTAGGCCACCAGTCCCGGCTGTTGGTGCCAGCACCTGCACTCTTGTCATAACCGCCCTGATGGAAAGGGCACTTACCTGAATTCTGGTTCTCGTCGGACGTACTCATCGCTCTGCTCCCTCTATGGTTTTATCGTTAGGATATACACCACCGGCAACAAGAGATAATTGAAACAATCCACAGATTTGATAGTTAATACCGTTGATATCTGCCTGAAATATAAAAGCCCCCGTATTATTGAGGGCTTTGCCTTTACAGACCCGGGCGAACGCCCAATGTATGGCAGATCGCGTAGCTCATTTCGGCGCGGTTGAGGGTATAGAAATGGAAATCTTTCACCCCTTCGCGGCTTAAAATCTTCACCATATCCATGGCGATATTGGCACCCACCAGCTTGCGGGTTTCGGCGTCATCGTCCAACCCTTCGTACATCTTCGCCATCCACAGCGGGATACGCACGTTGGTCATGTCGGCAAATTTCTTCGCCTGCTTGAAGTTAGAGACCGGCAGAATGCCCGGAATGATTTCGACGTCGATACCGGCGGAGACGCAGCGGTCGCGAAAGCGCAGATAGCTTTCGACATCAAAGAAGAATTGGGTGATGGCGCGGTTGGCACCGGCATCCACTTTGCGTTTCAGGTTGAGCAGATCCGCCTGGGCGCTTTTCGCTTCCGGGTGCACTTCCGGATAAGCCGCCACGGAGATATCGAAGTCGCCAACCTCTTTCAGCAGCGCCACCAGATCGGTCGCGTACATGTCGGGCTTACCGCTGCCCGGCGGCAGGTCGCCACGCAGAGCCACGATATGGCGGATGCCGTTGTTCCAGTAATCCTGGGCGATGGTGCGCAACTCGTCGCGGGTAGCGTCGATGCAGGTCAGATGCGGCGCGGCTTCCAGGCCGGTACGATCCTTAATGCCTTTGATGATGCTGTGCGTACGGTCGCGCTCGCCGGAGTTCGCACCGTAGGTCACCGAGACAAATTTCGGCTTCAGGCTGCTCAGGCGATCGATAGAGGCCCACAGGGTTTGCTCCATTTCACTGGTGCGCGGCGGGAAAAATTCAAAAGAGACGTTAATCTGGCCGTTTACTTCAGCCAGGCTCTGATTCAGGGCTTCCCGCTGGTTGGCGTGAAAAAAGCTCATACCTTACCTCATCAATCGCGTGTCATTGTTTATTGTGTTCGAACTTCTATACGTTTAGACGTCCAGATGTAAAAATGACGGAAAAGCGGACTGGCGTCAACTGAAAATATCATCATTAACGGTGAGGAATGCTCAGGGAAGGTGAAAAAAGTTCATGGCGGTTGGGGTGAGTGCACGCTAATGCCCTCACCCCGGCCCTCTCCCACAGGGAGAGGGAGAAAACATAAGGACTACAGCAGCTGCGCCAGACGGTTGATATCTGACTGGATCGCCCCGGCGGTGACGTCACGGCCCGCGCCCGGACCGCGGATCACCAGCGGGTTATCGCGGTACCAGCGGCTTTCGATGGCGAAGACGTTATCGCACGGCAGCAGCGCTGCCAGCGGATGCTCCGGACGAACGGCCTCAACCCCGACGCGCGCTTTGCCATTGGCATCAAAACGCGCCACATAGCGCAGAACCAGACCCATTTCGCGGGCCGCTTCCAGGCGCTGTAGCATCTGCTCGTTCAGGGCCTCACCGTTCTCGAAGAAGTGATCGACAGACCCCTCTTCGCAGCCTGTCGGCACCAGCGACTCCACGCGCACCTGATTCGGCTCGATGTCGTAGCCCGCTTCACGCGCCACAATTACCAGCTTACGCATCACGTCTTTACCGGAGAGGTCAACGCGCGGGTCGGGCTCGGTCAGCCCCTGCTGCCACGCCTGATCCACCAGGTCGGTGAAGGGCACGGTGCCATCAAACTGCAGGAACAGCCACGACAGGGTGCCGGAGAAGATACCGCTGATCGCAAGAATGCTGTCGCCGCTTTCGATCAGATCGCGCACGGTGTGGTTAACCGGCAAACCGGCACCGACAGTGGCGTTGTACAGCCAGTGACGGCCCGTCTTTTCAAAGGCGTCGTGGATCTGACGATAGTTGCGGGTATTGCTGGCGCCCGCCAGTTTGTTGGCGCTGATGACGTGGAAACCGTGACTGGCGAAATCGAGATACTGATCGGCCAGCTGCTCGCTGGCGGTCACATCCAGCACCACCAGGTCATCGTACGGATGAGCGCGCATCCACAGGAACAGCGACTCTTCATCCTGCTCAATGGCTTCGTCATTAAAGAAGGCCAGCGCGCGGCTGGCGTCCAGCCCTTCATAGCTGAGCAGGCTGCGGCGGCTGTCCACTACGCCCGCCAGCACGAATTCAAAGCCGGTTCGCGCCGAGAGCGTGGTCTGCTCACGGGCAAACAGCTCCAGCCAGCGGGAGCCGATGTTACCTTTCCCGAATAGCACCAGGCCGATACGTTTTTCGGCGCGGAACAGCGACTGGTGCAGGCCCTGGATAAGGCTTTCGGTTGGCCCGGTACGCATCACCGCGACCAGGCTGATGCCCTCTTCCGACTGCCAGGTAAACTCTACCGGCTGGCCTTTCAGCTGCTGCCAGAAGCGGTGGCAGTGCAGCGGGTTACGGGTGACGCCCGCCCCCACCATCGCAATCAGCGCCAACCCCTGGCGCAGACGAAGCTCGCCCGGCAGGCCCGCTTCATCGAGAATTTTCAGCGCGCTGTCGGCTACTTCTGCGGTGTAGCAGAACTGCAGCAGGTGGCGGTCAGTATGCACCCCCACCGCCAGCGGGCGGATCTGGGCGCGCTTCAGGATCAGATCAATCTCTTTATGCGTCTGTTTGAAATCATGTCCGGCCGGAACGAGGAATTCGATCAGACAGATATCGTCATGGCTGGTGACGATGCGTGCTCCCGTGCCGGAGGCCAGCACGCGTTCGATACGGGTCGAGCCCTGATCCGGCGTGTAGCTACAGCGCAGCTGCAGGTCGATATCGCTGCCGGAAACCGGCTGCAGGGTACGGGCGTGCAGCACCGGTGCCGCCAGACGGGCCAGCTCGCTGGCTTCGTCGAGACGCAGCAGCGGCAGCAGGCACGCATCTTTCACCTTGCGCGGGTCGGCGCTGTAGACACCGGCCACGTCGCTCCAAATGGTCACGCGTGATACGCCCGCAAGGGCACCGATCTGCGTGGCGGAGTAGTCGGAGCCGTTACGCCCCAGCAGCACGGTTTCACCCGCGTTGCTGCGGCTGATAAAGCCGGTGACGACAATACGTTTATTCGGATGCTGCACCAGCAGCTGCTGGAGCAGCGGATAAGAGAGGCCTTCATCCACCTGCGGCTGAGCGCCACGCTCGGCACGCAGGAAATCACGCGCGTCGAGCCAGGCCGCTTCCAGGCCCTGCTGTTGCAGGACGGCGGCCATCAGACGGGCAGACCACACTTCGCCGTGGCCCACCACTTCGGCGTACACGGCGTCGGTGACGCCGCTGTCGAGTAAACCGGCCAGCCGCTCCAGATCGTGAATAAACGTGCTAATCAGGCCGTCGGCCACCTCGGCAGGCAACAAACCAGCGATCAGTTCACTCTGGTAACGGCGTAACGCTTGTTGAACCTGATGCGCAGAGAGACGATCGGTCTGGCTTAACTTCAGCCAGCTAATCAACTGGTTGGTGGTGCTGCCCGCCGCGGAGACAACCATCATGTCCCCCGGCATCGAATACTCTGCCATGATCCCCGCGACCCGCAGGTAACATTTCACATCAGCAAGACTACTACCACCAAACTTGTGCAGCTGGCGACCCTTCGCCCCTGCCTGCGCTATCACACTCATGATTACCCCTTGGCTGCGACCCGGAAGCCATTTTCCAGATCGGCAATTAAATCTTCACAATCTTCAATACCGGTTGAGATACGCAACAGAGTCTCAGAAATCCCGGCGGCGGCACGCGCTTCTGGCGCCATGCCTGCGTGCGTCATTGTTGCGGCGTGGGAGATTAAGCTTTCGACTCCCCCTAACGATTCCGCCAGCGTAAACAGTGACAACCCGCTCAGGAAGCGACGCAGCGTCTGCTCATCGCCATCCAGTTCGAAACTTAACATCGCGCCAAAACCCTTTTGTTGACGCGCCGCAATCTCGTGTCCCTGATTCTCCGGCAGCGACGGGTGATAGAGCTTTTTCACCAGTGGCTGGGTCTTCAGGAAATCGACAATCGCCTGGGCGTTACGCTGCGCCACGTCCATACGCGGCGACAGGGTACGCAGCCCGCGCAGCAGCAGGTAGCTGTCAAATGCACTGCCGGTGACGCCGATGTTATTCGCCCACCATGCCAGTTCGGTGACAAGCGCCGGATCTTTGGCAATCACCACCCCGGCCACGACGTCCGAGTGACCGTTCAGATATTTGGTGCATGAATGCAATACCAGATCCGCTCCCAGCGCCAGCGGGTTCTGCAAGGCCGGACTGAGGAAGGTATTATCCACTACACTTATCGCTCCCGCATCCCTCGAAAGCTGACAAATTTTCGCAATATCCACCACGCGCAGCAGCGGGTTGCTTGGACTCTCGATTAAAACCAGCTTCGGTTTCTCTGCCAGCGCCTGTTTCAGCGCCTGCTCATCACCCTGATCGACAAACAGCACGCGGTAGCAACCGCGCTTCGCCAGGCTGTCGAACAGACGGTAGCTACCGCCGTAGCAGTCGTGCGGAGCCACCAGCAGATCGCCAGGTTTCAGGAACACCGTAGTCACCAGGTGGATAGCCGACATGCCGGTATTGGTCATCACCGCGCCTGCGCCGCCTTCCAGTTCCGCCAGCGCACGCTGGGTGACATCACGCGTCGGGTTGCCACGGCGCGAGTAGTCATGGGCGCGTGGTTCATTAAATCCGGTGAAGTTATAAGTACTGGAGAGATGAATCGGCGGGACAACGCAGCCGTACTGTTCGTCATCATTCAATCCGCTACGCACTGCGATGGTGGCCTGTTTACGCGTCATGGTGAAGGCTTCCTGGCTTAATGGATGAAAAGTCAGGCACCAGAGTAAACATTGATTATATGGACGTCAATACATCTGGACATCTAAACTTCTTTGCGTATAGATTGAGCAATACGCAAATAGCCGTTAAAATTACATGCTTTAGCGCATAACCCAGAGGCAATATCCGTGTCACGGTGGCGTCTCTACGGTAAACTACGCAAGATTATGGCGCGAAACCCTGCGAACCGCTGCGGTGTCGGCCTCATATTAATGACTGAGAGGATTAAAGGTATCTCATGGCTGAATGGAGCGGCGAATATATCAGCCCATACGCTGAGCACGGTAAGAAGAGTGAACAAGTAAAAAAAATTACGGTTTCCATTCCTCTGAAGGTGTTAAAGATCCTCACCGATGAACGCACGCGTCGTCAGGTGAATAACCTGCGTCACGCTACCAACAGCGAACTGCTGTGCGAAGCGTTCCTGCACGCGTTTACCGGTCAACCGTTGCCAAACGATGAAGACCTGCGCAAAGAGCGTAGTGACGAAATTCCGGAAGAGGCGAAGGTGATCATGCGTGAGCTGGGTATCGACCCGGATACGTGGGAATACTGATTTGCAGAGATAAAAAAAGCGCCTTGCGGCGCTTTTTTTTCGGGATGCATCTTACTTAGAAGAGCCCGGGATGCTGAAACGCTTGTTGAAGCGGTCAACACGGCCACCGGTTGCAACGTCACGCTGCTTACCAGTGTAGAACGGGTGGCACTGGCCGCACACGTCCAGGTTCAGATCGTGGCCCACGGTAGAGCGGATCTGGATAGAGTTACCGCAAGAGCAGTTTGCAGTAATGAAATCGTATTTAGGATGAATATCTTTTTTCATGGGGAGAACCTCAGTTAAGGCCGCGTCGCTCTTCCAGCCCTAACGCCAGACACCACGCGATGTTGAATGTAAGTTCTTTGATGCAAAGTGCACCAAAGGCGGCGAATCATACAGAATTTAACCAGGGTATGCAAACTGATCCGCACGCCGTCTTTCACTAATGTGTATACTAACGCGCCACTTTTCAAGTCAGGAAGATTCGATGCCCGTTGCTCACGTTGCCCTGCCCGTTCCGCTTCCCCGTACCTTTGATTACCTGCTGCCGGACAGTATGCAGGCCAAAGCGGGCTGTCGCGTGACGGTGCCCTTTGGCAAACAGCAGCGGGTAGGTATTGTGGTCTCAGTCAGCGAGCAAAGCGAGCTGCCCCTCAGTGAATTGAAAAGCATCGTGGACGTACTGGACGACGAGCCGGTGTTCTCGAATAGCGTCTGGCGCCTGCTGCTGTGGGCCGCAGACTACTATCACCATCCGATTGGCGACGTGCTGTTCCACGCCCTGCCCATTCTGCTGCGTCAGGGCAAAAGCGCCAGCCATGCGCCGATGTGGTACTGGTTTGCCACCGAGCAGGGCCAGGCGGTGGATATCAACAGCCTGAAACGCTCCCCGAAACAGCAGCAGGCGCTGGCGGCGTTACGCCAGGGCAGGATCTGGCGTCATCAGGTCGAGAGCCTCGATTTTAACGACGCGGCGCTGCAAAGCTTACGTAAAAAAGGGCTGAGCGAGCTGGCCTGCGAAGCCCCCGCGCTGATCGACTGGCGCGACGGCTTTAGCGTGGCGGGCGACCGCCTGCGTCTCAATACCGAACAGGCCACCGCCGTCGGGGCGATCCACAGCGCCTCCGATCGCTTCTCGGCCTGGCTGCTGGCGGGCGTCACCGGCTCCGGTAAGACCGAAGTCTATTTGAGCGTGCTGGAAAACGTGCTGGCCCAGGGCAAGCAGGCCCTGGTGATGGTGCCGGAAATCGGTCTGACCCCGCAGACCATCGCCCGTTTTCGTGAGCGGTTTAACGCTCCGGTCGAGGTGCTGCACTCCGGTTTAAACGACAGCGAACGCCTCAGCGCCTGGCTGAAAGCCAGAAATGGCGAAGCGGCGATCGTGATTGGCACTCGCTCGTCGCTGTTCACGCCGTTTAACAATCTGGGCGTGATCGTCATCGACGAAGAGCACGACAGCTCCTATAAACAGCAGGAAGGCTGGCGCTATCACGCCCGCGATCTGGCGGTGTACCGCGCCCACAGCGAGCAGATCCCGATCATCCTTGGCTCCGCCACCCCTGCGCTGGAGACGCTGCATAACGTGCGCCAGCGCAAATACCACATGCTGCGCCTGACGCGCCGGGCGGGGAATGCGCGCCCTGCCGTGCAGCATGTTCTCGATCTGAAAGGCCAGCAGGTGCAGGCGGGATTAGCTCCGGCGTTAATTACCCGCATGCGTCAGCATCTGCAGGCCAACAACCAGGTGATCCTGTTCCTTAACCGTCGCGGCTTTGCCCCGGCGCTGCTGTGCCATGACTGCGGCTGGATAGCCGAATGTCCGCGCTGCGATCACTACTACACCCTGCATCAGGCCCAGCATCACCTGCGCTGTCACCACTGCGACAGCCAGCGCCCGATCCCGCGTCAGTGTCCGTCCTGCGGCTCGACGCATATGGTGCCGGTCGGGCTGGGCACCGAGCAGCTGGAACAGGCGCTAACGCCTTTCTTCCCGGGCGTGGCCATCTCGCGGATCGATCGCGACACCACCAGCCGCAAAGGGGCGCTTGAGCAGCAGCTGGCAGAAGTGCATCGCGGCGGGGCGCGTATCCTGATTGGCACCCAGATGCTGGCAAAAGGGCATCACTTCCCGGACGTGACCCTGGTAGCGCTGCTGGACGTTGACGGGGCGCTGTTCTCGGCGGATTTCCGTTCCGCAGAGCGTTTTGCCCAGCTCTATACCCAGGTGGCAGGCCGCGCCGGGCGTGCCGGCAAGCAGGGCGAAGTGGTGCTGCAAACCCACCATCCCGAGCACCCGCTGCTGCAAACCCTGCTGCATAAAGGCTACGACGCCTTTGCCGAACAGGCCCTGGCCGAGCGCCAGACCCTGCAATTACCGCCCTGGACCAGCCATGTGATTATCCGCGCCGAGGATCACAACAACCAGCAGGCGCCGCTGTTCCTCCAGCAGCTGCGCAACCTGCTGCAGGCCAGCCCGCTGGTCGATAATCAGCTGTGGATTTTAGGCCCGGTTCCGGCGCTGGCTCCGAAACGCGGCGGGCGTTACCGCTGGCAAATCCTGCTGCAACACCCGTCGCGGATCCGCCTGCAGCATATCGTCAGCGGCACCCTGGCGTTAATTAACACGCTGCCGGAAGCGCGCAAAGTGAAGTGGGTGCTGGACGTCGATCCCATCGAAAGCTAAAAATGGTGGGAGGCGGATCGAAAAATTCAACATGCCTCACACTTTTTATGAAAATTCTGTAACCGCTTCCATTCGCAATCTGATAAAACTGATTCAGTCAGAAGAGCGGTGATACGCCGGCGAGGAGAAGAGGTTGAAGTCCAGGAAAGAGGTTGCCTCGGCGACCATGAAAGATGTTGCCCTGAAAGCAAAAGTCTCAACGGCAACGGTATCCCGAGCCTTAATGAATCCCGATAAAGTCTCTCAGACCACACGCAATCGTGTTGAGCAGGCTGCGCTGGAGGTCGGTTATCTGCCTCAGGCGATGGGACGTAACGTCAAACGTAACGAATCCCGCACTATCCTGGTCATTGTGCCCGACATCTGCGATCCCTTTTTCAGTGAAATCATCCGCGGCATCGAAGTGACCGCCGCGGCCCAGGGCTACCTGGTGCTGATCGGCGACTGCGCCCACCAGAACCAGCAGGAAAAAACCTTCATCGATCTGATTATTACCAAGCAGATCGACGGCATGCTGCTGCTCGGCTCACGCCTGCCCTTCGATGCCAGCATTGAAGAGCAGCGCAACCTGCCGCCGATGGTGATGGCCAACGAGTTCGCCCCTGAGCTGGAACTGCCTACCGTTCACATCGATAACCTCACCGCTGCCTTCAACGCCGTGAATTATCTACAGGATTTGGGTCATAAACGCATCGGCTGTATCGCCGGCCCGGAAGAGATGCCGCTGTGTCATTATCGCCTGCAGGGTTACGTTCAGGCGCTGCGCCGCACCGGGGCGACGGTGGATCCGCACTACATTGCCCGGGGCGATTTTACCTATGCCGCAGGCGGGCTGGCGCTGGAAAAACTGCTCTCGCTGCCCCAGCCGCCGACCGCGGTGTTCTGCCACAGCGACGTGATGGCGCTGGGCGCACTTTCGTATGCCAAACGTCGCGGCCTGAACGTGCCGAAAGATCTCTCCATCATTGGCTTCGATAACATTTCACTGTCTGAGTTTTGCGACCCACCGCTCACGACCGTGGCGCAGCCCCGCTATGAAATTGGCCGGGAAGCGATGCTGTTATTGCTGGATCAACTGAACGGCCAGACGGTCAGCAGCGGCTCCCGTTTACTGGACTGCGAATTGATCGTACGGGGCTCAACCCAGGCGCTAACGTAAAGCCGCCGCCTTTCAGACTTCCTCATCTGGTCAAAGGCCCGTCGCTTAAGTAACATGACGGGCTGACAAACGAATAAATACAGCGAAACGATAGTGGCACAACGAGATTATGTACGTCGCGGCCAGCCGGCACCTTCGCGACGCAAAAAGAGTAGCTCACGGAAACCGCAACGCAGCATGCCTGCGGTCTCGCCTGCCATGGTCGCGATTGCGGCGGCGGTACTGGTGGCATTCATCGGCGGCCTCTGGTTCATTACGCACCATAAAAAAGAAGAAGCAGAAGCGCTGCAGGGCAATAAAGTTGTCGGCAATGGCCTCCCCCCGAAACCGGAAGAGCGCTGGCGCTATATTAAAGAGCTGGAAAGCCGTCAGCCGGGCGTCCGTGCGCCGACAGAACCTTCTGCCGGTGGCGAAGTGGTGGATCCTACCCAGTTAACCAACGAACAGCGTCAGCTGCTGGCTCAGATGCAGGCAGATATGCGCCAGCAGCCTACCCAGCTTAACGAAGTGCCGTGGAATGAGCAGACGGCAGCGCAACGCCAGCAAACGCTGCAGCGTCAACGCCAGGCGCAGCAACAAATTCAGCAACAACAGCAGTGGGCGCAGAGCCAGACGGTACAGCAGCCGAAAGCGCAGCCGCGCGTAACGGAACAGCCGTATCAGCAGCCTAAGGTCGCGCAGACGCAGCCGGTTCAGCAGCCTAAATCACAGCCGTCTAAGCAAAACCAGCCATATCAGGATCTGCTGCAAACCCCGGCACATACCACCGCTCAGGCACCCAAAA
Source organism: Leclercia sp. (assembly GCF_036780805.1). NCBI lineage: Bacteria > Pseudomonadati > Pseudomonadota > Gammaproteobacteria > Enterobacterales > Enterobacteriaceae > Leclercia > Leclercia sp. The sequence continues at coordinate 75,304 of NZ_DAIQCE010000012.1, read as the reverse complement.
CGCAGCAGGCTGCGCCGATCAGCAAAGAGACCGAGGCGCCAAAGCAGACGGCTGAGAAGAAAGACGAGCGCCGCTGGATGGTGCAGTGCGGCTCCTTTAAAGGCGCAGAGCAGGCAGAAACCGTGCGTGCGCAGCTGGCTTTCGAAGGCTTTGATTCACGCATCACCACCAATAACGGCTGGAATCGCGTGGTGATTGGCCCGGTGAAAGGTAAAGACAATGCCGATGGCACCCTCTCTCGTCTGAAGATGGCGGGTCACACAAACTGCATTCGACTCGCTTCCGGGGGTTGAAACCCCCAAAATCCCCCCCATCTATCATTCTATTCAGCCCTGAGCACAGGCTCAGGGCTTCTGTTTCCCGATTCTGTAACCAGGGGGTCTGCTCGTGACAACAATAGTAAGTGTACGCCGTAACGGCCAGGTGGTGATTGCCGGTGATGGCCAGGCCACGCTGGGTAATACCGTCATGAAAGGCAACGTGAAGAAAGTGCGTCGTCTGTATAACGACAAAGTGATCGCCGGTTTTGCAGGCGGTACTGCTGACGCCTTCACGCTGTTTGAACTGTTTGAACGCAAACTGGAAATGCATCAGGGCCATCTGGTGAAAGCCGCCGTTGAGCTGGCAAAAGACTGGCGTACCGACCGCATGCTGCGCAAGCTCGAAGCGCTGCTGGCGGTAGCCGATGAAAATGCCTCGCTGATCATCACCGGTAACGGTGACGTGGTACAGCCAGAAAACGACCTGATTGCTATCGGTTCCGGCGGCCCGTACGCCCAGGCCGCCGCCCGCGCGCTGTTGGAGAACTCCGACCTGGGCGCGCGCGATATCGCTGTGAAAGCGTTGGATATTGCAGGTGATATCTGCATCTACACCAACCACTTCCACACCATCGAAGAATTGCCGTCTAAGGCGTAAGGATTTCTCATGTCTGAAATGACCCCACGCGAAATTGTCAGCGAACTGAACAAACACATTATTGGCCAGGATAACGCCAAGCGTTCCGTGGCCATCGCCCTGCGTAACCGCTGGCGTCGTATGCAGCTGGATGAAGTGCTGCGCCATGAAGTGACGCCAAAAAACATTCTGATGATCGGCCCAACCGGTGTCGGTAAAACCGAAATCGCCCGTCGTCTGGCCAAGCTGGCGAACGCGCCTTTTATCAAGGTTGAAGCGACCAAGTTCACCGAAGTGGGCTATGTCGGGAAAGAAGTGGACTCTATCATCCGCGATCTGACCGATTCCGCAATTAAAATGGTGCGCGTCCAGTCCATCGAGAAAAACCGCTATCGCGCCGAAGAGATGGCGGAAGAGCGCATCCTGGATGTGCTGATCCCACCGGCGAAAAATAACTGGGGCCAGGCAGAACAACCGACTGAGCCGTCTGCGGCACGCCAGGCATTCCGCAAAAAACTGCGTGAAGGCCAGCTGGATGATAAAGAGATTGAGATCGATCTCGCCGCCGCGCCGATGGGCGTGGAAATCATGTCACCTCCAGGCATGGAAGAGATGACCAGTCAGCTGCAGTCCATGTTCCAGAACCTGGGCGGGCAGAAGCAGAAGCCGCGTAAGCTAAAAATCAAAGACGCGATGAAGCTGCTGATTGAAGAAGAAGCGGCCAAACTGGTGAACCCGGAAGAGCTGAAGCAGGACGCCATCGACGCGGTTGAACAGCACGGTATCGTGTTTATCGATGAGATCGATAAAATCTGTAAGCGCGGTGAGTCCAACGGCCCGGATGTCTCCCGTGAAGGCGTACAGCGCGACCTGCTGCCGCTGGTCGAAGGCTGCACCGTCTCCACCAAGCACGGCATGGTGAAAACTGACCATATCCTGTTTATCGCTTCTGGCGCGTTCCAGGTGGCCAAGCCGTCAGATCTGATCCCGGAGCTGCAGGGTCGTCTGCCGATCCGCGTTGAGCTGCAGGCGCTGACTACCGAAGACTTCGAGCGCATCCTGACCGAGCCGAACGCCTCTGTCACCGTGCAGTACAAAGCGCTGATGGCGACCGAAGGCGTGAACATTGAGTTCACCGAGGACGGTATCAAGCGTATCGCCCAGGCGGCATGGCAGGTTAACGAAACCACCGAAAACATCGGTGCGCGTCGCCTGCATACCGTGCTGGAACGCCTGATGGAAGACATCTCTTATGATGCGAGCGACCTGAATGGTCAAAGCATTATCATCGATGCCGACTATGTGAGTAAGCACCTTGATGCTTTAGTAGCAGATGAAGATCTGAGCCGTTTTATCTTATAATCGCGGTCATTGCATTTTCATCACTGATGATGGGGCTGAAAAGCCCCATTTTTATTGGCTAAACATCCTATGACTAAAATCAGCCGTACGCGTGCCTGGCTGGAAAGCCTGCGTCCTAAAACCCTTCCTCTCGCCTTCGCCGCCATTGTGGTGGGTACGGCCCTGGCGTGGTGGCAGGGACATTTCGACCCTCTGGTGGCCGCGCTGGCGCTGATCACCGCCGGGCTCCTGCAAATCCTCTCTAACCTCGCTAACGACTATGGCGATGCCGTGAAGGGCAGCGATAAGCCCGACCGTATCGGCCCCTTGCGCGGGATGCAGAAAGGGGTGATCACCCAGGCGCAGATGAAGCGGGCATTGATTATCACCGTCGTGCTGATTTGTCTCTCCGGGATTGCGCTGGTGCTGGTGGCCTGTAAAACCCCGGCGGATGCGGTTGGCTTCCTCGTGCTCGGTCTGCTGGCGATTGTCGCAGCGATCACCTATACCGTCGGCACCCGTCCTTACGGCTACATCGGGCTGGGTGATATTTCGGTGCTGGTGTTCTTCGGCTGGCTGAGCGTGATGGGCAGCTGGTATCTGCAGGCGCATACCCTGATCCCTGCCCTGTTCCTGCCGGCTACCGCCTGCGGCATGCTGGCGACGGCGGTGCTCAATATCAACAACCTGCGCGATATCGACAGCGATCGGCTGAACGGCAAAAACACCCTGGCAGTTCGTCTGGGGCCGGTGAATGCGCGCCGCTACCATGCCTGTCTGCTGATGGGCGCCCTGCTCTGTCTGGCGCTGTTTAACCTGCTTTCTCTGCACAGTATCTGGGGCTGGCTGTTTGTGCTCGCCACGCCGCTGCTGGTCAAACAGGCGCGATTCGTTATCCGCGAGCAGAGCGCCTCGGCGATGCCGCCGATGCTGGAACGCACGGTAAAAGGGGCATTGCTGACTAACCTGTTGTTCGTGATTGGGATTGTGCTTAGCCAGACGCTAAGTTAGCTGACAAATATCAATTAACAATTGATGATTTTGCCAACAATGCATTTCGCGCGATATACTGAAATCACTCGCAGCAACTGAACCTTAAGCCTATGAAATACGATACCTCTGAGCTTTGTGACATCTACCAGGAAGATATCAACGTCGTAGAACCGCTGTTTTCCAACTTTGGAGGACGGTCGTCGTTTGGCGGACAGATCATCACGGTGAAGTGTTTTGAGGACAACGGGTTGCTGTACGATCTGTTCGAACAGAACGGCCGTGGTCGCATTCTGCTGATCGACGGCGGCGGCTCCGTGCGTCGCGCATTAATCGATGCAGAACTTGCCCGTCTCGCCACGCAAAACGAGTGGGAAGGCATTGTCGTGTATGGCGCAGTGCGTCAGGTGGATGACCTCGAAGAGCTGGACATCGGCATTCAGGCGATTGCCGCCATTCCGGTGGGTGCCGCAGGTGAAGGCATTGGCGAAAGCGACGTGCGCGTCAATTTCGGCGGGGTAACGTTCTTCTCTGGCGACCATCTGTATGCCGATAACACCGGCATTATCCTGTCTGAAGATCCGCTGGATATCGAGTAATAAAAAGCCGGGTGACGGCTTCGCCTTACCCGGCCTACAAATTCTACTCTGCGTTTTGCAGAAACAAAAAAAGCATCCTCAGGATGCTTTTTTATGTCGAAAGAAAATCACACTTCTTCCATACGTCCCAGCAGGGCATGCAGACGATCCTGCCAGCCGTTCTGCTGTTCGCGCAGATGGTGGTTTTCACGCTCCAGCTCTTCGCGACCGTGCTGAGCAGTCTGAATTTCCTGCGACAGCGCGTTATTTTTTTCTTTCAGCTCTTCGATTTCCATCTGCAGCAGGGTGATGGTATCAATCGCCTGCTGTACTTTCGATTCCAGTTTCTCAAACACTTCTAACGACATAATCCTACCTCTCCTGAATTTGCAAGGCGACGCTTGACGTAAACGCGCACAACACCTGGTGTCGATTGTATGGAGCCCCGCCCTCCCTGTCCAGCGGCAGACCGCGCAGATTGCGGTTTGCAACACTTTTCAGTCTCCTCCTGGTGCGTTCGCATCATATACCCCTAAATTGTTAACACTTTAGTTAATGGAATGCTTCAGCCCACCCTGGTGTATAAACGCTAACGCACACTTCATGGCGCGTTATCGCTCATTTTGTTGACACGGCACACACATTTTAATTTCGATATTTCTCGTTTTTGCTCGTTAACGATAAATTAACACTGTGTCTACAGGACATCGTGGCGATCGTGACGATCGGCGCGATGACAATAACCATTAATTTTCTGTCAGGATCCGATTATGAGTGAAACATCAACCTTGAAAGGCCAGTGCATCGCAGAGTTCCTGGGTACTGGGTTGTTGATTTTCTTTGGCGTAGGATGCGTAGCGGCGCTAAAAGTAGCGGGCGCCAGCTTCGGTCAGTGGGAGATCAGCGTGATCTGGGGTCTGGGCGTGGCGATGGCCATCTACCTGACGGCGGGTGTTTCAGGTGCCCATCTTAACCCTGCGGTGACCATCGCGCTGTGGCTGTTTGCCTGCTTTGATAAACGCAAGGTTGTGCCCTTCATTGTGGCGCAGTTTGCCGGTGCCTTTTGCGCAGCAGCATTAGTTTATGGGCTCTATTACAATTTGTTTATCGACTTCGAACAGACGCACCAGATGGTGCGTGGCAGCACCGAGAGCCTCGAGCTGGCGGGTATCTTCTCCACCTATCCGAACCCGCACATTAACTTCGTGCAGGCCTTCGCGGTGGAAATGGTGATTACCGCTATTCTGATGGGCGTCATCATGGCGCTGGGCGATGACGGCAACGGCATTCCGCGCGGGCCGCTGGCACCGCTGCTGATTGGCCTGCTGATTGCGGTGATCGGCGCATCTATGGGGCCGCTGACGGGCTTCGCCATGAACCCGGCGCGTGATCTGGGGCCCAAGACGTTTGCCTTCTTCGCTGGCTGGGGCGACGTTGCCTTCACCGGCGGCAAAGATATTCCTTACTTCCTGGTGCCGCTGTTCGGCCCCATTGTAGGTGCTGCGCTGGGCGCATTCGGCTATCGTAAGCTGATTGGCCGCCACCTGCCGTGCGACACCTGTGTCACAGAGGAGAAGGACGCCACCTCTGCTACACAACAAAACGCTTCGCTGTAATCTGACTACGGGACCACCACTATGACCGACAAAAAATATATCGTTGCGCTCGACCAGGGCACGACCAGCTCCCGCGCTGTCGTTATGGATCATGACGCGAACATCGTCAGCGTGTCACAGCGCGAATTCGAGCAAATCTATCCTAAGCCAGGCTGGGTTGAACACGACCCGATGGAGATCTGGGCGTCGCAAAGCTCGACGCTGGTTGAAGTGCTGGCGAAAGCCGATATCAGTTCCGACGAGATTGCAGCCATCGGCATCACCAACCAGCGTGAAACGGCCATCGTCTGGGAACGCGAAACCGGTAAACCGATTTATAACGCCATCGTCTGGCAGTGCCGCCGCACCGCGGATATTTGCGAGAAGCTCAAGCGCGATGGCATGGAAGAGTACGTGCGTAGCGCCACCGGCCTGGTGGTGGACCCCTACTTCTCCGGCACCAAGGTAAAATGGATCCTCGACCACGTCGAAGGCTCCCGCGAGCGTGCCAAACGCGGCGAACTGCTGTTCGGCACCGTAGACACCTGGCTTATCTGGAAGATGACCCAGGGGCGCGTCCACGTGACCGATTACACCAACGCCTCGCGTACCATGCTGTTCAACATCCACGAGCTGGACTGGGATGACAAAATGCTGGACGCGCTGGACATCCCGCGCGCTATGCTGCCGCAGGTGCGTAAGTCGTCCGAAGTGTATGGCCAGACCAACATCGGCGGTAAAGGCGGCACCCGTATTCCGATTGCCGGGATCGCCGGTGACCAGCAGGCGGCGCTGTTTGGCCAGCTGTGCGTAAAAGAAGGGATGGCGAAAAACACCTACGGTACCGGCTGCTTCATGCTGATGAATACCGGTGAGAAGGCGGTGAAATCAGAGCATGGTCTGCTGACCACCATCGCCTGCGGCCCGCGCGGCGAGGTGAATTACGCCCTCGAAGGCGCGGTGTTTATGGCCGGGGCCTCTATCCAGTGGCTACGCGATGAGATGAAGCTTATCAGCGACGCCTTCGACTCGGAGTATTTCGCCACCAAGGTGAAAGATACCAACGGGGTGTACGTGGTACCGGCCTTTACCGGTCTGGGTGCACCGTACTGGGACCCGTATGCTCGCGGAGCGATTTTCGGCCTGACGCGTGGGGTAAACTCTAACCACATTATTCGCGCCACGCTGGAGTCGATTGCCTATCAGACCCGTGACGTGCTGGAAGCGATGCAGGCCGATTCCGGTATTCGTCTCCACGCCCTGCGCGTGGACGGCGGTGCGGTGGCGAATAACTTCCTGATGCAGTTCCAGTCCGACATCCTCGGCACCCGCGTGGAACGCCCGGAAGTGCGTGAGGTAACGGCGCTGGGTGCTGCTTATCTTGCCGGTCTGGCGGTTGGCTTCTGGCAGAACCTGGACGAGCTGCAGGAGAAAGCGGTCATCGAACGCGAATTCCGCCCGGGCATCGAAACCACCGAGCGCAACTTCCGCTACAGCGGCTGGAAGAAAGCCGTGAAACGCGCCCTGGCGTGGGAAGATCACGACGAGTCGTAATACTTGCCCCTAACCCTCTCCCCTTTGGGGAGAGGGAACTGCAACACCCTCGCGGGCCTCCAGCCCGCACCTTCCCCACTCTGTGATAAACTTCGTGCAATTCCTTTTGACCGCACGAGTACCCCATGAAACGTGAACTTGCTATCGAATTCTCCCGCGTGACCGAAGCCGCCGCCCTGGCGGGCTACAAATGGCTTGGCCGTGGCGACAAAAACATTGCCGACGGTGCAGCCGTCCATGCCATGCGCATTATGCTTAACCAGGTCAATATCGACGGCAATATCGTGATTGGCGAAGGCGAAATCGACGAAGCACCGATGCTGTTTATCGGCGAGAAAGTCGGGACCGGCCATGGCGACGCGGTGGATATCGCCGTCGACCCGATTGAGGGCACCCGCATGACCGCCATGGGGCAGGCCAATGCTCTGGCCGTACTGGCCGTGGGCGACAAAGGCACCTTCCTCAACGCGCCGGATATGTATATGGAGAAGCTGATTGTCGGGCCGGGCGCCAAAGGGGTTATAGACCTCAACCTGCCGCTGGCGGACAACCTGCGCAACATCGCCGCCGCGCTCAATAAGCCGCTGAGCGAACTGACGGTCACCATCCTGGCAAAACCGCGTCACGATACCACCATCGCCCATATGCAGCAGCTGGGCGTGCGCGTCTTTGCCATCCCGGATGGCGACGTGGCGGCCTCCATCCTCACCTGCATGCCGGACAGCGAAGTCGACGTGCTCTATGGCATCGGCGGTGCACCGGAAGGGGTGGTTTCTGCCGCAGTGATCCGCGCCCTCGACGGCGATATGCAGGGTCGTCTGCTGGCCCGCCATGAAGTGAAAGGCGACAGCGAAGAGAACCGCCGTATCGGTGAACAGGAGCTGGCCCGCTGCGCCGCGATGGGTATCGAGGCCAATACCGTGCTGCGTCTGGATGATATGGCGCGCAACGATAACGTCATCTTCTCCGCCACCGGCATCACTAAAGGCGATCTGCTGGACGGCATCACCCGCAAAGGCAATATGGCCACCACCGAAACGCTGCTGATCCGCGGTAAATCACGCACCATTCGCCGCATCCAGTCGATTCACTATCTCGACCGCAAAGATCCGGACGTGCAGACCCACATTCTGTAAAACCGTTTGATCAATTGAGCTTTCCGGCCCGCACGGGCTGGAAATCTCCCTCTCAGGAAAGGAAGATAGATCCCGGGATCAGTACAGGAGAACATCATGGCAGACTGGGTAACAGGTAAAGTCAAAAAGGTAGAGTTCTGGACCGATGCGCTATTTAGTCTCACCGTCAATGCGCCCATCCATCCCTTCACGGCCGGGCAATTTGCCAAGCTGGGGCTGGAAATCGACGGTGAACGCGTGCAGCGCGCCTACTCCTATGTCAACGCGCCGGATAACCCGGATCTCGAGTTCTATCTTGTCACCGTTCCTGATGGCAAACTCAGCCCGCGCCTGGCGGCCCTCAAACCCGGCGATGAGGTCCAGATCGTCAGCGAAGCCGCAGGTTTCTTCGTGCTGGAGGAAGTCCCGGACTGCGATACCCTGTGGATGCTGGCGACCGGTACCGCCATCGGCCCGTACCTGTCGATCCTGCAATACGGGAAAGACCTGGAACGTTTTAAAAATATCGTGCTGGTACATGCCGCGCGCTATGCCGCTGACCTGAGCTACCTGCCGCAGATGCTGGAACTGCAGAAACGCTATGAAGGGAAAGTGAAAATTCAGACGGTGGTGAGTCGTGAAACGGTGGCGGGTTCACTGACCGGCCGCGTGCCGGCGCTGATTGAAAACGGTGAACTGGAAGCTGCCGTTGGCCTGCCGATGACGGCAGAGACCAGCCACGTGATGCTGTGCGGCAACCCGCAGATGGTGCGCGATACCCAACAGCTGCTGAAAGAGACCCGGCAGATGACCAAGCATTTACGCCGTCGTCCGGGCCATATGACTGCAGAACACTACTGGTAACTAGCGGTACTTTACGTCGAGCGTATCTTTACCGTATTTATTCTCGCCCTGGGTGCCGACGAATGCGCCCAGGTCGACAATAATCATCACAAAAATAATGGTGGGGATCAGCCTGCCAACCGCCCACGGCAGCATGGAAGGCAGCATCGACCAGTTGCCTGCCAGCAGCATCCACGCCAGCACCACCAGCAACGCCCACAGCCCCGAGCGGCCACGGTCGTGCAGACGTTTCACTAACACCGCCGCGGTCGGCCACAGCAGCGAAACCAGCGCGAATGCCGCCGTCTGGGTGTTCAGCCACGCGTTATTCGCAAAAATAAACAGACCCAGCATGGCAACAATCCATATGCCAATCCAGATCCAGAAATCACGGCGTCCAATACGCCCTTTGAATGAAAACAACCACTGCTGTATGGTCATGTCGGGGTTCCTTAAAATCATTGCGGAGCGTAGTTTACCCTGGAGACGCATCCTTTTGACAAGCCAGCCAGATATCGTTTTAATCGTGACAGTAACATTCAGAGACTTTATTGATGAAGATGTGGTTTCACCTTATTTGGCTGGGTTTAACACTGTCGTGCGCGAGTGTTTCTCTGCACGCTGCCGAGACATCCGCACCGGCTACCGCCCCGTATGTGATGCCGGGTGCGCCGTCGTTTGATCAATCCATTAGCCTGTTCCGCGAAGCCTTCAACCGCGATAACCCTACCCTGTCGCTGAATGAGTTTCGCGCCATTGACAGCGCCCGCGATACCCCCAACCTGACCCGTGCCGCCAGCAAGATTAATGAGAATCTGTACGCCTCAACGGCGCTGGAGCGCGGAACGCTCAAAATCAAGAGCATGCAGATCACCTGGCTGCCGATTCAGGGGCCGGAGCAAAAAGCCGCCAAAGCCAAAGCGCTGGAGTATATGAGCGCGATTTTACGGGCGTTCACCCCGGCGTTAACCAAATCACAAAGCCAGCAAAAGCTGCAAAAGCTGCTGGCTGCCGGTAAAAACAAACGGTACTACGCCGAAACGGAAGGCGCGGTTCGCTATGTGGTGGCAGATAACGGCGAAAAGGGGCTGACCTTCGCTGTTGAACCGATTAAGCTGGCGTTATCTGAGAGCCTCGGTGGGTCGAATTAATGACAAAAAGCAAAGCCTTTCGAGGGAAAATCTCTATACTGATTCACAGACCATGCTGCCCAGCCGGGTGGCCATATTCCTTAATTCGCTCTTGAGCGTGGAGAATTGAAATGCGACATCCTTTAGTGATGGGTAACTGGAAACTGAACGGCAGCCGCCACATGGTAAACGAGCTGGTAGCTAACCTGCGTAAAGAGCTGGCTGGCGTGACTGGCTGTGCTGTTGCGATCGCTCCGCCGGACATGTACCTGGATATGGCTAAACACGCCGCTGACGGCAGCCACATCGTTCTGGGTGCGCAGAACGTTGACGTTAACCTGTCTGGCGCGTTCACCGGTGAAACCTCCGCTGAAATGCTGAAAGATATCGGCGCGAAATACATCATCATCGGCCACTCTGAGCGTCGTACCTATCACAAAGAGTCCGACGAGTTCATCGCTAAGAAATTCGCCGTGCTGAAAGAGCAGGGTCTGATCCCGGTTCTGTGTATCGGTGAAACCGAAGCCGAAAACGAAGCAGGCAAAACCGAAGAAGTGTGCGCACGTCAGATCGACGCAGTGCTGACCACTCAGGGCGCGGCAGCATTCGAAGGCGCAGTCATTGCTTACGAGCCAGTATGGGCGATCGGTACCGGCAAATCTGCCACCCCAGCTCAGGCTCAGGCGGTTCACAAATTCATCCGTGACCACATTGCTAAAGCAGACGCGAAAGTGGCTGAGCAAGTGATCATCCAGTACGGCGGTTCCGTAAACGCAGCGAACGCCGCTGAGCTGTTCACCCAGCCGGACATCGACGGCGCGCTGGTTGGCGGCGCATCCCTGAAAGCAGACGCTTTCGCGGTAATCGTTAAAGCAGCAGAAGCAGCTAAACAGGCGTAATTGCTTTGCGGCGGGTGGCGCTTCGCTAACCCGCCCTACGGTTCTGTAGGCCCGGTAAGCGCCAGCGCCACCGGGCTTTTTTACAGCCGTCCCAGGAGACTAAACCACAGATAATCCAGCGGCAGCAGCACCAGATAGGTTGCCACCGCCAGCGCCAGACAGAGCAGTATCCCCGCCTTTGCAGGCACCTTTCCTAAGCCCATCGCCACCACAATCGGTGACGCCTGATACGGCAGCAGCGGCGTGGAGTACCCCAGCACCTGAATCATAATTACTGACAATAACGGGAAGCCGGTGGCATCCGAGAAGCTTTGCGCCAGGGTGGTGTACAGCGCCGGTACGCCGTTAGCGGTCATGATGAAGTTCAGCGCGGTGGTGATGCCGGTTAGCGCCAGGAAACTGGTGAACGGCGCGTCAGCATCCAGCGGCATTATTTGCATCAGCGCCTCGCCCACGGCGCTGCCGATCCCGGTCTGCGTCACGGTGATCGCCAGCCCGAGAATGCCCGCCACGTAAATACAGGTGCGCATGTTCACTCCGGCCGAGAACTCATCTCCGGTGATAAACCCCATCCGCGGCAGCATCACCACAATCGATGCCGCAAGCCCGGTCCATGCCGGGCCGATACCGTGCCAGCTCTCCGTCACCCACATCACCAGCACCACCGCCAGCAGCCAGGCGAGGCGCTTTTCGTCGCGGCCCATGGGTGTCGGTGGAGTCAGATCCTTCGCCGGTTTAGGGGCACCGGGGAACAGCCAGCAGATCAGGCCGATCAGAATTAAGCCCTTGAGAATGCCCAGCACCGGGGTATGCAGCAGCAGGTACGGAACGTAGTTGAGATGAATACCGTACGACCCTTCCGCCGCCCCGCTCATCACCAGATTGGGTACGTTGGCCGGGAGAATGGTGGCCGACAGCTGGAAAGTGCCAAACCCCACCGCCAGCGCCAGACCAAACCACGCCCGGGAGCCGTCGGCAATGCCCGCCCGTTTCGCCATCGCCGCCACAATCGGCATCAGCAGCGCGATGCGCCCCATGTTGGAGGGCATCACAAACGCCAGCGCATAGGTGAGCAGCACGACGCTGGCCACCATCAGCGGCCAGGAGTCGGTCAGCCTGGACGACAGCGCCCGCGCCGCCCTGTCCGCCAGCCCGGTTTTGCGGATCGCCACCCCCAGCACAAACCCGCTGAACACCAACCAGAATGCCGATGAGGCAAAACCGCCGAAAATCACCTCCGGCGGCGCAATTTTGGCAATCATCGCCGCGGTAAAGAACAGCAGCGCGGTGAGGAATTCCGGCAGCAGCGAGGTCGCCCACAGGATGATGGTGACGAGGATAATCAGCGAGGGCAGAAACAGCGGGTGAGTGAACCAGAGCGACATGCCTGTCTCCTGTAGAATTTTTCAGCAAGTCTACGGCGGCAGGCAGCGGGAGTAAACGCTATTTATGGTGGGGTCATTTCAGGATATCGCATTGATGATCCTGCAATTCCTCAGCGGAGGCGAGGTTAAACGTCAGCAGATTGCGCTCGGTCGCCAGCAGTACAAACGCGCCGTCCGCCTGCTGCGCCATCGCCAGCGCAAAGCGCCCCATATGATCGCGCGCTTCCGGCAGCTCTTCTGCCAGCATCATAAACGGGCTGCGTTTTACCAGCTCCGCTTCCGTCACCCGACGCGCCAGATACTCGTGCCCCTCCAGCCCACCGGGGAATGGCAGCCATTGGGTGCTGATTTGCCCCTGATGCGCATTGAGCTTCTCGCGCACGTCCGGGCGCAGGCAGGAGATATGGATATGAAAGTGATTTTGCGTACGGCCCGTCGGGGAGTTGATGGTCAGTGAAATTGCGCTGTCAGGCACTTTACTACCCCGCTTCATGCTCATAAAGTTGCGCGACTGCCACGCCAGCCAGAAGAAATTCGGCGTATAGGCCTCAGTCAGCAGCGGGCTTTCGGTGCCGTTGATGCGATACGTTGGCATCAGCAGATATTGCAGAGGGCCATTGCGATCTTTAAACACCACATAGCCCGCATCCCTCTTCACCTGCGCACAGGGTGCCGGGTTACGGTTTTGCAGCTGATTAGGCACACACTGGTCGAGAACGATATGCCGCAATGCGTTTGGATTACCTGACTTCATCCACAACCAGCCACCCGCGGCGAGCGCGATGACAATCAGTACCAGCACAATGATTTTTTTCACAACGCGTTCCCTGTATCCGCTTGAACCCAAAGCGTAACGCACTTTGATGACAAACAAAAAAGCCCGGCAGTATGATTCTGCCGGGCTTTTTAAACGCTATGGATGATTAACGTTTGTTGATCTGATCGAAGGTACCGCCGTTCGAGAAGTGATCTTTCTGCGCTTTGGTCCAGCCGCCGAACTCTTCATCGATAGTGAACAGCTTCAGTTTCGGGAATTCGTTCTCATACTTCTTCGCTACCGCCGCATCACGTGGACGGTAGAAATTCTTCGCGGCGATCTCCTGGCCTTCCGGGGTATAAAGATACTTCAGATAGGCTTCCGCCACGGCCTGGGTGCCTTTCTTCTCCGCTACTTTATCGACCACAGAGACGGTTGGCTCAGCCAGAATCGACTCGCTTGGGGTCACGATTTCAAACTTATCTTTACCCAGCTCGTTGGTCGCCAGCAGCGCTTCGTTTTCCCACGCAATCAGCACATCGCCAATACCGCGTTCAACGAAGGTATTGGTCGCGCCGCGCGCGCCGGAGTCCAGTACTTCAACGTTTTTAAACAGCGACTTCACGAATTCCTGGGCTTTAGCCTGGTCGCCATTGTTGTGGTGCAGGGCGTAGCCCCAGGCTGCCAGGTAGTTCCAGCGAGCGCCGCCAGAGCTTTTTGGGTTCGGGGTAATCACGGAAACGCCCGGCTTAATCAGGTCGTTCCAGTCGTGGATCTGTTTCGGGTTGCCTTTACGCACCAGGAAAACGATGGTGGAGGTGTATGGGGCAGAGTTGTCTGGCAGACGTTTGATCCAGTTTTTATCGATACGACCGCGTTCCGCGATAGCGTCAACGTCGTAGGCCAGCGCCAGGGTCACAACATCGGCTTCGATACCGTTAATGACCGAGGTGGCTTGCTTACCGGAGCCGCCGTGCGACTGACGGACCACCACGTTATCGCCGGTTTCCTGTTTCCAGTGTGCGGCGAACGCTTTGTTGTACTGCTCGTACAGTTCACGTGTCGGATCGTAAGACACGTTCAGTAACTGGATATCCTTTGCCAGAACGCTGGTCGATGCCAGCAATAAAGTTAAGCCTACGCCCCAATTGTTCATCGTCCCACTCTCTTAATGTTGTGTTTGATGAATGCAGCGTGCCAGAAAGGACTCCAATGATTAAAGAATAAAAAAAGATTGGCTATAACCGTGCGGAATAAAAAAATGGGCGGCAGGCGTGAAAAAGCCGGGTGGCGGCTTCAAGGTAAAAGCAAAACGGTAACCTGAGTTACCGTTTTTCGTGTTTTCTCCCTCTCCCGTGGGAGAGGGTTGGGGTGAGGGCATCAGACCGCGAAAATCTTGTAGGCCGCCACCCGGAAAAAATACTGATTAGTACAGTTTTTTGGCGCAGTCCAGCCAGTCACCTTTGAACGGACGCTTCATGTTTTCGATAGCGTCGATGATGTCATGGTGAACCAGTTTTTCGTTCTGAATGCCGACGCAACGACCGCCGAAGCCCTGCTGCAGCAGTTCAATCGCGTATGCACCCATACGGGAGGCCAGGATACGGTCGTAAGGACCCGGGGAGCCGCCGCGCTGGATGTGGCCGAGAACGGTGGCGCGGGTCTCGCGTTTGGTTTCGGTTTCGATGTACTTCGCCAGCTCGTCAACGTCACAGATGTGCTCGGTGATGGCCACGATGGCGTGTTTTTTACCTTTCGCGATCCCGGCTTTGATCTCGTTAACCAGGTCTTCACGGCTGAATTCCACTTCCGGCACCACGATAAACTCACAGCCGCCAGCAATCGCCGCCGCCAGGGTCAGATCGCCACAGTAGCGGCCCATCACTTCAACGATGGAGATACGCTGGTGAGAAGAAGAAGTGTCGCGCAGACGGTCAATCGCTTCAACCACGGTGCCCAGAGCAGTGAAGAAACCGATGGTGTAGTCGGTGCCTTTGATATCGTTGTCGATGGTGCCAGGCAGGCCGATGCACGGGAAGCCCATTTCGGTCAGGCGTTTTGCACCCATATAGGAACCGTCACCACCGATAACCACCAGCGCGTCCAGGCCGCGTTTCTTCATGTTCTCGATAGCCACTTCACGGATACGCTCGTCGCGGAATTCCGGGAAACGTGCGGAACCCAGGAAGGTACCGCCGCGGTTAATCATGTCGGACACACTGTAGCGGTCGAGCTGCACCATGCGATCTTCATACAGGCCCAGATAACCGTCATAGATACCAAAAACTTCCAGACCTTCCGTCAACGCAGCACGAACTACACCACGAATTGCCGCGTTCATGCCGGGCGCATCACCGCCGCTTGTCAACACACCGATTTTCTTAATCATGACTACCTCTGAACTTAGGAATGCAAAAATGAAATCTGTTGCCGGAAGACTTCTGACGACCAACGAATACTGCAAATAGTATATCAATCACTTCCAGCTGAATTGATTCAGGTCAGGCCATATGGCGGTTATTTTTCCACAAAATGCTGGCCTGGTTCACTTTTTTACAACGAATTACGAAAGCTCAAAATGTCCATTGCCTGGCTTAGGTACGACTGAGCAGGGATCCTGGTGAATAATGACATCTGACCCCGGGAAACGCTGCAAAATCGCCTGCTCAACCTGCTCAGCCACCACGTGTGCCTGAACCAGCGGCAGGTTATCTTCCATTTCTAAATGAATCTGAATAAAGCGGGTCGGCCCTGACTGCCGCGTGCGAAGATCGTGAGCGCCGCTGACGCCTGGCCAGGAGGTCACAATTTCGAAGATTTCATGCCGTTCTGCGTCTGGCAATGCGCGATCGAGAAGCGATTGCACCGCATCGTAACCCATGCGCAACGCACTGTATAAAATATAAAAGCCAATCCCTAACGCAAACAGCGCATCGGCCCGGTGCCAGCCATACCAGGCCAAACCGAGCGCAATCAGGATCGCGCCGTTCATCATAACATCAGACTGATAATGAAGCATATCGGCCCGTACCGCCTGACTTTGCGTTTTACGCACTACCCAGCGCTGGAACGTTACCAGAATCATTGTGCTAATAAGTGCAATAACCGTGACGACGACGCCCACGCCGGGATCTTTCATCGGCGACGGGGTAAAGAGATGCTGAATGCCGGTCAAAAAGAGGAACAGCGCCGAACCGGAAATAAACATGCTTTGCGCCAGCGCCGCCAGCGACTCCGCTTTGCCGTGACCGAAGGTATGCTCTTCATCCGCTGGCTGTAGCGAGTAGCGCACGACCAACAGGTTAGTGAGCGAGGCGGCGATATCCACCAGCGAATCGACCAGCGCCGCCAGAATACTGACTGAGCCGGTATACCACCATGCGAAAATTTTAATCACTAACAGACACGACGCCATGATCGTCGCAGCGATTGCGGCCCGGCTTACCAGCCGTCCATAGGATTGATTCATAAACACTCCTGTCATGCTATGCCGCTAGTATAACGGATGCAGAGGAGGCAATAAGATGAATAAACGGTTACGACGTTTGTATGATGGGCAAAAAAACCCCCTCATCATGAGGGGGAAGACAGGGATGGTGTCTATGGCAAGGAAAACAGGGTCTACTGGTTACTACGGGTATTGCTACTAAAAAGCGTCGATTCAGCGTTCTTCTGCATCCGTGCAACCTCACGCAACTGATCCATACGTTGCTGGTGTTTCTGGTTCAAAACCGCTTGCTGCTCAGGCGTTAACAGGTGGAACATCTGGTTGCGGACCTTGGCCATTTCAACCTGTCTGGCAACCTGCTCCTGCGCCATTTTGTCTGCCTGAGCGCGTACAGCGTTTTCGTCAAAATTTTCTGCGGTGACAAGGCGGTGCATTGTCTCCATTTCACTAACATTAACAGGGGGCTGGTCATGACGAGCCCGCTGCATCAGATCTCGCATCTGTTGACGCTGATGTTCGGTTAAACTTATGCCGTCGAACATATGGCCCTGGCCGCTGTGCTGCGCTATGCCCTCCACTGAGGAGCGGTTATCGCCGGTGATAGCTCCAGCAGCCTGGCTAAATGCACTAAACGCCAGCGTTGAGGCCATGACGGCAGCGGTAACTATGCGCATCACTTACTCCCAAAATCTTTCGTGTCGCGATTCAACGAGAGACAGTCTACGATTCAGGCTGCAAACATGCGTCAGGGGGTGTAAAACAACGTAAAGTCATGGATTAGAGAGCCTTGATGACGTAATTTCTGCCTCGGAGGTATTTAAACAATGAATAAAATCCTGTTAGTTGATGATGACCGAGAGCTGACATCCCTTTTAAAGGAGTTGCTCGACATGGAAGGCTTTGACGTGTCGGTGGCCCATGACGGGGAGCAGGCGCTGAGTCAACTTGACGATAGCATTGACTTGCTTTTGCTCGACGTCATGATGCCGAAGAAGAACGGTATCGACACCCTTAAAGAGCTGCGCCAGACACACCAGACCCCAGTAATTATGCTGACCGCGCGCGGCAGCGAACTCGATCGCGTACTTGGCCTTGAGCTGGGTGCCGATGACTATCTGCCTAAACCCTTTAACGACCGTGAACTGGTGGCGCGTATTCGGGCGATCCTGCGCCGTTCGCACTGGAGCGAGCAGCAGCAGAACACCGACAACGGTTCGCCAACCCTTGAAGTGGACTCCCTGAGCCTTAATCCAGGCCGCCAGGAAGCCAGCTTTGACGGCCAGGCGCTGGAGCTGACCGGCACCGAATTCACCCTGCTTTATCTGCTGGCGCAGCATCTGGGCCAGGTGGTATCGCGTGAACATCTGAGCCAGGAAGTGCTGGGTAAACGCCTGACCCCGTTCGACCGTGCGATTGATATGCACATCTCCAACCTGCGCCGCAAGTTACCGGAGCGCAAGGATGGTCACCCGTGGTTTAAAACCCTGCGTGGACGCGGCTACCTGATGGTGTCCGCTTCATGATAGGCAGCTTAACCGCCCGCATCTTTGCCATCTTCTGGCTGACGCTGGCACTGGTGTTAATGCTGGTTTTGATGTTACCCAAACTCGACTCACGCCAGATGACGGAGCTCCTTGATAGCGAGCAACGTCAGGGTGTGATGATCGAGCAGCACGTAGAAGCCGAGCTGGCCATCGATCCGCCCAATGATTTGATGTGGTGGCGCAGGCTATTTCGCGCTATCGAAAAATGGGCACCCCCGGGGCAACGCCTGCTGCTGGTCACCAGCGAAGGCCGCGTGATCGGGGCAGATCGCAATGAAATGCAGATTATCCGCAACTTCATTGGCCAGGCGGATAACGCCGATCATCCGCAAAAGAAAAAATATGGTCGGGTAGAGATGGTGGGGCCTTTTTCCGTCAATGACGGGGAAGATAATTACCAGCTCTATCTGATTCGTCCGGCGAGCAGTTCCCAGTCCGACTTTATCAACCTGCTGTTTGACCGCCCGCTGCTGCTGCTGATTGTCACCATGCTGGTGAGTTCACCGCTGCTGTTATGGCTGGCGTGGAGCCTGGCGAAACCGGCGCGTAAGTTGAAAAATGCCGCAGATGAAGTGGCGCAGGGCAACCTGCGGCAGCATCCGGAACTGGAAGCCGGGCCGCAGGAGTTCCTGGCGGCGGGTGCCAGCTTCAACCAGATGGTGACAGCGCTGGAGCGGATGATGACCACCCAGCAGCGTCTGCTCTCTGATATCTCCCACGAACTGCGCACCCCGCTGACGCGTCTGCAGCTGGGCACCGCCCTGCTGCGCCGCCGCAGCGGAGAGAGCAAAGAGCTGGAGCGTATCGAAACGGAAGCCCATCGTCTGGACAGCATGATCAACGACCTGCTGGTGATGTCCCGCAATCAGCAGAAAAACGCGCTGGTCAGCGAAACGGTGAAAGCCAACCATCTGTGGCATGAGGTGCTGGATAACGCGGCATTCGAAGCGGAGCAGATGGGGAAATCCTTCACCGTTAACTTCCCGCCGGGTCCGTGGCCGCTGTACGGTAACCCCAACACGCTGGAGAGCGCGCTGGAGAATATCGTGCGTAACGCCCTGCGCTACTCACATACCAAAATCGAGGTGGCGTTCTCGGTGGATAAAGACGGCATCACCATTAACGTCGATGACGATGGTCCTGGCGTGAGCCCGGAAGATCGCGAGCAGATTTTCCGTCCGTTCTATCGTACCGACGAGGCGCGTGACCGGGAATCTGGCGGCACCGGGCTGGGTCTGGCGATTGTCGAGACCGCTATTCAGCAGCATCGCGGCTGGGTGAAGGCGGACGACAGCCCGCTGGGTGGGTTAAGGTTAACGCTGTGGCTGCCGCTTTATAAACGATCGTAGCTAATGTGCCGGGTGGCGGCTTCGCCTTACCCGGCCTACTTACCCCATAATCTCCGCGAATTATCTTCGATCCTGTTGCTAATTCGCCGCTTCTGCATGGTTCGGGTCCAACTGGTGGATAACCCTGCCGCCGATAGCAGGCGATGATACTGTTCGTCGTCAAACGGCATATGCCAGGCAATCGCACAGGCGTCATACACTGACACCTCGCTCAGGCGCGAGGCCAGCTCCAGCGGCGCATCCGCCGACACCTGCCCTGCCAACACCACGCGATACAGCCAGCCGGTTTTCGCGGCGTTCTGCATCTGCGTGGCCATGTCGTTAATGCCGAAGTGGAAGTTGAGTTTGAAGCACGGCGAACGCGGCTGGGTCACCTGGATCAGGGCGTCGCCCCAGCGAAAGATATCCCCGATAAAGACGTTCTTCTCCGTCAGCCCCTCGGTTGACAGATTTTCACCAAACGCCGGCGCGACAAAAAGCCCGGCCTGGGCGGGATATTCGTTCGCCCAGTACTGATAATGCTCGCGCGGATAGTGACACAGCGCGCGCTCCGGCCCGCCGTGGATTTTTTTCTCCGCCTGCTCATCGCCCACCAGCCCCTTTTCGGTGAGGGAGAGCTCGCCGTCAACCTGCAGTTTAGCAATCGCGCTCGGGCGACTGCCTTCGTAATCCTTTACTTTTCCGGTAAATACGTTAACGGGATAGTGCATCGCGACTCCTTACGCAGATTGTGGATATAAAAAAAGCGAGTCATCAGACTCGCTTCTCACAGGCGGCTTTGCAACCTTATTTTTTAGCGGCGAAACGTGCTGCTGCTTCGTCCCAGTTCACCACGTCCCAGAAGGCTTTGATGTAGTCCGGGCGACGGTTCTGGAATTTCAGGTAGTAAGCGTGTTCCCACACGTCCAGGCCCACAATTGGGAAGCCGGATGCGCCAGAGATAGCTTCACCCATCAGCGGGGAGTCCTGGTTAGCGGTAGAAACCACAGCCAGTTTGTCGCCTTTCAGTACCAGCCACGCCCAGCCAGAGCCGAAACGGGTAGCAGCGGCTTTTTCAAACTCAGCTTTGAAGTTCTCAACGGAGCCGAAGTCGCGCTCGATAGCGGATTTCAGGTCGCCCTGCAGGGTGGTACCGGTTTTCAGGCCTTTCCAGAAGAAGCTGTGGTTAGCATGGCCGCCGGCGTTGTTACGCAGAACGGTTTTCTTGTCAGCTGGCAGTTGATCCAGTTTGGTGATCAGCTCTTCAGCAGGCAGGTTAGCGAACTCTGGCAGGCTTTCCAGCGCCGCGTTGGCGTTGTTCACGTAGGTCTGGTGGTGTTTAGTGTGATGGATTTCCATCGTCTGCTTGTCGAAATGCGGCTCAAGGGCGTCGTAAGCGTACGGCAGGGATGGCAGGGTATAGCTCATAATCATCTCCATTATTGTCGGGCGGCAAACGTGTTAATGCCGCGTAAGCAGTTGGTTCATTATAGTTAATTAAATGATATTGAAAATGTTTATCAATGCCGTAGTTTTAATAAGGTTATTCGGTTTTTGAGAAATGAAGGAATTGTGAGTCTGCTCACGCGGTTAACGTGCTGATTGCCATTCAAAACAAAAGTGCGGCAACCTCCTGAAGGTTCCTAAACCGCCTGGTTTTTACACTCATCAAGTCGGCGGGAAGCCACCGGCTATAAAAACGATGAGGATGTAAAAATGAATCATGCGATTACGATGGGTATTTTCTGGCATTTGATAGGTGCAGCCAGTGCAGCCTGTTTCTATGCCCCGTTTAAAAAGGTGAAACACTGGTCATGGGAAACCATGTGGTCCGTTGGCGGTACGGTGTCGTGGCTGATTTTGCCCTGGACCATTAGCGCCATGCTGCTGCCCGATTTCTGGGGCTACTTCACCTCCTTCAACGCCTCCACGCTGCTCCCGGTATTTCTGTTTGGCGCAATGTGGGGCATCGGTAACATCAATTACGGCCTCACCATGCGCTACCTCGGTATGTCGATGGGCATCGGTATCGCGATTGGCATTACGCTGATTGTCGGCACCCTGATGACGCCGATCCTCAACGGCAACTTCGACGTGCTGATCAACACCGAAGGCGGGCGCATGACGCTGCTGGGCGTGCTGGTCGCCGTGATCGGGGTGGGGATTGTCACCCGCGCCGGGCAGCTCAAAGAGCGCAAAATGGGCATCAAGGCTGAAGACTTCAATCTGAAGAAAGGTCTGGTGCTGGCAGTGATGTGCGGCATTTTCTCGGCCGGAATGTCATTTGCGATGAATGCCGCCAAACCAATGCATGAAGCCGCTGCTGCGCTGGGCGTCGACCCGCTGTACGTCGCGCTGCCAAGCTATGTGGTGATCATGGGCGGCGGCGCGCTGGTTAACCTCGGGTTCTGCTTTGTTCGTCTGGCAAAAGTGAAGAACCTGTCGGTAAAAGCCGACTTCTCGCAGGCAAAATCGCTCATCATCACCAACGTGCTGCTCTCGGCGCTCGGCGGCCTGATGTGGTATCTGCAGTTCTTCTTCTACGCCTGGGGCCACGCCAGTATCCCGGCGCAGTATGACTACATGAGCTGGATGCTGCACATGAGCTTCTACGTGCTCTGCGGCGGCCTGGTTGGGCTGGTGCTGAAAGAGTGGAACAACGCCGGGCGTCGTCCGGTAGGCGTGCTGAGCCTGGGCTGTGTGGTAATTATTATCGCGGCCAACATTGTCGGCCTCGGCATGGCAAACTGATTACGCGGCCTTTCGACTACGATGGCGCCACTGAACCGGCGTCATCCCCACCTCGCGATTAAACACCACCGAAAAGTAGTTACTGTCCTCAAAGCCACAGCGCATCGCCACCTCACTGACCATCAGCTCCGTATGCTGCAGCAGATACTGGGCGTGGCAGATACGCAGCTGGCGCAGATAGTGGTTTACCGTCATCCCGGTCTGGGTACGGAACTGCTGGCGCAGCGCGCGCTCGCTGCACTGCTCCTGTTCGCAGAATTTCTCCAGCACGAAGCTTTTGTTCAGGCTGCCGGCCAGGGTGGTAATCAGTTTATCCAGCAACGCTTCCTGCGTGGTAGCGGAGGGATTATCGGTAGCGTAACGATGGCGCTTCAGCGTCATCACCAGTTGGGCGAACAGCAGCTCCGCCATCTGGTTAGCCACGGGATCGCTCTTCTGACTCTCCAGCTCAAGTTGGGAGATGACCTGCCGCACCTGAGTCATACCGTTGCTGCTTAAGCGCCAGTGCGGCACGCCCTTCGTATCATGAAAACCGGGAATGTTGGCAGCCCAGTCGACGTTGAGCTTAAGTCTGTCCGGGCAGTAAATGACATTCTGCAACACCAGGTCGTTTACCGAGGCGTAGGAATGCTTATCTTCGGCGCGGATGTAAAACAGGTCCCCGCGGGTGATGCGGTAAGGCCGATCGTTGAGAACATGCAAACCGTTGCCTCGCCACACCAGCACCAGCTCGCAGAACTCATGGGTATGCTCTGCAAAGACGTTTTGCGGATAGCGATCGGCCACCGCAACGGCTTGTGCAGGGGAGGCAAAAAAATCATCTTTGCGAAGGATTAACTGAGCAGCCACACCACAACCTCAACGGCGAATAACCTGACATTATTAGCCTTTTTGCGGCAACAAAACGGTGACTCCCTTCGCGTTACTGAAGCGACGCGTCTTTACCCTGGCGAATATCGCGCGGCGACCAGCTGAATTCGCGGCGAAACAGCGTCGAAAAGTGGTTACTGTCTCCGAAACCACAGCGATAGGCGATATCCGTGACGCTTTCGTCGGTATGGCGCAGCAGGTGACGGGCTTTGATTAACCGCAGGCGATTGAGATAACGCTGCGGCGTGAGCCCGGTGTGTTGTTTGAGCTGGCGATGGAGGGTGCGCAGCGACAGCGAAAAATCATCCGCCAGCGTTTCCCAGCAGACATCCTCGGCAAAGTGATCTTCCAGCCACGCCATCAGTTGGGTCAGCCGCGCGTCGTTATTTTCCAGCCCTTCTACCAGGCTACCCCGGCGCAGCAGCACCAGCAGCTGCATAAACAACAGCTCGCGGGTGGCAATGGCGTGCGTTTCCTGCCCGTCCTCGCTTTTCTCCATCTGGCTCACCAGCTGACGCACCTGCTGGAGCGTGGACTGATTCACCCGCCAGTGCGAAGGATAGTGCCCGTCCTTCTCCTGCGGCAGCAGCTGGTTCAGCCCGGAGAGAAACTGGAACGCGTCCGGGGAGCGGTAGAGCACATTGGTCAGGCACAGGTTGTCGGTATGTTCATACAAATGCCTGTCGTGATCGCGCACGAAGCACACCGTGCCGCCGCTGATGGTGTACGGCTGGCCGTTAAATACATGAATACCCGTCCCGTGTTCAACGATCACGATTTCATGAAAATCATGATGATGCTCTGGAAACGCAGCCTGAGGGAGCCGTGGCTCAATTGCGACAGGCGAACCACCCGAAGGAAAAAAATCCACGCTGTGTAGTACGGTCATAACGGCCCACCAATGAGAAATGTTCTCAAAATAGTAATTAAGGCCCTTCGGGCTCACCTTAAATTTTCGGCAGCAAACCTCGCAAAACCTGTTCGTTTTTTAAGAAACGGGCTGAAAGATCAGGAAATGCGGTAAGCGTCACACTGCCCACAATCCCCGCCATTACTGGAAACTGTGAACTTCCTCACGTTCATCTTTGCTTTCTTGCCAGCCCCGGATTTCGTCTGTCAGTGGCGAGAAGGTGGCTTTTTCTTCCCTTTCTTACACTCATCGCTAATGACTTAGAGAAGGACCCGACCATGACTTTTCGCCATTGTGTGGCAGTCGATTTAGGCGCATCCAGCGGCCGCGTTATGTTGGCTACCTGGGACTGTAACCAGCGCACGCTTTCACTTCGTGAAATGCACCGTTTTGCTAACTGCCTGCAAAAGCAGGAGGGCTTTGACGCCTGGGATATTGATGGCCTGGAAGCCGAGATCCGCACCGGGCTGACCAACGTCTGCAATGACGGCATTCTCATCGACAGCATTGGCATTGATACCTGGGGCGTGGATTACGTGCTGCTGGACAGCCACGGCGAGCGCGTTGGCCTGCCTGTCTCATATCGTGATAACCGTACCGACGGCGTGATGGCGCATGCCATTGCCCAACTGGGCAAAGACACCATTTACGGGCGCAGCGGCATTCAATTTCTGCCCTTTAATACGCTCTACCAGCTGCGTGCGTTGGTTGAGCAGCAGCCGGAGCTGGTCGCCAACGTGGCGCACGCGCTGCTGATCCCGGACTATTTCAGCTACCGCCTGACCGGCAATCTAAACTGGGAATATACCAACGCCACCACCACCCAACTGGTGAACATCAACTCCGATAACTGGGATGAAAACCTGCTGAACTGGACCGGCGCCTCGCCTTCCTGGTTTGGCACGCCGACCCACCCGGGTAATGTGATCGGTCAGTGGGTTTGCCCGCAGGGCAATCACATTCCGGTCGTTGCGGTGGCAAGCCACGATACCGCCAGCGCGGTAATCGCCTCTCCTCTTGCGGATAAAGACGCGGCCTATCTCTCATCCGGCACCTGGTCCCTGATGGGCTTTGAGAGCAAAACCCCGTACACCAGCGACGCCGCCCTGGCCGCAAATATCACCAATGAAGGCGGTGCGGAAGGCCGCTACCGGGTACTGAAAAACATTATGGGTTTGTGGCTGCTCCAGCGGGTGCTGAAAGAGCAGAACATCACCGACCTGCCTGCGCTTATCGCGGAAACCGAAAAGCTGGCGGCCTGCACTTTCCTGATCAACCCAAACGACGACCGTTTTATCAACCCGCCGCACATGAGTGCCGAAATCCAGGCCGCCTGCTTCGAGGCTGGCCAGCCGGTACCCTCCCGTCCGGCCGAACTGGCGCGCTGCATTTTCGACAGCCTTGCCCTGCTGTATGCCGACATCCTGAGCGAGCTGGCCGACCTGCGCGGTAAACCGTTCAGCCAGCTGCATATCGTCGGCGGCGGTTGCCAGAACGCGCTGCTCAACCAGCTTTGTGCCGATGCCTGCGGAATTACCGTTGTGGCGGGCCCGGTTGAGGCCTCCACGCTCGGCAATATCGGCATTCAGCTGATGACGCTGGATGAGCTGACAAGCGTGGATGAAATCCGCTCGGCGATTGCGGCGAACTACCGCCTGACCACGTTCACCCCCAATCCCTGCCATGAAATTGCCCGCTATCGGGTGCAGTTTCAGCAAAAACGACTGACTAAGGAGCTTTGCGCATGACCACTCAACTTGAACAAGCCTGGGACCTGGCGAAACAGCGTTTTGCCGCCGTGGGCGTGGATGTCGAAGAGGCACTGCGCCAGCTCGACCGTCTGCCCGTCTCTATGCACTGCTGGCAGGGCGATGACGTCGCCGGTTTTGAGAACCCGGGCGGTTCGCTGACCGGCGGGATCCAGGCCACCGGTAACTATCCGGGCAAGGCGCGTAACGCGACTGAACTGCGGGCCGATCTGGAGCTGGCCCTGAGCCTGATCCCCGGGCCAAAACGCCTGAACCTGCACGCCATCTATCTGGAATCCGACACCCCCGTCGATCGCAACGCCATCAAGCCGGAACATTTTAAGAACTGGGTCGAGTGGGCGAAAACCAACAAGCTGGGGCTGGATTTTAACCCCTCCTGCTTCTCGCATCCGCTGAGCGCCGACGGCTTTACCCTTGCCCACGCCGATGACGAAATCCGTCAGTTCTGGATCGACCACGTGAAGGCCAGCCGCCGCGTGTCTGCGTACTTTGGCGAGCAGCTCGGCACCCCGTCGGTAATGAACATCTGGATCCCGGACGGCATGAAAGACATTACCGTCGACCGCCTCGCCCCGCGTCAGCGCCTGCTGGCAGCGCTGGATGAAGTGATTAGCGAAAAGCTGAACCCGGCGCACCACATCGACGCCGTGGAAAGCAAGCTGTTCGGCATTGGCGCCGAGAGCTACACCGTCGGCTCCAACGAGTTCTACATGGGTTACGCCACCAGCCGCCAGACCGCGCTGTGCCTGGATGCGGGTCACTTCCATCCTACCGAGGTGATCTCTGACAAAATTTCCGCCGCGATGCTGTACGTGCCGCACCTGCTGCTGCACGTCAGCCGTCCGGTGCGCTGGGACAGCGACCACGTGGTGCTGCTGGATGACGAAACCCAGGCCATCGCCAGCGAGATTATCCGCCATGACCTGTTTGACCGGGTGCATATCGGCCTCGACTTCTTCGATGCCTCCATCAACCGCATCGCGGCCTGGGTTATCGGCACCCGCAATATGAAGAAAGCCCTGCTGCGCGCCCTGCTGGAACCTACCGCCGAGCTGCGGGCGCTGGAAGCCGCAGGCGATTACACCGCGCGTCTGGCGCTGCTCGAAGAGCAAAAATCACTGCCGTGGCAGGCGGTATGGGAGATGTACTGCCAGCGTCACGACGCCCCGGCGGGCAGCCAGTGGCTGGATAACGTGCGGGCGTATGAGAAAGAGATTTTGAGTCAACGCGGGTAAGACAACCCTCACCCTGCCCTCTCCCTGAGGGAGAGGGAGCAAACCATCCCCTCGCCCCTTTGGGGAGAGGGTTAGGGTGAGGGGAAACCCCGCCCCGATTTAACAGGAAATGAAAGACTATGCAGACCATCACTCAATCCTGGTTCGTCCAGGGCATGATTAAAGCCACCTCCGACGCCTGGCTGAAAGGCTGGGACGAGCGCAACGGCGGCAACCTGACGCTGCGCCTGGATGACGCGGATATTGAACCCTTTGCCGCCGACTTCCATCAGAAGCCGCGCTATATCGCCCTCAGCCAGCCGATGCCGCTGCTCGCCAACACGCCGTTTATCGTCACTGGTTCCGGCAAGTTCTTCCGCAACGTGCAGCTCGATCCCACCGCCAATTTAGGGGTGGTAAAAGTGGACAGCGACGGCGCGGGCTACCACATTCTTTGGGGGCTGACTGACGAAGCGGTACCAACCTCTGAGCTGCCGGCCCACTTCCTCTCCCACTGCGAGCGTATCAAGGCCACCAACGGGAAAGATCGCGTGATCATGCACTGCCACGCCACCAACCTTATCGCCCTGACCTTCGTGCTGGAAAACAACACCGACGTCATCACCCGCCAGCTGTGGGAAGGCAGTACCGAGTGTCTGGTGGTGTTCCCGGATGGCGTGGGCATTCTGCCGTGGATGGTGCCAGGTACTGATGAAATCGGCACGGCCACGGCGATTGAGATGCAAAAACACTCGCTGGTGCTGTGGCCGTTCCACGGCGTGTTCGGCAGCGGCCCGACGCTCGATGAAACCTTTGGTCTGATCGACACCGCCGAGAAGTCTGCCGAAGTACTGGTAAAGGTTTATTCAATGGGTGGCATGAAGCAGACCATCACCCGGGAAGAGCTGATTGCGCTGGGCAAACGCTTTGGCGTTAATCCGATGCAGTCGGCGTTAGATTTGTACAAATAAGAACATCGCGCCCCGCTCATTGAGACGGGGCGAACTACACCTGCAATCCCTACAAAAATCACCTTATTAAGTGGAGTAAAAGCAATGAAAATAAAGACAAGCTTGATCCTCACCGTTGCCGCCCTGGCGTTGTCCGGTTCTGCTTTAGCGGAAGTAAAAATCGCCCTGGTGGCGAAATCCTTAGGTAATGGCTTCTTCGAAGCGGCAAACGTGGGTGCCCAGGAGGCAGCCAAAGAGTTAGGTGATGTCAAAGTGATCTATACCGGCCCGACCACCACCACCGCCGAAGCCCAGATCGAAGTGCTGAACGGGTTGATCGCCCAGGGGGTGGATGCGATCGCCATCTCCGCCAACGATCCTGATGCCGTGGTGCCGGTGCTGAAAAAAGCGATGCAGCGCGGGATCAAAGTGGTGTCATGGGATTCCGGCGTGGCGAAAGCCGGTCGTCAGATCCACCTTAACCCTTCCAATAACGCGCTGATTGGCGAGACGAACGTCAAGCTGGCGGCCGAAGCGCTGAAAGCGCTGAACGTGGAGAAGGGCGACGTGGCGGTGTTAAGCGCGACTCCAACCTCCACCAACCAGAACACCTGGATTGCCGAGATGAAAAAGGTGCTGCCGCAGTACCCGTCCGTCAATCTGGTGACCGTGGCCTATGGCGACGATCTGTCGGATAAGAGCTACCGCGAAGCGGTCGGCCTGCTGAAAACCTACCCGGATCTTAAAGTGATCGTCTCTCCGTCGTCGGTGGGCATCGTGGCGGCGGCGCAGGCGGTGAAAGATCAGGGCAAGATCGGCAAAGTGTACGTGACCGGCCTGGGTCTGCCGTCTGAAATGGCGGGCGCGGTGAAATCCGGTGCCAGCAAGAGCTTCGCCATCTGGAACCCGATCGACCTCGGGTATGCCGCGACCTACTTAGCGGATGACCTGGTGAAAGGTACGGCGACCAAAGAGGAAGCCAGCATGGGCAAACTGGGAAAAGTGAAGCTGGATGCCGACGGCAGCGGCGCGATGGCTGAGCCGTTTGTTTACGATGCCAGCAACATTGATAAGTTCTCGAAAATCTTCTAACAGCTTCACCCCTCACCCTAACCCTCTCCCCAAAGGGGAGAGGGGACCAATCGAGCCCCTCGCCCCTATGGGGGGAGGGGTTGGGGTGAGGGGTAATGGAATTTCTGGAGAACTATCATGACCCCATTACTGGCGCTCAACGGCATCACCAAGGTCTTCCCCGGTGTGCGCGCCCTTGAGAACGTGCAGCTTGAACTCTGGCCCGGCAAAGTCACCGCCCTGATCGGTGAAAACGGCGCGGGCAAATCGACGCTGGTCAAAGTGATGACCGGCATCTACCAGCCCGACGAGGGCGAGATCCTCTACAAAGCCATTCCCATTCAGCTGCCGACTCCCGACTCGGCGCATAAGGTGGGTATTACCGCGATTCATCAGGAGACCGTGCTGTTCGATGAGCTGTCGGTCACCGAAAACATTTTTGTCGGGCAATACCTCTATAAAGGCCTTTTCAAAAAACTCGACTGGCCGGAGATGCACCGCCGGGCGCAGGCGATCCTCACCCGTCTGGAGGTGCAGATCGACCCGCGTGCAACGCTGAAAACCCTGAGCATCGCCCAGCGGCATATGGTGGCGATTGCCCGGGCGCTGTCGTTTGACGCCCAGGTGGTGATCCTCGATGAACCCACCGCCGCCCTGTCGCAGCATGAAATTCTGGAGTTCTATCAGATTGTCGAACGCCTGAAGCAGGAGGGGAAAGCGATCCTGTTTATTTCCCACAAGTTCGACGAGATTTTTGAGCTGGCGGATCACTATACCATTCTGCGCGACGGGGTGTTTGTCGGTGCCGGGGCCATCAACGACATCACCGAAGAGCGGATGGTGGCAATGATGGTGGGCCGCGCCATTACCCAGACCTTCCCGAAAGTGGCGTGCGAAAAAGGCGACACCGTGCTGGAGGTGCGGGATCTCTGCCACCCCACCGAGTTCGCCAATATCTCCTTTACCCTGCGCAAAGGCGAGATCCTTGGCTTCTACGGGCTGGTGGGTGCCGGGCGTACCGAGCTGATGCAGGCACTTTCGGGCGTCTCGCGTCCCTCCTCCGGCAGCATCGTGCTAAACGGCAAAGCGCAGCATTTCCGCCAGCCGGCGGACGCTATCAAAGCCGGTATCGTCTGCGTGCCGGAAGAGCGCCAGAAGCAGGGGGCGATTATCGAGCTGTCGATTGCGCAGAACATCAGCCTGCCGCAGCTCAGCAAGCTCAACGCCAGTGGGGTGCTGAATGACGATCGCGAGTGGCAGCTGGCGGATGAATACGCTAAACGCCTGCAGGTGAAAGCCTTTAGCTGGAAGCAGGCGGTGGAAACCCTCTCCGGCGGCAACCAGCAGAAAGTGGTGATCGGCAAATGGCTGGCGACCCACCCGGACGTGATTATCCTGGATGAACCGACCAAGGGGATCGATATCGGCTCCAAAGCGGCGGTGCACCAGTTTATGTCCGAGCTGGTCGGTCAGGGGCTGGCGGTGATCATGGTCTCCTCCGAACTGCCGGAAGTGATGGGCATGTCCGACAGGATTATCGTCATGCATGAAGGATTAATGGTGGCGGAATATCAGGCGGGGGGCGCGACGGCTGAAACCATCGTCAGCGCCGCCAGCGGTGCCAGACAGGAGGCCGCATAATGGTGCAACAGCTGCTTAAACACCGCGAGGCGCTGCTGGCGGCGGTGATCGTGCTGATGGTTGTCGCCATCGGTGCCCGCGTCCCGTCGTTTATCGCGCCGGGCAACCTGGTGGAGATGTTTAACGACACCTCAATTCTGGTCATTCTCGCCCTCGGGCAGATGATGGTCCTGCTCACCAAAGGCATCGACCTGTCGATGGCGGCCAACCTGGCGCTGACCGGAATGATTGTCGCCCTGATTAACTTCCATCATCCCGATGTGCCGGTCTGGGCGCTGCTGATCCTGGCGACCGCGCTCGGCCTGCTGATGGGGATCATCAACGGCCTGCTGGTGTGGAAGATGGGCATCCCGGCGATTGTGGTGACGCTGGGCACCATGAGCATCTACCGCGGGATTATCTTTTTGCTCTCCGGCGGCGGCTGGGTCAACTCCAATCAGATGGGCGCCGATTTCCTCGGCCTGCCGCGGGCGTCGGTGCTGGGCCTGCCGGTGCTGAGCTGGTACGCCATTGCCGCCCTGCTGCTGGTGGGCTATTTCCTGCGCTACAGCCGCACCGGGCGGGCGCTCTACACCGCGGGCGGTAACGCCACGGCGGCGTACTACACCGGGATCAACGCCGGCAAAATGCAGTTCGTCAGCTTCTGCCTCTCCGGGGCGCTGGCCGGGTTCTGCGGCTATCTGTGGATCTCCCGCTTTGCGGTGGCCTATGTCGATGTGGCAAACGGCTTTGAGCTGCAGGTGGTAGCCGCCTGCGTGATCGGCGGCATCAGCACCATGGGCGGTACCGGCCGGGTGTTAGGTTGCCTGTGCGGAGCGCTGTTCCTCGGGGTGATCAACAACGCCCTGCCGGTCATCGGCGTGTCGCCGTTCTGGCAGATGGCGATTTCCGGGACGGTAATCGTGATTGCGGTGCTGCTCAATGAACGCGGCAACAAACGCAAAGGACGGCTGATCCTGCGCGATGCGGCGCTGGCACGTCAGAAACAGGCGGTAAGATCATGAGTAAAGTAATGACGTCTGAAGAGATCAAAAACAGCCCGGCCCCGACGGGCATTTTCCAGCGCCTGCTGTGCTGGGAAGGTTTTCTGCTGGCGGTCACCCTGGCGGTGTTTGTCGGTAACGCCCTGGCCTCGCCGTACTTCCTCGATATCTGGAATCTGTCCGATGCGACGTTCAACTTCACCGAGAAGGCGATCATCGTGCTGCCGATGGCGATGCTGATCATCGCCCGGGAAATTGACCTGTCGGTGGCCTCCACCATCGCCCTGAGTTCTACGGTGATGGGCTTTTGCGCAGCGGCCGGGCTGGATACGCCGCTGCTGGTCTGCGTGGGCTTAGGGGTTGGCCTGCTGTGCGGATTGTTCAACGGCCTGCTGGTGACCCGCTTTAACCTGTCGTCGATTGTGATCACCATCGGCACCATGAGCCTCTATCGCGGCATCACCTACATTCTGCTGGGCGACCAGGCGCTGAACGCGTACCCGGAGAGCTTCGCCTGGTTTGGTCAGGGCTACGTCTGGGGCGCGCTGTCGTTTGAGTTCGCGCTGTTTATCGTGCTGGCGGCCGTGTTTGCCTTCGTGCTGCACAAGACCAACTTCGGGCGTCGCACCTACGCCATCGGCAATAACCCGATCGGGGCCTGGTACTCCGGCATCAACGTGAAGCGTCACAACCTGATTCTGTTTGCCCTGGTGGGGCTGATGGCCGGACTGGCCTCGGTGCTGCTCACCTCGCGTCTGGGCAGTACCCGCCCGACCATTGCGATGGGCTGGGAGCTGGCGGTGGTGACCATGGCGGTGCTCGGCGGAGTCAATATTCTCGGCGGTTCCGGCAGCATGGTGGGCGTGATTATCGCCGCCTTCCTGATGGGGCTGGTCACCTTCGGCCTGAGCCTGCTCAACGTGCCGGGCATCGTGATGTCAGTGATTATCGGCGCGATGCTGATTGTGGTGATCTCCCTGCCGATCATCACCCGCCGGATTATGCAGCGAAGACGGATTTAAATTACCCCTCACCCTAACCCACTCCCCATAGGGGAGAGGGGACTGCTCGGTGCGGCCTTTCACCCTCTCCCCTATGGGGAGAGGGCCGGGGTGAGGGGAACGGATTACCCAAAATCATCATTAAGGAGAATTATCATGAGCTTTATGTTGGCGCTTCCGAAAATCAGCCTGCACGGCGCAGGCGCAATTGGCGATATGGTTAAGCTGGTGGCAAACAAACAGTGGGGCACCGCGTTGATTGTCACCGATGGCCAGCTGGTGAAAATGGGCCTGCTCGACAGCCTGTTTACCACCCTCGACGCGCAGCAGATGTCTTATCATCTGTTCGACGCGGTGTTCCCTAACCCGACCGAGGCGCTGGTGCAACAGGGCTATGCCGCGTACCAGGACGCGCAGTGCGATTACATTATTGCCTTCGGCGGCGGCAGCCCGATCGACACCGCGAAAGCGATTAAAATCCTCACCGCCAACCCGGGTCCGTCCACCGCCTATTCCGGCGTTGGCAAGGTGACCAACGCCGGCGTGCCGCTGGTGGCGATCAACACCACCGCAGGTACGGCGGCAGAGATGACCAGCAATGCGGTGATTATCGACTCCGCGCGTCAGGTTAAAGAGGTGATCATCGACCCGAACATCATCCCGGATATCGCCGTGGATGACGCCAGCGTGATGCTCGACATTCCGGCCTCCGTCACCGCTGCCACCGGGATGGACGCCCTGACGCACGCCATCGAAGCCTATGTCTCCGTGGGTGCCCATCCGCTGACCGACGCCAACGCGCTGGAGGCCATTCGCCTGATTAACCTGTGGCTGCCGGAAGCGGTGGACAACGGGCATAACCTGGAGGCGCGCGAGCAGATGGCTTTCGGACAGTACCTGGCCGGGATGGCCTTTAACAGCGCCGGGCTCGGGCTGGTGCACGCCCTGGCCCACCAGCCGGGAGCCACGCACAACCTGCCGCACGGCGTGTGCAACGCCATCCTGCTGCCGATCATCGAAAACTTTAACCGCCCGAACGCCGTGGCGCGCTTTGCCCGCGTGGCGCAGGCGATGGGCGTCGATACCCGCGAAATGAGCGACGAAGCGGCCAGCATGGCGGCCATTCAGGCGATTCGTGACCTGAGCACCCGCGTTGGGATCCCGTCCGGCTTCAGCAAGCTCGGCGTGACCAAAGCCGACATCGAAGGCTGGCTCGATAAAGCCCTCGCCGACCCGTGCGCCCCCTGCAACCCGCGCAGCGCCAGCCGCGACGAGGTGCGCGAACTCTATCTGGAGGCATTATGATCCGCAAAGCCTTTGTGATGCAGGTGAACCCTGACGCACACGAGGAGTATGAACGTCGCCACAATCCGATCTGGCCCGAGCTGGAAGCGGTGCTGAAAGACCACGGCGCCCACCACTACGCCATTTATCTGGATAAAGCCCGCAACCTGCTGTTCGCCACGGTGGAGATCGAATCGGAGGAGCGCTGGAACGCGGTGGCAAACACCGATGTCTGCCAGCGCTGGTGGAAATATATGGGGGAAGTGATGCCGTCTAACCCGGACAACAGCCCGGTGAGTGCCGGGCTGCAAGAGGTATTTTACCTGGCCTGATGGGTCAACGCTGCCGCGCTCGCGGCAGCAATCTCCCGCCTGTTGCTCAACGTAAACGCCGACAGCACCGTCACCGCCAGCACAAAACAGCCCAGCATCAGATACGTCTCCTGGAAGCCGATCCGGTCATACATATTCCCGGCAAAGGCAGAGAGGAAAATCGCCGCCAGCTGCTTGGCAAAGTTGAAGCCAATCAGGTAGATGGTCGCGGAGAGGCGGGTATCGAACACCCCCGTAATGTACTTGAATGCGCCCACCAGCAGGAACGGCACCTCCAGCGCGTGGAGCATCTTCAGGGCCACCACTTCCACGGCGGTCGTCGCAAAGGACGAACCAATAATGCGCGTCGCCATAATCACCCCGGCAATCAGCAGCGTATTTTTCGCGCCGATACGGTTAATGATCCACGGCGAGCAGAACATGATGATGGCGTTGCAGATCTCCCCGGCGGTGGTCGCAAAGCCAAACGCCCGTGTGCCCTCCTCCGGCGTGGCGAAGAAGGTTTTAAAGAAGGTGGCGAACTGCTGATCGAAGACGTCGTACACGCAGGCCACGCCAATCACGTACAAAATGAACATCCACATTTTGCGCTGGCGGAACAGGTTAATGACGGTTCTGGCGGTGATCTGCGGCTGGTTAGCGCCGAGGGCGTTCATCACCTGGGCAGTCTGGTTGGGCTTCGGTTTGGCGACCACCAGCAGCACCATCAGCACCAGCGCCGCCGCGGAGCCCATCCAGAACACATAGGAGGGGTCGATGCCGAACAGGATCCCGCCCGTCGAGGCGCACAGCCCCCAGCCGAGACAGCCAAACATGCGCGCCTTGCCGTACTCAAAGAAGCTGTTGCGGCTCACGCGCTCAATATAGGCCTCAATCGCGCCCGACCCCGCCGAGAAGACGAAGCCGATATAGATCCCGCCGCTCAGCGCGCCGAGCCAGATGTTGGTTTTCAGCAGCGGCGCGAAGACGTAGAGGAAAAAGGGGGCGAAGAGAAACAGCAGGACCGCGATGATCCACAGCAGGTGTTTTTTCAGCCCCAGCTTGTCCGACACTATCCCCAACACCGGCTGGAACGAGATGGCAAACAGCGAGATACAGGAGAAGACGATCCCGGTATGGGTTTTATTCAGGCCGATGATATCC
This sequence comes from Leclercia sp., assembly GCF_036780805.1. Taxonomy (NCBI): domain Bacteria; kingdom Pseudomonadati; phylum Pseudomonadota; class Gammaproteobacteria; order Enterobacterales; family Enterobacteriaceae; genus Leclercia; species Leclercia sp. Next base: position 39,981 of record NZ_DAIQCE010000012.1, on the reverse strand, counting down.
GACAGCCAGATCGGCAGGAACGGAAAGCAGGTGGCCATGATGAAGAAGTAGAGAAAGAAAAACGAACCGAAGATCCAGAAGTTCGGGTTGTCTTTGTGGGTACAGGCAGTCGTGTTCATTATTTTTATCCTCAACTCAGGGCCGGTTGCCCGGCCCATTGCCCTTATACGCGTTCAACGCCAATCAGAATGGCGGTTTCCGGATCCAGCACCGGCAGAGCAAGCCCCGCCTGCATCAGCCATTCGCCGCTCACCGTTTGCGGGGTCTCCATCCACGCCGGCAGCTTGCGCATGGTGTGCCCCCCCTCCCCGGTCAGGCGGATGTTGGGGTGGTCGAGCAGCGTGATGCGGTACTGCGCGTTGGCCGCCAGCCCCGGCATGCGCAGCGGCATCATCAGGGTGTAATCCGGCATCTGAAGCTGGCTGACAATAAACAGCCCCTGGCTCTGATCCTGACTCACAATCCCCTGCGCCAGCGTGGTGCGGTCGGGCATATCCACCCGCCACTGGGTGCCGCGATGGATCACCTCCCGCCACTGCTTATGCAGGGCCGCATAGTGCCGATAGCCTTCGCGCTCCTGCTCATCCACGGCGAGCGGATCCAGCTCCAGCCCCATATGGCCGAACAGCGCCGTCAGACCCCGGAAAGCGATGCTGTGCTGGCGGAAAGTGGCATGGCATTTATGATGACCGATATGCGCGCCCATCACCTCCGGCGGGAAGAAGTAGCTCATGCCACGCTGGATAGTATTACGTTCCAGCGCGTCGTTGTTATCCGACGCCCAGAAGCGATGACAGCGGGTCAGCACTTCATAATCGATACGCCCGCCGCCGGAGGAACAGGATTCAAACTCTACGTGCGGGAAGCGCTCGCCCAGAGTGTCCAGCAGGCGGTAGAACTGACGGGTCTGGGCGTCGGCAGCGGCCCTGCCGTTATGGCCCGGCTGCACTAGCTCGCGGTTCATGTCCCACTTCACATAATCCACCGCGTGTTCACCCAGCAGCCAGCTCATGCGCTCCAGCAGGTAGTTGAAGGCGGCAGGAATATTGAGGTTCAGCACCCACTGATGGCGGCCGGTGGCCTGCTCATAACCCGGTAAGGCCAATACCCAGTCCGGGTGGGCGCGATACAGATCGGAGTTTGGGTTGATCATCTCCGGCTCGACCCAGATACCGAACTCCATCCCGAGGCTTTTGACGTGGTTGATCACCGGCGTTAAGCCGTTGGGGTATTTCTGCTCGTCGAGATACCAGTCCCCCAGCGCGGCATGGTCGTCGTTGCGTCCTTTAAACCAGCCATCGTCAATGATAAAGCGCTCCACTCCCAGCGAGGCCGCTTCGTCTGCCATCCGCATGATGTAGTCAGGATCGTGGTTAAAGTAGATCCCCTCCCAGGTGTTGAGATGCACCGGGCGCGGTTTGTTCTCCGGGAAGCGGATGATGTTGCTGCGCAGATAGCGGTGGAACTGCTGGCTCATGCCGTTCAGCCCCTGGCTGGAGTAGCTGGCGTAGAGATGTGGCGTCCAGAGGATTTCGCCCTCCTCCAGCGCCATTTCTCCCGGAAAGTAGAGCGCTTCGGCCTGCAGGTAGCGACGGCCATCGGTTTTGGCCTCCGCGCGCAGGCGATGGTTGCCGCTCCAGCCCAGATGCACGCCCCAGACGTCGCCGTGCATTTCACTGAAGCCCGGCGTGCCGCTAATCAGGGCCGGGAAATGCTCGTGGGAGCTGCGGCCCCGGCGGTTTTCGATCACGAAGCTGTCGTGCTCCAGCAGCAGGCGATGCGGCTGGAATTCGCGGATCCAGCGGCCATGAAACGCCATCACTTCGCGGGCACGCTCCGCCAGCGGCAGGGTGACGGCCAGGCGCTCAACCTGCCACGGCTGGCTTTTGAGGTTGGTCAGGCCGTGGCGCACCGCCAGCACGCCGCTGTCATCGAGGGCGATCTCGCTGGTGAGACGCAGTCCGGCGGTGTCATCTTCGGCGGTGAGGGTCAGGGTTTGTCCCTGCTGCGCTACCGCGACGGTACGGAACCGCGGCGAACCATCCAGCCCCTGACGATGGCCCTCAATGCCCGGCGCGCCGAATAGTCCGTGAGCAAGCTCGGCCATCAGCGTGACCGGCGAGTCAACGTCCAGTCTGCCGTTGGCGATCGGGCGGGAGAGCGTGGCCGCATCCTGCGGCGAAAAGTGGCGAAGGTGCTGCCCCCAGTAAACAATTTCGGCGAATGGATGGGTTTTGATCACCACATCGACCGTTTCGCTTGTGAGTCGTAAAACTGCCTCTTGCATCGGACATCTCCTGTCATCGGGATATCCTGATTGTTGATCCGAAACGTTTCGGATACAAACCAAAACGTTTCGGATTTGTGATCGGGTTTAGAAATTGGGGAAATTTATGCCGTCTGGCCTGGGGAGAATTCCGGCTGCCACAGCACCTGAAGCTGGCTGATGTCGTCGCCGTTAATGAGCTGTAGCACCATGTCGGCAATCTGTTTGCCCACGCCCTGGCGGGTGGACTGGATCACCGCCGCCACGTCGATATCAACAATGCTGTCCTGCGGCAGGCCATCGTAGACCACCAGCGACACGGCGTTCTCGCCGGTTAAACGCCCCATCTGCGCCAGCGCCATCGCGGCACCGTCGCCGTGGGTGTTGCAGTCGGTGACGATCGCCGTGGGGGGGACCTCCAGCGCCAGCAACTCTTGAGTGGTGGTATAGCCTGCACGGCGTGAAGGCGGCATGGTGCGCAGCCATTCGCTGGAGAGCCCCGCCTCTTTCAGGGCATCGAGATAGCCCTGACGGCGCTGGGTGATAAACGCCTGATTGTTGCTCTCACCCAACAGCGCGATGCGCTGATGACCGCGTTCGATCAACCGCCGGGTGGCGGTCCAGGTGCCCGCATAGTTATCAAAGTCGAACCAGGCATACGGCTTCGGCAAATGGCTGCGGCCGAGCGCCAGGAAGGGGAACCCGGCGGCCTGTAGCTGTTCGAGACGCGGATCGTTATCGAGGGTATGCGCCACGATCAAAGCATCCACGCGACGGCTCTGCACCATGCGCATGTAGCTGTGCTTGTCGGCCAGGTCGTCATCGGCAATCAGCAGCAGATCGATCTCATGTTGCGCTAACTCGTGGCTAATTTCGCCGACCATGTCCATAAAAACGCTGTTGTTGAGCGGAACGGGATGCACCGGGAAGACCAGCCCTACGGCGTCGATCTTGCCCATCTTCAGACGGCGGGCAAAGGTATTCGGCCGATAGCCGCGGCGCTGCGCTTCGGCTTCCACGCGGGCGCGCGTCTCGCTGGAAACGTCAAAATAGCCGTTGAGGGCGCGGCTCACCGTCGTTACCGACAGTCCCAGTTCTTTAGCAATGGCTTTAAGCGACATGATTATCCGTGTCTTTGGGTATTAGTTTTGTTCCGCCACCATGAGCGCATAGGTATCGGGCTCAAGGGCTTTAAAGATGTGCGGCTGGTCGGCAGGATAACAAATATAATCCCCCACCCCGAGCGCTTCCGGTGCTTCGGTGAGGCCAACCAGCGCCCTCCCCTTCATGACGATAATATGCTCAACCGAACCCGGCGGGTGCGGATGGGAAATACGGTCGGCCCCGGGCTGCGCCATCAGGATATAGATATCGCGTCGCGCCCCTGGCGGACAGGCCGCCAGTAAAATAGCCTCAAAGTTAGCCTGCTCAGCAACCACTTTGGTCCCTTCCCCAAGGCGGAGCACCTGGGTGGTGGGCTGCTGCGGTTCGAGCAAACGGGCAAAGGGAATATCCAGCGCCACGCAGAGCGACCACAGGGTCTCGAGACTGGGGTTACCGTTGCCGGACTCCAGCTGGGAGAGGGTGGATTTGGCGATCCCGGCCCGGCGGGCGATTTCCGCCAGTGAAAGCCCGGTCCGCATGCGCTCCCGCACCAGACTTTTGGCGATTACGCTGATTGGCTGCGTCATAAAACGTTCTCTTGTTCTATAAATCGAACGAATCGTTCATCTTGATAAACGAATGTGATGCGTTCATTATAATGGATACTCGTTCGATATGGCTAAAACTGTATGAAAAACGCTTTCTCATGTCTCAAAGGCGACACCATCAAGGCGATTATTCTCGTGTGTCTGGCGGTGGGCGTCGTCGGGATGTCCTACGGCTCGCTGGCGATGGCGTATGGCTTCCCGCTGTGGGTGCCGTTTGTGCTCTCCATTTCTGTGCTGGCGGGTGCCTCAGAATTTATGTTTATCGGTATTGTCGCCAGCGGGGGCAATCCCCTTGCCGCAGCGGCGGCCGGGCTGCTGGTAAACGCCCGCCACGTTCCTTTCGGCGTGACGGTGCGCGAGCTGGTCGGTAAACGCGGTGCCAGCTTCCTCGGCTGCCACATTATGAATGACGAAAGCGTGGTGTTTGGCCTGTCGCAAAAAACGCCCGAACAGCGTAAAGCCGCCTACTGGCTCTGCGGCCTGGGGGTAGCCATTATCTGGCCGCTGGGCACCCTGCTGGGAGCAATGGTCGGCAAACTGCTGCCCGCCCCGGAAACCATCGGGCTGGACGCGGTATTCCCGGCTATTTTACTGGCGTTGGTCGTGCCGGCCTTTAAGAACCGCACCACACTTATCCGCGCCTGTAGCGGCGCGGCGCTATCGCTGGCCGCGGTGCCCTTTGCGCCGGTGGGCCTGCCGGTCTTGCTCTCCCTGCTTGGCCTCGCGACGAGGAAGAAATAATGGAAAACATGACCGTCTTTATTCTCGGCATCGCCCTGCTGTCGGCGGGCACCTACCTGATGCGTCTTGGCGGGGCGAAACTGGGCAGCCGGTTAGCGCTGTCTGAACGCTCCCAGGCGCTGCTGTCGGATGCGGCAACGGTATTGTTGTTTTCAGTGGCGCTGGCGACCACCTTCTATGAAGGAGAACATTTTGCCGGGATGGCGCGGGTGCTGGGCGTGGCCTTTGCGGTATTCCTCGCCTGGCGCAAGGTGCCGTTGATTTTCGTGATCGTCGCCGCGGCGGTGGTGACGGCGTTGTTACGCCTGGCAGGCATAAACTAAAAAAGCGCCCCGGGGGCGCTCTTTCGACAGATACTTTGCTCTTATTTGTTCAGCTCAGCGGTCATGTGTACACGGTTACCGGTGAAAGCCTGGGTAATGGTGTAAGAGGATGCGCCTGCCTGCTGAGCCTGAGCCGCGATTTTGGCTTCTGCGCCATCAATGGTGCTGGCAGAGGCGGTAACAGACTGAGCAGCGAAAGAACCGAAAGAGGTAGCCAGAGCGATTACTGCGACAAAAGTTTTGATGCTTTTCATGATATAAATCCTTGCGATGAGTTGTTGGTGTAAGGCGCTGTGCCTTGATGTGATAAATAATAGGCCTCATCACCGACAACTGATAGCGGAAGGATTTGCTCTCATTATTCAAAATTATTGATCAATTATCAGACGTTTCGGATGGGTATAAACCGTCGCTCTTCCTGGCTTGCAGAACCCCACCAGCGTCAGGTTGCAGCGCTCGGCGACCTCCACCGCCAGGGTGGTCGCTGCGGAGACCGCAAACAGGATCTCGACCCCGCACATCGCCGCCTTTTGCACCATCTCGTAGCTGGCCCGGCTGGAGACCAGCGCAGCCCCCTGTTGCCACGTCCCATTCTCTCCTGCGCGCCTGCCCAGCAGTTTATCCAGCGCCACATGGCGTCCGACGTCCTCATGCCCGCCGGCAATCTCGCCGTTCGGTAATACCCAGGCGGCGGCATGGGTACATCCGCTCAGCTGCCCGATGGGCTGCACGTCGTTGAGATGCGCCAGCGCCCGATCGAGATGGGCCAGGTTAAAGCGCTGGGTGAAGGGCAGCGGCACCACGGGCTTGCCGATATCGTTAAGCTGCTCCACGCCGCAGACGCCACAGCCGGTGCGCCCCGCCAGCGCCCGCCGACGTTCTTTTAATCCCATAAAGCGGCGGCTGGAGAGTTCAATCTGTACTTCGAGACCATTGCAAACGGATATCACCTCCATGCCGTAGATCTCACGCGGGTGCTCAATGATGCCTTCAGACAGCGAAAACCCGATGGCGAACAGCTCCAGATCTTTCGGCGAGGCCATCATCACCACGTGGGAAATACCGTTATAAACCAGCGCGACGGGCACCTCTTCCGCCAGGAAATCGGGAGTCGGGAGGCTAATCTGAGGGGGTCTGTGTACCCGGCGCTCTGCCACGCCGACAGGCAGCGACGTAATGCGGGTATCACTATTTTGTTTCAACACAACGAATATCCTGAGCAACCACGGGGGAGGCCTGCTATTGCACCATACTTTTCCGGCCTGGCGCATAGTATGGATCAATTTTTACCGCCCTGTCCGCGCAACTTTACCGGAGAGTCAAACCCGACGGAGAAACAGGTTTGTAACAGTTTTGGGGCACCATGTGATCAATATCACATTTTATAATCATCACCGTGATAATACGTTCACTTTGTTTTAACGCCGTTGGAACAAGCGTACCGACATTGTGGTATTCTGACATACCCCTCGTGGAAATGAGGGTTTAACGCAAATTTTCAACTTTGCGGTCAAAAAACAGCCGTGAAGTAAAACAATAATTACCCCCAATAATTCGCGCGCAGGCGCGAGGAGTGAAGGGTAGCAATGTCGAAACAAGGAGTGACCATGCAGGTCAGCAGAAGGCAGTTCTTTAAGATCTGCGCTGGCGGTATGGCAGGCACCACGGCGGCGGCACTGGGCTTTGCGCCCGGCGTAGCGCTGGCGGAAACTCGGCAGTACAAACTGCTGCGCACCCGCGAAACCCGTAACACCTGTACGTACTGCTCTGTCGGCTGTGGGCTGTTGATGTATAGCCTCGGTGACGGTGCAAAAAACGCCAAAGCATCTATTTTCCATATCGAAGGTGACCCGGATCATCCGGTCAACCGCGGTGCGCTCTGCCCGAAAGGGGCAGGTCTGGTGGACTTCATCCACTCAGACAGTCGCCTGAAGTTCCCTGAGTATCGCGCGCCAGGCTCCGACAAATGGCAGCAAATTGGCTGGGAAGAAGCGTTCGATCGCATTGCTAAGCTGATGAAAGAAGACCGCGATGCCAACTACATCGCGCAGAACGCCGAAGGCACCACCGTTAACCGCTGGCTCTCCACCGGGATGCTGTGTGCGTCTGCCTCCAGTAACGAAACCGGCTATTTAACCCAGAAATTCACGCGTGCACTCGGTATGCTCGCGGTCGACAACCAGGCGCGTGTCTGACACGGACCAACGGTAGCAAGTCTTGCTCCAACATTTGGTCGCGGTGCGATGACCAACCACTGGGTCGACATCAAGAACGCCAACCTTATCGTGGTGATGGGCGGTAACGCCGCTGAAGCGCACCCTGTCGGGTTCCGCTGGGCGATGGAAGCCAAAATCCACAACGGTGCGAAACTGATTGTGATCGATCCCCGCTTCACGCGTACAGCGTCAGTGGCGGATTTCTACACCCCTATTCGTTCAGGTACTGACATCACTTTCCTGTCAGGCGTACTGCTGTACCTGCTGACCAACGAAAAATATAACCGCGAATACACCGAAGCCTATACCAACGCCAGTCTGATTGTGCGTGAGGACTACAGCTTCGACGATGGCCTGTTCAGCGGTTACGACGCCGAAAAACGCAAGTACGATAAAACCAGCTGGAACTACGAGCTGGATGAGAAAGGCTTTGCGAAGCGCGACACCACCCTGCAACACCCGCGCTGCGTGTGGAACCTGCTGAAAGAGCACGTTTCCCGCTATACGCCGGACGTGGTCGAAAACATCTGTGGGACGCCGAAAGCCGACTTCCTGAAGGTGTGCGAGATGATCGCTGAAACCAGCGCACACGATAAAACCGCCTCGTTCCTGTATGCCCTCGGCTGGACACAGCACTCCGTCGGCGCGCAGAACATCCGTACTATGGCGATGGTGCAGCTGCTGCTCGGCAACATGGGGATGGCTGGTGGCGGCGTGAACGCCCTGCGCGGTCACTCCAACATTCAGGGTCTGACCGACCTCGGCCTGCTGTCGCAAAGCCTGCCGGGTTATATGAACCTGCCAAGCGAAAAACAGACCGACCTGCAAACCTACCTGACGGCCAGCACGCCTAAGCCGCTGCTCGAAGGCCAGGTGAACTACTGGGGCAACTATCCGAAGTTCTTCGTCTCGATGATGAAGGCCTTCTATGGTGATAAAGCGACGGCTGAAAACAGCTGGGGCTTTGACTGGCTGCCGAAGTGGGACAAGGGCTACGACGTTCTGCAGTACTTCGAGATGATGAATCAGGGCCAGGTCAACGGCTATCTGTGCCAGGGCTTTAACCCGGTGGCGTCGTTCCCGAACAAGAACAAGGTTGTGGCGTCGCTGTCGAAGCTGAAGTTCCTGGTCACCATTGACCCGCTCAATACCGAGACCTCGACCTTCTGGCAGAACCACGGTGAGTCGAACGACGTCGATCCGTCGACGATTCAGACCGAAGTGTTCCGTCTGCCGTCCACCTGCTTCGCGGAAGAGAACGGTTCTATCGTCAACTCCGGCCGCTGGCTGCAGTGGCACTGGAAAGGCGCGGACGCCCCGGGTATCGCCATGAACGACGGCGAGATCCTGGCCGGTATCTTCTTACGCCTGCGTAAGATGTACGCGGCAGAGGGCGGTGCGAATCCGGAACAGGTGCTGAACATGACCTGGAACTACCTGACGCCGGAGAACCCATCCCCGGAAGAAGTGGCGATGGAGAGCAACGGTAAGGCGCTGGCGGATGTTATCGACCCGGCCACCGGCACCGTGCTGGCGAAGAAAGGCGATCAGCTCAGCACCTTCGCGCATCTGCGCGATGACGGTACCACCTCCAGCGGCTGCTGGATCTTTGCCGGGAGCTGGACGCCGAAAGGCAACCAGATGGCCAACCGCGATAACGCTGACCCGTCGGGTCTCGGCAATACGCTGGGCTGGGCATGGGCATGGCCGCTCAACCGCCGTATTCTCTATAACCGTGCCTCCGCTGACCCGCAGGGCAAGCCGTGGGATCCGAAGCGTCAGCTGCTGAAATGGGACGGCGCAAAATGGGGCGGCGTGGATATTCCGGACTACAGCACCGCGCCTCCGGGCAGCGATGTCGGGCCGTTTATCATGCAGCCTGAAGGGATGGGACGTCTGTTCGCGATCGATAAGATGGCGGAAGGTCCGTTCCCGGAACACTACGAGCCGTTTGAAACGCCGCTGGGCACCAACCCGCTGCACCCGAACGTGGTCTCTAACCCGGCAGCCCGTATCTTTAAGGGCGATTTCGACGCGCTGGGTAAAAAAGACAAGTTCCCGTACGTGGGTACCACCTACCGTCTGACCGAGCACTTCCACTACTGGACCAAGCACGCGCTGCTTAATGCCATCGCGCAGCCGGAACAGTTTGTGGAGATCGGCGAGAAGCTGGCGAACAAGCTCGGCATCGCCCACGGCGATACCGTTAAAGTCTCCTCCAACCGTGGCTATATCAAAGCCAAAGCGGTGGTGACCAAGCGTATTCGCACGCTGAACGTTCACGGTCAGGAAGTGGATACCATCGGTATTCCGATTCACTGGGGTTATGAAGGCGTGGCGAAGAAAGGGTTTATTGCTAACACCCTGACGCCGTTCGTCGGTGATGCGAATACGCAGACGCCGGAGTTTAAGGCCTTCCTCGTGAACGTGGAAAAGGTGTAACGGAGACGACTTATGGCTTATCAATCGCAAGACATTATCCGTCGTTCCGCGACTAACAGTTTCACCCCCGCGCCACAGGCGCGGGACCACCAGCAGGAAGTGGCGAAGCTTATCGACGTGACCACCTGTATCGGCTGTAAAGCCTGTCAGGTGGCCTGTTCTGAGTGGAACGACATCCGTGATGAAGTGGGTCACAACGTCGGGGTGTATGACAACCCCGCCGATCTGACCGCCAAATCCTGGACGGTGATGCGCTTCTCGGAAGTGGAGCAGAACGACAAACTGGAGTGGCTGATCCGCAAAGATGGCTGTATGCACTGTGCGGATCCGGGCTGCCTGAAGGCCTGCCCGTCTGAAGGGGCGATCATTCAGTACGCCAACGGCATCGTCGACTTCCAGTCAGAGCAGTGCATTGGCTGCGGCTACTGCATCGCGGGCTGCCCGTTCGACGTACCGCGCCTCAACCCGGAAGACAACCGCGTCTACAAATGTACGCTGTGCGTAGACCGTGTGAATGTCGGCCAGGAGCCAGCCTGCGTAAAAACCTGTCCAACCGGTGCTATCCACTTTGGCTCTAAAGAGGATATGAAAACGCTGGCGGCAGAGCGCGTGGGCGAGCTGAAAACCCGTGGTTACGACAATGCGGGCCTGTACGATCCGGCCGGGGTTGGCGGTACGCACGTGATGTACGTGCTGCACCACGCCGACAAGCCGAATCTGTATCACGGCCTGCCGGAGAACCCGGAGATCAGCGCTACGGTGAAATTCTGGAAAGGCATCTGGAAACCACTGGCCGCCGTCGGTTTTGCCGCGACCTTTGCCGCGAGCATCTTCCACTACGTCGGCGTCGGTCCGAACCGCGCGGAAGAGGAAGACGACAACCTGCATGAAGAGAAAGACGAGGTGCGCAAATGAAAAGACGTGACACCATCGTGCGCTACACGGCGCCGGAACGTATCAACCACTGGGTCACCGCCTTCTGCTTCATGCTGGCGGCGATAAGCGGGCTGGGGTTCTTCTTCCCCTCCTTTAACTGGCTGATGCAGATCCTCGGTACGCCGCAGCTGGCGCGCATCCTGCACCCGTTCGTCGGGGTGGTGATGTTCGCCTCGTTCATCATCATGTTTTTCCGCTACTGGCACCATAACCTAATCAATCGGGATGATATCTTTTGGGCGAAGAATATTCGTAAGATCGTCGTCAACGAGGAAGTGGGTGATACCGGACGCTATAACTTCGGCCAGAAATGCGTATTCTGGGCGGCGATTATCTTCCTGGTCCTGTTGCTGGCAAGTGGCGTGATCATCTGGCGTCCGTACTTTGCGCCTGCTTTCTCAATCCCGGTGATCCGATTTGCGTTAATGCTGCATTCATTTGCCGCAGTGGCGTTAATTGTGGTTATCATGGTGCATATCTACGCCGCCCTCTGGGTGAAAGGCACCATTACCGCGATGGTGGAAGGCTGGGTTACTAAGACGTGGGCGAAGAAACATCACCCGCGCTGGTACCGTGAAGTCCGCCAGAAACAGGAAAAGTCATCTGAATGAGTATTCGCATAATCCCGCAAGATGAGCTGGGTTCGAGCGAGAAACGCACGGCGGAAGTGATTCCGCCGCTACTGTTCCCCAGACTGAAAAACCTCTACAACCGCCGTGCGGAACGCCTGCGTGAGCTGGCAGAGAACAACCCGCTTGGCGACTATCTGCGCTTTGCCGGGCTGATCGCCCATGCTCAGGAAGTGGTGCTGTACGACCACCCGCTGCAAATGGATCTGACCGCGCGCATTAAAGAGGCGAACGTTCAGGGCAAGCCGCCGCTGGATATCCACGTGCTGCCGCGCGACAAGCACTGGCACAAACTGCTGCATTCGCTGATTGCGGAACTGAAGCCCGAGATGAGCGGCCCTGCGCTGGCGGTGATCGAGAATCTCGAGAAGGCCTCCGAGCAGGAGCTGGAGCAGATGGCGAGCGCGCTGTTTGCCTCTGATTTTGCCTCGGTCAGCAGCGATAAAGCGCCGTTTATCTGGGCCGCCCTGTCGCTCTACTGGGCGCAAATGGCCAGCCTGATCCCAGGTAAAGCCCGTGCCGAATACGGTGAAGCACGCCAGTTCTGCCCGGTGTGCGGTTCGATGCCGGTCTCCAGCATGGTGCAAATCGGGACCACACAGGGGCTGCGCTACCTGCACTGCAACCTGTGCGAAACCGAGTGGCACGTGGTGCGCATCAAATGCAGCAACTGCGAGCAGACCCGCGATCTGCACTACTGGTCGCTGGAGAACGAGCAGTCCGCGGTGAAAGCCGAAAGCTGCGGCGACTGCGGCACCTACCTGAAGATTCTGTACCAGGAAAAAGACCCGAAAGTGGAAGCCGTCGCTGACGATCTCGCCACGCTGATACTGGACGCCAAAATGGAGCAGGAGGGCTTTGCCCGCAGCTCTATCAACCCGTTCCTGTTCCCGGGTGAAGGGGAGTAATCTCTCTTTTAGCCCGGTAGGTTTTGCTGCCGGGCTAAATTACTGGGATAGCGCAGGAATAACATGCTGTGGATCGTTGGCAATAGCACGAAGTAGCGCCTTAGCCGGGCCTGTAGGTGAACGTCTGCCTTGCTCCCAGTTGCGTAGCGTATCAACACTGACCGAGATTAGATTCGCGAATTTACTTTGCGACAGCCCTGACGCCTGACGGATTTCTTTAATTTTCATGGCATCGATTTGAAAGGTGCGCGATGGCTCGCGTTTGCCCCCGGCAATTTCGTTCATCTGAGCCACGCTTTGGGTTAACCGCTCAAATAGCGCCTTATCCATTTACCACCTCTCAATAATCATTTTCAGTACGGCCTTCTCGTTTGCTGACAGGTCATCTTTGATCCCTTTGCGATAGATGAGCAGCAATCGAATTTCATTTTCACGCGAGCGATGAAAATAAATGACTCTTACACCACTACGCTTTCCCTTACCTCCGGCAAGCCAGCGAATCTTGCGTAAGCCTCCCGCGTTCTGAATCAAATCGCCATATTCCGGCTGCATTGCCAGAAAGACCTGCAGTTTATGGTACTCGTCGTCATCCAGTAATTTTTTGACGTCTTCGGTGAAGATATCCGTTTCAATGAATAGCATAAAATATACGCCATTGGCTTATAGTATCGAAAGTTAAATGTACGTCAATGACGTACTCCTCTCCTGTTACGTTATTGAGATGAAGTGGACAAATCCACTCGTTCCGCTCAGTACATTTCGTTTCTGCGAGTCGCTTTCCAGATTCCTATCCCCACCCAAATCCGCTGTTTTATTCTGCAGAAAACCAGGCTATAACGCTGTATATCCATACAGACCCAAGGATTAAACGATGGCACTGGAAAAGGGTATTGATAAGCTGGTTCAGGACTTTATCGCCGCAGGGCGGCCCTCGCCGCTCAGCCAGAATATTGATGAACGGAGGGCAGGCTATGTTGCCAGTACGGTGCTGGCCGGGGAGAAGGAAATACGCGTGCATGTAGCCACGCAGGAACTCGACGGAATAACGTTTCGGATCGTCTCTCCGCTCAACGCACCTGAAACGCTGCCCACCGTTATCTACTATCATGGCGGGTGTTTTGTCAGTGGCGGTTTTGATACTCACGATAACCAGCTGCGTCAGCTGGCGTATTACGGCAACTGCCGGGTGATTGCCGTTCAGTACAGACTTGCTCCAGAATTCACCTTCCCTGCCGCGCATGACGATGCTGAACGAGGCGCGAATCTGGTCTGGAAGTATGCAAATACGCTTGGGGTGGATAAAAACCGCATCACCCTTTGCGGAGACAGCGCAGGAGGCCATCTGGCGCTGGTCACGGCGCTACGACTCAAGGCCACAGGTCTGTGGCAACCCGCGCAGCTGATCCTTATCTATCCTATGCTCGACGCAACGGCGTATTTTGAAAGCTACACCCGCAATGGACTGGATTATGTTATTACCCGCGATACGCTCCTCAGCGGATACGACATGTACCTTCCCCATACCGAACGCCAGCATCCTGATGTCAGCCCATTATGGCGGGATGACTTTCATGGACTGCCGCGAATCCATATCATCACCGCCGAGTACGATCCTTTATGTGACGAAGGCGAAGCCTTGTATCACCGCATGACCGAACAGAGCGTGAACTGCACCTGCCAGCGCTGGTCCGGCGTCATTCACGGTTTCTTTCAGCTTGGTGGCATAAGCCAGGCGGCGAGGGATGTTATGCGTGATGTTGCATGGCGAGCGGGTGCTGTGGCAGGGCCCTGTTCAAAAGAGTAAAGCGGGAGCGCAACGCGGGTAACGCCCCTGCATTTTTACTCTTCCTCGTTCCCACCCTCTTCATAGGCGCCAAACGGCTTCGCGGGCAGCACGATATAGGTACCTTCAAACACCGCGCCAGAGGTCTCGTCCCCGAACAGCTCCACCAGCATCTGCACGCGGGCTTTGCGGCCGCGGGCCAGGCGGTCGAGGTCGCCGCTCAGCGAGCCTAAATCCGCTACCGCGCTCGGCTTGCCGGTGATGGGACGGCTGTAACGGATATGGGCATCGGCCAGAATAATGGTGCCGCCCAGATGGCGCTCGCGCAGCATCAGCCAGATAAGCCCCCAGCCGGTAAGCGTCGCCAGCGAAAACAGGCTGCCGGCAAACAGGGTGTGGTGCGGATTCTGATTGCCGATCTCCGGCATGGTGGTGATAAATTTTTGCCCGGTGTACTGCTGAATGCGTACCCCCATCTTTTCGCTCAATGGGATGTGCTGGTACCAGGCCTGCTGCAGCTGGCCGCACCAGTCGGCGCGGTGCAGAATATCATCCAGCGAAGCGATGGGTTTGATCATCAAAAAGTGACGAATTGGGGTGGTTTGCGGGGTGGTGATTTCGCCCTGGTTAATAAACCCCAGCTTGGCAAAGAACTCTACCGCATCTTCACGTGCGCTACAGGTGACGCGCTTTACGCCCTCCTGGCGAGCAACGGACTCCAGCGTCATCGCCATCAGCGTGCCGAGGCCTTTGTCCTGTACGTTGGGGTGTACCGCCATAAAGCGAATGGAGGCCTCATTATCGGCATTGATATACAGCCTTCCTACGGCCACAAGGTTGCCTTCTTCATCCATCACCATCTGGTGATGCGCCATGGCGTCCCAGGCGTCGCGCTCCGACCCTTTCGGCTGATGCAATGGCTTACGCAGCATCTCCCAGCGGAACTGGTAGTAAAGCGCTAACTCTTCTTCCGTTTGCGGTACTCGAAGGTGATACATAGCTGTACTCTCTCTTGTTACCCGCGGCCATACCGTCAGCTCACTCATACCTGGAGCCAGAACGTGACGGGGCCATCATTTACCAGCGAGACCTGCATATCTGCAGCGAATCGTCCGGTCTGTGTATGCATCTCTTGCTGACGACAACGGTCAACAAAGTATTCATATAATGCTTCTGCCCGATCCGGCGCCGCCCCTTTCGAGAAGCCCGGGCGCATGCCGCGCTCGGTATCAGCTGCCAGCGTAAACTGCGACACCACCAGTACACTGCCGCCCGCCTGCTGGACGTTGAGGTTCATTTTGCCTTCTGCATCGCTGAAGATACGGTAACCCAACACGCGCTCGCATAAGCGGTTGGCTTTCTGCTCGTCGTCATCCCTTTCGACACCTAACAAGACTAAAAGTCCCTGGCCAATTTCGCCCGTCACCTCTCCCTCCACGGTGACGCTGGCACGGGTTACGCGCTGGATTAATGCAATCATGGTTGGTCTGTTTCTCGTCGTTTTTCGGCTTCTGCTGCTTTTTTTAGCTCGCGGTATACCCCGAGAGTGACAGTAATTTCCGCGCCAAGCAAGACGATACACCACGTCCAGTAAACCCAGAGGAACAAAATGGGGATCACCGCCAGCACGCCATAAATCAGCTGGTAGGAGGGGAACATGGTGATGTAAAGCGCGAAACCTTTCTTGCCCAACTCGAAAAGCAGAGCTGCCACCAGCGCGCCTACCATCGCATCCCGGTTAGGCACACGCGTGGTAGGCACAACGCTGTAGAGCAACCAGAAAGCGAGCCAGGACAAGAGCAGCGGGAAGATGCGCAGCACGTCGTCAATCACGCTGTTGAGATCGCTGGCCCAGCGTAACGAGAGCAGATAAGAGCTGATCGCGAGGCTGGCGCCGGCCAGTAACGGCCCCAGGGTCAGGATCATCCAGTACACCGCAAACGAATAAACTTTAGGACGTGCGCGGGTGCTGCGCCAGATGGTGTTAAGCGCGCTATCAATGGCATACATCAACAACAGTGCGGTGACGATAAGCCCGCATGCCCCAACCGCTGTCATCTTGCTGGAGTTGGCGACAAACTGCTCGATGTAATTCTGAATCACATCCCCGGTAGCAGGCATGAAGTTGGCAAAGACAAAATGGCGGAGCTGCAGGCTGACATCCGAAAACATCGGAAAAGCGGCGAAAAGCGCAAAGATGACTGCAACCAGCGGCACCAGGGACAACAACGACACATAGGCGAGGTTGCCTGCCAGCGTGGTCATGTTGTCCTCATCGATGCGGTGCCAGAGGAGTTTTAGCCACGCACGCAGCGGTCGGGTGTGGTGGCTGGCTTTTTGATGAACGGTTTTTAGCATAACTGCTTCGCAAAGTAGTCGGGTATCGTCTGTTTTCCGGTCACCAGAATTGACGTGATACCCAACTGGTTAGCTCCCTCTATATTATCGACGTTATCGTCAAAAAAGATGGCGTCGGCGGCAGAGAATCCTTCGGCCTGCAAAACGGCCTGGTAGATCCGCGCTTCCGGTTTACGCATCCCCATCTCCTGGGAGAGGTAGATCTTATCCGCAGCCGCTTTCACTTCCGGATATTCATCCGGCCAGAAGGTAGTATGCAGCCGGTTGGTGTTGGACAGGACCACCACCCGATGCCCCTGCTCGCGCAGCTTGTGCATGATGGCAATCACCTCGGGACGAATACCGACAAAGATCGCCTGCCAGCCGTGGGAAAATTGTTCGTAACTGAGGGGAAGATCCATCTCATGGCAGAGCTTTTCGGCAAATTGTTCATCCGAAATCTCGCCACGCTCGTGCTGATGGAAGGCGTCGCCCATGGTAAAACTCTGCTTAAGCGTTGCCAGCGGAACGCGGCTGAAATCACTCCATGTTCCCAGCACACGATTGAAGTCGATATCGACGATTACGTTTCCTAAATCAAAGATATAGAGCATGTTTATCTCCTGCTCGCCGTGGAAAAGTAACTGTAGCGGGAATAAAGAGATTTGACTATGCGCGCAGTCTAAGGTGTGCGATCGATTTTTACGGCGTGTTTTTACGACAGTAAAGCGAGGGGACGTTTGATGCAGCAAAAAGCCAGGCTCCCCGATACTCATCAATCATCAGGCTTAGCTCTCTTCCCGGCGTGCGATAGAAGCCCGGCAACGTTGCATTGATATCAGCCTCATCCGCCTTATCGGCAAAGGTTTTAACAATACGAACGTTATTTAAAACGCGCGAGTTCTGATGATCGCTGTAATGGAAATAGATGGTACGGTTTACTTCAGAAACCGCATGGCCAAATAATTTACCGTTAATGATAGTGGCCCCTTCCCGATGCTGCATTTGCCAGGAAACCGTGCCAACGAATCGGTTTTTGCCAATCGTCCATTCCACATTTCCCGTACAACGTATCGGCGTACTCGACAAATGCGAATACGCTAGCCAGCCGCTGGTAACGACAGCCCCCAGAAATGCCACCAGCAAAATAATACGGTTGCGGAACTTTATCATTGTTCATGCGCCCAAAAATAATGAGTGGTACAAAACGCTGCCGTATCCCGTCGCGCATCGTTATTACAGACAAACGCCGCGATTCGCTCCGTTTTACTATAGCCGGTGAGAAAAACGTATCGTTTTTCGGCACACAGGCCGGGGTAATTGTTTAACAAGCGCAAGTAATGGTCCTGCATATGCTCGTTGGGTGCATAGAAAAGTTGGCAGGTGCCGATTCGGGTGCTCGTTGAAAGTGGAATATAGTTGTTAAACGGCATGGTCAGGCGATGTTTATATAGCACCGCCCCGTTGATAAGCACGATCAGTAAAAGCGCAACGGTGGTTATTATCAGCCAGGTTGGCCTCTGCGTTGTGATGCCATCGACTATTGCCGTGTCTTTATGCACGATTACCGGCTCAGAGGATGGGATAAATATTTCAACCTGTGTTGTTTCGGAAAGCATCAGCCCGCGGCGCGAAATGGTTTTTACCGTATCACGCGGTAACCCCACCTCAGCCAGTGCATTACGCAATGTCAAAATGGCCTGATAAAAAGTATTCGGTGTGGTAACGTCATTGCGCTCACCCCATCCCACCACCATTAACTGATTTTGTGAAATAATTTCGCCAGGATGGGTAACGAGGTACAGAAAACAGAGATTGGCAGGAAGCTGCAATTGTACCGTACGCCCGGTAATATGATTCACTAGGGTTTTGTTTTCTGAGTCATATTCGACCAGCTTGTTAATGAGATACAATTTTCCTTTCCTCTGCAATAACAATATTTAACCCTACACACTCAAAATACATACGTATATTTAACAACAGTATAGGCCAGAGAAGATTAAGCCGCGACACCACCTTATCTAAGATTAAAAACAAAACATTATTTTTCAAGTTTTTACCCGGCATTTTTCTTAGGTTTATCTCATCTAAAACGACATAATGAGATTTTATTACACTTCGCCAGGCTAACTACTTATATTGAGTCACCACCAGGGAATAGACGGACGTTACGGCTGATTGAAGAAACAAATTTTTAGCTATTAGTGCTATTTCGAAAATATTCTTTCGGGATTTTTTTTGCCGAATAATCTTAACGGATTGACGAATATTCCTGGAATACTTCGGTCAACTGATGTTCTTTCGCTATAGCTAGGGTCTATAAAAATAGATGCCACCAGGAATTTATTTTCCCGGGCGCATTTTTTCACAAACAAGACCGGACCGCCATATATGTTTCAAGATTGACACATTTGAACGGCAGTGAAATATTGACCATGAAAATAAGACAGGAGTGGACTGGATGATAACATCGTCGCAAAAGATTGTCCGCTGTATAAGCTGTGAATTGTCCTGTCAGTTATTTCCAGATAAGACAGTACGATCACAATACTGTGACAGCGCCTCGTTCGCGGTTTGGCCGATGGGTAATCATTTTTTGGAGATTGCAGTAGCAGATAAGATATTGCGAAGAAACAAGAATCACTTATCCCGTGGTTTTATTTTTGTAGATTTTTCGATGTACCACCTTCGCATACTTGCAAATCCGCAATGGATTGAGCGTCTGTCGATAACTAACATGAACATCGTTATTATCACTGACCGCAAACTGGAGGCGCTGGCTAATTATTTATTTACTCACCGCAGTGAAATAAAGGGAATTATTTATTCGGATGATAATGACGTTGTATTACAGGAAAAAATAAAGAATATTTTCTCCGGAAGACGTTTAAACAGCAGACGAGGAAATAGCTTGAATGCTATCGAATTCATGTTGCTAAACCGATTTATGGCAGGAGTATGCCTCCAGGGGATTATAGAAACAAACAGTATTGATGTAAAAAAAATTTATGTTCATAAAATACGATTAGAGAGGAAGTTAGGTACCCGCATTCATAAAATTCTCGTTTCTATTTTGTAATTTCAATTCCTTAACACACCCACATTTAATGATGTGGAGGATGTTCTACGCCTGAAAGAAAGGGGCAGTTATGCCATATTTAATGAAACACTCACCTGTCGCTGTTGCGATTTCGCTGGCGTTATCGTCAGCGTTATTCACGGTGAATGCTGCGGTAATAGATTTTGCTAATTTACCTTCCTCCGGAGCGGTAACGGATTTACCTGCAGATATACAGGCTCTAATACCGGCAACGGCAAATGCGAACTTTAGCAAAAATACTACCGATCCTAACTATGTCTATCAGTACAGCCCGGGTAATATCCCGATCTACGGAGATGGGATCACGCTCGAAGGGCCAGGGATGGAAGCCTTTGAGCATTCCATAACCGTTATTCAGAACGCCACGACCGGCAGCCCGGGCGTAATATTTGGTGATGATCTGACTATTCGCACCCAGTCAAAAGTGGCCGCCAATAATGGTAAAGATGTCGACGGCATTCGTACCCATGGTATGAACACGCCGGACAATCCGGTGTTTATCATTACCGGCGATCGCACCCACATTTACGTTAATGGCCAAAGCGGCGACGGCATTAATGCCGGGTATAGCTCCTTCAGCCAGGGATCTCTCGGCTCCGCCAATATTTATGTAGGTGACGACCTCTATATCGAAACCACCGGCAGCACCGGCCGCGGGATTAGCGCCTATGCACTGAATGACGCGTCGAAGGCCAAAAATAACGTTATCGTCGGCGATCGTGCGCATATTGTTACGCGTGGCACCTACGCCGAGGGGATCCGCACCAACCAGAGCGGCTCATATGTCCGTCTGGGTGATGAAGCAACCATCGAAACGTTCGGCGCATCGGCCTACGGCCTGTATGCGGGTTCAGCCTCAAAAATAGAGCTGGGAAAAAATGCGACCCTTACCACCGATGCAGGCAGTGCGTCCGGGGTTTATTCTACCGGCTCGTCAACGATCGCCCTGGATGAAGGCGCCACAATCGTCACCAACGGTGCCAGCGCGCATGGCGTCTATGCCTACACCGGTGCGGTGAATCTTGGCGATAACCTCACTATTGCGGTAAACAGCAGCGCTAAAACAAGCAGCTCCGCGCAGGCCCCGCACGGGCTCTACGCCTGGTCACGCGGGGTGATAACGCTGGCGGGTGGCGCAAAGATTACCACCGCAGGCCAGCGCGACAGCGGCAGCTATGTCATGAACGCGGGTAATGGTGGGGTTATTGATGCATCCGCTGGCGGTAAATTCATCCTCAACGGCGATATTCTCTCCGCAGGAGGCATCGCGGCCACCAGCACGCTTCCGGCACAAAACAGCACTATTACGCTGACAATGGATGACAACTCACAGTGGAACGGGGCCTCCTTCATTGAGAGCAATGCTGCAGGCAGTGGCACCATCGCACTTACGATGAATGATGCCGTGTGGAATATGCGAGACAGCTCCACGCTGACCAGCCTGACGCTGAATGCGGGCGGCACGATTAATTTCCAGCATCCCGAAGATGCAGCGTGGCAAACCCTGACCATCAGCGATGATTACATCGGCAACGGCGGCAAGCTGGTTTTCAATACCGTGCTGTTTGACGATACCTCTGAAACGGACAAACTGATCGTCGAAGGAAATACTTCCGGTCATACCGGGATTGAAGTGAATAACATTGGCGGTACCGGCGCGCAAACCGTAGAAGGGATTGAGATTATTAGCGTTGGCGGCAACTCTGATGGGACGTTTGAGAAGGCCAGCCGTATCGTGGCGGGGGGTTATGACTATAACGTGGTGCAAAAAGGGAAAAACTGGTTCCTGACCAGCCTGGTTGAACCCGTGGATCCACCTGTCGACCCTGTTGACCCGCCCGTTGACCCGGTAGATCCGCCGGTCGATCCTGTAGACCCACCGGTCGACCCCGTAGACCCACCGGTTGATCCGGCTGTTCCGCCGCAGGAACCGGTACCGCCCGCTGTGCCGCCGAAAAGCGAGCACCAGTATCGCCCGGAATTTGGCAGCTATCAGGCGAACAGCTATGCGGCAAATACGCTCTTTATGACCCGCCTGCACGATCGTCTGGGTGAAACGCAGTACACCGACATCCTCACGGGTGAACAAAAAGTGACAAGCCTGTGGATGCGTAACGTCGGCGGCCACACGCGTTTTAAAGACGGCAGCGGCCAGTTAAAAACCATAGCCAATCGCTACGTGCTCCAGATAGGAGGAGATGTGGCGCAATGGAGTTCCGACGGTCTGGATCGCTGGCATCTTGGCCTGATGGCGGGCTACGGCAACAGTCAGAGCCGGAGCGTTTCCAGCCTGACCGGATACCACTCGCGTGGCGACGTTAATGGCTACAGCCTGGGCCTGTACGGCACCTGGTACGCAAACGAAGCGGATAAAAGTGGCACCTACGTTGATAGCTGGATGCTCTATAACTGGTTCGATAACAAGGTGATGGGGCAGGAGCAGGCCACTGAGAATTATCGCTCAAGTGGCGTAACCGCCTCTGTCGAAGCGGGATATAGCTTCAAGGTAGGCGAAAGCGGCCGCAACAGCTACTGGCTCCAGCCAAAAGCGCAGGTGGTGTGGATGGATGTGCAGGCTGACGACCATCGCGAACGCAACGGCACGCGGGTGAAAGACGAAACCAATGGCAACCTGATGACCCGTCTTGGCGTGAAGGCTTATATCCGCGGGCATAACGCAATTGACGACGGTAAATCCCGTACCTTCCAGCCGTTTATTGAGGCGAACTGGATCCACAATACCCAGACCACACGCATTCGCATGGATGATGTCAGCAATGAAATGCGCGGTACGCGCAATATCGGTGAACTCAAA
This sequence comes from Leclercia sp., assembly GCF_036780805.1. NCBI lineage: Bacteria > Pseudomonadati > Pseudomonadota > Gammaproteobacteria > Enterobacterales > Enterobacteriaceae > Leclercia > Leclercia sp. The sequence goes on along the minus strand of NZ_DAIQCE010000012.1, from coordinate 17,773 downwards.
ACGGGTGTTGAGGGACAGATTACGCCGCAGCTTAGCGTCTGGGGTAACGTGGCTCAGCAGATAGGCGATAAAGGCTACAGCGATACCCAGGGCATGCTGGGGGTGAAATACAGCTTCAAATAATGACAAAAAGCCGCTGAAATCAGCGGCTTTTTTTTACTACGAATAGAAGACCGTATTAATCTTCTTTCGGGCCGCGCATGGCGCGTTTACGATCGTTCTCAGTCAGGTGACGTTTACGGATACGGATAGAAGTAGGCGTCACTTCTACCAGCTCGTCGTCATCGATGAATTCCAGAGCCTGCTCCAGAGTCATCTTCACTGGTGGAACCAGAACCGTTGCTTCGTCAGTACCGGACGCACGCATGTTGGTCAGTTTCTTACCGGTCAGGCAGTTTACAGTCAGGTCGTTAGAACGGCTGTGAATACCGATGATCTGGCCTTCGTAAACTTCTGCACCGTGACCCAGGAACAGCTTACCGCGGTCCTGCAGGCTGAACAGGGCGAACGCAACCGCTTTACCCTGACCGTTGGAGATCAGAACGCCGTTGTTACGCTGGCCAACTTCGCCCGGACGAACGTCGTCGTAGTGGCTGAAGGTGGAGTACAGCAGACCGGTACCAGAAGTCATGGTCATGAACTCTGAACGGAAGCCGATCAGGCCACGGCTTGGGATCACGTAGTCGAGACGTACGCGGCCTTTGCCATCTGGATTCATGTTTTTCAGGTCGCCTTTACGCTCACCCAGTGCCTGCATGACAGAACCCTGGTGTTGCTCTTCGACGTCCAGCGTTACGTTTTCGAACGGCTCTTGTTTACGGCCGTCGATTTCGCGGAAGATTACTTTCGGACGGGAAACCGCCATCTCGAAACCTTCACGACGCATGTTCTCGATCAGAACAGACAGGTGCAGCTCACCACGACCCGATACACGGAACGCATCCGCATCCGGGGTTTCTTCAACGCGCAGCGCAACGTTGTGCACCAGCTCTTTGTTCAGGCGGTCAAGGATCTGACGAGAGGTAACGAACTTACCTTCTTTACCACAGAACGGAGAGGTGTTGACGTTGAAGAACATGGTTACGGTCGGTTCATCAACAGACAGGGCTGGCAGCGCTTCAACCGCTTGCGTATCGCAAATGGTGTCGGAGATGTTCAGCTCGCCCAGACCGGTGATCGCGATGATGTCGCCAGCTTCAGCAATGTCGCTCTCGATACGCTCAAGGCCCAGGTGAGTCAGTACTTTACCGACTTTACCGTTACGGGTTTTGCCTTCGCTATCGATGATAGTGACCTGCTGGTTAGGCTTCACTTTACCGCGCTTGATACGACCAATGCCGATAACGCCAACATAGTTGTTGTAGTCGAGCTGAGAGATCTGCATCTGCAGAGTGCCTTCAACGTCAACGTTCGGCGCAGGAACACGGTCAACAATCGCCTGGTACAGCGGGGTCATGTCTTCAGCCATGTCTTCGTGGTCCAGACCCGCGATACCGTTCAGCGCAGAAGCGTAAACGATAGGGAAGTCCAGCTGCTCGTCGGTTGCGTCGAGGTTAACGAACAGGTCGAAGACCTGATCAACAACCCAGTCAGGACGCGCGCCAGGGCGGTCAACTTTGTTGATAACCACGATTGGCTTCAGACCATGGGCAAATGCCTTCTTGGTTACGAAGCGCGTCTGCGGCATTGGGCCATCCATTGCGTCAACGACCAGCAGCACGGAATCGACCATGGACATTACACGTTCAACTTCACCACCGAAGTCGGCGTGCCCCGGGGTATCAACGATGTTGATACGGTAGTCATTCCATTTGATAGCGGTGTTTTTAGCGAGGATGGTAATCCCACGCTCTTTCTCCAAATCGTTGGAGTCCATCACGCGTTCTTGAGTTTCGGCACGTGCATCGAACGTACCGGATTGCTGCAGCAGCTTATCAACCAGGGTAGTTTTACCATGGTCAACGTGCGCGATGATGGCGATATTACGCAGATTTTCGATCACAACTTTGCCTCAGGCATTTAGAAATAGCGCGTTATTGTACACGGATTAAGCGCACTACAAAACAGGATCACAAACATCCCCCGCAAACAAGTATCGCAGAGATGCTTTGTGATCGCTTTCACGGAGCGGTAAAAGGGCACTTTAACGTAAATTGCACCAATATGGTGCTCAATGTTCACATTGAAGCACTATACTGGTGCAACAAAACCATCGTGGTGCAGCCCTTTTGCACTATGGTGCGCATGATAGCGCCTTTTTGGGGTGTTTTAAAAGTTGGCACAGATTTCGCTTTATAAAAAATACGGCAACCAAAGGCAACATCGCCTGCCTTACACAGAATTTGAAGACCTCGTTACCACGACGACAATGACCAATCTGGAGAGTTAAGTATGTCCGCTGAACACGTTTTGACGATGCTGAACGAACATGAAGTGAAGTTTGTTGATCTGCGCTTCACCGATACCAAAGGCAAAGAACAGCACGTCACTATTCCTGCTCATCAGGTGAATGCCGAATTCTTTGAAGAAGGCAAAATGTTTGACGGCTCCTCGATTGGTGGCTGGAAAGGTATCAACGAATCCGACATGGTGCTGATGCCAGACGCATCCACTGCGCTCATTGACCCGTTCTTCGAAGAGTCTACCCTGATCATCCGTTGCGATATCCTCGAGCCAGGCACCCTGCAGGGCTACGACCGCGACCCGCGCTCTATCGCTAAACGCGCTGAAGAGTACCTGCGCTCCACCGGCATCGCAGACACCGTTCTGTTCGGGCCAGAGCCAGAGTTCTTCCTGTTCGACGACATCCGTTTTGGTGCGACCACTTCCGGTTCCCACGTTGCTATCGATGATATCGAAGGCGCATGGAACTCCTCCACCAAATACGAAGGCGGTAACAAAGGTCACCGTCCTGCTGTTAAAGGCGGTTACTTCCCGGTTCCACCGGTCGACTCTTCACAGGACATCCGTTCTACCATGTGTCTGATCATGGAAGAGATGGGCCTGGTTGTTGAAGCACACCACCATGAAGTTGCGACTGCTGGCCAGAACGAAATCGCCACCCGTTTCAACACCATGACCAAGAAAGCGGACGAAATTCAGATCTACAAATACGTTGTTCACAACGTTGCGCACCGTTTCGGTAAAACCGCGACCTTTATGCCAAAACCAATGTTTGGTGACAACGGTTCCGGTATGCACTGCCACATGTCTCTGTCCAAAAACGGGACTAACCTGTTCTCTGGCGACAAATATGCCGGTCTGTCCGAGCAGGCGCTGCACTACATCGGTGGTGTTATCAAACACGCTAAAGCGATCAACGCCCTGGCGAACCCAACCACCAACTCCTACAAGCGTCTGGTCCCAGGCTACGAAGCACCAGTAATGCTGGCGTACTCTGCCCGTAACCGTTCTGCTTCTATCCGTATCCCGGTGGTTGCGTCTCCGAAAGCACGTCGTATCGAAGTGCGCTTCCCGGATCCAGCGGCTAACCCATACCTGTGCTTCGCAGCGCTGCTGATGGCGGGTCTTGACGGTATCAAGAACAAGATCCACCCGGGCGAAGCCATGGACAAAAACCTGTATGACCTGCCGCCAGAAGAAGCGAAAGAGATCCCACAGGTTGCAGGTTCTCTGGAAGAAGCACTGAACGCGCTGGATGCAGACCGTGAGTTCCTGACTGCTGGCGGCGTGTTCACTGATGAAGCGATCGACGCTTACATCGCGCTGCGTATCGAAGAGAACGACCGTGTTCGCATGACGCCACACCCGGTTGAGTTCGAACTGTACTACAGCGTTTAATCTTCAATCCCTGTCGCGCGGCTTTTTCCGCGCGAGATTGATAGCCGTTTTTTTTGTTGCCGTGGAAACTTTTCAGCCCATCTTCGGATGGGCTTTTTTCTCCGCCAACACGCTGATCTCACGCGCTTTTAAAACCAGAAACGCTATACTGCACTAAAATAGTGCAAACAACTCCAGGAGACTGCTGAATGGCAACTGGCACGCTGCCCGATGCTGGGCAGATCCTCAATTCTCTTATCAACAGCATTTTACTGGTCGACGACGATCTGGCGGTGCATTACGCCAATCCTGCGGCCCAGCAGCTGCTTGCCCAGAGTTCGCGCAAACTGTTTGGCGCGCCGCTACCCGAGCTGTTGAGTTATTTTTCTCTGAATATCGGCCTGATGCAGGAGAGCCTGCAGGCAGGACAAGGCTTTACCGATAATGAAGTCACGCTGGTGATCGACGGACGCTCGCATATTCTCTCCCTGACCGCGCAGCGGCTGCCGGAAGGCCTGATCCTGCTGGAGATGGCACCGATGGATAATCAGCGTCGCCTGAGCCAGGAGCAGCTCCAGCATGCCCAGCAGATTGCAGCCCGCGACCTGGTGCGCGGTCTCGCCCATGAGATTAAAAACCCGCTCGGCGGCCTGCGCGGCGCGGCGCAACTGTTAACCAAAGCTCTGCCCGATCCGGCGCTGGCGGAATATACCAACGTCATCATTGAACAGGCCGATCGCCTGCGCAATCTGGTGGATCGCCTGCTAGGCCCACAGCAGCCCGGGATGCACGTCACCGAAAGCATCCACAAGGTGGCTGAGCGCGTCGTCAAACTGGTGTCGATGGAGTTGCCGGACAACGTCAGGCTGATTCGGGATTACGATCCGAGTCTGCCGGAACTGCCGCACGATCCCGACCAGATTGAACAGGTGCTGCTGAACATCGTGCGCAATGCCCTGCAGGCATTAGGGGCGGATGGCGGAGAAATTATTCTGCGTACCCGCACCGCGTTTCAGCTCACCCTGCACGGGACGCGCTACCGTCTGGCGGCCCGCATCGACGTGGAAGATAACGGCCCGGGCATCCCCTCCCATTTACAGGACACGCTGTTTTACCCGATGGTCAGCGGCCGTGAAGGCGGGACCGGGCTCGGCTTATCGATTGCCCGTAATTTGATAGATCAGCACTCCGGCAAAATTGAATTTACCAGTTGGCCGGGTCATACCGAGTTTTCGGTTTACCTGCCAATCAGGAAATAGAGGGTTAGGTTATGCAACGAGGGATAGTCTGGGTAGTTGATGACGATAGCTCCATCCGCTGGGTGCTTGAACGTGCGCTTACCGGAGCAGGATTAAGCTGCACCGCTTTTGAAAGTGGGGCCGACGTGCTGGATGCACTCACCACCAAAACCCCGGACGTGCTGCTGTCCGATATCCGTATGCCGGGGATGGACGGGCTCGCGCTGTTAAAACAGATTAAGCAGCGCCACCCGATGCTGCCGGTCATCATAATGACCGCGCACTCCGACCTGGATGCGGCGGTCAGCGCCTACCAGCAGGGTGCGTTCGATTATCTGCCAAAACCCTTCGATATTGACGAAGCGGTGGCGCTGGTTGAACGAGCCATCAGCCACTATCAGGAACAGCAGCAGCCGCGTAACGCCCCGGTATTCGGTCCTACCACCGATATCATTGGCGAAGCGCCGGCGATGCAGGATGTGTTTCGCATCATTGGCCGCCTGTCACGCTCCTCCATCAGCGTGCTGATTAACGGCGAATCGGGTACCGGGAAAGAGCTGGTTGCGCATGCCCTGCATCGCCACAGCCCGCGTGCTAAAGCCCCGTTTATCGCCCTGAATATGGCGGCGATCCCCAAGGATTTGATTGAGTCCGAGCTGTTTGGTCACGAAAAAGGGGCCTTTACCGGCGCTAACACCATTCGTCAGGGCCGCTTTGAGCAGGCCGACGGCGGGACGCTGTTTCTGGATGAGATCGGGGATATGCCGCTCGACGTCCAGACGCGGCTGCTGCGCGTGCTGGCGGACGGTCAGTTCTACCGCGTGGGCGGCTATGCGCCGGTCAAAGTCGATGTGCGCATTATTGCCGCCACCCACCAGAACCTCGAGCTGCGCGTCCAGGAGGGGAAATTCCGTGAGGATTTATTCCACCGCCTGAACGTCATCCGCGTTCACCTGCCGCCGCTGCGCGAGCGCCGGGAAGATATCCCGCGTCTGGCACGTCATTTCCTGCAGGATGCGGCCCGCGAGCTGGGAGTGGAAGCCAAACTGCTGCATCCGGAAACCGAAGCCGCGCTGACGCGTCTGGCCTGGCCGGGCAACGTGCGTCAGCTGGAAAATACCTGCCGCTGGTTAACGGTGATGGCAGCAGGCCAGGAGGTGCTGATTCAGGATCTTCCGCCGGAGCTTTTCGAAACCCATGTTCCTGAAAGCAGCACCGGCCAGTCCCTGCCCGACAGCTGGGCCACGCTGCTGGCGCAATGGGCCGATCGCGCCCTGCGTTCCGGTCATCAAAATCTCCTCTCCGAGGCACAGCCCGAGATGGAACGCACCCTGCTCACCACCGCGCTGCGCCATACCCAGGGCCATAAACAGGAGGCAGCACGCCTGCTCGGCTGGGGTCGCAATACCCTGACGCGTAAGTTAAAAGAGCTGGGAATGGAGTGATATTTTCTGCTGTGTAAAGAGAGTTAGCCTGGCGCAAACTGGCGTTATTTTGCGCTTTACTGTTCCGATGAGTTGAGTATCATCTTGCCCGGGAAAACGGGGGGATCATCATGCTGGAATCAATCTTCACTATGTTGTCTGGCGGGGCAGTCGAAAGCCATACGCCGCAAACGGCAGTTGCAGCGGTGCTGTGTGCGGCGCTGGTTGGGTTGTTTAGCTAGCGAGTTGGCGATGAAAAGCCGGGTGGCGCTTCGCTTACCCGGCCTACATTTCGCACTTTTGTAGGCCGGGTAAGGCGAAGCCGCCACCCGGCATTGCAGTTTAAATCACCCGCGAGAACTGCTGCAGGCGCGCTTTCTGACGCAGGTAGGCGTCAAAGCACATGCAGATATTACGAATCAACAGACGCCCTTTCGGCGTGACCTCAATCTCCCTCTCCGTGACATCCACCAGCCCATCTTTCGCCAGCGGCGCCAGCAGCTTCATATCTTCAGCAAAGTAGTCGCTAAACTGCAAACCCCACTGCGCTTCAACATCGCTATAGTCGAGGCGGAAGTTGCAGATCAGCGCTTTTATCACGTCCCGGCGGATGCAGTCGTCGCGGGTTAAGGCAATACCGCGCCACAGGGCGTTGCCGGTTTCATCCACCTGCTGATAATAGTGCTTTAGCTCTTTCTGGTTCTGCGCATAGCAGTCGCCAATCATGCTGATGGCCGAAACGCCCATCCCCAGCAGATCCGTATCGCCCTGGGTGGTGTAACCCTGGAAGTTACGATGCAGAACACCCTCGCGCTGCGCAATGGCCAGCTCGTCATCCGGGCGGGCAAAGTGATCCATGCCGATAAACTGGTAGCCGGTCTCGGTCAGAGAGGTGATGGTTTCCTGCAGGATATCCAGCTTTTGCTGGGCAGAAGGCAGGTCGGCATCCTTAATTTTACGTTGGGCAGCAAACAACGTCGGCAGATGCGCATAGTTGAAGACGCTCAGGCGATCGGGATTAAGCTCCGCCACGCGCTTCAGCGTGAAGGCAAAGCTTTCGGGCGTCTGCTTTGGCAGGCCATAAATGAGATCGATATTGGTTGAAGTGAAGCCAATCTCCCGCGCGTGATTCAGCAGAGCGAAGATGAACTCTTCATCCTGCTCGCGGTTGACCAGGCGCTGGACCTCTTTGTTGAAGTCCTGCACGCCCATACTCAGGCGGTTGAATCCTTCCGTGCGTAAGTGATCCAGTACATCCAGCTCAATTTCGCGCGGATCGACCTCGATCGAGATTTCCGCATCCGCATCGAAGCGGAAGTTATCCCGCAACAGGTTCATCAGGCGGCTGATTTGCGCTTTATTCAGATAGGTCGGTGTACCGCCGCCCCAGTGAAGCTGGCTGACATGGCGACCGGTAAACTGCGGCGCGCGATGCAGGATCTCCTGCTCAAGCGCATCCAGATACTGATCCGCTTTGTGCTGCTGGCGGGTCACAATTTTATTGCAGCCGCAGAAGTAACAGAGCTTATGGCAGAACGGGATGTGAACATACAGAGAGAGCGGACGGTCAGGGTAACGCGCAACCGCCTGCTGAAAATGGCTATCACCGAAGGCGTCGGAAAACTCCAGCGCGGTTGGATAAGAGGTATAACGCGGCCCGGAATAGTTATATTTTTGGATCAGAGCCAGATCCCAGTCGATGGTTGGTACAGACATGTTCACTCCTTCCGTTGGTGTCGCGTTCGTATACGGCGGCCCGTTCTGGCCCCTGTGCGGGCCACGAATCGGGTGCGCAGCCACTTCTGTCGCCGCGACAACCGCCGTAGTTTAACGAATAACCACACCAGATAACATATAACCGGAAGGGTTATAAGCAGGACGATAAAGCCTGCCGGGTGCAAATGTTAGTTTCCACCTTTCAGCAGGCGCATCATGTCTTCCTGCTTCTCTTCTTCTTCCTCTTCCTCTTCATCGTCGTAAGAGAGGCCAAGCTTCTGCATCAGTTCATCGATGCGGTCCAGTTTGGCATCCACCCATGACTGCTCTTCAGCATTCAGGGTTTCACCCTCTTCAAGACGTTCCAGCAGCGCGTCCAGGCGCTCATCATTCTCCAGCAAATCCAGCTCAGCCTGCGGTGAAAGCATAGGTTTCTCGCTCTTGGGTTTGTGCTGCCTGGTGACCGGGGCATCGGTCACGCCTAATGGAACAGGTGTTTTACTGCCGATACGTGGATCTTTCTGCTGCTTATTTTTCGCAGACGCGCCTGATGATGCACCGCCACTCGCGCGGCTGCCCGCAGCATGGCCACGATGCTTTTTATCGCGTTTGCGATCGCGCGCTTCCTGATTCAGTTCTTCGCGCGTTTTGCGGCGTGCTTTTGCTGGACGTTTATCGCCTGCAGCGGAGGTCGGTTTTTTCATGGTGTATTGTCTTAACGTCGTTTTCTTGAGTATAGAATTGCGGCGAAATCTAGCAGAAAGCAAGCAAAGAAAAAAGGCGACAGAGCAATCTGTCGCCTTTTTTCCTGACTCACAACCCGTTATGGGTCTGACAATCCCTGTTTGCTGACAACTAACCCTGTTTTTCCGTTAGCAGGTACCGTCCGTGATATGTTCCGTTTCCCTTTTCAACGCCTCCAGGCGTGCGTCTTCCTGACTATCCTTTGTCTTCGCCTCCTGGCGCTCCTGACCCTTATCCTTAAGTCCGCTTCCTGTCGGCATCCTCGCCGTTGAACGCTACTTTACCTTGTCCGGCTAAACCTACAACCCACAAGCACCGTAGCTATACGACTTTCAGATTAAGACTAAGCGTTAATGATTTGATTTTAATGATTTTGATTTTTTAACGCTCTGCGACTTTTCTTAAATCTCCCATAGTAAAAAGGGCAGATCTCTTACAAACTCCAGGGTTTTTACTTACAGCCGGGTCGCCGATGGGAAAAGCCTTTTCTCTCTGTTCAGGTATAATCCCCCCAACGTTACGAATTTCTGGAGACAACCACGTGACCAACCTGAATTATCACCAGACGCATTTTGTGCTCAGTGCGCCTGATATTCGCCATTTACCCGCCGATACGGGTCTTGAAGTGGCATTTGCTGGCCGGTCCAACGCGGGGAAATCCAGCGCTCTGAATACCCTGACCAATCAGAAAAGCCTGGCCCGTATCTCTAAAACGCCTGGCCGTACCCAGCTGATTAACCTGTTTGAAGTTGCCCCAGGCAAACGCCTGGTTGACCTGCCGGGCTATGGCTACGCCGAAGTTCCCGAAGAGATGAAAATCAAGTGGCAGCGCGCCCTGGGCGAATACCTGGAAAAACGCCTGTGCCTGAAGGGTCTGGTGGTGCTGATGGATATTCGCCATCCGCTTAAAGATCTCGATCAGCAGATGATCCACTGGGCCGTCGAAAGCGGGATCGAGGTGCTGGTGCTGCTGACCAAAGCCGACAAGCTGGCAAGCGGCGCGCGTAAAGCGCAGGTGAATATGGTGCGTGAAGCGGTGCTGGCGTTCAACGGCGATATCCAGGTTGAAGCTTTCTCTTCACTGAAGAAACTCGGCGTGGATAAACTGCGTGAGAAGCTGGATCGCTGGTACAGCGAGCTGGAGCCTGCGACAGAAGCGGAAGAGTGATAATAAGCGCGGCGATGTCCGCGCTTTTTTTTGCGCTGAATTTTTCTTTGCCGCAATAAAAAACGCCCCAGTCATTACTGACTGGGGCGGCTAAAATATTCAGCCAAATCCGATTACGTGAAGTAAAAGGTCTGAAAGATAGAACATCTTACCTCTGTACCCTACGCGAATAACTCTACCCTTTTTTAGACTATAGACAAAGCACTTTTTGTAGTTTTTTTTCATTCTTTACATAGGGAATTCTAATGATCATCACAAAACGTTCATAGATATGTTGCTTACTTACAGAAACTGTTCATATCCCAGAAAGCGTTAGTGAGCCTGATCCCAGTTTTCTCCGCTGCCCACTTCCACCAGCAACGGCACATCCAGTTTCACGCTGTTTTCCATCAATTCATGGATCTTTTTCGAGACGGATTCCAGATCGTCTTTATGCACTTCGAACACCAGTTCATCGTGCACCTGCATGATCATACGAACCCGCGGTTGCTCTTTCTCCAGCCAGTCATCAACGGCGATCATGGCACGTTTAATGATATCCGCCGCTGTCCCTTGCATCGGGGCGTTGATGGCTGCGCGCTCGGCACCGGCGCGGCGGGCTGCATTGCTGGATTTGATATCCGGCAGATAGAGGCGACGCCCTTCCAGCGTTTCGACATAGCCTTTTTCTTTCGCCTGGGCACGGGTGTTCTCCATGTACTGCAGCACGCCCGGATAGCGTTCGAAATAGAGATCCATGTACTTCTGCGACTCTTTACGCGGGATATTGAGCTGACGGGAGAGGCCGAAGGCGCTCATACCATAGATGAGGCCAAAGTTGATCGCTTTTGCGCTGCGGCGCTGCTCTCCGGTCACGCTCTCCAGCGACATACCAAACACTTCAGCAGCCGTGGCCCGGTGGATATCCTGACCTTCCGCAAAAGCGGTCAACAGGCCTTTATCGCGGGACAGGTGCGCCATAATACGCAGTTCAATCTGTGAGTAGTCGGCAGAGACAATAACGTAGTCCTGCGGCGCAATAAACGCCTGACGGATACGACGCCCCTCTTCATTACGCACCGGAATATTTTGCAGGTTAGGATCGGTAGAGGACAGTCGCCCGGTAGCCGCCACCGCCTGATGATAAGAGGTATGCACGCGGCCCGTTTTCGGGTTGATCATCAGCGGCAGCTTATCGGTGTAGGTCGATTTCAGCTTTGCCAGCCCGCGGTATTGCAAAATCACTTTCGGCAATGGATAGTCCAGCGCCAGTTCCTCCAGCACCTCTTCCGAGGTGGACGGCGCGCCGCCCGGGGTCTTCTTCAGCGGCTTAATGCCCTGCTTTTCAAACAGGATGGTCTGTAGCTGCTTGGTGGACGAGAGATTAAACGGCTCGCCGGCGATCTCATGCGCTTTTTGCTCAAGTTCGTTCAGGCGCAACGCGATCTCTTCCGAGTGCTTATGCAGCACAGCCGGGTCGATCTTCACGCCGTTGCGCTCAATCCGGGACAGAACCGGCACCAGCGGCATCTCGATATTCTGGAACACGTTCAGCGGCCCGGCGTGTTTTTGCAGCTTCGGCCACATTTTTAAATGCAGTTGCAGCGTGACGTCGGCATCTTCTGCCGCGTAGTGTCCCGCCTCTTCCAGCGCGATCTGGTTAAACGTCAGCTGGTTCTTACCCTTACCCGCGATCTCTTCAAAGGTGACGGTTTTGTGCTTCAGCCAGCGATCAGAGAGTGAATCCATATCGTGACGACCGGCGACGCTGTCGAGGATATAGGACTCCAGCATGGTATCAAAAGCGATCCCCCGCAGCTCAATGCCGTAGTTCTGCAGGATGCCGCGGTCGAATTTCAGGTTTTGCCCTACCTTGAGCGCTTTTTCGTCTTCGAGGATCGGCTTGAGGAGTTCGAGTACGCGTTCGCGGGCGATCTGGTCAGGCGCATCCAGATAGTCGTGGGCGACCGGCACATAGGCGGCAACACCAGGCTCAGTGGCAAAGGAGAGACCCACCATATTGGCGGAGACATTATCGAGGCTGTCGGTTTCGGTATCAAAAGCGAACACCGGCGCCTGCTTTAATTTTTCAATCCAGCCCAACAGCTGTGCTTCATCGAGGATGGTTTCGTAATGTTCAGAAGAGAGGACGCTGGCTTCTTCTTCCGGCTCCTCTTCTGCATCAATCACCAGCGTCTCTTTTGGCTTAGTGGCCGGTTTCGCCCCTTTCGCCTGCAGCCATTTCCCCGCTTCGAGATCGGTTATCCAGCGTTTGAATTCATACTGCTTAAACAGGCCCAATAGCTCTTCGGCGGCAGGTTGCTGCACTTCCAGCTGTTCGCAGGTCAGATCCAGTTCAACGTCGGTTTTAATGGTTGCCAGCTGATAGGAGAGGTACGCCACCTCTTTGTTTTGCTCGAGTTTGGCGGCCATGGTTTTGGCGCCGCGGAAGGTTAACCCGGCAATTTTGTCCTGCTCGCTATACAGCGTATCCAGCCCACCCAGCCCCTGCAGCAGTGCCTGGGCCGTCTTCTCGCCCACGCCCGGCACGCCCGGAATGTTATCGGAGGAGTCGCCCATCAGGGCGAGGAAGTCGATGATCAGTTCCGGCGGCACGCCATACTTGGTCACCACCTCTTCCGGCCCGAGGATAGTATTGGTCATGGTGTTAATCAGGGTGATCCCCGGCGTAACCAACTGCGCCATGTCTTTATCACCGGTACTGATCAATACCGGACGGCCCAGCTTCTCGGCTTCCCGCGCCAGCGTACCGATCACATCGTCCGCTTCTACGCCCGAGACGGCCATTAAAGGCAGACCCATCGCTTTCACCATCTTGTGCAGCGGCTCAATCTGCGCGCGCAGATCGTCCGGCATCGGCGGGCGATGAGATTTGTAATGTTCAAACAGCTCATCCCGGAAAGTTTTGCCTTTCGCATCGAAAACCACGGCGGCGTGGCTCGGCTGATACTGCAGGATCAAGCTACGCAGCATGTTCAGCACGCCATACATTGCGCCCGTAGGTTCTCCCGCGCTGTTAGTCAGCGGAGGAAATGCATGATACGCCCGATAGAGGTAAGACGAACCGTCGACGAGAATAAGCGGGTTTTCGGGGATCTGAACCATAATGTCCGTGCCTTTGAGTAATTTATGGATAAAGGATGCCACAGAAGGATGAAAACATCAGTTTTTCGCGGCCAATACAGCCAAAGATTTTGCGATCCTGAGGATCGCTCGCAAATAAATTCTGTGGATAAGTTTGTGAATATTTTCTGCGCCCTGGACTAAATGTGCTATCCAACGACCGCTGATAAAATATTTATTCTTATTAATCAATATATTATTATTTGATCGCGATCTCATATTTCTGATTGATGACATTTTACTCCATGTGGATATAAGCCACGCAGGATCCGCGCCACAGAATTTTTCTCCAACAAGCATGCAAATCAGAATTCCCGCCGGGTAAAAGCGCCATCCTTAGAGCGTTTTCTGGTAAGATCAGCGCCCGGTGTCTGTTTATCAGGCGCTAATTATAGCTAACTACCTGAAAACACTCATCATGTCGAGACTGCTGGCTGCGATCATACTTTTGTTAAGTATCGCATTAACTATTCTGGTCACCATCGCCTGTTCTGTGCCGATCATCATCGCCGGAATCATTAAACTGCTCTTACCGATCCCCATCGTCTGGCGTGCAGTCTCTGCTTTCTGCAACTTCATGATGTACTGCTGGTGTGAAGGCCTTGCGGTGCTTCTGCGCCTTAACCCGCATCTGAAGTGGGATGTTCAGGGTCTGGAAGGGCTTAACAAGAAAAACTGGTATTTGCTCATCTGCAACCACCACAGCTGGGCCGATATCGTGGTGTTATGCGTGCTGTTCCGCAAACATATCCCGATGAACAAATATTTTCTTAAGCAGCAGCTCGCCTGGGTGCCCTTTATTGGTCTGGCCTGCTGGGCGCTGGATATGCCTTTCATGAAACGCTATTCGCGCAGCTATCTGATTCGCCATCCTGAGCGCCGCGGCAAAGATGTTGAAACAACCCGCCGCTCGTGCGAGAAGTTTCGCGCGCACCCTACGACGATCGTCAATTTTGTTGAAGGCTCTCGCTTTACCAACGAGAAGCAGCAGCAAACTCGCTCGCCGTATGCCAACCTGCTGCCGCCTAAAGCGGCCGGAATCGCCATGGCGCTTAACGTGCTGGGCCAGCAGTTCGATAAGTTACTGGATGTGACGCTCTGCTATCCCGAAAATGATAAGACGCCGTTTTACGATATGCTCAGCGGCAAGTTAACCCGGATCGTAGTGCGTATTAATCTGGTGCCTGTGGCGGAAGAATTACATGGGGATTATGTCAGCGATAAGAACTTTAAGCGGCGTTTTCAGCTCTGGTTGAATACCCTATGGAGTGAGAAAGACGCGCTGATAAACAACATTAAAGCGGAATACAACAACGCCGGTCATTGACCGGCGTTTTCTTTATTACTTCTGCTCAACCAGATACTTCACGGTATCGGCATATTGCTGGACGAAGATGTCCATGCTGCTGGTATCCATGCCCTGCATATTCAGCTGATATTTGCCGTTAACATACATGGCTGGCACGCCGCGCAGCTCCAGATCGGCAGCCGCTTTTTCCTGCTGCGCCACCAGAGATTTCACGACAAAGCTATTCCAGGCTGCGTCGTATTCTTCACCTTTAACACCGGCATCAACAAATACTTTACGGATATCGGCAGTGGTCTGGACGGTCTGGGTTTTCTGAACCGCTTCAAACATCGGCGCAGTAATTTTGTCTTCCACACCCAGCGCCATCGCAACGGCCCATGCCTGCGTCAGGTCTTTGCCCAATGGGCCAAGGAACTCAACGTGATACTTGGTCATTTTGGTGCCTTCTGGCAGCTTTTTCTTCACGCTATCGGAAACGTGCAGAACCTGCTCGAACTCATAGCAGTGCGGGCAGTAGAATGAGAAGAACTCCAGAACCTGAGGTTCTCCGGCAACCGGTTTTTCGAGGGTAATATACTGCTTGCCATCGGTAAACTGTGCAGCCGATGCGCTAAAAGCCAGAATCATACCTGCCAGCGCCAGCCATATTTTTTTCATAATCAACTCTCTCCTGGGTGTGTTCGATTAATACATTGGCGTTAATTGCAAAGGGGGTTCCTGGAGAACCTTTACCTGTTCAATAAATGTGGATATCTGGTTACGCCAGTAATCTTCCCCGGTAAGCCACGGGAAGTTTCTGGGAAAAGCGGGGTCGTCCCAACGCCTGATTAACCATGCAAGATAATAAACAAAACGCATGGCGCGTAAAGGTTCGATTAATGCAATTTCGTCTGAATCAAAAGAGCTGAATTCTTCATAGGCCTCGATAATCGTCTCGAGCTGCATCCGCTGCTCGGCTTTATCGCCATTCAGCAGCATCCAAAGATCCTGAACGGCAGGTCCCATTCGCGCATCATCGAGATCGACAAATAACGGCCCATCGCGCCAGAGGATATTTCCGGCATGGCAATCGCCGTGCAGACGCAGCGTTGCTACATTGTTATCCCAGCGCGGTATGATGGCATTAATTAAGTTATCCGTTGCGGCAAGGAATTGCGCCTTCAGCCCTGAAGGGATGAGCGTGGAGGTCTCAAATACCTGACGTGGTTCCAGCAAGTATTCCTGAATGCCGATGCCAGGGCGCGCGGTAAATGCGCTTTTCTGCCCCGTCTGATGAATGCGGCCTAAATAACGGGCAACCCACTCCATCTGATCGATATTATCCGCTTCAAATTGCCGGCCACCGAGGCTTGGGAAGACAGCAAAATAAAAACCCTGGTGCGACAGCAGGGACTGATTATTGAATTTGAGAGGAGCGGCGACGGGAACATCATCGGCCACCAGGTCGAGAGCGAACTGATGCTCTTCCTGAATTTGTTCAGCTGACCAGCGCTGCGGGCGATAAAATTTCACCACAAAGCGCCGGCGATCCTCGTCCTGAAACTGATAGACACGGTTCTCATAGCTGTTTAAAGGAGTCAGGCCTGAGTCCACCCGGATGCCCTGTTCAAACAGCGCATCCATAATGGTATCCGGGTGTAAGGTCTGGAAAGTAAAAGCCTGGTCGTTCATCCGATCATCCGGAAATTATACGAATGATTGAGGATATCATTTAACGGCGTTTACGGTGGTGCCTCTTACAAGGTTTTACTCTTTAATTACGCCACGCGCGCGCAGCAGTGCGGTTTTGAAATCTTCTTCGTAATCTTTCTGAATACCCGGGATCACCGCATCTTTGCCTGAATCACGCATTTTCAGGTGATAGATCAGGATGTCATCAGAAAGGTCGGTCAGCTCACCGTCATAACCTGACTCCTGCGCCAGTTTCTGTAAGAATTGCATCAGGTTGAGTTCTGGCTCTTTCTGCCAGGCTGGCTGGAGGAGTTCAATAACTTCGTTCAGACGTTTACATTTCATGGTAATACTCCTTTCATTTAGAGTGACACGTTAGCAGGGTCAATCCCACAAGAAAAGAGGCGATATTGTTGAGCCAGATAAGCAGCATCACCGGGGTGGTATTAGCCGGAGGCAAAGCGTCCCGCATGGGTGGAAAAGATAAAGGTTTGCAGGAACTGGACGGCCTGCCGTTATGGCAGCACGTTGCGCGAACGCTGCATAAGCAGGTCGACACGCTCGCCGTCAGTGCCAACCGTCATATCGCCACTTATCAGGAAAGCGGGTATCCCGTTTACGCGGATCTCCTGACTGGTTACCCTGGGCCGCTGGCGGGCATGCTTTCAGTCATGCAGCAGTGCGACGCGGAGTGGTTCCTTTTCTGCCCTTGCGATACTCCCTTTATCCCGAATTGTCTGGTTGAGCGGCTGGTGAAAAACAGAGGTATGGCCCCTGTAGTCTGGGCGCACGATGGCGATCGCGATCATCCCACCATTGCATTAATGCACCGCCAGTTGATGCCAAAACTACAGGACTATTTAGCCGCAGGCGAGCGACGGGTAATGGTCTTTATGCGGCAGGCTAGCGGGCATCACGTTGATTTTAGTGATATGAAACAGGCGTTTATTAATATGAACACCCTCGAAGAGATGCAGACAGCCCCGAGGCACAAATGATACCGGTATTAGCCATTGCCGCCTGGAGCGGTACGGGGAAAACCACCCTATTAAAGGCCATCATTCCGGCACTTTGTGCCAGAGGTGTGCGCCCGGGGCTGATCAAACATACCCACCACAACATGGATGTTGATACGCCAGGGAAGGATAGCTATGAGCTTCGCAAAGCGGGTGCGGCACAAACCCTCGTCGCCAGTAGTCAGCGATGGGCCTTAATGACTGAAACCCCCGACGAAGAGGAGATCGATCTGGCCTATCTCATCAGCCGGATGGATCATTCGAAGCTGGATCTGGTTCTGGTAGAAGGGTTTAAGCATGAGCCGGTGGCAAAGATCCTGCTGTTCAGAAGCGGTGCCGGACATGACATTAATGAGTTAACGCTTGATGAGCATATCATCGCGGTGGCGAGTGACATTCCACTGTCGCTTCAGATACCGGTGTTGGATATCAATAATAACGAGGCGATCGTGGATTTTATCCTGCAATGGATGAAGACATTGTAGCGTGTAGGCCGGGCAAGCGCAGCGCCGCCCGTTTTTTTAAGGCACAACGCAAAAAGGCCATCCTTGCGGATGGCCTTTTTACTTGTTTGATGCCTGGCA
>NZ_DAIQCE010000011.1:98549-133562 GCF_036780805.1 Leclercia sp. | reverse complement strand
GAATTGACCCCGCGGGCAATCGCCTGGGCCAGCGGCTGCCAGGGTTTATCGGCCAGGAGACTCGCCTCTGGCAAGGCTTGCCATTCGGGCACAAATGCCTGGAACTGGGCCAGCAGGTTGCGCCACGGCTGGCGTGCCGCCATATCGCCGCCGGGCAGCGCCACCGCAGGCAAGCCGCCGAGCCGGTCACAGCTGCGGTAGTTGACCCGCAGGCACTCCCCACCCCATAACTCGCCGTTCTCCCCCTGGCCGATACCGTCCAGCACCAGGGCGATAACATCCCCGCCGTCGCGCGGCCAGCCGTGTTCCGCCAGACAGGCCGCGGCGTGGGCGTGGTGATGCAGCACGCGATGGTGCGGCCAGGGCATCTGCTCTCCCAGCTGGGTGGAGCGATAGCCGGGATGGGCGTCGGTCACCACCCCTTCAGGGCTAAACTGCCAGAGATCCTGCAGCGCGTTGAGCGCCTGTTGCCACTGAGCCAGCGCGTCGTCGTCGCCCAGATCGCCCAGGTGCTGGCTGAGGATCGCCTCCCCGCCGCGCACCAGACAGAAGGTATTTTTCAGATCCGCGCCGAGACACAACAGCGAAGGCACGTTGTCAAAACCGGGCGGCAACGGCAGCGCATCCGGGACAAAGCCCCGGGAGCGGCGCAGCATTTCGCCATTGGCGCGCAGCACCGAGTCGTCCATGCGCTGGACGATGTCGCGGTTATGCAGCAGCCAGCCGTCGGCAATCCCGGCCAGATCCTGCATGGCCCGGTCGTTGGTCAGCGCAGGCGGACAGCCGTTAAGGTTGCCGGAGGTCATCACCAGGGGACGATCGAGATCCTGCATCAGCAGGTGCTGGATCGGGTTCGCCGCCAGCATCACCCCCACCTCATTCAGCCCAGGGGCAATGGCCTCGCAGCAGGCCAGCAACCGTTTGTCCACCAGCACAATCGGCGCTGCCGTGGAACGCAGCAGGGCCTGCGCTTCTGCGGGTAGCGCCTGTGCCATTCGCTCAGGGATCATCACCGCCAGCGGTTTCGCCGGACGCCGCTTGCGCTCGCGCAGGCGGTTAACCACCTGTTGATTACCGGCATCGCAGGCCAGATGAAAACCGCCGAGCCCCTTTATCGCCACGATCCCGCCCTGCTTCAGCGCAGATACCGCGGCCCGCAGGGCGTGGTCTTTCTCTGCACGCGCCTCGCCGCACACCCAGCTCAGCTGCGGCCCGCAGTCCGGACAAGCCACCGGCTGGGCGTGAAAGCGCCGGTCGGCCGGGTTGCGGTACTCCGCTTCGCAGGCCGGACACAGGGCAAACTCCGCCATGGTGGTGGCCGGACGGTCATACGGCATCGCCCGGATAATGGTGAAGCGCGGCCCGCAGTGGGTGCAGTTAATAAACGGATAACGGTAGCGCCGCTCGCGCGGATCGTTCATCTCGGCCAGACAGGCCGGGCAGGTGGCGGCATCCGGCACCACCTGGGTGGCCATCTGCCCCTGCCCGCTTGGCAGAATGGTGAACGCCTCCGGTAACGACGCCCAGTGCCACGGCTGCTCGCTGATGTCGTCAATGCGCGCCAGCCGCGGGCCTCCGGCGGCCAGCTGGCGCATGAAGCCCTGCGGCTCACCGACGAGGCGAACTACTACCCCTGCCCCGTCGTTGCAGACGTCGCCTTTCATCCCCATCTGCCGGGCCAGTTGCCAGACCCAGGGGCGAAACCCCACCCCCTGGACTTTGCCGCGAATGCGCAGCAGCGTGCCGTTTGTCCTCATGAATTAACTCTCTACCGCCTCGCGCAGGCGTTGTTTCATGGCGCTGTAGGTGGTCTGGGCATAATTTTCCGCCCAGTGTTGATCGGCAATAGTGTCAATCTTCACCGCGCAGTATTTGGTTTCGGGCGTTTTCGAGACCGGATCGAGGTTGTCCTGGGTCAGCTCGTTGCAGGCCCCGATCCACCACTGATAGGTCATGTATACCGCCCCCTGGTTGATGCGTTCGTTAACGTCGGCGCGGCTGATCACCTTCCCGCGGCGGGAGCTGACCCACACCAGCTGGCGATCGCGGATGCCGAGCGTCTGTGCATCCTGCGGGTTGATCTGCACAAAGCCCGGCTCGTCCGCCAGAGTTTGCAGCGCCGCGCAGTTGCCGGTCATCGAGCGACAGGAGTAGTGCCCCACCTCGCGCACGGTGCAGAGCACCAGCGGATAGTCGGCGTCCGGCATCTCCGCCGGTTTGCGCCACGGCGCGGCAAACAGCTGGCCTTTGCCGCTCGGGGTGTCGAAGCGGTTGCCCTCATACAGCCACGGCGTGCCCGGATGATCGAGGCTCGGACACGGCCACTGGATATGCCCCATCTCGCCCATTTTTTCGTACGTCACGCCGTAAAACAGCGGGCACAGCTCGCGCATTTCGTCCCAGATCTGCTGGTTATCGCGGTACGCCATCGGGTAGCCCATCGCGGTGGCGATCAGGCTGATGATCTCCCAGTCGCGCTTGACGTTGCCCTTTGGCTCAACGGCTTTTTCAAAGCGCTGGAAACCCCTGTCGGCGCAGGTAAAGACCCCGCCGTGTTCACCCCAGGAGGTGGCGGGCAGCAGCACGTCCGCCGCCTCGGCGGTTTTGGTCATAAAGATGTCCTGCACCACCACGAAGTCGAGCGCGTCAAACCCTTTGCGCACCAACCCTAAGTCGGCTTCGGTCTGGAGGGGATCTTCCCCCATGATGTAATAGGCTTTGACCTTGCCCTCCAGCGCGAGGTGCGGCACTTCGGTGATCCGCACCCCGACCTGGTCATCCATCAATGCGGGATCGACGCCCCACGCCCGGGCGAATTTCTCCCGCACCTGTGGGTCGGTCACGTCCTGATAGCCCGGGAACTGGTTGGGGATCACCCCCATGTCGCACGCGCCCTGGACGTTATTCTGCCCGCGCACCGGGCCGACGCCGCAGTGTTCGCGTCCGAGGTTGCCGGTGAGCAGCGCCAGGGTGGAGAGCCCTTTCACCACGTCCACCGCCTGCCCGAACTGGGTCACGCCCATCCCCCACATCACGGTGGCGGACGGCGCGGCGGCGTAGATGCGCATCGCCTCGCGGATCTGCCGGGCGCTGACGCCGGTGATCTCCTCGACATTTTCCGGGGCGTATTCGCGGACCGTTTCGCGCAGCGCGTCCAGCCCTTCGGTATAGCGGGCCACGTAGTCGGCGTTGTAGAGGCTTTCGTCCAGCAGGGTGTAAATGAAGGCATTCACCAGCGCCATGTTGCAGCCGTTTTTAAGTTGCAGGTGCCGGTCGGCAATGCGCGCGGTTTCAATTTTGCGCGGATCGCAGACGATCACTCTTGCGCCGTTCTGTTTGGCTTTGATCACCCGGCGGGCGACGATCGGGTGCGAGTCGGCGCAGTTGTAGCCGAAGATCAGCAGGCATTTTGAGTGTTCGATATCGCTGATGGAGTTGCTCATCGCCCCGTTGCCCAGCGTCTCCTGCAGCCCGGCCACGCTCGGCCCGTGGCAGACGCGGGCGCAGCAGTCGACGTTGTTGGTGTTGAGCACCCCGCGGGCAAACTTCTGCATCACGTAGTTGGTTTCATTCCCGGTGCCGCGGGATGAACCGGTGGTCATGATGGCACGCGGCCCGTAGTTAGCCTTGATTTCACTCAGGCGACGGGCGGTGTAGCGGATGGCCTCATCCCAGGAGACGGGCACAAACTTGCCCCCTTTCTGGTAGCGGATCATCGGCTGGGTCAGGCGCGGCGTCAGCAGCCGGGTATCGTTAAGAAAATCCCAACCGTAATAGCCTTTCAGGCACAGCTGATCCTGGTTGGTCACACCCTGGGCCGCTTCCGCACGAACGATTTTATTGTTGTCGACAACGAGTTTTAATTTACAGCCCGCACCACAGTACGGGCAGACGCTGGTGATTTTTTTCATCAGTAACAGACCTGCTAAAAGTGAAAAGAGAGGCAGAGGCTTACAGCATCTGCGAGGAAACGGAGTCCAGCGCCGCACGGCGGCGTTTCTCAAGACTCAACTGCTCAAGCTTTTGCCTGTCGATGCAGACAATGGCATTGGTCGGGCAGGCCTGAATGCAGGCAGGGCCGTCCGGCTGGTGGTAGCAGAGGTCGCATTTGTTGGCCTCGGCCTTTTCGGACATCACGTTCAGCCCGGCACCGATGCTGCGCACAACCGGACGCAGCACCACTTCCATCGCGCCGTACGGACACGCGACGACGCAGGTTTTGCAGCCGATGCAGCGTTCCTGGTGGACGTGAACAAAGTCGTTATCGCGGGTGATGGCCCCGTTCGGGCAGACGCTGGCGCAAGGGGCGTCTTCGCACTGGCGGCACATGGTGGCCGTGGAGACGTTGACGCCTTTGATGACGTGAATACGCGGCAGGAAGTTCTGCGGGGTCAGCGAGGCGCAGTCCTGGGTGTCGTGGTGTGATACCACGCAGGCCACTTCACAGGTACGACAGCCGATGCATTTGCTGGCATCGGCGATGATGAAACGGTTCATCCTTAATCTCCGGGGTGATGGTAAGCTTGCCGGAGGTATGCATAAATTGGGCCAGAAATTAAGATTATGAAATTAAAGGATTTTAGTTTGGAGAGCCGCTGTCATCGCCATAAATGACGATGACAGGAGTGGCAGTGCAGCCTGTTACTCTTTCCCTTCATCTACAACATCGATCGTTCCATGAGTCACGGTAGATAATATTCCCATCCGTGTATTTCCAGGTGATCGCCTCATAACGTAACTCCAGCGTTTCAAGATGCGTGCTACTCATTCCATTCGGAGCCAGATAGGGTGCAACAGTTGTTAATTTCACATTCTCCAGAATAATATTAAAGTATTCAGCCTCTATACCTGAATCAAGGATTCGGTACATCTTAATGGTGGCTTTCTTCATCGTTCTTCCTTCACACACTGCACGATAAAGAAGAGGCGTGGTCCGGTCGAACTCTTTTACTATAGTGATGGGACGATGGACACGTGTCCCGGTAAGCTTTCCCAGGTTCGGATCTACCGGAATAGTGACACCGTGGGAAAACGACTTAAGCTCAATTGAGCCTAACCGTAACGGCATAATACAACCTCCTACAACTGGAGAACCATTTTCATCTTCAAGCCATAAATGTGCGGGTGTAGACATATAACGTCCTTATTATTCCTGAAATTTTGCAGTTGAGATTTACCACTTTATAAAAATTAGAATTAATAATAAAAACACAGGTATTGGCCATAAAGGACCGTTTGGGAAAAAATGTAAAAACACGAATGTGAATAATATTGTTAATATGCCCGGACCATAGTCGGCGAGCAAAGACTTGAATATCCGCCTGAATATCCTGTATATAATATTAATCATTGTTATCTAATCATCTTAGTTATGATATCGGCTATAACGCTATCTGACGTTGAATGAGAGAATGCTCCGGCGCGTTCAAATAATGGTTCTACGAGAAAATACATCATTTCAAGCTCTCGTGAGTACAACGCTGCGTAATAGGCTGGATAGACATATTTCAGACGTTGCGCACTGTCAGCTGCTTTCTGAACGACGCCATACATACCCGCAACGGCAACAACCCCTCTGGCCTTACTGCCGACCAAAGCACTCATTTCGAGACGTAAGTTCATTCCAATAGCCACACTACAAGCGACCGCTAGCGCGAATCCTACGTTGGTGAGAGAACTTGCGGCAATATAAACATTGACCGCCATTAACTTACGCTTGATATTCTCTAACTGTTCTGACGTTTTGTACTGAAATAGTTGCACAAAATAAATATGCAGCATTTCATAAGCAATATCATTGTTCTGAAAGACGTGAACAACGCCATTTGCAAAACGAGTATCTTCATTCTTTTGGTTTCTACAAACATCCTGATAATCATCAGTAAAACAGGAGGTGTAATAAAGGGCACGTTTAGCACCTGCGCCAATGGTTTCTATCTGGCTGGAAACCATTTCTCTAACGCCTGTTAGTGCACGATCGAGCTTTAACGCGAGAATATTGTTTGATTGCAAATAGCTAATAACATCATTGTTATAGTTCATAGCCGCCCCTGGCAATTTAGCTTAAGTTATCCCGCAGAGTATAAGAACTAAAAATTGATGAGTAAATAAGCAAATGACATTTTGCAAGGGATACGCTTATAAGAGATCCTTTAAACGATCAGCCTAATAGCTATAGCATTTATAGATATTGTCATCGACATAAGTCACGATGATAGTTCTGGTATTTTCGCTGTGGTTGCTAAAGGTACGGGAAATATCATTTTCATGAGAAGCAGCAGCGTTATTATTCAGTGCCGGGCAAGCGAAGCAACCCCGGCATGGCCTTTCTGGAAGGAGCCTCGCAAACCTTAAAGTATCCCTATGTAATTCAGGGTTAAGGCTTTTATTCCCGTTATCAGCCTCGTAAAGTGACTGCGTTGCGGCACATCCGCAATCGGGTGTAGGAACCCGAATTCTACAGAGCGATATTTGTATGTCGCGACAGTGCATATCCCGTAAAATCACGGTGGCACTGGCGGAGCAGTCGCGAGACTGGCCGTTTTCTCTGTAGGCGGCATTCCTACCTCCGTCAGTGCTACCTCCTTTGAGCGTAGGAACTCTTCGGGTGGTTAATTCAATTAATACAGAGAGGATGTCATGATGACTACTATCCCAACCCTGATTTACCCGCAATCTGACGAACAGGTTATTCCCACTTCCCTGACTACGCCGCTTTCTGCTGCTGCGGATCTCTTTGAGGTCGCCGATCGCTGCGCCGCTCTGGTGAGCGTATTGATCGAAACTGATGGCAGAACATCCCGCACTGCGCTCTGTGAAGGTCTGCTGCACGCGCTGCGCCAGCTACGTGAACGCTGTGAAGCCGAACTCCCGCCGCATCTTATCGCGCAGTTGATCCAGGGGGAAACACTCACTTCCTGTATGCCGGACTGCTGGCAGGAAACCGCTCCTCAGGTGGATTATGCGCTGGCTTTAGTGCAGGCAATTTTGGGTGGCGCGTTGCACGTCAACGTCGAGAAAGAACTGGCGGGGCTGCTGCACGATCTGGTCTGGCTGCTGAATGAGTTTGTGAAGGAGCCGTATATTACGGTGCATTGAGTGCGGCTGTAAGTTGGTGAAGGCTGACTGATTTCAAGTTGTGATAAGGGGCTGTGGTGGGCCCCTTAATACGTTTGAGGGATGGGGTTAGGGTTGGGGTGTTAGGGTTGGGGGGTTAGTATTCGGTTTTTATACGCTAACAACTTCGACTGTTGCTTATGTCAAACAATGAATGTCTGTTAAGAGCGAGAAGTGGACCTACAACATTGTTCTAGCCACCCAAACATCACCTTTTCTTAATCAACGGGGAGCGGATCATGCAAAAACCAGTTACTGCGGTTCAAAAGTTTTCCTAAGGTACAGTACAAGAGATTACGGACAAGAAAGTCACAAGCTTCGCCTCATAAAAGAATCAATTCATTGAGTAACGGCATAAACCATAAAAAATTAAAACATTAAAATCAATAAGATAGATCGCAATCAAAAAAAATCTTTCCAATTAGTACAATTTGTACTAATCTGTTTGTATCGGAATCGGAGGCGCTCAATGAAAATATCGTGTCATTTATCAAAAAGAATGTCCCAACGAAACATATCTCTTGAAATTCTACAAATGGCGCTATCTCTTGGGTGTGATAGCGCTAATGGAGAAAGGCTTATTCTTGACGAAAAAACGATTTCCATGGCTTTAAAAGCAACGGAGGAAATAAAGAAAACACTTATTAAGATAAAAGGCAAAAAAGGTATTAGCTTAGTTATTGATAGAGATTCACTCATTACATCGTTTTTCCATTATGGTAAATAAAATGTTAAGAATAAATACTGATAAGCTATTAAACCAGACAAGTGAGAAAAAGATTTTTATAAAACAGAACAACTACAAAATAAATTTAAAAGTGCATAAAGCAGATCTTGATCTCATTGATGCTATTGCCAGCAAGTTCAATACATCAAGAAGTAATATCATTACTGATATGTTAAAAGAACTAGCTTTAGAAAAAGCACATGAAAATACAACTGAGTTTGACAGTAAGATATTAATAGCTAGAGTAGCTGATTACCTGTCCCCACAAGAGATAGTTGATGGCCGTAACGATCTCGAAGAAAGCTGGTTATATGAAATAGTTAGAGATGAAATTAAACAAGAAATAAACCATAGGTATAATTACTATAAATTATCTGAACAAGATGTATGCGACCCACGAATTAGTGATGAGGTTGAAACCTTAAGGCATAGCGATGAGCATAATACTCTCCTTGAAAAAATCAAAGAAAGGATTTAATTAAATGTTAGAAAACAAAAAATCAAACAATTCCAATGATTACTATGAAATTATCTCAATAAGAGTTCCAGCAAAAGTATCAGCAATGCTAGAGGCTTTGAGTAAGATAAATCTTGAAGCAAAATCATCAATGCTTACGCGTGATATATCTAAATTCCTCTACGAAATCATCTTAACAGAGAAAGACATTGAAGTTATAGCCTTGGCAGAAAAAGTCATTAATGACACACCGAAAGAAATACATGAAAACTCATTCATAGAATTACTATCCAAAAATGATTTGATATATTCAACAGGAAATGAAAAATGAAAAACGCGTACATTACAAAAAGTTCATTGAAAAAAATAATATATCAGTCATCCAATGCAGCTGTTTACTCAATTGACTCGCTAATAAAAACTCTTAGTGAAAACATTAACATTGCTGACATAGATAATATAAGGGAATTATTTAGCGACCCTGAAATACGTTTTTTATTCTATACGGCAAAATTCTCTGAGTTTATTGAAAAAAACAAACTGCAACCATCAATAAACCACCGTCAATTTAGTGACACATATCTATTCAATGCAAATTCTAAACCGAAATTTCATAGAAACAGAAATTGTGAATATTTAAAAAGCAACTTTAAGAATTTCTTGATTCCGCCGGAAATTAAAGACAGAGGAGAAAGCGAAGTAATAAGAGCTCAAAAATTTGCATTCGAAAACAGACATTTGGCGCAAAGTGACGAACAAAGATTCATCACTAAGCTATCGGCTCAATTTATGTTAATAAACCCGCCATCAAAAATCGATTTTGATAATAGTGGCATCCAAGAATTTTCCGCATTATCTCTGGATGAGATGATTATTTCCATATCAAAGAAAATATCATCCTGTATTGATTTTTTAAACAAAAACAAACCATCCATTAAAAATGGAATGTATAAAGCAAAATCAAAATGCAAAAACGACGATCCTCCAGAGTTGATTGAGTGGTTAACAATAATAAAGCCAGCACTTATCGAATCAATTTTTGAATATAACTGCAAAAAAAACAATCTTTCTGAGAAATCATTCGATGTTGTTTTTTTAGAGAAATTTGGTTTTGAAGAATGTAAATCATGCTCGCAGTAGCTCAACAGCTTAGAGAGATTTCATAAATTATGGAAAAATAACATTGGGAAAATTCTAATAGATTCGAATAGCTATACTATACAGTTCATAAGGGATGCTTTGACGACAAGGGGCCTTGAAAAGATATTTCCCTGCCTTTCTCGCCCCCAATTATAATTCCTGAATTCGCATACGCCTTGCCATAAATTATGGGAAATTGGAGTATATGCTACTTCATCCTCCCTATGTTTATCAGGAAACCACTAGAATGGCGAGTTCGGCTTAACTGAACGTGAGAAGCATATGGCCAGGCGATATAGACGCTTGCTTCAGGTTCAATCATATATCATCGAGAAAAATTGACGATAGTGAAACGACAATAGTCATTTCCATGTGGCACTTTGTGGAAAGTAGAACAATGTCTGCTTCTGGCACAAAGCACGTCGCAACAATAATTATCCGGCTACCCCCGCATATCAAACCCAACCTTTTGAAAATCCCGATACACCTCCGGATTCCTAAACGCCGGGAACTTGGCTTTTTGAGCCGCCAATTTCACCGCCTCGCAATACTCTTTGTTGCCATTGCTGGTTGATACCTTCACCGCCGTACCATCCTGCGCAAATTCCATATGCAGCCTGCATTTTTTGCCCTTCCAGCGTTGTGGTTCAGCAATT
Source organism: Leclercia sp. (assembly GCF_036780805.1). Taxonomy (NCBI): domain Bacteria; kingdom Pseudomonadati; phylum Pseudomonadota; class Gammaproteobacteria; order Enterobacterales; family Enterobacteriaceae; genus Leclercia; species Leclercia sp. The sequence continues at coordinate 123,466 of NZ_DAIQCE010000011.1, read as the reverse complement.
TTCTCGTTTATCGCCGCCTTCATCCCCCGCGCCTGCGCCCCCCATTCATCCTGATCCTCCCAGCGGCCAGAACTGCAACTCCCTGTTGCCGAGGTTTTGTGGCATCCCGAAGGCTGTAACGGCGCACAACCCGCTACCAGGCTGACCACAACGGCAAGCATAAACATCTTCCCTACTCTTTCATGCGATCTCACGCCTTAAACACCTGTGCTCATATACCCGTTAAAATTAATTTCGGTTTACCACTTCACGAAAATCAGAACTAACAGAAAACACAGGCATAGGTCTGGTAAGACGTAAGCCGCCACCGGGCAATTCCAGAGAGGTACACGCAATCAGCAACCTGGTTTAAATATTGTGCTCGCTTCTGCCGGGCGGCGGCTGACGCCTTGCACGGCCTACAAAACCCACAATATCAACAAATGACGCATTTTTCGTAGGCCCGGTAAGGCGCTAGCCGCCACCGGGCATTTCCAGAGAGGTACCTTCGTGGTTACGCGCTACAACTCCCCAAACACCAGCACCCCATCCCGGTCTACCAGACTTTCATAAACCCTCTCGACGGCAGCCTTCACCTTCTCCGTCATCGGATAATAGAACCCCACAATATCCGGCTGGATGCCAAGGAAAACCACCTCCCCCACATCACCCTTAAGCTGATCCACCAGGTAGTTCAGCGGCATATTGTGCGTCGTCATCATAAACATCTCGGCAATGTCGTCCGGGTCGATGCGGCGGATCTCGCCGGGGTTGAGCCCCATATCCGTTGCATCGACAATCAGCAGGCGCGCCGGGCGCAGCTCGCGGATCGCGACCACGTCGTTTTCCGGGGCGCTGCCGCCGTCGAACACTACCCAGTCGCCGCGGGGCGCTTCGCGGCACATCTCGGCCAGCAGCGGACCGGCGCCGTCGTCGCCCATCATGCTGTTGCCGACGCAGAGTAAAACATCAGTCACGTTGCCTCCGAACCATCAGATAGATGGCGTTTTCCTGGTGAATGGCGTGGAGCATGCCGAGCATCGCCCGGCTCCACGTCTGCTGCTGCGCCGTCTGTCGCGCCATCGCGGCGTCAAAGGCGCTGGCCAGCATCACAATATGATTCGCGTCGATGACGATCTCCCCGTAGCGCGGCACGCCCTCCATTTTGCGCCGCGCCTCGCTCCCTGTTTCCAGAGTGGCGATCCACGCCAGGTACGCCTCCCACGGGCAGGTCAGCGCCGCCTCCAGGCAGTCGATGACCCCCAGATGGTGGCCGATGGCCAGCCCGTAATAGATCACCTGTTGGGCGTCGTCAGGCGTATTGTCATTTTCATCAATGAACTTGCGGCTGAGCTGGCTGAACACTACGGTTTCGCTCATCAGACGCGCTCCTGCCCGACCACCTCAATGAGGTTGCCGACGATTTCGTTCAGGCGAGGGTCGTTCTCCCGGGCCAGCCAGGCCGCGACGCTTTTATCCCCTTCCAGCAGATGGCGCATAAAGTCGTCGGCGATCTGGCGGCCGTAGCGGTAGCCCGCCAGACGGCGCGCGGCGCGATCGATACGTACCCGCAGAGGCTGGACCATCTCCGGATGCAGCAGTTCTGCGGGCTGGCTGTCCAGCGCCCCCGGCTCGCGGGCGTGGATTTTTTGCTCCAGCAGCCCCAGCGCCATGGCAAAGCCATACAGGGTGGCGGCAGGCGACGGCGGGCAGCCGGGGATATAAACATCCACCGGGACGATTTTGTCGGTGCCGCCCCAGACGCAGTACAGGTCGTGGAAGATGCCGCCGGAGTTACCGCACGCGCCGTAGGAGATGCAGATTTTTGGATCCGGGGCCGATTCCCACGCGCGCAGCGCCGGGGAGCGCATCGCGCGGGTGACTGCGCCGGTAAACAGCAAAATGTCGGCGTGGCGCGGGGATGGCACCACCTTGATGCCGAAGCGCTCGGTATCGAAAATCGGCGACAGGGTGGCGAAGATCTCAATCTCGCAGCCGTTGCAGCCGCCGCAGTCCACGCGGTAGACGTAGGCCGAGCGCTTAATTTTTTTCAGCAGCGAGGCCTTCATGCTGGCGATGGACTCATCCACCGTCACCGGCACCGGGATCCCCTGTTCGTTACGTGGCCCTAACAGTTCGCTCATCGTGTCGCTTCCTTCATCTCGCGGGTCAGATGGATTTTGTCCGAGGGGGTCAGCCCCTGCAGGCGCTTGCAGTCCGGGCAGGTCTCAAAACTTTCCCGGTGATGTTCCGCGCGTTTGTCGCCGTTGTGGCGCAGCAGTTCGATGACGTAGTCGATCTCTTTCTGCACCGCGTACGGGCGCTCGCACACCCGGCAGTGACAGATATCAAAGCGCGACTGCTGGAGGAAGTCGGCCTTGCTCCACACTGCCAGCTCGTACTCCTGGGAGAGTTTGATGGCGGTGGTCGGGCAGACCTCTTCGCAGCGTCCGCAGAAGATGCAGCGCCCCAGATTGAACTGCCAGAACAGCTCGCCGTTCTTTAAATCGGTCTCCACCGTCAGGGCGTTGGACGGGCAGGCGTTCACGCACGCCGCGCAGCCGATACACTGCTTAGGGTCGTGCTCCGGCTTGCCGCGCATATTTTTGTCGACCGCAATCGGCTGGAGGGGATAGGACTCCGTCACCGTGCCGGTTTTGATGACTTTTTTGATAAAGGTAAACATGGGTGCTCCGGGTTATTTCAGCGGCGAGTTCTTGCGTTCAATGCTGTAGCGTTCCAGCTCTTTGTACGGCACCACCTTGCTCTTCTTCTTGCGCACGTCCACCACCGTCATGCGGTCGGTGCAGGAGTAGCAAGGATCGAGGCTGCCGATAATCAGCGGCGCGTCGGAGACGGTATTGCCGCGCAGCATGTAGCGCAGGGTCGGCCAGTTGGCGTAGGTGGCCGCCCGGCAGCGCCAGCGCCACAGCTTCTGGTTGTCGCCGGTCATGCTCCAGTGGATATCATCCCCGCGCGGCGCTTCGCTGAAGCCCAGCGCAAAGCGGTTCGGGATATAGGTAAAGCCTTCCACCATCAGCTCGCCGCCCGGCAGGTTGTCGAGGCCGAAATCGATCATGTTCAGGGCGGTGTAGACCTCGTTGATGCGCACTTTCAGGCGCGAGATCACGTCGCAGCCCTGCTCGGTGTGGACCTCCATCGGCAGCAGGCCGTAACCGACAAACGGGTGATCGGCGCGGGTGTCGCGGGCGTGGCCGCTGGCGCGCACCATCGGGCCGACGTTGCTGAAGTCGCGGGCGATCTGCGGGTCGAGACGGCCCACGCCCACGGTGCGCTGGTCGATATTCGGCGTGCTCAGCAGAATGTCCACCAGGTCCTGCACCTCGCGGCGCATCTGCTGGGCCAGCAGGCGGGTGGCGATCATGTCGTCTTTCAGCAGGTCGCGACGTATGCCGCCGATCAGGTTCAGACCGTAGGTTTTACGCGCCCCGGTAAGGATCTCCGCCATCTTCATGGAGGTCTCACGCACGCGGAAGAACTGCATAAAGCCGGAGTCAAAGCCGACGAAGTGGCAGGCCAGGCCGAGGTTCAGCAGGTGCGAGTGCAGGCGTTCCACCTCCAGCAGGATGGCGCGGATCATCTGGGCGCGTTCCGGCACCACGATCCCCATCGCGTTCTCCACCGAGGTGGTGTAGGCCGTGCTGTGGGCAAAGCCGCAGATGCCGCACACGCGATCCGACAGGAAGGTCACTTCGTTGTAGCCCATGCGGGTTTCGGCCAGCTTCTCCATGCCGCGATGAACGTAGAACAGGCGGTAATCGGCGTCGATGATGTTCTCGCCGTCGACGAACAGGCGGAAGTGGCCCGGCTCATCGGAGGTAACGTGCAGCGGGCCAATCGGCACCACGTTGTTCTTCTTGTCTCCCAGTTCGTTGATGAACTCGTAGGTCTCTTTATCGGTGGTCGGCGCCGGGCGCTGACGGTAGTCCATGCTGTCTTTACGCAGCGGATAGAGTTCGTCCGGCCAGTCATCCGGCAGCACCAGACGGCGCTCGTCCGGCAGACCTACCGGCACCAGGCCGTACATGTCGCGCACTTCGCGCTCGCCCCACACCGCAGCGGGCACGCGCGGGGTGACGGACGGGAACTCCGGCTTGTCGGCATCCACTTCCACGCGCACGGTGAGCCAGCAGCGGGTGCCCTGCTCCATCGACAGCACATAGTAGACGGCGTAGCTGCCGCAGAGCTGGCGTTCGTCGTTACCAAACAGCACCGACAGCCAGCCGCCCTGCTTGTAGTACAGGAACTCGACCACTTCCGGCAGGTAGTTAATTTTCACCGTCACGGTGATTTGATCTTTGGTCTGCCAGGCTTCATCCAGCACCACGCCGGGGAAGGCCTGGTGCAGTGCGGCGAGATAGTGTTGACCAACTTTTTCTTCAGACATGGTTATTCTCTACAGTCACGCCGCCAGCAAGGAGACGAAAGCTAAAAATGCCAGACCGAAACCGGTCCAGGTAATTCGTGAGGTGGCGTTAAAGCGCAGACGCGCCATGCTGTTCTCAAACAGGGCGATCACCAGCACGCCAACCACCAGCTTCACCACGGCAATGACGATCGCCAGCAGCAGGCCGCCTGCGGAGAAATGCGTCATCTGTCCCCAGGGGATAAACACCCCGACGAACATCTGCAGCACCACCAGCTGTTTCAGGCTGATGCCCCACTTGAGGAGCGCAAAGCCCGCGCCGCTGTATTCCGACAGCGGGCCTTCCTGCAGCTCCTGCTCGGCTTCGGCGAGGTCAAACGGCAGTTTGCCCATCTCAATAAAGGTGGCGAAGGCGCAGGCGCACATCGCCAGTAACAGCGTCACGGAGTGCGCCACCGGCCAGTGATAAATCGTCGCGGTCACGGCGCTGATGTGGGTCGTTCCCGCCACCTGCGCGGCAACCCACAGACCCAGCAGCAGGATCGGCTCCACCAGCACGCCGAGCATCGCTTCACGGCTCGCGCCAATCCCGGTGAACGGGCTGCCGGTATCGAGCCCGGCAATGGCGAAGAAGAAGCGGGCAATCGCGAAGAGGTAGATCAGGGTAATGAGATCCCCCAGCGCAGGCAGCGGCGAGGCGACGGTGATCACCGGCAGCGCCGTGGCAATGGCAAACATCACCGCCACCATCACAAACGGCATCAGGCGGAAGACCCAGCCGGAGGCCGCCGGGGCCACGCTCTGGCGGCCCAGGAGTTTGAACAGATCGCGGTACTCCTGGAAGATATCCGGCCCGCGACGGGTATGCAGGCGAGCACGCGCTACGCGGGTAATGCCCGCCAGCAGCGGCGCAACGGCAAACAGCACCAGCGCCTGAATCAAAGCGAAGATGAGGGTCATGCTCAGGCTCCTCGGGAGATAACGACAACCACCAGCACCGCCAGCTCAATCAGGGCGATACGGTGGAACAACACGGCGGTGCAGTCGCACTGCCAGCCGGGGATAAAGCGCACCGGGTTGAGCCATTTGCGCAGCTTCAGCACGGGCGCGAAGGACTCTTTCACCGGCATCGCAAAGCCGTGGGCGGTGATGACCATCGCGGCTTCGTGATCGTAGCCGCAGACCCAGGCAAAGCCGCGGGAGCGGTTCGCCAGGCGATCGCCTTTCAACAGCACCATCACGATAAACGGCAGCAGCAGACCGGCGATAAGCAGCAGAGCGATCATCGGTTGCGAGACGGTAGACATCTCACCGCCGCTGACCGGGAACAGGCCGCTGATAATCGGCAGGAACCACGGGGCCGCCACGCCACCCGCCACGCAGCACAGCGCTGCCAGCAGGGTGCTGAAGGTCATCAGCCACGGCGCGGAGGTGGCGTTTTCCGCCTCCCCGGTGCGCGGTGCGCCCAGGAAGGTGACGCCATAGACTTTCGCCATACACATCACCGCCAACGCGCCGGTGATCGCCAGGCCGGTCGCCAGCAGCGGCCCGAGCAGACGGGCAACGAACGCGTCGTGCGTGCCAAGGTTAAAGAAGGATTGATAGATCACCCACTCCCCGGCAAAGCCGTTCAGCGGCGGCAGCGCCGCCATCGCCATCAGCCCCACCAGCATAGCCAGCGAGATCAGCGGCATTTTTTTGCCGATGCCGCCGAGCTTCTCGATGTCGCGATGGCCGGTGCGATACCACACCGCGCCCGCGCCGAGGAACAGCGTGGTTTTAAACAGGCCGTGGCTGATCAGGTGGTAAAGACCGCCGGTGAAGCCCAGCGCAATCAGCAGATTGCTGTGCAGCGCAATACCGGTGACGCCCGCCCCGAGGCCGAGCAGGATAATGCCGATGTTTTCCAGGGTGTGGTACGCCAGCAGGCGCTGGATGTTGTGCTCCATCAGGGCGTACAGCCCGCCGATAAAGGCGGTGAGCATCCCCATCACCAGCAGCAGCACCCCGAGCCACAGCGGTGGTAACACCCCGCTGAGGGAAACGGTGAGCATGCCGTAGAGACCGACCTTCATCACCACCGTGGAGAACAGCGCAGCCGCCGGGGCGCTGGCGTTAGCATGCGCCTGCGGGGCCCAGCCGTGCAGCGGGATCACCCCGGCCAGCAGGCCAAAGCCCGCCAGGCCCGGCAGCCAGACGCTGGCCCCCGGTGCCTCGGCAGAGGCCAGCGCATTCATTGCGCCAAAGTCCAAGGTGCCGTAGTAGCGCCACGCCTGCCAGCAGGCGATCGCCAGCAGGAGGGTTCCCAGACGCCCCAGCACAAACCACAGCTTGCCGGACTGGGCGCAGCCGGTGAGAAACGCGGCGCACAGGGCCATCACTTCGGCCATCACCACCAGCCAGCCGAGGTTATCGGCCATGATGGCGGCCACGGCGGCAGCCATCAGCAGGTTGGTCAGCAGGCCGTTGGCTTTCGCCTGCGGGTGGCGATGCCAGGCAATGGTAAACAGGCTGATCAGGCACGCGGGCAGGCCAATGGCGATCAGCCATATCGCCCGGATGCTGGTTATCTGCATGCCGATATGCAGCCAGGCCATCTCTGCGTGCAGGGGTCCGACCTGCGAGGCGAGCAGCGCGATCGCCCCTGCCCCCACCGCCATGGCGCTGGCGACGGCCCCGCCAATCCCGGCGATAGCACCGCTGATTGGCCGGTTAGCGCAAAAAATAAGTGCCAGCACGGCGCTGATGACATACCACCCCAGCGCCTGGTTAATTAACGTTAAGGCGTTCATCAAAGCTCTCCTTGTTGCGACTGGAACAGCGACAGATCGCCCAGATCCGTATGCAGGGTGAGTTCGCGCTTGTTCCGGCTGGCGCGCGCGATGTCCTCGTTATTAATCAGACGCAGGGATTTGGTCGGACAGGTGCGCACGCACGCCGGGCCGTCGGGGTCGAAGTAGCACAGGTCGCACTTCACCGCGATGGCACGTACGCCGGGCACCCAGTCGAGGAACGGGCTGACGCGGGCGGGAGCCGGGGCGGCCATCGGTGCCTTGCTGGTATTACAGTTGGCAGGAATGGCCCGCGGGCGGCTCCCGGCAAACTCAACGGCGCCAAACGGGCAGGCAATACCGCACAGCTTGCAGCTGACGCACAGGCTTTCATTAAGCTGGATGGCACCGTCAATGCGGGTAATGGCATTAACCGGGCACACCTGGGCGCAGGGGGCATCTTCGCAGTGATGGCAAAGCTGCGGCGCAGAGTCGGTGCTGTTGCGCATCACTTTCAGTCGCGGCTGGCTTTGCAGGCCATGCTGGCGATGGTTTTCTGAGCAGGCTGCCTCACAGGTGTGGCACCCGATACACAGCGTGGGATCGGCAATTACAAAACGATTCACCTGGTTTCCTCTGGTGATAGTCATTTTTGACGAAAAATGGCGGAAGTGTCATTTTCGACACCTGCCGACATCGAATTCAGGCGGCAGCGTGGTGCTGCGCGAGCGTCGCCAGGGTCAGCGATTCGCCGCGTTCGGTGGCCTCAAACAGCGCGGCATAAACCCCGTTGATTTTCCCGAGGAAATGGTTGAACACCGCGTCGCGCTGGTCGATGTGGACGCTGCCGTCCAGCATCCCGTCGTCGCCCAGACGGGCGCGACCAATCAGCACGCGCGTGTCGTCATCACGCGCTTCGATGGTGTAATTGAAGATATGCCCGTTGAACGCCTGCTCAGGCGTCACGCGGATCAGGAAGTGGTCGAACAGCCAGAAACCGAGCCCGCTGTCATTATTGCAGCCCACACTCAGGTGCAGACTGGCTTTAGAGAGGGTGATGGCCTGAACCAGAGAATTGCCGTAGTGGTTCCAGTGGGCACGGAGCACGCGCTGTTGTCCGGCAATAAAATTGGCTTTTTCGCTCAATTCGTTAAGTGTCATGGTGATGTACCTGATGCGTCATATGTAAAGAGTTGGCTTCACTAAGCACATTTCATGCCATTTTTTAACTTATTGATTTTATGGTTTATTATTTTTTAAAGCCTGCCAGATCACAAAAAATGACATGTCATTTCGTCATCTTTGCCAGAGTTCAGTCTTTCCCCGCACTTTCTCCTCACTAAAAGCTGGCATCAATATTGCTTTAACCCGCAAGACTTCCACGGGAATAGCACAATGCACGAAATCACCCTCTGCCAGCAGGCGCTGGAATTGATCGAACAACAGGCCCATCAGCATCACGCGAAGCGGGTGACGGATGTCTGGCTGCGCGTCGGCGCCTTTTCCTGCGTGGAAAGCAGCGCGCTGGAATTTTGCTTTGAGCTGGTGTGCCGCGGCACCCTGGCCGAAGGCTGCGGGCTGCATCTCGAAGAGCAGCAGGCGGAATGCTGGTGTCAGGATTGCCAGGAATATGTCCAGCTACTTACCCACCGCGTTCGACGCTGCCCGCAGTGCGGCGGCGCGAGTCTGAATATCGTCGCTGACGACGGACTGCATATCACGCGTCTGGAAATTGAACAGGAGTAAATCATGTGTACGACCTGCGGTTGCGCCCACGGCAACCTCTATATAGAAGGTGACGAGCGGAATGCCCATTCCGCTTTTCGCAGCGCCCCATTCTCTCCGGCCCCGCGCCAGACGTTTCAGGTCACGCGCATTGGCGGCGGCGAGTTTGCGCCCACCGAACAGCAGCCGGGCCAGCTTGATTACGGCCAGGGCGCCGCAGGCACCCACGCGCCGGGCCTGAGCCAGCGCAAAATGGTCGAGATTGAGATCGACGTGCTGAGCAAAAATAATCAGCTGGCCCAGCGCAACCGCCAGCGGTTCGCCGCCCGGCACCAGCTGGCGCTGAATCTGGTCTCCAGCCCCGGCTCCGGTAAAACCACCCTGCTGACCGAGACCTTAAAGCGCTTACAGCAGCGCGTCTCCTGCGCGGTGATCGAAGGCGATCAGCAGACCGTGAATGACGCCGAGCGGATCCGCGCTACCGGCACCCCGGCGATCCAGGTGAATACCGGCAAAGGCTGCCACCTGGATGCGCAGATGATCCACGACGCCATGCAGCGCCTGCCGCTGGATGACGGCGGGATTATGTTTATCGAGAACGTGGGTAACCTGGTCTGCCCGGCCAGCTTCGATCTCGGCGAGCGTCACAAGGTGGCGGTGCTCTCCGTCACCGAGGGCGAGGACAAGCCGCTGAAATATCCGCACATGTTCGCCGCCGCCTCCATCATGCTGCTCAATAAGGTCGATCTGCTGCCGTACCTCAGCTTTGACGTGGACAAATGCCTCGCCGCCGCCCGGGAAGTAAACCCGGATATCGCCATCCTGCTGGTCTCCGCCACGCGCGGTGACGGGATGGACGCCTGGCTTGACTGGCTGGAGGCGCAGCGATGTGCATAGGCGTTCCCGGTAAAATCAGTGCCATTTATGACGGTATGCAGGCCAAAGTTGAGGTCTGCGGCGTGCTGCGCGATGTGGATCTGACCCTGGTCGGTGCCCACGACGACCGCGGCAACAGCCGTCTCGGCCAGTGGGTGTTGGTCCACGTCGGCTTCGCCATGAGCGTGATTAATGAAGAGGAGGCGCTGGACACCCTTGCCGCGCTGCAAAATATGTTCGACGTCGAACCGGACGTCGGCCCGCTGCTGTTTGGCGAGGAGTCCCGCTGATGCGCTTTGTTGACGAATACCGCGACCCGCAGAAGGTGATGCGTCTGATAGAGACGCTGAAAACCCGCGCCGAAGCCCTGCCCTATACGCCCCAGCGTCCGCTGCGGATTATGGAGGTGTGCGGGGGCCATACGCATGCCATCTTTAAGTTTGGCCTCGATCGGCTCCTGCCCGAGAATATCGAGTTTATTCACGGCCCCGGCTGCCCGGTGTGCGTCCTGCCGATGGGGCGGATCGACACCTGCATCGAGATCGCCAGCCACCCGGAGGTGATCTTCTGTACCTTCGGGGACGCGATGCGGGTGCCGGGTAAAAACGGCTCCCTGCTGGATGCCCGGATGCGCGGCGCGGATGTGCGGATTATCTACTCCCCCGCCGACGCGCTGAAGCTCGCCCAGCAGAACCCGGATCGTAAAGTGGTCTTCTTCGGCCTGGGGTTCGAAACCACCATGCCCGCCACCGCCCTGACCCTGCGTCAGGCGAAGGCCGCGAACGTGTCGAACTTCTTCTTTTTCTGCCAGCACATCACCCTGATCCCGGTGCTGAAAAGCCTGCTGGAACAGCCGGAAAATGGCATCGACGCCTTCCTGGCGCCGGGACACGTCACCATGGTGATTGGCACCCACGCCTACGATTTTATTGCCGAGGAACATCAGCGCCCGCTGGCGGTGGCCGGTTTTGAGCCGGTCGATCTGCTGCAGGGGGTGTTAATGCTGGTGGAGCAGAAAATTGCCGGTGTAAGCCAGGTGGAAAACCAGTATCGCCGCATCGTGCCGGAAGAGGGCAACCCGCTGGCGCAGGCCGTTATGGACAAGGTGTTCAGCATCGAAGGCGAAAGCGAATGGCGCGGGCTGGGGGTCATCGACCACTCCGGCGTGCACCTCACCGAGGCCTATCGCCAGTTCGACGCCGAGCGCCACTTCCGCACCCGTGCGCAAGACATCTGCGACGATCCTGAGGCACGCTGCGGCGCGGTTCTGACCGGACGCTGCAAACCGGCCCAGTGTCCGCTGTTTGGTAACAAGTGCACGCCGCAAAGCGCCTTTGGCGCGCTGATGGTGTCATCAGAAGGGGCGTGTAGCGCCTGGTATCAGTACCGTTCTCAGGAGTGTGAAAGTTGAAACAGATAACCCTCGCCCACGGGAGCGGCGGACAGGCCATGCAGCAGCTGATCGGCGATCTTTTTATGCGCGCCTTCGCCAACCCGCTGCTGAACGAGCAGGAAGATCAGGCCCGTATTCCCCTGCATGAGCTGACCGCCCAGGGCGACAGGCTGGCCTTTTCCACCGACAGCTACGTGATTGACCCGCTGTTCTTCCCCGGGGGCGATATCGGCAAGCTGGCGATCTGCGGCACGGCTAACGACGTGGCGGTGAGCGGCGCGATCCCGCGCTGGCTCTCCTGCGGCTTTATCCTTGAGGAGGGGCTGGAGATGGCGACGCTGGAGCGCATCGTCGCCAGCATGTCCGCAACGGCCGCGGCGGCGGGGATCACCATCGTCACCGGCGACACCAAAGTGGTCCCGCGCGGTGCGGCGGATAAGGTGTTTATTAACACCGCCGGTATCGGTTCGATCCCCGAGGGGGTAAACTGGGGTACGCGCCAGATTGCGGTGGGCGATGTGCTGCTGGTCAGCGGTACGCTGGGCGATCACGGTGCGACCATCCTGAATCTGCGCGAAGGTTTAGGTCTGGATGGCGATCTACGCAGCGACTGCGCCGTTCTGACGCCGCTGATTCAGGCCCTGCGGACGGAACCGGGCATTAAAGCCCTGCGCGACGCCACCCGCGGCGGCGTGAATGCCGTCGCCCATGAATTTGCCGCCAGCAGCGGCTATGGGATTGAACTCCACGAGAGCGCCCTGCCCGTTAAGCCCGCCGTGCGCGGCGCGTGCGAGCTGCTGGGGCTGGATCCGCTCAACTTTGCCAACGAAGGCAAGCTGGTTATTGCTGTTGAACGCCAGGAAGCGGAGCGCGTGCTAGGCTTAGTACGTCAACATCCTCTGGGCCAGGATGCCGCCATCATCGGTGAAGTGGTCGAGCACAAAGGTGTCCGGCTCACCGGACTTTACGGCGTGAAGCGCACCCTGAACCTGCCGCATGCCGAACCGCTGCCGCGTATTTGCTGACAGCAGACTCTCATTTTCTGGATATAACGCATGTCGTATACACCCACGAACGATCCCATCGATCAAGGATTGTTCGATATTACCCGTACCCTGCTGCAACAGCCCGATCTCTGCGCCCTGGCGCGGTCGTTGACCTGGCATGCCCGGCAGATGAACCTGGCGGATCGCGCCAACATTCTGCTCTGGCAGTCAGAGCAGCGTCGCGTCTGTTTGTACGGCACCGACGAGCAGGATCGGGATATCCGCTGTGAAGATGAGCCGCTGCTGGCGAACGGGCCTTTCCGCCGCATGCTGTCGCGCCCTGACGTGCTGCACTGTCAGGCGGACACGTTTAAAGAGACCTGGCCGGCGCTGGCCGGGCTGGAGCTCTATCCGCCTTTTGCCCATTACTGCCTGACGCCGCTGGCGGCCGACGGACGGATCTTCGGTAGCTGCGAGTTCCTGCGCGACAGCGATCGCCCCTGGCGCGACAGCGACCTCTCCCGGCTGCAAACCCTGACCCAGGCGGCCGGCCTGGCGGTGGAGCAGATCCTCGCCCGGCAGAATAACAGCGACAGCTACGAGGTGCTGTGCCGGGAACGTAACGACTTTCGCCTGCTGGTGGCCATCACCAACGCGGTGCTGTCTAAACTCGACCTGGATGAGCTGGTGACGGAGGTTTCCCGGGAGATCCAGCGCAACTTCGGCATCGACTCTATCAGCATGGTGCTGCGCAGCGACCGCAAGGGTAAGCTCCTCGTCTACTCCACCCATTACCTGAATAAAGATGCCCCGCTGTACGATCAGAGCGAGGTGGACGAGAAAGGCACGCTGTCTGAAAAAGTGATGCTTAACAAAAAGATGCTGATGCTTAACCTGCACAGTCGCGATCAGCACGCCCCTTACGAACGCATGCTGTTTGATATGTGGGGCGAGCAGGATCAGACTCTGTGCCTGTTCCCGCTGATCTTCCGCGAGCGGATCCTCGGCACCCTGAAGCTGGCCCAGTGCAAGGCCCAGGTCTTCACCGCCTCGAACCTGGAGCTGCTGAACCAGATCGCCGAACGCATCGCCATTGCCGTGGATAATGCCCTCTCCTACCGCGAGATCAGCCACCTCAAGGAGCGGCTGATCGACGAGAACCTCGCCCTGACCGAGCAGATCAACAACGTCGCCACCGATTTTGGCGAAATCATTGGCCGCAGCTCGCCAATGATGACGGTGATGAAGCAGGTGGAGATGGTCGCGCACAGCAACAGCACGGTGCTGATCCTCGGGGAGACCGGCACCGGTAAGGAGCTGATTGCCCGCGCCATTCATAACCTGAGCGGACGCAGCGAGCGCCGGATGGTGAAGATGAACTGCGCGGCGATGCCCGCCGGTCTGCTGGAAAGCGACCTGTTCGGTCACGAGCGCGGGGCCTTTACCGGCGCCAGCGCCCAGCATATTGGCCGCTTTGAACTGGCGGATAAAAGCACCCTGTTTCTCGATGAAGTGGGCGATATGCCCATTGAGCTGCAGCCCAAGCTGCTGCGCGTGCTCCAGGAGCAGGAGTTCGAGCGGCTCGGCAGCAACCGTACTATCCACACCGACGTGCGCCTGATTGCCGCCACCAACCGCGACTTAACGCAAATGGTCGCCGATCGTGAGTTTCGCAGCGACCTTTACTACCGGCTCAACGTGTTCCCGATCTTCCTCCCGCCACTGCGGGAACGTCCGGAAGATATCCCCCTGCTGGTGAAATCGTTCACCTTCAAGATCGCCCACCGGCTGGGGCGCAATATCGACAGTATTCCGGCGGAGACGCTGCGTCAGCTCAGCAAAATGGAGTGGCCGGGCAACGTGCGCGAGCTGGAAAACGTGATTGAGCGCGCGGTGCTTCTGACCCGCGGCAACGTCCTGCAACTGTCGCTGCCGGATATCGATTATCCCCGCTTTGTCAGCACCGCAGTGCCGGAGTCGGTGGTCAGCCCGATCCGCGAAGGCGAAGAGGAATATCAACACATTATGCGCGTGCTGAAGGAGACCAACGGCGTGATCGCCGGGCCAAAAGGCGCTGCCAAACGCCTGGGCCTGAAGCGCACCACGCTCCTGTCGCGCATGAAGCGCCTCGGTATCGATAAGAACGCCATTTTGTAAGTCGCAGGAGGGAAATATCACCGGGATGAGTGGAATATAATTCTCATGTTTTCGCGGTGCTATTTCCCTGCCATATTCGCCTCCATTTTCGTTTTTACTCCGCCAATTTCGCCACAATAAGACATTTCTCAAGAAAAATTCATACCGCGCTAAGCCCTTATCTCATGGGAAATTGCGCCGTTTCGCGCGCGGCAAAAATCATGCCACAAGCCAATCCAGGGTTGTCTCAGATTCTGAGTATGTTAGGGTATGGCCGGTTAATTATATTCACTGGTAAACATATCGACATAAATAAATAACGGGACATTCTTTATTGCATGGCAATTAAATTAGAAGTTAAAAATCTTTATAAGGTATTTGGCGAGCACCCGCAGCGCGCATTCAAATATATTGAAAAAGGTCTTTCAAAAGAACAAATTCTGGAAAAAACCGGGCTGTCGCTTGGCGTTAAAGACGCCAGTCTGGCCATTGAAGAAGGCGAGATTTTCGTCATCATGGGGTTATCCGGTTCGGGTAAATCCACTATGGTTCGCCTTCTCAATCGCCTGATTGAACCCACCCGCGGACAGGTGCTGATTGACGGCGTGGATATCGCCAGAATATCGGATGCCGAGCTCCGCGAGGTGCGCAGAAAAAAGATCGCGATGGTGTTTCAGTCATTCGCCCTGATGCCGCATATGACGGTATTAGATAACACCGCGTTTGGCATGGAATTAGCCGGCGTACCGGCCAGTGAGCGCCAGGAAAAAGCGCTGGATGCACTGCGTCAGGTCGGGCTGGAAAATTACGCTCACGCGTACCCGGATGAACTTTCCGGCGGGATGCGTCAGCGCGTGGGATTAGCCCGCGCATTAGCGATCAACCCCGATATATTATTAATGGACGAAGCCTTTTCGGCGCTCGATCCCTTAATTCGTACCGAGATGCAGGATGAGCTGGTAAAACTGCAGTCCCGGCATCAGCGCACCATTGTCTTTATTTCCCATGACCTTGATGAAGCTATGCGAATTGGCGATCGTATTGCCATTATGCAAAATGGCGAAGTGGTGCAGGTGGGTACCCCGGATGAAATTCTCAATAATCCGGCGAATGACTATGTACGCACCTTCTTCCGCGGCGTGGATATTAGCCAGGTGTTCAGCGCCAAAGATATTGCCCGCCGGGCTCCGAACGGCATTATCCGTAAAACGCCAGGTTTCGGCCCGCGCTCCGCGCTGAAGCTGCTGCAGGACGAAGACCGTGAATACGGTTATCTGGTTGAACGCGGCAATAAATTTGTAGGTGTTGTCTCCATCGATTCCCTGAAAACCGCCCTCGGCGAAAACTTAGGAATCGATGCGGCGTTAATTGATGCTCCGCTTGCCGTGGATGCCGAAACGCCGCTCAGCGAGTTGCTCTCCCATGTCGGCCAGGCGCCCTGCGCGGTGCCGGTGGTCGGAGAGGAACAACAGTACGTCGGCATCATCTCAAAACGCATGTTGCTGCAGGCTTTAGATCGCGAGGGGGCAAACAATGGCTGATCAATCTAACCCGTGGGGCACCACAGAGGCCGCCGACAGCGCGGCACAATCCGCTGACGCGTGGGGTTCCTCCACAACGGCAGCACCCGCGCCAACCGATGGCGGCGCGGCGGACTGGCTGACCAGCGCCCCGGCGCCGGCACCCGAGCATTTCAATATTATGGATCCGTTCCATAAAACCCTGATCCCGCTCGACAGCTGGGTGACCGAAGGGATCGACTGGGTCGTAACCCACTTCCGCCCGGTGTTCCAGGGCATTCGCGTGCCGGTGGATTACATCCTCAACGGCTTCCAGCAGCTGATGCTGGGCATGCCCGCTCCGGTAGCCATCGTGCTGTTCTCGCTTATTGCCTGGCAGTTCGGCAGCGCCGGGATGGGCGTCGCGACCCTGATCTCGCTGATCCTGATCGGCGCGATCGGGGCCTGGTCGCAGGCGATGATCACCCTGGCCCTGGTGCTGACCGCCCTGCTGTTCTGCGTGGTGATTGGCCTGCCGATGGGGATCTGGCTGGCGCGCAGTCCGCGGGCGGCCAAAATTATCCGCCCGCTGCTGGATGCGATGCAGACCACTCCGGCGTTTGTCTACCTGGTGCCTATCGTGATGCTATTCGGCATCGGTAACGTGCCGGGCGTGGTGGTGACCATTATCTTCGCCCTGCCGCCGATCGTGCGTCTGACCATTCTGGGGATCAACCAGGTTCCGGCGGATCTGATCGAAGCCTCACGCTCGTTTGGTGCCAGCCCGCGTCAGATGCTGTTTAAGGTCCAGCTGCCGCTGGCGATGCCGACCATTATGGCGGGTGTGAACCAGACCCTGATGCTGGCCCTGTCGATGGTGGTGATCGCCTCGATGATCGCCGTAGGCGGTCTCGGCCAGATGGTGCTGCGCGGGATCGGTCGTCTCGATATGGGGCTGGCTACCGTTGGCGGCGTCGGGATCGTGATCCTCGCCATTATTCTTGACCGCCTGACCCAGGCTGTCGGTCGTGATTCACGCAGTCGCGGCAACCGTCGCTGGTACAACACCGGCCCTGTCGGGTTAATCACCCGTTTTTACCCTAAATAATTCGAGTTGCAGGAAGGCGGCAAGAGAGCGAATCCCCAGGAGCATAGATGACTATGTGACTGGGGTGAGCGAGCACAGCCAACGCACCTGCAACGTGAATTATGACGGGTACATTCGTAAAATAAGGAACAACGATGAGACATAGCGTAATTTTTGCCACAGCGTTTGCCACCCTTGCCTCCACCAGCGCATTTGCTGCCGATCTGCCGGGTAAAGGCATTACCGTACAACCGGTACAAAGCACCATCTCCGAAGAGTCGTTCCAGACCGGGCTGGTCAGCCGGGCGCTGGAGAAGCTGGGTTATACCGTGAGTAAGCCCAGCGAAGTGGATTACAACGTGGGCTATACCTCCATTGCCTCCGGCGATGCCACCTTTACGGCCGTGAACTGGCAGCCGCTGCATGACGACATGTACAGCGCGGCGGGCGGCGACAAGAAGTTCTACCGTGAAGGGACCTTTGTCTCGGGTGCGGCGCAAGGTTACCTGATCGACAAGAAAACCGCCGACCAGTACCACATCACCAATATCGAACAGCTGAAAGATCCGAAGATCGCCAAACTGTTCGATACCAACGGGGATGGCAAAGCCGACATGATGGGCTGCTCCCCGGGCTGGGGCTGCGAAGCGGTGATTAACCACCAGAACAAAGCCTTCGACCTGGCGAAAACCGTGGACGTCAGCCACGGCAACTACTCGGCGATGATGGCTGACACCATCGCCCGCTTTAAGGAAGGCAAGCCGGTCATCTATTACACCTGGACCCCGTACTGGGTGAGCGACGTGCTGAAGCCAGGCAAAGATGTGGTCTGGCTGCAGGTGCCGTTCTCCTCCCTGCCGGGCGAGCAGAAGGATATCGACACCAAACTGCCGAACGGCATGAACTACGGCTTCCCGGTGAACACCATGCACATCGTCGCCAACAAAGCCTGGGCTGAGAAAAACCCGGCGGCGGCGAAGCTGTTCTCGGTGATGAAGCTGCCGCTGGCGGATATCAACGCCCAGAACGCGATGATGCACGCGGGCAAATCCTCTGAAGCCGATGTCCAGGGTCACGTTGACGGCTGGATCAAAGCCCACCAGCAGCAGTTTGATGCCTGGGTGAAAGAAGCGCTTGAGGCGCAGAAGTAAGTCATTGCGCGCTGTGTCCCCTCACCCCGGCCCTCTCCCAAAGGGAGAGGGTGTACAAGTTCCCTCTCCCTTTGGGAGAGGGTTAGGGTGAGGGGACCAAACCGCACAATCCATCACTTAACACCTCCCCGCCTCCCTTATTCATCCGTTATTATGGTTTCTGAAAAAATAATCACTCAACTAATGATTTCAAAAACCTGATGACAAAAACTAATCAAGGGCTTAGCCCCGCACTTATTCTGCTGATGTCAGTGGCAACCGGTCTGGCGGTCGCCAGTAACTATTACGCCCAGCCGCTGCTGGAAACGATCGCCCGCAACTTTTCGCTCTCGGCGAGCTCGGCCGGTTTTATCGTCACTGCCGCCCAGTTGGGGTACGCCGTGGGCCTGCTGTTCCTCGTGCCGCTGGGGGATATGTTCGAACGTCGGGCGATGATTGTCTCCATGACCCTGCTGGCCGCCGGAGGGATGCTGATCACCGCCTCCAGCCAGTCGCTGACGATGATGATCCTCGGCACCGCCCTGACCGGCCTGTTCTCTGTGGTGGCGCAGATTCTGGTGCCGCTGGCCGCCACCCTCGCCTCGCCGGAAAAACGCGGTAAGGTGGTCGGAACCATTATGAGCGGCCTGCTGCTGGGGATTTTGCTGGCGCGGACCGTCGCCGGCCTGCTGGCGGGCATCGGCGGCTGGCGCACCGTGTACTGGGTGGCATCGGTGCTGATGGTGGTGATGGCCCTTGCCCTGTGGCGCGGCCTGCCGAAGGTGAAGTCAGAAACACATCTCAACTACCCGCAGCTGCTGGGCTCCGTTTTTAGCCTGTTCACCCACGATAAACTGCTGCGTACCCGGGCGCTGCTGGGCTGTTTCACCTTCGCCAACTTCAGCATCCTCTGGACCTCCATGGCCTTCCTGCTGGCCTCCCCGCCGTTTAACTATTCCGAAGGGGTGATCGGCCTGTTTGGCCTGGCAGGGGCGGCCGGTGCGCTGGGCGCACGTCCTGCGGGCGGCCTGGCTGACAAGGGAAAATCGCATCTCACCACCAGCGTCGGGCTGGTGATGCTCCTGCTCTCCTGGGCGGCGATCTGGTACGGGCATGTCTCGGTGCTGGCGCTGATTGTCGGTATCCTGGTCCTCGACCTCACCGTGCAGGGGGTGCATATCACCAACCAGACCGTGATCTACCGCGTCAAGCCGGATGCCCGTAACCGCCTGACTGCCGGGTACATGACCAGCTACTTTATCGGCGGTGCCGCGGGGTCACTCATCTCAGCGGCGGCGTGGCAGCATGCCGGCTGGACGGGCGTGTGTGCGGTCGGTACGGTGATGGCGCTGGTTAACCTGCTGGTCTGGTGGCGCGGCTACCATCGTCAGGACGCTATTCAATAAGGTTTACATAAGTTTGGGGCTCCTCAGGGTGTTAAGGAGCCCCTCAGTCTGTTATGGTGGCGGGAATCATTTATTCCGGAAATTTTTATGTGGGTAATATATTAGAATACCGCATGAATAGCTTACGCCCGAAGACCCATCCCCGTTTTGCCAGTGCAAACCCCTCTTTTCTGTGCTTACCGGGTCACGGATCTACCCGGCTCTTGATGACGGTGAAATTTGTCTAATGGATTTTAGCCGCACAAATAATTCATTTACATTATTTGTCACTGTCGTTACTATATCGGCTGTAATTAATGAGGTTATGCCCAAATGGATAGTTCGTTTACGCCCATTGAACAAATGCTTAAATTTCGCGCCAGTCGCTACGCAGATTTCCCGTATCAGGAGATCCTGCTGACCCGTCTCTGCATGCACATGCAGGGCAAGCTGCTGGAAAATCGCAATAAGATGCTGAAAGCTCAAGGGATTAACGAGACGTTATTTATGGCGTTGATTACGCTGGAGTCTCAGGAAAACCACAGCATTCAGCCTTCCGAGCTGAGCTGCGCCCTGGGTTCGTCTCGTACCAATGCAACCCGTATTGCCGATGAGCTGGAAAAACGCGGCTGGATCGAACGCCGTGAAAGCGACAACGACCGTCGCTGTCTGCACCTGCAACTGACCGAGAAAGGTCACGAATTCCTGCGCGAGGTGCTTCCACCTCAGCACAACTGCCTGCATCAACTCTGGTCGTCTTTAAGCGGCACCGAGAAAGAGCAGCTCGAGCATATCACCCGTAAGCTTCTCACCCGTCTGGATCAGATGGATGAAGACGGCGCCGTTCTCGAGGCGCTGCGCTAACGCGACGACACGCTCCAATAAAATCCAGATTTATAAGAAAACCGAACAGGCCAGCACGCATACTGCTGGCCTTTCTGATAACAGGTCGGCTCAGCCGATGTGAAATAATAAGATCGTGGAGAAAATCATGAGCGCAAATGCGGAGAACACAACCCCGCAGCAACCGGTCAACAAGAAGAAAGGCAAACGCAAGCGCGCCCTTCTGCTGCTGACCTTGCTCTTTATTATCATTGCCGTGGCATATGGGATTTATTGGTTTTTAGTACTGCGTCATAGTGAAGAGACGGATGACGCGTACGTGGCAGGGAACCAGGTTCAGATTATGGCGCAGGTGTCGGGCAGCGTGACGAAAGTCTGGGCTGACAATACCGACTTTGTGCAAAAAGGTGAAGTGCTGGTGACGCTGGATCCAACCGACGCCCAGCAGGCGTTTGAAAAAGCTCAGACCGAGCTGGCCTCGAGCGTGCGTCAGACCCGTCAGCAGATGATCAACAGCAAGCAGCTGCAGGCGAGCATCGCCGTGCAAAAAACCGCCCTCGCCCAGGCGCAGAGCGACTTTAATCGCCGTGTTCCGCTCGGCAGCGCCAACCTGATTGGCCGTGAAGAGCTGCAACACGCCCGCGATGCGGTCGCCAGCGCGCAGGCCCAGCTTGATGTCGCCATTCAGCAGTACAACGCCAATCAGGCGATGGTGCTGGACACGACTCTCGATCAACAACCTGCGGTGAAACAGGCGGCAACTGAAGTGCGCAACGCCTGGCTGGCGCTGGAGCGAACCAAAATTGTCAGCCCGATGACCGGCTACGTTTCTCGTCGCGCCGTGCAGCCTGGTGCGCAGATCAGCTCCTCAACCCCGCTGATGGCGGTGGTGCCGGCCACTAACCTGTGGGTGGATGCTAACTTCAAAGAGACGCAGCTGGCGCATATGCGTATCGGCCAGAGCGCAACGGTAGTCAGCGATATCTACGGCGACGAGGTGAAATACACCGGTAAAGTTGTCGGGCTGGATATGGGTACCGGTAGCGCCTTCTCCCTACTGCCTGCGCAGAACGCCACCGGGAACTGGATCAAAGTGGTTCAGCGTCTGCCGGTGCGTATCGAGCTTGATGAGAAACAGCTGGTAGACCATCCGCTGCGTATTGGCCTCTCCACGCTGGTGACGGTCGATACCGCCAACCGCGACGGTCAGATGCTGGCGAACCAGGCACGTTCTAACCCGGCCTACGAAAGTAATGCCCGTGAGATCAGCCTTGAGCCAGTGAATAAGCTGATCGATGAAATCGTGAAGGCGAACGCCGGTTAATCCGAAGGTGAGCGTTATGCAGCAGCAAAAACCGCAAAAACCGTTGGAAGGCGCGCAGCTGGTCATTATGACGATTGCGCTGTCGCTGGCGACATTCATGCAGGTGCTGGACTCCACCATTGCGAACGTGGCGATCCCGACCATCGCCGGGAACCTTGGCTCATCCCTGAGCCAGGGGACGTGGGTAATCACCTCGTTCGGGGTGGCGAATGCTATCTCCATCCCGATTACCGGCTGGCTGGCAAAGCGCGTCGGGGAAGTGAAACTCTTCCTCTGGTCCACCATCGCCTTTGTTATCGCCTCCTGGGCGTGTGGGATGTCCACCAGCCTCACCATGCTGATCTTCTTCCGCGTGATCCAGGGGATTGTCGCCGGGCCGCTGATCCCGCTGTCGCAAAGTCTGCTCCTCAACAACTACCCGCCCGCCAAACGCTCTATCGCGCTGGCGCTGTGGTCGATGACGGTGATCGTCGCCCCGATCTGCGGCCCGATTCTGGGCGGCTATATCAGCGATAACTATCACTGGGGCTGGATCTTCTTTATCAACGTGCCGATTGGCGCGCTGGTGGTATTGCTGACCCTGCAGTCGCTGCGTGGTCGCGAAACCCGCACCGAACAACGGCGCATTGATGGCGTGGGGCTGGCGCTGCTGGTGCTGGGTATCGGCAGTCTGCAGATCATGCTCGACCGTGGGAAAGAGCTGGACTGGTTCGCCTCGCAGGAGATCATCGTCCTGACGGTCGTGGCGGTGGTGGCGCTAAGCTTCCTGATTGTCTGGGAGCTGACGGATGACAACCCGATAGTCGATTTGTCATTGTTTAAGTCGCGCAACTTCACCATCGGCTGTTTGTGTATCAGCCTGGCCTATATGCTCTACTTCGGCGCGATTGTTCTGCTGCCGCAGCTGTTGCAGGAGGTATATGGCTACACCGCCACCTGGGCGGGGCTGGCGTCGGCACCGGTCGGGGTGATCCCGGTCCTGCTGTCACCGATTATCGGCCGCTTCGCCCATAAGCTCGACATGCGTCGGCTGGTGACCTTCAGCTTCATTATGTATGCGGTGTGCTTCTACTGGCGTGCCTATACCTTTGAACCGGGCATGGACTTTGGCGCCTCGGCGTGGCCGCAGTTCATTCAGGGCTTTGCGGTGGCCTGCTTCTTTATGCCACTGACCACCATCACCCTCTCCGGTTTACCCCCGGAAAGGATGGCGGCGGCCTCCAGTCTGTCGAACTTTATGCGTACGCTGGCGGGCTCTATCGGTACCTCGATGACCACCACCATGTGGACCAACCGCGAGTCGCTGCACCATGCGCAGCTGACGGAGTCGGTGAACGTGTTCAATCCGCAGGCGCAGGAGATGTACAGCCAGCTTCAGGGGATGGGCATGACCGAGCAGCAGGCATCGGGCTGGATAGCACAGCAGATCACCGCGCAGGGGCTGATTATCTCGGCCAACGAGATCTTCTGGATATCGGCAGGGGTGTTCATTGTGCTGCTGGGGCTGATCTGGTTCGCCAAACCGCCGTTTGGCGCGGGCGGCGGAGGCGGTGGCGCGCACTAACCGGCTGAAAAGAAAAACGGATCTGCATGCAGATCCGTTTTTTTATGCGTGCGATTAAGGTTACTTAATGCCGATAATTTTAATGGTAATGATCGAGACCGTGCCTGGCGGGACAAAGCCGGGCACGCCCGCTTCCCCGTAGGCCTGGCTCGCCGGTATATGCAGTTTTGCTTCCCCGCCGAGACCCAGCTTTTTTACCACCGTCTGGAATAGCGGCGGTAAGTCTTTAACCCGGCTGGCGCGAACCTCTTTACTGGACATCACTTTACCGGTGCCCAGCACTTCATCAAGCTCGGTAATGATCTCATTCTGGGCGGTGATCAGAGGTGCCTCACCTTGCTGAATCACCCGGTAGACAGCGCCATCCGGCAGCCGTTTTGCCCCCTTCTCATTCGCCGCCTTCGTCATGATCGCTTTGCTCTGCTTTTCATTTTCGCTTTGCGTCGCGACAAACTGCTTTTTCTGTACCTGGTCCAGCGCGGCCAGTTCCTTTGAAAGCGCAGCAGGTGCCAGCTGGAGCTTATTGTTTACCTTGTCGTTAAAGCCCTGCATAAAGGCGTTGAGATCGAGCTTTTTGTTCAGCCCGTCCAGCTTGCTCTTCTCACGCCCTGCCACATCGCCATACCAGGTGCCGATGGCGTAGCTGGTCAGGGTATCTTTTGCTGCCGACTTATCGATCTTCATCCGCTGCTTATCCGCACCTTCTTTTGCGGGTGCAGCCTGGCTCTCTTTCAGCTTCTGGTTTTCGGCTGTCAGCGTGGCCAGAGAGGCGCTTTGCGTTTTCTGCTGCTCCTCAAGCGAGGCATTTTGCGTCTGAAGCAGGGCCAGCTGCTTTTTCAGATCCTCAGTCTCTTTTCCGGCGGTAGCCAGCTGGGTGGCCAGAGCACCGCTTTTGTCTTTCTCGCTGCCAGCGTTAGTTTTCTGAAGCGCCAACAGGGATTCCTGTGAAGCGATGACTTTTTTGGCGTCTTCAAGCTGGTTCTGCGCAATATCGGATTTGAGCTTCTCGCTTTTAAGCAGCTTATCCTGCTCGGCCATCCGGGTTTCCAGGTTAGCTTTTTGCAGATTCAGCGCCGACAGCTGCGCTTTTAAGGCATCGACCTCTTTCACCGCGCCGGTGGACGTGTCGTTGCTGGTTTTCAGGGCGGCGAGCTGCGCCTCCAGCGCTTTCTTCTGGGTTTGAAGATCGGCCAGCGCTTTGGTCAGGGCGGCGTTTTTCTCGCGGGTCTCTTTCAGTACGACCAGCTCTGTTTCCAGTGCCTTTTTCTGTGCCTGTAGATCGGCCATCTCCTTCGCCAGCGCAGCGCTTTTCTCGTTGGCCGCTTTCAGTGAAGCCAACTGGGTGTCCAGCGCCTTCTTTTGCGTTTGCAGATCGGTCAGCTCTTTGATGAGTGCCGCGTTTTTCGCACTGGTTTCTTTCAGGGCGGCCAGCTGGGTATCCAACGCTTTTTTCTGCGTCTGTAGATCGGTCAGCTCTTTAAGCAGCTTCTCTTTGTCGCTTCCGGCGCTGCTCTTCTGCATGGCCAGCAGCGACTCCTGCGAGGCGATAACTTTTTTGGCGTCCTCGAGCTGGTTCTGCGCAATTTCAAACTTTGTCTTTTCGCTGCCGAACACTTTTTCCTGTTCGGCCAGCCGGGTTTCCAGAGTGGCTTTTTGCAGATTCAGCGCCGACAGCTGCGCTTTTAAGGCATCAAGCTCTTTCGCCTGCGCGCCGCTTTTTTCATTGGCCGCATTCAGGGAGGCGAGTTGGGTATCCAGCGCCTTCTTCTCCGTTTGCAGATCGGTCAGCTCTTTAAGCAGCTTCTCTTTGTCGCTTCCGGCGCTGCTCTTCT
>NZ_DAIQCE010000011.1:93517-98449 GCF_036780805.1 Leclercia sp. | reverse complement strand
GGACGGCCAGCTGCGACGCCTGCGAGGCAATAACTTTTTTGGCATCCTCGAGTTGGTTCTGCGCCATCTCAGACCGGGCTTTTAAGGCATCGAGCTCTTTCGCTGTGTCGCTGGCCTGGACGTTATTTGCCTTGAGGGCACTCAGCTGCGAATCAAGCGCGTTCTTCTGTGCCTGCAGATCGCTGAGCGATTTCGTCAGGGCGGCGCGTTGTGCGTTGGCGTGATTCAATTGTTCCGCCAGTTCGGCATTTTTTTGTTGATCGACGCCAGCGGACTTCGGCAGCGTCGCAATCAGGCTTTCAACGGCAATCTTTTGCGCGCTGCCGTCCGGCTGTGATTTAAGCTGAGCGAGTGCCTGCTCCTTTTCTGCGACGCGCTCCTTTTCGTGAGCAACAGCCTGTTCGAGTAGCGCCTTTTCGCTTTCCACCGCGCTCAACTGTTTATCTAATCCGGTGATGGTGGCATTGGCCTGGCGAAGCGCCTCGGTGAGGCGGGAAAGTTTGGCCTGAGCGACTGCGACGGCCTGGTCGTTTTTATCCGGCACGACGCGGGTCGCCGGACGAGCAGGTTTTATCTGCTGCTGCGCCGCCGCGTCCGGGGGATTTGTCGTTGCTTCTGAGGCGATAAAAGGGTTAGTTGAACCGTTGCCGATTATTTTTTCGTTATTCAAACGTTCCAATAAATCCGTTCCGGCCGAAAATGCTTTTCCACCCGACAATAATAATCCGCAGTACAATGCTGCGCTGAAGTATTTATTCATAACTTATTCATTTCATTGGCGCGGTTCATCATGTTGGTATAAACCGTATTGCGAATCCTTACGCATACCAGCGACAGTTTTTTATTAATTTCGGTGAGCATAACTTCAGAAGCGTTATCATCAACCAGAGATTTATTCGATTCGTAAATTTTATAGTTTTTGTTAATATTATCAAATTGCTTGCGGTAGGATTCATAGGCCGCCGGGTCGAGCTTTTGCAATGCAGAGAACTCCTGGTAGCACTGCACTTCCTGCTTACGTTCGGCTGGGGCCTTGGCGATAGGTGTTGTAACGGGTTTAGCGTTGCAGGCAGACAAGAGGAGAGCGGAAAAAAGAATCGCGGAGCCCGTAAAATAAATTTTCATAAATCCCTCTGAATTATTATCTATTCCATAGAATATTAAAACACATATAAATACGATGAATGAGCGGCGCGCTATCATCCATAGATATAATATATATAAATAACTATCATGCGTTAGCAGCAATAATAAAGAGAAAGAGAGGGATGCACAACGAGAGATAGGTTTTTAGGAATTTATAAAGAAACTAAAATTACCCGGCGCACTCCTTGCTGAGGGCCGGGTAATTTGCTAGATGTGCAGTTCCTGCAGTTTATCTTTTGGCAGCGCCAGCTCTTCATTGCTGTTAACGCGAACGTCACGCTCAAGAATATGACGTGCAATCTCCTGGGCTTCTTCCAGGGAGTGCATCTGGTAAGTGCCACACTGATAAACGTTCAGCTCAGGGATCTGGTTCTGCTCTTTGACTTTCAGAACGTCTTCCATCGCTGCTTTCCACGCATCCGCGACGCGTTTCTCTTCTGGCACGCCAATCAGGCTCATGTAGAAACCGGTCCGGCAGCCCATCGGGGAGATATCGATGATCTCAACGCCATTACCGTTCAGGTGATCGCGCATGAAGCCGGCAAACAGGTGCTCCAGAGTGTGGATACCTTTTTCCGGCATAACCTCTTTGTTAGGTACGCAGAAACGCAGATCGAAGACAGTGATCGTGTCGCCGTGCGGGGTATGCATGGTCTTCGCAACGCGTACAGCAGGCGCTTCCATACGGGTATGGTCGACAGTAAAGCTATCTAATAACGGCATACGTCACCTCCGATAGTGATTTTTTTAAAAAAAAATGAACTCTTCTTTTCAACGCGAGTCTGAGTATATGAAAGACGCGCATTTGTTATCATCATCCCTGTTCTTCAGAGATGTTATTTTGGCCACAGCGATGTGGCCTTTTTCTTTTCTGTCAGGCCTGTTTCGCCAGGAAATCTGCAAACGACTCGGTATCCGCCGCTTCAATCTCTCCCTGACGTACCACTGACGCATCGCGCTCCGCAGCAAACTCGGCTTCGCTTAAGACTTCCAGCGGCTCCTGTCGCAACATATCGCGATACTCCGCCGCCAGCGCACGACCGGTGCCGCCAATCCCCTGATCAATCATAGAACGCAGAATGCGCGCCGAGAATGTCAGCTCGGGATTATCAAAGCTTTCGACCAACTGGTCGCAAACCTGCTGATACGCTTCGCCACCGTAAACGCTGTCCAGCGTGTGGGCGACGCGTTTGAGATCGCGGAACAGATCTTTACCTACCTGCTGTAATGGGAACTGCGCCGTTTGACAGCCGATACCCAGCGTCAGGCCAGGCTTGCGCCCTTCAAGGATCACCCGGTTCCAGTTCGTACGCGTGCAGAGTAGTTCGTCAGCGCTCATTTCCGGCGCATCGGCCAGCACGCACCAGACCATAAACAGATCGAGGAAACGTACCTGCTGCTCATCCACCCCAATCGGTGAGAACGGGTTGATATCCAGGGAACGCACTTCAATGTACTCAATACCGCCGCGTTGCAGGGCATCAGAAGGCGTCTCGCCGCTGCGGGTGACACGTTTTGGACGAATTGGCGCGTACAGTTCGTTTTCAATCTGCAACACGTTAGTGTTGATTTGCAGACGTTTACCGTCCTTCTCAAGCCCGATTTCCTCGTACGCTTCCGACGGCGTTTTGATCGCCCGCTTCAATCCTGCCACATACTCGTGCAATTCGTTAAACGTAATTCCGAGATTGCTTTGCGACTTATTGGTATAACCCAGGTCGCTGAGGCGCAGGGAGGTCGCGTACGGCAGGTAATACATACCGCATTCGGTCTTTTCAAACGGCAGCGTGGTCGGTTTGCCCTGCAGGAATGAGGAGCAAATGGCCGGCGATGCGCCGAACAGATACGGAATGACCCAGCCAAAGCGATAGTAGTTACGGATCAGGCGGAAATAGCCTGCTGAGATCGCCTCTTTGTCCGTCTCGCCGCACTTCGCCTGCCAGAATGCCATCGGCAGTGAGAAGTTATAATGCACGCCAGAAATCGTCTGCATCAGCGCGCCGTAGCGGTTTTTTAGCCCTTCGCGATAAAGCGTTTTCAGTCGACCGATATTTGACGTGCCATACTGCGCCAGTTCGATGTCCTGGCCCTGCTCGATATAGCAAGGCATGCTGAGCGGCCACATACGCTCATCGCCCAGGTTGCGGGCGCTGTAGCGGTGAATATCACGCATGATCTTCAGCATGTGGTCAATATCGCCCTCGACCGGCGTAATGAACTCAAGCAGCGCCTCAGCGAAATCCGTCGTGATCCACTTATGGGTTAGCGCCGAACCCAACGCCTGTGGATGGCCCGTCGTTGCAAGACTACCATCCGCGTTTACGCGCAGCGTTTCGCGCTCAAGACCACGCTGAATACCCTTCAGAGCCTGAGGGTGCTTTTCCAGCCAGGCCAGTGCCTGTGATACGTCCGGGATCAATTCGACCTCCCGCCTGTCAAAATCATTTTATTTAGCATAATTGTAATAGTTCATGGTCACAAACAGTCCAATTAGTGCCACCACGTCATGCCCTGTAAAGTCACAACCGCCACGAGGACGTAGCGTAACGCCTTGCCCAGGCATAAAAAAAAGAGCACGGGCCCCCAGGAGATGCGCATCCATCCCGCCAGCAGGCACAGTAAATCACCGATTACCGGCATCCAACTTAGTAAAAGCGTGGCAGCCCCATAGCGTTTTAGCCAGCCGACTGCCTTTTCCTGCCAGCGCGATGTTTTGCGTAGCGGAAAGAATCGCCCAAGAATAACGTTAGTCAGCCCTCCAAAGCTATTACCCATTGTTGCTATTAACACGAGCAACCAGGGCTGACTTACGCCGGACAAGAGCATCGCCACCAGTACCACTTCCGAATTTCCCGGCAAGAGCGTGGCGCTTAAAAAACTGCTGGCGAAGAGTGAGGTCAGTGACAGCAGGTCACTCACAGCAAGCGAACGTCCACCGCGTCCATGCCGGCAGCCTGTGCTGCCTGGATACCGAAGTCGGCATCTTCAAACACGACGCACTTCGCGGCTGGCACACCCATACGTTCTGCGCACAGCAGAAAGGTGTCCGGGGCGGGCTTGTGGTTTTTAACATGATCGGCGGCAACCACCGCAGAAAAATAGTGGCGCAGGCCAAGATGGTTGAGCAATGCCTCTGCGATCGCGCTCTCACTACCCGTTCCGACCGACATCGGACGACGTCCGTGCCACTCTTTTACCACTTCAATGAGTGGCAAAGGGCGCACGGTATCTAACAGCATCGCTTTTACCGCATCGGTTTTTTCGCGCGCGAGCAGATGGGGATCGAGATCGGCCTGATTCAGTTCAATCACGGCCTGCGCAATACGCCAGGTGGGAGATCCGTTGAGGGCAATCATAGCCTGTAAGTCGAAACGCATGCCGTAACGGCCGAGGACGTCAGTCCAGGCTTTACGATGCGTTGGCTCGGTGTCCAGGATGGTGCCATCCATATCGAAGATCAAACCGTCATACTGTGCGTACATCGTGCTCTCGCAAAAGGATTTCAAAGCGTTACTTTATCGTAAACAAGGGCTTTTGTCGCTGACAGAGAAGATGATTGCTGACGGAACGTCGAAGGAATAAACAATGAGGAAGAAGAGGGTGCATCCGGGAGGATTACTCGGCTTACGCCTCGCCCTGCGGCGCCGTTGCTAAAGCAACGTTATCCTTCCTGGCGCTGGCGATTAACTCGCAGACCATGAAACAACAGTCTGGCTGTTATCTCGGAGAAGATGGTGCATCCGGGAGGATTCGAACCTCCGACCGCTCGGTTCGTAGCCGAGTACT
>NZ_DAIQCE010000011.1:0-93417 GCF_036780805.1 Leclercia sp. | reverse complement strand
GACCGCTCGGTTCGTAGCCGAGTACTCTATCCAGCTGAGCTACGGATGCATCGGGATTTACTGCTGTTACTGCTGATACTCGGTATTGCTTCGTAAGCAACACAAAGTAAAAGATGGTGCATCCGGGAGGATTCGAACCTCCGACCGCTCGGTTCGTAGCCGAGTACTCTATCCAGCTGAGCTACGGATGCAAAATGGCGGTGAGGCGGGGATTCGAACCCCGGATGCAGCTTTTGACCGCATACTCCCTTAGCAGGGGAGCGCCTTCAGCCTCTCGGCCACCTCACCACACAACGCCTCTTTCGAGTGCTTCGAGTAACTCGTTAAGAGCTTCTCGTCGCTGCGTGGCGCATATATTACTTTCTGGGACTTATAAGTCAAACAATTTTCCACAAGCTTTTATCGTTTGCACAAATCACAGGCAATTCGCATGTAAAACCCGCAAAGAGGGTGTTTTATAAACGGATTTTGCAGGCCCGCTGGCAGTTATGTGTGGGTATATAAGGGATGTTGGACAGAGAAAGGGTGTGACAGAAGGTTAAAAAGAGAGCAGTTGAAATCGAACGGTAACTTTTGACAAGGAATATATCGGGAGGGTTGCGTCTCGCCAGACAGCGAGACGCGATAATATCAGTAACTGGACTGCTGGGATTTTTCAGCCTGGATACGCTGGTAGATCTCTTCACGATGAACAGAGACTTCTTTAGGGGCGTTCACACCAATACGTACCTGGTTGCCCTTTACCCCTAAAACTGTCACGGTGACCTCATCCCCAATCATGAGGGTCTCACCAACTCGACGAGTCAGAATCAGCATTCTTTGCTCCTTGAAAGATTAAAAGAGTCGGGTCTCTTGTATCCCGGCATTATCCATCATATAACGCCAAAAAGTAAGCGATGACAAACACGTAATGTGTAGGTAGTCACGGCATCACAATCTGTTAAACGTAAGTTTAGCCGATATACACAAACTCAACCTGACTTTATCATTATCGATAGCGTAGAGCGCAGTACGCCATAACGTTGTCGTTATGGCGTCTGTGTACGCATTGTAATTATTACAGTTTAGAACTTACCCAGCTTTGAACACTGGCCAGCGCCGCTGGAAGGGCTGCTGCGTCTGTACCACCGGCTTGCGCCATGTCCGGACGACCACCGCCTTTGCCGCCCACTTGCTGAGCGACCATACCAATCAGTTCCCCTGCTTTTACACGGTCGATCACGTCCTTAGATACGCCCGCAATCAGAGAAACCTTACCTTCCGCTACCGTTGCCAGAACGATGATGGTTGAACCAAGCTGGTTCTTCAGATCGTCGACCATGGTACGAAGCATTTTCGGCTCAACGCCTGCCAGTTCGCTGACCAGCAGTTTGACACCGTTAATCTCAACCGCTTTGCTGGAGAGGTTTGCGCTCTCGGCAACCGCGGCCTGCTCTTTCAGCTGCTGCAGCTCTTTTTCCAGCTGGCGGGTACGTTCCATCACGCTGCGCACTTTCTCGCCCAGGTTCTGGCTGTCGCCCTTCAGCAGCTGCGCGATGTCGTGCAGCTGATCGCTCTGTGCATGCAGAAGCGCAATCGCGCCTTCGCCGGTAACCGCTTCGATACGACGCACACCTGCCGCCGTACCGGATTCAGAAACAATGCGGAACAGACCAATGTCGCCCGTACGGCTTGCGTGCGTACCGCCACACAGTTCGGTGGAGAAATCGCCCATGCTCAGCACGCGTACGCGTTCGTCATACTTCTCGCCGAACAGCGCCATTGCGCCTTTGTTCTTCGCCGCGTCGAGATCCATGATATTGGTTTCGATCGGCAGGTTACGACGGATCTGGGCATTCACCAGATCTTCCACCGCACGGATTTCTGCCGGTTTCATCGCTTCAAAATGCGAGAAGTCAAAGCGCAGCACTTTGTCGTTTACCAGCGAGCCTTTCTGCGCAACGTGCGTGCCCAGAACCTGGCGCAGCGCGGCGTGCATCAGGTGCGTCGCGGAGTGATTCAGACGGATACGTGCGCGGCGCGCTTCGTCAACGATAGCCTGAACGCCCTCGCCTACCTTCAGCGTGCCGGATGCCAGCGTACCCTGATGACCAATCGCCTGACCGTATTTCTGCGTGTCGTTAACCGCAAAGCTGAAATCACTGCCCTTCAGCTCGCCTTTATCGCCAACCTGGCCGCCCGATTCTGCATAGAACGGGGTTTTGTCCAGAACAACGACCGCAGCCTGGCCCGCGCTGATGCTCTCCACGGCTTTGCCGTCAACAAACAGGGCGGTGACTTTGCCGTTGGTTTCGAGATGTTCGTAACCTTCGAATTCGCTGCTGCCATCAACGCGGATCATCGCGTTGTAGTCGGCACCAAAACCGCTGGACTCACGCGCGCGACGGCGCTGTTCTTCCATGGCGGCTTCGAAGCCTGCTTCATCAACTTTAATGTTGCGCTCACGGCAAACGTCAGCCGTCAGGTCAACCGGGAAGCCATAGGTATCGTACAGACGGAAGGCGGTTTCGCCATCCAGCGTATCGCCTTTCAGCTTCGACAGTTCATCGTCCAGCAGGGCCAGACCACGTTCCAGCGTACGGGCGAACTGCTCTTCTTCGGTTTTGAGAACCTGCTCAACCTGCGCCTGCTGGCGTTTCAGTTCGTCGCCGGCTGCGCCCATCACGCTCACCAGTGGACCCACCAGCTTGTAGAAGAAGGTGTCCTTCGCGCCCAGCATGTTGCCGTGACGGATAGCGCGACGAATGATACGACGCAGCACATAGCCACGGTTTTCATTCGACGGGATCACGCCGTCAGCAATCAGGAAGGCGCAGGAGCGGATGTGGTCGGCAATTACGCGCAGGGATTTGTTGCTCAGATCGGTTGCGCCAGTCACGTCGGCAACAGACTTAATCAGGGTGCTGAACAGATCGATGTCGTAGTTGGAGTTAACGTGCTGCAGTACCGCGGCAATACGCTCCAGACCCATACCGGTATCCACGGATGGCTTCGGCAGCGGTTCCATGGTGCCGTCGACCTGACGGTTGAACTGCATGAAGACGATGTTCCAGATTTCAATGTAACGGTCGCCGTCTTCTTCTGCGCTGCCCGGAGGGCCGCCCCAGATATGATCGCCATGATCGTAGAAGATTTCGGTGCACGGACCGCATGGGCCGGTATCACCCATCTGCCAGAAGTTGTCGGACGCGTACGGTGCGCCTTTGTTATCGCCGATGCGAATAATGCGTTCGCGCGGGATACCCACTTCTTTTTCCCAGATTTCATAGGCTTCGTCATCGGTTTCGTAGACGGTCACCCACAGACGCTCTTTCGGCAGGTTGAACCAGTTTTCACCGGTCAGCAGTTCCCATGCGTACTGGATAGCGTCATGTTTGAAATAGTCGCCGAAGCTGAAGTTACCCAGCATTTCGAAGAAGGTGTGGTGACGTGCGGTGTAACCGACGTTTTCCAGATCGTTATGTTTACCGCCCGCACGCACGCAGCGCTGCGAGGTGGTTGCGCGAGAATAATTACGCTTGTCGAGACCCAGGAAAACATCCTTGAACTGGTTCATCCCGGCGTTGGTAAACAGTAAAGTTGGATCGTTGTTCGGTACCAGGGAGCTGCTGGCAACAACCTGGTGTCCCTTACTATGGAAAAAATCGAGAAACGCCTGACGGATCTCAGCGGTGCTCTTGCTCATAATTATCCTGAAATCAAGCTAACGAAATGTCACAGCCGGTCACTACACAACCTTTGTCGGACGGACCAGCTACTGAAAAAAGTGGGAATAAGATAAGTTTTCTTTAGAGGGAAGTAAAATCCCGCATGCGTTCAATCGGTAAAATTACGCCAGATATCCTGAATATCCTCCATCAGGAAGCCGCGATAAAGCAAAAAGCGCTGGATTTTAACTTTTTCTGAAAACTCACGCGGCAGAGGTTCACCGTACTTGCGCACGGCCTGATCCCGCGCCAGCTCGCACCAGTCAATTTCGCATTCGCGCATCGCCTTTTCGCTGGTTTCGCGCGGGATACCTTTTTGATTCAACTCCTGGCGGATACGCGCCGGACCGTAGCCTTTACGGCTGCGGCTGGCGATAAAGCGTGAGACAAAACGGGTATCGTCCAGATAGCTGTGCTCATAGCACCAGGCAACTACCCGATCGTAATCTTCTGCCGTGGCATCGATGGCTTCTGGCCCGTTTTTGCTCATCACCGGCGCAGCCAGTTTGCGGCGAAGCTCTTGTTCGCTGTGGTCACGCACCGCAAGGATGCGCACGGCGCGATCCAGCAGACGGTTATAAGCAGGACGACGTGCTGTGGATTCATTCATAGATAAACCTGCTGCAGTCAAAAACAAAAAGCAAAAAGGGCCGCACTAAGCGACCCTTGTTTATTACATCCGATTATCAGAAATCTTCGTTGGTTTCTTCAGCGTCTGCGCCATCAACAGCGAACTGCGGTTTAGAATCCTGGTTGCTGAGCAGAAGCTCACGCACCTTCTTCTCGATCTCTTTAGCTGCCGCCGGGTTCTCTTTCAGCCAGGAGATAGCATTCGCTTTACCTTGACCGATCTTGTCGCCGTTGTAGCTGTACCAGGCGCCCGCTTTCTCAATCAGCTTCTCTTTCACGCCCAGGTCAACCAGCTCGCCGTAGAAGTTGATGCCTTCGCCGTAGAGGATCTGGAATTCAGCCTGTTTAAACGGTGCAGCAATCTTGTTCTTCACCACCTTCACGCGGGTTTCGCTACCCACCACGTTCTCACCGTCTTTCACGGCACCGATACGGCGGATATCCAGACGCACGGAGGCGTAGAATTTCAGCGCGTTACCACCGGTGGTGGTTTCCGGGTTACCAAACATCACACCGATTTTCATACGGATCTGGTTGATGAAGATCAGCAGCGTGTTGGACTGCTTCAGGTTACCGGCCAGCTTACGCATCGCCTGGCTCATCATACGTGCCGCGAGGCCCATGTGAGAGTCACCGATCTCACCTTCGATTTCTGCTTTCGGCGTCAGGGCCGCAACGGAGTCGACGATGATGACGTCTACTGCGCCAGAGCGCGCCAGCGCGTCACAGATTTCGAGTGCCTGCTCACCGGTATCCGGCTGGGAGCAGAGCAGGTTGTCGATATCAACACCCAGTTTACGTGCGTAGACCGGATCCAGCGCGTGCTCAGCATCGATAAAGGCACAGGTTTTGCCTTCGCGCTGTGCAGCCGCCACAACCTGTAAAGTCAGGGTGGTTTTACCGGAGGATTCTGGCCCGTAGATCTCTACGATACGGCCCATAGGCAGGCCGCCAGCACCCAGTGCAATATCCAGAGAAAGCGAACCGGTGGAGATAGTTTCTACATCCATGGAACGATCTTCACCCAGGCGCATGATGGAACCTTTACCGAATTGCTTTTCGATCTGGCCCAGTGCTGCCGCCAACGCTTTCTGTTTGTTTTCGTCGATAGCCATTTTTTCCTCTCATGCCGGGTGAAACAACTGCGCTTCACCTTGGATTTCTGTTCTGTTGCAGCAATTATACTGTATGCTCATACAGTATCAAGTGTTTTGTAGAAATTGTTGCCAGAGCGTTTTTAACGCATAAACGGTGGCCTGACGACGCACGCTTTCCCGGTCGCCGCTGAAGCATTCCCGGCGGGTAATCCCCTCGCCTTGCGCCGTCGCAAAGCCAAACCACACCGTCCCGACAGGCTTTTCAGCGCTGCCGCCGTCCGGCCCGGCGATGCCACTAATAGAGACAGCATAATCTGCCCGGGCGGCACGCAGGGCGCCAATCGCCATCTCGATCACCACCGGCTCGCTGACCGCGCCATGCTCGATAAGCGTGGGTTCACGGACGCCGATCATCTGCGCTTTCGCTTCATTACTGTAGGTGACAAACCCGCGTTCAAACCAGGCGGAACTGCCGGCAATATCGGTAATGACTTTCGCCACCCAGCCGCCGGTACAGGACTCTGCCGTGGTGATCGTCGCACCGCGCTGTTTCAGCGCCTGCCCTACTCTCTCACTGAGCTGCATCAATTCATGGTCAGTCATCGTGTTTTGACTCCTTAAAAACATGCAGCACAAGATAGCACTTTAGTCGGTAGATATGAGGATGAGGTGGAGGTTTTACGAGGGGGCTTCAGAAAAATTAACCTGGCCGGGCTCATTAAAAGTGAGTGGAGCGGTTCCACTCACTTTTTTGGCGGGAAACGACAATCTTAACTGAACGGCGATGCCACGCGTGCCTGCGCCACGGCCAGCCCCAGCTGCCAGACCGCCATCGCATAGTGCGTACTGTGGTTGTAGCGGGTGATGGTGTAGAAGTTCGGCAGACCGTACCAGTACTGATAGCCGGTGCCGATATCCAGACGCAACAGGCTGACCTTTTGGTTGTCGCTCAGCGGCTGCTGCGGCGTTAATCCTACGGCCGTCAGCTGTGCCGGGGTATAGCTGGTTTTAAAGCCGTTCTCCAGCCCTGGCGCCTGGCCGTTAGCCATTACAGCCACCGGCTGGCCTGGCGTCCAGCCATGCTCTTTGAAGTAGTTGGCGACGCTGCCAATCGCATCTTCCGGATCCCACAGGTTGATGTGCCCGTCGCCATTGAAATCGACCGCATACTGCTTATAGGAGGACGGCATAAACTGGCCGTATCCCATGGCACCGGCAAAGGAGCCCTTCAGATCCAGCGGGTCGTCCTGCTCGTCGCGGGCCATCAGCAGGAAAGTTTCCAGCTCGGAGGAGAAGTACTCCGCCCGGCGCGGATAGTTAAAGGAGAGGGTCGCCAGCGCATCCAGAATGCGGGTTTTCCCCATCACGCGGCCCCAGCGGGTTTCCACCCCGATAATCCCGATGATGATCTCCGGCGGCACGCCGTAAACCTGCTGGGCGCGGGTCAGCGCATCCTGATACTGATTCCAGAACGCCACGCCGTTCTGCACGTTGTCCGGGGTAATAAACTGGTTGCGATAGCGTAGCCATGCCCCGTTCGGCCCAGCCGGTGGCTGGGTGGTCGGTGCCTGACGATCCATCAGTCGCAGTACGTAATCCAGACGCTTCGCCTGGGAGAGGATCTCCTGCAGCTGGGCTTTATTAAAGCCGTGCTTGCTCACCATTTTATCGATGAACTGTTCCGCCGCGGGGTTGTTGGCAAAGTCGCCCCCCATCTGCATCACATTATGCTGGGGTTCCAGCAGGAAGCCGCCGGACGGGGCCCCCGCCGTTTGCTGGACCTCTTCGGTCTTCGGTTTGCTGCTGCAGGCAGAGAGCAGGATAAGCGCAGGCAGTAAGGCTGCGTAACGACGCTTGAGCATGAGACATCCATTCAACGAATTCGATAAGTGGCAAGTATGGTAAAGCATCCGGGACACCTCAAGGAAGAGGTGCGAACCGGCACGGCAAAATCTTTACGCGTCTAAAGACAAATTCGTCCTCTTCTCAACCACGCCGACCTCTCCTCGCTCATTATCTTTCAAAATAATCCATTTTTCTTTCATTGTGAGATCTGTTTAACACTTTAAAACCTTTCAAAGTGATTATTATTAGCCCGTCAGAGATGAACTCACCCTACAGGAGAAAACAATGATAGAAACCATCACCCACGGCGCCGAGTGGTTTATCGGGCTGTTTCAGAAAGGTGGCGAGGTCTTTACCAGCATGGTCACCGGGATCCTGCCGCTGCTGATCAGCCTGCTGGTGATCATGAATGCATTGATCAACTTTATTGGTCAGCATCGGATCGAAAAGCTGGCCCAGCGCTGCGCCGGTAACCCCATTTCCCGCTATCTGCTGCTGCCCTGCATCGGTACCTTCGTATTCTGTAACCCGATGACCCTGAGCCTCGGGCGCTTTATGCCCGAGCGCTACAAGCCGAGCTACTACGCCGCGGCATCCTACAGTTGCCACTCGATGAACGGTCTGTTTCCGCACATTAACCCCGGCGAACTGTTCGTCTATCTGGGCATCGCCAGCGGCCTGACTACCCTCGGCCTGCCGCTCGGCCCGCTGGCGGTGAGTTACCTGCTGGTCGGCCTGGTGACCAACTTCTTCCGCGGCTGGGTGACCGATCTCACTACCGCCATTTTCGAAAAGAAAATGGGCATCCAGCTTGAACAGAAAGTCCAGCTTGCAGGAGCCACAGCATGACCCGTATCCGGATTGAAAAAGGCGTGGGCGGCTGGGGCGGCCCGCTGGAACTCGACGCCACCACAGAAAAGAAGATCGTCTATATCACCGCGGGCACCCGCCCGGCGATTGTCGACAAACTGCGCGAACTCACCGGCTGGGACGCGGTGGATGGCTTTAAGGAGGGCGAGCCGCCGGAAGCGGAGATCGGCGTGGCGGTGATCGACTGCGGCGGCACCCTGCGCTGCGGCATTTACCCGAAACGGCGCATACCCACCGTCAATATCCATTCGACGGGCAAATCCGGCCCGCTGGCGCAGTACATCCTGGAGGACATCTACGTCTCCGGGGTGAAAGTGGAGAACATCAGCCTCGCAGAGGGTGCCGCCCCGGCGAAGAAGAGCGCGCCGCGTGAATACGACACCAGCAAGAAGATCACCGAACAGAGCGACGGCCTGCTGGCGAAAGTCGGGATGGGGATGGGCTCCGCGGTGGCGGTGCTGTTCCAGTCCGGGCGCGACACCATCGACACGGTGCTGAAAACCATTCTGCCGTTTATGGCCTTCGTCTCGGCGCTGATCGGCATCATCATGGCGTCCGGTCTTGGCGACTGGATCGCCCACGGCCTCGCCCCGCTGGCCAGCCATCCGCTCGGGTTGGTGACCCTGGCGCTGATCTGCTCCTTCCCGCTGCTGTCGCCGTTCCTCGGCCCCGGGGCGGTGATCGCCCAGGTGATCGGCGTGCTGATTGGCGTGCAGATTGGGCTCGGCAATATTCCCCCGCACCTCGCCCTGCCCGCGCTGTTTGCCATTAATGCCCAGGCCGCCTGCGACTTTATCCCGGTGGGGCTATCGCTGGCCGAAGCACGCCAGGACACCGTGCGCGTCGGCGTCCCTTCCGTACTGGTGAGCCGCTTCCTGACCGGCGCGCCCACCGTACTGATTGCCTGGTTCGTCTCTGGCTTTATCTATCAATAAGAGGACTTCGTGATGACCGTGATTTACCAGACCACCATTACCCGCATCGGCCAGAGCGCCGCGGATGCCCTGAGCGACCAGATGCTGATCACCTTCCGTGAAGGGGCTCCGGCGGATATCGAAGAGTTCTGCTTTATCCACTGCCACGGCGAGCTGAGCGGCGCGCTGCGGCCCGGCAGCCAGCTCACGCTGGGCGACGCACGCTATCCGGTGACGGCAGTGGGCGATGTCGCGGAGCAGAACCTGCGCGAGCTGGGGCATATCACCCTGCGTTTTGATGGCCAGACCGCGGCGGAATACCCGGGCACCGTGCACGTTGCCGGGCCGGTTCCGCAGGCGGTGATGGCCGGTTGTGTACTGAAATTTGTGGCGTAATTAAAGGAGAGAAACATGGAACAGGTTGCAGTTGTCATTGGCGGGGGACAAACCTTAGGGGAATTTCTCTGCCGCGGGCTGGCCGCAGAAGGGTATCGCGTGGCGGTGGTGGACATTCAGAGCGAAAAAGCCGCCCGGGTCGCCAGCGAGATCAACCAGCAGTTTGGTGAAGGCAAGGCGTATGGCTTTGGTGCCGACGCCACCAGCGAGCAGAGCGTGATGGCGCTGTCGCACGGGGTGAATGAGATCTTTGGCCGCGTCGATCTGCTGGTCTACAGCGCCGGGATCGCCAAAGCGGCGTTTATCAGCGACGTGGCGCTGGGAGATTTCGACCGCTCATTGCAGGTGAACCTGGTGGGCTATTTCCTCTGCGCCCGGGAGTTCTCGCGCCTGATGATCCGCGACGGCATTGCCGGGCGCATCATTCAGATCAACTCCAAATCCGGCAAGGTGGGCAGCAAGCACAACTCCGGCTACAGCGCGGCCAAGTTCGGCGGCGTGGGGCTGACCCAGTCTCTGGCGCTGGATCTGGCCGAGTACGGCATTACCGTGCATTCACTGATGCTCGGCAACCTGCTGAAATCGCCGATGTTCCAGTCCCTGCTGCCGCAGTATGCCACCAAGCTGGGCATCGAGGCGGATCAAGTGGAGCAGTATTACATCGATAAAGTACCCCTGAAGCGCGGATGCGACTATCAGGACGTGCTGAATATGCTGCTGTTTTATGCCAGCCCGAAAGCCTCCTACTGCACCGGGCAGTCGATCAATATCACCGGCGGGCAGGTGATGTTCTGATTATGCAGGCTGAGGCCCTCTCCCGCAGGGAGAGGGAAATTATTCGTAGGCCGGGTAAGGTGCAGTCGCCACCCGGCAATTAAGGAGCTGATATGGTCACCACTCTCATCACCGTCGCCGTTATCGCCTGGCTGTGCCAGCTGGCGCTCGGCGGCTGGCAAATCCACCGCTTTAACCGCGCTTTCGACGCCCTCTGCCAGCAAGGTCGGGTGGGCGTGGGCCGCTCCGGTGGGCGCTTTAAGCCGCGGGTGATTGTCGCCATTGCGCTGGACGATAATCACCGGGTCTGCGACTCCTTGATGATGCGCGGCCTGACGGTCTTTGCCCGACCGGTGAAAATTGCAGCGATTAACGGCACCGCGTTGCAGGAATTAGAGCCTGATGTGATCTTTCCCAATGATTCGCTCTGTCAGGATGCACTATCATTAGCGCTTAAATTGAAACATGGATAATTTCGATGTGAACGTTATAAGCTTGCGAAATTATCATTTCGCAACCTGAGGAACTCAACGCCTATGAAACCCCGTCAGCGGCAGGCGGCCATACTCGACCATCTGCAAAAGCAGGGAAAATGTTCGGTGGAGGATCTGGCCCACTACTTTGACACCACCGGCACCACGATCCGTAAGGATCTGGTGATCCTGGAGAACGCCGGGGCGGTGATCCGCACCTACGGCGGCGTGGTGCTGAATAAGGACGAGGCCGATCCGCCCATCGATCACAAAACGCTGATCAATACCCACCAGAAGGCGTTAATTGCTGACGCGGCGGTAAAGTATATCCATGACGGCGACTCCATCATCCTCGACGCGGGCAGTACGGTGCTGCAGATGGTGCCGATGCTGAGCCGCTTTAATAACATCACGGTGATGACCAACAGCCTGCATATCGTCAACGCCCTGTCCGAATTCGACAACGAACAAACCATTCTGATGCCCGGCGGCACCTTCCGTAAAAAATCCGCCTCGTTTCACGGCCAGCTGGCGGAGAACGCCTTCGACCATTTCAGCTTTGACCGGCTGTTTATGGGCACCGACGGTATCGACCTCAACGCGGGCGTCACTACCTTCAACGAGGTGTTCAGCGTCAGCAAAGCGATGTGCAACGCCGCACGGGAAGTGATCCTGATGGCCGACTCGTCGAAGTTTGGCCGTAAAAGCCCGAATATTGTCTGTAGCCTTGAGAGCGTCGATAAGCTGATCACTGACGCGGGTATCGATCCGGCGTTCAAAAAAGCGCTGGAAGAGAAAGGAATCGAAGTGATCGTAACCGGAGAGAGAGATGAGTGATTTTCTGTTAAATGCGGGTCGTCAAACCCTGATGCTCGAACTACAGGAGGCCAGCCGCCTGCCGGACCGTCTGGGAGAGGATTTCGTTCGGGCGGCAAACACCATTATTCAGTGCGAAGGAAAAGTGATCGTCGCGGGCATTGGCAAATCCGGGCATATCGGCAAAAAGATTGCCGCGACCCTGGCCAGCACCGGCACCCCGGCCTTTTTTGTCCATCCGGCGGAAGCCCTGCACGGCGACCTGGGGATGATCGAAAGCCGCGACGTGCTGCTGTTTATCTCCTACTCCGGCTCGGCGAAAGAGCTGGATCTGATCCTGCCTCGCCTGCAGGAAAAATCGGTCGCGCTGCTGGCAATGACCGGTAAACCGCGTTCGCCGCTGGCGCTGGCCGCCAAAGCCACGCTGGACATTTCGGTGGAGCGCGAAGCCTGCCCGATGCACCTGGCCCCGACCTCCAGCACCGTCAATACCCTGATGATGGGCGATGCGCTGGCGATGGCGGTGATGCAGGCCCGCGGCTTTAATGAAGAAGATTTTGCCCGCTCTCACCCCGCAGGGGCGCTGGGCGCGCGCCTGCTGAATAAGGTGCATCATCTGATGCGCAGCGGTGACGCCACCCCGCAGGTGAGGCTGAACACCAGCGTGATGGACGCGATGCTGGAGCTGAGCCGCACCGGCCTGGGTCTGGTGGCGGTGTGCGATGACGACAGCCAGGTAA
The DNA here is from genome assembly GCF_036780805.1 of Leclercia sp. Taxonomy (NCBI): domain Bacteria; kingdom Pseudomonadati; phylum Pseudomonadota; class Gammaproteobacteria; order Enterobacterales; family Enterobacteriaceae; genus Leclercia; species Leclercia sp. The sequence continues at coordinate 81,155 of NZ_DAIQCE010000011.1, read as the reverse complement.
AAGGTGTCTTCACCGACGGCGACCTGCGTCGCTGGCTGGTGGCCGGCGGCAAACTGGAAGTGAGCGTCAGCAGCGCCATGACCTCCGGCGGCCTGACGCTGAATGCCGAAAGCCGCGCCATTGAAGCCAAAGAGCTGCTGCTGAAGCGCAAAATCACCGCCGCTCCGGTGGTGGACGACGCTGGCCGCCTGTGCGGTGCCATCAACCTGCAGGATTTCTACCAGGCAGGCATTATCTAGCTCTTGAGACCCAGACGTTTCGCCAGCCGGTGCAGGTTGGCGACGTCGGTCTCCAGCGCCCTCGCGCTCGCCGCCCAGCTGCGGCTGTTCTGCTCCAGCGCCCGGGTAATCATCTGGCGTTGAAACGCTTCCGTCGCCTCACGCAGATTCTGATTCGCCACTACCGGGGTTTCCGGCGTTACCGCAGGCGCGCTCTCATCATGCAGGGCAAAATGCCGGGCGTGGATCACCACGTCATCCCCCAGCCGTGCCGCCCGGGCCAGCACCACCGCCCGATGGATGGCATGTTCCAGCTCGCGCACGTTGCCCGGCCAGCCGTAGCTCAGCAGGTGCGCCCGCGCACCGGGGCTGAGCACCACCCGGGATAACCCCATCCGTAAACGGCACTGCTCGCAGAAATAGCCCGCCAGCAGCACCACGTCCTCACCCCGCTCGCGCAGCGGCGGCACCGAAAGCGGGAAAACGCTCAGACGATGGAACAGGTCGGCGCGGAAGTTCCCGGCCAGCACCTCTTCGCGCAGATCGCGGTTGGTGGCCGCCAGCACCCGCACGTCAACCCGCAGGCTGCGGTCGTCGCCCACCCGCTGGATATCACCGTACTGCAACACCCGCAGCAGCTTGGCCTGCAGCGCCAGCGACAGCTCGCCAATCTCATCGAGGAACAGGGTGCCGTTATCGGCCATCTCAAACTTGCCGCTGCGGTTGCTGATGGCCCCGGTAAAGGCCCCTTTCACGTGGCCGAACAGCTCGCTCTCCGCCACGCTCTCCGGCAGGGCGGCGCAGTTGAGATAGACCAGCGGATTGACCGCCCGCGGTGAGGCCTCGTGGATGGCTTTCGCCACCAGCTCTTTGCCGGTGCCGGTTTCGCCCTCGATCAGCACGTTCAGGTCGGAGGCGGCGACAATCTCAATCTCTTTTTTCAGGCTCATCATGCCCGGCGACAGGCCGATCATCTCGGTGTTTTTCACCTGCTCAAACACTGCCGGGCCCGTGGGCAGGCTGTTCTGGCTCTCGAGCTGCTCAATCAGCAGGGCATTGTTCAGCGCCCCGGCGGCGAGGGCGGCAATCAGCCTCAGCTCCTCGTCGCTGAAGGTATCGAACTGATCCGGCGACATGCCGTCGAGCGTCAGGGCGCCAATCAGGTTCTGCCCGGCAAACAGCGGCAGGCCGATACAGGCGTGCACCTTCAGGCTCTCCTGGCCGGGGATTAACCCGTCGTAAGGATCGGGCAGGTCGCTGTCGGCCGGGAAGCGCACGACATCCCCGGCGCGGGCGATGGTCTCCAGCCGCGGATGCCCCTCCAGGGTAAAACGTCGCCCCAGCACGTCCTGGGCAAGGCCGTCGATCGCCAGCGGGATAAACTGCCGTCCTTCATAGCGCAGCAGCGCCGAGGCATCGCAATCCAGCACGTGACGCAGGGTGGAGATCAGCCGCTGAAAACGATCCTGATGGCCGATACCGCTCTGCAATTCAATGGCGATTTTCGCCAGCACCTCTACAGAAAAACTCATTGTCGCCTCGCTGTCATTTTGACAATGCATATTGTCATATTGACTATATCAATAACAGTCAAATTGACTACCTCTCAGGAGGTATTATTTATAAATTCCATAAAAATCAAGCAATTAAAAAGTTGGCACGCAACCTGCAATTACCATTACATCTTTCGTTTAATTTCGCTGTATTAAGTTGAGGTTGCTATGTCTATTCTGGTTAAAAACAATATTCATTGGGTTGGTCAACGTGACTGGGAAGTGCGTGATTTTCACGGGACGGAGTACAAAACGCTGCGCGGCAGCAGCTACAACAGCTATCTCATCCGGGAAGAAAAAAACGTCCTGATCGATACCGTCGATCATAAGTTCAGCCGTGAGTTCGTGCAAAACCTGCGCAGTGAAATTGACCTCGCCGATATCGACTACATCATCATTAACCATGCTGAAGAAGATCACGCCGGGGCGCTAACCGAGCTGATGTCCTGCATCCCGGACACGCCGATTTACTGCACCAATAACGCCATCGACTCCATCAATGGTCATCACCACCATCCAGAGTGGAATTTCAACGTCGTGAAAACCGGTGACTCACTGGATATCGGCAACGGCAAACAGCTGATCTTCGTTGAAACCCCAATGCTGCACTGGCCGGACAGCATGATGACCTACATGACCGGCGACGCCGTGCTGTTCAGTAATGACGCCTTCGGCCAGCACTACTGCGACGAACGTCTGTTCAATGACGAAGTGGATCAGGCCGAGCTGTATGAGCAGTGCCAGCGCTACTACGCGAATATCCTAACCCCGTTCAGCCGTCTGGTGACGCCAAAAATTACCGAAATCCTCGGCTTCAACCTGCCGGTGGATATGATTGCGACCTCTCACGGGGTGGTATGGCGTGAGAACCCAACCCAGATCGTCGAGCAGTACCTGAAATGGGCGGCAGACTATCAGGAAGATCGCATCACCATTTTCTACGACACCATGTCCAACAACACCCGCATGATGGCCGACGCGATTGCCCAGGGCATCAACGAAGTGGATCCGAACGTGGCGGTGAAAATCTTTAACGTGGCGCGCAGCGACAAGAACGACATTCTGACCAACGTCTTCCGCTCCAAAGGCGTGCTGGTGGGGACCTCCACCATGAACAACGTGATGATGCCGAAAATTGCCGGCCTGGTGGAAGAGATGACCGGCCTGCGCTTCCGCAACAAACGCGCCAGCGCCTTCGGCTCCCACGGCTGGAGCGGCGGCGCGGTTGACCGCCTCTCCACGCGTCTGCAGGATGCGGGCTTTGAAATGTCGATGAGCCTGAAGGCGAAATGGCGTCCGGATCTGGATGCGCTGGAAATCTGCCGTCAGCACGGTCGTGACATTGCACGTCAGTGGGCGCTCGCTCCGCTGCCAGACGCGACCCCAAAAGCCGCACCTGAACAGGAAACCGCTGCCGCCGCTGCCGCAGCCGACCTCGGGCCTTGCATGCAGTGCAGCGTCTGCCAGTGGATTTACGATCCCGCCCTCGGCGAACCGCTGCAGGATGTCGCTCCAGGCACACCGTGGAGCGACGTGCCGGATAACTTCCTGTGCCCGGAATGTTCCCTCGGTAAAGACGTCTTTGACGAACTGGCATCGGAGGCAAAATGAGCCACGGCATTGTGATTATCGGCTCGGGCTTCGCCGCCCGCCAGCTGGTGAAAAATATCCGTAAACAGGATGCGAACGTCCCGCTGACGCTGATCGCCGCGGACAGCATGGATGAGTACAACAAGCCAGACTTAAGCCACGTTATCAGCCAGAGTCAGCACGCCGACGACCTCACCCGCCAGACGGCGGGGGAGTTTGCCGAACAGTTTAACCTGCGTCTGTTCCCTTACAGCTGGGTCACCGACATTGATGCCGCCGCGCACGTGGTGAAAGCGAAAGACCAGCAGTGGTCGTATGACAAACTGGTTCTGGCCACCGGGGCTTCGGCCTTTGTGCCGCCGGTTGCGGGCCGCGAACTGATGCTGACCCTGAACAGCCAGATGGAGTACCGGGCCTGCGAAACCACGCTGCGTGACGCGAAGCGGGTGATGATTGTCGGCGCGGGGCTTATCGGCAGCGAACTGGCGATGGATTTTTGCCGGGCCGGGAAAGCGGTCACCCTGGTTGACCATTCCGCCAGCATTCTGTCGGCGCTGATGCCAGCCGAAGTAAGTAGTCGCTTACAGCATCGGCTGACCGATATGGGCGTGCATTTGCAGCTGAAATCCCAGCTGCAAAGCCTGAGCAAAACCGATACCGGGATCTGCGCCCTGCTGGACAGAGACCGCTGCATTGAGGTGGATGTCGTCATTGCCGCCACCGGCCTGCGTCCGGAAATCGGGCTGGCCCAGCGTGCGGGTGCGGAAACCAACCGCGGCGTGAAGGTCGACAGCTATCTGCAAACCACCCAGCCGGACATCTATGCCCTGGGCGACTGCGCCGAAATCAACGGCCAGGTGCTGCCGTTCCTGCAGCCGATCCAGTTAAGCGCCATGTATCTGGCGAAGAACCTGCTCGGGGGCAACACCCCGTTGAAACTGCCTGCCATGCTGGTGAAGGTCAAAACGCCGGAACTGCCGCTGCATCTGGCAGGTGAAACCCAGCGCCAGGATCTGCACTGGCAGATCGCCATCGAACCTCAGGGGATGGTGGCGAAAGGGGCCGACAGCGAAGGCCATTTGCGCGCCTTCGTGGTCAGTGAAGATCGGATGAAGGAGGCCTTTGCCCTGCTGAAATCATTATCTGTTTAACCCTCAAACTCTCGCACTGACTCGTTGTATGCTTGTCCGATTTTGCCTTTCGCAGCCCCGGTGCCCCGGGGCTTTTTTAATGCGGAACAGCTGCTAAACCCCGTCCTGTTTTAATCCCTTTTTGCGGCCTACTCTGTTGCGGTATTCATCAGCCGGAGACCGCCAATGAACAACTTCGCCCAGGAACTTAACTATCTTGCTGCCTGGTTCAGACAGGCAAAGAAACATGAACGTATTTTATTCCGCTGGCTGTATCTCAGCCCGGAAGCGCGCATCGAGCGCCTGCGCGAGCTTATGATGCCTGTCAGTAAGCGCTGATTGCCCGGCGGCGCTCACGCTTGCACGGGCCTACGGTTTTTGTAGGCCGGGTAAGGCGTAGCCGCCACCCGGCAAAACAAACCGCACCGTTTATTATCGCGCAAAAACCCCTACACTCTTCACAACGCCTTTGTCAGGGATGCCGCCATGCGCCAGATCCAGAAAATCCGCCAGTACCAGCGGCTCGCCGTGCATTATGGTTTCAGCGCCAGACTCACCACCATCGCCGAAGTCGCGGAGGTAGCGCTGTGCAGCGAACGTCACGCCCGGACGCTGTTACGCCAGCTGGCGGAAAGCGGCTGGTTAAGCTGGAAGGCGCAGCCGGGGCGCGGGCATCGCGCTACCCTGCACTGCCTGGTGACCACCAGCGAACTCAGCGCCCCGCTGATGCATGCCTGCCTGGAAAAAGGCGATTATCAGAGCGCGCTGCAGCTGGCGGATGGCGATCCGGCCAGCCTGCATCACATCATCACCCCGTTTCTTGGCGGCAAATGGCTGAAGCATCAGCCGACGCTGCGCATCCCCTGGTATCGCCCGCTCACCTCCCTGCACCCAGCGCTGCATCGTCGGCGCGCCGAGCAGCATATTATCTGCGCGGTCCACGCCGGGTTAACCCGGTATGAGCCGGGCCAGGCGCAGCCGGTGGCGGATCTGGCGCACCACTGGGCCTGCTCTGGCGACGGACTGCGCTGGCATTTTTATCTGCGCAGCGGCGCACACTGGCATAACGGCCAGCCGCTGAACGATGACGATATTCTGAGTGCGATGCAGCAGCTGCTGGCCGATCCGGCGCGCAACAGCGGGCTGTTGCATATCGACGCGGTCACCCTCGTCGCCCCCTGGTGTCTGGCGGTGTATCTGCATGCCCCGGATGCGCTGCTGGCCCATCGCCTTGCGCATCCGGTCTGCCGCCTGCCGCATCCCCGACAGCCGGAGATCGGCGCCGGGCCGTTCGCCATTGCCCGTCACCATTCGCATTTTCTGCGTCTCGAGCGCCAGCCCTGGTACTTTGCCGCCCATCCGCTGCTGCACGCGATTGAGTTCTGGCGCACCGGCACGGTCGCCGATAAACCGGCATGGATCACGGTAGGGAAAGGCAGCGCCCCGCAGGAAGCGGTGACCTCAACCAGCGGCGGTTTTGCCTGGCTGATGGTCAATGCAAAATTGCCCAAAGCGCTGGCCGCGTATTTGCGCCAGACCGCCCTGACCCTCAATCAGCAGTGCTTTGGCCGCCGCGAAGATCTGCAGATCCACACCGAAATCCTTCCCGGCCTGCGGGTGCCCACCCTGCCCGCGCCGTCTGATATCGACCTGCCCCCCCGGCTGAAACTGGTGTGCTATAACACCCCTGAGCTGCGCGAGCTGGCTGAAATCTGGCGGCACCAGCTGCAGCCGCATGGCTGTGAGCTGCACACCGAGTGGAAAGATCGCGATGGCTGGTATGCCCCCGATACGCTGGCGGATGCCGATCTGCTGCTGGGGGATCATCTGGCGACCGGAATGGCCGCCTTTGCGCTGGCGGAGTGGTTTATCTATGAACCCGCCTGGGCCACGGCGCTGGGCGAGGCAGGCTGGGAAGCCGCCAAACAGCAGCTGATGCAAAACAGCAACAGCGAAGCGCATTTTCAGGCCCATCTGATGCCCTTTTTCCAGCGCCTGCTGGCGGAGGGCCGTTGCACGCCGCTGTTCCACTATCGCTACCGGATCAACGCTCTGGAAAACGTGCAGGATATGGTCCTGACCGCGGGCGGTTGGCTCGATTTTACCCGCGCCTGGCTGCCCCCGGCCGCCGAATTGTAATCAGCGGTGCGGGCCGGGGATCACCGAATCACGCAGGATCAGCTCTCCGGCAAAGGTCTGCTGGAAGGTGAATTCCCCGCCGTCGAGCATAAAGATCAGGCGGCTGATGGTCTCTTTTACCATCTCGGTCACCGGCACGCGCACGCTGGAGAGCGCGGGCACCACGTACGGGGCCATCGCAATATCATCGAAACCGACCACCGAAACCGCTCCCGGCGCGGCAATCCCGCTGTCGTGGAGCTGCTTAATGGCGCCAATCGCCATATCGTCGTTGCTCGCCACCAGCGCGGTAAAACGTTCGCCGCGCGCCAGCAGCGTCGCCACCCCTGAAGCCCCGCTGGCCGGGGTCCATTTGCCCTCGACAATCAGCGATTCGCGCAGCGGAATGCGGTGCGCAGCCAGCGCGTCCTTGTAGCCGGAAAGACGCTCAATTCCGGTGGGGGAGTCCAGCGATCCGGTGATAAACGCGATGTCGCGATGGCCCTGCTCGATAAGGGTCGACACCGCGGCCTGGCTGGAGGCTTTATGATCCGACCAGACGCAGTGACTGCTGTTTTTGCGCAGACGTCGGTTGAGCACCATCACCGGCTGCTCGTGCTTCTGGATGATCTCGTCCATCTCATCGACGCTGAGAAAACGCGGATAGATGATGATCGCATCACAGCGCATATCGAGCAGATACTGAATCGCTTCGCGCTCTTCATCGGCGCTGTGCTTGCCATCGGCGAGGATTAGCTGACGCCCTTTCTCCTCGGTCATTCTGGCGGCGTGGAACAGCAGCTCGCTGAAATAGACCCCGTGATAGAGGGTGTTGGTCACCACCAGCCCGAGGGTTTGCGTACGCTTTGTTGCCAGGTTGCGCGCCAGTAAATTGGGGCGATAGCCGCTCTCTTCAATGGCCTGAAATACCCGGTCTTTTGTCTCCTGGCTCACGTAGCCATTGCCCGAAAGCACCCGGGAAACCGTCGCCTTCGAGACCCCTGCCCGCTTCGCCACTTCCAGCATCGTGGTCATCAATCTGTTCCGTCTGAATCTGATGAGCGGCAGTGTACTGCACCGCGTAAAAATTGTCGCAGCGTGGATCGCAGGCTTTTTTACGCCTTTAGTGATCGCCTTCACGAATCTAAAAAATGAGCAAAACGCGATCTTGTTTGATCCCAGGAAACTCTTCATGATTTTGTGGAACCGGTTTCCTATATAAGTTTCATCGTTGCAGACGGTGAAGACGTACCTTACTGATAAAACAGGATACAACCCGATGGCCAAAAATTATGCTGCGCTGGCGAATGCCGTTGTCAGCGCGCTCGGCGGCAAAGATAACATCGTCGCCGTCACCCACTGCATGACCCGACTGCGCTTTGTGGCGAAAGACGAGAGCCTGATCGACAGCGCCACGCTTAAAAGCATCAGCGGCGTGCTGGGGGTAGTGCGCAACGACAACCAGTGCCAGGTGATCATCGGCAATACCGTTTCCCAGGCCTACCGCGAGGTGGTCAACCTGCTGCCTGCCGATATGCAGCCAGCCGTGCCCCAGGGGCCGCAAAAGCTGACCCTGAAGCGCATCGGCGCGGGGATCCTCGACGCGCTGATCGGCACTATGTCCCCGCTGATCCCGGCGATCATCGGCGGGTCGATGGTCAAACTGCTGGCGATGATCCTCGAGATGACCGGCGTGCTCACCAAAGGCGAGCCGACGCTGACCATTCTGACGGTGATCGGCGATGGCGCATTCTTCTTCCTGCCGCTGATGGTGGCTGCCTCCGCCGCGGTGAAATTCAAAACCAACATGTCGCTGGCGATTGCCATTGCGGGCGTGCTGGTGCACCCGAGCTTTATCGAGCTGATGGCCAAAGCGGCGCAGGGCGAGCACGTTGAGTTCGCCTTTATTCCGGTTACCGCTGTGAAATACACCTACACGGTGATCCCGGCGCTGGTGATGACCTGGTGCCTGTCGTATATCGAACGTTGGGTGGATCGCATCACGCCAGCGGTGACCAAAAACTTCCTGAAGCCGATGCTGATCGTACTGATTGCCGCCCCGCTCGCCATCGTCCTGATTGGGCCGCTGGGGATCTGGATCGGTAGCGCCATCTCCGCGCTGGTCTACACCATTCACGGCTATCTGGGCTGGCTCTCCGTCGCCATCATGGGCGCGCTGTGGCCGCTGCTGGTGATGACCGGGATGCACCGCGTCTTTACGCCAACCATCATTCAGACCATTGCTGAAACCGGCAAAGAGGGGATGGTGATGCCGTCTGAAATCGGCGCCAACCTGTCGCTCGGCGGTTCGTCGCTGGCGGTAGCGTGGAAAACCAAAAACCCGGAACTGCGCCAGACGGCGCTGGCGGCGGCGGCCTCTGCCATCATGGCGGGGATCTCTGAACCGGCGCTGTACGGCGTGGCGGTTCGCCTGAAACGTCCGTTGATTGCGAGCCTGATCAGCGGCTTTATCTGCGGCGCGGTTGCCGGGATTGCCGGACTGGCCAGCCACTCGATGGCGGCACCGGGCCTGTTTACCAGCGTCCAGTTCTTCGACCCGGCTAACCCGATGTCCATCGTCTGGGTATTCGGGGTAATGGCCCTGGCCGTGGTGCTCTCTTTCGTGCTGACCCTGATCCTGGGCTTTGAAGATATCCCGGTAGAAGAGGAAGCGGAAAAAGCGCGCGCGCTGCAAACCGCACCGGTTCAGGCCAAAGCAGCACAAGCATAAATATTTAGCGAGGTAACAATGTCAGTTTTTCCACAAGGATTTTTATGGGGCGGCGCACTGGCCGCTAACCAGAGCGAAGGCGCATACCGCGAAGGCGGCAAGGGCCTGACCACCGTCGATATGATCCCCCACGGCGCCAACCGCCTGGCGGTAAAAGTCGGTAAGGAAAAACGTTTTTCGTTGCGTGACGACGAGTTTTACCCGAGCCACGAGGCGATTGATTTTTACCATCGCTATAAAGAAGACATCGCCCTGATGGCGGAGATGGGCTTCACGGTATTTCGCACCTCGATTGCCTGGAGCCGTCTCTATCCGAATGGCGACGAGCCGCTGCCTAATAAAGAGGGGATTGCCTTTTACCGGGCGGTGTTTGAGGAGTGCAAAAAGTACAACATCGAGCCGCTGGTGACCCTGTGCCACTTCGACGTGCCGATGCATCTGGTGACCGAGTACGGCTCCTGGCGCAACCGCAAGATGGTCGACTTCTTCGCCCGCTACGCCCGCACCTGCTTTGAGGAATTTAACGGGCTGGTGAAATACTGGCTGACCTTCAACGAGATCAACATCATGCTGCACAGCCCGTTCTCCGGTGCCGGGCTGGTGTTTGAGGAAGGTGAAAACGAAGATCAGGTCAAGTACCAGGCGGCGCACCACGAGCTGGTCGCCAGCGCGCTGGCGACCAAAATCGCCCACGAGGTGAACCCGGAAAACCAGGTGGGCTGCATGCTGGCGGGCGGTAACTTCTACCCTTACTCCTGCAAACCGGAAGACGTGTGGATGGCGCTGGAGAAAGACCGCGAGAACCTGTTCTTTATCGACGTGCAGGCGCGCGGCAGCTACCCGGCCTACTCTGCCCGGGTGTTCCGTGAAAAGGGCGTGGTGATTGTCAAAGATCCCGGCGACGACGAACTGCTGAAGAACACCGTCGATTTTGTGTCGTTCAGCTATTACGCCTCGCGCTGCGCCTCGGCGGACATGAACGCGGGGAACACCAGCGCGGCCAACATCGTTAAATCCCTGCGCAACCCGCATATCGAGGTAAGCGAATGGGGATGGGGCATCGACCCGCTGGGCCTGCGCATCACCATGAACATGATGTATGACCGCTACCAGAAGCCGCTGTTCCTGGTGGAGAACGGGCTGGGGGCGAAAGATGAAATTGACGCTAACGGCGAGATCAACGACGACTACCGCATCAGCTACCTGCGGGAGCATATCCGCGCCATGGGCGATGCGATTGAAGACGGCATCCCGCTGATGGGCTACACCAGCTGGGGCTGTATCGATCTGGTGGCCGCCTCGACGGGCGAGATGAGCAAGCGCTACGGCTTTATCTATGTCGATCGCGATGACGCCGGGAACGGCACCCTCGATCGCAAACGCAAAAAATCGTTCTGGTGGTACAAGAAAGTGATCGCCAGCAACGGTGCAGATTTAGATTAATTCCCCCCTCTTCGCCGGGCGGCGCTGCGCTTGCCCGGCCTACAAACGGCCTCATAAACCCAATAGTTTCATGACGTTATTATCGTTCATTGACACTACGAATATATCATTGTATAAAACTCCGCCGTAATAATGATATTCATTCTCAGCCAGTCCCGGGCTGTCATAAATAAATTAATGAAGGATAGCGTTTCATGAAAAAGGTCATCAGCGCATTAGGATTGCTGATCGCGACAGCCGGTTCCGCTTTTGCGACCACGTATCCTCTGACGATTGAGAATTGCGGATATAAAGAAACCTTCACCAAAGCGCCGGAGCGCGTCGTGGCGCTGGGACAAAACACCGTTGAAATTCTGCTGCTGTTAGGCCTTGAAGATAAGGTGGCCGCCAGCGCCTTCTGGCCAACCAAAGTGCTGCCGCAGCTGGCTGAACAGAATAAAAAAGTGAAAACGCTGACCGTCGAGATCCCGACCCTGGAATCCATTCTGGCGCAAAACCCGGACTTCGTTCCGGCGCAGCTGCCGCTGCTGCTCGGGCCAGAGAGTAAAGTCGCCAAACGCGAAGATCTGGCCACCGTAGGCGTGAACAGCTATATGTCGCCGGGCATGTGCGCCACCAAAAAAGGCGTTGGCGATATGTACGGCAGCCGCCAGAAGCTGTGGGACATGTCCTTCCTGTATAAAGAGATCGAAGATTTCGCCAAAATCTTCAACGTAGAAGATCGTGGTCAGGCGCTGATCGCCGACTTCAAAAAGCGCGAAACCGACCTGCGCAGCGAATTCAGCAAAAACAAAAAAGACCTGTCGTTCGTCTTCTGGTTCTCCAGCTCCTCCCCCTCTTCTGACGCCTACGTCGGCGGGAAAAACAGCGCCTCCGGCTTTATCGCCAACGTGCTGGGCGGCCACAACGCCATCACCTCCGAAACCGAATGGCCGACCGTGGGCTGGGAGAGCATTATTGCCGCCAACCCGGACGTGATCGTGGTCTCCAGCCTCGACCGTAATCGCTGGGCGCTGGACGATGCCCAGGAGAAAATCAAATTCCTGAAGAGCGATCCGGCGGTCAGCCAGCTCGATGCCGTTAAAAAAGGTCACATTGTGATCATGGACGGCCAGGCGATGAACCCGACCATCCGCACTATTTACGGTGCAGAGCAGATTGCTGACCAGCTCAGAAAGATGGGGCTCAATTAATGACCGCAGTGGTACAACAGACCCGACTGAGCTGGCTGCTGCCGGCGTCGGGTTTTCTGGCGATAGTGGCGTTGCTGCTGGTTATTGCCATCGGCGTCAGCGTGGGGGAGCTGTCGATCCCCCTGCAGAGCGTGTTCTATGCCATTACCAATAAAATCGGCTTAACCGAGGTCCCGCTCAACCGCATCTACGAGAGCGTGATCTGGGACTTCCGTCTGAGCCGGGCGCTGGTGGCCGCCTGCTGCGGCGCGGGCCTGGCGATATGCGGCGCGGTGCTGCAAAGCCTGCTGAAAAACGCCCTTGCTGAACCCTATGTGCTGGGCGTCTCAGCCGGGGCCTCCACGGGCGCAGTCTCGGTGGTGGTGCTGGGCATTGGCAGCGGCACCGTCACCCTTTCCGCTGGCGCTTTTGCCGGGGCCTTTGCCGCCTTTGCGTTTGTCGCCCTGCTGACCAACGGCGCGCGCGGCGGCAGCGAACGCACTATCCTTGCCGGGGTCGCCGCCTCGCAGCTGTTTAACGCCATCACCGCCTGGACCGTCAGCACCTCGGCCAGCGCCCAACAGGCGCGCGACGTGATGTTCTGGCTGCTGGGCAGCTTTAGCGGCGTGAGATGGCCCGAGTTTCAGCTGGTGCTCGTGGTAGTGCTGATTGGCCTGGCGATCTGTCTGTATTACGCCCGCGCGCTGGACGCCTTCACCTTTGGCGACGATGCCGCCGCCTCGCTGGGGATCGCCGTGCCCTGGGTGCGCCTGATGCTGTTTATCGTCACCGCGCTCATGACCGCGACCATCGTCAGCATGGCGGGCTCGATTGGCTTTGTCGGCCTGGTCGTACCGCACGTGATGCGCTTCTTGTTTGGCCCGCTGCACCGCACGCTGCTTATCGCCAGCGCGCTGGCCGGAGCGATCCTGATGGTGCTGGCGGATATCGCCTCCCGCCTGCTGATCGCTCCGCAAAGCCTGCCGGTTGGCGTGGTCACCGCGCTGGTGGGCGTTCCGTTCTTTGCCATGATTATCTACCGTTCAAGGAATAAGTGATGAGCATCACTGCGGAAAATGTCACCTGGAAGGTGGGTAAAAAGGTCATTGTCGACAATGTCTCTCTGGCGGTTTCCCGGGGGCAGACCGTCGGCCTGCTGGGGCCAAACGGCTCCGGCAAATCGTCGCTGCTGCGGATCCTTGCCGGGTTACGTCGCCCGCATAGCGGCACCGTCGCGCTGGATGGTAAAAGCATTAATGGGATCCCGAAAAAGCAGCTCGCCCGTCGGGTGGCCTTTGTGGAACAACACGGCATGACCGATGCCAACATGCGCGTGCGGGACGTGGTGAAGCTGGGGCGCATTCCGCATCACTCTCCGTTCTCCGGCTGGAAGGCGCAGGATGACGAAACCGTCAATTCGGCGCTGAAGACGGTGGATATGCTGCACAACAGCGATCAGGGCTGGCAAAGCCTCTCCGGCGGAGAACGCCAGCGCGTACACATTGCCCGGGCGCTGGCGCAGATGCCGACCGAAATCCTGCTGGATGAACCCACCAACCACCTGGATATTCACCATCAGATGCAGCTGATGCAGTTGATCAGCCAGCTGCCGGTCACCAGCATTGTCGCCATTCACGATCTTAACCACGCCGCGATGTTCTGCGATGCGCTGATTGTGATGCAGAAAGGGCGCATCGTTGCCTCGGGTACGCCGCAGGATATCCTTACCGAAGAGCTGCTGTGGGAGGTGTTCCGGGTGAAAACCCGCATTGAGCTGTCGCCTTACCACGGCAAAAAACATATCCACTACCTCGTCTGAGGCGAGGTACGCCGTGCTCCCGATCCGTCCTGCCACGCAACTCTGGCCGCCCGTCTTACTGGGCAGCCAGTTTATTTTTAATATCGGTTTTTATGCCGTTGTCCCCTTCCTGGCGATCTTTTTACGTGACGATATGCTGCTCTCCGGCGGGCTTATCGGGCTGGTGCTCGGGCTGCGAACCTTCTCCCAGCAGGGGATGTTTATCGTCGGCGGCGCCCTCTCCGACCGCTACGGCGCGCGCGTTATTATTCTCTGCGGCTGCGTGGTGCGGGTGGTGGGCTACCTGCTGCTGGCCTTTGGCTACAGCCTGCCCGTCATCATCGCCGGGGCATGCCTGACCGGGATCGGCGGCGCGCTCTTCTCCCCCTCCATCGAAGCCTTACTGGCAAAAGCCGGAACCCGCAGCGAGGCGCAGGGCAAACGCAGCCGCGCCGAGTGGTTCGCGCTATTTGCGGTGTGCGGTGAGCTGGGGGCGGTGCTTGGCCCGGTGGCGGGCGCTCTGCTCACCGGCCTGGGTTTTCGCCAGGTGGCACTGGCGGGGGCCGCAGTCTTCGTGGTGGCGCTGATTGTGCTGTTTTTCTGCCTGCCGGCCGGGTCGGCAAAAAACCAACCACTGCAAATCACCCCCTGGTGGACCACCTTTCGCCAGCCGCGGTTCGTGGCATTCATCATCGCCTGGAGCAGCTGGCTGTTAAGCTATAACCAGCTCTATCTGGCGCTGCCGGTGGAGATCCAGCGTGTCGGGGGGAGTGAAAAAGATCTTGGCCCGCTGTTTATGCTGGCCTCGGGGCTGGTGATCCTCTTTCAGCTGCCGCTGGCGCGCTTTGCCCGTCGGGTGGGGGTGCGGATCCTGCCGGTGGGCTTTCTTCTGATTGCCGCGTCCTTCCTCAGCGTCGCGCTCTTTGCTCCCTCAGAGCCGGCAACCGGCTGGCTGCGACTGCTGCCTGCGGCCTGCTTTGTCACGCTGCTGACCACCGGGCAGATGCTGCTGGTGCCGGCGGGTAAAGACGTGGTGCCGTGGTTTGCGAGTGAATCGACCCTGGGCGCGCATTATGGCGCGCTGGCCACCGCAGGCGGCTGCGCGGTGCTGGCGGGGAATTTATTGCTGGGCGATCTGCTCGATCGGGCGCTGACGCCCTCGGTCGGGGCGAGCTATCCATGGCTGGTGCTGGCGGTATTCCCGCTGTGCAGCGCCCTGGCCATGGTGGTTATCTGCCGCCCGATGCGCGGGCCGCGCACCTGAGCGTTACTTTTTCGGGCGGTACTTTTCCGGCAGCGCCGGGACCGGGCGACGATCGTCGATCAGATGGCGAATCGTCAGAATCGGGTGGCGCCAGAGCATCCGCGGCCCCGCCCAACGCATCACCTGCTTCATCTCTTCCCTTTTAGCTGGCTGATAGCAGTGAACCGGACACTGCTTGCAGGCCGGTTTCTCCTCGCCAAATACGCATTTATCCAGCCGCTTGTCGGCGTATGCATTCAGCGCCGGATAGTGCCCCGCGGCTTTCGATGCCTCCGGGCACTGCGTTTGATACAGCGCGATCATCTTGCGGATGGTCTCTTTTTCGCGCGCGATCCGTTTTCCTGACATGATCTGATACCCACTGATAAGTTGCATTAATAATACATTTTTCAGGCGGGATGTTCAGCCCGATTTCATCTTTTACATTGCGTTTCCTGAAGGCGCTTCGCAGTTCTGCGTTTGTCTCTGACTCATTTTACTGGCATTTTATACAGGTATTTATTTCACCGGATCCTTCCCTGAGAAAAAGGAGTTTCTATGTCGGATATGTGTATTTCCAGACCCCGCCGCCATCTCACCGTCGGCTATTACAGAAAGCGTCACGAGGATCGCAAGACCAAGATCCCAACGCGCTACAGCGTGCATGCCGCGCTGAGTTTAAAAGGCGACTGGCTCGAAGAGGCCGGTTTTAAAACCCATTCCCGGGTGCGGGTGCTGGTCGAACAGGGGAAATTAGTGATTGAGCTGGAAGTGGAAGAGGCCGCGTAAATCGCGACATTTTGCTGCGCCGGGTCTTTTTTTCATGCGACAATAGCGGCAATACACGACGCTAACGTCGCCTGAACAGCACTATTTTCAAAGAAATGGACATCATCACTCCATGACCACTACTGACAATTTCGACGCGCACACCCCCATGATGCAGCAGTACCTGAAGCTGAAAGCTCAGCATCCGGAGATCCTGCTGTTTTACCGGATGGGTGACTTTTACGAGCTGTTTTATGACGATGCAAAACGCGCGTCACAGCTGCTCGACATCTCGCTGACCAAACGCGGCGCCTCGGCCGGGGAACCGATCCCGATGGCCGGGATCCCGCATCACGCGGTAGAGAACTACCTGGCGAAGTTGGTCAATCAGGGAGAGTCGGTCGCCATCTGCGAGCAAATCGGCGATCCGGCCACCTCGAAAGGCCCGGTCGAGCGCAAAGTGGTACGTATCGTCACGCCCGGCACCATCAGCGATGAAGCGCTGCTGCAGGAGCGCCAGGATAACCTGCTCGCCGCCATCTGGCAGGACAGCAAAGGTTTTGGTTTTGGCTATGCCACCCTGGATATCAGCTCCGGGCGTTTTCGCCTGAGCGAACCGGCCGACCGGGAAACCATGGCCGCCGAGCTGCAGCGCACCAATCCGGCGGAGTTACTGTACGCCGAAGATTTTGCCGAGATGGGTCTGCTCGAAGGCCGTCGCGGCCTGCGTCGCCGCCCGCTGTGGGAATTTGAGATCGACACCGCGCGCCAGCAGCTCAATCTGCAGTTTGGCACCCGGGATCTGACCGGCTTTGGCGTTGAAAATGCCCCGCGCGGCCTGTGCGCTGCCGGCTGTCTGTTACAGTACGTGAAAGATACACAGCGCACCTCTCTGCCGCACATCCGCTCCATTACCATTGAGCGCCAGCAGGACAGCATCATCATGGATGCCGCCACCCGCCGCAATCTGGAGATCACCCAGAACCTGGCCGGCGGCGTGGAAAACACCCTCGCCTCGGTGCTCGACAGCACCGTCACCCCAATGGGCAGCCGCATGTTGAAACGCTGGCTGCATATGCCGGTTCGCGACATCGCCACCCTCACCGGCCGCCAGCAGACCATTGGCGCCCTGCAGGACAGATACAGCGACCTGCAGCCGGTGTTACGCCAGGTGGGCGATCTGGAGCGTATTCTGGCACGCCTCGCCCTGCGCACCGCGCGCCCGCGCGATTTAGCCCGGATGCGTCACGCCTTCCAGCAGCTGCCTGAACTGCGCAGCCAGCTGGCAGAGATCGACAGCGCGCCGGTGCAGAAGCTGCGCGAAGCGATGGGCGAATTCAGCGAACTGCGCGAGCTGCTGGAAAAGGCCATCATTGAAGCCCCACCGGTGCTGGTACGTGACGGCGGCGTGATCGCCCCGGGCTACAACGAAGAGCTGGACGAGTGGCGCGCGCTGGCCGATGGCGCAACGGACTATCTCGATAAGCTGGAGATCCGCGAACGCGAGCGGCTCGGGCTGGACACCCTGAAGGTCGGTTACAACGCCGTACACGGCTACTTTATTCAGATTAGCCGCGGACAGAGCCACCTGGCACCGATCCACTACGTGCGCCGCCAGACGCTGAAAAACGCCGAGCGTTACATTATTCCAGAGCTGAAAGAGTACGAAGACAAGGTCCTCACCTCAAAAGGCAAAGCCCTGGCGCTGGAAAAACAGCTGTATGACGCCCTGTTCGATATGCTGATGCCGCACCTGGCGGATCTGCAGCAGAGCGCCACCGCGCTGGCCGAACTGGATGTGCTGGTCAACCTGGCAGAACGCGCCGAGACGCTGAACTACTGCTGCCCGACCTTTAGCGATAAGCCAGGCGTACGCATTACCGAAGGCCGTCATCCGGTGGTGGAGCAGGTGCTGAACGAACCGTTCATCGCTAACCCGCTGAACCTGTCGCCGCAGCGCCGGATGCTGATCATTACCGGGCCGAACATGGGCGGTAAAAGTACCTATATGCGCCAGACGGCGCTGATTGCCCTGCTGGCCTATATCGGCAGCTACGTTCCGGCGCAAAAGGTGGAGATCGGCCCTGTCGACCGTATCTTTACCCGCGTCGGCGCGGCGGACGATCTGGCGAGCGGTCGTTCGACCTTTATGGTGGAGATGACCGAAACCGCCAACATTCTTCACAACGCCACCGAGTACAGCCTGGTGCTGATGGATGAGATTGGCCGCGGGACGTCCACCTATGACGGGCTGTCGCTGGCGTGGGCCTGTGCCGAAAGCCTGGCCAATAAAATCAAAGCCATGACTCTGTTTGCCACCCACTACTTCGAGCTAACCCAGCTGCCGGAGAAGATGGAGGGCGTGGCGAACGTGCATCTGGATGCGCTGGAGCACGGAGATACTATCGCCTTTATGCACAGCGTGCAGGATGGCGCGGCGAGCAAAAGTTACGGCCTTGCCGTGGCGGCGCTGGCGGGGGTGCCGAAAGAGGTGATCAAGCGCGCGCGTCAGAAGCTGCGCGAGCTGGAAAGCCTGGCGCCTAACGCGGCGGCAACTCAGGTCGACGGGACGCAGATGTCACTGCTGGTGCCAGCCGAAGAGACCTCCCCGGCGCTGGAAGCGCTGGAGAACCTCGACCCGGACTCCCTGTCGCCACGTCAGGCGCTGGAGTGGATTTATCGGTTGAAGAATCTGGTGTAGATCGGTGCGATCTGTATCGCCCGGCGGCGCTATGCTTGCCGGGCCTACGGGATAGTGCGGTCTGTTCCCCTCACCCTGGCCCTCTCCCCAAAGGGGAGAGGGAATAGTCCGTGCGGATCCCTCAGTTTTTTATCAGCGCTTATCTTCCGCCAGCAGCGGTGGAATGGTCGGCACCTGCGGGGCATCATCGATATCCTTCTGCGTCATGCGAAACGCTTCAGGATAGTGCTCGCGGCTGGTGCGGCGCAGCGGCTCGGTATCGCGCCAGGTGTAGAGGCAGTGCTGGCACTGATACACCGTCCAGACATCTTTAACCGGCGACGTCGCCATCACCTCAATATGTTCATCGGCACAACGTGGACAAATCATTTTCCCCTCCTTATTTACGTGCGGCCAGCATGGCGGTCAGTTTTTCAGCCCAGGCTTTGGTCTCAGGCAGATCCTGCACCGGCTGGCTGTAATGCCCGCGAAGATCCGGGGCCACCGGTGTGGTCGCGTCGATAATCAGCTTGTCGGTGATCCCTGCTGGGCTTGAACCCGGATCCAGCTCCAGTACCGACATGTTCGGCAGCTGCACCAGATCCCCCGCAGCGTTCACTTTTGACGACAGTGCCCACATCACCTGCGGCAGATTGAACGGATCGACATCCTCATCCACCATGATCACCATCTTCACATAGCCCAGACCGTGCGGCGTGGTCATCGCCCGCAGGCCAACGGCACGGGCAAAGCCGCCGTAACGTTTTTTGGTGGAGATGATCGCCAGCAGGCCGTGCGTATACATCGCGTTCACCGCCTGCACTTCCGGGAATTCGGCTTTCAGCTGTTGGTAGAGCGGCACGCAGGTCGCCGGGCCCATCAGATAGTCTATTTCGGTCCACGGCATGCCGAGATAGAGCGACTCGAAAATCGGTTTGGTGCGGTAAGAGACTTTATCGATGCGCACCACGGTCATGTTACGGCCACCGGAGTAGTGCCCGGTAAACTCCCCAAACGGCCCTTCGATTTCACGTTTGCGACCCTCAATGACCCCTTCGAGGATCACTTCCGAACCCCAGGGCACGTCAAAACCGGTCAGCGGCGCGGTGGCAATCGGATACGGACTTTCGCGCAGCGCACCTGCCATCTCATATTCCGACTGATCGTATTTCAGCGGCGTGGCCCCCATCAGGGTGATGATCGGATCGTTGCCCAGAGTGATCGCTATCGGCAGATCCTGGCCGCGCTCTTCCGCTTTATGCAGGTGCAGCGCGATGTCGTGCATCGGCACCGGCTGCAGGCCGAGTTTGCGTTTACCCTTCACCTCCATCCGGTAGATGCCGACGTTCTGCTTGCCGAAGTGATCCGGATCGAGCGGATCGCGGGAGACCACGCAGGCTTTATCGAGATAGAATCCGCCGTCGCCGTCGTTAAGGCGAAACAGCGGCAGAATGTCGAACAGGTTGATATTCTCGCCGTCGACGGTGTTCTCTGCCCATGCCGGGTTGGCACGGCGCTCAGGCGTTACCGGGAAGGTATCCCAGCGGCGAATAAACTCGTCGATCTGCTTTTTGACCGGCGTATTCGGCGGCAGCCCCATTGAGATGGCATGGTTCTGCCAGGAGCCGATGGTGTTCATCGTCACGCGGGCGTCGGTAAAGCCGCGAATGTTATCAAACCACAGCGCAGGCGCGCCGTCGCCAATGCGCCCGGTAGCGTTGGCTGCCGCCGCCAGATCCGGCTCCGCATCGACCTGCTCCGTGATTTTCAGCAGTTGCCCTTGCTCATCGAGCGCCTGCAGAAAGCTTCTCAAATCATCAAATGCCATGTTCATTCTCCTGTGAAAAATTTCTGGCCGCCTGCAAACCTTTCCAGCGACGGGCTTTGCTATGCTCCAGACCAAACTGGTCGAGCACCCGGGTCACAATGTGCTGGGTAATGTCATCGGCGGTTTGCGGGTGGTTGTAATAAGCGGGCATGGGCGGCACCATCGCCACACCCATGCGGGAAAGGGCCAGCATGTTCTCCAGATGGATAGTGCTGAGCGGCGTTTCCCGCGGGACCAGCACCAGCTTGCGCCCCTCTTTCAGCACCACGTCTGCGGCGCGCCCCACCAGCCCTTCGGCGTAGCCTGCGCGAATACCCGCCAGCGTTTTCATGCTGCAGGGGATGACGATCATGCCGTCGGTACGAAAGGATCCGGATGAGATGGTGGCGGCCTGATCGGCCGGGCTGTGGACTACATCGGCCAGGGCGGCGACGTCCTGCGCGCTGTACGGCGTTTCCAGCTCAATCGTCGTTTTAGCCCACTTCGACATCACCAGATGGGTTTCCACTTCCGGCATGTCGCGAAGCGCCTGCAACAGGGCCACACCGAGCGGCGCACCGGTTGCCCCTGTCATCCCTACAATCAATCTCATTCAGTACCTCACCCTATTTGTTCGCATACGAACGTGTTGTTTAGCCTACGCCTGGATACGTACGGTGACAAGATCGTTCGCATACGATCACACGTAATGCTAAAAAGGGCCGCGTTAAATTCCCGGCTGATAACGGCTATCATAGAGAAGTGATTTATACGCCGGAGAGTTCATGGAACTGAGACAAGAAGCGTTCCACCTGTTACGTCAGCTTTTTCAGCAGCATACCGCGCACTGGCAACAGGCTTTGCCCGAGCTGACCAAGCCGCAATATGCGGTGCTGCGCTCTATCGCCGAACATCCCGGCATTGAACAGGTGGCCCTGACCGAAGCCGCGGTCAGTACCAAAGCCACTCTCGCAGAAATGCTGAGCCGCATGGAATCACGCGGGCTGGTGAAGCGCGAAGCCGATCCTGCGGATAAGCGCCGACGGTTTGTCTTCTTAACGCCGGAAGGTGAAGCGCTGCTGGGGAGCTGCAAGCCGGCAGGGAATGATGTTGATGAGGCATTTCTGGGGCGTTTAACCGCCGAGGAGCGTCGCCAGTTTACGGATTTGGTCCGCAAAATGATGGTAAAGGAGAGAGAATGACCTGCTATGAAACAGAAATTATTGATGCTCACGTCGCGTTAGAAAACTGGTTAGGCCAGGGTGAAGGCGATTATGCCGCCCTGCTCGCCCGTTTTCGCCAGGACTTCCTGATGATTGCCCCCAGCGGTGCACACCTGGATCATCCCGCGCTCGCAAATTTTCTGGAGGCTCAGCGCGGCAGCCGCCCGGGACTGAAGATTGTGATTGATGAATTAACGACGTTGCAGACCTGGGATAACGGCGCGGTGCTTCACTACCGTGAAACGCAAACCCGCCCCGATCAGCCGGTCAATGTGCGCTGGTCCAGCGCCGTACTGAATCAGGATGGCGATACGGTAACCTGGCGTCTGCTGCACGAAACCACGCAGCCTTAACGCATAAGAAAAAGGCCCGTCTCTCGACGGGCCTTTTTTGACGAAAAGTTGTTTACTCGCGGAACAGCGCTTCGATATTCAGCCCTTGACCCTGCAGAATTTCACGCAGGCGACGCAGACCTTCAACCTGAATCTGACGAACACGTTCACGGGTCAGGCCGATTTCACGACCGACGTCTTCCAGTGTCGCAGCTTCATACCCCAGCAGACCGAAACGACGTGCCAGCACTTCACGCTGTTTGGCGTTCAGTTCGAACAGCCATTTGACGATGCTCTGTTTCATATCATCGTCCTGCGTGGTGTCTTCCGGGCCGTTGTCTTTTTCATCGGCCAGAATGTCCAGCAGCGCTTTCTCGGAATCGCCACCCAGCGGGGTGTCGACGGAGGTAATACGCTCGTTGAGACGCAGCATACGGCTTACGTCATCAACCGGTTTATCCAGCTGCTCGGCAATCTCTTCCGCGCTTGGCTCGTGGTCCAGCTTATGGGACAACTCGCGTGCGGTACGCAGATAGACGTTCAGCTCTTTCACGATGTGAATAGGCAGACGGATCGTACGGGTTTGGTTCATGATTGCCCGTTCGATGGTCTGTCGGATCCACCACGTCGCGTATGTTGAGAAACGGAACCCACGTTCAGGGTCAAATTTCTCTACCGCGCGGATCAGCCCCAGGTTGCCCTCTTCAATCAGATCCAGCAGAGCCAGACCACGATTGCTGTAACGACGGGCAATCTTGACCACCAGACGCAGGTTACTTTCAATCATACGACGGCGTGAAGCCACATCACCACGCAATGCCCGGCGCGCGAAGTAAACTTCTTCTTCTGCTGTTAACAGTGGAGAGTATCCAATCTCCCCAAGGTAAAGCTGAGTCGCGTCCAGCACACGTTGAGTGGCGCCCTGCGATAACAGCTCTTCTTCAGCTAAATCGTTATCACTGGGTTCCTCTTCTACTAAGGCTTTTTCGTCAAAAACCTCAGCTCCGTTCTCATCAAATTCCGCGTCTTCATTTAAATCATGAACTTTCAGCGTATTCTGACTCATAAAGGTGGCTCCTACCCGTGATCCCTGAACGAGAAAACCAAAGTGGTTTATCCCGCCAAATTATCGCTGCGGCAAATACTGCAGCGGGTTTACGGATTTCCCCTTGTAACGAATTTCAAAATGCAAGCGTGTAGAACTGGTTCCGGTGCTACCCATGGTAGCTATTTTTTGCCCCGCCTTAACTTCTTGTTGTTCCCGGACCAGCATCGTATCGTTATGGGCGTAGGCACTCAGGTAATCATCGTTGTGTTTTATGATAATAAGATTACCGTAACCGCGCAGCGCGTTACCGGCATATACCACGCGTCCGTCTCCGGTCGCGATAATAGCCTGTCCCTTACTTCCTGCGATATCGATCCCTTTATTTCCCCCCTCGGAGGAAGAAAAGTTCTCGATAACTTTGCCTTCAGTCGGCCAGCGCCACGAAGAGATTGGCGAGCTGGACGTCATACTGCTGGCAGCGGGCACGGTAGAACTAACGACAGGTGCCGTAACGGGTGCTGTGACAACAGTCGCAGTCCCTTTATTATTCGGCAACATCTTGTTAGCACTCTGTTCACCTGAGTCCTCAGAATACGTAATTGTCGGTTGTGACGCAACCACTGTGCTCGATTTTTGCGCAGGCGTCACACTGTTATTTTGTGCCGTCACGTCAGCCACCGATACGGTGTTGCCAGGCGTGAGCGGTTTGCCCGTTGCGTTGCCGACCTGCAGCGTCTGGCCAACTTCCAGACCATACGGGGCCTGGACGTTATTTCGTTGCGCAAGGTCACGGAAATCGTTCCCGGTGATCCAGGCGATATAGAACAAGGTATCGCCACGTTTCACGGTATAGGTGCTGCCGCCGGTATAGCTCCCTTTCGGAATGTTCCCATACTTACGGTTATACACAATACGGCCATTTTCGGTCTGAACAGGCTGATCCACTGGCTGAATCTGTGTTGGCTGCGTAACCACTGGCTGAACAGGCTGAATCTGAGGTGTTTGTTGTGTTGTGGTGCCCATCTTAGGCGGAGGGGTAATCAGCATGCCGCCGGACGTATTGCCGGTGCTGGAACCGCTGTTGCCGCCAACGGAACTCACCGGCGCAGGGGCGTTATTCGAGGATGTACAACCTGCCAGCCACAGTGAAACCAGTGACAGTGCCGCAACACGGCTGATGGTGAATTTTGGGCTTCCCGCGCTCATTTATCCCCCAGGAATGTTTTTAGTTACCAGTGACTTAAAATTAACCGTAATGTCACGCGCTTTTGCGCCACACCATACGCTGAATTGGCCTGAATAACCCTGGAAAAATCCGAGTCTCAGGCCAGCTCTCCTTTTACCAGAGGCACAAAACGCACGGCTTCTACGGTATCGATGATGAACTCGTCGCCCCGTCGACGAACACGCTTTAACAGCTGATGTTCATCGCCCACCGGTAAAACGAGGATCCCGCCGTCATCCAGCTGTGCCATAAGCGCAGCCGGGATTTCCGGCGGTGCTGCCGTCACGATAATGGCGTCAAACGGGCCGCGTGCCTTCCAGCCCTGCCAGCCATCCCCGTGACGGGTCGAAACATTGTGTAAATCAAGCTGCTTCAGGCGACGACGCGCCTGCCACTGCAGGCCTTTAATGCGTTCAACCGAGCAGACATGATGCACCAGGTGCGCCAGAATGGCGGTCTGGTATCCCGATCCGGTGCCGATCTCCAGCACCCGCGACTCGGGGGTCAGCTCCAGCAGCTCGGTCATGCGCGCCACCATATAGGGCTGCGAAATGGTCTGCCCCTGCCCTATTGGCAAGGCGACGTTTTCCCACGCTTTGTGCTCAAACGCCTCATCGACGAACTTTTCACGCGGTACCAGCGAGATAGCAGTAAGCACATGCTCATCCGTAATACCCTGAGTGCGTAATTGATTCAGAAGTGCTTGTACACGTTTACTTACCATTGTGAACTCACCCCGGCACGATCCAGCCAGTCTGACACCACATCTTGCGCGTTATGCGCGGTCAAATCCACATGTAACGGCGTGACGGAAACATACCCCTCGTCCACCGCGGCGAAGTCGGTATCCGGCCCGGCATCGTGCTTTTCACCCGGCGGGCCAATCCAGTACAGGGTATTACCACGGGGATCTTCCTGCGGGATCACCTTATCCGCCGGATGTCGGCTGCCGCAGCGCGTCACGCGGATGCCTTTGATCTCTTCCAGCGGCAGGTCCGGGACGTTGATATTGAGGATCCGCCCGGTGCGCAGCGGCTCGCGGCTCAGCGCCCGCAGAATGGAGCAGGTCACCGCAGCCGCGGTATCGTAATGCTGATGGCCGTTGAGCGATACCGCCAGCGCAGGGAACCCGAGATGGCGCCCTTCCATAGCCGCTGCCACGGTGCCGGAATAGATCACGTCATCGCCCAGATTGGGCCCGGCATTAATGCCCGAGACCACCACGTCCGGACGCGGACGCATCAGGGCATTGACGCCGAGAAAGACACAGTCGGTCGGGGTGCCCATCTGAACGGCGATATCGCCGTTGTCGAAGGTAAAGGTACGAAGGGACGACTCGAGGGTTAACGAGTTAGAGGCACCGCTGCGGTTACGATCGGGAGCCACCACCTGAACCTCAGCGAACTCACGTAGCGCCTTAGCCAGCGTCTGAATGCCCGGCGCATGGATCCCGTCATCGTTACTCAGCAATATTCGCATAGTCACCCGAAGTGTTGATAAGTTCCCTGACAACACTGGTGGCAAAGCTACCTGCCGGCAGCCAGAAACGTAACTCGACGGTCACGTCATCCCACCAGTTCCAGCTCAGCTGTTGCGGATAGAGCAGCATCGCCCGGCGTGCCGCTTCGACTTTTTCCCGCACCAGCAGAGAGCATAATTCTGTTTCACCGGCGACGGCTGCCTGCTCCGCCAACAGCGCTTCGCCCTGCGGGCCCCATTCGCCGGTACCCGGCAGGGCCGCGGTGATCAGCAGCGTTTTCGCATTGACGCGCGCCTGCAAATCGGCCATTTCGTCGTCAGTGGCGACGAACCAGCTGCCGCGTCCCGCTAATTGTAGCGCATCGCCAACAACAACTTGATTCGCGTCTGTTTTTTTCAGACGTTCGCTCACGATGTGATTAAACAACGCACTGCGGGCTGCCGACAACCAAAAACTGCGTTTATTGCGGTCACGCACCGGGGCATTGCTTTGCGCCCAGCGCAGCGCACCCTGCAAGTTACTGCCGCCAATACCAAAACGCTGGGCACCGAAGTAGTTCGGCACGCCCTGCTCGTTGATGGCGGCAAGACGTTGTTCGACCTCGTCGCGGTGGCTCACTTCGCGCAGTACCAGCGTAAAGGCGTTGCCCTTTAACGCGCCGAGGCGCAATTTGCGCTTATGACGGGCGTATTCGAGCACCTTGCAGCCCTCAAGCTGGAACTGGCTTAAATCGGGCATCCCATTACCCGGTACCCTGGCACAGAGCCACTGCTCGGTGACAGCGTGTTTGTCCTTCTGCCCGGCGAAGCTCACTTCACGGGCGTGAATTTTCAGGAACTTAGCCAGCGCTTCGGCGACAAAACGGGTGTTGCAGCCGTTTTTCAGGATCCGCACCAGAATGTGCTCGCCCTCGCCGTCCGGCTCAAAGCCCAGATCTTCGATCACCACGAAATCTTCAGGATTGGCCTTCAGCAGGCCCGTGCCCTGCGGTTTACCGTGCAGGTACGTCAGGTTATCGAAATCCGTCATTTGGCCGCCTTCACCAGCAGCGCCACGGCTTCACAGGCAATGCCCTCACCGCGACCGGTAAAGCCGAGCTTTTCGGTGGTAGTGGCTTTGACGTTGACGTCGTCCATATGACAGCCGAGATCTTCGGCAATAAACACCCGCATCTGCGGGATATGCGGCAGCATTTTCGGTGCCTGCGCAATAATGGTCACGTCGACGTTACCGAGGGTGTAGCCTTTGGCCTGAATACGGCGCCAGGCTTCGCGCAGCAGTTCGCGGCTGTCGGCCCCTTTGAAGGCCGGATCGGTATCCGGGAAGAGCTTGCCGATATCGCCCAGCGCCGCCGCACCCAGCAGCGCGTCGGTTAACGCATGCAGGGCAACATCGCCATCAGAATGCGCGAGCAGTCCTTTTTCATAAGGGACGCGTACGCCGCCAATGATAATTGGGCCCTCGCCGCCAAAGGCGTGTACGTCAAAACCATGTCCAATTCGCATTATGCCTTCTCCTGATGGGTCGAACGGGTAAGATAAAATTCTGCCAGCTGTAAATCTTCGGGGCGCGTCACTTTTATATTATCTGCGCGCCCTTCAATCAGTTCCGGGTGAAAACCGCAGTACTCCAGCGCCGAGGCTTCGTCGGTGATGGTTGCGCCTTCGTTCAGCGCACGGGTTAAGCAGGCCTGCAGCAGCTCGCGGGGGAAAAACTGCGGCGTGAGCGCGTGCCAAAGGTCAACGCGCTCCACCGTATGGGCAATGGCTGGAACGCCCGGCTCGCCGCGCTTCATGGTATCGCGTACCGGCGTGGCGAGAATCCCGCCGACGCGGCTGGTTTCGCTGATAGCCAGCAGCCGCGCCAGGTCATCCTGATGCAGGCACGGACGCGCCGCATCATGCACCAGCACCCACTGGGCTTCACCGGCGGCCTGAAGACCTGCCAGCACCGAATCTGCGCGCTCTGCGCCACCGTCCACCACGGTAACCTGCGGATGGCGGGCAAGCGGCAGCGCGGCAAAGCGGGCGTCGCCCGGACTGATGGCGATAACGACCCGCGTCACGCGTGGGTTCGCCAGCAGCGCCGCCACGGTGTGCTCAAGGATCGTTTTATCACCAATTGAAAGGTACTGCTTAGGACATTCTGTCTGCATGCGCCGGCCAAACCCGGCGGCTGGCACAACGGCGCATACGTTCGAAAAAGTGACTGCCATGGCTAATAATCCTGGGCCTGATTATCGGGTGTTTTGTACTGAGCCCTGGTTGCGTTTAGACGCATCCGGTACCAGACGATAGAAGGTTTCGCCCGGCTTAGTCATGCTGAGTTCGTTGCGTGCGCGCTCTTCAATGGCTTCTTGTCCGCCATTGAGATCGTCAATTTCCGCAAACAGCTGATCGTTTCGCGCTTTAAGTTTGCCGTTGGTTGCCTGCTGCGCCGTCACGTCATCGCTGACGCGACTGTAATCGTGAAGGCCGTTCTTACCGAACCACAGTGAATACTGAAGCCAGACCAGCAGTGCCAGCAACAGCAGCGTAAGTTTACCCATCCTGCCCCCTGAAAAACGGCATCATCATCCCATAACTTTCCCCACGACTCTACATCGGGGCTACAGAGATGCCGCACCATTGCGGGCAAATGTACCACATTTTTTTTGCAGATTCGCGCAGCCTTCAACGTGACACAGTGAGTGACGGTTTGAATTATGGCTGAACTTATCCCATGAGCCATAAAAATAACAGTCCGACCATGGCCACTATCGTCATCACGGTGGTGAATGAACTGTAGAGGAGCTTGCCGTTAAGGAGAGAGTGCAGCGCAATCCCCACCACCACGGCAACGGGCATCAGCGCCAGGAAGAAAGGCCAGGTATAGAGGAAAAAGAACAGGGTATTACTGCCGTAAAACAGGAAAGGGATGCCCAGTGCCATCAGCCATGACGCGAAGCCGACAATCGCCCCGGGGAAAGACCATGTCGTCTCGTCATTTGCCGATACTGTGTCCGTCCCGGTGATAATGTAGTTCTCACTGTTTCGCATAGCTGATCCTGTGACCATGACATATCGATGGGGTTAATCACCCCATCAATACCATCTCAGGATCTGATAATATCGCCCTGTCTGAGCAGGTCTAATAATTGGCTCACTAAATTTGTTACCAATTGTTGGCCTTCCAGATGGATTTCGGGCGCATCGGGGGTTTCATAAACTGCGTCAATGCCGGTGAAGTTTTTCAGTTCACCCGCGCGGGCTTTTTTGTACAGCCCTTTCGGATCGCGCTGCTCGCAGATGTCCAGCGGGGTATCAACGAAGACTTCGATAAAGCGGTTCTGACCCACGCGCTCGCGCACAAACTGCCGCTCGGCACGGTGCGGCGAAATAAACGCCGTTAACACCACCAGCCCGGCATCGGCCATCAGGCTGGCCACTTCGCCCACCCGACGGATGTTCTCTTTGCGATCCGCATCGCTAAAGCCGAGGTCGCTGCACAGCCCGTGGCGCACGTTGTCGCCATCCAGCAGATAGGTGCTGACGCCCGATTTATGCAGCGCCTCTTCCAGCGCGCCCGCAACGGTGGACTTACCGGAGCCCGAAAGCCCGGTAAACCACAGCACAACCCCACGATGACCGTGGAGTTGTTCGCGATCGGCGACGGTGACCGGATGAGGATGCCAGACGACGTTCTCATCATGCTGCGCCATTACTTGCCTCCCAGCAGATCGCGTGCGCCCCAGTGCGGGAAATGTTTGCGTACCAGCGCGTTCAGTTCCAGTTCAAAGGCGCTGAATTCCGACGGTGCCACGCTCGCCTGCTCATGTGGCTCGCGCACCATCCCCGCCCCTACGGTCACGTTGGTCAGGCGATCGATAATGATTAAGCCCCCGGTCACCGGGTTCTGCTGATACTGATCCAGCACCAGCGGCTCGTCGAAGGTGAAATCGACCAGGCCGATGCCGTTCAGCGGCAGCTCAGCGACGCTGTGCTGCGCCAGATTGTTGATATCCACCTGGTACTGAATGCCGTCCACGCGGGCGCGGGTTTTCTTGCCGGCAATCTTGATGTCATAGCTCTGACCCGGGGTCAGCGGCTGTTCGGCCATCCACACCACATCAATGGCGGCGCTTTGCACCGCAGGCAGCGTTTCTTGCGCGTCCACCAGCAGGTCGCCGCGGCTGATGTCGATCTCGTCTTTCAGCACCAAGGTGACGGCTTCGCCTGCCCCGGCTTCCTGCAGATCGCCATCAAAGGTGACGATACGAGTAATCGCGGACTCCACGCCTGACGGCAGGACCTTCACGCGCTGCCCCACCTGCACGCTGCCGGAGGCAAGGGTGCCAGAGAAGCCGCGGAAATCGAGATTCGGGCGGTTAACGTACTGCACCGGGAAGCGCATCGGCTGCGTTTCCACGCTGCGCTGGATCTCCACGGTCTCTAGCACTTCCAGCAGCGTCGGGCCGCTGTACCACGGCATGCTGGCGCTCTGGGAGGCGACGTTGTCCCCTTCCAGCGCCGAGAGCGGCACGAAGCGGATGTCGAGGTTGCCCGGCAGCTGTTCGGCAAAGGTGAGATAGCTTTCGCGGATCTCGTTAAACTTCTCTTCGCTGAAGTTGACCAGATCCATCTTGTTGACCGCCACCACCAGGTGCTTGATCCCCAGCAACGTGGAGATAAAGCTGTGACGGCGGGTCTGATCCAGCACCCCTTTACGGGCGTCGATCAGCAGGATCGCCAGGTCACAGGTCGATGCGCCGGTCGCCATATTGCGGGTGTACTGCTCGTGCCCCGGGGTGTCGGCGATAATAAATTTGCGCTTCTCGGTGGAGAAGTAGCGATAGGCCACGTCAATGGTGATGCCCTGCTCGCGCTCCGCCTGCAGGCCGTCCACCAGCAGCGCCAGATCGAGCTTCTCACCCTGGGTGCCGTGACGTTTGCTGTCGTTATGCAGGGAAGAGAGCTGATCTTCATAGATCTGACGGGTATCGTGCAGCAGACGGCCAATCAGCGTGCTTTTGCCGTCATCAACGCTGCCGCAGGTCAGAAAACGCAGCAGGCTTTTGTGCTGTTGTGCGTGCAGGTAGGCTTCGACGCCGCCTTCATCCGCAATCTGTTGAGCAATAGTGGTATTCATGGCGGCTCCTTAGAAATAACCCTGACGTTTCTTCAGCTCCATCGAGCCTGCCTGGTCGCGGTCAATCACGCGCCCTTGTCGCTCGCTGGTGGTCGACACCAGCATCTCTTCAATGATCTCCGGCAGCGTCTGCGCGCTGGACTCCACCGCGCCGGTCAGCGGCCAGCAGCCGAGGGTACGGAAGCGCACCATCTGCTGTTTGATCTCTTCGCCAGGCTGGAGATCGATACGATCGTCATCCACCATCATCAGCATGCCGTCGCGCTCCAGTACCGGACGTTCAGCCGCCAGGTACAGTGGAACGATCTCAATATTTTCCAGATAGATGTACTGCCAGATATCCAGCTCGGTCCAGTTGGAGAGCGGGAAGACGCGAATGCTTTCGCCTTTGTTAATCTGGCCGTTGTAGTTGTGCCACAGCTCCGGGCGCTGGTTCTTCGGATCCCAGCGGTGGAAGCGATCGCGGAAGGAGTAGATACGCTCCTTGGCGCGGGATTTCTCTTCATCGCGACGGGCGCCACCGAAGGCCGCATCAAAGCCGTACTTGTTCAGCGCCTGCTTCAGCCCTTCGGTCTTCATGATGTCGGTGTGTTTGCCGCTGCCGTGCACGAACGGGTTAATACCCATCGCCACCCCTTCCGGGTTTTTATGCACCAGCAGTTCGCAGCCGTAGGCTTTCGCGGTGCGGTCACGGAACTCGTACATCTCGCGGAATTTCCAGCCGGTATCCACGTGCAGCAGCGGGAACGGCAGCGTACCCGGATAAAAGGCTTTACGCGCCAGATGCAGCATGACGCTGGAGTCTTTCCCGATGGAGTACATCATTACCGGATTAGCGAACTCGGCGGCCACTTCGCGGATGATATGAATACTCTCCGCTTCGAGTTGCCGCAGGTGAGTCAGTCGTTTTTGATCCATAACCGTTCCTTAAGCCAAATTTACAACAGAAGAGCCAAACCCTTCCGTGTCGGTAGTGTGTTGAAACCAGGCGAGCGTGCTGTGCAGCTGCACCACTTCCCCCACCACGATCAGGGCGGGCATTGGGGCGTCTTTCGCCAGGGTTGCAAGGTGTTGTAATGTGCCGGTCACCACGTGCTGATCGACGCGCGTGCCGCGGGATATCACCGCCACAGGGGTATCTGCATCGCGCCCGTGACGAATAAGTTGTTCGCTGATGTCCGCCGCCTTCATGGTGCCCATGTAGATCGCCAGCGTCTGACGGCTCTGGGCCAGGTGGGTCCAGTCGAACGGGGTGCTGTCGGCCTTGTAGTGGCCGGTGACAAAAGTGACGCTCTGGGCGTAATCCCGGTGCGTCAGCGGGATACCGGCGTAGGCCGTTACCGCAGAGGCCGCGGTGATCCCCGGTACCACCTGGAACGGCACGCCCGCTTGCGCGGCGGCCTGCAGCTCTTCGCCGCCGCGACCGAAGATAAATGGATCGCCGCCCTTGAGACGCACCACGGTTTTGCCGGCTTTCGCCGCATCAATCAGCATCTGATTGGTGTCGTGCTGCGGAACAGAGTGCTCCCCAGCCCGCTTGCCGACGCAGATTTGCTCGGCGTCGCGACGAATCAGCTCGCGTATGCCATCGGTCACCAGATGGTCATAGAACACTACGTCCGCATCCTGGAGGACCTGCAGGCCGCGCAGGGTCAGCAGTCCGGCATCGCCTGGCCCTGCGCCGACGAGGATGATCTCTCCACCCGTACTGCCGGGGTTGTCCAGTTCGTCTTCAAGGATCTTCTGCGCCGCCGTCTCATTACCGGCCTGCATCAGGCTGGCAAAGCGGCCGCGAAACACCCGCTCCCAGAAGCGACGGCGTTCCGCCACGCTGGTCAGGCGGGTTTTCAAATGGTTACGCCAGTAGCTGGCTTTCTCGGCCATGCGCCCCAGGCTGGTTGGCAGCAGCGCTTCGATTTTTTCCCGCAGGACACGCGCCAGCACCGGCGCGGTGCCGCCGGAAGAGATAGCCACCAGCAGCGGAGAGCGGTCAACAATCGACGGGAAGATAAACGAGCATAAAGGCTGATCGTCCACCACGTTCACCAGACGGTGACGGGCGCGGGCGGCATCAGAGATGCGCTGGTTGAGCGGCCGGTTTTCGGTTGCGGCAATCACCAGCATCACATTGTCGATTTGCGCTTCATCAAAGTCCGTTTCGGCAACCACCTGCACGTGCGCCCCTGCCCGATGTAAAAAGGCAATTTTGCGCTCGGCGATTTCACCGCTGCCGATCACCAGGACCGGACGGTCTTTTAAGTCAGCAAATAAAGGAAGGTAATCCACAATGCTACAACTCGCTAACAACCAGGAATAGTGGGACTATAGGGGGCGGCTACGAGCGAATGAAATTACGAATTGGAATGAGTAGTTACTCAATGGAATAACGCTCTGGAAAAGCAAATATCAAAAAGTGCTTAACATGCGTAATTACGGGCATTTAAGAGCAATTCAAATTGTGTAAGCGCGGTCACAGTTTCATACTAAGCGCGGTAAAATTTTGCTCTATTTTTTAAGGACTCACTATGTTTTCCGCAATGCGCCACCGTATCGCTCTCCTGGCGCTCGGCGTTTGCTTTATCTTACCCGTTCAGGCAAAAACGCCGCCTCTGGGTGAGATCGCCTCGACGCAGGCGCGTCATATTGCGACCTTTTTCCCGGGCCGCATGACCGGTACCCCTGCCGAAATGCTCTCCGCTGACTATGTGCGCCAGCAGTTCGCCGAAATGGGTAATCAGAGCGATATCCGCACCTTCCAGAGCCGCTACATCTATACCTCACGCAACCAGAGCAAAAACTGGCACAACGTGACCGGCAGCACCGTGATTGCTGCCCATGAAGGTAAAGCCGCACAACAAATTATTATCCTGGCGCATCTGGATACCTACGCCCCGATGAGCGACAACGATGCCGATAACAACCTCGGCGGTCTCACCTTACAGGGCATTGATGATAATGCTGCGGGCGTCGGGGTGATGCTGGAGCTGGCCGAGCAGTTGAAGAGCATTCCCACCCAGTACAGTATCCGCTTTATCGCCACCAGCGGCGAAGAAGAGGGACGCCTGGGCGCCGAGAACGTCCTCAACCGTATGAGCCCGGCCGAGAAGAAAAACACCCTGCTGGTGATCAACCTCGATAACCTGATCGTGGGCGATAAACTCTATTTTAACAGCGGAAAAACCACACCTGCCCCGGTGCGCAAATTGACCCGCGACCGCGCGCTGGCGATTGCCCGTGCCCAGGGTATTTTTGCCGCCACCAACCCGGGCGGCAACGCCAACTACCCGAAAGGAACCGGTTGCTGTAATGACGGTGAAATCTTCGATAAGGCCGGGATCCCGGTGCTGTATGTCGAGGCGACTAACTGGTCACTGGGTAATAAAGACGGTTATCAGCAGCGGGCGAAGTCGAAAGCCTTCCCGCAGGGAACGAGCTGGCATAACGTCAGGCTGGATAATCTGCAGTACATTGACGAGTCGCTGCCGCAGCGGATCGAACACCGTAGCCGGGACGTGTTGCGGGTGATGCTGCCGCTGGTGAAAGAGCTGGCGAAAGCGGGGAAAGCCTGAGGTCATGCCCGGTGGCGGCTACGCCTTACCGGGCCTACAAACTAAGTACGGCCTGATGCCCTCTCCCACAGGGAGAGGGAGGAAATGGGCTCACCCTTCGTGCAATCCGCACTCGCGCTTGAGGCCAAAGAAACGGGTCTCTTCTTCCGCCATACCCGGCTCCCATTTGCGGGTGGTGTGGGTATCCCCTACCGACAGATAGCCCTGATCCCAAAGCGGATGGTATTTCAGGCCATGCTGCTGCAGGTACTGGTATACGGTCCGGTTGTCCCAGTCGATAATCGGCAGCACCTTGAATACCCCACGCTGGATTGCCAGCACCGGTAATGATGCCCGGCTGCCGGACTGGTCCCGGCGCAAGCCGGCAAACCAGGTTTTAGCGTTGAGGTCGGACAGCGCCCGGTTCATCGGCTCGACTTTGTTGATGGCATTGTATTTCTCAATGCCCTCCACGCCCTGCTCCCACAGCTTGCCGTAGCGTGCTTCCTGCCAGGCCGCGCTTTGCTCCGCGCGGTAAACCTTCAGATTCAGCTGCAGCTTGTCCGTCAGCTCATCAATAAACTGATAGGTTTCCGGGAACAGGTAGCCGGTATCGGTGAGGATCACCGGAATGTCCGGGCGGATCTTATTCACCAGATGCAGGCTGACCGCCGCCTGAATACCAAAGCTCGACGAGAGCACGTATTCACCCGGCAGATTCTCCAGCGCCCAGGCGACGCGGCCTTCGGCGTCCAGTTTTTCCAGCTGGGCGTTGGTTTCCGCCAGGGCCAGAATACGTTCCACTTTTGGCAGGTCGTTCAAAACATTCAGATCGAGTCTGGACATATACCCCTCACTTCTGCCGGGCGGTACTGCGTTTGCCCGGCCTACGGTTTTGTAGGCCCGGTAAGCGAAGCGCCACCGGGCATTGCCACCTTACTCCCAGAAATCCCTTGCGGGATCGAGCACCGGGCGAATGATGCCCGCACGCACCGTAAAGTCGCCGAAGCCTTCACCCGCTTCGCGCTCTTTCGCCCAGCGCCCGACAAGCAGG
This sequence comes from Leclercia sp., assembly GCF_036780805.1. Taxonomy (NCBI): domain Bacteria; kingdom Pseudomonadati; phylum Pseudomonadota; class Gammaproteobacteria; order Enterobacterales; family Enterobacteriaceae; genus Leclercia; species Leclercia sp. The sequence goes on along the minus strand of NZ_DAIQCE010000011.1, from coordinate 45,867 downwards.
TCTATGGAGTCAAGAATTTCAGGTTCCGTAATGTTCTCGCGATACATACGCGGAATGCGTGTCCCGCTGCGATTACCACCAAGATGGACGTTGTAACGACCCGGCGCTTTCCCCACCAGACCCAGCTCCGCCAGCATCGCGCGGCCGCAGCCGTTCGGGCAGCCAGTAACGCGCATCACAATATGTTCGTCAGGAATGCCGTGTTTTTCCAGAATCGCTTCCACTTTGTCGGTGAACGATGGCAGGAAGCGCTCGGCTTCAGCCATCGCCAGCGGACAGGTCGGGAAGGAAACGCAGGCCATCGAGTTTTCACGCTGCGGTTTGACCGCGTCCATCAGGGCATGATCCCGCGCCAGCTTCTCGATCTTCGCCTTCTGGCTTTCCGGCACGCCGGCAACGATCAGGTTCTGGTTGGCGGTGATACGGAACTCGCCCTTGTGGATCTTCGAAATTTCCAGCAGACCGGTTTTCAGCGGACGGCCCGGATAATCCAGGATACGACCGTTTTCAATAAACAGCGTCAGGTGCCATTTATTATCGATACCTTTTACCCAGCCGATGCGGTCGCCGCGGCCGGTGAATTCGTACGGGCGGATCGGCTCAAACTTGATGCCTGCGCGACGTTCCACTTCTTCTTTGAACGTCTCGACGCCCACGCGTTCCAGGGTGTATTTGGTCTTGGCGTTTTTACGATCGGTACGGTTGCCCCAGTCGCGCTGGGTGGTCACGACCGCTTCCGCCACCGCCAGGGTGTGCTCCAGCGGCAGATAGCCGAACTCGCTCGCGGTGCGGGCGTAGGTGTTCTTATTACCGTGCTCGATAGAGAGACCGCCGCCGACCAGCAGGTTAAAGCCCACCAGCTTGCCGTTCTCGGCAATCGCCACGAAGTTCATGTCGTTGGCGTGCAGATCGATATCGTTCTGCGGCGGGATCACCACCGTGGTTTTAAACTTACGCGGCAGATAGGTCTGGCCGAGGATCGGCTCTTCGTCGGTGGTCGCGACCTTCTCCTGATCCAGCCAGATCTCGGCATAGGCACGGGTACGCGGCAGCAGGTGCTCAGAAATCTTCTTCGCCCACTCGTAGGCTTCGGCGTGCAGCTCGGACTCGTACGGGTTGGAAGTACACAACACGTTACGGTTCATGTCGTTGGCGGTCGCCAGCGCGTCCAGCCCGACGGAGTGCAGCATCTGGTGTACCGGCTTCACGTTCTTCTTCAGAATACCGTGGAACTGGAAGGTCTGACGGTTGGTCAGACGGATGCTGCCGTAAATGGTGTTGTCATGGGCGAACTTGTCGATCGCCTGCCACTGTTTGGTGGTGATGATGCCACCCGGCAGGCGGCAGCGCAGCAGCATCGCGTGACGCGGCTCCAGCTTCTGTTCAGCACGCTCGGCGCGGATATCGCGATCGTCCTGCTGGTACATGCCGTGGAAACGGATCAGCAGGAAGTTGTCGCCTTTAAAACCGCCGGTCAGTCCGTCGTTTAAATCTTCGGCAATGGTGCCGCGCAGGTAGTTGCTCTCAACCTTCATGCGCTCGGCATCAGTCAGTTTGCCTTCGACCACCAGAGGGCCAGGGTGTTTTTCGCTCATTAGTAGACATCTCGCTGATAACGGCGCTCGACGCGCAGCTCACTTAAAAATTCATCCGCCGATTCAGTATCCATGCCACCGAATTCAGCAATCACTTCCAGCAGTGCCTGCTCAACGTCTTTCGCCATGCGATTGGCGTCGCCGCAGACATAAATGTGGGCACCGTCATTGATCCAGCGCCACAGCTCTGCGCCCTGTTCGCGCAGTTTGTCTTGTACGTATATTTTTTGTTTTTGATCGCGGGACCAGGCCAGATCGATGCGGCTCAGCACCCCTTCTTTAACATAGCGCTGCCACTCCACCTGGTAGAGGAAATCCTCAGTGAAGTGCGGGTTGCCGAAGAACAGCCAGTTTTTACCCGGCGCGTCGTCGGCGGCGCGCTGCTGCATAAAGGCGCGGAACGGCGCGATGCCGGTGCCCGGACCAATCATGATCACCGGGGTTTCCGGGTTTGCCGGCAGGCGGAAGTTGTCGTTGTGCTCGATAAAGACCCGCACCTCGCCCTCTTCTTCCACGCGATCGGCAAGGAAGCTCGAGGCGCCACCGGCACGGGCACGGCCTTCGATGTCGTAACGCACCACGCCCAGAGTGACGTGGACTTCGCTTTCCACCTCGGCCTGGGCTGAGGCGATGGAGTAGAGGCGCGGCGTCAGCGGACGCAGCAGGCCAGTCAGCGCGTCGGCGTCCAGCTGTGCCGGGGCAAAGCGCACCATATCCACGATTGGCGTGGTGGCGGCGTACTGTTGCAGCTTGGCTTTGTCACCCACCAGCGGCAGCAGGGATTCGCTGCGGGTCAGGGTGGCATAGTTTTCCACGATGTTGGCGGTGTTGACGGTCAGCTCGAAGTGCCACTCCAGCGCTTCAGAAAGCGGCAGGGTTTTGCCGTCGACGCTGACCGGTTCATCGCCCTTCAGCCACAGCAGCTCAACCAGCTCTTTCACCAGCGCCGGATCGTTCTGATACCAGACTCCAAGGGCATCGCCCGGCTGGTAGCGCAGGCCGGAGTCGCCTAAATCGATTTCGATATGGCGCACGTCTTTTTCAGAGTCACGACCGGTGATTTTCTGGTTAACCGAGAGGCTCGCCGTCAGCGGGGCTTCTTTGGTGTACGGGCTGGTGTGAATGTCGTTGACCACGCCAGTCGCGGTGACCGCCGCCTGCGCGGGAGTCTCTTTAGGGATGCGGGCTTTCAGGACATCGACAATACGCGCGCGCCATTCGGCCGCCGCGGCCTGGTACTCGACGTCGGTATCCACGCGATCCAGCAGGCGTTCGCCGCCCAGCTCGGCCAGCTTGCTGTCAAAATCTTTGCCCGACTGGCAGAAAAATTCATAAGAAGAGTCGCCGAGGCCAAAGACCGCAAAGGCGGTGCCCGTCAGTTTTGGCGCTTTCTTCGAGAACAGGAACTTATGCAGCGCAACCGCTTCTTCAGGCGGCTCACCTTCGCCCTGGGTAGAGGTCACAACGACAACCAGCTTCTCTGACGCGATTTGCTTAAATTTATAATCCCCGGCGTTCACCAGGTTCACGTTCAGTTTGGCCGCGAGCAGATCGTCCCGCAGGGCTTCCGCCACGCGACGGGCATTGCCGGTTTGCGACGCGGAGATAAGGGTAATGGCCGGGATCTCAACGGCCGCAACCGGTGCACTCGCCACAGCACCCGGCTGTTGATTGAGCATTCCCCAGAAATAACCGGAGACCCAGGCAAGCTGGGTTGGCGAAAAATCAGTGGTGGCTGCCTGCAGGCGTGCCAGTTGCTCCGGGTTCAGAGGAAGCAAATTTGAAGGTGGGGCCTGTGTTGTCATGCGTCGTTATGTTCCAGTAGCAAAGCTGAATTTTTATCTGAAAGACAGAACAGAGTGTAAGGTTAACGGCGAGGATCATAACAATTAAAGACGGGATGGAAATAATAAATAACCAAATGGACTAACCTGTTTTTACTATCGTTCTTAACGATAAAAACGATTAATTAACCGCATGAAAATTAACAATAAAAATGAGCTCGGCAGCCACCTAAAGCCTACCGGATGTGAATGGCCGTTTTAGGTAATGATAAAAAAGGTGCTTTCCGGTATTATGCGGCGGTTTTTTCCGCATTTTTGAGAGTTCATGATGTCCACCACACTGTTTAAAGATTTCATCTTCGAAGCCGCCCACCATCTCCCTCACGTCCCGGAAGGCCATAAATGTGGTCGCCTGCACGGACACTCCTTTATGGTGCGCCTGGAGATCACCGGTGAGGTCGATCCGCATACCGGCTGGATTATGGACTTCTCCGAACTGAAAGCAGCGTTTAAACCGACCTATAACCGCCTCGATCACTACTATCTGAACGATATTCCGGGTCTGGAAAATCCGACCAGCGAAGTGCTGGCAAAGTGGATCTGGAATGAGATGAAGCCACTGGTGCCACTGCTGAGCGCGGTAATGATCAAAGAGACCTGCACCGCCGGCTGCATCTATCGCGGCGAGTAAGCCTTCACGCCTCCCTGGTGATAATCGGCGCTAACTCATAGAGCACCAGCGCGTTGCTCTCCAGCGATTGGGTTATTTGCCAGCCGTCATGAAGCCGTTCTTCGCGTAGGGTTAGCGTGGGACGCGCTTTATGCTCCATCCAGCACCACATCTCTTCATCAGGCCCGCTTTCACTACGCACGGCTTCCGTTAATGGATAGAGCGCGCCGTTATGCTGGTCAAACAGATGGCATTTGATCCGCCAGCTGCCGCTTAATCCCCGTAGCGTCAGGTGATACTGCTGGCGAAAACGCTGTATAAACGCCTCTTCGCTCGAAAGCAGCGGGTTGAACACCACAGTATTGCGCAGCAGCAGCTGATAGCTGTTCTGGTGGCGTAACAGCAGCACGTTCTTATCATTGACCAATACTTCTCCCCGCAGGCGTTTCCATAGCCACAGTACCCAGTAAATTGGCCGCGGAAGGCCGTGGTTGTACTGCAGCGCCAGGCTTGAGGTGTCAATGGTGTTGTTGGCGCGGGCTTCTCCCTGCAAACCCGAATTCAGCCAGAACCCGGCCAGCCATACCTGCTCAGAAAGTCCGAGCAGGTTTTGCATCAGCAGCGCCCCACGGAAAAACCAGCCGTTGGTTGCCCGCGTATTGCCGGTGAGGGTATTCCACGACAGCAGCCATACCGGAAGAGAGAGCTGGCGCTGGCGAAGCGCCGCGACAATCTGGCGGATCTTCTGTACCGGGTAATTTTCCGACGAGGAGAGGCGGGCCGGATCCAGCTGTGCCAGATCGAGTAGCTCGTTGGCGTCTGCCGGGCAGGCCAGGAAATCGGCCTGCATCAGGATCGTTGAGCCGAGAAGCGCCGCGTCGTTGCCCGCCGGGCTGGTGGGCGAGAAACGATGCCACACCCCAAATTTTGCCTGCGGTAAAAACTGCCCGAGCACAGCCCGCTGGGCCTGCCAGACCTGCTGGCGCGACGCGTCGCTCGCCTGCGTCGACCAGTGCATAACAAACTGCCAGCCTGCGGTGACATCGGGTGAAAAATGGTTAACCGCCTGGTGCAGAAAACGCGCCAGAAGATCGCAGCGGGTCGTTAATCCCGTATGCAGTAATACCGTCCAACGCTTTTGCGCCAGCCAGGTAAACAGCTGATGCAGGTTATACCAGCAGGCATAGCCCGCCATCAGCGGATCGTCCCAGCCGCTGGCGAACAGGCGACTGCTGAGGAAAGGCTCCGCAATATCAATGCCGTGAATGGAGAACTGTTGATCAAGCCTCTCCAGCTGGCGGCGAACGTCCTCCCGCAGCAAATCATCCAGTTCACGCAGGGTGATCACCAGCCGCGTGTGGCGTAGCGCGGTGGCCGCCGGCTGGATTTGATGCAGATCCAGCACCCGCTCCTGAAGCGGATGGGTAGGTAACGGCGAGGGTTCCCAGCCGCGTGTTTCCGGTTTATTGAGCAGGCTAAAGAGCGTGTCTACCGCGACCGGGTGACACTGCTGGCGAGGGGTGACACGGGATAGCGGCACATCCGGATTCTGACGTCGGGCTTTGCGGAACTCGCTCGGCGTCATGCCGTGGTGACGGCGAAACAGATCGCTCATCATCCGGGTGCTGGCAAAACCCTGCTCAAGGGCGATCTGGTGCAAGGGACGCCGGGTCAAATGCAGCGCCTCCGCCGCCTTTTCCAGCCGCAGGGTGGTGATGTACTGCATAAAACTGATGCCTACCTCTTTGCGAAACAGCCGGGAGAGCCAGGCTTCAGAGACAAATTCACTCCCGGCAATTTCAGCGAGCGTAATACGCCGGGTGTAGCTGGCATTGATACGTTCGACAACCCGGACGATGCGTTTGCTCCAGCCCGGATTGCTCTCCCGGGAGCGCTGGCGGGCCGGCTGCTGGAACCGGCTGGTCAGCAGCAACAGGATCTCGCTGAGCCAGCGGTTCGCCTCCAGCCGGTAGCGATGCCGATCGTTAATCAGCGTCACCACCAGCAGCTGACGAAGCAGATGGCGTAGCTCATCGCACTGCGGCCACATCCCCCCGGCGGCTGGCGGGATGCCATAGTCGTGGGCAAAAAAATCAGGGTACATCTGCAGCACCCAGCGCCCGGAAAGCACCACGCGCAGGGTGATATTTGCGGTATCGCCGACGATCTGCCAGCGCTGGTTACGATTGAGGATCGTCAGGCTATCGGCCAGCAGAATTTCATGCCGCTCCTCAGTGTGCAGTTCAGCCTGCCCTTCCAGCATCCAGACCAGCGTCAGCGAGTCGTCATCTTCCTGATAAAACTGACGCATGTCCTCGACCGTCACCCAAAAATCGCCACCCCGTTGCGCCATGTGCTCTCCCGCGAAGACAAAAAATAACAGGCTATTTTTTGTCATAACTGAATTGTATGAAAAACAATCAAAAGGAATGCGTCGCTTCACAACAAAAAAGTGCATTTTTGGGCGCTGCTAACGGCATAAACTCGAAATTAGCATTGTTTGCCCAAAAAAGGATAACAAAAATGACACATCCCCTTGTTGAAGCCCTGCAGACCACCGAGGCGCAGTTTATTGCGCTGCGCCGTCATTTTCATCAGCATCCGGAAATCGGTTTTGAAGAGCATAAGACCAGCGAGCACGTGGCGGAACTGCTCCAGCAATGGGGTTATGACGTGCATCGCGGGATGGCGAAAACCGGGGTGGTGGGCACCCTTAAAGTGGGCAACGGCAGCAAGCGTCTGGGGCTGCGCGCCGATATGGATGCATTACCGATGCAGGAGAACAGCGGCAAGGCATGGAGCAGCACCGTTGACGGACGCTTTCACGGCTGCGGCCACGACGGTCACACCACCACCCTGCTCTATGCCGCAGAATACCTGGCACGCACCCGGAATTTTAACGGCACGCTGCACCTGATTTTCCAGCCAGCCGAGGAGCTGCTGTATGGCGGACGGGTGATGGTTGAAGATGGTCTGTTCGACGCCTTTCCCTGCGACCATATTTTTGGTCTGCACAATATGCCAGGACAAAAGCTCGGAAAAATCGGCCTTCGCGATGGCGCCATGATGGCCTCCTCCGACACCCTGCATATTGAAGTTAACGGCGTAGGGGGCCACGGCGCCGTGCCGGAACATACCGTTGATGCCACGCTGGTGGCCTGCCATATCACCCTTGCCCTGCAGTCGATCGTCTCACGCAATATCACCCCGTTTGAGCCTGCCGTAGTGACCGTGGGCAGCATCCAGGCGGGGCATGCGCCCAATATCATCAACGACAAGGTCCTGATGAAGCTCACCGTACGCACGCTGAATGAAAAAGTACGCCAGACGGTGCTGCAGCGGATCCACGACATCGCCGTCGCCCAGGCCGAAAGCTTTAACGCCACCGCCACCATCAGCCACATCAACGGCAGTCCGGTTCTGAATAACAATCCGACGGCTAACGAGATGGTGCGCAGTGTGGCGGTGGATCTTTTTGGCCAGGATGCCGTGACAACCGTCCCTCCCTTTATGGGCAGTGAAGATTTTGCCTTCATGCTCGAGAAAAACCCCGACGGCTGCTATTTCACCCTCGGTGCAGGAGATGAGGCGGACCGCTGCATGGTGCATAACCCGGGCTATGACTTTAACGACAGGATCCTGATCACCGGTGCCGCGCTCTGGAGTGCCCTGACCGAACACTATCTGCGCTAATCCGCATCCTCTGGAGGACTGCACTATGAGTACCGTTCCCCTGACAGACAGCCCGGCTTTCGCAGGTAACGATCGACTGCTGGCGGGTATTGTTCTGAGCGTTCTGACGTTCTGGTTATTCGCCCAGGCGGTGATCAACGTGGTGCCGGCGATGAAAAATAGCCTCGACATTTCACTGGAGACGCTCACCCTGGCGGTCAGCCTCAGCGCGTTATTCAGCGGCTGTTTTGTCGTCGCCAGCGGTGGATTTGCCGATAAGTTTGGCCGCGTGCGCCTGACGGTCATCGGCCTGATCCTGAGCATTACCGGCAGCGGCCTGTTATTCCTGGCGCAGGAACCGGTGCTGTTTCTGGCAGGCAGAGCCATTCAGGGGCTGTCGGCAGCCTGCATTATGCCCGCCACGCTGGCACTGATTAAAACCTGGTACCAAGGCAAGGCGCGCCAGCGGGCCATCAGTTTTTGGGTGATTGGATCCTGGGGCGGCAGCGGCCTGAGTTCATTTGTCGGCGGAGCCATCGCCACCACGCTGGGCTGGCGCTGGATATTTGTTTTTTCAATGCTGGTGGCGCTGGTCGCACTGCTGTTGATCCGCAAAACGCCCGAAAGCCGAAGCGCGAGCGCCGGTCAGCATAAGCTGGATATTGGCGGGCTGGTGAGTTTTGTCCTGATGCTGGTGTTGCTGAACCTGTTTATCAGCAAAGGCCATGCCTGGGGATGGAGCAGCGGTTTATCGCTGTCCGTGCTGGGGGCGGCGGTGCTGGCGGCGCTGGGCTTTATCTTTACCGGGCTACGCAAGGGCGATGCGGCGCTGATTGATTTTGCGCTGTTTAAAAACCGTGCCTACAGCGCGGCGGTGTTTTCCAACTTCATGCTCAACGGCTGTATTGGCACCATGATGATCACCAGTATCTGGCTGCAGCAGGGCCATCACCTGACGCCGCTACAAACCGGCATGATGACGCTGGGGTATCTGGTGACGGTGCTGGCCATGATCCGCGTGGGGGAGAAACTGCTTCAACGCTATGGCGCGCGCCTGCCGATGATGACCGGGCCGCTACTGACGGCGACCGGCATTGCCTTTATCTCCTGTACCTTCCTGAGCAAAGAGGTCTATATCATCACCGTCTTTTTCAGCAACGTGCTGTTTGGTCTGGGGCTGGGCTGTTACGCCACGCCCTCGACGGACACTGCGGTGATGAATGCCCCCGAGAGCAAAGTGGGCGTGGCATCCGGGATATACAAAATGGGCAGTTCGTTGGGCGGAGCGATGGGGATCGCGGTGACGGCTTCACTTTATGCCCTGCTGCTGCCGCTGGGCACGGCCAGCGCGGCGCAATATGCCCTGCTGTTTAATAGCGTAATTTGTCTCGGTTCGGCGGTGGTGACCTGGGCGCTGCTGCCTAAAATAAAGGCCCCTTGTTAAGAGGGGCCCCGGGAGCATCAGGCGATATTCAGGTACTTGTGCGTCTGCATCGACAGACGCCAGTTACGCGCGATACAGGTTTCAATGCACAGACGAGTGGCGTCCTCTTTCTGACTGATCGGTTGCAGCGCAATCACCCGCTGTTTGTCGTCGGTCAGCGTTACGAGCAGTTCATCCAGCGCTTCGATATCACGAACGCGCCCGACCGGGTGTTTGATCTCATCCGCCCGCTCCAGCGCCTGAGATAACACATCGTAACCGCCGCGCATATTCACTTTTGGCGACACGGTGACCCAGGTGGTGTGGGAGCAGCGCACTTCATGGGTGCCGCTGGTCTCAATCTGGCAGCTAAAGCCGTTTTTTTCGAGCAGCGAGGTCAGCGGGATCAGATCATGGATGCAGGGCTCGCCGCCGGTGATCACCACGTGACGCGCGGTCCAGCCCTGACGGCCAATAATCGCCAGCAGATCTTCCGGGTTCGCCGCGCCCCATTTGTCGCTCTCTTTGGTTTTGGCAAGGATGCTAAACAGCGACACTTCCCGATCCGCAAGCTTATCCCAGGTATGTTTGGTGTCGCACCAGGCACAGCCAACCGGGCATCCCTGCAAACGGATAAAAATAGCGGGAACGCCGGTGAAGTAACCCTCGCCTTGCAGGGTCTGGAACATCTCGTTAATCGGGTACTGCATAGTCATCTCAAAGAAGGGGATAAACGTTAAGTATCGCAGATCCCCGGCTCAGGATCATGCCCGATCGGTGCTCTGTGCCTCGATTGCCCCAACAAATCGCGCCGTAATCTGCTGCGGCCGCGTGATCGCACCGCCCACCACCACCGTATGCGCCCCCAAATCAAGGCAGCGGGCAGCCAGTTCCGGCGTTTCAACGTTGCCTTCGGCCACCACCGGAATGCTCACGGCCGCAACAACCTCACGCAAAAATTCACACTCCCGCTCTTTCAGCTTATGGCCTGCGGTATCGGCCGTGTAGCCGTAAAGCGTGGTACCCACGCAGTCAAACCCCAGCGCCTGGGCGGTTTTCGCCTCCTCCACCGTGGCGATATCCGCCATCAGCAGCTGTGACGGGTAGCGCGCCCGGATCTCTGCCATCAGCCCGGCGAGCGTCTGGCCGCCGGGACGCGGACGCGCGGTGGCATCAAGGGCGATAATGTCCGGTTTTACGGCCATCAGCTCGTCCACCTCCCGCAGCGTGGCGGTAATAAACACCTCGCTGTCCGGATAGTCACGCTTAATAATGCCAATCACCGGCAGCGAAACCTGCTGTTGGATGGCCTTAATGTCCACGACGCTGTTGGCGCGGATGGCCGCTGCCCCGCCCTGCGCGGCCGCCAGGGCCATGCGCGACATAATAAACGGGCTGTGTAAGGGTTCGTTATCCAGCGCCTGACATGAGACGATCAGCTTACCCTTCAGAATATCCAGTACATTTTTCATTACGATAAGATCTCTTCAACTTCATTTTTGATGATGGTGACGTGCGGGCCGTAGATAACCTGTACCCCATTGCCCCGCAGGATCACGCCGCGGGCGCCGGTCGCTTTCAGTCGTGCTTCGTCCACTTTGCTACCGTCTTTTACCGTCACGCGTAAACGTGTGGCGCAGCAGTCCACCTCGTCCAGGTTATCCCTGCCGCCCAGCCCCTCAACGATCGCCTGCGCCCGCTCGCTTTGAGGAAGCGCGGTTTCCACCACGGCCTCTTTCTCCCGGCCTGGGGTAGCAAAATCGAAACGGTTAATCAGGAAGCGGAAGGTGAAGTAGTACAGGAAGAACCACGGGATCCCGACCAGCGGCACGTACAGCCAGTGGGTTTTGGCTTCGCCCTGCAGAATGCCGAACAGAACGAAATCGATAAAACCACCCGAGAAGGTCTGCCCTATGGTGATCTGCAGAATATGGGCGAGCATAAAGGCCAACCCGTCGAACAGCGCGTGGATGACGTACAGCACCGGGGCGATGAACAGGAAGGAGAACTCGATAGGCTCGGTGATACCGGTCAGGAAAGAGGTCAGCGCCGCCGAAAGCAGCAGGCCCGCCACCCGCTTTTTATTTTCGGGCTTTGCGGTGTGATACATCGCCAGACAGGCACCGAGCAGGCCAAACATCATTGTGATAAAGCGCCCGGACATAAAGCGCGAGGTGCCGGCATAAAACTGCTGGGTATTGGGGTCGGCGAGCTGAGCAAAAAAGATGCGCTGCGTGCCTTCAATCAGCTGGCCGTTAACGATCTCGCTTCCGCCGAGCGCGGTAGTCCAGAAGGGCAAATAAAAGATGTGATGCAGGCCGAAGGGGCCGAGCATACGCAGGATAAAGCCGTACAGGAAGGTGCCCAGATATCCGGTGGCATCGACCAGACCACCGAGGCCGAAGATCAGCTTCTGAAAGTGCGGCCAGACGACGGTCATGATGGCCCCTACCAGTATTGCCGCCAGCGAGCTGATAATGGGTACAAAGCGTGACCCACCAAAGAAACCGAGGAATTGCGGCAGTGCGATCTTGTTAAACCGATGATGCAAGGTACAGGTCACCAGCCCGATGACCACCCCGCCAAAGACGCCGGTTTCCAGGGTCTGAATGCCCAGCGTCATCCCCTGGCCCACCGCGCCGGGATTCTCCTGCGCCAGGGTACCGTTAAGGATCAGCAGCGCATTAATGGTGGCATTCATCACCAGGAACGCCAGCAGCGCCGCCAGGCCCGCGGTGCCCTTATCGGTTTTCGCCAGCCCAACGGCAACGCCCACGGCAAAGAGCACCGAGAGATTGGCAAACACAATCGAGCCGGCGCTGCTCATGATAGTGAATATCGCCTGTAGCCAGCCCACATCCAGAAAAGGGTAGGCGGCGAGCGTATTGGGGTTCGACAGTGCGCCGCCAATGCCCAACAGCAGACCCGCGGCAGGCAGCACGGCAATGGGTAACATAAAGGATTTGCCGAAGCGCTGGGCTTTTTCAAACCAGGCGCCCGACGAGGCGCCGCTGAACAGTTGCATCATTTTTTCACTCCCCGGTTGTTTGATGAAAATTTTTACCATAAATAAAATACAAAGCGAAAATTATCACCAATAACCTGGAGAGCGATCATACTTTTTTAAAATGTCTGGCGTCTCGCCCCCGCTTTCCGCCACACTAGCCCACAGAGAAACGCATTAAGGATTTTGCATGTCAGAAAATGAAAATCTGCTGCTGAGGCTGCGACAGGGTGTCTCTGGCTATAGTCCAACCCAGCAGAAACTGGGCGAGTTCGTCTTAAGCGATCCGGCAAAAGTGCTCTATTTCACCATTACCGAACTGGCGCGTGAGAGCGAAACCAGCGAGGCGAGCGTGACCAGGCTGTGCCGCACCCTGGGCTGTAAGGGCTATACGGAGTTTAAGATGGCCCTGGCGCTGGACGTTCAGCGTGACCAGGCCCCGGTTGCGCAGGGCGACCGGGTGGATGACGTCGTGGAAGAGTCCGTTCTGGCGCTGCGGGATACCGCCCGGCTGCTTGACAGGGATATGCTGCTGCAGGCCGCCCAGGCGCTGCACCAGGCGCGTTCGGTTTATATCTACGGCGTGGCGGCAAGTGCCATTTTGGGCGACTATCTGCACTACAAACTGCTGCGTCTGGGTAAACCTGCCCAGCTGCTAAGCGACATGCACCGCGCCTCGATGAGCGCAACCACGCTGGGTGAAGAGGATCTGGTGGTGGCAATTTCGAGTTCAGGCTCAACCCGCGATCTGCTGCACGTGGTGAAACTTGCCCGTAAACGTGGCGCGCGCGTGCTGGCGCTCAGCAATACGCCGCGCAGCCCGCTGGCTTCAATCAGCGATATGCAGCTGGTTGCGGCAAAACCTGAAGGCCCGCTCAGCGCCGGTGCGCTGAATGCAAAAGTGGGGGTGATGCTTTTGGTGGAGCTGCTCGCCACCACGCTCATCTCGCTGGACGACCGCTACGGCGACGCCAGCCAGCAAACCGCCAGCGCTACTCTTCCCCTGCTGCTGTAACGCAGGCATAAAAAAACCCGCCGAAGCGGGTTTTTTCTTAAGGATTAAAGCTCAGTATTACTGACCTTTGATCTCTTTACGACCGTTGTATGGTGCTTTTTCGCCCAGCGCTTCTTCGATACGAATCAGCTGGTTGTATTTAGCAACACGGTCAGAACGGCTCATAGAACCGGTTTTGATCTGGCCAGCAGCGGTACCAACAGCCAGGTCAGCGATGGTCGCGTCTTCAGTTTCGCCTGAACGGTGAGAGATAACGGCAGTGTAGCCAGCGTCTTTCGCCATTTTGATCGCAGCCAGAGTTTCGGTCAGAGAACCGATCTGGTTGAATTTGATCAGGATGGAGTTAACGATGCCTTTCTCGATACCTTCTTTCAGGATCTTGGTGTTGGTTACGAACAGATCGTCACCAACCAGCTGGATTTTGTCGCCCAGTACTTTAGTCTGGTATGCGAAGCCATCCCAGTCAGATTCGTCCAGACCGTCTTCGATAGAAACGATTGGGTACTGTTTGGTCAGGTCTTCCAGGAAGTGAGTGAACTCTTCGGAGGTGAACGCTTTGTTGCCTTCGCCAGCCAGAACGTATTTACCGTCTTTGTAGAATTCAGATGCTGCACAGTCCATCGCCAGAGTGATGTCGGTGCCCAGCTCGTAGCCAGCTGCTTTAACCGCTTCAGCGATAACAGCCAGTGCTTCGGCGTTGGAGCCCAGGTTAGGTGCATAACCACCTTCGTCACCAACTGCAGTGTTCATACCTTTAGCTTTCAGAACTTTAGCCAGGTTGTGGAACACTTCAGAACCCATACGAACCGCTTCTTTCAGGGATTTCGCGCCAACTGGCTGAATCATGAATTCCTGAATATCAACGTTGTTGTCTGCGTGCTCACCGCCGTTGATGATGTTCATCATCGGAACTGGCATAGAGTATTTGCCTGGAGTGCCGTTCAGTTCAGCGATGTGTTCGAACAGTGGCTGACCTTTAGAAGCCGCTGCTGCTTTGGCGTTAGCCAGAGAAACAGCCAGGATTGCGTTCGCACCGAAGTTAGATTTGTTTTCAGTACCGTCCAGATCGATCATGATTTTATCGATGCCAGCCTGGTCTTTGGCGTCTTTGCCAAGGATTGCCTGTGCAATTGGGCCGTTAACCGCGCCAACAGCTTTGGTTACGCCTTTGCCCAGGAAACGGGATTTGTCGCCATCGCGCAGTTCCAGCGCTTCGCGGGAACCAGTAGAAGCACCTGACGGCGCAGCTGCCATACCGACGAAACCACCTTCCAGGTGTACTTCGGCTTCAACAGTCGGGTTACCACGGGAGTCGATGATTTCACGACCGATGACTTTAACGATTTTGGACATTAGATTTTCCTCAGTACAAGTTAAACTAAAACTCCAGACAAACAACGCGTACCCTTGGTACGCGCTGCCGTTCTAACTTTTCTTACTTCGCCTGACGCTTCTGGAACTCATTGGCGGCTTTCACAAAGCCAGCAAACAGCGGATGTCCATCACGCGGCGTAGAAGTAAATTCCGGGTGGAACTGACAGGCGACGAACCATGGGTGGTTCGGCACTTCGATGATCTCGACCAACTGATCATCCCCGGAGCGTCCCGCAATACGCAGGCCCGCAGCTTCAATTTGTTTCAACAGCAGGTTGTTGACTTCGTAACGGTGACGATGGCGTTCAGTGATTGTCGGCGCACCGTACATCTGGCGTACCAGGCTGTCTTCGGAAAGCTGACAGGCCTGTGCGCCCAGACGCATCGTGCCACCCAGATCGCTCTTCTCGGTACGGACTTCGACGTTACCTTCTTCGTCGCGCCATTCGGTGATAAGCGCCACAACAGGGTACTTACAGTCTGGCACAAATTCCGTAGAGTTCGCGTTTTCCATCCCGACAACGTTGCGGGCAAATTCAATCAGCGCAACCTGCATACCCAGGCAAATGCCGAGGTAAGGAATATTGTTTTCACGCGCATAGCGTGCGGTAGCGATCTTGCCTTCAACGCCACGGTAGCCGAAGCCGCCAGGGATCAGAATAGCATCCAGATCTTTCAGAATTTCTACACCGCGGGTTTCAACATCCTGCGAATCAATCAGCTTGATGTTGACGGTTACGCGGTTTTTCAGGCCACCGTGTTTCAGCGCTTCGATAACGGACTTATAGGCGTCCGGCAGTTCAATATACTTGCCGACCATACCGATAGTCACTTCGCCTGCCGGATTCGCTTCTTCATAAATAACCTGTTCCCATTCAGACAGGTTAGCTTCCGGACAGTTCAAGCTGAATCGTTTACAAATATAATCGTCCAGGCCCTGTGATTTCAACAGGCCCGGGATTTTATAAATGGAATCGACATCTTTCATTGAAATAACGGCTTTTTCTGGCACGTTACAGAACAATGCAATTTTCGCTCGTTCGTTGGCCGGAACGGCACGATCGGAACGGCAAACCAGGATGTCAGGCTGAATACCAATGGAGAGCAGCTCTTTAACGGAGTGCTGGGTCGGCTTGGTTTTCACTTCACCTGCGGCAGCCATGTAAGGCACCAGGGTCAGGTGCATGAACAGCGCGTGTTCACGACCGATATCTACCGCCAGCTGGCGAATCGCTTCAAGGAACGGCAGGGATTCGATATCACCTACGGTACCGCCGATTTCGACCAGCACGACGTCGTGGCCTTCGCCACCTGCCAGAACACGCTCTTTAATGGCGTTGGTGATGTGCGGGATAACCTGAACGGTCGCGCCCAGATAGTCGCCACGGCGCTCTTTACGCAGTACGTCGGAGTAGATACGGCCAGTCGTGAAGTTGTTACGACGGGTCATTTTGGTGCGAATGAAGCGCTCGTAGTGACCCAGGTCCAGGTCGGTTTCAGCGCCGTCTTCAGTAACGAACACTTCCCCGTGTTGGATCGGGCTCATGGTACCTGGATCGACGTTGATGTACGGATCCAGCTTCATCATGGTCACATTGAGGCCACGGGCTTCAAGAATGGCTGCGAGGGAGGCTGCGGCAATGCCTTTACCCAGAGAGGATACAACCCCGCCGGTCACAAAAATATAGTTCGTTGTCATGCTGAACCTGAGAAGTTAGGGTGAAACGATGGAATAACCAGGACGGGAAAGTAGTATACCCGAACACGGCGAGCGCCACAAACTTTCATTCTCCGTCTCCTGTCTCAGGCTTTGACTCATATTGGGAGTGAGAAAATAGCCCCTTTTGGGTAAATGTTTTTGACGCAAATCAAGCGCTTGTCATTTAAAAAATCACACAAATTGCGCTTGATCGCAAAAACCCGTTAGAGATCAGATTCCTGGCGTTTTACTTCCTGCCATACTTCTTCCATCGCATCGAGGTCCACGCCGGTCATTTCCAGGCCGCGGGCAGCGATAATCCGCTCCACTTCCCGGAAGCGGCGTTCGAACTTGAGGTTGGCTTTTTGCAGCGCCACTTCGGCTTTAACCCCTAAATGACGTGAGAGGTTGACGGTGGCAAACAGCAGATCGCCCATCTCCTCTTCCACCTTCTCCTGGTCCACTACCGCCTGTTGCGCCTCGTGCATCACCTCGTCGATCTCTTCATGCACTTTGTCGAGCACCGGGCCTAAAGAGGTCCAGTCAAACCCGACCGTCGAGCAGCGTTTCTGGATCTTGTGCGCACGCATCAGCGCCGGCAGGCTTAACGGGATATCGTCCAGGGCTGAATGTTGCGATTTTTCAGCGCGTTCGGCGCTTTTGATCTGCTCCCAGCGGGCCAGCACTTCGGTACTGTTTTCAGCGGTGGCATCGCCAAAGATGTGCGGATGACGGCGCTCCAGCTTATCGCTGATGGCGGCGCAGATATCGTTGAAATCAAAGCGCCCCTCTTCCTGGGCCATCTGCGCGTAGAAAACGACCTGAAACAGCAGGTCGCCAAGCTCACCGCGCAGATCGTCAAAATCTTCCCGGGAGATGGCGTCCAGCACCTCGTAGGTCTCTTCCAGAGTGTAGGGGGCGATGGTGGCGAAAGTCTGCTCTTTATCCCACGGACAGCCGGTTTCCGGGTCGCGCAGACGTTGCATAATGCCGAGCAGGCGGTCGATTTGAGTCATAAGTTTGTCCTGATAAAAAAAATGCCGGGCGGCGGCTTGCGCCTTACCCGGCCTGGAAAAGAAGGTGCGATTACCCGCCGTGCAGACGGCGGGCGTCGATCACATCCGGCACCTGGTTCAGCTTGCCGAGCACCCGGCCCAGCACCTGCAGGTTATAGATTTCGATGGTCATATCGATAGTGGCGAGCTGCTGACGGGTGTCGCTGCGGCTGGCAACGCCCAGCACGTTCACCTTTTCGTTCGCCAGAATGGTGGTGATATCGCGCAGCAGGCCGCTGCGATCGTTGGCCGAGACCCGCACCACCAGCGAATAACCGGCGGAGTAGCTCTCGCCCCATACCGCATCGACGATACGTTCCGGCGCGTGGGACTGTAAATCATCCAGCTGATCGCAGTCCGCGCGGTGGATAGAGATCCCGCGCCCCTGGGTGATAAAGCCGACAATCTCGTCCCCCGGGATCGGCTGGCAGCAGCGGGCAATGTGGTGCATCAGATTGCCGACGCCTTCCACCACTACCCTGCCGTTGTCTTTTTCTTTGCTGCGGTGCTGTGGAGTGTAGGTCTTCTGCTGCAGCTGTTTCAGCGCCGCCGCATCCTGCTCTGCCGCGCTCGGTTTGTTGAACTGCGCCTGCAGGAAATTCACCATCTGGTTAAGGCGAATATCCCCGCCGCCGATGGCGGCCAGCAGTTCATCCAGCTCGTTGAAGTTGTAGCGCGGCAGCAGCTGCTTTTCCGCCTCTTTCAGGTGGATGCCCAGATGCTCCAGCTCGTCATCAAGGATCTGACGGCCGGCAAGGATGTTCTTGTCACGATCCTGCTTGCGGAACCAGGCGTGGATCTTGGAGCGTCCGCGGCTGGTGGTAATGTAGCCCAGGTTCGGGTTCAGCCAGTCGCGGCTCGGGTTCGGCTGCTTCTGGGTGATGATATCCACCTGATCGCCCATCTGCAGCTGATAGGTGAACGGCACGATACGGCCACCGATTTTGGCGCCGATGCAGCGGTGTCCCACGTCGCTGTGGATATGGTAGGCGAAATCGAGCGGCGTTGAGCCTGCCGGCAAGTCAACCACGTCGCCTTTCGGCGTAAAGACGTAGACCCGGTCGTCAAAGACCTGGCTGCGCACTTCATCGAGCATCTCGCCGGAGTCGGCCATCTCTTCCTGCCACGCAATCAGCTTACGCAGCCAGGCGATGCGATCTTCGTGGCCGGAGCGCGCCCCGCCGGAGGTACCTTCTTTGTATTTCCAGTGCGCAGCAACGCCGAGCTCGGACTCTTCGTGCATCTGTTTGGTGCGGATCTGGATTTCCACCGGTTTACCCCCCGGCCCCAGCACCACGGTATGGATCGACTGATAGCCGTTCGGTTTCGGGTTGGCGACGTAGTCGTCAAACTCATCCGGCATGTGGCGGAAGTGGGTGTGAACAATCCCCAGCGCGGCGTAGCAGTCCTGCAAACGCTCGGCAACGATGCGCACGGCGCGCACATCAAACAGCTCATCAAAGGCAAGATGCTTTTTCTGCATTTTGCGCCAGATGCTGTAGATATGCTTCGGCCGGCCATAGACTTCGGCCTTCACGCCCTCTTCTTTCATCGACTGACGTAAGCCGCCGACGAACTCCTCGATGTAGTGCTCGCGATCGATACGCCGTTCGTGCAGCAGCTTAGCAATACGTTTGTATTCCGCCGGGTGCAGGTAACGGAAGCAGTAATCTTCCAGCTCCCATTTCAGCTGCCCGATGCCCAGACGGTTTGCCAGCGGGGCATAGATATTGGTGCACTCTTTCGCCGCCAGCACGCGCTCATCTTCCGGCGCATCCTTCACTTCGCGCAGATGGGCGACGCGTTCGGCAAGCTTAATCACCACGCAGCGGAAGTCATCCACCATCGCCAGCAGCATACGGCGAACGTTATCGACCTGTTCGGAAGAGACGGAGTCGGTGTGGGTGGCTTTCAGCTGGCGGATGGCCGCCATGTCGCGCACGCCGTGGATCAGCGAGACAATCGATGTCCCGACGCTTTCGCGCAGCACCTCTTCGGAGACCACCTCGGCGTCGGCCAGCGGGAACAGCATGGCAGCGAGCAAAGTGTCGATATCCATGCTCAGCATGGAGAGGATTTCGACCATTTCCACGCCGCGCCACAGCAGCAGCTCGGCGTCGGGATGCCCCGTAGTGGTGCGCAGACAATAAGCCCAGGTTTCGGTTAAGCGTTCACACGACTGCTGGCTGGCAATCCCCAGACTTGCGATCCATTTTTGTGGGTCAAACTCACCAGCTTTATTGAGATGTGCACTTCTTACCGCAACCATTGTCCTCTCCTTTAGGGACCCTTGCCTGTCGAATTCGACAAGCCGAAACTCATCAGTTGTGTTCAAACAACGCCATTGATTCCAGATGTCCAGTGTGCGGGAACATATCAAGCATTGCCAGACGCTGAATCTGGTAACCCGCCGCTAATAATGCTTCGCTGTCCCGGGCAAGCGTCGCCGGGTTACAGGAAACATAGACCACGCGTTTAGGGGCGAGTTTAATAATATGCTGCATCACGCCTGGCGCGCCTGCACGAGCCGGATCCAGCAGGATCTTGTCGAAGCCGTGCGCTGCCCAGGGCTGCTGGGTGACATCCTCTTCCAGATTCTCGTGAAAAAATGTCACGTTTTGCAGCGCATTGTGAATCGCGTTATCGCGTCCTTTCTCCACCAGCGCCGCAACGCCCTCCACGCCGACCACGCTGTGCGCCCGTTTTGCCAGCGGCAGGGTAAAGTTACCCATTCCACAAAACAGATCGAGCACCCGATCCTGTGGCTGAATATCCAGCCAGTCGAGCGCGGTCGCGACCATCTTTTGGTTAACGCCGTCGTTGACCTGAATGAAATCGCGCGGGCTGAACGTTAAGCGTAGCCCGTCTGAATCATACCAGGGCGTTTCACCGCTCAGTTGCTCAAGTATCTCGCTTTGCGGGGCGAGATAAAGGTCAAGCTCATGGGAATGCGAAAAGCGTTCCAGTTTTTCGCGATCTTTAGCCGAAAGCGGTGCAGTATGACGCAGTACCATCAGCGGACCGCTGTTCGCCAGCACCAGTTCGACGTGGCCCAGGTGGCGAACGCCCTGTAGCTCAGAGAGGCATTTGCGCACTTCTGGCAGCAATGCCTCAAGACGGGGCACCAGAATGGGGCACTGTTTCACATCGACGATATCGCTGGAGTTGGCCTTGCGAAAACCCATCTCCAGACGCGCGGTTTTCGGCTGATAATTCAGGCTCAGGCGAGCCCGGCGGCGGTAACCCCAGGGTTTATCGGCGATCACCTCGTTGACGTCGTGCTTCAGCAGGCGTGCCAGGGCGTTGCTTTTGCTGCGCTCCTGTAACGCGACGCTGGCATGCTGCTGCTGGCAGCCGCCGCAAACGCCAAAGTGCGGGCAGCGCGGGGTTTCGCGTTGTGGGCTGTCGTTAAGACGGCGTTTTACCTGCCCGCGCGCGTACTGACGTTTCTCTTCCGTCAGGGTGATCTCTGCCCGCTCGTCGGGCAGCAGACCGGGAATAAACAGGGCCTTACCATCATGGCGCGCCACCCCCTGACCGAAGGGGTCGAGGTCTGTCACATCAACAGTTATGATCTGACGCGTCGTCACGCGCCGCTTTGCAGAGTAGAATTGCGCCATTGCCGGGTATTTTCTCAAATGAACATATTGACTCTAATTGTCCCATAACGGAACTCCATGACCAACTACAGCCTGCGTGCGCGCATGATGATTTTGATCCTCGCCCCTACCGTACTCATTGGTTTGCTGCTGAGTACCTTCTTTGTGGTGCACCGTTATAACGACCTGCAGCGCCAGCTCGAAGATGCCGGGGCCAGTATTATTGAACCGCTGGCGGTCTCCAGCGAGTACGGCATGGCCCTGCAAAATCGCGAGTCTATCGGCCAGCTCATCAGCATCCTGCACCGCCGTCACTCGGATATTGTGCGGGCGATCTCGGTGTATGACCAACATAATCGCCTGTTTGTGACCTCCAATATCCAGCAGGACCCCGGCGTGCTCAAACTCCCGAACGACACGGCGTTCCCGACACGGCTGAGCGTGATCCGCCAGGGCGAGAGGATGATCCTGCGTACGCCGATCCTCTCGGAAAGCTATTCGCCGGATGAATCTGCCGAATCGGATGCCAAGCCCAATAACAACATGCTGGGATATGTGGCGCTGGAGCTGGATCTCAAGTCCGTGCGGCTACAGCAGTACCAGGAAATTTTTATCTCCACGGTGATGATGCTGTTTTGTATCGGCATTGCGCTGATCTTCGGCTGGCGTCTGATGCGTGACGTGACCAGCCCGATCCGCAACATGGTGAATACCGTCGACCGTATTCGCCGGGGCCAGCTCGACAGCCGCGTCGAAGGCTTTATGCTCGGCGAGCTGGATATGTTAAAAAACGGCATCAACTCAATGGCCATGTCGCTGGCGGCCTACCATGAGGAGATGCAACATAACGTGGATCAGGCCACCTCCGATCTGCGTGAAACCCTTGAGCAGATGGAGATCCAGAACGTCGAGCTGGATCTGGCCAAAAAGCGCGCCCAGGAGGCGGCCCGCATTAAATCGGAGTTCCTGGCGAATATGTCCCATGAGCTACGCACCCCGCTCAACGGCGTGATTGGCTTTACTCGCCTGACCCTGAAGACCGAACTCAACCCAACCCAGCGCGATCATCTGCATACCATTGAACGGTCGGCTAACAACCTGCTGGCCATCATCAATGACGTGCTGGACTTCTCCAAGCTCGAGGCGGGCAAGCTGATTCTGGAGAGCATTCCATTCCCGCTGCGCAACGCTCTGGATGAGGTGGTCACTCTGCTGGCGCACTCCTCCCACGATAAAGGGCTGGAGCTGACGCTGAACATTAAAAATGATGTGCCGGATAACGTGATTGGCGATCCGCTGCGCCTGCAGCAGGTGATCACCAACCTGGTGGGCAACGCCATCAAGTTCACCGAGAGCGGCAACATTGACGTGCTGGTCGAAAAACGTGCCATCAGCAATACCAAGGTGCAGCTTGAGGTGCAGATCCGCGATACCGGAATTGGCATACCTGAGCGCGATCAGTCGCGGCTGTTCCAGGCCTTCCGTCAGGCCGACGCCAGCATCTCCCGGCGTCATGGCGGTACCGGCCTGGGGCTGGTGATCACTCAGAAACTGGTTAACGAGATGGGGGGCGATATCTCCTTCCACAGCCAGCCTAACCGCGGCTCGACCTTCTGGTTCCATATCAACCTCGACCTGAATCCGAATGTCCTGACCGATCGCCCGGTGATGGATTGTCTGCAGGGTAAACGGCTGGCCTATGTGGAGGCCAATGCCGCCGCGGCGCAAAGCACTCTGGAGGTGTTAAGTACCACTCCGCTGGAGGTGATTTACAGCGCAGGGTTCTCCACGCTGCCGGTTGAACATTACGACATTCTGCTGATGGGGATCCCGGTAACCTTTACCGGCGAGCTGACCATGCAGCAGGAGCAGCTGGCGAAAGCGGCCTCGATGACCGATTACCTGCTGCTGGCCCTGCCATGCCATGCGCAGATCAACGCCGAAGAGCTGAAACACGACGGGGCGGCCGCCTGTCTGCTGAAACCGCTCACCGCCACGCGCCTGCTACCGACCCTGACCGAGTATTGCCGCCTGAACCATTATGCCGCGCCGGGAATTACCGATGAGAGCAAGCTGCCGATGACCGTGATGGCGGTAGATGACAACCCCGCCAACCTGAAGCTGATCGGCGCTCTGCTGGAGGATCAGGTTCAGCACGTTGAACTTTGCGAGAGCGGTCTGCAGGCCGTTGAGCGGGCGAAGCAGATGCAGTTTGATCTGATCATGATGGATATTCAGATGCCCGGCATGGATGGGATCCGCGCCTGCGAGCTGATCCGCCAGCTGCCTCATCAGCTGCAAACCCCGGTGATCGCCGTGACCGCCCACGCGATGGCGGGTCAGAAAGAGAAGCTTTTAAGCGCCGGGATGAACGACTATCTGGCAAAACCGATTGAAGAAGAGAAGCTGCACAATCTGCTGCAGCGCTATAAGCCCGGCCCTGCGGGAGGCAACTGGGTTGCCCCTGTGGAGGCGGCAGATATCCCGATCAACGTCAGTGCCACCCTCGACTGGCAGCTGGCGCTGCGTCAGGCGGCGGGCAAAAACGCCCTTGCGCGGGAGATGCTGCAGATGCTGGTGGCTTTCCTGCCGGAGATCCGCAATAAGGTAGAGGAACAGCTGGTAGGAGAAAATCCGGAAGACCTCGTCGGGGCGATCCATAAGCTGCACGGCAGCTGCGGGTACAGTGGCGTACCGCGCCTGAAAAATCTCTGTCATTTACTGGAGCAGCAGCTGCGTTCCGGGACGCCGGAAAGCGAGCTGGAACCGGAGTTTCTGGAGCTGCTGGATGAGATGGATAACGTGACGCGGGAAGCGATGAAGGTGCTGGGCTCATAGCAAAAGTATGCGCACGGACGATCCCCTCTCCCCTTTAAGGAGAGGGTTAGGATGAGGGGCTATACATTCATCCCCACCTTCAGCACCGCCGCTATATTCCTCGCAGCCATCCGGACATTTTCTTCAGCGTCTTCCAGCGCCTCCTCCAGCGTGCAAATGGTGTAGATCACGCTGAACACCGCGTCGATGCCATGATCGTGCACCACGCCGACATCCGCCGTCAGGCTGCCCGCCAGGCCAATTACCGGTTTGTTGTGGCGCTTGGCGATCTTCGCCACCCCCACCGGGACTTTGCCATGAATGGTCTGGCTATCGATCCGCCCTTCCCCGGTGATCACCAGATCGGCATCGGCTACCAGGCTGTCGAGGTTGAGCGCGTCTGTCACAATCTCAATGCCCTGACGCAGCTGCGCGCCGCAAAAAGCGTATAATGCCGCCCCCATGCCGCCTGCGGCACCGCCGCCGGCCAGGTCGAGCACGTCCACGTCGAGGTCGCGGGCAATGATCCGGGCATACTGCGTCAGGGCGCCATCGAGCCGCGTAATCATCTCCGGCGTTGCCCCTTTCTGCGGGCCAAACACGGCGGTCGCGCCGTTTTCACCGGTCAACGGGTTGGTGACGTCGCAGGCCACTTCAATCCGGCACGCCGCCAGCCGTTTATCCAGACCGCTGATATCAATACGCGCCAGCTTTTCCAGCTCGCCGCCGCCAGCGCCAATGGCGTTCCCCTGCTCGTCCAGCAGCTTCGCGCCCAGCGCCTGCACCATCCCTGCCCCACCATCGTTGGTGGCGCTGCCGCCAATGCCAATGATGATATGTTTCACGCCCGCATCCAGCGCATGACGGATCAGCTCCCCGGTTCCCCAGGAGGTGGTTTTCAGCGGATTACGCTGGGCCGGAGCGACAAGCTCCAGTCCGCTGGCCGCCGCCATCTCGATAAACGCGCTTTTGCCATCACCGGAGCGGCCATAAAAACCGTCAACATGCTCGCCGAGCGGCCCCGTTACCCGCACCTGAATAATGTCTCCCTGGGTAGCGGCAACCATCGCTTCTACGGTGCCTTCACCGCCATCGGCGACCGGCAGTTTGACGTACTCTGCCGTCGGGAAAATCTCGCAAAATCCCTGCTCTATCGCCGTCGCCACAGCCAGGGCACTCAGGCTCTCTTTATACGAGTCCGGTGCGATAACTATTTTCATAAGCCGTCCTTACGCATGTTGACTACCATAAGCATACACCCGTCACGCAAGAGAAAATGCCGACTCCCGCAGGAACCGGCACCGGACTTAACGCACCATGCAAGGGCGTTTGTTGTTGAAGGTCCACTCCGGTATCAGGTATTGCATCGCCATCGCGTCGTCGCGCGCGCCCAAACCGTGCTGCAGATACAGCTCATGCGCCTTCATCACCTGATCCATATCCAGCTCAACGCCCAGACCCGGGGTGGTCGGCACCTGCACCATCCCGCCCTTGATTTCGAACGGCTGTTTGGTCAGGCGCTGGTTGCCCTCCTGCCAGATCCAGTGGGTGTCGATGGCGGTGATAGTGCCCGGCGCGGCCGCGGCGACATGGGTGAACATTGCCAGCGAAATATCGAAGTGGTTGTTGGAATGCGAACCCCAGGTCAGGCCGAACTCGTGGCACATCTGCGCCACGCGCACCGAGCCCTGCATGGTCCAGAAGTGCGGATCCGCCAGCGGAATATCGACCGACTGCAGGGAGAGGGTATGACCCATCTGACGCCAGTCGGTAGCGATCATATTGGTGGCGGTCGGCAGACCCGTGCCGCGGCGGAACTCGGCCATTACTTCACGGCCGGAGAAGCCCTGCTCGGCCCCGCACGGATCTTCCGCATAGGCCAGCACGCCCTTCAGCCGCTTACCGATGCGGATCGCCTCTTCCAGCGACCAGGCCCCGTTGGGATCGAGGGTGACGCGTGCCTGTGGGAAGCGTTTCGCCAGAGCGATAATGGATTCCGCTTCCTCTTCCCCGGCCAGCACGCCGCCCTTCAGTTTGAAATCGTTAAAGCCGTACTTCTCATATGCCGCTTCCGCCAGACGCACAACCGCATCCGGGGTCATCGCCTCTTCATGGCGCAGACGATACCAGTCGCATTTTTCATCCGGCTGGCTCTGGTACGGCAGCGGGGTCAGCTTGCGGTTGCCGACGAAGAACAGGTAGCCCAGCATCTCGACTTCGCTGCGCTGCTGCCCGTCGCCCAGCAGCGACGCGACGTTGACGCCCAGGTGCTGGCCCAGCAGGTCGAGCATCGCCGCTTCAATCCCGGTGACCACGTGAATGGTGGTGCGCAGGTCAAAGGTTTGCAGGCCGCGACCGGCCGCATCGCGGTCGGCAAATGCGTTACGTACGGCATTAAGAATGTTTTTGTACGCGCCCAGAGTCTGGCCCACTACCAGCGGAATCGCATCTTCCAGCGTTTTGCGGATCTTCTCGCCGCCCGGGATTTCACCCACCCCGGTATGGCCTGAGTTGTCCTTGATAATCACAATATTACGGGTGAAGAACGGGGCGTGGGCTCCACTCAGGTTCATCAACATGCTGTCGTGACCGGCAACCGGAATGATCTGCATGGAAGTGACAACAGGCGTAGTAAATGTGCTCATAATTCAATCCTTTAATCAGTGGCGACCAAACGCCGGGCGTTTGCGGTCAAATGTCCAGCCGGGGATAAGATACTGCATCGGGCCTGCGTCATTACGCGCGCCGCCGGGCAGTTTCTTATAGGCTTCATGGGCTTTGTGGATCTGATCCCAGTCCAGCTCCACGCCAAGCCCTGGTGCATCCGGTACGGCAATCTTGCCGTGTTTAATTTCCAGTGGATTTTTGGTCAGGCGCGCTTCGCCCTCCTGCCAGATCCAGTGGGTGTCGATAGCCGTTGGCGTACCCGGTGCAGCGGCACCGACATGGGTGAACATCGCCAGCGAGATATCGAAGTGGTTATTGGAGTGGCAACCCCAGGTTAAGCCCCAGTCATCGCACAGCTGGGCCACGCGTACCGCGCCGGAAAGGGTCCAGAAGTGCGGGTCCGCCAGCGGGATGTCAACGGAGTTCAGCATCACGGCGTGGCCCATTTCGCGCCAGTTAGTGGCAATCATGTTGGTCGCCACCGGCAGACCGGTAGCGCGGCGGAACTCCGCCATCACCTCACGGCCGGAGAAGCCCTGCTCGGCGCCACACGGATCTTCGGCGTAGGTCAGCACATCGCCCAGGCCTTTGCACAGAGAGATGGCCTCATCCAGCAGCCATGCCCCGTTGGGGTCGACGGTAATGCGCGCATCCGGGAAGCGTTTTTTCAGGGCGCGGGCGCTCTCAATTTCCTGCTCGCCCGGCAGCACGCCGCCTTTCAGTTTGAAATCTTTAAAGCCGTAGCGATCCTGGGCCGCTTCCGCCAGGCGGACCACCGCCTCGCTGGAGAGCGCCTCCTGATGGCGCAGGTGATACCAGTCGTGACTGCCGGGCGAACGTTCCAGATAGGGCAGATCGGTTTTGCTGCGATCGCCCAGGTAGAAGAGATAGCCCAGCACGGTAACCGCATCGCGCTGCTTGCCCGGGCCGAGCAGTTCGCACACCGGCACGTTCAGCGCTTTGCCGAGCAGATCCAGCAGCGCCGCTTCCAGCGCCGCCACGGCATTAACCCGCAGTTCAAATGTCCAGGCCCCTTTGCCGAAAGTATCGAAATCGGCAGACTGATTGCCCTTGTGCACGCGCTGGACCACTTTGTTCAGCCGCGCCACCTCCTGACCCACTACCTGCGGAATGGCATCCACCAGGGTCTGGTAGATCACCTCCCCGCCGGGAGCCTCCCCGACGCCGGTATTCCCGGCGTTATCGGTCAGCACCACGATGTTGCGGGTAAACCAGGCGTTGTGCGCGCCGCCGATATTCAGCAGCATGCTGTCCTGGCCGGCGACCGGGATAACCTTCATTTCGGTGACAACAGGGCTCGATTGCATACTCATCATCAACGCTCCGCGACAGGTTTCAGTTCGATACGTTTGATATCACCCACCAGCACCAGGTAGCTCAGTACCGCCACCAGGGCGTGCACACCTACGTAGATCAGCGCCCCGTTGAATGACCCGGTGGTACCGACGATATAACCGATGGCAATCGGGGTGACGATCCCGGAGATGTTACCGAACATATTGAACAGACCGCCGCTCAGGCCGCTGATCTCTTTCGGCGCGGTATCCGCCATCACCGCCCAGCCCAGCGCCCCGATACCTTTACCGAAGAAGGCCATCGCCATGAAGCCGATAATCATCCACTCGGCGTCAACATAGTTACACACCACCATCGACATGGAGAGCAGCATACCCAGCACGATTGGCGTTTTACGGGCGATATTCAGTGAACCGGTACGACGCATCAGCCAGTCGGAGATCACCCCACCCAGCACGCCGCCGACAAAGCCGCAGATCGCCGGAACCGAGGCCACAAACCCGGCTTTCAGGATCGACATGCCGCGTGCCTGCACCAGATAGACCGGGAACCAGGTGATAAAGAAGTAGGTTAAGGCGTTGATGCAGTACTGACCGAGGTAGATCCCCACCATCATACGGGAACCCACCAGCTGTTTAATCTGGCCCCACTTGTGGCTGAACGGCACTTTCTCTTTGCTTTTCGCCTGATCCATGTTGATCAGCGCGCCGCCCGCGGCGATGTAATCCAGTTCTTTCTGGTTCACGCCCGGATGCTGGTTCGGCTCATGGATCACTTTCAGCCAGACAAAGCTGATCACGATGCCCAGACCGCCCATAAAGAAGAACACGTGCGACCAGCCCACCTCGTGGGTCAGCCAGCCCATGATCGGCGCGAAGATCACGGTCGCGAAGTATTGCGCGGAGTTAAAAATGGACACCGCCGTTCCCCTCTCCTGCGCCGGGAACCAGGCTGCCACTATGCGGCTGTTACCCGGGAAGGAGGGCGCCTCTGCCAGCCCGACGAGGAAGCGCAGGGTGAAGAGCGCGATAATAATGCCAAAGCCGTTAAAGACATCAACAAAACCCTGTAACAGGGTAAACATGGACCAGATAAAGATGGACCAGAAATAAACGCGTTTTGAGCCGAAACGGTCGAGCAGCCAACCGCCAGGGATTTGGCCGATAACATAGGCCCATGAAAATGCGGAGAAAACGTAACCCATACCGACCGGATCCAGACCGATATCTTTTGCCATTTCCGAACCGGCAATCGACAGCGTGGCGCGGTCGCCATAGTTAAAGGATGTGACGATAAACAGCATCACCACTATCCAATAGCGAGCGTTGGTGCGCTTTTCAGCGCTGCTCGCCGCCTGGCTTAATGTACTCATTCTTGCACTCCTGAATCATAGCTTTTATCGCTACGTTCATTCTGAACAGCACAACCGGTAGGGTAATCAGAATGACGTGTATGTGTTTTTTGCAGTTCAAACGTTGAGGTCTTTTGCCTTACTGACTGCATTTTTATTAACTGGCGGAAAAAGTATAAGAAAGGATCCAGGCCGCTCTCACCGTGCAACAACACAACATTGGCGGGAGGGTTTGAGGTTGTTTATGGCATAAGCCTAACTCAATGGAAGGTAGTTCACGGAAACGTGGCTGAGTGAGAAAACTGCAGAAGAGAAAGAGAAGAGTGTGAATCAGGTCGCTTGACGCGATGAAATGCCCTCCCGCAGCCGGGAGGGGCAATATTTAGCTGAGAAGCGTGCCCCAGTGTTCAACCCAGGGATTGGATTCGCTTTCCGGCTCGGGGTGTTCAGAGGCATCGATCATCAGCATCTCACCCACGCGTTGCGCGCTTTGCTCCTGCAACAGGGCGTCGAACTGCTTGCCGCCACCGCAGAAATTGGCGTAGGTGCTGTCCCCCAGCGCGATGATGCCGTAGCGCATCTCCGGCTGATAACCCAGCTTGTCTTTAATGCCCCGGAACAGCGGTACGATGCTGTCCGGCAGATCGCCCTGCCCGGTTGTCGAGGTCACCACCAGCGCATACTGGCCCTGATATTTTTCCCAGTCGGCCAGCTCGGGATCTTCATAGACCGTGGCTTTATGGCCCTGCCCCGCAAGAATTGCTTCGGCTTCTTCGGCCACCAGCAGCGAATTGCCGTACATCGTACCGACAAAAATTCCGACTACAGCCATGGTTTACTCCCTCAGTGAATGCAATTAACGTTCATCCTGAACGTTGGCGGGATCAAACTCAACCCTTTCATTTTCGGGGAGTTGCCCGCACCAGCCAAAGTGTGACAGCGCCTGCATCCACACCGGATCGAGGCCTGCGCGGAGGGTCAGCGGCTCACCGGTAAAGGGATGGACAAGATTCAGCTGGCTGGCGTGCAGCATCAGACGGTTGCAGCCAAAGTGTTCGGCGGCGCTGCGGTTCTGTTTCAGATCGCCGTGCTTGCTGTCGCCGATAATCGGATGGCGCAGATGCGAAAGATGACGACGCAGCTGATGTTTGCGTCCGGTTTTCGGTTCCAGCTCGACCAGGCTGTAGCGCGTGGTCGGGAACTTACCAGTGGCGACGGGCATTTCGGTGGTCGCCATGCCGCGATAGTCCGTCACCGCAGGCTGCGGCTCTTTGTCGTCCCGGGCAAATTTATCGGCGATTTTATCCAGCTCTTCGACCAGCGGATAATCGAGCGTCGCGGCCTCGGTCAGCCAGCCCCGGACAATCGCGTGGTAGCGTTTCTGGATCTGATGCTGCTCGAACTGCTGCGACAGGCGGCGTCCGGCCTCGCTGGAGAGCCCCATCAGCAGCACGCCGGAGGTGGGACGGTCGAGACGGTGGACAGTAAAAACGTGCTGACCAATCTGGTCGCGCACCGTCTGCATCACCACCACTTTTTCATCGCGATCGAGCCAGCTCCGGTGCACCAGCCAGCCGGAGGGTTTATTGACCGCCACCAGCCACTCATCCTGATAAAGGATCTCAATCATGCGTCGTCGCCAAACAGCGCGTCCAGCGCCAGCAATGCCGCCAGCACCGCCTCGCGTGACGGATGGGCCGCATCCAGGGCCATTTCATAATAGGGGGCAACGGCAAAGTTTTGCGGCAGCGGATGTCCGCCCTCAACCAGGGCATGCATGCGGGGAATGAGTACCCATTGCAGCCACTCAAACGGCTCCAGGGTATCCATGCAGAAAGGTTGCGTGCTCTCAAACGCGTCAGGCTGCGGCGCCGTCTCCTGCCACAGTTGATGATCGCGCAATAAAGCTTCGATGGCGTGCAGCTGCGCGCGCACGTGGTCGTGATGCGTCATGAAAACCTCAACTGAAAATCTGAACGGCGGGCAGCATAGCAAAGACCACGCAGAAATAAAAAAAGGGAGCACTGTAAAAACAGTGCTCCCGGTTCGTTTCGCAGCAATCCAGCTACTTTTGGTGCTCCCTGCTCATCCGTGACAACTTTTCCTCTGACCCGAAAGTCTGGTCATCCCTCGACCGCTGCATCCTGCGCACATCATCCTGATGTGGCTGTTTCATCCTGAAACGTCCTGGCCTTCCTGACCCACCGGACATCCGTACCGGCTCTCGTTCTCCTTCCTGGAGGTGTCCTTCACGCATCCTGCGTCATCCTTTTGCTTCGTCCTGAAGCCTTCCCTGTAACGCCTTCCTGACGTGTCCTGAGTAAGAAACGCCATCATCCTGATGTTCGTTTCTCGTGTCGGCTTCCTGTCGACAGACATAGGATCCTCTATTCCGCTTCGTCTTACAAGGCACCCTGTAAGCCAAATTAAACAGATGTTACATCATATTACTAACGGTTATGCCTTCAATACACTGATTAGCAATGAATTATTGGTAAGCATAATATGTTGAGCGTACAGATTATTACGGCGATCTCTTACAATCTTTGTAAGAGATCTCTCACAGGCGCAGTAGTATTCAGGATTACACGACAGGATGTAGATGCTTGAGGAAATCCGTAAGGGAAACGGAGAGGAACTGGCGTTTCTGGGTACCTAACGTCTCTTTTACCACGTTCCCCGTGAGGTTGCAGACAGAAATAATATCCATTTCACTGTCGAGCGTGGCGATAAACAGCGTTGGCGATAACTTCAGGCGCTTCTGGGTGACCAGGTGCCCAATCAGGTTCTCCTGCACGCGCAGCAGATCGTCTTCACTCCAGGTCTGCAGCAGAGTCAGCATCTCGTTATCAAAGCGAGCGCACATATCCCCGGCAAACTGTGTGGTATAGAACGCGTGGACCGCAGGTTGTACCACAATGTCCATTGCGCGTTCAATGGCCTTTACATTCTGATCGGCGGTAAACGGCTGGGGCTGCCAGGTCACGGTATCCCCGGAAGAGGTGATAATACAGGGCGACGGGACGCCATACAGCGCCTCACTTTGAGGCCATGACCCTTTCTGTTCATGCCAGGCGTCACAGTAACGCGCCGTAAACGCGGTTAAGGCAGCAGCAGTCTCTTTATCCACCGGTTTCTCTCTTCATATAAGCCAGGATACACTCAGCCGCATAGTTTACCTTTAAAGTGACAACGAAACATGTCTTACGAAAATCATGATGCCTTATCGGGCTTAACGCTGGGCAAAAGCACCGCCTACCGCGATATCTACGACGCCAGCCTGTTACAGGGCGTGCCGCGCAGTCTCAACCGCGATCCGCTGGGGCTGAAAGCTGATAACCTGCCCTTCCACGGTGGCGATATCTGGACGCTGTATGAGCTGTCGTGGCTGAATGCCCGCGGTTTACCCCAGGTGGCGGTGGGTCACGTTGAGCTGGATTACACCAGCGTCAACCTGGTGGAGTCCAAAAGCTTTAAGCTCTACCTCAACAGCTTCAACCAGACCCGCTTTGACAGCTGGGAAGCGGTGCAGCGCACGCTGGAACGCGACTTAAGCGCCTGCGCGCAGGGGAAAGTGACCGTGGCTCTCTACCGCATTGACGAGCTGGAAGGTCAGCCGATCGCCCACTTCCACGGCACCTGCATTGACGAACAGGACATTGAGATCGACAACTACCAGTTTGATACCGCCTGGCTGGAAAATGCCGCCAGCGGCAACGTGGTAGAGGAGACGCTGGTCAGCCACCTGCTGAAATCCAACTGCCTGATCACCCATCAGCCTGACTGGGGTTCGGTCCAGATCCAGTATCGCGGCGCAAAAATCGATCGCGAGAAGCTGCTGCGCTACCTGGTCTCCTTCCGTAACCACAATGAGTTCCATGAGCAGTGCGTGGAGCGTATCTTTAACGACATTCTGCACTTCTGCCAGCCAGAGACGCTGAGCGTCTACGCCCGCTATACCCGCCGCGGCGGACTGGATATCAATCCGTGGCGCAGCAATAGCGATTTCGTTCCGGCAATCGGTCGTTTAGTCCGCCAGTAAGATAAATAAATTCACAATATGCGTGCCAGGTTCCGCGCTTAAGGTTGTGAAAGGTCATAAGCCAGGGCTATTGTAATCAACAGGGAAAGACGATAAACGTCCCGTAAGGAGCTCACTTGATTACACATATTAGCCCGCTTGGCTCAATGGACATGTTGTCGCAGCTGGAAGTGGACATGCTCAAGAGCACGGCCAGCAGCGATCTTTATCAACTGTTTCGCAACTGTTCACTTGCCGTTCTGAACTCCGGTAGCCTCACCGACAACAGCAAAGAGCTGCTGTCCCGCTTTGAAAGCTTTGATATTAACGTTCTGCGCCGCGAGCGTGGCGTGAAGCTGGAGCTGATTAACCCGCCGGAAGATGCCTTTGTTGACGGGCGTATCATTCGCGCGCTGCAGGCCAACCTGTTTGCCGTGCTGCGCGACATCCTGTTTGTGAACGGTCAGATCAGTAACGCCGGGCGTTTTCAGCATCTGAACCTGGAAAGCTCGGCCCATATTACCAACCTGGTGTTCTCTATTCTGCGTAACGCCCGCGCCCTGCACGTGGGCGAAGCCCCAAGCATGGTGGTGTGCTGGGGCGGTCACTCCATTAACGAAACCGAATACCTCTATGCCCGTCGCGTGGGCACCCAGCTGGGGCTGCGCGAGCTGAACATCTGCACCGGCTGTGGCCCGGGCGCGATGGAAGCGCCAATGAAGGGCGCTGCGGTGGGTCATGCCCAGCAGCGCTACAAAGAGGGCCGTTTCATTGGTATGACCGAGCCATCGATCATTGCCGCTGAGCCGCCGAATCCGCTGGTCAACGAACTGATCATCATGCCGGATATTGAGAAACGTCTTGAGGCGTTTGTCCGTATCGCGCACGGCATTATCATCTTCCCGGGCGGCGTGGGGACGGCAGAAGAGCTGCTCTATCTGCTGGGTATTCTGATGCATCCAGCCAACCAGGATCAGGTCCTGCCGTTGATCCTGACCGGCCCGAAAGAGAGCGCAGACTACTTCCGCGTGCTGGATGAGTTCATCGTGCATACCCTGGGCGAGGCGGCGCGCCGTCACTATCGCATCATCATCGACGATGCCGCAGAGGTCGCGCGCCTGATGAAAAAGGCCATGCCGCTGGTGAAAGAGAACCGCCGCGATACCGGAGATGCCTACAGCTTTAACTGGTCGATCCGCATTACACCGGATCTGCAGATCCCGTTTGAACCGTCGCACGAAAACATGGCCAATCTGAAACTCTATCCCGATCAGCCGGTTGAAGTGCTGGCCGCCGATCTGCGTCGCGCCTTCTCGGGTATCGTTGCCGGTAACGTGAAAGAGGTGGGTATCCAGGCCATTGAAGAGTTTGGTCCGTATAAAATTCATGGCGACCGCGAAATGATGCGCCGCATGGACGATCTGCTGCAGGGCTTCGTCGCCCAGCACCGTATGAAGCTTCCCGGCTCTGCCTATATCCCCTGTTACGAGATTTCAGCGTAACGCTCTGCCCGGCATGCATGCCGGGCGCTCTCTCCTGCCGGGAATGGCCCTTCGCCTCCCGGCTTTTTTATTGCCTTCAGCGACATGGCCTCGATTGCAATATCACTATTCCTTATCTTTTTGCTATTTCATAACACAACGCAAACGATTACGTTGTTTATCAGAGCGTGGTTTATTAGCCACAAACCCCATAAAGCACGAAAAAATCCTCTAAACCGACGCTTTTACAGCGTATGCCTCCTATCTTACGGGGGGAGCTATCTCGCCCCATATCGTTAATGGTAGCCTTCGCGCCCAGAAATTCGTCGTGACGTTTTCTTAGCAGACAAATGGTCTAAATATACCCACATCATGAGTGGATTATCGCATTTGAGATCGAGATCACTGATAGATCCATTACTAAAATGTATCTTTCCGCCCGCCGATAGTTACGGAGAAAAATTATATAAAAACCGTCGCTGAGCGAATTTCATATTACAGTTAGCCCTTTTTGCATCGAATTTGACCAGAAACCTGACATTAGCTACTTCCTGGAGACACAATGGAAACCACTCAAACCAGCACCGTTGCTTCGCTTGAAACCCGAAGTGGATGGCGTAAAACAGATACCATGTGGATGCTTGGCCTTTACGGCACAGCAATCGGCGCTGGTGTTCTTTTCCTTCCTATTAACGCAGGTGTGGGCGGCTTAATTCCGCTGATCATCATGGCGATCATCGCCTTCCCGATGACCTACTTTGCTCACCGCGGCCTGACCCGTTTTGTGCTCTCTGGTAAAAACCCAGGCGAAGACATCACCGAAGTGGTTGAAGAGCATTTCGGTATTGGCGCAGGTAAACTGATTACCCTGCTCTACTTCTTTGCCATCTACCCAATCCTGTTGGTTTATAGCGTGGCTATCACCAACACCGTGGAAAGCTTCATGAGCCACCAGCTGGGCATGACTCCGCCGCCACGCGCCATTCTGTCGCTGATCCTGATCGTCGGCATGATGACCATCGTGCGCTTCGGTGAGCAGATGATTGTGAAGGCGATGAGCGTGCTGGTGTTCCCGTTCGTTATCGCTCTGATGGTGCTGGCCTGCTACCTGATCCCACAGTGGAACGGCGCCGCGCTGGAAACCCTGTCCCTGAGCAGCGCCTCCGCGACCGGTAATGGCCTGTGGATGACCCTGTGGCTGGCCATTCCGGTGATGGTCTTCTCCTTCAACCACTCTCCGATCATCTCCTCCTTCGCGGTAGCGAAGCGTGAAGAGTACGGTCAGGGTGCCGAGAAGAAGTGTTCCAGCATCCTGGCTCGCGCTCACGTGATGATGGTTATCACCGTGATGTTCTTCGTCTTCAGCTGCGTACTGAGCCTCGCTCCGGCGGATCTGGCAGCAGCAAAAGCACAGAACATCTCGATTCTCTCTTACCTGGCGAACCACTTTAACGCACCGGTTATTGCCTGGATGGCACCTATCATCGCCATTATCGCGATTACCAAGTCCTTCCTCGGCCACTACCTGGGTGCACGTGAAGGCTTTAACGGCATGGTGATTAAATCTCTGCGCGGTAAAGGCAAGAGCATTGAAATCAACAAGCTGAACAAAATCACTGCGCTGTTCATGCTGCTGACCACCTGGGCGGTTGCCACCCTGAACCCAAGCATCCTCGGGATGATTGAAACCCTGGGCGGCCCGATTATCGCGATGATCCTGTTCCTGATGCCGATGTACGCGATTCAGAAAGTGCCAGCGATGCGTAAATACAGCGGCCATATCAGCAACGTCTTCGTTGTGATTATGGGTCTGATTGCTATCTCCGCTATCTTCTTCTCGCTGTTCGCTTAATTCCTCCCGCGCCGTCTTCGGACGGCGCACTCTTCTCCCAGACGTAAAGCAACGGACGCATCATGATTAGCGTTTTCGATATTTTCAAAATTGGTATTGGTCCTTCCAGCTCGCACACCGTCGGGCCGATGAAAGCCGGTAAACAGTTCACGGACGATCTTATTGCACGCGGAATGCTGCGCGACACGACCTGCGTGGTGGTGGATGTTTACGGCTCCCTGTCGCTGACCGGCAAAGGTCACCATACCGATATCGCCATTATTATGGGCCTGGCGGGTAACCTGCCGGATAGCGTTGATATTGACGCCATCCCGGGGTTTATCCAGGACGTTAACACCCACAGCCGCTTACTGCTGGCGAAGGGTGAACATGAAGTTGAATTCCCGGTTGATCGCTGCATGAATTTCCATGCCGACAACCTGTCGCTGCACGAAAACGGCATGCGCATCACCGCGCTGGCAGGCGACAAGGTGATTTACAGCCAAACTTATTACTCCATCGGCGGCGGTTTTATCGTCGACGAAGACCATTTCGGCCAGAGCGACAGCGCCCCTGTGGCGGTGCCTTATCCGTACAAATCGGCGGCCGATCTGCAACGCCATTGCCAGGAAAGTGGTCTGTCACTCTCCGGCCTGATGATGCAAAACGAGCTGGCATTGCACAGCAAAGCTGAGCTGGAACAGCACTTTACTAACGTCTGGGAAGTGATGCGCGGCGGTATTGAACGCGGGATCACCACCGAGGGCGTACTGCCGGGTAAACTGCGCGTCCCGCGTCGGGCTGCCGCCCTGCGCCGCATGCTGGTTAGCAGCGACAAAACCACCAGCGACCCGATGGCGGTGGTGGACTGGATCAACATGTTCGCGCTGGCGGTAAACGAAGAGAACGCCGCGGGTGGCCGCGTGGTCACCGCGCCAACCAACGGTGCCTGCGGTATCGTTCCGGCGGTGCTGGCCTATTACGACAAGTTCATTCGCGAAGTGAATGCTAACTCGCTGGCCCGCTACCTGCTGGTGACCAGCGCCATTGGCTCGCTGTACAAGATGAACGCCTCTATTTCCGGCGCGGAAGTAGGCTGCCAGGGCGAAGTGGGCGTAGCCTGCTCGATGGCGGCGGCGGGTCTGGCGGAGCTGCTGGGCGGTAGCCCGACGCAGGTCTGCATTGCCGCAGAGATCGGCATGGAGCATAACCTCGGACTGACCTGCGATCCGGTGGCCGGTCAGGTTCAGGTACCGTGCATCGAGCGTAACGCGATTGCCTCGGTGAAGGCGGTCAACGCCGCGCGTATGGCGCTGCGTCGTACCAGCGAACCGCGCGTCTGCCTCGATAAAGTGATCGAAACCATGTACGAGACCGGGAAAGACATGAACGCTAAATACCGCGAAACCTCCCGCGGTGGTCTGGCGATGAAGATTGTCACCTGCGACTAAGTCTAAAAAGGAGCCTTGTTTTGCGAGGCTCCTTCCCGAACGCCTCGCCACTCGTAGTTTCCCCCCGCCGACAGTGTTACCCTTATCTGACTGAACAGAAGGGAGAAAATCTGTGGCCGTTCATTTGCTTATTGTCGACGCGCTGAACCTTATCCGGCGCATCCACGCGGTTCAGGGCACGCCCTGCAAGGATACCTGCCTGCATGCGCTGGAGCAGCTTATTCGCCACAGCCAGCCCAGCCACGTGGTCGCGGTGTTTGACGATGAAGCGCGTAACAGCGGCTGGCGACATCAGCGCCTCCCGGATTATAAAGCCGGGCGCGCCCCCATGCCGGACGACCTGCACGCCGAAATGCCCGCGATCCGCGCCGCCTTTGAACAGCGCGGGGTTCCCTGCTGGGGCGCCCAGGGCAACGAAGCCGACGATCTGGCCGCCACGCTGGCGGTAAAAGTCGCCAGCGCCGGGCACCAGGCCACCATTGTCTCGACCGACAAGGGCTACTGTCAGCTGCTCTCCCCCACCATCCGCATTCGCGACTATTTCCAGAAACGCTGGCTCGACGCCCCCTTTATCGCCAGCGAGTTTGGCGTCTCACCTCAGCAGCTGCCGGATTACTGGGGGCTGGCGGGGATCAGCAGCTCAAAAGTGCCGGGCGTAGCCGGGATTGGCCCGAAAAGCGCGGCCCAGCTGCTAACCGATTTTCAGGATCTGGAGGGGATTTACGCCCGGCTGGATGAGGTGCCGGAGAAGTGGCGCAAAAAGCTGGAGGCGCATAAAGAGATGGCGTTTATCTGCCGGGACGTGGCGCGGTTGCAGACCGATTTACAGTTAGACGGGAATTTGCAGCAGCTACGGTTAGATCGCGTGTGAGTTCATGCCCGGTGGCGCTGTGCTTACCGGGCCTACGGTCTGGATCCCCTCTCCCTTTGGGAGAGGGTTAGGGTGAGGGATAATTATCTTTCGTCGCGACGACCACCGACCGCAGCCCACCAGCGGCGGATATGCACGGTAACTTCTTCGCGATCGTGGTACAGCTGGCGCGCCTGGATAACCACGTTAATACCATGCTCGTCCATCTGCGCCTGGATATAGGCCAGGTTCTGCGAGACCTCCTCATAGCGCTTTTTCATTGGCAGCTTGAGGTTGAAAATGGTCTCACGACACCAGCCGTTTACCAGCCAGGACGCCATCAACGCCGCCACTTTCGCTGGTTTTTCTACCATGTCGCACACCATCCACGAGATGTTGTTGCGGGTCGGGCGATAGCGGAAACCATCTTCACGCAGCCAGGTCACCTGCCCGGTGTCCATCAGGCTTTGCGCCATCGGGCCGTTGTCGACGGATGAAACCCACATGTTGCGTTTCACCAGCTGATAGGTCCAGCCGCCCGGACAGGCACCGAGATCGACCGCGTACATGCCGTTTGCCAGGCGTTCGTCCCACTCATCAGCGGGAATAAAGACGTGAAACGCCTCTTCAAGCTTCAGCGTTGAACGGCTTGGAGCATCAGCCGGGAACTTCAGGCGCGGGATACCCATAAAGAACGGTGAGTTATTGGTCGTGTAAGAATAACCGGCATAACAGCAGCCTGGAGCGATAAAGAAGATATGCACCACGGGACGTTTTGGGGTCTCGTAGTTGGTCAACACACCCGCCTCACGCAGTGCCGCGCGCAGCGGCACGGTGAACTTACGGCAGAACTTCATCAGCTCTTTGCTTTCGTTGGTGTCGGCGACTTCAACGCGCAGCTCGCCACCCTTCTCCACCACGCCCTGCAACATACCCACAATCGGCGTAATGCGATCTTCAGGCGGAAGATCTTTCAGCAGTTCACCCGCGACAAACATCTGGCGGGCAAAAATCAGCGAACTGAACGGCAGGTCACGAACCAGTTTTTCCGCGTCATCAGCCTGATAGCACTCAAAAATGACATAGCCCGCATTCTCTTTCACGCGGGCAAAACCAAACACTTCGCGCTTCGCGGCTTTATCAGTGATCTCCGCGGCACACTCTTTTTCAAAGCCCGGGCGACAATATAAGACAACTTTATTCATGAACAACGCCCTTGCGTTTCAGACGGAACGAACCGATTAACATTAATACCCACCCGACCAGGAAGCTGACGCCGCCGACCGGGGTAACAAACGCCCACAGGCGTAGATGCGAGAGCGCAAGGCAGTACAGGCTACCGCTGAAAAGCACGGTACCCAGCGCCATAAATACGCTGCTCCAGTAAAACCAGATACTGATACGGCGCTGCATTGCCACGGCTAATCCGAAGATCGCCAGGGTATGAAACGCCTGATATTCCAGACCGGTGTGGATCCAGCCCATCTCCACCACACCCAATGATTTGCGTAAGACATGTGCGCCAAAGGCGCCCAGGGCAACAAAAATAAAGCCACTCACCGCGGCAAAAATCAGCATAAAACGGCTGGTCATGTTTCTGTCCTGAAGTTATGCGCGTCCTGCGCGCAAAAGAAAGTGTTACTCGTACCGAAAGCGGAATTTTTCTTGCTCGTTGGCCGCCTTTGCCAGGATCCACTGGCGAAACGCGGCTATTTTACCCAGTTCTGCCTGACTGTCATGACAAACCAGATAAAAAGCGTTCTTGCTGACCAGAACATCATTAAAGGGGCAGACCAGGCGGCCGGCCTCAATTTCGGACTGTGCCATGACGTTGTTAGCCAACGCCACGCCCTGTCCGTGAATGGCAGCCTGTAACACCATCGCACTGTGGCTAAAGATGGGGCCCTGCTGCACGTTTATATGGTTAAGACCAAGCTGGCGGGTATAAGTTTGCCAGTCGCGGCGAGAAGCATCATGTAAAAGCGTATGCTGCGCCAGATTTTCCGGCGCTTTAAGCGCCTTTTCGCCTGTTAAGAGTAACGGCGAGCAGACCGGCAGCAAATACTCTGCGTATAATTTTTCGACACGCAGGCCCGGCCAGTTGCCGCGGCCATAGAAAATTGCCACGTCAACGTCGTCTGCCAGCTTGTCTTCCTGACGGTCGACGGCCTGGATTCGGACATCAATTCCCGGATAAGCTGAGTTAAAGCTTGAGAGTCGCGGCACCAGCCACTGAATGGCAAAACTGGGCAATAAACTGACCGTCAGCGCCCCTTTGGCACTGCGCGCCTGTAACTTACGCGTCGCCTCGGTCAGCTGAGAAAATATCTCTTTAATATCCTGAAAATAGCTCTGTCCCTCTTCCGTCAGAAGCAGGGATCGGTTGCGGCGGCGGAACAGCTTGAGGCCCAGAAAATCCTCAAGGGACTTGATTTGATGACTTACTGCGGCCTGGGTCACAAAAAGCTCATCGGCCGCGCGCGTGAAACTCAAATGGCGGGCGGCGGCATCAAATACACGTAATGCATTAAGGGGTGGTAATCGCTTGGACATGGTTATCTGGCTTAGATGTTAACGGCTTTTAACAAACAGGAAACAACGTTTAACCTATTAGTTTTTTTTATCTGAGCCATTATAAATTGTCCGTTGAGGAACTACCAGCAAATACCTATAGTGGCGGCACTTCCTGAGCCGGAACGAAAAGCTTTTTTTGGAATGCGTGTTCTGAAGGGCTTTTGGCTTACGGTTGTGATGTTGTGTTGTTGTGTTTGCAATTGGTCTGCGATTCAGACCTCGGTAGCGACGCTACCAATTTTTCACTTCCTGTACATTTACCCTGTCTGTCCATAGTGATTAATGTAGCACCGCCCAATTGCGGTGCTTTTTTTTGTCTGCAATTCCGTTATTTATTCAGCTCAACCATCTCTTTCACATCACTGCGGTTGATCTGCTGTTTGTTCCCGTTCGCATCCTTATACGAGATCATGCCGGTGTCATTATCAGTTTGCGGCTTACCTTCCGAGACGATAGAG
Organism: Leclercia sp.; assembly: GCF_036780805.1. Taxonomy (NCBI): domain Bacteria; kingdom Pseudomonadati; phylum Pseudomonadota; class Gammaproteobacteria; order Enterobacterales; family Enterobacteriaceae; genus Leclercia; species Leclercia sp. The sequence continues at coordinate 4,159 of NZ_DAIQCE010000011.1, read as the reverse complement.
CGGCCATCGTTGGTATGCATAACGTAGTTATTACCGGAACAGGCGCTCAGTGCGAAAGTCAGCATACAGGCAGAAACAATTGCGACAGTCTTTTTCATCTTTTATCTCCTTTAGCAATTAATGCTATCTAAACCATGTTTCAGAACAGGCTAAAACATCTTCCTGACACTATTTCAGCATAACCTGCTTCGTCTGTTACGCCAGAATAAACAGACAAATCCGATAGAGATCAACCTCCTTGCCCTGCCGCTGAAATTGCGCGACGATCTATTCATGATAAAGAGGAATTCCATGAACGCATTCAGCCCTGTCCATTTTCGCGCACAGTTTCCGGCGCTGGCCGATGCCGGTGTCTATCTTGATAGCGCCGCGACGGCCCTCAAGCCTCAGGCGGTGATCGAAGCCACGCACCAGTTTTACAGCCTGAGCGCAGGCAATGTGCATCGCAGCCAGTATGCCGAGGCGCAACGTTTAACCGCGCGCTACGAAGCGGCCCGCGATCAGGTCGCCAAGCTGCTCAATGCCGAAAGCGGTAAAAACATTGTCTGGACGCGGGGCACCACCGAAGCCATCAATATGGTGGCGCAGTGCTACGCCCGCCCGCGCCTGCAGCCCGGCGACGAGATCATCGTCAGCGAGGCGGAGCATCACGCCAATCTGGTGCCGTGGCTGATGGTAGCGGAACAGACCGGTGCGCGGGTGGTGAAGTTACCCCTGGGTGCCGATCGGTTAGCAGATGTCGCCCGCCTGCCCGAATTTATCACCCCGCGCAGCCGCATTCTCGCGCTGGGGCAGATGTCCAACGTCACCGGCGGCTGTCCGGATCTTGCCCGCGCCATTCAGCTCGCCCACGCCAGCGGCATGGTGGTAGTGGTCGATGGCGCGCAGGGGGTGGTGCACTTCCCGGCGGACGTGCAGCAGCTGGATATCGACTTCTATGCCTTCTCCGGACATAAGCTATATGGCCCGACCGGCATCGGTGCGCTGTACGGCAAAGCGGCGCTGCTGGAACAGATGACCCCGTGGCTTGGCGGCGGCAAGATGATCACCGAAGTGAGCTTCGACGGCTTCAAAACCCAGGCGGTGCCTTATCGACTGGAGGCCGGGACGCCCAACGTCGCCGGGGTGATTGGCCTGAGCGCGGCGCTGGAGTGGCTGGCGGATATCGATCTGGTGAAGGCAGAGAGCTGGAGCCGTGGGCTGGCAACGCTGGCCGAAGAAGCGCTGAAAAAACGCCCCGGATTTCGCTCCTTCCGCGTTCAGGATTCAAGCCTGCTGGCGTTCGATTTTGCCGGGGTGCATCACAGCGATATGGTGACGCTGCTGGCGGGATACGGCATTGCCCTGCGCGCGGGCCAGCACTGTGCCCAGCCGCTGCTGGCGGCGCTTGGCGTCAACGGCACGCTGCGCGTCTCGTTTGCCCCCTATAACACCCAAAGCGATGTCGACGCGCTGGTTGCCGCCGTCGATCGCGCCCTTGCCTTACTGGTGGATGAATGACAAGCCCAATCCTCGCCGGACATCCGTTCGGCACCGTCATCACTGAAGAGACGTTAAAACAGACCTTCGCCCCGCTGAGCCAGTGGGAAGACAAATATCGCCAGCTGATCCTGCTGGGCAAACAGCTGCCCGCCTTGTCGGACGAACTGAAAGCACAGGCGAAGGAGATCCCTGGCTGTGAGAACCGCGTCTGGCTTGGGGTCACGCCCGTCGGAGATAAGCTGCACTTTTATGGCGATAGCGAAGGCCGGATCGTGCGCGGATTGCTGGCCGTGCTGCTGACAACCATAGAGGGGAAAAGCGCCGCGCAGATCCTCGGCACGAGCCCGCTGGCGTTGTTTGATGAGCTGGGGTTACGCGGCCAGCTGAGCGCCTCGCGCAGCCAGGGGCTGGCTGCGCTGAGTGAGGCGGTGCTGGAGGCGGCGCGTCAGGCCTGACGTTCCGCCTTCGCCATCATCTTTTTCAGGGCATGAGACACGGCGATAAAACCAAAGGTAGCGGTCACCATGGTGGCCGCGCCAAACCCGGAGGCACAGTCCATCCGTTTTGGCCCTTCCGCCGTGCTCTTCATGGCGCAGACTGAACCATCCGCCTGAGGGTAGACCAGCGCTTCCGTGGAAAATACGCAGTCGATGCCCAGCTTGCCTTTACTGTTTTTCACCACCCCAAAATCGCTTTTCAGACGCTCGCGCAGCTTGGCTGCCAGCGGATCCTGAATGGTTTTCGCCAGGTCGGTCACCTGGATCTGCGTCGGATCGATCTGCCCGCCCGCTCCGCCGGTGGTCACCAGCGGCACTTTATTGCGACGACACCAGGCGATCAGCGCCGCTTTCGGGCGCACGCTATCGATGGCGTCAATCACGTAGCTGTAACCGGCCCCCATGTACTGGGCGACGTTGTCGGCCGTCACGAAATCATCGATCACCGTAACGCGACATTCCGGGTTGATCTGGCGAATTCGTTCCGCCATTACCTCGGATTTTGCCAGCCCGACGCTGTCGCGCAGGGCGTGAATCTGCCGGTTAGTGTTGGTAACGCAGACATCATCCATGTCGATAAGCGTAATGGCGCCGATCCCGGTTCGTGCCAGCGCTTCCGCCGCCCATGAGCCGACGCCGCCAATCCCGACCACACAGACGTGCGCATCGGCAAACAGTTGCAGGGCTTTTTCACCATATAAACGCGCGGTGCCACCAAAACGCTGGCGCCAGGCTTCGCTCATTACCACAGACATAGGACCTCAGATGTAAAAAGGGTGAGAGTTGCCCCTCACCCCGGAAAACATGGCGTCAATATTACCACACTCAGCCGCTAAACACGTTGCCTGCGCCTGCTGCGCTCTTCAGCACCCACACGCGTCCGTAATGGTTATACCAGCCTGCGCGGTGCCCGGCATCGGGGCCAATCCCCTGATAGATGTCGAAGTGCTGGCCTTTGATGGCCCCGCCCACGTCCAGCGCCACCATCAGACGTAGTTCATACTGCCCGGAGAATTTTCCGTTGTGATCCAGCGTTGGCACTTCTGCCAGCAGCGTGGTACCCGGCGGGATCACCGTCCTGTCTGAGGCCACCGACGCGCGGCCAATCAGCGGTACCGCGCTCGCGCCTTTCACCGGGGCAAAGTTTTGCGGCTTAAAGAAGACAAATGATGGGTTCTGCTCCAGCAGCTCACGCACTTCATATTCGCTGTGCTTTTCGCCCCACTCGCGGATCGCCTGCATCGACATATCTTCGCGTTTCACTTCTCCGCGATCGATCAGCACCTTACCGATACTGCGGTAAGCATGGCCGTTTTTACCGGAATAGCTGAAGAAGTTAAGCGGGCTGCCGTCGCCAAAGTCGATATAACCGCTGCCCTGCACGTCCATGATGAAGTTATCCATCAGCGAGTTGCTGTAGGCGAGGATGTAGCTGTCACTCAGCGCACCGGAATAGATCTCGGCGCGGGAAGGCAGGCGGCCACGTTTTGGCGGCATGCGGTAAATAGGGTATTTGAACTCACCCTGCGGGGTATGGCGTGCCTGCACCACCGGGGTGTAGTAGCCGGTAAACTGGACGTTACCGTAGTTATCGGTGCCTTCCATCTGCCAGGCATCGATGCCGAACTGGCGCATGGTGCGGGTATCGCCCCCGGCGCGTAACCAGTCCTGCACGGCGTTATAGACGCTGTTCTGTGAGCCATACAGCCGCGGCGAGGCGGTACGGATCTGGCTCACCTGCTCTGCGAAGTCGCCACCGTTAATGGGCGCGCCCACGGCGTCAGGTTGATTGACTAAAGAGAAAGGCTGGGTCAGTTTCCCGTCTTTATATTGCTGACCGCGATCGGTCGGTTTGGAGGAACAGGCAGCCAGAATAGCTACCATCGCGCCCGTCATCAGATACTTCGCCCAACGTCCTTTCATTATATCTCGTCTTTAAGTTGCCCGATTCTGCGCAATGAAGATAACAAACCGGCAAGGGTATTGAAATGCGATTACCTCCCCTTACGCAAATTTTGCGCAAAAAACAGCCGAACTGTCGGAGTAGCGTACAATCAACACCTAATTTGGTGATTTTTACGAAAAAGGGTTGCAACAAAAAGTCAGCAGAGTATAGTGCGCTTCCACGGACGCGGGGTGGAGCAGCCTGGTAGCTCGTCGGGCTCATAACCCGAAGGTCG
>NZ_DAIQCE010000010.1:0-141424 GCF_036780805.1 Leclercia sp. | reverse complement strand
GGACAACCATCACCACAGGAGAAAACCAGGATGCACACACGAAACGTCAACGTCAAAACCGCCGCTCAAGAATCTTCCGGAAGATGTGATTCAACCCTTTCCGTTGCCCAGTTTACCGAGCTGTTTTGCTGGGTACTGGCAGCAACCGAAGGCGAACCGCAGCCAGCCGTTTTCACACCGCCAGCATGCGGCCTTGAAATGATCATGCTGAATAAATACAGCGATGAACGTGTTTCGATCTGGATTGTGGACAGCTGGCCGGTCGCTATTACGCTGCCGCAAGAAAATTTCTTCCGTGTTTTAACTTCAGTCAAATCTAATTAAAGGGGAATATTATGATCAGCTTTGCAAACCGTTACCGCGCACCTACTTCAATTCGCCAGAACCGCCCGCTGACCAATGACGAATTACAGCGTATTGTGCCGAGCGCATTTTCTGCCGAGAAACATGAATCACGCTCAGATCGCTATACCTATATCCCGACCATTGAAATTCTGGATCGCCTGCGTGAAGAAGGTTTCCAGCCTTATTATGCCACGCAGTCACGAACCCGCGATGTTGAAAAACGTGAGTTCACCAAACACTTATTACGCCTGCGTCGCCATGATCAAATCGCGGGTAAAGAAGTCCCGGAAATTATTCTGCTGAACAGCCATGATGGCTCCAGCAGTTACAAAATGATCCCCGGCATGTTCCGTCAGATTTGCACAAATGGTCTGGTCGCCTGGAAAAATTTTGGCGAGATTAAAGTCCCTCACAAAGGGGATATTGTGGGGCAGGTTATTGAGGGTGCTTATACCGTTCTGGAAACCTTCGATACGGTCTCTGGAAATATTGACCTGATGAAAGGCATCCAGCTGTCGGAGCCGGAACAGCGTCTTTTAAGCGCCGCTGCGCTGGAATACAAATATGATGGCGGTCATTCCCCTGTCACTCCTGACCAGTTATTACAGTCCCGTCGCTGGGAAGACAAAAGCCCCGATTTATGGACCACGTTTAACCGTATTCAGGAAAACGTGATCAAGGGCGGGATTTCCGGTAAGACGGCGAAAGGATCGCGCACCAGAACGCGTGAAGTCACCGGCATTGATGGTGATATTAAACTGAATCAGGCGCTGTGGAAAATGGCGGAAGAATTTGCAAAGCTGAAGGCCTGAAAATATGCCGCTCTGATGAGCGGCTTTTTATTGTGTCAATTTCGAAAGCGAATCCGTCTGTACCCCGGCACCGCTGACCACCTCTCCAGAACTCCCGGCACGCTGTGCAAGAATATCCTTTCTGGCCAGTAACACCCGATATATATTTTTGATATCACGGGCATACGCACGACGGCGATCAATCATCCTTTTGTTCGGACCGGTGTTATACATTCCCACGCTGTCCCAGTTTTTACCGTAAGACTGGAAGTTATGCGCCAGAACCCATGCGCCCGTGTAAACACAAATACACGGATCATTTAAAAGCCTTTCCCGGTTAATATTAAAATCTTTAAGCTTCCCGTAATGGGAGCTGTTCACCTGCATACCGCAGACATCTTCTGTGCCGTTGCGATTCGATCCGTTGATCGCCTTTGGTTTCAGTCTGCTTTCTTTAATAGAAATTGACATCAGCAACAGCGGGTCAATCTGGTAATCCTTCCCTGCCTGGTCAAAGCACATCTGAGGAGCCGCACCCGCAGACAATGACATCATCAGCAGGACTGAAGGGAACAACAATATTTTCATGTTTATGCCTATTAGCGAAATATAAGGCGCTGTGGAAGGTGTTCTAAAAAATACCCCGGCAGATCACCGGAATCAAGTTAATTCCCTACAAACGCGCGGAAGCGCTTTTAGTGACATGTTTACCAACCGCCCACAATAAACAAAACCAGACCGGAGCAGGTATATCAGAGCCGCTCTTTACTAACCATTTAAAACATCACACCCCACGCAAGACGTTGTCTTGCAGATTTTATCTTTAAATTCAGTAGGATAATATAACCTGTAATGCGGGATTTAAGTGTATAGGCATAAAAGGTGTGTCATACCCCACACATTGCAGTGCCGGATTAACACACACAGCAGTGCCTGTAACGGCACTGTAAAGTGTGGGGATTGTGTGTAGTTAATAATTAGAGTAACTTAAAATGAAACAGTGCCGGAACCCCACACATAACAGTGCCGTATCCCCACACCCAATGGTGCCGGATTAGCACACATGATAGTGCCGGATTAGCACACATCATTTTCGCTCTGTCTTATTTAATGGGCCGATAAGGCATAGCCACTCACAGACAAATTACAACCTTGCAGTGCTGCATCAGGCACTGTGTGAAAACTACAGGAAAATAAGATGCCTCGTAAGAACATCTACTTTAAAGATAAGATAGACCGCGAAATTCAGGATATTCTTGATATTGAGATTCAGAAGGGCGCAACATCCTCAGACATGAACTTTTCTTCTATGGTTAATGAACTCGTTCGTCTGGGGTTGATGGTCTACAAATCTAAAGATGAAGCATCAGTCTTTGACCTTGAAGGGTTTCGTCGTGACCTGATACAAAAAGTGTCCGGTTCCCGGGAAGGAATTATGATTTTAACTGCTCTTGTATCTGAAATTTTTGTTTCGGTGAAAGGTGAACAATACAGAGGGTCGCTGGATGAGCTGGTTAATCAAAGCATCAGCGCAATTAACGATGCCGAGGATAATGCAGGTAATCAGCATTTTGTCTCTAAGTAAAAATTTACTGGCGGCCAAATCAATCCGGCCGCCATCGATCACTGAGGGCTGTTTTTATCCCAGGGCAGCCCGCTCTTCTCCGCATCAGATATTTTTTCTTTTAAGAAGACTTCAAACTCCATACACAGCACTTTCAGCGCCTGCGCATCCTCGTTCTGGTCAAGAACGCGGGCGGTAAAATAACCCAGCGTAGTCATTAGTCGTGTCAGCATTTCGTCATTCAGACTGCGGCCATGCACCCTGGCCATTGTCCTGACTTCCTCTGCAAGATTTTCAGGAATACGCATACTATAACCTGTGGTTTTCCCGGGAAGTAAAGTTCTTGTGCCCTCCCGCCACATCCAGAGTAGTTCATCATGGGGCCGGTTACTATTTTCTGCCTCCGTACCTTCACTCCCTGCATCCAGCAATCCATTCAGCCATAACTCAAATTTCACAGCCAGAGAAATCAGCTTTTCTGCATCTGCAGTTTTTATCAAAGGTACATCAGGCTGGTAATTAAGGGATAATAAAAGGCGGGCAATAATTTCATCGTTAACACTTCTTTTCCCTGCCCTGGCACATATCCGTAACTCCATTAGCAAATTATCCGGTATACGCAGCCGCCATTCCACCGCTTCACCCGGCTGGAACTTGCGCGGACGGCCACGGCCTTCCCACATTTTTTCTTTAACTTTCATAGCTGTAGATCCCCATTGCAATCCAGCCACCTGCCAGACAATCAAGCCTACGCACTTCTATATTCAGATAAATCCGAAAGATATCTAAAAGTGTGACATGTGTCACAGTTTTTTTTTTTTGAGGTCATGGGACAATATCGCGTGCGTAAACAACGACTTGCGCACATCACTTTTGTTTACTTCGGAGAAAACAAGCATGTCCATTAAAGGTAATGCCCTTAACATCGTGAAGGGACGGGCGGTAGCGTCTTTATTCAGTAAGGCGCGTGAAAACCGCCAGTTAAAGAAATTCGTCAAAAACGGGGGCCTGGTTTTAATTTCACTTATGGTCGCGCATCCGGTACTGGCGGCAGGTACAGATTTACTTTCATCTCAGCAAACCACCGTGAACAGCACCTTTGGTTCAGGCTCCTCTCTGGTGAAATGGTTCTATATTGCCGAAATCATCATGGGGCTTTTCATTTATATTAAGGCCCGCTCTCCTCTGGTATTCGTCGGTATCGTTATGGCGATTATCTTTACCCGTGTTGCTTTCGGTATCGCGAGCTAAAAGATGAGTGGGGAAGAAGATAAATACTACTTCCCGGAAACGCTCAATCAGCAGGACCGTTATTTAGGTTTACCTCTCGATGAACTTATTATTGTGGCACCCCTGATTTTGCTCGGTGTACTCAATGATATGTCAACTGAGCTTACCGTAATTGCGGGCCTGCTGTGGGCCTTGGTCAGGTATCTGAAAAAAGGGCAGGGGTCATACTGGTTGCTGAATTTTTGCTACTGGTATCTTCCAACTCTGTTATTCAAAGTCGCCTTTCGCCAGATACCTGATTCCAGTTTCCGACACTGGAGAGCTTAATCGCCATGAAGTTACAGGTTAAAGGTGAGCGTGATAAACAGCTTAGTTATGCGTTTATTGGGCTTTCCTCCTTAGTCTTTCTTCTGGGGGCGGGAAATGTACTGACGGGGTCGCTGGCATGGTATTTCGCCACCACCCAGAAAACTATCACCACCCCGATGTCCTATAACCAGCCTTTCGCTTCCGATTCTTCTGGTGCCGATGCTTCCGGCATGACCATGTTTGCCACCTCCTTTATTTACTGGCGGCTGAACGTGAGTCCGGAAAACATCGACAACAACCAGAAGATGCTGCTCGGGTTTGTCCCTTCAACTGAACGTGACCTCCTAAAAAAGGCACTGGATGTTGAAGCGGAACGCATCAAAAAAGGAGGCATCACCACCCGGTTTGATACCCGTGAAGTTCGCGTAATGGCAGAACCTGGTGTGGTCGAGTTCAACGGCACGCTGAAATCTTCCACCACCAACGGAGCCATTACCACACCACTGGCCGACCAGGAAAAGCGCTACCGACTCAAAATACGTTACGAGAACGGCCAGGTTAACCTTCTGGACTTCTCGGAGCTGCAACCGGTCACCACCACTAACTGACAGGACTGCCCATGAATCACCGCATTTCACCGGCAGCTGCTGCTGTGTTACTGGCAACAGGTTTATTTACCAGCGGCCTCCGGGCCGCTTCCGCCCCTGCTGCCATCCCGTTTGAGAATGACGCCGCCTTTAATGTCAGTCTCAGCAATAACAGTCCCAATAAAGTTGTTGTCGACGGGGAACTGATTACCAGCATCAGCGGACCCTCCGGTGCCTATGACCAGAGCACCACCGAAGAGGGTGCCCTTATTCTGTCCCCGCTTGTCGGGCAGAACTTCACACTGTTCATCCAGACCGATCACGGTTCATCACTCAGCCTGAATGTCAGGCCCCAGCCAGGGAGCGGTAAAACGCTGCGGTTTACGCCTCTCTCTCCTCCCGTGCGTAAGAACGACGACGCCAGAACCTGGGAGGAAGGACAGACCTACGAAAAAACGCTGGTCACCCTGGCGCGTACCGTTGTTAATGGCCAGGTTCCGGACGACTACACGGAATACCCGGTCAGTCGTATGAAAACCTACTCGCCCCCGACCGGAGTTCGTCTCACGCCGGAACGTCAGTTTGTGGGGCATCATCTTCGGGTAGTGCGCTTTCGCATGACCAACCCCGGAAACGTGACGCAGAGTTTGCGTGAACGGGATTTCTGGCTCAGGGGCGTCAGGGCAGTAATGCTTTCGCAAAATCAGCTTTACGCAGGTGGCGAGGGGTATGCCTGGATTGTCTTCTCGGATGACGGAGCGCCACACTCATGAGTCTGAATGAAAACCTGAAAACCCGCCGTACCCAGCTCGCCATTCTGGCGGGCGTTGTTCTCACCGGCGCCGCCACGGCCGGGGGCGTGGTCTGGTACGGACATCACCAGGAACAACAAAAGCAGGTTGCTCCTGCCGCCGCCCCCAATATGGCGGGCGTCGTTACCGCCGCGTTTAACGAGCAGGTTGCCCAGTCCGCGCTGGCGCAGCAGCAGGCAAAAACCTCCGCGCTCGAGGCACAGCTGGGCACGCTTGCACAGCAGGTCACCCAGAACAAACTCACCACGGAGCAGAAGCTGGCCGACAAGGATGCGGAAATCCAGCGCTTGACTGAGCAGCTGCAGAGAACCCCCCCGGGCACCACATCATCCGGCCAGCAGACACCACCTGCCGGTCCGGATGGCATTCCACTGCCGGGGCCGGTTGCTGCAGGCCAGCCCCGACCCGATGCCTACACCGTCACCCCCACAAGCGCACCGGCCGCCACTGGTACGCTGAACAGAGGGCAAGGCGCAGGATTCTATCCGGGGGGGAGCGGGCAGCATATGAGCGGCGGGCTGACAACCGCCACCTTCAGCTACGATAAGCTTAAAAAGAAACCCACGAAGTTACCCTGGATCCCGTCCGGCTCCTTTTCTGACGCCATCATGATTGAAGGTGCCGACGCCAACGCCAGCGTGACCGGCAAGCAGAATACCCGTCCCGTGACGTTCCGCCTGCTGGGGAGCATCCAGATGCCAAACGACAAAGAGTACAGCGCAGAGGGCTGCTTTGTGGTGGGTGAAATCTGGGGGGATATTTCCAGTGAACGCGGTGAGGTTCGCACGAAAACCATCAGCTGCGTGCTGAAAAATGGCAAGCACGTCGATATGGCGTTCAATGGTCACGTCAGCTATCAGGGAAAAGGAGGCATTCGTGGAAAACCGGTCATGCGTAACGGCATGATTGTCGGCTACGCCGGTGCTGCCGGTCTTCTGTCCGGCTTCGGTGAAGGTATCAAGTCTGCCGCCACACCATCTGTCGGACTCGGTGCCACGGCAGATGTCAGCGCCGGTGATGTGTTCAAGCAGGGGTTCGGCGGCGGGGCAAGCAAGGCTGCTGACACCCTGAGCCAGTACTGGATCAAACGCGCCGAGCAATACCATCCTGTGATTGATATTGGTGCGGGTAACCGTGTCACGGTGGTGTTCCAGGAAGGTTTCCGTCTTGAAACGCTGGAAGATGCTGAGGAAGAGAAGGCGAAAGAGGAACTGCAGAAAGCCGGTACCGCCGCGCAGAACGCTGTTGCCCCGGAACCCGTCAGCCAGACGACAACCAGCACCACTTCCGTCGGCAACATCAACCCGGATGACGTACTGCGTCAGGCGAGCCAGCTGCGCCTCGGTGACACCATCAATTGAGGAGGCTCAGATGAGTGTGACAGACAGCCCTGAAAACAGGGCGCTGCTGCAGGCGATTCAGAATGACTGGCGCACCTGGTCCGGGAGTGAAAAGAGCGGGATATGCAGCCTGTACTTTAGCGGGGGGATGATTCTGGCCGGTGCCTTGCTTGTCTTCCTGGCTGAGTTATCGGCTAACCAGAAGACGTTGTGTATTTTCGGACTCAATACGGTGCTGGTCGGCCTGGCGGCGTTCGCGATGGCCTCCCTTTCATCCACCGACTGGCCAGCGGTCATCGGCAAAAAGCTTAAGGTCTACCGGCCGCAGGATCCCGGAGCGTATCACCGTTTATGCATGGCCATGCTGGTAGCCGGAAAGCTGCAACAGGATGATCTGCGGGCATGGCTCGATGCTGAAACCAGCACAGGGCCAGCCATTGAGGTTGGACAGGTAAGGGGGGAGTTATGTTGAACCGGGTCAGACGATTGCTGATTAAAGCCCTGGGGGGCATAACAGAAGACGAACTGAGAGGGGTATATGCAGAAAACAAGAAACTGAAACAGCTTCTGAGTCCTTATACGAAATTTATTAACGATATTTATTTTTATGCCGGGAACTATCCGGCCTGGAAGGCGCAACAGGATTTCAGACATTTTCTCCACGATGCCCACATGCCCTTAACGCAGAACTATGACAGCCCGGCACGGGGCTATGCATATTCTGTTGATGACTATCTCGGACGGATTGTGGATGCGTTTGTCTACTTACGGCAGGAAGTCAATTTAGAGGGCAAGGGTGACGACCACCGCTTATGGCAGAAAGAAAACCTTTCGCAAGCCAGAGGGGACATTTATCTGAACCGGGAGCAGCACTCCAGGCCGTTGGCCACTCGCCAGCAGTCAGGCGCTATAAGGTCGGTTGAGTGACTTACGTATGTTTAGCGCTGGAGAGATGAAATGACAACGACAGTCAGAAAATTGTCACTGAAGCAAATCCTGTATAACTATCGCCATACCCTTATTCCTGCCCTGGTATTCACCATCGAGCTAACAGTGTGGGCAACACTCAATCTTAAAGGCCTGGGTGATAAAGGCTGGGTCTACTGGAGAGTATTCCTGCTCATAAACGTGTTCCTCGTGTTCTTTAGTGGCTATGCCTTTGAAAAAGACGATGACTTGCCCCTTATGTTCGGTTCAGTCATCCCGTGGATCGTGATGCTGATACTGGGCAGTGTTTATGGCTTCATCCAGATGAACCTGAACTTTCTGACGCTGGACTTATTTTTTGGCGGCGTGGCCGCAAGCACTTTGTTGCAGGCACTTTTCATTGTTGTGAATCGCATCGACAGTTAATCCGTATTGAGCATTATCCCTCCCTGAACACCCCTTAATTAAAACCGGAGTTACCCCATGAAAACACTGATGGGTGCTGCACTGCTGTGCAGCGCGCTGACCGGCTGCGCCGGTATGAATTCTGATTTCGACTGCAACAAGACGACGACCGACCAGTGCCTGACCACCGGTGAGGCTAACAAACTGGCTGCACAGGGTAAAAGTCTGGACGACCTGACTGCCGATAAAGCTGCAAAAAAGCCTGCGGGTGAAACCCTGCCGGCACTGCGTAACACGGCTCCCGCTGTTAATCCGTGGCGTCCTGTTTCTGTCGCAGCAACCGGAACCCCATCCACCAGGCCTGCACCGCGTCTGCTGACGACCGCGCCGTCCGGCGATGCGGGCCTTACCGGCACACCACGTGTCACGTCCGGCTATGTCACGCCGTTGACGACAGTGACCCGGGCTAACACGGCAGGCCGCGTAACGGCTGAACGTATTCCGGATGCCACCCAGCGCCTGTGGATCGCCCCCTGGGTGGACACTGATGACAACTTTCACCAGCCCTCAGTGGTGGAGTTTGTCCGCAACAAATCCCACTGGGATGAGAGCTATCGCGTGATTGGGGAGGGCGGGGAATGAACGTCGTCGACAGCCTGATGGATCTGGTCAGAGGCCGGAAGCAGGAGGACGGGGCGGCGGCGGCCCGGGCCAACCTTCAGCAGACATGGGGCTATCCGTCCCTGGTCGCCGCCCTGCCGTACCGCTATTACGATGAGGCCAACGAGTTGTTCGTGAATGCCGGTACCGCCGGGTTTATCCTGGAGGCCGCGCCGCTGCCGGGGGCAAACGAGCAGGTGATCGCCGCCCTCGATGACATGCTGCGCAAGAAGCTGCCGCGCAAAACGCCGGTCAGCGTCATTCTGCTGGCCAGCAAGTGTGTCGGGGAGCGTATTTCCCGTGGCGTCAGCACCGACATGTGGAAGGGTGAGATGGCCGATCACCTCAATAAAATCACCCGCGCGTTCTGGGAGCGCTCGGCGCTGAAGGGACTGGCCAACGAGCGGGAATACCCGCTGTATCTGCGAAACTACCGCATCTTTATTGTGTACGGTAAACCCGCGAAACGCTTTACCCAGCAGATCATGGATGACCTGGTGCAGGTGCGTAACACCATCCGCGTTTCACTCAGCGCAGCGCGTATCGACTCCATGAACACGGATGTGAACGCGTTCCTGTCTGCCATGCGCGAGATGCTGAACTACCGACAGGATCAGGTCATGACGTCCAGCGGTGAGTACAACGAGGACGAAAAGCTCAACCGTCAGGTTGTTGACCCGTCCATCGATGTCCGGGTACGCCCGTCGCATATTCGCCTTGAACTGCCTGAAAGTATTGATGCCGGAGGGACACGCCTGCCGGCGTCAACCTGCCGGGTGATCAACATGCAGCTCAACAAAAACCCCCGGCGGTTCGCCCTGTGGCAGGGGGCCGATAACCTGCAGAACCTGCGCTTCCCGGATCTGGGGATCCCGTGTCCGTTTATGCTCACCTGGACCACAGAACTCGAGGAGCAGACCGCCACACAGAACGAGGCGCTGCGCAAGGACATGGATTTGTCCAAGAAAGCCGCCTCGGCTTACGGCCAGCTGTTCCCGGGAACCAAACGCGCGGCAGATGAGTGGCGGCGCAACCGCGAGCAGCTGTCCAGCAATGAGATCGCCTTCTGCCGTACCTATCTCAACCTCACGCTGTTCACCCCGGATAACAATACGGACGCGCAGGCCTGTGAACTGGCCGCCGTGAACGTGTTCCGTAAGAACGAACTGGAGATGGTGACGGTGCAGTACCAGCAGATGCGTAACTGGCTGGCCTGCTTCCCGTTCATGATGCAGGAGGGGATGTGGGAGGACCTGAAAATGACCGGGGCGACGCTGCGCTGCAAATCGTGGAATGCCGTGAACCTGATGCCGGTGGTGGCTGAGCGCCAGCTGTCGCACGTGGGCATGCCGCTGCCCACCTACCGCAACCAGGTGGCGTTCTTTGACATGTTCGGGGAGGAGAACGGCAGCACCAACTTCAATATTGCGGTGACCGGGACCTCCGGGGCCGGGAAGTCATTCCTGACGCAGGGCATTCTGCGCGACGTCCTGAATGCCGGCGGTTTCGCCTGGGTTATCGATATGGGCGACAGCTACAAGAACTACTGTCAGCAGGCCGGCGGTGTGTATCTTGACGGGGCGAAGCTGCGGTTTAACCCGTTTGCCAACGTTAAAGACATCAAGCACTCCGCTGAGGGGATTGTCCGTCTGCTGACGGTGCTGGCCAGCCCTACTGAGCCGCTGGACGGAGTGTGTGAGGCCATTCTGCAGAAGGCGGTGATGGACGCCTGGGAGAAAAAGCAGCAGGGTGCCCGCATCGATGACGTTCATAACTACCTGACCCATCCGGACGTGAACGGCGCGTTTGCCGACAAGCCGACCATCATCAGCCGCCTGGCGGAACTGGCCATGCTGCTGGAAACCTACTGCACCTGGGGGCCGGACGGCGAATACTTCAACGCTGACAATCCGACGCTTGATGGCGAAACGCGCTTTGCAGTGCTGGAGCTGCTGAGCCTTGAGGATAAGCCGAAGCTGCTGTCTTCCATCCTGTTCTCGCTCATCCTGGCGATTCAGGAAAAGATGTACCACAGCCCGCGCGATCTGAAGAAAGTCTGCATCATCGACGAAGCCTGGCGACTGCTCGGTGGCTCCAACCCGCACGCAGCACGCTTTATCGAAACCGGCTACCGCACCGTGCGCCGTCACCGCGGCTCGTTCATCACCATCACCCAGGGTATCAAGGACTTCAGTGCCAGTAAGGAAGCGGAAGCCGCCTGGAACAACAGCTCAACCAAAATCACGCTGTTGCAGGATGCGAGGGCGTTCAAGCAGTACCTCTCCGACAACCCGGATCAGTTCTCGGACATGGAAAAAGAGGTTATCCGTGGCTTCCAGCCCGCCCTGCAGACCGGCTACAGCTCCCTGCTTATCAGTGCCGGCGAGTTCAGCTCGTTCCACCGTCTGTTTGTCGACCCCATTACGCGCGCCATGTTCAGTTCGCGTGGTGAGGACTTCGCCTATATGCAGAACGCGCAGAAGGCCGGTGCCACGTCAGAGGAAGCCGCGTATCTGCTGGCTGAGAAGAAGTTCGGTGATGAACTTCGTGAACTGGAAGAGTGGGTGAAAGCAGCATGACAGACGACCAGAAACAGTACGACCAGACAGCCCGCGTGAAACTGACCCGCAGACTGTCGTCCAGAGGGATAAAAATGGCGGCGTATGTGCTGGTCTCCCAGCTCGTCCTGACCGGGATTGCCTGTGTGGTGATGAAAAGCGCCACGCCGGAAGTGGTGGTGTTCGACATGAAGGGCACGGTTGACCTCTTTATGCAGCAGTCGGCCCGGCTGCAGATGGATGAGGACAAGGCCAGGCTGCTGACGACGCGTTTTAATGCGGCGCTGACAGACAGCCTGGATGCCTGGCAGGCTGACCATAACGGCATCATTCTGGTGAAGCCGGCGGTCATGAGTGCGCAGACGGATATCACCGCAGAGATTCAGCAGGATATCGCCCGGCGGGTGAAGGAGGGGCTGTGAAAGTACAACACTTGCTGACGGTCCTGGCGCTGCTGACGCTGTCAGCCAGCTGCGGGGCGAAAGACCTGGGAACCTGGGGCAACGTCTTCGAGCCTGCCGAGCAGGACATGCTGCTGTTTATTCAGAGCCGCCTGCAGGGCATGGAACAGTCAGGGGAACTGGACAGGCTCAGGGAAGAGGCAACGGAGCGGGTAAAAAAGCATGCCGTTCGCCCGACACCAGTGGAGGGCCTGTCGCCCGCGACAGACTACCGTGCGTTTTCGTTTGACCCGACCTTCACCGTCAGGGAAACCATTACCGACACGCAGGGCAACCTGATTGCCCGCAAGGGTGACCAGGTGAACCCGCTGGACAAAGTGCCTTACAACCAGGTGCTGTTCTTCATTGATGGCGATGATAAAGAGCAGCTGGCGTGGGTGAAAAAGCAGATCGCCGGGCAGGTGAGTTTTAAGGTGATCCTGGTGAACGGCAATATCAAAGACGTCAGTGATGCACTGGATGAACGCATCTTCTTTGATCAGGCCGGTGTGCTGACCCGCAAGTTTGGCTTTGAACGTATCCCCGCCCGTATCTCACGCGACGGACGCGTGCTGAAAGTGGAAGAAATTCCGGTATCAGGAGCAAAAAAATGACATCGACAACGTTGGGTGACCTGTTCCCCGAAATGCGCAACGCCGTGCCCGGCAATGACCGCAAGCGCAAACCCGCAAACAGAATCACCCGCCCGGGGACGGCGGAACGACTGAAAGCGCTGTATCCGGAGATTGAATCATGGAACCCGGTATTCGCCACCCAGGCCTGGTTCCGGTGGCTCAGTGAAAACGACATGGAGCTGGTCGAACCGGAAAGCCGGGATGAGCGTTTCCCTGAATACCTCGTCGGGCTTATCCGGGAAAAAATGGCGGAGATGGGCTTATGGCTGTGATCCGCTGCCTGGCTCCCGCTGATGGCCTGCAGGGCGTGATGGCGTGCCTGCGCGAAAGTGAGAGCCTGGCCGGTATCCTGGCGGTGGTGTTGCTGACAGGCGGGTGGCTGGCGCTGCAGTATCTTGCAGAGGCGCGGCGTGACAGGCGTTGCCGGGAGGTAAAACCTGTCATTCCGGCATTTGGCAGTGGCCAGCATGCCGATGCCATGTACACCTTCGCCAACCGGGAGTATTACCAGGTAATGCTGGCTGAAATGGAAAAGGCCCTGTTTGCGGCAGGTTACGAACTGACGCGCAACGAATCGCTGCGCATGGCGTTGCCGGATACCGACCGGCGTGTCATCAGCCGGCAGATATTCCGGGCGCGTCAGGGGTATACCTCACCGTCCCTGTCTGAGCAGGCGATGAACGCCTGCGAAGATGCCGCAACGAAAGAAGGGTACACCGGCATGTGGCTTAATGTGCTTATCCGGGGCAGTGAGCGGCAGGGCTGGTACATCACCCGGTCTCAGTAAGCCTTATTTCTCCACTCCCCCTTCCAGCGGGCTTGATCCCGTCCCGCTTTATTCTCATTACGAAAAGGTAACGACATGAAAAAAGACCCTGACCGTAAAAAGGGCCGGACTTCTCCCATCACAGCGGTACGCCATGACGAACATTCGGCATTGCGGCTGGATGAAATTCTCACCGATAACCCGCTGTACAGCCCTTCATCCGTGCTTCGCGGCGCTATTCTCGCCCTGTACGAAATGTCGCGGGAACAGCGTCTGGCCATCATCGTAAAAGCCGCCACGCACTGAGCCACAATCCATTCGTTTTTATCACTGGCCTTCTCACCCGTCTGGTGGTTGCGGCTGTCACGGAGTTGATTACCATGAAATCCTGTTCCCGGTTTTCTGCCTTTTGTCTTGCCCTGGTGTTGTGGGCGCTGACGCCTGCGCCTGCGGCTCATGCCAGCAATGCCGGTGACGGGCGCTGGGTTAACCCCATATCAGATGTGTGCTGGAAATGCCTGTTCCCGATGTCACTCGGCAATATTCAGCTGGCTTCCGGGCCGCAGCGGGATAGCGCAAACCCGTCATCACCCATCCAGATTTGCCCGGTCGGGGTGCTGTACCGTGTTGGCCTGGCTATCGGATTCTGGGAGCCGATGGCGATGGTGGACGTTACCCGTGAGCCGGGCGTCATGGTCAATATGGGCGGGTTCAAAATCAATCTCGGGCGAACCGGGACCGGAACGGCGGGCCAGAGTGACCGGCCTGCTGCCGGAACGTTCTACCATGTCCACTGGTATAAATATCCGCTCATTTTCTGGCTCAATATCATTACCAGTCTCGGCTGCCTGCAGACCGGGGATATGGATATCGCGTATCTGTCGGAGGTGGATCCCCTCTGGAATGACAGCACGCTGTCGATGCTGATTAACCCGGAAGCGGCGTTGTTCGGTAACCTGGTCGCCCAGGGGGCCTGCGCGGCTGATGCCGTATCGAGTTCCGCCGGGGTGCCGGTATCCGCGCTGTTCTGGTGTGCCGGAAGCCAGGGATCCATTTATCCCCTGACAGGGTATACCAGCGGAGAGTTCTCCCCCCTTGAGTCGTCTTTGCTGGTCAGCGAGCGGATGGCGTTCAAGATGCACAGGGAAGGTCTGGTCTGGAACTCTGTCGGGGCGGATAGCGCCGTCTGTAACCAGTACCCTTCACCGATCATCCCGAAGGAGCGCTGGCGTTATCAGATGGTCAATATGTATCCCGAAACCGGCAACTGCCATCCCTTCGGGGCCAGCACCCAGCTGTGGGGTACCACGCACAATTCCCCCTCTTCCAAAAAGAACTTCGGCTATCTCTTCTGGCGCAAACGTAACTGCGTCTTTCTGTAAGGACTGAATATGAAAACAGCTCATCTCCGGGCGCTGCTCTTCAGCGTTCTGACCTGCTGCACGCCTTTTTCCGGGGCCAGTGAACCCGCTGAACTCACGTCGCACGATAAGGCATGGATCACCTCGCAGGAAAAGGCATTCAGCGCATTCAAAAATACCCTGGGCGAGCAGACAGTGACCCTGCCGGCCGCACAGAACGATCTGATTAGCCGTCTGCAGGGTGAGATAGCCGCACAGCAGTCAGGGCAGGCTGAGCGCGGTACGTTTCCGGCCATTTACTTTGTAAGTCTCGGTATTCCCCGTGAGGGGCTGCTGCCCATGCTCCAGGATGGACGGCGTTTCAGTATCCCTGCGACGATCCGGGGGCTGCTGAATAACGACATGCGCCGGACGGCCGCGGCGATATTCGAACTCAGCAAAGAGGACAAGGCGGTCGGGGTGCAGATTGATCCCACCCTGTACAGCGACTACCACATCGGGGTGGTCCCGGCGCTGGTTGTGACCTGCCCGGGACATTATGACGTGATCCGTGGCAGCCTGCCGCTGGAGGAGGCGCTGGAGAAAGTGGCCCGCAGTGGCGACTGCGCGGCAACGGCCAGGCAGCTTCTGGCGGGAGGCAGTAAATGAAACATCTTGCGTTGATTGCACTGCTGTTACTCCCGGCTCTCCCCGCTGCGGCTGATGACGGGTTTAATGCCGGGGCCAGCTTTGGCAAAAGCCAAAGCGGGGCAGGCACCGGTAGCCTCAATAATCCCGGGGCGGTGACGGGAGCCATTCCCGGGTATACACCGAATCCGCCAGAAAAAGGGTATTACAACGGCGTCACGGGGGGCGACGGCGGGCTGGCTGGCAAAGGCCAGGCTGCACTTTCGGGCAATGATGCTGCGCAGTCGGTTATCAGTTCCGGAAGCACCAATCCGGTACCGGCTATCGATCCAAACGCGCCGTTTATCACCATCGGTAAAAATGCGGAAGCCAGCGCCGACGGGGTGCTTACCGGAACTGCACAACAGTGCAGTGAAGTGACGGTATCGAAAACTACCTTCCAGAACTACAGCTGCGACAAGGATGTGGCCTCCGTGGAAGCCTGTACCAGAACGGCAACAGCCGGCGGGTATTCCTCCACCACCAGTGTCCAGAAAACCTTCACGCTGACGGCGGCTAATGGCGATGTTGTTTTCACGAATAACGGTACTTCCTTCAGTTTTAGTTTTATAGCCCCTGAATCAGGTCCGGTGATCAGCGCGCATTTTTACTGGGCTGATCACGAAACGAATGCCGGGAAAATCTCCTGGTGGGGCATCAGTAAATCAATGGTCGGGAAGGCGTATGACTGGGAGATGCCTGAAGCACCCGCTACGCCTTTGACTAAGGGGGGCTCCCTACCCGCCGGCACCTATAACAGTACCGGGTGTACCAGCGGAAACAAAAATCGCTGTGAGAAGCATATCCGGGAGCAGATAGCTGACTTTCAGTCCGGCGCATCAGGCTTCACACTTGTGCTGGTTATGAACGCCACCGAAACGACTTTTGTCCCGAACGTCACCTGGACATCGTCCTGCGGCCTGGATTTGTCCCGGGCCACAATGACCACAGCGACCTGCACCTCACCTGGCGGGAACAGAACCGTCGAGAGCAACGGCCAGAGCTATCAGGTCTACAGCGACTGCTGGGAGTACACGGACAACTATGTTGTCCCCTCTGCTTCAACAGGAAACTGCGGAACGCTGATGAGCAACCCTTCCTGCACAACTGCGGGACAGACCTGCACCGAGTCGACGGACGGGCAGTGTACCCATATGAGTTATACGTATCAGTGCCAGACCACACACCAGTCTGGCGGCCTGCTGTGTGGCGGGGATTACATCTGTAAGTCAGGCGACTGTGACGACACGAACGGGGCAGGGAGCAGCGGCTTTGATACGGCTGTCGCGAAGCTGGCCGGTCTGGCCTCTGCCGCTGAGAATGTGCGTGACGCGAACAGCACGATTGACGTCAGGGCCTTTACCGGCAGGGCAATGAGCTGCCGGAAGGCGTTTGCCGGCTTCTCCAACTGCTGCAAGGACTCAGGATGGGGCCAGGACGCAGGCCTGTCGGCGTGTAACAGTGATGAAATGGCAATCGGAAAAGCGAAGGCCAAAAAAATTACCGTCAGCATCGGGGAGCGCTGCGATCATCAGGTTCTCGGTGCCTGTATCCAGAAAAGTCAGGTGTACTGTGTCTTTGACGGAAAACTGGCACGCATTATTCAGGAGCAGGGCCGCCGCGATCAGCTGGGCGTGCGTTTCGGCAGCGGTGACAACCCGGACTGCCGGGGCATTACGGTACCGGAGCTGCAGTCCATTAATTTTGACCTGATTAATTTCTCCGATTTTTATGAAGACCTGATGAAGAATCAGCGCGTGCCGGATACCAGCGCGCAGGTGCAGCAGATCAAGGACCGCATTGCCGCCCAGGTCAATCAGCAGGGAGGAGGGAAATGAAACGTCTTCTGAGCATCCTGTTTATCGCCCTTATCAGCAGGCCGGTAGTGGCTGAGGAGTTAATCACGCCAGCCAAACCCTTTACGGGCTGGTTCTGGTACAACGAGCCGAAAGATCCCCCGTCGCGGCCTGAAAAAACCCGGCCGCCTGCACCGCAGACGCTGCCTGACCTGAGTAAACTGTCCGCCCAGGAGCAGGCAAAGGTGCTGCGGGGTTACACAATGGAGGCGCTTAACCGCGCCATCCTGTATCCCACCCGGGAGAACACGGCAACGTTTCTGCGCTGGCAGAAATTCTGGACCGACCGGGCCTCCATGTTCAGCCAGTCCTTTGCGGCCGCGCAGCTGAGCCACCCGGAGCTGGATTACAACCTGGAATATCCGCACTACAACAGCATGGCCCCCTTTGTGCAGACCCGGGATCAGCAGAAGCAGCAGGATGCGGTCACGAAGCTGTCCCGGCAGTATGGCCTGTTCTATTTTTACCGGGGCAGCGACCCGATCGATGTGCAGATGGCCGGCGTGGTGGCCAGCTTTGCGAAAACAAACGGGATTTCACTTATTCCGGTGTCGGTGGACGGTCAGGTGGCCGCGACGCTGCCGCAAAGCCGCCCGGATACCGGGCAGTCCCGCGCGATGAACATCACCCATTTCCCGGCCCTGTTCCTCGTGGATCCGGCCAGCAATAACTACCGTGCGCTGTCCTGGGGGTTTATGACCCAGGACGATTTGTCGAAGCGATTCCTCAACGTGGCCACTGGCTTTAAACCCAATTCCTGAGAGCCTTTCATGTCAAATTCACTTTTCATCCTCAACCGCGATGCGTCTGGTCTGCATAAAAAGGAGCACCATGATGAACGTTAGTTTTTTTGCCGGCCTCATATTCTGGGGCATGATGGCGCTCGTGCTGAGCGAGCTGATGACGTTGTCCGTCACGATGACACAGACCGGCCTGGTCTGGCTGAGTTATGCGCTGTGGGCCGCCGCAGCCGGGATGGTGGTTCAGGGCGGTATTCGCGCCTTCAGGGCACAGCGGGCAAAGCATGATGGGGTATCCGGCCATGAAATGTAGAACCCTGATGGCACTTCTGATGGTACTGCCGGTGCTGGCACATGCCGGGGTGCGGGAAGAACTGATGGCCCTTGAAGCGAAAAAATCCGACCAGACAGTTGCTCTTCCTCCTGCCGCCAGCCCGGTTGTGCCGCCCCCAAGTCTGATGCAGCTGCCTGATGGCAGGCAGGCCAACATGAAGGACTACGCGGTGGTGCTCTTTATGCAGGCCCACTGCCAGTACAGCGCGAAGTTTGACCCGCAGCTGAAAGGATGGGCCGATGAGCACAATATCCGGGTTTACCCGTACACCCTGGACGGCGGCGGGGATGTGTCCTATCCGCACCCGCTGGTACCGCGTAAAACTGACCCTGCGTCACCCATTGCCGATGAGATTGTCACCTTCTTCGGTAACGGTCTGCCGATCGCCACGCCAACGGCCTTTGTGGTGAACGTCAATACCCTGCAGGCGTACCCGCTGACGCAGGGGGTGATGGATATGCCGGCGCTGGAGAGCCGCATGGCCAGCCTGGTCCAGGCCGATATGGATAACCTCGATCCCCGCATGTTACCGCCGATGCCCGCCAGCTCCCAGCTCACGCCTCAGTAATACAACCGGACTACAAAATGACTACAAATTCGTATGCGTTATCGCGTACCGAGCGCGTGTGGCTGCTTTTCAGCGTGACGATGCTCGTGTCCGCGTCATTCTATGGTTTTCTCGCCGCACGGCTCCTGCGTGCCCTGTCCCGGACGGACCTGATCATGGTTCTTCAGGACCTGCCGGTCCTGCTGTTCATCTCGCTGAGCGCCGGATTTATGCTTGCCACCGCCGGACATTATGCCCTGCGTCTGGCACTGAAAGACAAGCCTTCAAAGGAGGCCCGGTATGGTTAAGTCATGGCTGACGGCCGCCGCGATTTTTCTGACAGGGCTGGCCGCCCTGCCGGCACAGGCCGATGTGAACGGCGATCTGAACGGCTTTTTCAACAGTCTGGGCTACAGCGGCAACGTCTCTCAGGCAGAGGCATGGCAGGGACAGGCGGCCGGGTATTTCTCCGGCGGTTCAGTCTACCTGCGTAACCCCGTTAAAAACGTTCAGCTTATCTCCATGCAGCTGCCATCACTCAACGCCGGCTGCGGCGGCATCGATGCCTATCTGGGGGCGTTCAGCATGATTAGCGGTGAAGAGATCCAGCGCTTTGTGAAACAAATCATGAGTAACGCGGCCGGGTATGCCTTCGATCTGGGGCTGCAGACGATGGTGCCGGAGCTGAAGCAGGCAAAAGACTTCCTGCAGAAACTCGCCAGCGACGTGAACTCCTCGAACATGAGTTCCTGTCAGGCGGCCCAGGGCATCATCGGCGGTCTCTGGCCGGTGACGCAGGTTTCCCAGCAAAAAATCTGTCAGGACATTGCGGGCGAAACGAATATGTTCTCCGACTGGGCGGCTTCCCGTCAGGGCTGCACCGTAGGGGGGCAGGGCAACAACGTGACAGCACGCGCCAGTGACGCGCAGAAGGATCAGGTTCTGAAGAATAAAAACCTCATCTGGGACACGCTCAGCAAATACGGACTGCTGAGCGGCGATCGCGCCCTGAAAGAACTGGTCATGAGTACGGTCGGGTCCATCATTTTCAACAACACCGGGGGTGTCACTATTCTGACGCCCTTAGTGGATAACCGGGACCTCATCAAAGTGCTGATGCGCGGGGGAACGGCGAAAGTCTATGGCTGTGATGAGACGACATTATGCCTTGCACCTTCTGTGACCAACCTGACGATTAATGAATCCAACGGCCTGGTGACCCTGGTGAAAAACCTGATGCTCTCTATGCAATTCAAACTGCAGTATGACACCGCGCTCAGCGATCAGGAGAAAGGGTTTGTGAATACCACATCGGTGCCGGTCCTGAAATACCTGACCAATGCCCAGAGCATGGGCATGAGCGCGACGTATCTGCTGCAGGTGTCCGATTTCATCGCCCAGGACCTGATGATCCAGTATCTCCAGGAGCTGGTTAAGCAGGCGAGCCTGTCGCTGGCCGGAAAGAACTTTCCGGAAGAAGCAGCCGCCCGGCTGCGGGATAACGTGGTCCACGCCCAGGGTCTGCTGGCCGACATGAAGCTGCAGTCAGCTGCCGATCAGAATGCGCTCGATGGCATTGACCGCAACATGCAGTACCTGCAGCAGCAGGTATCCACAATCGTTTCTGGCTCGTATCAGAGCAACTACCGCTGGGGTGATCGCTGATGCTTGAGATTTACACAATCTATGGCGGGGGAATGTGGAAAACGGCGCTCGATGCCGTCGTCACCCTGATCGGGACGAACACGTTCAGTACCCTGATGCGTATGGTCGGCACCTTTGCGGTGCTGGCGGTACTGCTGACCTTTATAAAACAACGTAACCCGATGGTGTTTGTGCAGTGGCTGGCCATTTTTATGCTGATCAACACCATCCTGCTGGCACCCAAACGCTCCGTGCAGGTGATTGATATCTCAGACCCGGCCGCGGTCTGGAAAACGGATAATGTACCGGTGGGTCTGGCCGCGATCGCCTCCCTGACCACAAGTGTGGGATTCAAAATGTCCTCCGTTTACGACACCCTGATGGCGCGGCCTGATTCTGTCACCTACAGCAAGACGGGAATGCTGTTCGGCTCGCAGATCGTGGCGGAAACCAGCGACTTCACCACGCAAAATCCGGAGCTGGCACAGATGCTGCCGGACTACGTGGAAAACTGCGTGATTGGCGACATCCTGCTTAATCAGAAATACACCGTGAATCAGCTGCTCAATTCCTCCGATCCGATGGGGCTTATCACCAGTAGCCCAAGCCCGCTGCGGGGCATCTTTCACACCACGCCTTTTTCACGCGAGTTTATGACCTGCCGGGACGCTGCGTTGCAGATCCACGCGTTAACCAATATGGAGGCCAACCCCGGCAGTGCCACGTTCAGCATGCTGGCGCGTAAAATCTTTGGCACGAAAGTGAATGGCTCTGTCCTGCTGGCGAATGCGATGGGAGAAAGCTACGGCTACTTCTACGCGGGCGGCATGAGCGCCGCGCAGATCATGAAGAACAACATTACCAACAGCGCGGTACGCCAGGGGATAAAAGGGTTTGCAGCCCGCTCGTCAGACACGGCTAACCTGTTAAATCTGGCAAGCGAGAATGCGGCAACGAAACAGCGGCTCAGCTGGGCTTCCGGTAATGTTCTGGCCACCCGAACGCTGCCCTTTGCGCAGTCACTGCTGATGCTGATCCTGGTGTGCCTGTTCCCGCTCATGATTGCCCTGGCCGCGGCCAACCACAGTCTGTTTGGCCTGAACACCCTGAAGCTGTATGCGGGAGGATTTATTTACTTCCAGATGTGGCCGGTCATGTTCGCCATTCTGAACTATGCCGCGAATTACTGGTTGCAATCGAAAACAGGGGGAACCGCGCTGGTTCTGGCCAACAAAGACGTGGTGGCGCTGCAGCATTCGGATGTGGCGAACCTGGCCGGTTATCTTGCGATGTCCATTCCGATCCTGGCGTTCTACCTGACCAAAGGGGCCTCAGCCATCGGCTCACAGGTGGCGGGAAGCGTGCTCAGTTCTGCGGCATTCGGCTCGGCCGGTGTGGCGGCGACCGCATCGGATGGCAACTGGTCGTTTAACAATATGTCGATGGATAACGTGAGCCAGAACAAGATGGATACTAACCTTATGCAGCGTCAGGGGCAGCAGACGTGGCAGGCGGATAATGGCTCCACCCAGACCATGACGTCCGGTGGCCATACGGTCATTGACGGTTCCGGCGCGATGTCGAATCTGCCGGTGAACATGAAGCTCAGCCAGCTGGCCAGCAGTGGGTTCCAGGAATCCGCACGCCAGTCAGATGTGCAGGCTAAAACTGCACTGGATGGTTACAACCACAGCGTCACCAGTGGCTGGTCACAGCTCTCCCAGCTGTCCAGGCAGACCGGTACCAGCGACAGCCTGACCCGGGGCAGTGAAAACAGCCAGACCACCAACGCGACGCGCGGTGCCAGCATGATGATGTCTGCGGCGGAAAATTATGCGAAAGCCAATAATATTTCCACCCAGGAAGCCTATAACCAGCTGATGTCCAAATCGGTTGAAGGCAGCGTTAATGCCGGCGCGAGCGTGAAATTTAATACAGGCGATCAGGCGCTAGGCAAAATTGGCAAATGGGCAACGGGCGTGACGCTTGAGGGACATGGTGGAGCCGAGGTTAAGGGTGCCAGCGGAAGCTCTCACGGCACCCAAGAAACCCATTCCGATACTCAGGATATGCGTCACGACAGAAACAGCCAGGCGGTTAATGACTTCCGCCAGGGTATGGATATGGTGACCAGCAGCCGGGTGACAGATGGTTCAAACCATAGCGAGAATGCCGCGACCAGCAATGTGCAGCAGTTTGCCTCGACCCTGAATGATGCCCAGAGCCAGTACCATCAGTACACCACCAGTTCCACGCAAAGTAACGAGTTCAGCCGTATGGCCACGCTGGCCCAGAACCAGAGCGCCAGCCTCGATACTAATTACACCCAGGAGTTTGTGGACTGGGCTGCAGGTAAATACGGTGATAAGGCACAGGGCATGCTTACCAGCGCGCCTTCTGCCCGGGAAGCTGCTATGGAGTTTGTGAACGAACGACTCAAACCCGAAATTATGGGGAATTATCAGCAGGGGCGCTCTGACCTGAGCAGTGGAGCGGAACATGCTGCCTTCAGTGGTGAGCACATCGTTCGCCAAGATGCGGGTCGCGATAACTCACCGGGGAACAGCAGTCAGGGACAGCAGCCGGTGTCAAACGGTACGTATCAGGCAGGGTCCCTGCCGGCAGGTAGTACCCGCAGCGGGGGTGAAGCAAATGAATATCCGGTTACAGGGCAGCAGACCTCGTCTGGCACGTCGCAATCCGGCAGCGGTATGGAACCGTATCAGGCCTCAATGACCGGCCACACCGGCGGCGGAATGCAGACCGGAACCCGTAACGGCTCGGGTAATCAGTATGGGCATTCCGAACAGCTGCATGAACAACGACCGGTAAATGCCCAGTATGTTGAAAATCCGCAGGGTAGCGGCAGACAGAGCCTGTCTTCTGAGCGCGCCGGTATAATCCCCGGGCAGAGAGGTTCAGACAGCCTGAGCGTGCAGGATGAACCACAGGGCATGGCAAGCAATACGTTGCCAGGCGCATCGCGGTTCAATCCGGACAGTCCTCAGTACCGGACCGAACAAGATGATACTCAGCAGGGTCAGTCCGGCTACCCGGGTAAAGGAGACGGACGTGGCAACATGTATTCGAATGGCCAGCAGACAACATCTTATGAGCGTACCGATATGTCGTCCGGGCAAAGAACCAGTTCCGGCCTGAATGCCGGAACCTCCTCGCAGGAATTGGTTCCCGGCTTGCCCGGTAATGGCATGCATAGCGCTGCCCGGAACACGCATGAAAGCCAGCAGACCCAGCCTGGCTCGTTTGACACTCAGCAGAGACAAGCTGCCGGCCAGGGCACGGAAAACAGTTGGGATCATGCAGAGCGTGGCGGATCGCAGCCACTTACTGAAATTCATTCCGGACAACGCTCTTCCGGGCTGCATGTGGGGAGTTCGTCACAGGATGCGGTTCAGGGGCAGTCCGGAAGCGGCATGCTGACTACAAACCGGAACACGCACGAAAGCCAGCAGAACCCGGGTGGATCATACAGCGGTCAGCAGTATCCCGCCGGCCACCATAAAGCTGACGGCAGCCGGGGTGATACAGAACTGAACGGGCGGCAAACAATAGTGCCGGGAAATACTGGGCAAAGAGAGTCGTCTGGACTTAGCGTGGACAATGCCGTACAGGATACGGTTCACGTACCGTCTGGTACTGGCATTCAGACGGCGACCCGGAACACAGCTGACAGCCAGCTGCACACGTCTACACAGCAAACCGGTCAGGGTAATGCAGAGACTAACGGAAAACTGCTCACGTCAGATGGCCATCCTGGCACATCTTCATCGCAGCTAGTTACAGGCACCGGGAATAACCTGCATCAGGCGGAAGGTACAGCGAATACCCTTTCCGGTCACGGGCAGACGCGGCATGTTGCGGGTCGGGGTGATAATGTTGGCCATAGCCAGGAAGGTGTGGAGACACATCAGGTCGTTTCCCGCGAAACATCAGCTGTGCAACCAGACGGCAGCGTACAAAGCATGATGCATGAATCACATGATGCTGCATGCGATCAACACCCTGCCGGGAAGCACGGCGTAAATTCTGAAGAAACGAGTGGTCAGCAGCAAACGGTGGCACAGCATAACGGTCAGCAGGCTCAACCGGGCGTTACCGGGCAAACTGCCGGTCGTGAAGATTCCCATCTTCACCATGCAGAACTGGTAACAGGGCAGCAGGAAAAAGTGGAGCCAGCTTCACGCCATACAACGGAGCCAGTGAAGATGAACCTGCCTGACGGGCGCATAACTGCCGAAGGTATGCAAAAGTCGCTTGCTGAAAACCAGGCGAAGCTCGCAGAGCGGTCGGGCTTAGGTTTTGCGCCTCAAAATGAAATTCAGCGTCGTGTCGCAGAACAAAGATCTGCTAATGAGCAGAATATCAACGAATCTGCTGGGGAAATTGGCAAAAATCGATCCACTGTTCAGGCATCCAGTGATATATTTAAAGATGAGATGGAAAACATTAAATCCCAGTTTCATGAAGGTAAGAAGATAGAGGAACTGAAACAGAAAGCAATGCCATTCCTTGAGCGTGATGAAATTGAGATGCATAAAGAGAACCTTGAAGAATTAAGGAAAAGGTGGGGTTAAATGCTAACTTTCAACGATGTTAATCGTGATTTTAAAGCAATATTAGATGGGGTTGCAGATGTGAATCGACCAGTACCATCAAAATTGGATGCATTGAAAGTAGCGTCAGTTATCCCACTGATAGGAGTCATTTTCTCGACTATAACCTTTTGGGCTGTTTGCGCTAACCTAAGTAAACAAGGGTTGTCCGTTAACTTATTAGTTGATGGTATTATTTCAGGTGACGCAATACCCATTTATATGTCAGTAGTGATTGGCCTCGCACAAATGATAATAGTTCTTCCATATGTAAGCCTTTATCATTCAATTCCTGTTGAGGTTAGAAATAGTACCGCTTTGATCGCTACTTTCAAAAAAGGACTCGCTAAGGGTGTTTTTATATATGTAATTCTCTTACTGGCCTTAAGTTTGGCGTGCTTTAAAAATGAGATATTTCTCTTCTCAATTCCTATAATTATGTTTTTAGCAACATTCGTTGCTAGCCTGATCGTAAATCTACAAGTTACTAAATACGGTGTTGGCGCTCTAATTGATAAGCTAAAAAAAATCCTCAATTAAGTAAATCTGCATCCATTCAGTAAATAAAAACCCGCCCTCATCCTACTGAGCGCGGGTTTTTTAATCCGTCAAGTGTAAATTTCCTTACAAATCAGCCGATAACATTCTGGTTAGTGCGAAAGCACTAACCGGGATGTTTTACTATACACAGGATGAATTCATGAAATTAAAACAATTAGCCGTCGTAGGCCTGGTCGCTTCAACTCTGGCGCTTTCTGGTTGCGGTGCCATGTCCACTGCCGTGAAGAAACGTAATCTCGATGTCAAAACCCAGATGAGTGAAACTATCTGGCTGGAGCCGTCATCCGAGAAGACCGTTTATCTGCAGATCCGTAATACTTCCGATAAGGACATGTCAGGTCTGCAGGCGCAGATTACCAGCGAACTGACCGCGAAAGGCTACCGGGTTTCCAGCTCACCGGACAGCGCCTACTACTGGATCCAGGCCAACGTGCTGAAAGCCGAGAAAATGGACCTGCGTGAATCACAGGGCTTCCTGAAAACCGGTTATGAAGGTGCCGCAATGGGAGCCGCTCTGGGAGCGGGTATCACCGCCTATAACTCGACCTCAGCCGGGGCGACCCTGGGTGTGGGGCTGGCCAGTGGCCTGATTGGTATGGCTGCGGATGCGATGGTGGAAGACGTCAACTACACGATGGTGACCGATTTGCAGATTTCCGAGCGCAGCAAGGCAACCGTCACCACTGACAGCGTGGCGGCCCTGAAGCAGGGAAGTTCTGCTGTTAAAGTGCAGACCAGTACCGAACAGGGCAACCGTGCCAAATACCAGACCCGCGTGGTCACAAATGCGAATAAGGTGAACCTCAAATTTGAAGAGGCTAAACCCGTACTGGAAGCGCAGCTGGCCAAGTCCATCGTGGGCATTATGTAAACGGACTGCTAATTCATTCCGTTTATTATCTGTCTAAGGAGATGACCAATGAAAAAATCAGGATTAGTTTATATATCTGCAATATTAGCCGTACTATCCGGCTGCTCAACAGCGAAACCTTCTCAGGGCAGGCCTGAGTTAACAGCTGCAAGCCAATGTTCTGAACAAATTCATACCGCCTCAAAAAATAAGAAAGGAACTACTACACTGAAGTCCCTTCAGGATAATTCCACCTTTTTGAAGGTCGGTGACTCCTCTCAGGAACGATATCCCATTCAAGGGGCGGCATATGTTGAATCAACGTTTCTGAATAAGGGCAACCCTGGTTCAGCCTGGAGAAACTGCATGCAGATAAAAGGGTTTATCATTAGTCAGTGAACCGCTCTGGCTGCGGTGAGTTAACTCTCCAATCCAAGACAATCTACCGCGCTGATGCTGAAACTTTCATCTCAGGGCGGTAACTTTCAGCATTACTTCAGCCTTTACATACAGCTAAAAATCTCATCGTTAGCTGACCCACTGCCCTGATATTTCGCTGTGTTCTGTTTTGGACCGGTGCGTCAGTGCTACCTGTGATTCCCGGGATATTCCGCTTCCTCACATAGCTGCGTCAGGCGCAGCCATGTCTGCGGCGAGCGTTGGGATCGCTTTCTTCCTCTTTCAATCTGTCACATTGCCGTTCAGGCGATGCGATGACTGCCGGACAATTTCTATGAGCTTCGCTGGTAAAAACCTCACCCAGGGCGGGCAGATGACTGCCTACCGCTGGCGCATGTTCCTTCAGGTGAATAACTGGATCGGTTTCTGGATTTTCATTCTGTTTGCCGCGCTAACCTCCGCCATTTTTTTCTGGCGCATACCCCAGGAAACCCTCAATAACGGCTCGCTGTGGTGGTTCGCCTGGATGAACAGCAGTTTTATCGATCTGATGCCGGCAACGGGCACCCCAAAAATCTACGACGTTCACTACTGGTATGCCCCGACCGCAACGGCAATGGTGCTTAACATGACCCTGCCGCAGATTTTCAGCGATCCGTACATGCAGGCGATGGGCGACCAATGCCTGCGGGAGCTGGAGTGGGCCGCCGGGGCCAGTGGCATCTTCAGCATGGTGGTGTTCGTGGCGGTGACCTGGTTTATCGCGGATATCGGTCGTAAGGAGAGCGAGGACGAATACATTTCCGGCATGCAGCTGACCGAAAAGCCCGCAGAGGTGAACACCCTGCTGCGTAAAAATGGCGAGCTGTCCGATCTGCGTGTGGGCGACCTGCACATGGTCAGGATGGCGGAGGTGCTGAACTTTCTGATGCACGGCACCATCGGGGTGGGTAAATCGACCCTCATTCGCTGGCTTCTTGATTACATTCGCAAACGCGGTGACCGGGCCATCATCTACGATTCCGGCTGTACCTTCACTGAAACCCATTACAACCCGGCCACCGATTTCATTCTGAATGCCCATGACGAGCGTTGTGCCAACTGGCAGATGTGGGGCGAGTGTGTTGATGCGGTCGACTACGACAACCTGGCCGCCAGCCTCATCCCGGTGGAAGGTGAGTCGGACCCGTTCTGGGTCTCCAGCTCGCGTACCATCTTCGCTGACCTGGCGATCCGCATGTCAGCAGATCCCCAACGCAGTATTGAAAAATTCCTCAAAACCCTGCTGTCACTCAGCATGAAAAGCCTCCGTGACTATCTGGCCAACACTCCGTCGGCCAACCTGGTCGAGGAGAAAATTGAGAAAACGGCCATCTCCATTCGCTCAGTGGTGACCAACTACGCCAAAGCCCTGCGCTACCTGCAGGGACTGGACGACGGGACTAAACCGCCTTTCACCATCCGGGAATGGATGACGCAGGAGCGCTATGACAGCAGCTGGCTCTTTATTTCCACCCAAGCCCGCCATCGTAAAAGCGTACGGCCGCTGATCTCGCTGTGGGTATCACTGGCCACGCTGATGCTGCAGAGCATGGGGGAAAACAGCGATCGCCGCGTGTGGTTCATTATCGACGAGGCGCCGAGCCTGCAGCGTATTCCTGAGCTGGCCGAGACGCTGGCGGAGGCGCGTAAGTTCGGCGGCTGCTTCGTGCTGGGCATGCAGAACATGGCGCAGCTGGTTCATGTCTACGGTCGCGAGCTGGCCAAAAGCATCTTTGACCTGATGAACACCCGTATGTACGGGCGTTCCCCGAGTGCGGAGATGGCCAAAGTGGTTGAAGAGGAGCTGGGCAACCAGCGCAGGCGGAAGATCCGCGAGCAGAACAGCTATGGTCTGGACCAGGTGCGTGACGGCGTGTCGCTCGGTAAGGACGAGGTGAACGACCCCGTGGTTGACTACGAGCAGATCATGCGCCTGCCGAACCTCAGCTTTTACGTCCGTCTTCCTGGCGAGTATCCGGTTGTCCGCCTGAAGCTGAAGTACCGCGCCCTGAAAAAACGCCACGCAGGGCTGATGGAGCGCAATATTCGCGACGCGCTGAGTCCGGAGCTGGAGAAGGTCATTCAGGAGAATGAACGGGCGGCAACGGCGGCGGGGCTGACGTTCCCGACCGGGGATGAAGTGCTGGAGAAGGGAACTAAAACCACCCCGGCTGCCGGCAGTGCTGCCCCGGTATCGTCTGCCGGCGCGCCTGCAGAGTTAACACCGCACGAGGAAAAACCGGTAACTGAACCTGCGGCAGGGAAGAAACCTGCCCGTGCAAGGCCGGGTATACCCAACCTGCGACCGGTGACGGTGCCCGTCATTTCCGAAGTGCAGACAACCATCGAAGAATCTGAGCCTGACAACCACAGAGTGGTGACAGCACCTGTCACCTCGTCCGGGGAAAGTAACGTTATTTCGCTTCTTCACGGGCGGAACTCTTCTGCCGGTACGGCTCCGGAAGCCCCCGAGACTGATGAATCTGCGCCGTCCATGTCCTCAGAACCCGAAGTTGCTGAAACACCTGCAGAGCAGGCGACGCTACCTGCTGCAGTGCAGCGCCTTCGCAACCTCACTACTGCTCCAGAGCAGCCGGCCACCTCCGTACTCAGCATTCTGCAAAAAGCGCGTCAGCGTCCGGCACCGTCAGAAAGTAACTCCGGGACCGGGGACAACAACGGCGGCGAGTCGATGAATCTTGAGATGAAGGTGACTGCGCTGCCCGACGGTGGCCTGAGCGTGACGACAGCCGGTAAGCCGGTCGCCCCGGCAAATCCGGATGAAGCACACCGGACGAACCGTCGTCTGGCGCAGGAAGAAGAGAACATTTTACTGCACCGTGACGCGGGTGACCCGGGTTACGACGAGAACGATCAACACTATTACGACAGGGAACCTGAACTATGATGTCAGTCGCCCCCGTGGCTTCGGCAGGCTCGGCCGCCGGCTACTACAGCAATTCCGATAACTACTATTTTCTGGGCAATCTACAGAGTCTCTGGCTGGGTGAAGGCGCAAAAGAGCTGGGCCTCGAGGGCAATGTCCGGGGCGGTGATCTGACGGCTGTGCTCGAAGGCCGTCTGCCGGACGGTTCGCGCCTGGGCAGAGAAATTAATGGCAATCATGTGCACCGTCCCGGCCATGACCTGACGTTTTCGGCACCCAAAAGTGTCTCGATTCTGGGCCTGATTGGCGGAGACAAGGAGATGGTGGAGGCGCATAACCATGCCGTGCAGGTGGCGGAAGGCTATGTGGAAAAGCTTATCTCCGCGCGAGCCACAAAGGACGGTATCACTTCCATTGTGCATACCGGCAAAATGGTGGCGGCTGCCTTTACCCACGACACCTCGCGCAATCTCGATCCGCAGCTGCACACTCACCTTCTCATCGCCAACATGACTGAGCATGACGGTAAATGGAAGGCGCTGGCCACGGACTACATTCACAACGCCGGTTTTATCGAAACGGTCATGAAGATGCAGGTCACGCTCGGCAAAATCTACCGGGGTGCCCTGCGCCAGCGCGTGGAGGCCCTTGGCCACGAGGTGGAGGAAGTAGGCAAGCACGGCATGTGGGAGATTAAAGGCGTACCGGAGGCGGTGCGGGAGGAGTTTTCCTCCCGGGGCCGGGAAATCGAGGGGGCTATCGGGGCAGAGGCCACGCTGCGCAGTCGCGACGTGGCGGCGAAGGATACCCGCCAGGCGAAAGTCGACCCGTCCCGCCTGCGTCTGATGGAGCGCTGGCTCGGCCAGATGAAGGAAAAAGGGTTCGATCTGAAAGCGTATCAGGAGAGCGTGGTTCCGCGTGAGTCCGGGATTCGCGATGCGCCCCCGCAGCCAGACCGGACTACACCGGTTCCTACCGGCCGTGCAGAACCCGGGGCGGTGACTCGTTCCGCACCGGAAGAAAAAACGGGAAAAAGCCCGGAATCACCGGAGGTGCCGACGGAGCGGGACGGCACGGCACGCCAGCCCGGATCACACCCGGCTGACACCCTGCGTCAGCCGTCCCTGACGGAACCTGAAAAAACTCTGGTACCCAGCGTGGCCTCCCCGGTGCGGGATCTCCATGCAGACATACCTCAGCCTGATCTTGTGGAGTCGGTACGACTGGCCATCTCGCAGTTAAGTGACGCCAGAACCCGGTTTACCTTCGGTGAGCTGATGCTGACCACCGCTGAACTGAGCGAACATCTGCCGGAGATCAAGGATATCCGTGTGGCCATCGATGCAGCCCTGAAGGACGGCATGATTGTGCCCCTGGACAGCGAAAAGGGGGTCTTCACCTCCCGCATTCACCTTCTGGATGAACTCTCCATTCAGGCCCTGAGCCAGGAACACCTCAAATCCACTAAAGTTGTCAGCTTTAACCGGCCGGCACAGTATGCGCCGCCTGCACTGGCGGTGGCGGAGACGGATCCCCTGGTCCTGATGAATGCCCCTTCAGGCGTGGCCGGGATCCGCGACCTGACCGTGCAGCTGACCGATATTTCTGCTGCAAACGGTCGCGACGTTCAGGTGCTGGCCAGCTCTGCCGAGCGCGCCATCTCGCTGGCCAGGTCTGACACGCTGCGTGATCGGCTGCTCAGTCGGCAGCATATTCTGAGCGGGGATTTTCACCTCAAACCTCAGAGCACGCTGATTATTGAGGGGGCCGAGCGTCTGGGACTCAAGGAGACGCTGGTCCTGCTGGGTGAGGCACGCGCGCAGGATGCGCAGCTGGTCTTTCTCGACAGCGCCGGACGCCAGGCGAACGGCAATGCCATGTCGGTGCTGGAGTCAGCAGGCGTGGCCCGATCCCGCCGCACTGAACCTGCACCAGGGCTGGAAGCAGAAGTGATCAGTATTGCCAACAAGCGCGACCGCTATGAAGCGCTGGCCAACCGCTTTGCGGAGCTGAGTGGGGGCAGTGAAAACGTCACCGCGGTGGTGGTCGGTAAACGGGAGCAGGCGCAGCTGACCGGCCTCGTACGCGACGCACTACAGAATGCCGGCCAGCTGGGACGTGACGGAGCGGAGATTGAAGCCCGGCAACCGGTCTGGCTCGACAATAAAACCCGCCGTATGCCCGGCTCGTACAGGCCTGGCATGGTCCTTGAGGATCGCCGGGATGCAAGAACGCGCAAATCCTACATGATTGACCGGGTGCATGAAGATACGCGCGTCCTGTCCCTTATAGATGGCGACGGGGTGCTGACCCGGATGAAAATCGGGGAGGTCAGCGCCGACTGGCGGCTGTTCAGCAGTGAAACCCTGAATGTGGCCACCGGTGAAAAACTGCTGGCTGTGGCAGGTGACCGCGAACACAGCCTGAAGGCAAAAGATCGACTGGAGGTGACCGCCATTACCGATAAGGGTATTGAGGTGAAGCGCGGAGAAGATACCCTGACGCTGCCGAAAGACCAGCCGCTGTATGTAACGCACGCTTATGTCAGCGCCCCGGGCGGGCGGGATAACGACACGGGTGTGGTACTGGCGGCGCTGAACACCCGTGATATTTCCACCCAGACCATGAACTCGCTGGCACAAAGTGGCCATCGAGCAGAGGTGTTCACTGCAGAAGTGCAGGACCGGGCTGAAGCCCGTCTGCAGCGCATGAAAACAAACGCCTCCCCCGTACAGCTTGTCCGCAGCCTCAGCGGAAGAGAGGATGTCAGCGAGGCGGTGGGAAGCCTGCATGATGCCGTACGCACCGATGCCGGTCTGGCGGTCTGGCGTGCGGTGAATGACCAGCGCAATGTGGTCTTCAGCGAACTGAAGCTGGCGGAGGTGGCCAGTGAATATCATCCTGATCTCGTTGCCGTGGGCAATGAAATCGCAGGAATGGTGAAGGGCGGGGAGCTGCTGCGGGTGTCCGTGCGGGGTGAGCCTCAGCTGATAGCCCGGTCCACCTGGGAGATGGAAAAAGCCATTCTGCGCACGGTGGAGGCGGGCAAAAACACGCAGCAGCCGCTGCTCGATAACGTCCCGCAGGCGGTGCTGAATGGACTGACCAGCGGACAGAAGCAGTCGACAACGCTGGTTCTCGGTAGTACCGACCAGTTCACCGGTATCCAGGGCTATGCTGGGGTGGGGAAAACCACGCAGATTAAGGCCGTGGTTGCCGCACTCGATACGCTGCCGGCAGATGCGAGACCGCAGCTGACCGGCCTTGCGCCGACGCACCAGGCCGTAAAGGAAATGAGCGACGTTGGCGTACGCGCCCAGACCATCAAATCCTTTATTGTTGAGCACGACCAGGCGAAGGCCGCGGGGGAAAAGCCGGACTATCAGGGCCAGGTGTTCCTGATCGATGAATCCTCAATG
The DNA here is from genome assembly GCF_036780805.1 of Leclercia sp. Classification (NCBI taxonomy): domain Bacteria; kingdom Pseudomonadati; phylum Pseudomonadota; class Gammaproteobacteria; order Enterobacterales; family Enterobacteriaceae; genus Leclercia; species Leclercia sp. The sequence goes on along the minus strand of NZ_DAIQCE010000010.1, from coordinate 108,136 downwards.
GCCGGGAACCAGGACACCGCCGCGCTGTTTCAGGCCATTGCAGCTGGCGGCGGTCGCGCGGTCTCGATGGGGGATACAGACCAGTTTGAGGCTGTTGATTCCGGGGCACCGTTTAAGCTGATGCAGGAGCGCAGTCCGATGGATGTGGCCATCATGAAAGAAATTGTCCGCCAGAAAGACGTGCAGCTGCGCGGTGCGGTGCACGATATTATCGACAACCGCATCGGCGCCGCCCTGAAGCGTATTGAAGCCCAGCCGGCTGACCGTATCGCCCGCGAAGCCGGTGCCAGTGTGCCACAAAGCGCATTCGAGGAGACGGGTAGCCCGGTAAACGACATCGTCAGCGACTGGACAGGCCGCACGCCGGATGCCCGGGCGCGCACGCTCATCATTACCCAGCTGAACGCCGACCGTAATGCCGTCAATGCCGGTATTCATGACCAGCTGGTTAAACGCGGGGAGCTGGGCAGGGAAGCCGTCACGGTACCGGTACTCGATAAAATTTCGCACACCCGGCATGAGTTCAACAAAACCGCCGCCTGGGACGCGAACCTGGTGGTGAAACGCGGCGATCGCTACCAGGACGTGCTGGCCGTTGACCGCAACGGCAACACGGTCACGGTGCGTGACGAGGAAGCGAAAATTGGCCTGTATTCGCCAAAAGAGCTTATCACTGGCGACGTGCAGCTGTTCCGGCGCAGTCAGATAGAGGTGCGCACAGGCGACCAGCTGCGCTTCACGCTCACGGACCGCGAACATGGCCAGACGGGTAATCAGCGTTTTACGGTGGATGCGGTCAGCCAGACGGGCGATATCCGGCTCAGGGACGAGAGGGGAACAGTTACCATCAATCCTGGCAATGTCCGGGCGCAGCAGCACATTGACTATGCCTGGGCTGTGACCGGATACGGTGCGCAGGGCGCGAGCACAGACTACGTCATTTCGCTTGAGGGTACCGAGGGGGGCCGCAAAATGCTGGCCAGCAAGCGGGCCTTCTACATATCCGCCTCGCGTGCAAAGGAGCATGTGCAGATTTACACCGACGGCAAGGCTGACTGGACAAAAGCAGTCGCAGCGCCGGAACGGGATATCAAAACAGCGCACGATGCGCTGGCCCCGGAAACGCAGCGCCAGCAGGCAAAAGCCATCTGGGCAATGGGGCAGCCCGTTACGAAAACCGCGATTGGTCGTGCCTGGGTGAGACATCAGGAAATGGGCGAGGCCTCATTGACGGCGAAGGTTATACCGGCAACCCGTCGTTTTCCGGAGCCGGCGCTGGCGTTACCTGTGTATGACAACAACGGCAAAAGCGCGGGCCTGGCGCTGGTCTCTCTGGTATCCAGCCCGGAGGGCAGGCTGACGCAGGGCGACGTACGCATGGTGATGACGGAGCGGGCACGCGGCGCGGTCCTGCAGCGAAGCCAGTCCGGTAATACGGTCGTGGTAAACGATCTGGCGGCTGCTCTGGATGCCGTCAGAACGCATCCGAAGGATGGAGTGGTGTGGCAGACCGGGCAGGAGCCGCCTTCAGCAAACCTGATGAAGGTCAGCGGGGGAGTACGCGAGGATGAAGGACTGCGGCTGAACCTGAGTACCCTGACCGCTCAGGATGAACTCCAGCGTCAGAGCGAACTGAAGCTGGCAGAGCAGGCCCGCGAACAGGACGCTGTGCGCCAGCAGCAGAGTGACGTCCGCGCCATTGTGCTGCCGGCAGAAGAGGCCGTGAAGCTGCGCCCGGAAGAACTGAATCCGGAAAAACCGGCACAGCTGATACCCGACAGCAATGTTCTGGCCAGCGTGCGTGAGCGTGATCAGGCGGACGGGCGCGAACTGCAACTGGCAGACAGTGTGCGTAAGGACATCGCGGTACCGGATAAATCTGCCGGTGAAGAGAGCCGGGCCTCCCGCGTCGTTACGGATCTGGCCCGGGTTGAGCAGGATATGGTGCGCCAGGCCGCTGACAGCGGGCGTGGCCGTATGCCGGAAATCGAAGAGCAGACCCTCACGCGCACCATTCAGAAAGAACGTTAATCCGAACATTCAAGAGAGCACAACATGAAACTGAATACCTTAACGTCATTTATAGTTACAACATACATTTGCTTTAATTCGGTTGCGCAGGCCTCAGCCCCGCAGCCGGTATTTACCCCGGAGCAGGAAGCCAGGATCGGGGAAATTGCCGCGGAATACCTGGTGTCACACCCGGAGGTCCTGGTCGCTGTCAGCCAGAAGCTGCAGGCGCAGCAGAAGGCGCGACAGCAGCTGCAGTTTGCCGTCAGGGTCATGGATAACCAGATGGCCCTGCTGAACGAGGCGGATACGCCGGCCTTCGGGCCGGAAAACGCAAGGGTGGCCGTCATCGAGTTCTTCGATTATCAGTGCGTTCACTGTAGCTCGGTGGCTCCGGAACTTGAGAAGGTGATGAAGACGCATCCGGACGTGCGCTACATCTTTAAGGAGTGGCCAATTTTTGCCGATCGCTGGGAAAACTCACGGGCGGCCGCCGAACGCGGACTGTCAGTCTGGAAACAGAAAGGGGCAGAGGCGTATGTCACGTATCACAACGCGATTTATGCAACCGGAAAAAATGAAGGCAACCTGACGAAAGAGGACATCAATCGGGCCGCTGCAAAAGCCGGCTGGCATAATACCGGCAAAGACAATTTTACCCCTCTGCTTGAAAAAAATGACGCGCTTGCCAGAGCGCTGGGTCTAACCGGCACGCCGGGTATCATCGTCATGCCAGTAACTGGCACCACGCCGAAAAACATCACGGTAATCCCCGGTGCCGTGTCCGAACAATCGATAACTACTGCAATTTCAAAAGCACATATGTAAGTTAGCAAAAATTAGAAAATGATTTCTCATATCTGAATCTACTAAGTTTGACGATCAAGTGATGCGCAGACGGTCGTCAAGTAAATGCACATGGGTAGTGAAGTAAAATGCAATTACGCAAAAAATTCCTTGTTAGCGGCATCCTTGTCGGTTGATTACATCTCTGGCTATGCATTACGGAGCTGGGTGAAAAACAGTCTCATTTTGTCGCTCTCCGTTGAATGGTGCGCTCGCCTGTGATCATTGGGACAAAGTACTACAAGATTATCCAGTGTATCGGGACCATCTTTGCTCAAAGGCTGAATATGATGCACCTCAGCAAAGAGTGTCCCTTTGATCGTCAGAAATCCCGGCTCGCCGCAATACTCACAAACTCCACGGCTTCTTTTTAACGCCTTCAGCCGCAACACACTGCTCCTGCGGGCTGCTTCTGATTTTTCCACACTGCTGTCTTCACGAAAATCACCATGCTGGTCTTCGTAGCGAGTGACTTCCCCCCGGGTGAGGAATAATACGCCGGTCAGATCGTCGTAGGCCGCAGACCACTGCTCGGTATCCAGAATGCGCTTGTTTGTATTGCGTACTTTCAACAGCACGTTGACTGGCAATCTCCGGCGAATAATCTCCTTATAAATTTCATCGGTTTCCTTCCCCTTCCTGTCTTGTCCCCGAGCCTGGTAGCTGGTCGTGTAAGTGTCTTCCGGGCCGGTCGATATCCGGATATTATGGGTCCACACATTAACCACTGCGATATCACCTTCAAGCCAGGCCCAGCGTTGATTGTGGTTGGGTGAGTTAGCATGTGGCCAATCATCTAATGACATACCAGCCATTTTCAGCAGGTCGTAAATACGTATGTTTCTTTTCGGAACAGGCAAACTGATCATTTATTCCATTTCTTTAGTTGTTAATTGTGTAATATTTATAAAAAAGATCAGACTACTCCATAGAGTATTCTGATCCCTTAAGGTGAAATTTAGAGAGGATCTAATAAATCATTCCAAACTCTCAATGACTTCACCCCATTTATCAGCGTTATTAAAACTTCCGCTCGAAATGCAGTTATTGTGATAGTGGACCGCATATTTAAGACGCAAATTCTTAATAATCTCAGCATGGGCAGTGCAGAAAATAACATATACGAGAGTGATTATTATCTGTTCCGAACCAGTACCTAAATGGGACGCAGCCTTTTTGAATGAAGGTCCAATATCTTCAAGAAGATATGTGACCCCTGCATTCTTCTTGCCTACATATGAATTTTCTGATCGGCGTCCTTCATATTCCATTTCATAAAGTTGAAAGGGCAAATTATTCAACATAACTTTGGCAGAATTATTAAACGCAGACGTACGATCAAAGAATTCAATGACGAACCAATAAACATCTTGTTCCGTTGGAAGTTTCATTTCTAACTGGCGGGCCAGTTGCGACACCAGATTCATTGTTTGCTCATCAGTTTCTGGCAGTTTAGTTTCAATACCACCGATAATGACTGTATCTTTCTTAAGTCCAAAAAAACTAGATAATCCCATATTATCGATCCTTTTATTGTTTGATTCATTGTTCATCTCTCCATAAGATGGAGGATTTAAAAAAACATTAATGCTATGCAATTCAGGAGCAGAGTTTGAATATTTTGAGTGAGAGATAATATATGAAACAATGGTGCATCTTGCTATCAGACAAAGTTCATCTGCGTAACCCGCCTGCTTCATGCTCAAAAATAAATGATTCAGGCCGTCAGTTATCTGATTTGCTGCGTCTCCCTTTTGTAATCTTTGCATACCGCCAGAAAACTCAGAAACAGGAACGCCACAACGTTTAACGAAGTCTTGGATATATTTATGCTCACTAGTACTGGCTGCGTCCAGTTCAAAATTTATCACCTGCTGGGTTGCATCCGTAGCTTTACAGACTGCAGCATAGAAACGGCATCCAGTTATCATTACTAGGTGTGGAAGCATATTATCGACAGGTTGAGAGTTAAGAGCCAAGTTTGCTAAATGAGTTGTTCCCAACCCAGCTCTGTCCGCTGCCTCTAACATAAATAAGTTAGCCTTAGCGTTTGGATGGCCAGCATGTGCTGCGTTGTAGAAGCACTCTGCCGCGAAATCCACATCGAACGGTTCTATAACTCCCGATCCATTCAATACGGCCAGATTGTATAGTGCTGAAACGTGTCCTTCTTTGGAAGCTATTTTAAGCTGTTGATTAGCTTGAATATATTTATTTTCAGCTAGAAACCTGACCCCTATTTCATATTGTCTTTCAGTCAAGTTGTTGCTGCTTTTGAAAAAGGGATTTTGAAAATTTGCCATATCCTTTCCTTAAACTTATGCTTTTTTTTGGAAAAAACGTCAAGGGATGGTGATTGAAATTTCTGAAATTACCACTTGATGCTCTATAAAAAACAGAAGAAATCGGCCATTCATAATAGTGCCCAAGTTATCGCTAATTCATATTATCACCAACTCAATTTTGCAGTAAGAGTTGCTCTGGCAACGTCATAATTGCTTGGTTTCACCGACCGTGCTGTGGCAAAAGAATAAAGTCCGCTTTTGGCACGAAGCAGACCAGACTAAGGAGTCGTCGAGCCCTCTATGAGCGAAAAGTAGAAATTCGCATTATCTGTACAGTCCGATGGAGGTATCACTCGCTTCGTCGTTTATTCATACAATGGGCGAATGTCAATGATACTATTAAAGCTAAAGAAGAATCAAAGCAGTGGGTCTTAACGAGTTAATTTTGGATTATTATTCAAAAATGAGAAGGTTGAGAACATCATAACAGCGCAAACGGCTGAAATTATCCCGTATTAGCTTGGTGCCAGCTAAACACTGGCCACCAGCTTGACGACAGAATAAACTATTGATTTCTTAAGAAAACGGTCCTTGAAATGGTCATTTGCGTCTGGCAGTCGACCATTTTCTCGACTTGAGCATCTGTTCCCTGCATTGAAACTTTGCCGCACATGGCATCCTTATTTTTGATCCACTGGCGCTGTGAAGGCAGTAACTCTTTTTTCTTCGCCGGCGTTAACGTGCTCCAGGCGATATTCAAATCAGAGTCGGCATTCGCATACGCCATTCGGGATTGATCAAGGCTGCCAGTTTTTTGCTCCTGGTAGGATTGTTGTGGATTGGTTTGCTGAAATTGCTGCTCTGCCTTTTCATGCATCTGAAGCTGTTTCTGCCTCTCAATTTGCTGATCCTCCTCATACTTAGCCTGTTGCTGCGCCCTGAGTTGTGCCTGTTGTTCCGCTTCAATTTGACGCTGTTGGGCATCCTTAGCCTGCTGAATTTTCTGCTGCTCAACGATCGGATTGATGATCGAAAGCGATGTCAGTGCAGCGGCACCCACTGAAATCGGATTATCAGTTGAGGCTTTTACAAAAACGTTTTTCTGATCGTCGGTCGCCTGCGCGGTGTAGGAAATGCGTTTTGAAAAGACGTTTGCGTTGTTATCCAGAGACAGGCTTTCCATCTGCTTGTCGAGATTACGGTTAAAGTTCTTTCTGTAAGCATCTGAAAGCTGGGCGTACTCGTTCGCAGGTAGGGTCATCGTCACAGTCCCTTCGCAGGTTTTCATTGTGCTGCCCGTGTCACTTGAGGTGGTGGAGATTTCAGAGATGGCCAGTTTGATCTTGTCCAAAGCGCTTCGTTTGGTCTGGTTAGTGACGTCAGGGTATTTGTCGACCTGTTCAGAGAGTCCTTCATAAGCAGATTTTTTTAGTAAATCCATAAGAGCTGACTGGGTCATATCAGAGGAACAACCGATCACGTCTTTTTTGTTATCACAGCCTGTAATGACAACGACGAGTAAGAGTGCTGAGTATTTTAATCTCATGAGTTCCCTTTAGAGTAAGGATGGGCTTTTAAGAGGCGGTCTGTAATCAGGCCGGAGGGCTACAGCAAACAGCGCTGAACACTGAACGCATCACAAGCAAGGACCAAGGTGATATCGGCAAAGACTGAGTAATCTTTAATTCGGCTGTTGAGAATGTATATGCAGAGCACTGTAACGATGATCCCAAAGCCGGAAACCTGCACTGCTGAAATTAATAAAGGATAAGAAAAAGCCGGTGCTGGCGCACCGTATATGAGCTTTCTCCTGCACAGTCGTTCAAATCAATGGTTTCATCGCTGGTATGTTTGTTATAGCGAGTTTAATTTACCTGATTCTTCTTATCACCAATGCTCAAAAAGGGGGATTACCTCACCACCGCGATACAGGATAAGAACTTAATCGAAAATCGTTCTTGACTCATTTGGCCTGCTCTCTTCACATTAATGTAGACCGAACTTAGAAATTTCCGCTTTTGGCACGAAGCCTGGTATCGGACTTAACTGACATCGTGGCATTAATGAACGGGGAGGTCAGTTCTTTTAGCGCGGGTGGCAAACAAAGCAGCTCGTTGAGCTTGTTTCGCTTTTTTCTCTCGTAAACAGGTCAGAGTATGTTAAGGATCCAACGAGGTTCATCGATCATAAGAGATTTATCTATTTCTATGGCATTAATGCGGGCATTGTACGTCCGGATAAGCCTTGCGAGACCTTCTCGGATCTTATCGCCGTCATAAATAGCAATCTCTTCAATGTTGTTGCCTATAAAAGTTTCGGCAGCCTGGACGGAAATCTGCTCAGACATTCCGACGTTATCAGCCATCTGACGGGCAGCAATGATCTTGCTTTCAAGGGTCAGGATGACCGGCCTGTAACCTGCACGCTTGTTTTCAACACAACGTGATATCAACTTTTCCATAGGCGCTGTGGTTACGTGGAATGCAGTTGTGCCCACCTGAAAATCACCCTCACGATCCGTGTGCAGATCAGCCGCATTGGCTCTGTCACTGCCAATTTTAACATCAGGAAAACGTAACTGAAGTTTGGCACCAATAAGATGCTGGAGGACCGCACCGGTGGGTTTGTCAGAACGTTCAGCCGCAGCTTTAAGAATATCGCTTACCACCGAGGAAACAGGCTTGTTGTAATCCAGGTCGACGGTTATCCTCTGTTTATCGAAATAGTCCAGGCGAACACACTGCGTGAAAAACGCTTCAAGCTGGTTTGAAACCAGCGCAGCGTCGACAGGCTCATTTACACTCACATGAGTGCTGTTCAGTACATCCCGAAACGCTGCAGCAAGGTAGATGGTTCCCCTGGATGTGCGCCCCCCTTCACGAGTGAAAATGCGGGTTTCGCCATGTTGTTCCAGAATCTTCGATATGGTGGAGCCGCTGAGCCCCCGCACCTGGCTTTTCCCCTCACTGTACAGGCGTTCGTCAGTAATGGGCATGCCATCAGCCATCATACGTGAAACAATTAGCCCTGCATTCATAACGTTGGTATTTATCGAACCGTTCCTGGCTCGCTCACCTTCATACCAGGATTTCGCCGCTGCAAGGTATGCTTCGCTGTAATTCGACTTATTCATTCACTTTTATTCCCTGCGATTTTTTTGCCGCCTCCAGATGCGGAAGGATCATGTGCCGTGCCACCCAGCCAACAACAGGAACCGCAACGGCATCCCCGAAACCATATTGGATCTGGGAGTCACGCAAGTTTTCCAGCGTGTACCAGCCAGCTCCCATCAGTCGTGCATACTCAAGCCCTGTCATCCACCGGATTTTTAACGCACCCTGACCCATGATCACAACAGCCTGTTTGGAGGAGCCGCCTCGCGCTGTGCGCAAACAGCCGGAAATATCTTCAGCCCTCATTTCCCATACGGGAATGCCATTACGCGTCCGGCGATAGGCTGTACGGGCAGTTGTACTGTCCAGAGCGACAAAGTGGTCTAATCTTTCACGCTGAACCGCTGTCATCGATTCTTTAAAAAGCGCGATTTTGTCAGCATTCCACCACCGGGGATCGCTGTCGGGCATAGTCTCAATTTCCAGTGTAAAGCCCTGACTGAGCAGATCGGGGGCTTTAGGTAAGGGCATCATAAAGGTGCTTACTTCAGAGTCTTTATGCAACCAGGAGAGCCAGTCCGGCCTAAGGCACGTATCTTGTTCGCCGCCATCAATCGGATTTTTTGCTCCTATAAGGAATAACCGGGGCCGGGACTGTGGCACAAAACGTCGGGCGTCCAGGGTGATTGCATCGACTGCATAACCTAGCGTATTAAACTCTTTAACCGCAGCTCGCAAATCTTCTCGGTTATGAGAGGAGGCAAGACCCGTGACATTTTCAAGAACAATCACTTCAGGTCTGCGTTCATTCATGCCGGCAAGCAGATCAGTAAAACCAAAGAAAGCGGATGATTCCCGACCGCCCCGAAGGCCTACGCGTTTACCTGCCAGGCTGAGGTCTGTACAGGGCGAGGAGGCCCAGGCTACATCTGCGGCTGGCAGATCTTCACTTTTCAGAGTATGAATGTCAGCCAACAAAAGCTCGTGAGATTTCCAGTGGCCTTCATACATCGATTTTTTGTTCAGGTCATAGTCATTAGACCAGACTGTCTGAATACCTGCCTGTTCCATTCCAGCTCTGGCCAGGCCGATACCCGCAAAGAATTCCAGCGCGGTCCATCTGGAATCGCCCTTGATCGGTATTATGTTCACTCAATATCTCCCGTTTTCATGTGTGTATCATCCCACAAAGTGATCAGTCAGGCACTTACTCTCGATGGATCGTCACTTCAAAATTGCTCATCGTCTGTAGAGTAGCCATCAGCCCTCATAATATGTCCTGGCTGTTTCACATTTCACCAGCCAGCGTACCAACGCACGAGCCGACAGCCTCACTCCGTCAACTGGCAATACCCGGTAACTCAGCTAAAACGCCATCTGGGGACAGGTGGCAAAACAGCCTTATGAGTTTCAGTAACTGGCCCGGGGGCCACGTCTCCCTCCCGGCAGACGGTTGCGGGTAACAAGCATGAAGTGCGCAGGCAACGGCGATCCGGAACCACCGGGAAAAACGGGTTAAGGCGGAATACTTTCCTGATAACTTAACAAGATAACAGGATGTTAAGTTATCAGGGCATAAGGAGCCTGTCCCGCGCCGCACGCAGGCGCTGCTCACCGCGGCGATCGTACTGCTGGGTCGTGGTGACGCTGGCATGGCCCATCGCGTCCCGGATGGTGATCAGATCCTCCCCGTTATCAAGCATCGCGGTGGCAAAGGTTCGCCGCAGATCGTGCGGAGCGCATTTTTCAATCCCGGCCTGACGCTGGCGCACCTGCAGGATATGGTACACGGCCTGGTCGGTAAGGCGATCGTCCGTCAGGGTGTCGAAGCGGCGGATGCGGGTGAACAGCGGCCCGGGCGTCCCGTCCCGGACCTGGTCGAGCCAGAACTGCAACCGCTGCCACGTCCCGGCCGGCATATAGGCCAGCCGCTCCTTGTTTCCCTTTCCCAGCACCCGCAGAGCCCGGTCCTGCGTGACAACGTCACTGAGATCCAGCCCCACCACCTCAGAGCGGCGCAGGCCGCAGCCCAGCATCACGGCCAGCATGGCGGCGTCCCGCGGCCCGAGACTGCTGCGGTCCGCATCACACACGGCAAAAAGGTCGCGGATCTCATCCGGCGGCAGGGCCCGGCCGGACGGCAGCCGGCTGCCCCGCAGGTTCCGCACCGCCCGGATATGCTGGAAGCTCTCCACGTCCATCAGCCGGAGCATCCAGGCTTCCTTCGCCACCCCCTTGAGGGCCGACAGGTAGGTGTTGACGGTGGCCGTGGCCCGGCCGGTATCGCGCAGGAGTTCAGTGACAGCCATGACGTGATGTCTGCGCAGGCTGCCCCAGCTGCAGGCGTCCGCGCTTACGGCACCGAGCATCCCGGCGACGATCCCGAGGAACGAAGCCATGGTCTGCCGGCTGCGCGGCGAGTTCAGGGACAGGAGGTAGGCCCGGGCCGGATTAACCGGGGCGTCACGGCCGGACGGCACCAGGAGGAATTCCTCATCAGGCGGGATCGCTGCTGCCGGAAGAGTGCGTTCCTGCTCGTCATCAGGTATCAGGCTCATGTCAGGCTCCGGTCCGGCCGGAAAACGTCCGGCGCGCTGCGTGAAAAATCGGGGGAAATGGTCCCGTAAAGCGTACCGCAGAAAGTCTACTTTTTCAAAGATACATTTTAGTAAGTAGAGTGTGTGATAGCCACTCTGAGTGGCTAATAGTATGTCTAACATGCACTGGCTAACGCTTTTATAAGTCCGCGGAGAAATTGTAAGCAATCTTCAAATTCATCCTTACTTACTGACCGAGTAATTTCACCATGAGCTATATCATTCCTAACATCAATAATATTATCTAAACGATCTTTTATAAGCGCTTTAATATTATTTCTTCTAGTTTCATTTAGTACTTTTCTTAAATGCACATCATTACTAATTTTACTAAATATATCGTCGGAAACTAATAATTTTGAGAATAAAGACTCGAGTCGACTAGACGTACAGTTTCCCATGGATATGGTAAATACACGAGATTCAATATGATAGTTTTCGGAGTCATTAAAGCAACTTGCAAGGCTTTCAGTAAGTTTATCGAAATCATATTTAACTCCGTTGATGCTACCACTTCCAAAGTAAGAAAGCGCCTTGCCAGAGTTCGAAATATAATAATTCCTCAGAGCTAGTTCCAGCTTACTGTATTGAGGTTCTTTAGTAACATGATTGTCGATAACATATGTAACAGTCGACCGAATAAATGATTCGAAAACAGAAACAGCTTGAATAAAAAGACCTTTATACAAAGAGTTCTGATCGACAAATCTAAGTCTTAATGAATCCTTTAATCGGCCTAACATCATTTTATCATGAGAAAAAGCAGTAAATAACACTTGAGAATTAGTAACAACAATATCATGAAATGCCGAGCGAATAGAAGCAGTAGATTCTAATTCTGAAAAATATAGCTCTGACACATCTAATGTATTTTGCATACTAGGCATCTAATACCTCAATAATTACTTCATTTATTGCATTGATTCTTTCTTTGATTGATGATGACGTATTGGCTTTACCCACCATTAGGTCATAATTAATAGTGCCCGGGATAGTTAACAGTTTAACTTTATCTTTGATTTCATTTGCATTTTTGATAATTTCCTCTTTTCTATCTATATTCATAAACATAGCTATCATTTGTGCATCAAAGAATGGCTTAGAGAGATTGGTTTCACTTTTTCTTTTTTGAGTCACTATTCTAAAAGCATCTTTACCGAACACGTGTTTACAGAGTTCGATCGATTTCATAAAGCTGTCCCTCATCTCATTAAGTTCGTGATCGGAACAATGTCTATTATTTCGCAAAGTATTGTCTAGCATTCCTCGCACAGAACCTGAAATATTATCAATGTGGCGAAAAGCGAAAAATCTCAACACGATTTCAACATCTGACATACGTTTATAATAAACATTTTTTTCCAAGAGTTCACTTACAGTTCCATCTGCTCTTAAATTATCTATATAAACAGGGATATCCCAAGCTTTACAGAACATGGGTGTTCTTGATAATTCGATAAGAAGTTCATTAAACGGCCCGGCATACAAGGCATTTCTGAGTTCTTGTGCATTTAGTCTTTCCCCACCAGTGTTTAGACGGTCAAATACTTGCGCTCTGAGATCAATACTGTCTTCTGCGCTAGTAGAATTGTCAGACATTAATGTTATAGCTGAAATCTTGGCTCTATCTAAACCGCGGCGAATGAGAGGCGGTAATTGTGAATAAGTTTTTCCATTCAACGCTTGCCATATTTTTAAACCTTGTAAGGGGTATTCCCCCTCATAAAAGGAAGCTATAGCATTCAACCGTTGCTGTCCGTCCATTACCTCAAAACTACCTAATGATTTTTCATAAAGGAAAATAGGAGGGATCGGTATATTCATAATGAAACTTTCAATCAGTTGAGACTTCTTCTTATTATCCCACCTTAAGCGACGTTGATATTCTGGTCGAATATTAGACCATATTTTATTTTTGGATTCCTCGCTAATAAAGCTTAGGACATGAGTTAAAAATATGTCGTTCCTCTCCTGAACAACTCTTAACCGCCCTGTTTCATAATGCTTCTCAATTTGGGAGTCGGAAATTCCAGAAGGAACAACAACATTCCCTACTGAAAGCGGTTCTTCAGGATCTTCTTGGAAAAGCTTAATATCATCAATCATTCTTTATCCTTTTTATGTAAAATATTTCAGCCTTATATTGTAAACCAAAAGCTATGAATTTCATATTTCAAATCATAATGCAGGTTGGCAATTTGACACATGAAATTCAACATATTCCTGCCGGAATCATTATCAATTCCTTTCCGCTTTTTTAATAAGTCTCTACCATCATGATTTGTGGCGTGCACTACATTGTCTTACTTTTGGCCGTTACACCCCTGGAACCGGCTAATGGCCGTGATCTTGATAGATAATGGCACATCACAGGATCATTTAGTCTGGAAATTCTCAAAGTGAAACGGTAAACTCCAGATGTTTCCGGTTGCCTTGTGGTGGGGCATTCCGTTGATTAAGCATGCATTTGTAACCTAACTCAAATTCTTAATTTGGGTGCTTTGTGGTGAGGCGTTAGGGTTGCAAATTCTTCCAGGTGAAGTGCGAACTCCTGGAATGAAGGAACAAGGATTGGGCGTGTCCGTAAAGACGCTCAGGAGCAGGTTACTGAGATTTCCCGGAGCCTGAATGCACAAACCCCCCGATATCTTTCTCAACTTGGCGGAAGGTCAGATATCAGGGGGTCCAAAAGCAGGCGCGATGCCTGTGAAGGATTATAACGCATGCACCATAGAAAACAACACCCGGCCGCCATAAGAATAGGCCGCCGTGAATGACAATCAAAAACCTGTCCACTGGTCTGAACTTCCGGCCGATGAGTTGACCCGTTTCTGGCAGGAAGTCGATGCCGGAACTCAGGATGATTTTCTCATCGTACCAGCCAAAAAACGGACCCGCCGTACGCGCGGTGACCATTCAACTCATGTCAAATGTGAATTTCCGGTGTGGTATCGCCCGGCGCATTATAAAAAGCTTTCCGGGGAACTGGGCCATGCCTACAACCGGCTCGTGATGTTTGACAGGACGACTGGGCAGTCCAGGCTGCGTAGTCACGTCTCGCGCCATCCTCTTTACGTTACTGGTCGCCGGAAGGCAGGCCGAAAATACGGTTTCCGTCCCGAACGTCAGCGCCTTATCGATGCTCTCTGGCCCCTGCTCGTCAGTTTCTGCGATGCCGGCAAGCATACAGTCGGCATGTGTATTTCTCGCCTGGCGAAAGAACTGAGTATGAAAGATGCTAAAGGCAACGTCATACCGGAAACGGAGGTGACGGTGTCGCGCCTGTCACGCCTTATTGAAGAGCAGGTACGCTTTGGCGTGCTGGGTCTGGCAGAAGAACGTATCTGGGATCGTGAATCCCGCTCCTGGCTCCCTGTTTATGTCTATATCACTCCCGCAGGTTTTAAGATGTTGGGTGTCAATATGGACAAACTGCTGAAAGAGCAGGAGAAGAAACTTCGTCTCAGCGCTGAGCGTGAACGGCTGATTCATGAAGGTGCGATGACCGAACATGATGATATTACCCCGCATAAGGCCCGACAGTGCTGGTCAGGTCAGAAGCGGCGTGATGCCCTAACTTACCGCCGGAAGAAAGGGGCTGAACGCAAGCGAGCCAACAACCTGATTAAGCTACCGGCAGATGAACGTCTTCATGTCATGGAAAAATGGGTCTTCAAAACCCTTTCTCATGATGAAGCGTACTGGTGTACGCCAGAACGGCTGACACAGCTGGCGGTGCAGCATCTGTACCAGCTTGATCTGGCTCTGTCACCGCCTGATTAGTCACGACACACATTTCTGAGCGCCCTCTTTTCACATGCCCCTGACCGGGGCTTTTCGTGCTGCTTTCCTTCCGCAAAATCGTGCGTTTTTTGTTCCTGGCACACAGGCAGACTAGATATCCCGATGCGAATTCCCTCATTCCGATGAATCCGAACGTCGGTCATTCACGTTTTACACAAGAATCCGCAAAGGGATAAACAGGATTTTTCGCACTGGAGTAACATCAAACCCGCAAAATTATCTAACCCCATTTATTTATCGCTCTGTTCAATACATTCCAGAGTAGAACTTTGTCTTCTGCCACTTTGTGGATATCAATAATGCCTTCGCATGCAGCGGCCTGACGGCCACGCGCTCAGATAAAATCAAAGCTTCCCCCCGTCGCAAGCGCCGGGTCCCGTTCTGGCCAGAACCCGACATTATGCTCACACTTTACCCCTGCAAAACCGCCGCCGCCCCGGCCCAAAGGGCCGGCACAGCATCGCTTTACGAGGGATGTTGTAACTAGAAATAAAGTCGCTTTTATTAGCGTAGCTGGAAAGAATGAGTTACACGCTCGTAAGCGGCCCTGCGGACCGCATAACGCGGAGATAAGCCCCGGCTTCGGCAAAGCCTCGCCGTGACCACTCCGATCGCGCACCGAAGCTACTGAGTCGCTTATAGCGGGTATGGCCTTGCAGGGGGAAGGTCAGTTAAGGCAGAAATTATCAATCCGCAGCGGCTGAAGCCGGTGACGGCGACCCTTACCGACAGAGCCTGACATACCGATATCTGTCGCCTTTATGCCCTTGCGGGCATGTGAAGACAGAGCAGGATGCCTGCCAGTAACAGATGGCCGGCATAGGCGAAGTAGAAGAAATTTCGTGGCATAAAACGCTGGCCATCTTCGCCGATGTGCTTCTGTACCAGGGTGACGGCAAGGAGAGGCAAAACCAGGGTCGGCAGTGTGACAAAAAGCAAAGTGTCCGCCGGCGCGGAAACCAGATGCGAAAAACCGTTCAGGCATGCCAGGGAGATAACGGCCACCAGTTCTGCGGCCCGGTGCCATTTTTCCATTGCGGGTGAGTAAACGACGGCCAGAGAACAGGCCAGAGCCAGTCCCGCCATTCCGAAGCTCCCGGGTGTCAAAGGAACAATCAAAGCGGCAACGATCATCACCCCGGTCATCAATCCTTTCTTCCCGTATCGATGCTGCAGGGCAAGCAGTTGCGTTACGGCGGCAAACACGAAGAGAATATTCAGGGCATATCCGGGCAGCTGATGGCGGAACGCCAGCATGAACGCCGGCTGGGTCAGTAATGCCCACATCCACAGACGGTTCGCGCGATGCTGCAGCCGTTCGGGATTGCCATGCACGTTCATCGCCCATATAAGCGTGAACAGGGGGGAGGCCATCCGGCCAAGCGCATACATCAGCGGATCGAGTGGGGTTATAAACAGTGTGTTGACGTGGTCGATCAGCATGGCCATAAGTGCCAGAACCTTTACCAGGTCCAGAGCGGCAGGACTGATCCCTGCAGGAAACAGATTTAATTGACGTATTTGGGCTGGCAGAATCACAGTCTTTACTCTCCTGACGGCAGGCATTCAGAAGCCAGGTCTGAACCCATAGCCAGAAAGCCCTGCCTGTATGGCTCGTTATTCTGACCCTGAGTTTTTCAAGGATCTTACGCGCTGCAAACTCAGACTTATCGCGCAGAATCCGCATGCACCCAGATGTATCTTTATTCTTTATACAGATATTTAAAATATGAAAATCGTTCATCTACTTCCCTTCCTGACCTTATAATTATCGGCAGAAGGGAAAAAAAGTTTAAGTTAAAGTTTGCATGTCTTATCAAAAAAACATCCTCTCGATCATTAGCTGCTACATAACATTCTTTATTGCTTTAGTTATCCCGGTTTATGAACCCCTTAAAAAAAGGAACAAGAGTAGAAAAGATGGCATTAAAATACATACTCATCCCAGGACCGGGTCATCCATTGGGCTTGAGAAGCACAATTCCCCTACACAGGTCGGTTCTGTGTTAAGCATCTTAATTCCGATTAAGAATACATATACCAGAGAATAGACAGCACAGGCCATTAAAGTAAAAAAGCCGACGACTTTACAAAATTTCCCTACATTCATAGTAACTTTCATTGATTTACCCCTGCTTATTTATCTGATGTGGTGGTATTCGGAAGCTGCTCTTCCGCAGCCGCATGCCTTTCTCGTATCTCTTTTGCGGCTTCCTTCCATGTTTTTGTCCACTCTTCATCCATCCGGCCTTCGCTGACAATTTTCACTGCAATGGCATAAGGCGTTCTTCCAAGCTTCTCTGAAAGCCAGAGGATATGATTATTAATATCATGGTCATGTATATCATCAATAATGGAGCGAATGGTTGCTGATTCTTCCTGGATCCATATTTTACCGGTTCGTGGAAAAACAACATCTGGTTCACGCGGCTTTTTTATTTTATCAGATTTTGCCTGCTTACGGGCTTCTTTTGATGCAGAAATGACACGCAGCCTTTCATGCAATCCACCCAGTACTGCCACCGTTCTGACCATATTTTCACGCTGTTCACGGTTAAGTAAATCATCCTCGCAAATAAGCGCATTCAACGTTTCAATAAGGTCATCGACTTTTTTCTCGGTTAGCTTATTGCTCATGGACTTGTTCCCTGTAATTTGTTCTTATTTTGAATAAGATGTGCTGCATAGCTTATATTCAATCCCGTCATATTCGTGCGCAGGTCATTCATCATTCCAGCGTTTGTCACGCACACCCGGGCGTTCAGATTACCCTGCCACGCTTTTGAGGTCACAACGGTTAGTTGCCCTGGAGAGGCAAGCTCCCTGCTTCCTGCACGCAGATCCTCTTCCACCGCATGGAGATAGACAGGTGAGGCGGCGATAACAAAGCGATCGTGCGGGCATGCCTGCATCAGCTTCTGCAGTGAAGCGCAACGGCGAGCCGTTGGCGGGGATGTTGTCAGGCGAGACCAGTGTTCCCGATGGCAGAATGGCATCGATGCGAACGTCGCTTCATAGGACACGATAGTGTCGGTGACATGAAGTAATCCGAGTCCAGCCGAAATCACCCACAGTTCCGCCCCGGTACTGGCGGCTGCGGCCACAGCCCGTCGCCAGTGCTGCCCGGTGTACAGTGCTCCCGCCGGCAGAGTTCCCCCAGTGCTCAAGGCCCGTTTCAGCATTTTACCCCAGTTTATATAAGTTGGATTGCCGTTTTCTGTGTACGGGAACACCGTCTCACCGACTGCTATGGTTTTGCGCTGCGTGCAGGTGACTATCAGGTGAGTACGGCCGGACCCGCTGGCCCGGCTCAGGACTTTTCCGCTGAAGCACTTCCTTCTGAATCGGGCTGCTCACTGCCCTGCAGGCAATCGGATGCCGGTACCGGAACACCTTCTTCCGGAGTAGAACTTTCATTAATCTGCGTACGCACGGCCATGCCGGCTGCATGGCAGCAGCCGAACCACTGCGCCACCTGAAGGGGATCGCCCTCCAGTCGGGTAACTTCGCCCGCGACGTCCCACAGCTGCAGGCAGGTCCGGCCATTAAGGCACACCACAAAGTCGGCACGGCAAGCCATATGACAGATGCCGTCCAGCTCCACCATTCTGTCTGTCTGCTTGCCAGTGTCAGTACCGCTAGCGCCAGGTAGTACAACCACTCTTTCTCTTCGGCGGCGTTCTGATTCTGCAGCCTGTTCGGCCTCCAGGAGTGGACTGGCGATTTGGCGGCCGGCATCCGTCAGCTCGACGGCCAGCTGAAGGTTTTGCGCGCGCAGGGTGCGCAGCCAGCCCGCGGCCTCCATGCGCCGGCAGGAGGCACGGAGGTTTGGCCCGTACACGGGAGCGTCCCCCGCCTCGGTCAGCAGCCGTTCAATGAGACGGGTAGGTACGGGGGGCCCGGGATGGCGTGCCTCAAGTGCGGCCAGCACAATCAGCACCCGCCTCTGCAGCGGCGATGGTCGGCGTGTCTGTAACATTACTTATCCGTCTCTGGCCAGATGAGCTTTCTGAGACGCTGAAGATCGGCGTCTATGAGCTCTTCTCTTTTTATGGTATTCATTGAGGCATAGCCATTAATGGCCAGCTCATGCCAGAAGCCCAGAATGGCGGAGGCTTCGGTCGATGCGGTGATGTAAGCCAGGCCCTCGCTGTCTAGTTTACATTCCCGGATGCGTTGTTCCGCGAACCGGGTCAGCTGCTCATAGCTGAGTGAAAACTTCATTTCTTCATCCATCCTGCACGCTCCGTATGATAATGTCCTGTTAAGTGAAAATTCATATCAAGAATGATTATCTGCTGAATTAGTAAATATCATATCAGGTATGATTTTACTAAAAATGATATGTATCACATAAGATATGATTTTATGTATTGTGTTTAATTATCATATCCTTTACCGGTTCCCTTACACGCAGATCCGAAAAAAGGCAAAGTCGGATCTTCAAATTTAAACGCATTGCTTTGGCTCAAATGATGGAGATGGTAGCAGGGCAGTAAGATGGTATAATGATGTAAGAACTAATCTTACATTTTGGACCGGAGGATTTATGGCCCGTACGATGACGGTAGATTTGGGTGATGAGTTGCGTGATTTCATTGATGCCCTGGTCAGGGCCGGCGATTACCGCACCCAGAGTGAGGTTATGCGGGACGCACTTCGTTTGCTGCGTGAAAAGCAGGCTGAATCCCGCCTGCAGGAATTGCGCGATTTGCTGGCCGAAGGGAGCAGCAGCGGTGATGCTAAACCATGGAATAAGGATGACTTCCTGAAACAGGTCAGAGCCAGGGCAACGAATGAAAGAAATTGAGCTCACCCCAAAGGCGGAAGAGGATCTTGAGGCTATCTGGGACTACAGCTTCAGACAGTTCGGGGTTATTCAGGCTGATGAGTATATCGGCCGGATTGCTGCTGTATTTGACGTGCTGGCCACACATGATATCGGAAGCCGGCGCCCGGAACTGGGAGAAAATATCTGCTCACTACCAGTGGCACAACACATGATCTATTTTGTGCCAGTGCATTCTGTGATCACCATCATCCGTATTCTCAGTCAGTCTCAGGACACAACGAGGCATGATCCGTGGAGATAATCAGCTTCGACAAATATTTATATAAATCAATAAGTTAGTTCGCATAATCTATCTTATGTTAAATTTAGTCCGTCGTTCATTTAGTTCATAACAGGCCGCAGACTACGATTAATCATACACAGACATAATCTTTCATTTGGTTTAAAAAAACGCTCCCGGACGGGAGCGTAAGCCAGTGACTTCGGCGTCAAATGAGGGTCTAACAAGTGGAGCTGCGGGTTAATTCTGGGTGATCTGGCTGCGATGCTTTTCAGCCTGCTGCTGATGAATAACGGAAGATTGACCATTATTCGCCTTCTCATGCACAACAGCGGCTTTCTCATGCTCGTTCATTTCGGAAAATGATTTTGCTGTTTCGTTAGAAGCTGCTGGCTTGGATTTCATCATTTTTTTATGCATTTCAGCCATGTCCTGATGGGCAGCAGAATTGCCGTTTTGCATCATTTCATGGGACATTGCGGCCTGATCGTGACCGCTCATATCCATCATTTTCATGCTCTCCCCCTGAACTGCACTTTTTTCAGCGGATGATTGCATCTGATGGGCAGGCGCCTGGGCATTATTTACCTGGTCATGCATGTTCATTGTCTCTGCAGCCCAGGCAGATGAAGCGACAGCCATCATGGCAATAAAGGATACAAGGATCTTTTTCATGGTTGGGTCTCCGGTGTTTTCATACCCGAACAATCAATGCTTATAACAGAGAAAGCATTTGATCTCAGGGCTGGTTGATCATCACGCCAGGAACCGGGCGATTGAATTATCACGCTGTCCTGATTTATGGCTGATTATAAAAAACCGCCTCTGTTTATCGCGTGACTGAACGATGACATTTTTGTCACCTTCCGGGTTTCTCCTGAATAACGGTATTAATCCATTAACAGACGCACACTGAACACAATTTCCCGCCCCTGCTGTTCTGCTGACAGCTCGCCGCCGTGAGCATGAATGATCGACCTTGTAATTGATAATCCCAGCCCCGCGCCTTCCGTGTTGTAGAACCTTGATGAGTCTGCGCGATAGAACCGGTCAAACAAACGTTCCAGATTAGCGGGAACCTGGCCGGACATCGTATTCGTAATCATCACGTTCACACAGTCACTGTCACGCTCAAGGTGTATCGCTGTACAGGTGTTATCGGGAGAATACTTGATTGCATTGGAAAGCAGGTTACTGAAAGCACGTCGGAGCATATCGCTGTCTCCGGCAACAACGCCCTCTCCTTCAACCGTGATTGTCTTTCCTGTTTCGTCTGCCAGGGGCTCGAACAACTCACGTAATTCATTCAGTTCGGCTGCCAGATCCACATCATGTTTATCCAGCCGCAGCAGACCATGCTCTGAACGTGCCAGAAAAAGCATGTCACTGGTCATTCGTGACAACCTTTTCAGTTCTTCCAGGTTAGCGAATAAAATTTCGCGGTAATGCGAAACATCCCTTTCCTTAGCCAGTGCAAACTGCGTCTGCATCATCAGATTACTGACTGGTGTGCGCAGCTCATGCGCGATGTCAGACGAGAAATCTGACAGTTTCCGGAATGCCCCCTCCAGGCGATCAAACATATTATTGAACTCCTGCATGGTCTCAGAGATTTCCGGCGGAGCCAGATCGGGATTTAGACGCTGATCCAGGCTGTGTACAGTCATGGAGGAAGCCAGACTGGTCATTTCCCGTAACGGTTTCAGACCAATACGTGTGGTCAGCCAGCCCAGAAAAACAGAAATAAAGACCAGACCGATATTGAACCAGAACAGCCAGGTACTGAGTTTGTCCATAAACAGGGTGTGATACCCAGTATCCGTGGCAACCGTAATGATGACATGTTTGCTTTTACCCTGTTCCGGCGTCATGGCAACCCGCCGCGAGATACTGCGGTACACGGTGTTATTTTCTTCCGTCTGGATCATATAGTCGAGAATATCACCCGACTTATTAAGCAGGACCGCTGGAACAACAGAATTTTTGGCATAGAGTTCAACAATTTTTTCATTTTCCATGTTTTTTATAGAAATGAATAAACCATTGTGCCCTACCATCGCATCGTTTATTTTTTCTGATAATGACTTAATATCCGTTTTGTTCCGGAACGTCTCTGTTTTAAGAAACTCTTCGGTGAGCTGAAGTTTACCTGTCAGAAAATCGCGGTCCTGATTATCGAAATAGCCATTAAGGGTGCTAATCAGGATAAAACTTGATAACCACCATACCGTAAGCATCACCGCAGAAAAAATCAGGCTCAGGCGTGTGGTCAGGGAAATTTTGAACCTCACTCTTCTCTGATCTCCAGGACATATCCGGCACCGCGAACGGTATGGATCAGTTTTGGCTCAAAGTCATCATCAATTTTACTTCTCAGACGTCTCACGGCGACATCAATCACATTCGTATCACTGTCAAAATTCATGTTCCAGACCAGGGACGAGATAAGACTCCTGGGTAACACTTCTCCGGTGCGTTGCAGCAGCAACTCAAGCAGAACGTATTCTTTACCGGTGAGATGGATCTTCTTCCCCGAACGGATCACGGTCCGGCGCACCATATCAACGGTCATATCGGCGATGGTGCAGACTGTTGCGGCCTGCGAGCGTGCCCGGCGCAGCAGGGTTCTTACACGTGCAACCAGCTCCGTAAAATCAAAGGGCTTAATCAGGTAGTCATCTGCGCCAAGCTCCAGTCCTTTCACTTTGTCCCGCACGTTGTCCTTTGCGGTTAAAAACAGGACCGGTTCTTCGTGCCCGGACTCCCTCAGTGCGCTGATGATTTGCCACCCGTCGAGGAAAGGCAGCATCACGTCCAGTATTATCAAATCATACTGTCCCTTCGACGCGGCCCCGAGACCATCGCGGCCATTATTAAAGAGATCGGCCTGATAGCCTTCCTCAACCAGTCCCTGCTGCAGGTAACGACCTGTTTTTTGTTCGTCTTCAACGATTAAAATACGCTGCATGGTCAACTCGCTGATATGAAAGTAAAAATCTCACGCATGAGCTTTGGCTGTCCCCTAGCTGACCTGAGACGGAGCAAGCATTCCGAGCCACGCTACGGCGCCCAGAATGATAATCGCAACAACGAATTCTGTCAGGATGCTGTTTCGCATCAGGGCAACGCTGCGATCATAATTCCCTTCCCTGACCATAACTTCAAGCCGGGGACCCAGGTGAAACCGGTTTGCTGCAGCCAGAAGAAGCATCAGAACAAACAGAGCCGTCTTGGCAAGCAATATCCTCCCCCAGGAACTGTTGAATAAGGGAGTTAAGTTACCCTCAGCAATATACAGATAGTTGACCAGCGCACTCAGGATCAGGGCTACAACAATCACCGTTCCTGCCGTGGCAAATTTTGCCAGGGAGTCAGATATCACAATGACGCTCTGTGCATTATGCTCGTTTCTGCGCATCAGCAGGATAGCAAATGCAACCAGAGCACCTGTCCAGGCACCTGCAGCGCCGAGATGGGTCAGATCGCTCAGTAAATGGAGATAGTAATGCAGACCGTCATGCATAACGGCGTGTCCTCCCCAGGCAAGTGTAGCCAGCGCCACGCCCCCACTCATCGTCATCAGCAGGCAGGACAATACTCTCTTATTAGTGTAAAGGAACAAAGCACCG
Source organism: Leclercia sp. (assembly GCF_036780805.1). Taxonomy (NCBI): domain Bacteria; kingdom Pseudomonadati; phylum Pseudomonadota; class Gammaproteobacteria; order Enterobacterales; family Enterobacteriaceae; genus Leclercia; species Leclercia sp. Next base: position 84,780 of record NZ_DAIQCE010000010.1, on the reverse strand, counting down.
AGTGTGGTAAACAGGGCACAGAGCCTGACAATCCAGCTAATACCCACATCAGTTTCTTCTATCACCATCTCGATAACATGGATGGATAATTCTCTGAGGTCAGTTACTCCACTCATGGCATTAGATACCAGGAGCATATTAATGCCAGTAAGAATGATGCCTGTAACAACAGCAAAGGTTATAAACGACCTGAAATTAGTCAGGTTATAGGTTTCATGTCTGACACCGCTTATTCCATATATCTGAAAAAATGGCAATCCAAATATTACCATCAAATCCAGATAAAGAAGAAAACGAATAACAATCATAATCAGGTCGTTCATAATATTACTTCACTGTAAAGGTGTAATTACCGGTAATAGGGTGCGTATCTGAAGAAACCGCGCGCCAGTCAACACGATAAGTGCCAGCGGGTAAAGGCTCTCGCGGAATAATGACCATCGATTTAGGGTCAGCGCCTGGCGCCACTTTTGCCGCGACCGGCATCGGAGAATGTGATGACATGCCTTTCATACCCGTCATCGTTAATTTTGCACCTGAGAATTTCACGGTCAGATTTTCCGAGAAATTAAGCTGAATCTTTTCCGGGGCCGCTACGGCTGAATCAGCCTGTGGCACAGAGCTTTTTAATTCCGGATGGGCCATAGCAGAGAAAGCAACGCCCATAACGAGGCCACCTGTAAGAATGGCTTTATTTAAAATCGACATTTTATTTACCTGTTTAGTTGAGTGTTTTATATCAGTGCGTTAAAACCAGATTCTGGCTCCCGCCAGGAATACTACCTGATGGTCTTTCTCACCTTCTCTTTTCGCCATATCGGATGTTTTCCCGTAAAGTTGATTCCAGGAAACGCCTATATAGGGTGCAAACTCACGGCGTATTTCATAGCGCAGCCGGAGCCCCAGCTCTGTGTCAGTCAGTCCCCTGCCGCGACCCCGCGATTCATCATCCTGACTGTAGAAATTCACCTCATAGGATGGCTGGAGTATGAGCCGGTTAGTCAGTAAAACGTCGTATTCTCCTCCCAGACGAAGGGCTGCTTTTCCGCCATTACTGACAAAACCCGTAATTTCAGACTCAAAATTATAGAGTGCCAGCCCCTGAAAACCGACAGCAGCCCAGGTCCGGGCAGAAGCAGGTCTGAAATCCTGCCTGACACCCGCAACCAAATCCCACCATGGGCCAACCGCATGTCCCCAGAGTAACTGCGCTTCAGCCGCCTCCGTTTCCCCATTGCTTCGTTCACCTTCACTCTTTAGCCAAATCCGATCTGTGTCGCCTCCAATCCAGCTGTTAACACTCCAGCTGAAATTGTTGGTGTTATCCGACCGTTGCCATTCCAGTTGATCCAGCAGAACCAGATAATTAATCGCACTGTCGTGAATCGCATGCCCCTGTAAATTGCCGAATGCAGCCTTCCGGTCGGCATCGGTAACAGGCGGAATTGGCGTTCTGCTCTCAGTTACAATGGGCTCCATTGACGTCATCTCAGTGAAATTCTCATCTGCTGGCATCTGCATGGCAGACATGTCGTGCCCGGCGTGGGGATCTGCAGAGACGGAGCCCGCCGCAATAGAAAGCTGTGAGGTAAACAAACCGGCGACCAGAACAGGTATGGCCTTCAAATTTCTCTTCATTCGCATCATTCCTCCACCCGGACTTCACGAAACATTCCCATTTCCATGTGATAGAGCAAATGGCAGTGATACGCCCAGCGGCCAAGCGCATCTGCTGTCACTCTGTAACTGCGTTTTGTACCAGGGGGAACATCTATTGTGTGTTTACGAACCATGAAATTACCGTTTTCATCTTCCAGATCGCTCCACATACCATGCAGGTGAATGGGGTGAGTCATCATGGTATCGTTGATCAGCGTGATCCTGAGCCGCTCACCGTATTTCAGCAGCACCGGTGCGGCATCTGAAAACTTGATTCCGTTAAATGACCAGGCAAACTTTTCCATGTGGCCGGTTAAATGCAGTTCTATGGTACGGCCAGGTTCACGTCCGTCAGGATCCTCAAAGCGGCTTTTCAAATCCGCGTACGTGAGAACCTTTCTTCCGTTATTTCGAAGACCAATACCCGGATCATTTAATTTCGGAGAGACGCTCATCGCCTGCATATCAACCAGTGGGTTATCCGTTTCTGACGCAGGATGACTTTGCATACCCGGCATTCCGGCCATCCGGGAATGATCCATACCGGCCATGCTGCTGTGATCCATGGGCGCGGAGGATGTCCCGCTATCCGGAAGGTCAGCACCGTCCATAGACATCATCTCTCCGCTGTTATCCATGCCTCCCATCTGGCTGTGGTCCATTCCTGCCATATCATGTCCCATTCCCCCCATACCCATATCTTCCATGGTCAACAGAGGACGGGGATCGAGGGGGGGAACGGCAGCACTTAACCCCTCTCTCGTGGCCAGTGTCCCTCGAGCGTAACCGGTCCTGTCCATGGATTGTGCGAAGATGGTATAGGCCTCACCCTGAGGCTCCACAATGACATCATAGGTTTCGGCAACGGCAATCCTGAATTCGTCAACGGTAACCGGGTTTACATACTGGCCATCTGCAGCCACGACCGTCATTTTCAGCCCGGGGATACGGATATCGAAATAGGTCATTGCCGAGCCGTTGATAAACCGTAAGCGTATCTTTTCACCGGGACGGAACAGTCCGGTCCAGTTTTTCAGCGGGGCCTGCCCGTTCATGAGATAGGTGTAGGTGTAGCCACTGACATCCGCGAGGTCAGTCGGATTCATTTTCATTTCAGCCCACATTTTCCGATCGGCAATGGTGGCTGACAGCCCCCTGGTATTCACGTCGCGGAAAAAAGAGCCAACGGTTGGTTTATTGAAATTGTAGTAATCCGACTGTTTTTTTAATTTTTTCAGCAGGCTGTGAGGATTTTCATCGGTCCAGTCAGACAACATGACCACATGCTCACGATCGTAAGCAAACGGTTCTGGCTCCCTGGCATCGATGATAATGGCACCGTATACCCCCTCCTGTTCCTGCAGACCGGAATGGCTGTGGTACCAGTAAGTCCCGTTCTGCTTAACCTTAAAGGTGTAAACGTAGGTATCATCAGGCTCTATGCCCATAAAACTCAGCCCCGGAACACCATCCATATTGGCCGGAAGAATAATGCCGTGCCAGTGAATGGACGTCTGTTCATTAAGACGGTTTTTGACCTTCAGGGTAATGGTGTCACCTTCTTTCCAGCGAAGAACGGGCCCCGGCAGGCCTCCATTGATTGTTTTGGCCTGACGCTCACTGCCCGTGATATTGACGGCCGTTTCACCAATGGTCAGGTCAAACTGAGTACCCTGCAGGGATGCGGCAACTGGCAGGCTCAGACTGGAACGCGCATTGAAACTCCATACGCCAAGACTTCCGGCTACGCCAGAGAGGGTTAACCCCTTCAGGAAAGTTCGTCGAGACGTTTTCAACAGCATGCGCATTCCCTTATTTAAAGTATGGTTACTGACAGAATTCGAGAACCGATTTAAATTAAATTACTGGTTCATCCACTTACAATGAAATGAATCTAGCACACCTTAAGAAACAAATTCATTTCAATCGTGTAATGTACATAGCTGTATTACATTTACGTCATCTTCCCCACAGGTTGATTATTTTTATATATGATCATAAGGACATCTTTTATGTACCTCAGAAGGTAATTACACATGAATATATTAATCACGACCACTGCGTTTACAGCTTTATTTTGTGGGGCAGCTTTTGCTCAGTCCAGTGATATTGCCCATGAAGCACATCGATTTGTTAATAATGCCTCAGCCGTCAGTCATGTGAATTCCTCGACGCATGAAAACTTACCGGACAGGGTTAATAAAAACAACACGCCCTCATTCTCTGAAATGAATGAACATGAAAGGGCCATTGTTGCTCATTCATTTATGAACAACAGCGCGTCCTATGCGCATCAGAAAATGATTGAGGAACATAAAAAAATGCTGTCCGGCAGTGATGCAAATTCAAAGACCTCGTCTTCTTCTTTTAACGAACTGAATGCCGGAGAAAAAGCCGCTCTCGTGCATGAGCAGGTCAATAATGCCGGTGCGGAAGCACATCAGACGCAGGCAAGAAAGCTTCGCGGGCTGTATTCGACCAGGTAACTGCAGGCGGGTTAGTGCTTAGCGTCAGGTGCGCAGCAGGGCTTTACTGACGGGTTACGTAGCAGGACATGAGCCCCATATTGCTCTGCCGTAACCTGTTTCAGTCCCGTTAATCATCACCGTCGGGCTGGTCATACAGTTCCCAGAGCTTCAGGAGCAAACGGGAAACAAGATATGTTACAAAAATGACGACCATCAACGGTGCTCCCGATTAACTGACAGATGACACGCCTCCTGAAAACCCCTAGCATACGCCGCAGTGTTCATGCTAACGGCGAATTCCAGTAAATGTATTCTACCGATGTCGTAGGTAATGACTCCAACTTACTGATAGTGTTTTATGTTCAGATAATGCCCGATGACCTTGTCATGCAGCTCCACCGATTTTGAGAACGACAGTGACTTCCGTCCAAGCCTTGCCAGATGTTGTCTCAGATTCAGGTTATGTCGCTCAATGCGCTGAGTGTAACGCTTGCTGATAACGTGCAGCTTTCCCTTCAGGCGTGATTCATACAGCGGCCAGCCATCCGTCATCCATACCACGACCTCAAAGGCCGACAGCAGGCTCAGAAGACGCTCCAGTGTGGCCAGAGTGCGTTCACCGAAGACGTGCGCCACAACCGTCCTCCGTATCCTGTCATACGCGTAAAACAGCCAGCGCTGACGTGATTTAGCACCGACGTAGCCCCACTGTTCGTCCATTTCAGCGCAGACAATCACATCACTGCCCGGTTGTATGCGCCAGGTTACCGACTGCGGCCTGAGTTTTTTAAGTGACGTAAAACCGTGTTGAGGCCAACGCCCATAATGCGTGCACTGGCGCGACATCCGACGCCATTCATGGCCATATCAATGATTTTCTGGTGCGTACCGGGCTGAGAGGCGGTGTAAGTGAACTGTAGTTGCCATGTTTTACGGCAATGAGAGCAGAGATAGCGCTGATGTCCGGCAGTGCTTTTGCCGTTACGCACCACGCCTTCAGTAGCGGAGCAGGAAGGACATCTGATGGAAATGGAAGCCACGCAAGCACCTTAAAATCACCATCATACACTAAATCAGTAAGTTGGCAGCATTACCGCTCGCTCCTTGGTCTTGAGTTCAGGTCTAAATCTTGTGAGTGAAAATTAAACACTCATACGTCCACCCAGTTTTATTTACTGTGTTGTTAGCCAATATATTGGATACTATGCCCAAGTGACTCAACTCTGAATTCTGTATCTTGAAGTCACTTGGAGATATGGCAATAGTGCATTATTGAAGGAAATAGGTAATGAGTAAAAAAATGACCATGGCTGAGATTTCAAGGCAGCTTGGAATTTCAACAATGACTGTGTCGCGTTACTTTAATGGCGGTTATGTCTCGGAAGAGAACCGCCTTAAAATTGATGCCATCGTCAAAGAGAGTCATTACACGCCTAATATATTTGCTCGCTCCATTCGTAGCCAATCCAATATTATTGGTTTCATCGCGCCTCGTATTGAGTCATATACGACCAGTTTAGTGATTAAAGGGGCGCTGGCTGCTGCCAATGAATCACAAGTACGAATGCTGTTTCATGCCACAGGGTTTAACCATGAGTCAGAATGCCAAGCTGTGAGAGAGTTTAACGGCTTAAATGCATTGGGCACGATTATTATTGCGTCAAAGCACAGTGTCGAAGAGACTTTTTATCGAACCTTAGACAATGTGGTATTTATTGGCAAAAATACCCCCCACCATTGCTGTTTATATTACCCCGATCATGCAGCGATTAAAGCCCTCGTCTCCCACACCATCACTCAGTTAAAACAGCAGCAGGCACCGCTGGCTGCCGTACATTATATTTATGATGAGCGTATGCTTTCTAGCCGCACTAAGTTGATGCAAGCCACTATTACCGACACCGTCCCTGAGTTGAATTTATCACTACAAGCCCTAGCCAACTCGGAGGACAAAGCTGGCTATCAGGCCGTTCAATTACAGCCTAATCATGTCTACTTTTGTGCCACCGATAATATTGCCATTCGTTTATATCGTCGCGCCAAAGAACAGCAACTCAAGATCGGTCATAACGTATGGATTGTAGGCATGGGTGACTATGACTACAGCGATTTGTTAGTCCCGAGCCTGACGACTGTCGCTTTTAACTACTATCAAGTGGGCTACCAAGCTGTCAAAAAATTGCTCAAGCGCGATTTCAGTTCTGTTGAAGGCACATTCGACATAAAGATGAGAGAAAGCTCACAATTCCTCTGAAATTGTGTTGAGTCCAAATCGGTTCTACTTAACTATATATGTTAACGATAACACATATAGTATAACCGATGACACTCGCTCCTAATATGCACTCAAAACCACTCGCGTGGTGGAAGAAAGCAACCGCCTACCAAATTTATCCCCGTAGTTTTTATGATACAAACCAGGACGGTATTGGTGACATCAATGGCATCATTGCTAAGCTCGATTATCTTGCTGATTTGGGCATTGATTTAATATGGATTTGCCCATTCTATGCATCACCTAATGATGATAACGGGTACGATATTAGTGACTATCAAGCGATTCATCCTGACTTTGGAACCCTTGAGGATGTGGATGAACTAATCAGTGCTGCTCATAAACGTGGCATTCGCATTATTATGGATTTAGTGATCAACCACACTAGCGACGAGCACCCATGGTTCATTGAATCTCGAGATAACAAAAATAGCCCTAAGCGCGATTGGTATATTTGGCGTGATGGTTGTGAGCCTACCGCTGAAAAACCGACTTGCGACCCAAACAACTGGGAAAGTATTTTTCATGGCAGCGCATGGGAATATGATAAAAAAACTGCACAGTACTACTTGCACCTATTTTCAAAAAAACAACCTGATCTGAATTGGGAAAATCCTGAAGTTAAACAAGCACTATTTAAAATGATTTATTGGTGGTTGGAGCGTGGTATTGATGGCTTCCGTGTGGATGCAATTAGCCATATTCAGAAACAACCAGGTTTACCTTCTTTACCCAATCCAAAGGGTGAAAAGTATGTCTCTTCGTTTGATTATCATATGAATGTGGCAGGGATTGAAAAACATCTGCATGAGTTAAAAGAGCAGGCGTTTGATCCCTTTAACATAGTGACAGTTGGTGAGGCTAATGGGGTGACTGCCGACAATGCATTACTTTGGGTTGCCGAAGCGACCGAGCACGATCAAGGCGGTGTTTTCAACATGATTTTTCAGTTTGAACACATGAAGCTATGGTCGGAAGAACAAAGCAACGTGCCTTTAGATCTAGTGGAGTTCAAACGCATTTTATCGCGTTGGCAAGATGCATTAGAAGGTAAAGGCTGGAATGCGCTTTATTTAGAAAACCACGATCAAGCTCGTAGCATTGATACTTTTGCCGACCCTACCTCTAGGTATGCCAGTGCTACCGCGTTAGCGAGTTGTTATTTCTTGATGAAAGGAACTCCGTTTATTTATCAGGGCCAAGAGATTGGTATGGTAAATCATCAGTTTACTTCTCTTGATGAATTTAATGATGTGTCTGCTAGAAATTTAATTCAAAAGCTATCTCAACAAGGTCAAAGCGATGCAGACATCTTAGCCTTGTTAAATCAAGTATCTCGCGACCACAGTCGCTTGCCAATGCAATGGAATGCGCAGGATTTTGCCGGTTTTTCTGAGGTGCAACCTTGGTTCTCCGTCAATCAACAGTACGCAGATATCAATGTTGAGCAACAACAGAAAGATCCAAATTCGATTTTGAGTTTCTATAAGCAGCTGATTGCTCTGCGTAAGTCAAATGTAAGTTTAGTGGTTGGCCGCTATCAATTGCTGCTACCTAACGACCCTAATATCTATGCTTATCAACGTGTTGCACAAGATATGACATGGACCATTATTACCAATTTAAGTCCACAAGAGAGCATCGTTGATATCGACCGCATGCAATTAGGCGAGTTAATGCTTGATAATCAGAATGTCAACAATGAACACGTTCGCTCAGATTTTATAGCGACGCAAATTGCCCCACCTTATGCTGCGTATATATTTGCAAGAAAGCACTAAATTATATTTATCGCAGGGCCTTGATAAGGCTACCCTGCATTTAAACCAAGGAATCATTTATGAGTCAGTTACTATCTTTTGATTTTTGGCAACGATTTGGGAAATCCCTTATCGTTGTTATCGCGGTGATGCCAGCCGCTGGTATCATGATATCACTCGGTAAAGTTGTCGCAATGTATGCTGGTGGTATTGGTGCCATTGAAACACTAGGCGCTATTATGGAAAACATAGGCTGGGGGATCATAGTTAATCTTCACCTATTATTTGCTGTCGCTATTGGTGGATCATGGGCTAAAGAACGTGCAGGAGGAGCATTTGCCGCGCTGATCGCCTTCATCTTAATTAACCGTATCACTGGGGTTATATTAGGCGTGGATAACGCTATGCTCAGTGATCCCGAGGCGGTTGTGATGAGCCTATTTGGTTCTGAGCTACCTGTCTCTCAATTCTTCACTAATATTTTGGGTGCTCCTGCTCTAAATATGGGTGTGTTTATCGGTATTATGTCTGGCTATTTAGGTGCCAACTTATTTAACCGTTATCATGACTTCGCTCGCTTACCTCAGGCATTAGCATTTTTCAACGGTAAGCGTTTTGTACCTTTTGTTGTTATTTTCTATTCGATGATTATTGCGTTTGCTTTATCAATCGTATGGCCTTTAATTCAAGGTGCGCTTAATGATTTTGGTCAATGGATTGCAACCTCTAAAGACACTGCGCCGATCACTGCTCCTTTCTTGTATGGTACGTTAGAGCGCTTATTACTGCCATTTGGTTTACACCACACTTTAACTATTCCAATGAATTACACCGAGTTGGGTGGTACTTATGAGCTTTTAACAGGGGTGAATGCGGGGGCAAGTGTTTATGGTCAAGATCCACTATGGCTTGCTTGGGTTAGCGATTTAAATAATCTTAAATTAAGCGATCCGACAACTTACCAACATCTATTAGATACGGTGCATCCAGCACGTTTTAAAGCGGGCCAAGTTATTATCGCAGCGTCTTCATTGATTGGTATTGGACTTGCGATGTATCACTGTGTTGATAGTGATAAGCGCGCACAATACAAGCCAATGTTTTTATCTGCGTGTCTTGCTGTGTTATTAACCGGTGTGACAGAGCCTATTGAATTCATGTTTATGTTTATTGCTCCTGTTTTGTATGTTGCGCATGCGGTATTAACAGGGATTGCATTTGCGTTGGTCGATGTGATGGACCTACGTATACATGCCTTTGGTTTGATTGAGTTACTCACTCGTATACCTATGATGGTTTCAGCGGGAATCGGTGGTGATTTGGTTCGCTTCGCATTGGTTTCTATTGTTTTCTTTGGTGTTAACTATGGATTATTCCGTGTGCTCATTGTCAAATTTAAATTGCCAACACCGGGCCGTATGGGTAACTACCTCGATGAAAGTTCAGAATCCATGTCAGAAGATGAGAAGATGGACATTATTATTCAGAATTTAGGTGGCCGTGCCAATATTGTTGAGATTGATGCTTGTATGACTCGCTTGCGCATTACAGTTAATGACCCGCAGTTGGTTGCTGAATATGCATTATGGAAGCCGACAGGAGCACTTGGTGCTGTAATTAAAGAACAGGGAGTACAAGTTATTTATGGTCCAGGAGTGGATGTCATTAAATCTAGATTAGTTGAGAAGTTTTCAGCACAACCTGCGTAATTCATTCTCTACCCTAGATAAAATAACCTCGAGAAACGCAGCCTTGAGCTGCGTTTAACTCGCTACAATGAATAAGTGAATAATAAATGAAGTTAATGACGCTAAATACCCATAGTTGGCAAGAAGAGAAACAACTAGAAAAGTTGGATGTGGTAGCGCAAGCCATTATCGAGCAAGGGTGCGATGTCGTTGCATTACAGGAAGTGAATCAACATCAAAATAGCTCGGCTGTTGATGCCAATATATTAACTAATCACACCGTGCTCGCTGATAACTATGGATATTTATTACAGAAAAAACTCATGGAATACGGCTATCACTACCAACTTACATGGGATTTCGTTCATCAAAGTTATGACGTATATCAAGAGGGACTGGCATTCTTGACGCGACTGCCGATTGTCGAGCATGAGGTCATTGACCTAAGTGATAACTATGATGTGAACTTTTGGAAACATAGGCGAGCAGTGCGTATTAAGGTCACTTCTCAACGAGGTGATTTCAATCTTTATAATTGTCATTGCGGCTGGTGGAGTGACTCAGAGAGCTCATTTGAGGACCAGTTCAACAGAATAAAGGCAACATTATCAACAGAGTTGAGCTTTCTATTAGGCGATTTCAACAACCCAAGCCATATACGCAATGAAGGTTATGATTATGTATTACAGTGCGGTTTGATAGATTGTTATGAAATAGCAGAAATAAAAGACTCCGGAACTACTGTAATTAAAAATATTGACGGTTGGGAACAAAATAGCCAAGCGCTACGCATTGATTTGGTTCTTAGTAATCAACCGATGGTGGTAAAGCAGCATCAGGTGATTTTTAATAACGATTTTTATCCGGTTGTATCGGATCACTTTGGGGTTCTGGTGGAAGTAGACATTATTTAATGTTTATTCATAGACTAAACCGGTAATGACTCCAACTTACTGATAGTGTTTTATGTTCAGATAATGCCCGATGACCTTGTCATGCAGCTCCACCGATTTTGAGAACGACAGTGACTTCCGTCCAAGCCTTGCCAGATGTTGTCTCAGATTCAGGTTATGTCGCTCAATGCGCTGAGTGTAACGCTTGCTGATAACGTGCAGCTTTCCCTTCAGGCGTGATTCATACAGCGGCCAGCCATCCGTCATCCATACCACGACCTCAAAGGCCGACAGCAGGCTCAGAAGACGCTCCAGTGTGGCCAGAGTGCGTTCACCGAAGACGTGCGCCACAACCGTCCTCCGTATCCTGTCATACGCGTAAAACAGCCAGCGCTGACGTGATTTAGCACCGACGTAGCCCCACTGTTCGTCCATTTCAGCGCAGACAATCACATCACTGCCCGGTTGTATGCGCCAGGTTACCGACTGCGGCCTGAGTTTTTTAAGTGACGTAAAACCGTGTTGAGGCCAACGCCCATAATGCGTGCACTGGCGCGACATCCGACGCCATTCATGGCCATATCAATGATTTTCTGGTGCGTACCGGGCTGAGAGGCGGTGTAAGTGAACTGTAGTTGCCATGTTTTACGGCAATGAGAGCAGAGATAGCGCTGATGTCCGGCAGTGCTTTTGCCGTTACGCACCACGCCTTCAGTAGCGGAGCAGGAAGGACATCTGATGGAAATGGAAGCCACGCAAGCACCTTAAAATCACCATCATACACTAAATCAGTAAGTTGGCAGCATTACCGATGTCGTAAAAGAAAATGCCTACCTTTCAGCCACCCGCTCGGGGCTGGAATCGAACGAGATCGCTACTCTTCAGCGCTCCTTGCCTTCCCGGTTTAATCTGCGGCATTTGAAAAAAAATGAATCATTAAAACTCGTACTGCAAAAGAAAGCGGGAAAATCACGTGTCGTGGCCTATAAATTTACGTCCGGTTCATTTAATTACACGGCGTATCGTATATCAGATAAAAAGTTCTATAACCTTTCCGATACTTCCGGGAAAGGCAGTCTCGATTATCCGTTACCGGCCACAGCAAGACTCAGTTCGCCTTTCAATCCTGCAAGACTTAACCCGGTATCGGGAAAAGTGAGTCCCCATAATGGCATTGATTATTCCATGCCCATGAACACGAAAATAGTCAGCGTCATCGACGGAAAAATCACCCGGGCCGAATACAACAGTACCATGGGATATTTTGTTGAAGTAACGGGAAAAGCCGGTGTTAAAACTCGCTATCTCCACCTCAATAAAATACTCGTTACTAAAGGGGCCAGGGTTACCCGGGGAGACGCTATTGCGTTATCCGGTAACAGCGGACGTTCATCCGGTCCTCATCTGCATTACGAGCTGGTCATCAATAACAATCCTGTTAACTCACTGGCGTTCCGGGCAGCGGCACCCGCTGATAACAAACTTGAACAGCATGCCTTTGCGCATGCCAGAGACTACGAACGATACCTGGACTGATAACGGGGCCGCGACGCGGCCCCGTCTGCCGGATTAATTTTTTTTATCGTTTTCACTTCCTTGATGTTGATGATCTCCATGCCCTCCGTGGCCGTGGAAAAGATGCATTAGCGGGCAGACCAGCAATAACAGATATGGCCAGTAACCTGCCACATGTGACCAGTGTTCGCGCAGGAGGGCAAATGCCGCGATCGCGGCGACAGCAATAAGCGCATAGGTGGTACTTTTCATACTGGACTCCTTCTGTTCGTAACAGCCCCTTCACTCAGTGTTATTTCCCGAGCCTGACACTTTTCAGACGCAACGCATTCACAATGACGCTGACGGAGGAAAGAGCCATGGCCGCCGCCGCAATAACTGGCGACAGCAGTATTCCATACACAGGATAAAGCAGACCTGCAGCCACAGGCACGCCAAGTGCGTTGTAGATAAATGCAAAAAACAGATTCTGTCGGATATTTTTCATGGTGATTTCTGACAGATGACGGGCCCTGTTCAGTATCATCAAGTCGCCTTTGAGAAGGGTGACTCCGGCACTTTCAATTGCCACATCTGTACCCGTTCCCATGGCTATACCCACGTCAGCCGCTGCCAGCGCCGGGGCATCATTCACACCGTCTCCGGCCATCGCAACCACATGGCCAGACGCTTTCAGTCGGGTTATCACTGCTTTTTTGCCATCCGGCAGAATCCCGGCTTCAACCTCATCTATTCCCAGTTTCCGTGCGACTGCTTCAGCGGTAAGCTGGTTATCCCCGGTGAGCATAACGATGCGGATCCCCGCCTGACGCAAAGCTTTAAGCGCATCCGGCGTGGTTGCTTTCACGGGATCCGAGATAGCTATCAGGCCTGCAAGGTGCCCGTCTGTGGCCACATAGATAACGGTAGCGCCTTCCATCCGCAACGTATCCGCAACGGCCTTTTGATTATCAATAACGATACTGTTTTCCTGCATAGCCAGTTCATTACCAATAACAACCCGTTGACCTTCGACATCGCCTGAGACACCTTTACCCGACGGCGCATTGAAATGAGTGACTGCGGGTATTGCGATCCCCTTTTCCTGTGCTGCTTTAACTACTGCCATACCCAGCGGATGCTGCGAGCCTTTTTCCACTGCGGCCGTTACACGCAAAAGAGATGTTTCCCCACCCGGATTGAGACTGATAATCCCTGTCACCGTCGGCGAACCTTCCGTGAGCGTGCCTGTTTTGTCGACAACCAGCGTGTCCACTTTTTCAAGACGCTCAAGGGCTTCGGCATTCTTGATTAACACCCCGGCCTGGGCGCCTTTGCCCACCCCCACCATTATCGACATCGGCGTGGCCAGCCCCAGCGCGCAGGGACAGGCAATAATCAGGACCGACACAGCCGCAATGAGACCGTGCGCCATCCTGGGCTCGGGCCCCCAGACAGACCAGATCATGAAAGCAACAACCGCGATAAGTATCACCAGAGGAACAAACCAGCCTGAAACGCTGTCAGCCATTCTCTGGATGGGGGCCCGCGAACGCTGTGCATCAGCGACCATCTGAACAATTCGTGAGAGCATCGTTTCATCACCGACTTTCTCTGCACGGATGATAAGACTACCTGTCTGATTAATGGTCCCCCCGATGACAGGGTCACCCTCCGTTTTGGTAACAGGCATAGATTCCCCGGTCACCATCGATTCATCAACGGTTGTTTTGCCTTCGACCACGATACCGTCGACCGGAATACTCTCTCCAGGTCTGATGCGGAGCTTATCGCCAGGCAGGACATCTTCCGCATTAATATCCGTTTCATGACCGTCATGATCCAGCCGTCTGGCGGTTTTGGGGGCAAGGTTCAGAAGCGCAGTAATGGCGCCTGAGGTTTGTTCCCGTGCCCGCAGCTCAAGAACCTGTCCCAGCAGAACAAGCACCGTAATAACTGCTGCGGCTTCAAAATAAACGGCCACCAGGCCATCCATGTTTCTGAACGATGCAGGAAACCAGGAGGGGAAGACGGTTGCAATGACGCTGTAAACCCAGGCTACGCCGGTCCCCATTGCAACAAGGGTAAACATATTCAGGGAGCGGTTACGTAACGACATTACGGCCCGGGCGAAGAATGGCCAGCCACACCACAACACGACAGGGGAGGCCAGAAGCAGCTGCAGCCATGTGTTGTACTGTGGCGGTACTGTATTCCTCAAGTCGGGAAACAGATGAGATCCCATTTCGAGTACCAGAACCGGAAACGCCAGCAACAACCCCAGCCAGAAGCGTCTTGTCATGTCGCGAAGTTCATCACTCGTCCCCGTGGATGCCGTAGCTACGAGCGGCTCCAGTGCCATTCCACAGACAGGACAGCTTCCGGGACCACTACGGCGTATCTCCGGATGCATCGGACATGTCCACACACCTTCAGAAATCTCTTTCTCCGCCTGGCGGTGAGACTGTTTTATCTTATCAGGGCTGACTTCATGGTGGTCGTGGTGATGGTGATGTTCACTGGCATCTTCGGTAAAATAATGATCGGGATGGGCTTTAAATTTGCTCTCACAGCTGGCGGAGCAGAAATAAAGCTGATGGTCCTGGTATCGAATGCTGCTGTGCGCCTTGTCAGGCAGGATGACCATCCCGCACACGGGATCTCTCACCTTATGCAATGCGTGACTCTCGTCCGGGGATGATGTCTGCTCAGAAGCAGTCTGGTTGTTATGTTCCACTGCATTGTCATTTTTCACAGTAACTCTCCTTATGCATATCTGAAGCATTTTCTGTCTTCAGGATATGTCATGGATGCGATTACCACGAATGCCGCCGGCATAAGAGTGCCTGCTGCCGGCGTCCCGTTATCAGCCGTTCCGCTGACTATTCGATTCGCTGGAAGACTTTTTTACTGCCCTCCGGTGAGAATGCGATAACATCGTAAGCCTCTTTTCGGGCCCCCATCTCCATTCCCGGACTTCCTGCTGGCATACCGGGGGTGGCGAGACCGTATATACCCGAACCAGACTGCATGGCCTTATGTATCGTTGCCGCAGGCACATGGCCTTCAATGATCAAATTACCTACAACCGCGGTATGACAACTTCGTAGTCCAGCAGGAACAGCATGCTTTTCTTTCAGGGCTGACAGCGCCTGATCATTCATGACGTGAGTTCGCACTTCGAACCCGTCTTTTTCCATCGCTTTGCCCCACAGGGAACAACAGCCACAGTTTTCAGATTTGTACATATCAATGACTTTTTCACTCGCCATTGCAGGCAGTGACAGGCCGAGAGCCAGGGCCATTAGAACCACTTTTTTCATACTCACCTCTGTATATTATCGATATAAACCCTGACGTCAGGGTGAATCAGTGCAGAAGGACGCCCACTGGGGGCGCCCTTTCAGGGTTATGACACGCTTTTTTTATGTCTGCGCAGCCAGATTAATTTGTAGGCGGCAGGAATAATGAACAGGGACAGCAGCGGAGCCGTGATCATCCCACCAATCATTGGCGCAGCAATACGGCTCATGACTTCTGAACCTGCGCCGGTTCCCCAGAGTATTGGCAGCAGACCCGCAATGATCACCGCCACGGTCATGGCTTTCGGCCGGACACGCAGTACGGCACCATGATAGAGGGCTTCATCAAGACCTTCCGGTGTGAACGTCTCTTTACGGGACAATTCCGGGTGCGCTTCAATGGCATGACGCAGATACATCAGCATGACCACGCCAAACTCTGCTGCCACCCCGGCCAGGGCGATAAACCCGGTTCCGGTCGCCACTGACATATGGAAGCCCTGCCAGTACAGGAACCATATTCCGCCAACCAGGGCGAACGGCAGGCTCATCAGGATCAGCAGGGCTTCGTCAACCCGGCGGAATGCCAGATACAACAGGATGAAAATGATCATCACCGTCATCGGCACCATCAGCTTCAGTTTCTTGTTGGCATGCTCAAGCAGTTCAAACTGTCCGGAGAATGCCACACTGGTTCCCGGTCTCAGTTTCACTTTCTCGCTGATGGCCGTCTTAATGTCGTTAACCACCGACACCATGTCCCTGCCGCGGGCATCAACATAAATCCAGCTGGCTGGCCGGGCATTTTCGGTTTTCAGCATGGTTGGTCCAGAAACGACTTTAATATCGGCAACATCGCCCAGTGTGATCTGCTGCTTCATCGGGGTCAGGATCGGCATCTGTTTCAGCGCCTGCGGACTGTTGCGGTAATCCTGTGGGTAACGAATGTTAATAGGGTACCGGGCCACGCCTTCCACCGTTTCCCCTACCGTCGCACCGCCGATGGCTGATGAGACGAACAGCTGGACATCACCTACTGTCATCCCGTACCGGGAAGCTTTTTCCCGGTTAATGTCCACATCAATGTAACGTCCACCTTCCAGTCGCTCAGCCAGGACAGACACCACACCCGGTACCGTTTTGGTTACCGCCTCGATACTCTGCGCCGTCGCGTCGATATCGGACAGAACAGTCCCGGACACTTTGATACCTATCGGGCTTTTGATCCCGGTTGAGAGCATATCAATACGGTTACGGATAGGCGGCACCCAGAGGTTTGCCAGACCCGGTAAACGGACTGTCCTGTCGAGTTCATCAATAATCTTGTCAATTGTCATGCCGGGACGCCACTGATCCTCAGGTTTGAGCTGGATCGTGGTTTCCACCATTTCGAGCGGCGCGGAATCCGTTGCGGTCTCTGCTTTACCGGTCTTGCCAAATACAGAAGCCACTTCAGGAACGCTTTTGATTAACTTGTCTGTTGTCTGCAGGAGCGCTGCAGCTTCTGCCGGAGAGACGCCAGGCAAGGTCGACGGCATATACAGCAGATCGCCCTCGTTAATCTTCGGCAGAAATTCACCGCCCACCTGACTCAGTGGCCAGATAACCGTGAAAATGGACAAGGCCGCAACCAGCAGGGTTGTTTTTGGCCAGTGGAGGACCCGCAGCAGCAAAGGATGATACGCTTTGATCAGCACCCGGTTCAGGGGGTTACTTGTCTCGGCAGGAATTTTCCCCCGGATCCAGAATCCCATCAGAATAGGAATGACGATGATGGCCAGTGCGGCCGCTCCCGCCATGGAGTACGTTTTCGTGAATGCCAGCGGGCCAAACAGACGACCTTCCTGCCCTTCCAGGGTAAAGATAGGAATAAAGGACAGGGTGATGATCAGCAGGCTAATGAACAACGCGGGTCCCACTTCCACGGAGGCGTCGGTAATCACCTTCCAGCGGGTGGCGTTGTCAATCTGCTCACCCGGATGCTGATGATCCCACTCCTCAAGCCGTTTGTGCGCATTTTCAATCATCACAATGGCGGCATCCACCATCGCACCGACGGCAATCGCTATCCCTCCCAGCGACATGATATTGGCGTTCAGTCCCTGGAAGTGCATGACGATAAAGGCGATACACAGGCCAAGCGGCAGAGAGATAATCGCCACCAGGGCAGAACGTACGTGCCACAGGAACAGAGCACAGACGATGGCCACCACGATAAACTCTTCCAGAAGTTTGGAACTGAGGTTATCAATCGCCCGGTCGATTAACTGGCTGCGATCGTAGGTGGTCACGATTTCAACGCCTTCCGGCAGGCTGGCCTTCAGCGTCTCCAGTTTATCCCTCACTGCCGTGATAACGTCGCGCGCATTTTTACCCGACCGCAGGATCACCACGCCGCCAGCGACTTCTCCCTGGCCGTTCAGCTCGGCAATACCACGCCTCATTTCGGGCCCGGTCTGCACGCGGGCAACATCCCGCAGATAAACCGGCACGCCGTTCTCACCTGTTTTCAGGACGATGTTATTAAAATCATCAATGCTCTGAAGATAACCGCTGGCACGGACCATATACTCCGCTTCGGCCATTTCAACGGATGAGCCACCGGCCTCCTGGTTAGACGATTCAAGTGCCTGTTTCACTTCGGGCAGGCTGATACCGTACTGGGACAGTTTTACCGGATTGACCTGAATCTGGTACTGTTTCACCACGCCGCCAACCGAAGCGACCTCAGCCACGTTCGGGATGGTTTTCAGCTCAAATTTCAGGAACCAGTCCTGCAGAGAGCGCAGTTCTGAAAGGTCGTGTTTTCCGTTGCGATCGACAAGGGCATATTCAAATATCCAGCCCACTCCCGTGGCGTCCGGGCCGATTTCAGAGCTCACACCCGCAGGCAGTTTGCCCTGAACCTGATTCAGGTATTCCAGCACGCGCGAACGGGCCCAGTACAGATCGGTGCCGTCTTCAAAAATGACATACACATACGAATCACCGAACTGTGAAAAGCCACGCACGGTTTTTGCGCCAGGTACGGACAGCATGGTGGTGGTAAGCGGATAGGTGACCTGGTTTTCTACAATCTGCGGGGCCTGTCCGGGATAGCTGGTTTTAATAATGACCTGCACATCTGACAGGTCAGGCAGCGCATCGACCGGCGTGTTAATTATCGTCCATGTGCCCCAGATGCTGAGAAACAGTGCGCCCATCATGACCAGGAAACGGTTGGCGACAGAGCGCCGGATAATCCATTCAATCATCGTCGTCTCCTCAGTGCCCTGAATGCATATTTACAGGCTGCTCAGACATTGCTGGCATACTGTTTTCTGTTTTTTCAGGGTGGCGCATACGTTCCAGCGCGCCCGTAATATTGGCTTCGGAGTCAATGAGGAACAGGCCACTGACCACCACGGTATCGCCTTCATTCAGGCCGGAGCCAATGCCGGACTGTTGCTGTGATTCATGCAGAACGTGGATCTGTTTCGGCACAAACTTGCCTTCATCATCAACAGTAATCACGCGCTGTTCTTTGCCGGTATCGATAACGGCCTGGCTTGGTATCAGCAGCATCTCCTGGCTCCTGGTATTCAGTTTCAGATAGGCATTCATGCCCGGCTTGAGAAACTCATCCTTATTAGAAACCTGGAGACGGACCTGAAGCGTACGGGTTGTCTGATCCACGCTGGGAAGAATGTTCCATTTTTCGACATGGAATGTTTTATCCGGATAAGCCGGTACCGAAATTTCAAACTGCGACGTATCTTTCAGCAGATATGCGATAGATTCTGGCACTGCAGCGCTGATCCAGACCGGGTCCATCCCCTGAATCTGAGCCACTACTTTATCTTTCGAAATATTCATTCCGGTGCGCAGGTCAAACGCAGTAATGACACCATCAATAGGTGCTTTAATGGTAAAACGGGTCTGGATTGTGCGGGTTGAACGCAGCCTTTGAATATCCTCTTCCGGCATACCAGCCAGACGAAGTCGCTCCAGAACCCCTTTTATCTGGGTTGACGTACCGCCTGTACCGGATAACAGCAGGAACTCACTTTGTGCCTCAACCCATTCAGGAATGGTGATATCGATAAGCGGAGTGCCTTTCTTCACATGATCGCCAATCGTCAGGGGATACACTTTTTCGACGAAACCGTCAGAGCGCGCCTGCACAATGACAAACTGATACTCGTTGTAACTGACATTAGCCGGGATTGTCTGAGAATAATTCAGCATTCCTCGCGTGACTTTTTGCGTTTTTAATCCCAGATTCTGAACCTGCGTTGGATCGATACGGATCCCGCCACTGCTTTTATCGCCGCTTTCATCAGCATATTTTGGCACCAGGTCCATATCCATAAAGGGAGATTTTCCGGGTTTATCAAATTTGGTATCCGGTTTCATCGGGTCATACCAGAAAAGTACCTTTCGCTCCGGTGCCTTTTGTTCGGTTTGTACTGTTTTTTGTGATGAGTTTACATACTGCCAGGCAGTAACCGATATCAGCCCTCCTGCTATGAGGCTGCTGATAATTATTGCAGCATATTTTATCTTTAAAGAAGCCATACAATTTCTCGCTGAAAAATCAAAACACCTGGCATATGCGCCCGATCATTCATTCACAGTAATCCCTTAATGAATGTTCAGGCGCACTGGATGTATTCGCTCCGGACTGATAATCAGGATTGCGTAACGTTAATGCTTTTGAGTAAGGAGATATTGCCCTGCTGAATAAACGAGAAATCGACATGGTTGCCGGTTTTCAGGGCATTGATAGCGTCGTCTGCATTAACAAAAGTGAAGCGCATGGTCATTGCAGGCCAGCCCACAGCAGGGATTGCTTCGTGCGAAATGGTAATCTTTTTACTATTCATATCAATGTCTTTAACGACACCGGTGCCCTTGATAACCTGCTGTACCGAAGCATCACTGGCAGCATTCATATCGCCATGCTGATGTGTTTCAGCATGAAGACCGGCAGAAAACATGACAGAGAAGGCACCAAATAAAACGGCTTTAAGTGAATTACGCATTTTTAATTTCCTGATTAATTAAATAAATTTACTCTACCCAACCGCCACCCAGCGCGGTAAACAGATTAATTTCGTTAACCTGTCGGGAATAGGTAAGATCGAGAATGGTTTGCTGCGTAGCGAAGAGGGAACGTTCTGCATCCAGCACTTCGATGTAACTGACAGCACCACTTGCATATAATCCTCTGGCACGCTGGAGAGTTATCTGAAGTGAATCAAGATAACGCTGCTGTGACTCAAGTTGCTGGCTAAGGCTGTCGCGCAGCGCAAGCGTGTCGGAAACATCCTTAAAGGCTGACTGAATTTTTTGTTCGTAATTAACCACCGATTGTTGCTGGCGAATTTCAGCCAGCTTCAGATTGGCTTTATTCCTGCCAGCATTAAAAATAGGAATTTCAATTTTAGGGATAAAATTCCACATTCCACTTCCTGACGTAAACAGGCTGGACAGCTCCGTACTGCTTGCGGAAAGACCACTGGTCAGGGTAATGGAGGGGAAAAAGGCCGCTCGCGCTGCGCCAATATTGGCATCAGCCGCTTTCAGCTGATATTCCGCTTCCATAATATCCGGTCGCTGCAGCAAAATTTGTGAAGATAGATTTGGTGGCAATTTTACTGGTGCGATCTCCCCGCCTTTCATCCCTTTTTCTGACGGAAGTGCGCGGTACGTTCCCAGCACCAGTTGCAGGGCATTGTTTGCCTGAGCCAGATCGCCTTCTCGTTTGGCTATTTCGGCGCGGGTACTTTCGATTTGTCCTCTCGCCTGTTCAAGTGCCAGAACGTTCGTACTCCCGGTCACGAGCTGTTGCTCAACGAAAGCATAGGACTGTTCATAATTTTTCAGCGTTTCCCGCGCAATACGGAGTTGTTCGTACGCCAGTTGCTGGCTGAAATAGCTCTGTGAAACGTTGGAGACCAGCAGGATGTGTACGGCCCGACGGGCTTCTTCGCTGGCAAAGTAGTTCTGGCGGTCAGCATCACTCATGTTCTTAAGTTTGCCGAAAAAATCGAGCTCATAGCTGAGCTCCAGTCTCGCGTCGTACTCCTGTGTGGTCGGCTTGTCACCTTTCAGACCACCGCTGTATGTTATCCCGGATGAGGCATTCAGCTGGGGATAACGATCTGCATCCGTGACGTTGAACTGGGCTCGGGCCTCTTCAACCTTCAGGGCAGCCATTCTCAAATCACGGTTATTAGTCAGAGCTTCACCGATCAACCGGGTAACCTGGGGATCGACAAAAAAGTTACGCCAGCCCGTATCCTGATAGCCATTTACCGCTGGCGTCAGGCTGTTATGGGACAGTGAAAACTGCTGGGGTACCGGTGCTGCGGGCCGCTGATATTCAGGCGCAAGCGACACGCAGCCTGCCAGGATGAATATCGTGCTAATGCTGAGTAATTTTAATTTGAACATAACGCTTCTCGTCCAGGCAGACCTGGTAAATGGTTCAAATGAAGTCCAGAGTATTGATAGGGGTACTTTACCTAACGCTCTCTGTTTGCCGAGTGACAGGATAATGACAATGTTGTCATTTTTGCTGTAATCCGTTGATAACGATCGTGGGCGCAATAGAATGACATTAGCAGCCAGCCGGGGAGCAAGATGAAAATATTGATCGTCGAAGACGAAATTAAAACAGGTGAATATCTCAGCAAAGGGCTTACAGAGGCAGGGTTCGTAGTGGATCACGCTGATAATGGTCTTACCGGATATCATCTCGCCATGACAGCCGAGTATGATTTAGTCATTCTGGATATCATGCTACCTGATGTGAACGGCTGGGATATCATCCGCATGCTGCGCACTGCCGGAAAGGGTATGCCGGTCTTACTGCTGACAGCCCTCGGCACGATCGAACATAGGGTCAAAGGACTGGAACTGGGTGCGGACGATTATCTGGTTAAACCCTTTGCGTTTGCCGAACTGCTCGCCCGGGTGAGAACCCTTCTGAGGCGGGGAAACACGATGATCACGGAAAGCCAGTTTAAGGTGGCTGACCTCTCGATTGATCTCGTATCCAGAAAAGTCAGTCGCGCCGGAAACCGCATTGTGCTCACCAGTAAAGAGTTCAGCCTGCTGGAATTTTTCATTCGCCATCAGGGAGAGGTTCTTCCCCGCTCCCTGATTGCCTCTCAGGTCTGGGACATGAATTTTGACAGCGACACTAATGCGATCGATGTCGCAGTAAAGCGACTCCGCGCTAAAATAGACAACGATTACGAGACAAAGCTGATCCAGACAGTCCGGGGCGTGGGCTACATGCTGGAGGTCCCGGATGCATAGCAAACCTTCCAGACGCCCTTTCTCACTCGCTCTGCGGCTGACCTTTTTTATCAGCCTGTCCACGATACTGGCTTTTATCGCCTTCACCTGGTTTATGCTGCATTCTGTTGAAAATCATTTTGCCGAGCAGGATGTCAGCGATCTTCAACAAATCAGCACCACACTGAACCGTATACTGCAGTCCCCGGTGGATCCGGATGATAAAAAAATAAGCAAAATAAAGGAATCAATTGCCAGCTACCGCAACGTTGCCCTTTTGCTCCTCAATCCCAGGGGTGAAGTGCTCTTTAGCTCAGCTCAGGGGGCGGCACTACGCCCGGCAGTGAATTCAGCAGATTTTAGCGAGCACAGCCGCGCACGGGATGTCTTTCTCTGGACGGTGGAGGATCCTGCGGGACCGATGGATACCGGGTCCGAAATGAAGATGGAAACATACAGGATTATCGCCTCCTCTGGTCAGGCGATATTTCAGGGCAAACAGCAGAACTATGTCATGCTGACTGGCCTATCCATTAATTTCCATCTCCATTACCTCGATGCGCTGAAAAAGAACCTGATTGCGATTGCCGTCGTGATAAGCCTGTTGATTGTTCTGATCATTCGAATCGCTGTCCGTCAGGGGCACCTGCCCCTTCGTAATGTCAGCAATGCCATTAAAAACATCACCTCCGAGAATCTTGATGCGCGACTGGAACCGACACGCGTTCCCATTGAGCTGGAGCAACTGGTTATCTCGTTCAATCATATGATTGGAAAGATTGAGGATGTCTTTACCCGCCAGGCCAATTTCTCTGCCGATATCGCGCATGAGATCAGAACGCCCATCACCAATCTGGTGACGCAGACTGAAATCGCACTGAGTCAGGATCGAACCCAGAGGGAACTTGAGGATGTCCTCTATTCCAGTCTTGAAGAGTATAACCGGATGACCAAAATGGTCAGCGATATGCTGTTCCTGGCACAGGCAGATAATAATCAGCTGATACCTGACAGGGTCATGTTTGACCTCAGAGCGGAAGTCATGAAAGTCTTCGAGTTTTTCGAAGCCTGGGCCGAAGAACGCAATATCACGCTCAAATTTAACGGGATGCCCTGCCTGGTTGAGGGAGATCCACAAATGTTCAGAAGGGCGATCAATAATCTGTTATCCAATGCCCTGCGTTATACCCCGGAGGGACAGGCAATCACCGTCTCAATAAGAGAGCAGGAGAGCTTTTTTGACCTTGTGATTGAAAATCCGGGGAAACCAATCCCTGAAGAGCATTTATCAAGGCTGTTTGACCGTTTTTATCGGGTAGATCCGTCCAGACAACGAAAAGGAGAAGGCAGCGGCATCGGCCTTGCGATTGTGAAGTCCATCGTGGAAGCACATCACGGAAGAGTGCAGGTGGAATCGGACGTACGTTCAACTCGTTTTATCCTATCCGTGCCCAGACTGGAGAAAATGATTCCGGAAACCCAGTACTGAGAATAAAGATTTAAATGACAAAGATGTCATTAGCCTGTCATGCAGCAAACAGAAGCCATTCGATATAATTAGTGCAACTTATCAGGAAGGCGTTATTACTTCATCCATACACGGCATCAGCACAAGCCAGGAGTTGTATTAAAGCCTCATCCCGGCGGAATAAGGTCTGTAGAGTTGTCAGTTGTACTACTGAGGACACAGATCGAAATTCACGGACATCACTAATTCAGAAATGGAGAGTTACCATGAAAAATATCGTCTTAGCATCAGTGTTAGGTTTGAGCTTAATTTCTACGGCCTGGGCCACTGAAACTGTAAATATCCATGAGCGTGTCAATAATGCTCAGGCTCCGGCCCATCAGATGCAGTCTTCTTCAACTCCAGCCGCCATCCAGGGGGCAGCTCCACGGATGGCCGGTATGGATCAGCATGAACAGGCTATTATTGTTCATGAAACCATGAACAATGGTTCAGCAGATGCACATAAAAAAATGGCGGAAAGTCATCAGAAGATGATGGGAACTGGCACCGTTAACGCTTCCCGTCCGGCGACTTCGTTTGCGGCGATGAATGAACATGAAAGAGCAGCTGTTGCCCATGAATTTACGAATAACGGTCAGTCCGGCCCCCATCAGGCTATGGCTGATGCACACCGCCGCATGATCAATGCGGGCTGATGACAACTGAAGTTTCCGTGCGGTTACCCTTTCCTTGATAGATTGTCCCTTATACGGATATGTTGTTATTTTTTGCCCCCTTCAGGGGGCTTTTTTGTCTGACTCAGCTAAACTTATCCGGTAACCATCTGAAAGGGTTTATTATATGAAAATCACAAATTCGCTTTTTGTTATACTGATGTTATCCCTGCCAGCGATTTCCGCAGAACATTCAGAAATGAAAATGTCAGATATATCCTCATCGGCATCGTCACAGGAATATATGTCCGGCATGAAAGGTATGCATGACAAAATGATGGCCGCTGTAAAAGAGTCCGATCCCGACAAGGCTTTTGCGAAAGGCATGGTAGCACACCATGAAGGGGCAATAGCAATGGCTGAGACCGAGCTAAAATACGGAAAAGATCCGGAAATGAGAAAGCTCGCGCAGGACATCATTAAAGCTCAAAAAGGTGAAATTGAGCAGATGAATAAATGGCTTGGTAATCAAAAATAATGATTGCGGAAATAATATATTGCGCGTACAGTCAGAGTGTTCCCGGGCACGGGAACCTGTTAATCGTTAATTAATCAAAACCCGATTCATTTCGGGTTTTTCCTTTTACCCCCCCCAACGCATGCACTGCACCGAGTGAAATTCACCTGAGCCAATTCTGCTTGCTTATTATTTCGATGGGAATTGCTGATTTTAATTAAGCCTATGTTTTAAAGGTGTTTCTCATGCCTGGGTTTGGCAGGGGTTCGTCCTGTTCTCTGGTCATGCGCAATGGCAATTCGCAGTCAGGGCTCAAGACTACTTTTACCTCTTTTTTAACAGAAAGTTTCTGGACCCGATACTTGCCGGAAACATCATCTGCTGTTCATCCCGACCAATAAAACGAAGGTATCACTCTCGTTTGAATCTCACTTACTTTCCATTTTGTAATAAAGAATCAAGTTTTCCAGTGATATATCAATACCAACTTTTTTTAATAACCTTTTTCGCGCAGTGTATATTTCTTTCAGCATATCTTCATAACCCTGACCAAGGTGAATTTGTTTATGGCAATTGCAACACAGAGATATGATATTTTCTTCAACATCAAGAGATGTGTCAAAAGCATCTTGCCTGGACATAGGTACAATGTGATGAGGTTCTGTGTAATTTAAGGATGAATTTCGCCTTCTGAATGTTGGGTGGTCACTATCGACTTCACATCTGTAACCTGCTTTATTCAGCGCATTTTGGGATACGCCTTTACTCCTGGGATACGAGAGGCCATTTTTTACTTCTATTGCATTTTTCTTTGGTTTGGCTTCCCCTGTATATTCAAACGTCTGAACGTTGTCAAAGATATTACTTTTCTCTATGGCATTGATCAACTCATCGTCAGAGTAATACTCACTGCTGGCCATTTCTGTTGTACCAAAAAAATCCAGTTCGTTAATTGCCTGAACAAGTTCCTCACGAATTGTCCATAAGTTTCTTTTGGGTTTTCCGCCGATTTCTTTACTCTTCATTACGGTAATGAATTTTGTACCGGATGCGATATTTCCGACACCTTTAACCTCGAATCTACCAAGTTCTTTTTGAACTCTGCCACCCAGTCCGTTTATGACTCCATTAGCACTCATGCTGTGCAGGTCGTACTTCTTACCAATATCGAAGCATGTGCAGGAATGATTTGGCTCAATAAACCATTTTTTTAACGCTGCAATACTTTTTGTGTCAAAAACTTTATCATTTGTTAATAAAGTTTTCCATTCTTCCACACTGATATCAATGTCACAGACATACTCTCCATCAATCACTTCGCATATTTTTTTAATCACATTCATTCCCCTGTTATACAGATAGTCATAATGAAAATATAAAGCTCGCTAACCGGTATGGTTGCGTAAGGACCGTAGTCTCTCAGAGACCGTGCTTTCTTTTTTTTCAGGCCTGGACACTAAAGGGTCTGTTGCACCCCGAAAAAATTTGTTGCGGGGATTGCTCATTGAGATGAGCCTCTGCTCGATCATACCAGATCAGCAGGCTGCCCCCAATGCTATGGCTTCTTAGTTTGGCCATTATCCGGCCTTCCTCACGACCAATAAAATAGAGACATTACCCGTGACGCTGCCACCGTCTCAGCCCGGAACGATCAGTGAGCGCTTCTGATGACCTTCGGTTTTTTTAACGAAGCGGGTGGGATACGGTTTGTTGCTGAAATCTTAATAATAACCAACAACTGATGCTAATTTCGCACTTTTAACATATATGAATATAAATGTTATGAATAATTGCATTTACAGGAAATATCATGCGTTTTGTCATCCGGGATCCGAAAAAAGGCAGAGTCGGATCTCTGCCTGCAGCAGGTGCAGACACAACGGACTTATGTTTTGTTGCAGAAGGTTTCAAAATGCCGGAAGGGGGGAACAGGACATGGTAAGCGGCGGCCTCGCCGTGGGAAGCAAGCCCTGTAAAACGTGCTGGCAGACATTCCTGCCGGTTACAAAGGGGGCCGAAGGCCCCCCGCAATCTGTTTCATCCCGGGCTCAGATACCCACCCCTCCCGTACCAAAGGCTTCACTGTGGATGCGCTCTTTCGCAATGCCCAGCGCCAGCAGGGAACGGTACTGTTCATGCATAAACGGAACCGGGCCGCACAGGTAATAGTCGGCGTCTTCGGGCAGGTATTCCGCCGGCACAGCGCTGAGATCGAGCCGGCCCAGCACATGGTAATCTTCCCCGCGCACCTCAGTTTCCTTTACCTGTTCATAGGCAATAAAAATATGCAAGTTGCTGTTCTGCTCAGCGAGGGCACCCAGCTCCTCGCGCAGGGCATGGACGTCGGAACTGCGGGCCGCATGGAGGAAAAATATTTGCTTCCTGTCCTGAGACTGTGCCGCGTGGTCCGCTTTCAGGGAAGTATTCGGATCGGCTATTTCTGCCAGAAGATGATGGGTCATGGACATCATGGGCGTCAGGCCGACGCCCGCACTGATAAGCACATTGTCCACTTCGGGATTTAATAAAAAGAAGTTGCCCGCCGGGGCGCTCAGTTCCACCGTGTCGCCTTCACTGACGGCATTATGGAGCGTTGATGAGACGTAACCCGGGTCCTGCCCTTCCTTACGCGGATCTTCGCGTTTCACGGAAATACGCAGGTAGTCAGCCCCGGGCCTGGCGGATAAGCTGTACTGTCGCGGCTGCTTCAGGCCCAGTTCAGGAACCAGGACGCGCAGCGTCACGTACTGTCCCGGCCGGTAATCAGGCAGGGCCTGTCCGTCTTCGGGCTTCAGATAAAAAGACGTGATCTCCTCGCTTTCCTTTACTTTCCTGCTGACGGTGAAGGTGCGCCAGCCCAGCCAGCTGCCGGGCGTGTTACGGCGTTCATCGTAAAGTCTTTTCTCGGCCCCGATAAATATTTCGGCCAGATCCTGATACGCGGCACCCCAGGCGCTGATTAGCGGGCTCTCCATCGGGACGGAAAGCACTTCGCTGATGGAATAAAGTAAATTCTCACCGACGATACTGTAATCCGGGGCCTTAATATTCAGGCTCACGTGTTTGTGGCAAATCAGCTCAATGACCGGCGCCAGCACCCCGGGGTCGTCAATATTTTCTGCATAGGCAAGCACCGCGCCTGCCAGAGCTTTCGCCTGGGCGCCACTGCGCTGATGCCCCATGTTAAAAACTTCCTGTAAATCAGGGTTATTACGTAACATCCTTTTATAGAAGTAATCCGTTAACGCAACGCCATTTTCCTTGAGCACCGGGACGGTATCTTTAACCAGTTGCTTCTGCTCTTGAGTTAACATACGTCTCTCCTTGGAATTAGTTTCAGTAAACAGTCATGGTCCTGATAAGCATAAACCATCCTGAGGGTGTGACCCGGCGCATGGATCCCGTGCCGTCGCTGTATTCAGTCTGACGGGTTATGCGAGCGGACGCATATTTTTTTACAGGTCTGCCGGTCAGGGTAAGTGGTCAGACCCACCCTGAATAAAAACATGCTATACATTTGCTTCATGTTGTCTTGCACAGGGAATTAAATATGAGGGCATTACTGGCGGAGCTGGTTAATACTATTGCGGAGCAGCATGAGTCTGAAAAAGAACTTATTATTCAGGCTGAAGCGCTGAATATCGTTGTTACTGCCATCCTCATGCGGCTGGATGATAACGTTCGTGCGCAACTGAAGAATGAAATTAATGAGGCTTTTGCTGTTCAGCACAGCGGTGTTTCGTCACACGCAGCTGAAACGCGCATGCTGCAGGGTGCTGTGGAAGAACTGTTTGTTTTTCAGACGGGCCGTCATCAGAAAAAATAAACATACAGCCGGAAATTAACGGCAGGAAGGCTCAGGCGGACAATGCGTTTGTCCGGTATTGCTGCCAGCCCCTTACCGCGGCGAAGGCGAGTTCATCTGAAATCACTGGCTTCCTGAAGCACGGCATGTTCCGGTAAGCGGTCTATAGCCGGGTCCGTCAGCCCTGCCGGGTCAGGTTTTCATGAAGCAGGCCCGGACGCCCGGGATCCCTTCTCTGCCTCTCCATGGCATGGCAGAGCAGACAGCCAGGAGCGGCATACAACCCTTCCCGCTTTCGCTTGTTTTTCCGGACACAGGCGTCATTTTTACAGGTCGCACACAGCGTTAACTGTGCGCGGGCATCCAGAATCAGAACGCCCGGTTTAGCATGCCTGATAACCGGAATTTAAGCGCCTTGTCTGCCTGCTGTGAAATAATTTAACACTGAAAGTACCGGTATTATTTTGAGATATTTCTTAATCAGAAGAATATAACGCATTTTCAGTCATGTACTGACAACATGAAAAAATGGGGCTGGAATATCCCTGACTTAAATTACTATAATCTCCTTCTAATAATATGGTTCAGATTTTGGCCAGTGCCACTCAGATGTCGGGTACTGGCACTTTTTGGATCCCTGTTATTTCCGCCCCTTCATTATAGAATTTATTTCCCTGACATTACTGCCCGGGCCTCCGGTAAATCAGCATTACAGACTTAGCAGAAACAGGCATATCTGAATGACATATCAGTTTGATTAGAGAAGAAAATTAAGAAGCCGGGGCGCGGGGATTCACCTGTAATTTCGGGAAAAGCAAAAACCATGCAAGGAGTCTCAGGAACATTATTGCAGGTCTTTTATCATTATCTCTAACCGCCCACTGATGTTAACCGGTATATATCCCTGATATACAGCAGGATGGACGGAGATGCCTGTCGGATTTTTTCCGACACTGAGACAGGCAAATAACTGATTCAGGCCTGGTCAGACAAGAAAATCATCCAGTGACTTGCCTGCAGCCAGCTGCTCCGCAATGACCTTTGGCATTCGTCCCTGTCCCGTCCAGGTTCTGGTTTTGCCGTTTTCATTTTGATATCGATATCTGGCCATACGGGGAGTCCGTACTTTTACAGACTTATTATCGCTTTCTGGGCTGGCTACCTGTTCTGCCGGATCGATGCCTTTTTCAGGTAGCAGCAGGCGTAGCTTCTCCAGTCTCTCATTACGCTCATCCTGCACTTTTTGCCGGGCTGACTCCTTTTCCCGGCGTTCCCTCACAACGAGCCTGAATTTTTTCAGCGCCATCTCCAGAAATTCCAGGGGCATTTCGCGGGCTGCTGCCCGTAAGTCGTGGATGCTGTTTAATAATTTCAGTTCATCTTCCATTTTTTATCCTGAAGGGAGGGTTAGGATTTACGGAAACTTCGCCCGGTATAAGTATATATGCCCCCGGAGTTTAGTTATGGGTATCTTCTCCTGTTCTCTGACAGGAGCTTCACATAAAGAACGTTCAGAAAGCCGTATCTATGAAATTTGCGCCTCGGGCTTTAATTTCTTCATAAACCCTGGCAATTCTGCAGCCGGTCGCGGCGTTGCCGGACCGGGGGACTTTACTTCGGGTCCCGTCGGGGGCTGGCTTACTGTTTCTGTTACGGGCAACCCGGCAGGCTATCTCCAAAAAAGTAGCCTGGATTGTCGGCTTTAATGAACAGGACTCTTTCAGAGCTGCCACGTTGCATACGCTTATTATAAAAGGTTTACCCGGCCTTTCGCCGGGACCCGGTCAGCCTGTTTTCGCTAAATCCGGCCAGGCGATGAGACGCCTGTGCGCCCTGGCTATTTCATCGCGTGTGACCAGCCTGTCGGCAGCAACCAGTACGGCGCTGCCTTTACCGTCTAAAAATGTGCCGAAAATCACTTTTACGGGTAATTCCCGTGCCACATTGTCAGGGTACAAATAGCTTATACGCGTCCTGAATTCGCTTATCTCCAGACGACGAGGTGCATGATCCTCAATAAACAGCAGTATGGAGGGCATATTTTTCTCCTGCATTATCCGGGCTGAAAAGCATCAACTCCTTGCGATTCACAATAGTTACATTACTAAATAATATATATTATAAAGAAAATGCTTTGACAGGATAACGTACAGCCCTACAGGAAATCACTCCCTGAGTCACAAATTCTCACCTCAGGCTCCGCTTCAGTACAGGATATATAACGTTCCCTTCGCAAATACTCATAAATGCCGGCAGGTGTTTTTTATCTGAAATAAGCGGGAGCACATGCTTAATCTGCTATTTTCGGGACCGCCGGGGCTTTTTCAGGCGTACGTAGTACTGATTTTTCCCGCCGCATGGCGCATATATTAATTTTAACGGGCGCGACCGGAGCACTATGTCTGTGGATATGCAATCGCTTTATAAGCACGTCGCCTGGTGTGTCTGGCATGAGGGCTTACGCCTTTATGATAACGGCGTTCCGGGGCAACTGAAGGACCTCAGTTTTCTGCGGAGCAGTTGCCTTAAACTGCAGCAGCATCATGAAGCTGCGGGAGCGCTTATCTCTGCTGCATCCGATAGCGAACTGACAGCTGTCATGAGCCAGATAGAATCCCGTGTCGATCGTGAACATAACCTGGCCGGGCATATCCGGTGGTTGGCTTACCATGCGGCCCGGCACGCGGAACTGCAGAACCTTTTGGCAGAGGGAAAATATAATGAAATCCGGTCGCTTTATTACCGGCACCACAATCACAACAGCAACGCCAGATTCCTTTTATCCTGCGTCAGTAACGGTTATCTGGCGGATCTGATTAAAGGGTTATAACGGCAGTCATGCATTGCGGGCTGTCTCCTGCGCTGCCCGGACAGGACTACACCGGTAAATCCGGGAGGGCATGGCTTTACCTGACAGGGCTTCCGTACGTGCCGGGGAACTCCACTGGCTTCAGCGTATGCTTCATAAATACCGTCCGGGCGAACCGCCATAACGGAGTGACTTCAGCACCGGTTCATGGCCCGGCTGACAGTGGGCCCGTTGTTGCCGCTCCGCGTACGCCAAGCGCACTTCCGGGCGGTACAGCGCGGTGTGCTCTGGATCCCCGTTTTCATGCGCAAATACCCGTTAATATTAAGAGTGTGTTATATGGCTATCAGAATTCAGAGAAGGCATGACTTATGACAGAAGGTTTCTACTGGATACGGCATAACGGCAGGGTTCAGGTGGCTTACTACACCGATGGCGAAACGGAAGACCTGCAAACGGGGCGGATTGTCAGGGGGATATGGCAACTGACCCGGGGTTTCGATATCTGCGATGACGGCGAGGCTGAAGTATTACAGGGTCCGCTATCGCCGCCTCTTTGACTGACATGGGAACTGGCGTTTCGCTATGAACCCAACTAGATTTAACAAGGGTGGATCCCCCTGTGCGGCGGGGCAATCCGGTTGATGTAATGTAAATATGCTTGCGGCTCGTATAACCGGTAACGAGCCACAGGGAGGCACCCGGCAACTGTATCAGAACCTGGTAAGTGCTTTTTGAGCCTGTCCCTCCGGGCAGGCTTTTTTTTCTACCCGCTTCGAAACCAGTGCTATGCTTAAATTGTAACCAGGCCATAGCCCCCACTCGGTATCCTGATCGGGAAGTGACGCTGCCCGACACAGACGTCATATGGATGATGGCAGGGTAACATGCCTACCTAATTCGATTTCAAACTCATTGGGCCTGCTGAAAAGCAGGCCTATTTTTATTTCCGCGTCACGTCCGCAGAGCCGGTCAGGGATGGCCTGTGTGGTTGTTCCGGTGAGCCGATCATTCCTGAACGCCTGCTCACGTGCTATATGGGACGACACTGCCTAAGCGAGTCTTATGAGCGTTCTGTGCAGCTGCGCCAGCGGGCAACCAACACAGCCAGCTTCATCAGCGGATTTGATGCTGGAACCGTACAGGGCAGGTAACGCGGGCACCAGTAGCGACAGCCCTGCAGGCTGATAAAGAAACTGCCGAATGGCCTGCGCCAGCTGCGGCTCTACGCATAACGCTGGCAGGCCTGGTACAACGCATTCCTTTAAAGGGAATGCCGGGCAGCTGACACCACCCGGCCTGGGGTTACTCCTGCAACTCCTTATCTTTTAGCTGTTCAACGTAAAAGTCATAACGGTCAAGGAACCACAGTCGGCAGTCTTCATCCATGTTGCCGGTTATTGCATCCGTGCACAGATGTCGGCCGTGCAAATGCATCCGGGCAAAGCTACGGGCAAGAAAATCTAAATCCCGGGAAGACACGACACCCTTCTCACTTACTGACTGCATACATTCCTCCTCTGTTGGACAATCCAAAAAAGAAAAATATGTCTGTTATAAGTGTGGCTCAAAAAATTTTCCGCGCGATCATTCCACTCACAGAACCGGGTCTGAAATTGTCACAAGATAACTGCCCGGCTGGCAGGCTCGTAACAATCGTGGCAGGCGAACTGCATACAGGTTCATGAGTCTGTGAAAGTGGTGAAACAGACAATATTCAGAGGATAAATCTGCGGAGATGGGCTTGTTCCTGCTCATTCAGTTGAGCATATTCCTTAAGTTGTTTGAATAACGATTCTTTGCTGTTAGACGCAACGGAAGAAATATACTTCCCGCTCCTCCATTCATAAATGTAAACCAGATAAAAAGGAGAGGATGGGGAGTACTGATAACGAATAGAGAGGTGATTGCAGATTCTCTTTTTTTCCATATGAGTAATATCGTTACTAAAAAAATATATATACATAGTTTTGCTGGTTTTGGGGCATTATTACCGGGCACGTTTCTGAAAACCTGAACAGCGCCAGACACAGCAGGATGACTTCCTGAGCAGTAAATAAGCCGTTCCGGATTAACTGCCAGTTTCGGTAGCGATAATAATGCTGAAAAAAAGCCCCGATGTGGGGCAACTTTGAGTCAAAACTTTTCTTATGCTTATGTGCTTCGTATGTTGATTGCCTGAACACCATAACAGTCAGGGGATAAATGGCAATTGAAATGCACCTTATCTTTAAGCTTTTTGTGCGGTATCAGGCTCTGAAAGTTTAAGATTAAGATAATTTCGCTGCAATAATGCGCACAATATATTTTCGCATCGTGGGATATAACATTTCATGCATTCTGTACGATAATCCGGCACTAAAAGATGTTCGACACCGTTGTCAGATGCCACAATAGTTGTGTGCCTGCTTTTTTGAAATGGTTATCATGCTGTTGTTATCTGCGGACGTTGAATCAGAGCAAATAGGGTCGCCATGATTCAGATACGGGTTTTACGGCGTTCATGCAACCGGATGTCAGGCGGTACTTATCTTATTCCTGGTGGATTATTTTCTTAATTTACCGACAATAAAGTCCGGTTTGACCGGACTTTATGAAATTTTGCTCTGATATAAATGATATTCAGATCTGTGCTGAGCCACCGTCAACAAACAGTTCACTTCCGTTAACGAAGCTGCTGTCATCTGAAGCCAGGAACAGTGCCGCGGCTGCCACTTCCGAAGGTTCAGCAAGGCGTCCCAGTGGAGTGGTGGCTTCTACGGCGCGTATCATTTCACGGTTGAAATTATCGTCAGGCGAAAGACCATGCCAGCCCGGAGTTGACGTGGCGCCCGGTACCAGTACGTTAACCCGAATCTTACGGGGAGCCAGTTCAAGGATCCACGCCCGGGCAAAATTTCGCACGGCCGCCTTACTGGCGCTGTAGACGCTGAACTCAGGCACGCCGGTGGTCGCACTCGTTGACCCCGTCAGGATGATGGATGCCCGCTCTTTCAGTAAAGGCAGCGCTTTTTGTACGGTAAAAAGGGTACCTTTAACATTGGTATCGAAGATGCGAGTGTAATGTTCTTCGGTCACGGCTGAAAGAGAGGCGAAATCCCCCCCGCCGGCGTTGGCAAACAGTACGTCAATGTGACCAGCCTTACGCTGAACTTCTTCAAACAGGGCATCGAGTTCATTCATCCTTGAAATATCACAAGCGATGCCGGTTGCGCCATGCCCCACCTCAGTTACCGCCTCTTCCAGCTCACGCGCACGCCGGGCCGTCATAAAAACCTGCGCGCCTTCAGCCGCAAAACGTTTAGCCGATGCCAGACCAATTCCGCTGTTGGCACCGGTGATAACGACAACTTTTCCTTCCAGCTTACCCATAATTTTATATCCAGATTGAGGAGCGAAAACGCATAGTAACGGTATGCATTCAGTTATAATAGTACCTACCAAAAGGTATGTATAAGGAGAAAGTGAATGGAACCCGTCTGCGGCCTTGATGTAGCCCTTCGTTATATCGGAGGGAAATGGAAACCTGTCCTGTTGTTTCATCTGCAGTTCAGCCCACGCCGGTTTGGCGAGCTTAAACGTCTGTCCGGGGGCATCAGTGAAAAAGTCCTGATACAACAGCTCAAGGATTTAACAGCGGATGGCATTGTATTACGGCATGATTACAGGGAAGTACCGCCTAGAGTTGAATACGAGATCACCGATTTCGGAAGAACGCTTGCGCGGGCATTACAACCGCTTTGCGAATGGGGAAACGCGAACCGCGAATACGCGCGAGCGGCTGAACGACATGATAATGAGAGTCGCTAAAATTTGCTGGGCTGCGTGGCTTCATTTAAAACCAGATCGTGACACACGTGTCCTGAAACATTATCGGCACCGGCTGCAGGGCGAAGCCAACTGATCTTTCAGGCCTGGAAGGCTTCCGGACTCATCAAGCTGCAAGTGACAGGTCTTCATTCAGCGCGTCTTAGTGAATACCACGCGGGATAAGCTCATAGTCAGCCGCCTGCGCCGTACTGGTCTCCCGAAGCTGTGGGAAAAAGGTCTGCGACACACCACTAACGCTGGCGTCGCTCAGCTGCGGCTATATTTTTCGGTTGATGAAGCGTGCAGTGGTGTTGAAAACGCGTGTGCCCCCTTTCGATTGACCCTGAGGAATCTTCGTTGTCAGACTCCCACATGGCGCGAACCGTATACCTCATGAACTGCTCACGGTTAATAACATGATACGACGCCAATAGCGTCTGCTTCTGGCACCAGGCGGACATATTCACGGTGTTACAGGTCGACTATGAGCGAAAAGCAGAATTCAGACATCAAGATGGATGCGGGGACTTACAGCAAAGATAACATGGCTGCGTAACCGGGTTTGCCCGGTAGCGGTTTTTCAGCCGGAATTAGCGAAGACAGGCGCCAGGTTCATACAAAACAGCACGGCCTCTGGCCGCGCTGTTTATACCTTATGCGGATATTATTTCAGGTGGTTCTGCAGCGCTGCGCCCGCCTGCTCCAGCGCGGTTCTGACGGTGGGCTCCTGACTTAACGGGTTCAGCAGCCCGTAGTCATGGATCATGCCGTTGTAGCGTGTCACGGTCACAGGTACGCCGGCGGCATCGAGCTTGCGACCGAACGCTTCACCTTCGTCACGCAGAACATCCAGTTCCGCTGTCTGGATTAAGGTTTGCGGGAAACCTTTCAGCTGTTCCGTGGTGGCCCGCAGTGGCGAGGCAAGAATATTATTACGGTCTGACGCGTTAGTGGTGTAGTTATCCCAGAACCATTTCATCATGTTTTTCGTCAGGAAATAGCCGTTTTCATACTGGTTATAGGATGTGCTGTCAAAATTCGCATCCGTTACCGGCCACAGCATCACGTTATAACGGATCTTCGGTCCGTTAAACTGTTTAGCCTGCAGCGCCACGGAGGCCACCATATTCCCCCCGACGCTGTTACCGACCAGGCCCAGACGGCTGCCATCGACGCCAATTTCCTGACCGTGTTCAGCTACCCATTTGGTTGCTTCATACGCCTGGTTAATCGCGACAGGGAAGTGGGCCTCCGGTGACGGCGTGTAGTCCACATATACCGCCGCAGCGCCGGATGAACGAACCAGGTCCCGGATCAGACGTTCATGGGTCGGGAAATCTCCCAGCACCCAGCCGCCACCATGGAAGAACATGAATACAGGAAGGGTGCCGGTCGCGTTGTCCGGTTTCACGATTTTCAGTTTAATGGATTGCCCGTTTACCGTGATGATTTTTTCTGCAACCTGCGCAGATGGCAGCGTAACGCCCTTCTGTGCCCCGATCAGCACCTGACGGGCCTCCTGCGGGGTCATCTGTTCCATAGGCTTGCCGTCACCGGCGTTCAGTACGTTGAGAAATGCCTGCACGCCGGCTGTGGGAGCAGGAAGGTTAACTGGTTTTTCGGAAGCCACAGCGGTGGCGGATGCGAAAAGAGCAGAAGTCAGGACAGCTGATACGGTTTTCATGATTAAGCCTCGTTAGATGTGTGTTGATTGTATGATTCGGTTGAGTGCCGGTTGTTGTTGGCACTTTCCTTGTGTAGATAATACTTGCACGCAATATTCTTTCGGTCAAACATTATTTAAATAACTTTTTCTGAACATCCTGGTCTTCAGTTAATTAAGTCTTTAAAAACAGTTAATTAGAAGATGCTGCATTTTGTTATCCTGATTTACCTGCTGATCCGCTCTGCCGCCAGCTGCCTCTCTTCACAGCCAGTGTTTTGCTAACTGCCCTGCGGCTGGCCGGTCTTAGGGCTGACTCAGTCAATACGGTTTTGCGCAGTTTCGTTGAAATCCGGACGTTCCTTGCTATCTCTCCTCAAGACATGTGGCGTATTAACCGACACAGACCCGGGGCAGGTAATCCCTTGTCTGCCTGGCTGACGTCTGAGCGAGTGGTCTCTCGTTTACGTTGAATATAAAAGTAAACGATCACTTATATAAATACAATGGTTTTTTTATGTGCCTTTTTCGGGTGTTATGTGAATGACGTCGCTGGCGTTCATGAGAAGGGGTCAGTAAGCATGAGATAATCACGGTATTCAAAGACATGCCCGGCCCTCGCTGCTGAGCAGAAAACAAACCGGTTGCCCGGAAAATG
Source organism: Leclercia sp. (assembly GCF_036780805.1). Lineage (NCBI taxonomy): Bacteria > Pseudomonadati > Pseudomonadota > Gammaproteobacteria > Enterobacterales > Enterobacteriaceae > Leclercia > Leclercia sp. The sequence continues at coordinate 46,568 of NZ_DAIQCE010000010.1, read as the reverse complement.
CCACAGGGAGAATGCAAATAAGGCAAAATTCAGGACATCTGACCCGGCTTTTATGACCGGGCCTTAGTAAAATTATGCGCATCGCCTTGTTACCGGCATTTAACTTTTGCGAATTTAGCTTGCATGCAATATTCTTTATTGCAGATATTATTTAAACAATTCTGGTGTGTTTGCATGGAGAAAATTAAATGCAAAAAAACAGCATCTTAGAGGAAAAGCTATGCTTTTCTTTGTATTCGGTAACAAACGCGCTAATCCGCCAGTATCGGCCCTTGCTGAAAGAGTTTGACCTGACCTACCCACAGTTTGTCGTGCTTATGGCCCTTTACGAGCAGGACAATATCCCGTTACGGGCGCTTGGCCAGAAGACATTATTTGACTCGGGAACGCTGACGCCGCTTGTACAAAAACTTGAGGCGAAGGGGTTTCTGAAAAGGATGGCTGTCGCCGGAGATGAAAGGATGAAAAATGTCGTTCTTACTGAAAAGGCGAATGAGATGAAAGAGGCTCTGCTGGATCTGCCTGGTAAGATGAGATGTACCATGCAGATGAACGATGAAGAGTTAAATCTGCTTCGGCAACTGTCGGCTAGTCTGCTGAAAGACTTGTAAGGCTTAGTGCCGGTGTGGCACGGACGGGAAGCACAGTCCGGCAATTCAGCGGTACACCAGAAGATTGCGGCAGCCGTCCATTTTTCCCAGAGGAAATTGCTCTGACGCAGAGCAACAGCGATGGCCGGAGCAGTGTCAAAAATGTTATGAGCGGCGGGGTGAAGGATGCATCCTGACTCCCCGTCATGAATGGGGCGGAAATCCGGGATCCCCGGCCGGATTTAAGCCCGTTACGCGCAGAATGCATGCTCTTTTTGAGCATGATCTCCTCGTTTGAACCTGGTAAAAATTTCGCTTACTCAAAGATTCACATTTGGGGCAGTTACAGCCCATCTGTACCGGGCGGCAAAAGATTTGAGCTGCCACCCCACGGCGATGCGTATTCGTTCCATCACCATCTATCCTCGCCAGGACGAGTCCCGTCCACGCCAGCAGTGTTAATCCCATAATATCTGAGCGCTGTAAAATAACGTTGCATTTATATAAATGATCACTTACTTTTATATTTGTCGCGACGCAAACGGGCAGCCTTTAGCTTCGGCGTCAACCAGGCAGACAAGGGATTACCCGCACCGTGTCTGCATCGTTCAATCCGCGGGATACCCGGAAAGGAAATATCATGGAACACCCGAATATGACTGAAGCTGCAGGAAACTGGATCAACGGTAACTGGAACAACGGAGGCACGATCAGACAGGCGATAAGCCCTTCAACAGGTCAGCCCCTGGGAAACTACCTGGACATCGGCACTGACGAAGCACGTCAGGCGATCGAAGCCGCCCGTACTGCCTTTGACACGACAAGCTGGTCCAGAGAACGCTCCCTGCGCTCACGTGCCCTGTTTGAACTGGCCGACGAGGTCGCAAAACGGGTGGACGAGATAGCAATCCAGCTGGCGCGCGAAGGGGGCAAGCTGCTGGCGCAGACTCAGTGGGAGCTGGCATTAACGGTGGAGTGGCTGCGTTATGGTGCCGCCACGGCACTGCTGCAGACCGGCGGGCGCGCCCTTGAAGCCGCTCCGGGAATGCATTTCCATTCCGATCCCGAACCTCTTGGCGTTGTGGGTGTTATTTCGCCATGGAATTCACCAATCATACTGTCAGTGCGCGCTGTCGCTCCCGCCCTGGCTGCCGGATGTACTGTGGTGCTGAAACTGCCGCACCAGACCGCGCTTACCAATGCCCTGTTTTCCCGGGCAATCGCTGCAGTCAAATCGTTGCCACCGGGTGTACTGAATGTGATCACCGAAACCGGGAGTACTGGCGCTTCCATGCTGGTCGACTCCCCTCTGGTGAACATGATCAGCTATACCGGCAGCACTAAGGTAGGCCGCCTCATTGCCGCCAACGGCGCCAGAACGCTCAAACGTCTGAATCTGGAACTGGGCGGCAAAGCGCCGCTGATCGTATTTGATGATGCAAACCTGGATGTGGTTGTACCGCAGATCGTCATGGCACTGGTCGCGATGAATGGTCAGTTCTGCTGTACCGGTTCACGGGTACTGGCCCAGCGTGGCATCGCCGACCGGTTGCGCGCTGCACTGATCGAGGCTTATCAGAATGTCCGGCTCGGCGAAAGCGAAGACCCGCAGGCGCAGCTTGGTCCGCTGATCGACAAGGCCAGTGTTCAGCGCGTTGATGCCGTGGTCGCGGCAGCAGGATCGTATGCAAACATTCTGGTGCGCGGCGGCCCCGTGAATGAAGGCCCTCTGGCCTCAGGCGCGTTCTACCGCCCCACCCTGATCGAAGTACAGGACCTGAGCACTGATGTCATCCAGTCTGAAGTCTTCGGTCCGGTCCAGACTTTCGAGATTTTTGATGACGAAGCTGATGCAATCATGCGCGCAAACGCTACCGAATTCGGTCTCGCCGCGTCGGTGTTCTCAGACGACACGGCGCGTGGCCGGAGAGTTGGCAAGTCTGTTCAAGCCGGTCATATCTGGCTAAACTGCTGGGGCGTTATGTCCGAGCACTTCGAACAGAGCGGCTTCAAGCAAAGTGGTATCGGCGTCCTCTGCGGGCCACGTGCGATTGAGCAGTTTCAGGAAATCAAGGTCTATGCGAGCGTTGAGGCTACGCCGGCGTCACTCTGACGTTTATCGCCTCGTATCGCCAGTTCGTCCACTGCGCGGCTGACCTGACCTGCAAACTGAGGACGACACCACTCCGGTGTCGTCCTTGTGTTACCTGAATGGAATAAAATGTGAAAATGAAAACTGATGCAGACAAGCCCCTGCGCGGGCGTCCCGTGAATGAGCATGCGCGTGAAGAACGCATGACCCAGATCCTCAACGGGGCCCGAACCTGCTTTATACAACGCGGGTTTCACGCCTCATCCATTTCCGAGATTGGTGCGGCTGCAGGGGTCAGCGTTGCGAACATTTACCAGTACTTTCCGAGCAAGGACGTCCTCATCACGGCGCTTATCGAACTCGACCTGCAGCGGCATCACAATCTGATAAGCCGTTTCTGGAGTACTGATTTCAGTCGCAAGGCGATTGAAGAACTGCTGGCAGAGATTTTCCTCACACCCGAGGGACACGCGGTGGCGGTTTTACGTGCTGAAATCGCCAGTGAAGGTGCGCGTAACACACATGTTGCCGAACTCCTTCGTGATTCAGAAGCTGGCCTGATTGACAGCGTCCATAGCAGGATACGCGCGGCCCAGAGCAGCGGCCAGATATCTGCCGGACTCGATCCGCATGCAGTGACAGAGCGCCTGTCCCTTGTTTTTGAGGGTCTCATGCGCCTGTATCTGTTCTCCCCGGACAATGGACAGAAACTCATCGAGCTGTATTACCGCCAGTTTGCCGATACGCTTCAACTGAAGTTTTGACTTCCTGTCCACGGTAGAAAATAAAGGTGGTGCCAGGTTAACCGAGGCTGAACTATCGGCCGGTACCGGAGCCTGGCATAATGATAATACATGCACGTTGCTGGCACAAAATGACAGCCCCGCCTGTCCGTTAATCCCACTTTCACACCCTTTTAAGATGCCCCTGTATGCCAATTAAATACAGGTTAACCTCCCGTAATGAACGAAAAACCTCCTTTGACAGGGTTAGATGTTCAGGGTGTTCAGGACATACCTGAGTATTTCTGAGTCTGCTTCTGGCACAAAGCGGGTTTGCCTTGAGGATTATGTCCGCGTTGAAGAAAAAGCGGAGAATCGGTTGTTCTGGCAGGAATACCCGCCACGCGCCCACAGGTCCCTCCGGTCTGGACTGATGGGGTCAGAACGCAGGGGGCTGGGGCAGTTTCAGTGGATATGATTACTGTGGATTTGATCCCTTACCAACAGGCAGGTATCGGCAACAAGGCGGAATTGTGGGGTAAAAAGGTCCTGATTGATGAGGAGGCGTACGCTGCCGGTACCGTTGGTAATGAGCTGACGTGTGCGCTTGCTCCGCGGGTACCGGTCGGGGTTATTTGGTTTTAAGCGCGGTAAGCGTACCGCGCACATTCCTGCTGCATTTCCACGCCAGCGCTGCCAGTACGGCACCAATAATCATCATCGCACCCAGCGCAAGCTTCTCGTTTACCGGCAGAGCCATCGCCAGTAAACCGGCAGAGGAGCCGCCCGCCATCTGAATAAATCCCGCCAGGGCCGAAGCCACGCCAGCCTGCTGTTTATAAGGTTCCAGCGCAAAGCTGGTTGCCGGGCCAACCGTAAAGGCCAGACCGGCTACCGAAATAGCCACCGGGAACATATATAACGCCCAGCTGGTTTGCATCTCTGCCGGGAAGATGGCCATGCCTGCCAGCATCGTCACAGCACCACAGACCATTGCCAGACTACCAAAAGCCAGACAGATGGACCGGCCCAGTTTGCGGATGATTTTATTTACCAGCACGCTGCCCAGCATAATCCAGAAGCCATTAGCGCCAAAGGCTATGGAAAACTGCAGGGCAGAGAGTTTGCCTTCGGTCATCAGCACCTGCGGAGCCAGCGACACGTAGGTCAGCACCATGCCCATTGCACCCGCATTAGCAAACGTAAAAGCAAGGAAGCGGGGTTCACGCAGGATTCTGGCGTACTGGACAAGCGGAAGTGCTTTGACTGCCAGCGTTCCGGCCGGACGTGTTTCAGGCAGAAAACGCAGGATCATCAGGCCAATGACCAGCACATAACTGGCCAGAAACCAGAAGGGGGCACGCCAGCCAAACGCACCGGCCAGGAAACCACCCAGCATCGGTGCCAGTGCAGGAACAATATTCAGGGCACCGTTAAGAAATCCGTAGGCTCGTGCCGCTTCCTCGCCCTCAAGGCGATCCCTGACGCCGCTGAACGCCACCACGGCGGTACAGCAAACCGCGCAACCCTGAACAATACGCGCGCTAAGGAACTGCGGCCAGCCGGTTGCAGTGGCAGCCAGAATACTGCCCAGCAGATAAAGCAGGATCCCGGCTATGGCTACAGGTTTACGGCCAAAATTATCAACCAACGGACCCGCAACAATCTGACCTAAACCCATTACCAGCAAAAACAGGGGAATGGTTGTCTGGATCGTGGTCACAGGCGTGTTCAGCCCCAGCGCAATGTCTGGCAGGGTAGGCAGGTAGAGATCAATGCCCAGCGGACCCAGAAGCACCAGGCTGAGTAAAAGAAGCGTGAATTTTTGCATCGTGCGTGACAGCATCTATATAAAAGCGAGCCGCACAGGTTAGCGCAACCGCAGAAAAAGAAAAGGGTAAGTCAGCACGTGGATCATCGCCTTTGCAGGCAGCGAACTGCCGGGTTTCATCATCGCCCTTATGGCTATGATAATTTCCCGGAGCACCGCCCTGTCCTTCATGAGTTCACGCCGGTCCGTTACCTTTTTCTTATTCATAAATGCCTGTCAAAAGATCCGACAGGCTATCGCGTCCCGCCCTGTGGGCTGAATTTATCACAAAGTCCGGTGGCGACCTGTATCTACAGAGGTTTCAGCCGGGACAGATCAATTTTTTGCTCAGCGCGAAACAGGCCGTGACGTATTGCATCCGCAGACACCACTCAGCTGAACTTTCTGTTTTCAGTGTAAATTTAAAAAAGGTAACTACCAGCGCTGATGAACCCATGGGGATATTGTTTGCTGGTAAATCTTTTGCAGGGCGGTCATCACTTCATCTGAAAGAGCATTGATATTACCTGCCTGCGCATTAGCCTCTGACTGAGCCTTGTTTTTGGCACCAGGGATCACGACAGAAACGTCCTCATTCATGAGAATCCAGCGCAGGGCGAATGCGGCCATTGTGATATCACCAGGTACTAGGCGTCGTATTTCCTCCACGGCATCGAGTGCAACGTCGAAAGGCACACCGGCAAAGGTTTCGCCCTTATCAAACTGCTCGCCATTACGATTAAAAGATCGATGGTCATCGGCTGAGAATACTGTGTCCGTTTTCATTTTGCCGGTCAGCAGGCCTGAAGCGAGCGGGACGCGAGCAATGATCCCCACCTCCCGACGCCTGGCCTCACGCAGCAACAACTCAGCAGGACGCTGCCTGAAAATGTTGTAAATCAGCTGAATAGATGAAACGTTCGGGTACTCAAGTGCCTTAAGCCCCTCTTCCACTTTTTCAACAGAAACCCCATAGCTGCGAATTTTTCCTGCCTTCATCATTTCATCCATAACGGCGAAAACTTCAGGCGTGTAATAAATTTCGGTTGGCGGACAGTGCAGCTGAACCAGGTCCAGCGTTTCTGTCTGCAAATTATCGCGGGAACGATCGACAAACTCGTTGAGATTTTTTTCTGTGTAACCCGAGGCTACATGGGGGGAAAGACGGCGGCCAATTTTAGTCGCAACAAAAGGACGTTCGCCGCCCCGATCTTTTAATACCTCGGCAATGATTTTTTCAGAACGTCCGTCACCGTAAACGTCAGCGGTATCGATAAAGGTCATACCCGCGTCCAGGGCCGCGTGCAAAGCACTTCTGGCATCCTCCAGGCTGACTTCCCCCCAGGTCCCTCCAATAGCCCAGGCTCCGAAGCCAATTTCAGATATGCTTTTACCGGTTTTACCAAGAATTCTTTTTTTCACGAGTATCCCTCACTGGCTGAACTGTAATGTACGCTTCGGCTTTAATCACCTGCGTATATGACTGTAATCACAAAGCTTAGCGTTTACGGGCACTGAATTCTTATGCTAAAAGATGTGCCAGATTCATTGAATCGATTAATGAGGTTCATCTTATAAATGGAGCGTATTGATTTCGCTGATCTTCAGGCATTCGTGACTGTTTTACGGTGCCGAAGTTTTAAACTCGCCGCCATTGAACTGGGTCTGTCATCTTCAGCCGTAAGCCATGCCATCAGGCGACTTGAAACCCGGCTGGGAGCCAGACTGCTAAACAGGACCAGCCGATCGGTATCGTCAACGGCGCTGGGCCAGGAGATAGCCGAAAAGCTTTCGAGCGGGTTTGATACGATTTCTTCTGCGCTGGATACTGTCAACGCGCCTGGCCGTGGACGCTTTGGTGTATTGCGTATTAACGTCTTTGCCGACGCTGCTGCACAATTGATCTCGCCATCCCTGAAAGAGTTTGCGACAAGGTGGCCTGACGTCCGGCTGACTGTTGTCGTAGAAGACCGGCCTGTCGATATCACCGCCGAAGGATTTGATGCAGGTATGCGGTATGGGCATCTGGTGCCCGAGGACATGGTCGCCGTGGCCCTGACCGGCTCTCAGCGCTGGATAGTGGTGGGTTCACCTGATTATGTAAATCGTTATGGAACACCGAACAGGCCAACTGAATTATCCGCGCATAACTGTATACAGCTGTTACTTGGAAATAATGCCAGTTTCCGCTGGGAGTTTGATGCGCCTGAAGGAAATTTCAGTATGCGTGTACCGGGTTCTATCACTCTGAAAGACACGGCGACAACAATTGCAGCGGCCAAAGCCGGGATTGGTCTGGCTTATGTGCTGGAATCGCGTGTTCAGGCAGAGCTGACAGAGGGGACTCTTATCAATGTCATGCCCATGCATTCTGCATATGGCGATCCTTTTCACATGTATTACAGCTCTCGTCGATACGTCCATCCCGCTCTGCGTGAGCTTATCAATATCATTCGCACTAACAACGGGTTGCAGTCTTTACCGGATTTACCTCATGAAAAGCAGAATTGTCAGCAAGGTAATTTTAGATAACGTGCCTTGCGATAAAAAATGATGTCAGTAACGTCTGTTATTGGTCCCGGATGGACATCTTCATCGCATGGAAGGCCGGATATAAGCGAGATGCGATTGATATCTGATTATTAGCTACAACGCCATCTGCGTTAATACGAACAATAACCTCTCTCCGAATCTGACGGTAACATTAAATTAATGCTTTAAATGGTGTGTGAATGGTACATGTTTTTTTGAAGAGGGTACAATTTGTGAGCATAAACATAAGAAAGATATCACTGTTATGCAAGTGCATTATTGCATGCCGTATATACAATCGCTAATTAATCGGCAGTCCATTGCCATAATGGCCCATGGCATAAGTAGGCATGCATCCAAATGCTATGTTGAGAGCTATTTTCCTATGATTGTCCTGAAGTCATAACTTTATTTATGACGGAATAATACCATTCCAGCATGATGAAGTTCGTCAGTACTGACAAAAACCCCATCAGCTGTAAAACCGGTATCGTCCTGATAGTAGATCCTGTTTCCACGAATGTCGTAGTCGCCCTGATAAGCACTGGATTGAGTGCCCCGGGCTTCATCATAACGTCCCTCAGGTAAAAGCTCATGGCGAATGAATCCATCTTCGGTTATCCAGAGGCCTGTGTAAATATGCTGTTCTGTCATGCTTTACCTGTTTTTTGCATATGCGTTTTAGAGATAAATGATTGTATGGAAGTGGTTTTTCGACACATTTTGAACAACACCAGTCACGGAAAGCTTCCAGCGTGTGTGAAAGCTTTATTTTTTATTAACAGGAGTTAACTCTGCTGTCATATAAACTCTGTTTTTAAAAGAAGCTCCAAGGATTTCATATGATTTCCCCTCTTTAGCTGCCAGTGTGGAAATTTTTTCCTCAGCGCCCTCGATGGTTGAATCGACTGCAGTGACGGTTTGGGCCATAGTGCTGAAAGATAATAAAGACAAAATTGTTGCCGCAGTTAAATAATATATTTTATTCATGATGGTATACCTGTTGATAAACGTTGAGAGATTAATTCAAAAGAGGGAGTAATGTAACTTTTCATTTCTCCCTGCGCCAGTTTGGTTTCTGTGATTAATACAATATAACTGTTAATTGAGAATGATGTAATGAATTCATTATTGCCTTGTGAATGATCATTTCATTCAGCAGGCTTCCTTCCAGATGCATTGAATAAATAATAATTGCATATATTTACTTTATTCCGTTGTCATACGCTTCAGTTTGCTGAGGCTGTCGGCCTGATGGTTATTTCGGTTGTGTCAACACTTTCAGGGGCCTCAATTACATGTCGTACGGCCCGGGCAATATCAGCGGGTTTCAGTGCAACAGTTCGGTAGGCATCCATCACCGCCATGGTTTCCGCATGTGTAATGGTTGAGGCAAGCTCACTTTCCACAACGCCGGGGTTTACGCAGGTCACGCGGATTTTCGAATTTTCCTGCCGTAACCCGTCGGAAATAGCCCTTACTGCGAACTTGGAGGCACAATAGACGGCGGCTGTTGGCACAACAGAAAGGGCGCCGATAGAGCCAAGATTGATTATCTGACCATAACCCTGAGCTTCCATCACCGGAAGTACAGCGCCAATTCCCCACAGCACGCCCTTGATATTAACGTCAATTGTACGTTCCCATTCATCCTGCTTGCCGGCTGCAAGCGGTGAAAGTGGCATGATGCCCGCATTGTTAATCAGAACGTCAACACGGCCCCAGTAATCAAGCGCAGTTTGTACGAACTCAGCCATGGAAACTCGGTTTGTGACATCCAGTTCCCGCGCCTCAGCGATACCGCCGTGGTTGCTGATTTCTGCTGCAATGGCTTCGATACGCTCCAGTCTGCGAGCACCCAATAACACCTTCGCGCCTGCATTTCCAAGCTCTCTGGCAATACCTTCTCCGATACCGCTTGATGCGCCAGTAATTAATATAACTTTATCCATGATGTGCTCCTTCAGTTGAGTTCACACAGATGATAGAACTTTAGGTTTGGTTCCAGTATCCTGCTTCTACTGGACTCAGTAGTTAGCAGAATTAAACAATGAAAATTGATCTCAACCTTTTACCTGTTTTTATCGCCGTTGCTGAAGAGAGAAATTTCACCACAGCCGCAGCCCGGCTGGGAGTTACCCGCTCGGCGGTCAGCCAGGGTATAAGGCGGCTTGAGGATGCTTTCGGCACAATGCTTGTGATGCGGACGACGCGCTCTGTGAATTTGACGGAAGCGGGGGAACGACTGCGTCAATCACTGTCATTACCTTTATCCAGTATTGAAGCTGCATTCGAAGATATTGCTTCTGACAGCGTGCCGCGTGGACTTCTCAGGATCGCGGTAACCTCCATAGCAGAAGAATTTCTTTCCGGTCCGCTAATTGCTTCGTTTGCTGCAGCCAATCCAGCCGTGATGATTGATATTGTTGTGACAGACGAGGAATTTGATATTGTGGATGCAGGTTATGACGCCGGAGTAAGACTTGGGGAAGTAATCGAAAAAGACATGATTGCCGTTCCCCTGACCGGCCAGCAACGTGAAATGGTGGTTGCATCCCCATCCTATCTCGCAGCCATTAGCGCACCGGTTCATCCGCTTGATCTTTTACATCATCAGTGTATCGGCTGGCGTTCATCCCCGGATGTTGCGCCTTATCGCTGGCCATTTGAGGAGAACGGGAGAGCTTTCGACCTGGCGATTGAACCACAGATTACTACTAATGATCTGCGTCTGATGTTGAGGCTGGCTCTTGCCGGTGGGGGGATAACAATTGCCACGCAGGAGACATTCAGGCCATATATTGAAACAGGTCAACTTATATCAGTGCTTGATGATTTTCTTCCACAATTTCCAGGCTTCTATCTGTACTTCCCTCAACGTCACAATATTGCGCCAAAACTCCGCGCCCTGATCGACCATGTCAGGCAGTGGCGGCAGCAGTTTAGTTAATCGTCATCGCTTGTCACTGTTTCATGTTACCCAGTCGGATAGTTTTTTTGTTTCCAACGTCCGCTATTGGTACATAACTGACGAGGCGCTGAAGGGCTGCTTAGAGCGAGGAGCAGACGTTGAGGGTTATAAGAAGACTACTTAATGTTAATCGGCTTCAACACAAGCGTGCCGTAGTGTGCTTCGCGGTGACAGTTCGGACAGAGTGCAATAGCATTTTCAACAGAGTCCTCTCCACCGTTAGCAAGCCACTCCACATGATGCACTTCAAGATACGGTCTACCATCTTCCCGCTTGAATGGTGCGTCACGTAGGCAGCTTTGACACTTACCTCCAGCTAAGGCTAATACCTCTGCTACAACGAGGGGATTACGCTTGAAGGTATAGCTCTTTATAATGACCCTTTCTGGCGTGGTGTTGGCTGTAGCCAGCTTCTCTCTACGTTGCTCTGAGGTAAGTTGAGACGCTGTTTCTATGGCCTTTTCAAACTCACTTTTAACCGGACGTGTTAGCCATTTGCCGTCTGAAGCTTCATAAATTTCAAACACACCATGAAGTGCGGAATCATAGACCTCGAAAACGTTTCCGCGCTTGAAAAGTCGATCATATTCATGGTGGCGATGGGTGGCATCATCTGTTCGTCTGGCAGTCCTGTTAAAACTCCAGTGACCACGATTGCAGTTAACTGCGTTAACTATCAGATTCAAATAAGTATTGTCTTTATAATGTGGAAATCTATCCTTTAAAATTGCATCGACCTGAGCAGCCGTAGCCTTTCCAGCAAACTCGTTTTCAACTATCTCAGCGGTTGTTGTGCGGATTGGTTTATCACCATAAACATACTTACGAGCCATTTCTCTATTCCTTGAAAAGTTCTGGAAGGTGTTGCTGAAGCATAGGCGCGGTGAACATCTTTGACCTGCTCCCAGAAAACTAACATAGCATGATGTAAGCAAGTTCCGCTCCTGGCACAAAGCGGATTTTAATGACCGGACACGCTGACAAGGGCTGGAAGGACGTTCAGAGTGAAAATGATGCCTGCTGCTTCGTCGCTAATTCGCCGTCAGTATGACTTGTCCACTCAGGGCAAAAATCAGCGCCTTTTCCTTCCTGAAAGACAATAACCCAGATTTCACAACAATCTTCTTTATTTAGTGCCTGTCCTGCCTCTGTCCCTCTCATCTTCTTCGCAGATCCGAAAACCCCAAGTCCCGGATCTTCAGCCTAACCTCCGGAATTCTCGTGAAACGAAAAATTTTTATGCCCTATACTTCCAGACGTGACGGGGCCTTAGCGGCATTCTGTTATTGTACTTCCGGCCTGGTTCACGTCAGGGGAAGGCTGCTTTGCTTATTTTCCCGCCGTGGTACACTTCCGGAAATTGACTATATCCCAGTAAATCGGATCTCACCGAAACGGCCATCCGGTAATTTAACTAAGTTGCTATACGCAGGCTTATTATCAGTCTGAAAATGATGACGGCAGGTAAAGTCATTCGGCGTTACTGCCAGGTGCTTAGGTGGGTGATGGTTTCTTTTTGGGATAATTTCTCAGGGGATAATATGAAGATTAAAAGTATCCGGCTTTCAATAATGGTTGGTGAACTGATTGCCCGGTACGGTAAAGGCAGTGTGTGGATAGACTGCGGCAATGGTAACCCTGATGACCCTTCAGGCTGGCCTTTCGGGATTCTGTATTTGCGGCGGAATAAAAAGATTGCAATATCCGGTGGAGGACTAAACCGTCAGTGGACGAAGTGCAGCCCCAAGAGGGCAAACCTGATTCAAGTCAAAAGTACGTTCTGGGTAACTGAGGAACGTCTATTTATTTGAATGGTGCAAGGGTACTGAGCGCCAGGCGGATGTTTATCACTAGGATCGTCAGATATTGTGAGGTGAATATCTGGGCGGGATTTCTCAGAAATATAAAGGGGTAAGAGATCAGTGGAAAATATTCAGGCCACGGCAGATAGCGTAGCTACTGCGATATCCCATCCGGTTACCGTGCAGCTGATAACCCAAGGGACTGGTATTTGGGGAAACGTGGCTACCGGGCTGATAACTGGTCTGCTGGCCGGCGGTATTACACTGACGGGTATCTGGCTGACGCACCGGTTCACGCTCCAGCGTGAGAGACAGGCGTCAGACGATAAGCTGGAACGGGAGCGGCTGTTTATCGCGACGGAACTGATTACTCTCCTGGAGCAGTATGCCGAAGACTGTGCAGCTGTTGCCAGTGATGACGGTGAGCCGTTTTATGAACCTAACCGACAAGAGGAGCGCGTGGCTAAAACAAGTTTTCCCGTCCCACTTAATTTTGAAACGGTGTCCGGTGACTGGCGGAGCCTACCGGCAGATCTCATGTATCGTATCCGGGAGCTGCCGGTAATGCGCAATGAGGCAATGCGGGCAATCGAAGATGGCTGGGAAAATTCGTCGCCTCCGGATCGCGAATATTACTTCAGTGCACGGCAGTTTGAGTCTTCACGGATGGGGCTGAAAGCCATACACCTTGCCAGACTCCTGCGCAGACTCTGCAAACTTCCGCGCTCCCGTCTCAATAAATCAGCATGGTCAGCGCAGCCCGTAATGCTGCGCGTTCTGCGTCATGAGCGAAAACAAAGACGCAGCTAACCTGAAAATAATGATTTCACCCTCTGACATTATTAAAAGAGTTTTCAGACATGATTTCTGTAGTGAATGAAGGACAGGCCATTAAACACACGGATTACTGGCAGTCAGAGCAGGACAGAGCCGGATATCTTTTTCTGAGCTGGAACGCCGGTGCCGCTCGCTTAATGGTTCCGGATGCATCTGAAGCGCTCCTGAAGGAGATGCATGGCGCGCAGTACGTTATCATCAGCAAGGGCGAGCCTGAAGGCCGTGGCGCGCTGGAACACTTGTTTGAAAACGGCAGCGATGCACCGTTCGTGGTGCACATGCTTCTGGAGCAGTCCGATCGCCTGCTACCGGAGGCTGAAGAGGGCGGAGACATTGTGGTAACGGTATGGACGCGCGGCGGCAGCCAGCTGCAATATCCGGGCAAATACCGTGTCGTGGGCACACTGCCCGACCTCTCGCCGTGGCAGGCCCATTAAGGATTCATCCCGGGCCGCCGTCCCCTGGCCGGTGACCTTCATTGCTGTCATCCACCTCCTCCAGTGACTATCGGAATCATCGCTGACCATGACTGAGCACCTTTCCGCAACAACGCGTTACCGCGAAGACGAAAACGCCTGGCTGATCACCCTGCCGAAACAGCAGGACGGGGCATGCTATCCCCGGCCCCTGACTCTTGTGGCCATCAGGACCATCTCAGATGAGTATTTCCCTGAGGGCATAGAGAACCGCGGTCCGCGTCATCTGAAGAGCCGGGTATGTGAGCTGAAACTCTTCTGGCGCGGCGGTACATTATCCTTTCCGGCCAGCTTCAACGTCAGCCTCTATACCAATACTGCCGAGCTGGATCTGACCAACGGTTACGTTATGCTGGAGGAAGAACTGCAGGGCCGCGGACTCGGTTCGTGGTGCATGCAGCAGCTGGTCAGCTGGGCAAAAACCCTGCCGCCTGATACGCCGGTGAAAACAATCAGGACTAACCCGGGCGACGAAGTAGATGCAGTAAACCACGCTCGGCGTGACCGTTTCTGGCACGGTATGGGGTTCCGCTTTCCGCCCGGCAGCAGAACGTCGCTTCCCCTGACGGTTAATGAACTGAAGCTGCCGGCAGGCAGCCGTGCGAAACCGGATGTCGTCCTGCTGCACAGGGCGTGCTTTCACTTGTTGAGGACAACGACAGGTACAGGCTGGATATTGAGGCGAAATCACGTGCGCTTAAGGGCAAAGGTAATGAGATAGCTCGTCTCACCCGCCGGCAGCCCCATATGCTGCTTATCCGGGCCATCCGCGCCCCGTTTACGCTGCTGTCCTGGCTCGTTCATCAGGTCAAGCGACATTATGCTCCCAGGAATGCCCAGCAAAAGAAGACCCACACGGACGATCATGAAGGATAACCAAGTGACCATGAATAACTTTCCCGCCCTCCCGTCGCAGGCGGCCTCGTTACCCGTCGCCATCGATTATCCGGCCGCACTGGCGCTGCGCCAGATGGCAATGGTGCATGAAGAAATGCCGAGGTATCTGCTGGCACCGGAGGTCAGCGCCCTGCTCCATTACGTGCCTGATTTGCACCGCAAAATGCTTCTGGCCACACTGTGGAATACCGGTGCCCGAATCAACGAGGCGCTGGCGCTCACCCGGGCCGATTTTTCGCTGACGTCATCACTGCCGTTCGTACAGCTGGCAACCCTGAAACAGCGCGCGGAGAAAGCCGCGCGGACGGCTGGTCGGGCACCGGCCGGAAGCCAGGCGCATCGCCTGGTGCCGCTGTCAGATCATCAGTACGTTAGCCAGCTACAAATGATGGTGGCCACCCTGAAAATTCCGCTGGAGCGCCGTAATAAACGCACCGGCAGAAACGAAAAAGCGCGCATCTGGGAGATCACTGACCGCACTGTCCGGACCTGGCTGAATGAAGCGGTAGAATCGGCCGCTGCCGACGGAGTAACGTTCTCCATACCGGTCACGCCGCACACGTTCCGCCACTCCTACGCTATGCACATGCTGTATGCAGGTATTCCACTGAAGGTGCTACAAAGCCTGATGGGACACAAGTCGATCAGCTCTACTGAAGTCTATACGAAGGTGTTCGCACTGGATGTAGCTGCACGGCACCGGGTTCAGTTCCAGATGCCAGGGATCGAGGCGGTGGCATTATTGAAAGGCCAATCTTAATATTAAGATTGCAGCCTGAATCGCTTGGTGGACTTGTCTAACCCTTCCCCTGTTCAGAAAAGAGTCACGATATGCTATTAAATCAATAAAAATAAATCCGATCATCAGAAGTATTTTCTGGATATTTTTTCCGATAGTGCCAACACGTCCAAAGTAGAAAGTATTTTTGCATGCCAGTGTGACGCGTCTATAGACGGCCACGTGCTCATTAACCTGCAATGTACAGGATAAGCCGAATATTCATTGTGTGTTCGCATTGGACTATGCAGTTGTGGCGATTACAAGTGCACTGATAGCGTAGCCACTTGCAGATCAACGTGATCAAGCTAAGGCAATTATGTTTAGCCCACATTTCTATGTAGTGGGTCATAACATGTAATCATGTCTTTCTGCACATGAATACTGTCACTGGCATGATGCTATCTATCCTCTTTCATCCTCTCTGATTTAAAAGTTATCAACATATACATAGCTAGATCCAATAATACGATCCTATTGAAGATCCTAAATGGATCCATACAGTCCCAAACAGATCCCAGATCGCTACAGGCCACGCCAGACAAGGCATACAGAAGATTTGGGTGTGTCACATTATGCAGTAAGTGTGTCACAACATGTGATTAGTGTGCCATACCATGATCAAAGTGGGTGACATCATGCTCTTGGTGTGTCATAACATGCAAAATGGTGTGTCGTAGCATGTGAAATACCGAACTATCCACCCTTTGTGGATAACCTTGAATGGATTCCAACTTAAGTGGCATAACTATATGACTGATAACAATTTTATCCCCTCTCAAATTACAAATGAAGGAGAGGTACATCAATTAACAGTCACAAGTAATTCTTCAGTTCAACCAGCTATTCTACTGCGCCTGGGTGTCTTTGTTCCTGGCAGCAGAGCAATACCCAAGGGGCAGAAGTCCGGTATTGATGTTTCTTCGTCATTTTCTCAGCTTGAATTCGCCCGTAAGGAAGGTTATGACGAAGTCAGGATCTTTGGTGAGCGACTTAACATATCAACGGACTTTAGTGTCTGGATGGGCATTATTGGTGCCTTCAGTAAATACGGTTTGAAATCGAACACTATCGAGCTGCCTTTCACTGAGTTCGCCGCATTGTGTCAGTACGACTCACGTCAGTTTAACAAGCGCCTGCGTGACACCATCTTCGATGCACTTACTAGGATCGGTACCAAGACAGTTCAGTTTAACAGCAAGAAAACTGGAGATAAATTTTTCACTCAGCTTCTTAAGAGCGGTAAGTACACCAGAGAATCCGATACGATCACGCTTCAAGCCGATGAGCGTTTGCATGAGCTGTATCAGATCGACTACAACATCCTTCTGCGTAAACGTCCTTATCATATGCTTAAAGGTAAAGAGGTTGCTCAGACGCTCTATACCTATATCGCCAGTCTGCCTGATAACCCTGCCCCAATCCGGTTTGATCGCATCATCGAACGTTTAAATCTGACCTCTCCAGTAAAGGAGCAGAACCGGCTGATCAAGGCTGCACTTAAGCAACTACAAGTTATTGGCTACATTGAATATTCTATTGTGAAAGATGGGCGAACTCTAACGGTGTTGATTCATAAGCGAAACAAAAAACTCAAAGAATTGGCATCATAGAAGGTGGGTCGCATTATGCAGGATATTCAGCATTGGCGGGTCGTATCATGATTTTAGGTGTGTCATAACATGTTATCGTGGCACAGTTGCGTTTGAGCGTATTTTGTTAGGCTAATTTTTGAGCAGCAGGGGTATCTTTACATGCTGTGACACACCTTTTGCATATCGCTGCCCACCTTTAACATGTTCCAACCCACCTTTTTGAGGTCCTTTAACGATCTTTTTTCATAGCATGTTACAACACACCTTATGCATGCTATGACCCACCTTTATGATTAATGCGTTCACAGAACGCGCTTCTCGATACGTATAAGTGACCATAAAAATAGCTCACATCTGATCTGATGCATATCAAGAAATTGGACTTAACAAGTGACCCCGGGATACCTCGTCTTTTTAAGGCAGTGAGTGCTAATTATTCGATACATCGTATGTCGAGCTTATGAAAAGACCAATCTGAACGTACCAAAGATGCCCTGTCTTTTGAGGGGGTTGATAGTTAGCTATGGCCTCCTGAACGTAAAACCATCGTAGTCACCTCATTTTATTGAAGGATTCTGTTTAATAAGTTATCAACTTTGCAAAATTTGATGTGCTTTGCACTTTTCTAGATGGTTTGCATGTTTTATGTTGCTTTGCTTGTTTTCTCAAGATTTAATAGAATGATGCAAAGTTAATTGAAAGGAACTTCATATGGGATTAATGGATACGCTAAATCAATGCATTACCGCTGGTCATGAGATGACGAAAGCCATCGCTATCGCTCAATTTAATGATGATAGCCCTGAAGCAAGGAAAATCACCCGGCGGTGGCGAGTTGGTGAAGCTGCCGATCTGATCGGTGTGTCATCCCAGGCTATTCGTGACGCTGAAAAAGCAGGGCGCTTGCCTCATCCAGATATGGAATTACGAGGGCGCGTAGAGCAGCGCGTTGGCTATACCATTGAACAAATAAATCATATGCGAGATGTGTTTGGTACCCGTCTCCGTCGTCCTGATGAAAGCCTGCCTCCGGTTATTGGTGTTGCAGCTCATAAAGGTGGGGTTTATAAAACATCTGTCTCCGTTCATCTTGCTCAGGATCTGGCTTTGAAAGGGCTTCGTGTACTGTTAGTTGAAGGTAACGATCCGCAAGGTACGGCATCGATGTATCACGGTTGGGTTCCCGATTTACATATTCACTCTGAAGATACGCTCCTCCCCTTTTATCTCGGTGAACGAGATGATGCTTTATATGCCATAAAACCAACCTGCTGGCCTGGTCTGGATATTATTCCTTCGTGTCTCGCATTGCATCGTATTGAAACTGAGCTTATGGGGCGTTACGACGATGGTAAGCTGCCGACAGACCCTCATATGATGCTAAGACTAGCCATCGAAACGGTTGCGCATGATTATGATGTGGTTGTCATTGATAGTGCTCCTAACCTTGGTATCGGCACAATCAACGTTGTTTGTGCTGCTGACGTATTGTTAGTCCCTACTCCCGCTGAACTCTTTGACTATACCTCTGCTCTTCAGTTTTTCGACATGCTCAGGGATCTGCTGAAGAACGTGGACCTTAAGGGCTTCGAGCCAGATGTCAGGATCTTGCTTACTAAATATAACAATAATAATGGTTCCCAGTCGCCCTGGATGGAAGAGCAAATTAGGGATGCATGGGGAAGCATGGTTCTTAAGAACGTAGTACGTGAAACGGATGAAGTGGGTAAAGGACAGATCCGAATGAGAACAGTGTTCGAACAAGCCATAGATCAGCGTTCTTCTACTGGAGCATGGAGGAATGCACTCGCAATTTGGGAGCCGGTTTGTAATGAAATATTTGATCGTCTCATTAAACCACGTTGGGAGATCCGTTAATGAAACGTGCACCTATTATTCCTAAATCTAATCCTTTAGTCGCTCCTGCAACTACTGCAACAGCTCCAGCTGCTCCTATGGTTGATACGCTCATTGCTCGAGTGGGCGCTATGGCAAAGGGTAATACTATTACCCTTCCCGTGTGTGGCCGAGATGTAAAGTTTGTTCTTGAAACTATACCAGGTGTAGATGTAGCAAACTCTACAAAGGTCTGGGCTGGTAATGAACGTGATCAGGCATTTTTAACAGAGGAGGCATTGGACGATCTCATACCATCGTTCTTACTAACTGGCCAACAAAATCCGGCTTTTGGTCGTAAGGTCGGGGGACATATAGAGGTTGCCGATGGTAGCCGCCGTCGCATGTCTGCCATTCTTACATCAACTGAGTATCGCATACTCGTCGGTGCCCTTGATGACGAACAGATGGATGCTTTATGCAAGCTTGGAAACGATTATAGACCGACAAGTGCTTATGAAAGAGGTAAGCGATATTCTCAGCGATTAGAAAATGAATTTAATGGGAATATTTCTGCTCTGGCTGACGCTGAAAATATTTCAAGGAAAATCATAACCAGATGCATCAGTTCCTCTAAGTTACCAAGAGATGTCATCGCCCTTTTTTCTCATCCAGGCGAGCTTTCTGCCAGAGCTGGTGAAAATTTACAGAAAATTTTTGCTGATAACGAGGCTCGTTTACTCGAAGGGGCTTATGAACTTTCAGAAAAAAGAAAGGCAGGTGTGGTACTTGAGGCTGATGAAATAATCCATTTTCTTACAGCCTTACTAAAAGATCCCAGCAAAAAATTAAATCAGACCCCTGAAAAGCGCGTTTTCATTCCGGGAGCATCAGCGCAGTATAAAGGCAATAAATTAATCATTAGCCTAGATCGCTCTAAGCTTTCAGAAAAAGACATTGGGAAGTTTGAAGAAATGCTTGAGCATTTGGCTATTAAGTAAAAAAGTAATTATTCATAACTATCTTTCTAATTTACGATCCTCATGACCGTGGTCCCAACCACTTAACTGGGACCATGGTCCCAACCACCCAACTGGGACCGTGGTCCCAACCACTCAACTGGGACCATGGTCCCAACCACCCAACTGGGACCGTGGTCCCAACCACTCAACTGGGACCGTGGTCCCAACCACCCAACTGGGACCGTGGTCCTAACCACTCAACTGGGACTGTGGTACCAACCTATAGTCAGTCAAGCATTTGTATGGGTATTTTCTAGCTAAGGCGCGTAAGTAATGTTTGTTAGTTCGTCTCTTTGGTGCTTCCTCGCTCACTCGCGGGCTTCGCCCCGTCGTTCGGCTGCGGCGAGCACTGCTAGCTCACTCTTAAAGGCGAAATTTAACTAATCCTTGCTATCGGGATATCTTTCCAGCGAGTGGTGTACGCAGGGGACAGCATATCGCGTTTCATCTGCCAGGATGGTGCAATGCCTCGTCCGGCAAACCAGACATGGCCCAGGCCAGAATGATTAATACCATCGAGAACCTTCATCAGTTCTGCGCTATGAGGTCGGGGCGGACGTTCGTCGAACAGCTGCAGCTGTGACACGCCGGAACTTGTGAAGTCATTCAGCATCACACCGGCTTTGGCATACCGGTGGCCATCCTTCCAGATACGCTCCAGCGCCGTTGTGGCGGCCGCAATGATGTCCCGGGTATCCTGAGTGGGCGTAAGCAGTTTCTCCGTAGCCACGTTGCCGTAGTAAGGCTCTTTAACGGTAAACGGAGACGTTTTGATAAAGACAGAAATATGCCGGCAGAACTGGTGTTCCCCCCGGAGCTTCTCCGCCGCCCGTTCCGCATACTGGCAAATGGCCTGGCGGAGCGAATCCGCTTCCGTGATTTTCTCGCCAAAACTGCGACTGCAGACAATTTGCTGTTTGGTGGGAGGGGCTTCCTCGAGGGCTATACAGCTCTCACCGTTCAGCTCACGTACCGTTCTTTCCTGCACAACAGAGAAATTTTTACGCACAAAGGTCGGGTTCGTCAGAGCCAGATCCAGCGCCGTCCTGATTCCCAGAACATGCAGCTTTTTCGCAATACGGTTTCCGACGCCCCAGATCTCTTCCACAGGCTGCAGGGAGAGCAATTTCCGCGTTCTGGCCGGATTACCCGGGGTCAGGGCCAGTACGCCCCTGAACTGTTTCCATTCCTTTGAGGCCCACTGAGCAGATTTGGCCAGCGTTTTAGTGGGACCCATACCGACGCCGATCGTCAGCCGGGTGCAGTCATAAACGTGCCCACGCAGTTGCCGACCGAAATCTTCCAGGTTATTGTATTTATTTATTCCATTGATATCTAAGAACATTTCATCAATTGAGTATTGTTCCACGCGAGGTGCCAGTTCCTCGAGACAGCTCATTACGCGGGCCGACATTGAAGCGTAAAGCTCGTAATTACTCGAGAACGCGTAAATTTTCTCCGGATAGCTTTCGTTTTTCATCTGGAACCACGGGGTACCCATACGCACGTATTTTTTACTCTCCGCGCTGCGGGCGATTACGCAGCCGTCGTTATTGCTGAGCACCACAACAGGCTTACCCTTCAGGTCCGGGCGAAATACCCGCTCGCAGCTGGCGTAGAAGCTGTTCACATCAGCGAGGGCAAACATCAGTACATCTCCCGTGTCCGGTGGATGATGTGGGTCACCACGCCGAAAATTTCCAGCTCATTGGGGTCGGGGTAGATAGGTGCCCAGCCGGCGTTCATAGGCTGCAGAATCAGTCTCGGCCTCAGCAGCAGGCGCTTCACGGTAAATTCACCCTGCAGGCTGGCCACAACAATATCGCCGTGCTGAGGTTTTTCCGCGCAGTCGACGACCAGAAGATCCCCGTTAAACAGGCTACCATCTGACATGCTGTCGCCGCTCGCGCGCAGATAGTAGGTCGCACTCGGATGACGAATGCAGTAGTCATGCAAATCCAGATCTGACTCAACGTAATCCTGGGCCGGGCTGGGAAATCCGCAGCTGGCCAGATCTGAAAAAAAAGGATGCGTTTGCGGCGGAATCTCTTTCCCCGGCCTAAGCAACTGTAACTTCATGTATCCCTCACGACTTTAATTATACTGTTTTTATATACAGTAGTATTTTTACCGTAAGCGATCAACTTCGAGCGCAGAATGCCCTTTTTTAACACATCCCACATTCACCCCTTATTATTCTCTAATTTTTCTCTAAATTATTCTTGATAAATCCCATCGCACTGTGTAAATTTCAAATTGTTCTCTTATACTTCTCAAATAAAAACCTGATTTTGTATTTGAAATTACCGTGAGGTTATATGAAAATTTTCATCGATGATGGATCAACCAACATTAAGCTGATGTGGCAGGACGGAGAAAAAGTTCATCGGGCGATCAGTCCGAACAGTTTCAAGCGTGAGTGGGCGGTTTGCTTTGGGGGCCAGCGCGTTTTTAACTATTCGCTCAATGGAGAGCACTACACCTTCGATCCCATCAGCGCCGATGCGCTGGTCACGACCAACATTGCATGGCAGTACAGTGATGTGAACGTCATTGCCGTCCACCATGCGCTGCTGCAGACCGGACTTGAACCCCGGGAGGTCGACATTGTCGTGACGCTGCCGCTCGCGGAGTATTACAACCGTGACAATCAACCCTGTGCTGAGAATATCCGGCGCAAAGAGGAAAACCTGATGCGGCCGGTCACCCTGAATGACGGACTGGCCTTCACCGTTCGCAGTGTGCGCGTCATGCCTGAGTCCATTCCGGCAGGCTTTGATGTGGTGAGCAAACTGGACGACCTTGACTCACTGCTCATTGTTGACCTGGGAGGCACCACGCTCGATATTTCACATGTCAGGGCCAAAATGCGGGGGATTTCGCGTATCTTTGGCGACTCCGGCCTGGGGGTATCACTGATGACGCAGGACGTCAGGGCGGCGATGGCAGTGGCCAGAACGCGGGGCAGCAGCTATCTTGCTGACGAACTCATCATCCACCGCGAAGACGAGAATTTTATGCGGCAGCGCATTAACGATGCCTCCAGACTGGCCGTCGTGCAGGAAGCGCTTCGCGATTCACATCACCGTCTTGTGAACCGGGTGATCGATGCCGTGAAGAGCTTTGAAAGTTATTCTCATGTTATGGTAATTGGTGGCGGTGCCGAACTCATCGCCAGTGCGGTCAGACAATTTTGTGGGGTGCGCGATGACAGGTTTTACCTGAGCGAAGATCCCCAGTTTGACCTGGTCAATGGCATGTTCGCAATTGGTTAATGAGATGGATAAACCGGACACCCGTAGAAAAATTACGTTTTACCTGAACCCCGAAAGCAACGCTGCTGAGCGCTACGTCTGCGATGAAACAGACAGGCTGCCCCAGGGTGAGCGGGGGAACGTCTGGCGTGCTGCGCTTCTGTCCGGCTTTGCCCTGAGAAAACAGGATGAAAGGCTGCCGCATCTGCTGGCAGCCCAGCTGAATGAATCGACCACGTTCGAGGAGATGGTTCTGCTGATGCAGGCGGTTTTCCCGGAAGAAATGAAATCGTTCGGCAACCGCCGACCGGCAGCGCAGACGCCAGCAAAAGGGCAGGGCAGTGCACCGCCCGCGCCCCGGGAAGATGACAATGAAACCCTGAGCAATGCCCGGGCCATGTTTGGTGGCGCGAAGGATAAATAAGGTAAATCCATTATGTCACTCGTAAAGCACCATGCTGAACGCATGATCTGCCATGTTCTGCGTGCCAGAAACGTTCCAGAGGACCAGTGGGCGGACCTCGTCAAAAAGACCGGCAGGGGAATGGTCCTGCTGGGCGTGGCGTTGGTCGTCCCGTTATTACTCGTCGATGCGATGCCCCTGCCGGTGACCATTGTGCTGCAGATCGCCTACGCCTGTCTGATGTGCCTCGGAGTTATCCTGGCCTTTGACAATAAAACGGCAAAAGGACGGTCATGATATGAACATCAACCTACAGGAAACAGTATGCGACTCGAAGAACTGAAAGATGAAGACCGAACGCTGGTTGTGGTGGCCCTGCAGGCGCTGCACCGCGAGCGGTTAACTGCATCCAATGCCGCCTTTACGTTCTGCCAGCTGGCCGGAAAAACCCCGCCTCCGGATGATATTTTTGGATTACATGAAGTGCAGGACGCGCTGCGTCGTATTGGTGCAGCTCCCGCGCGATAAGTACGGAATAAAAAAACGGCAGGAAGACACCTCATCCCTGCCGTCAAAATAAATGCTCAATTTTCCGGCGATTATAGGGTTTTAAATTGTGATGTAAATCACAATTTAACCTCAAGCAAAATTTCTCTAATTAATGCCTTATGCTGCGGATTCCTGCATACATAAAGTAGTCAAAACAGTAATCAACGAGATTATTAACGATCTGATTTACAGGTAGCAGACAGGAGCTATTGTGAGAATTTATCACGGTTCACGCGCGTTATTTGACAGCTTTGACCCTCAGTTTTTTGGTACAGGCGAAGGTACAGGATTGGCGTTCTGGTTTATTGATAATTTTGACGGTGCCGATTACCACGCTCATATGATATCGCGTCTTCCTGTTCATACTCCCAGAGTCTATACCTGCGAATTCCCTGACCATTTGCCAGTGGCAGACCTGGATGCTTCTCTTTCTTCGCAGCCAAAAATCCTGGCACGACTGAGGGACACCCTGCCAGATGAGCTGGCCATTGAACTTCCAACAGAGGACCGTCACTGGGGAACTCACCTGCTACTCAGATGGGCTGCTCTTTCCGGAAAAATAGGTGAAAACAGCGAGTTAATTGATTTGTTGTTTTCCCGCTGCGGTATTATGGGGGCACATAACATACAGGGCGGTTGCGGGAATACCCGATACAAAGGCAGATGTACGGTCATTTTTGCAGGTGCTGCGCATCATATCCGCATACTCAAAACGGAAGAGGTATGAGTTTTTCCCTTTCATCACAGTTCTGCACAATCGAAGGGTCTGCTACTGGCACAAAGCGGACTGACACGCAAGCTTATGTCCGCTATGAGCGAAAAACGGACCTTCAAATCCAAACCGGTTCAATTGATTAACTTTGGCTGTCAGTCAAGCCATCGTTAACATGAATCCGATCGAAAATTCCTTATCGCATTTTTACAAATACGCAGTGGCAAGAAAGATAGATTCTGGCTCATGACAAGTAGAGTTGTTCATTTGTATAAAGAGACTTCGCCTTCAGGACGCGTTTTGAACCTGCGATGCATCCACAGGTATTGCTCAGGAGCACGGAGAATTTCACGCTCGATGATCTTGTTCATATAAGCCGCTGCGGCGACCTTGTCTTCCCCTGGATAGCCTGACAACGGATTGCTGATATACATGTGATAACCTTTTTTATCGCTACGTCGAATCATGCTAAGTGTGATCAAGTGTGCACCAGCGAGTTTTGACAGAGCATACGTTCCGTTCGTCGTGGCTGCTTTTTTTACCGAGAAAAAAGGTGCAAAAACGCTTCCTTTAGACCCATAATCCTGGTCTGGTGCAAACCAAACGGCTTCACCTGCTTTTAGCGCATGAACAAAACCTGATAAATTACGTCGATTAATCATAGCCTTATTTGAACGCATACGCCCTTTTGTCTGTACCCATTCCATTAATGGATCATTGTGTGGGCGATACGTTGCCATCATAGGATGGCATAACCCCATTACTCTTCCACACAACTCAAGGGACATAAAATGAATCCCGACAACCATTACTCCTCTTGTCGCACCGGTCAGGTTTTCAAGCCCTTCGACATCAAACCATTTTTTGACTCTCGCATCGCTCCAGAACCAGGCCATTCCTGTTTCCATCAGTCCCAGCCCGAGAGAAGCAAAGTTTTTATTGACCATCTGGCTCCGGGCAAACGGTGTCATCTCGGGAAAGCACAGTTCGATATTTCTAATCGCAATCCCTTCCCGGCGTTTCAGAAAGGGTCTGGATATTGTTCCAAGGCCAGAGCCCAGAATATGTAAAACCGGGTAAGGAAGTTGAACGAGAAGCCACAGCAGACCCAAACCAGACCAGGTAAGCCAGTGGCGAGGATGAAGTAAATTATGAGTAAAAGTCTGTGCCATAAATTTCCTTAATGCTAATGAAGGTTATAACGCAAAAGGAAAACAATGAGGCAATTTGTCTTTAGCGATACATTTTGTTTTAGACAATTTAAACCCATCTAAATTCAGAAAAAATAATTTTGCAATGCCTGGTAAAGGATTTAAAGAGCTAGGAATGAATTGTAAGTCAGCAAATTTATTCTGTTATAAATCCATGGTTTTATCATTGATACTCAAGGAATTGTCTTCTTGATTCATCATCGTCAAGGTACTCAAAAGAAAAAAGCCGAATTTTGGTAAGTTTATAAAACCACTCACAATCGTTTCGTTGAATAATTTCGCCTGGTTTGAAACATATCCCGGATGCCATCCGAATAATCGCATATTTACCATTACTAAACCTGACCCGGTGAATACAGAAAGGTTGACCGGCCTGCCCGTGACAGCTGTTTGACAGGATATGTCCTTCAATAAAAACAGATTTTTTAGATTTCATTATCATACCCTCGACAACTGCAGTACAGGAGAAATGTTGTCATTTCCCGACATCACTGACGTTAAGTGGCAGAAGCTGATCAGCCGCCGATACACCAGCATTCTGAAGGTCTGAACAACAGTCCGCAGGCAGGGCACTCAAGAACCGCATCTTTTCTTAGTTTACCTGCTTTCTGATCGGCTCTGTGTGCGCATACCGGGCAGGCAACATGAACCGGTCTTTCTTTAAAATACCTGAGCCCATTTGTATAAGACATAAATAACTCTCTGAGGAATACATTAATTATTATACGCTTTACTCTAAAAACAGCCGGGTTAAGTTATGTTGATTTATGACTGAATCACGATAGCAGATATTGAAAATTGAACGTCCGATTTATGATATAATACCCTTCCATGAGAAATTTATAATGAAATCAGAAGACACCCTTGACTGGTACCCGTCCCAGCTACCGCCAGTAAAAATTATTCTTGGCGAAGCCGTGCTGGCTGTGGGTAAACAGGGCCGACCGATTAATACCCGAACCTTGCTGGAATACCTTCAGGTCATGCAGGGCAGGCAAAAAAAAAGGGATGACAAAATCGCCATGCAGACAGCGATTGACGTTCTCAGGGATAATCAGCGCATTAACGGCAGACGTTAATGCACCTCCGGGATCAGCGTCAGTTCTGAATGATCTCAACCGTATGGTTTTGTCTATCATCCTTCAGCGGTATTCTGTCATCAGGGAGGAGAACACCATCCAGCGTCACGCAATATTCTGCATCGCCGCGTGAAACACTAATCTGATAATGGCTTTCACCATACTGATATGCCATAGAAAAAGACGACCACGCATCCGGTAACCTGGCATGAACACTAAAGTCAGTGCCGGAACGTTTTATCCCCAGTAATTCCTCGGTAAGTAAACGCCAGGCCCAGCCTGCGGAACCGGTATACCAGCTCCACCCTGCACGTCCGGTATGGGGAGCGACGCTGTAGACATCAGCACTCATGACATAAGGCTCAGCTTTATAAATCCCGACCGAGTCCGCATTCAGGGTGTGATTTATAGGGTTGAGCATTGACCAGAGTTGCCAGGCTCGTTCGGCATTCCCCATTCGGGCAAAGGCCATCACTGCCCAGATGGCGCCATGCGTATACTGCCCTCCGTTTTCCCGCACGCCGGGCAGGTACCCCTGTATGTAGCCCGGATTCGGGCCGTGTCCGTCGAAAGGAGGCGTTAACAGTTTGATCAGCCCTCCTTCGTTATCCACAAGGTGCTTATCCAGCGCCTGCATGGCCTTTGCGCACCGTCCCGGGTCTGCGGCCCCGGACAATACAGACCAGCTCTGCGCAATCGCATCGATCCGGCAGTCCTGAGAGGCTTTCGACCCCAGGGGAGTACCATCATCAAAATACCCGCGCCGGTACCATTCACCATCCCAGGCATGGGCTTCGAGATTGCTTTGCAGACGCAGGGCCTGTGCACGGCACATAGAGGCGACATTCTCATCCATCCTGCGCTCCGCCAGCGCTGCAAACCGCTGCAAAATATCGTACAGGAAGAAGCCCAGCCAGACGCTTTCACCTTTGCCTTCGATACCCACCTGGTTCATCCCGTCATTCCAGTCACCTGCCCCCATCAGCGGCAGGCCGTGCCCCCCGAACCGCTGTCCATACTGAAGAGCTTTGACGCAGTGTAACCAGAGTGTCTCTTCGGTGCCGCTGATGACCGGCGTGTCATAGACTGACTCTTCACCCGGCTGAAGCGGCCGTCCCTCAAGATAAGGAATGCGTGTTTCCAGTGCATCCATACCCCCCGTCGTTTCAACATAGTGGCAAACAGCAAAAGGAAGCCACAGGTAGTCATCGGAACAGCGGGTACGCACACCGTTTCCGTGTGGCGGGTGCCACCAGTGCTGCACGTCACCCTCGATAAATTGCCGTGATGCACAGAGCATTATCTGTTCACGCATTCGATCCGGAGCAGCATGGCTCAGTGCCAGCGTATCCTGCAGCTGATCGCGAAAACCAAATGCCCCACCAGACTGATAGTAACCACTGCGGGCCATAAGACGACAGGCTACTGTCTGATACATTAGCCAGCCATTAACCAGTAAATTTACGGACGTGTCGGGGGTGTTAACCACAATTTTATCGAGCATATTGTGCCAGTGGATATGAACCCGGTTCAGCGCCTGGCGGACCGCATCTTCGTTCATATAATGGGCAAGCGTCTCCTGAGCGCGAGCATGATTCTCAGCAGCGCCAAGGATGAAAATAAAGGTCCTCTGATCGCCGTCGATTAATTTGACGGCAGATTGCACCGCCCCGCAGGGATCCTGGCCGGCGCCCGTCTTACCTGATAGCCTGAGCAGTTTCATCGCAGACGGGGCGTGCAGCGAGCCGTTGCGACCGATAAACTCCCGGCGGTCACCAGTCAGCGAACAGTCATTACCGCTGACGGCAAAAAATGCAGTACGGTCACCGCCGTTATCACCATAAAAGTTGTTCGCCAGTACCCCGCAGCCGCCAGGAACACTGGCTGCCTGTGTCACAATGTGAGGAGCCGAGCGAGGTCGGGATTCACCCAGCGTCCATTCCACATAGCCAGTTACGGAAAGTTTGCGTGTCCGGCCCGACGTATTACTGAGCGTCAGGAGTGCAAGTTTAACCGGCGCGTCTTCGGCAACCAGAACAGTCAACTCGCTGTCTATACCGCTTTCACGATGGGCAAAGACGCTGTAACCAAAACCATGGCGCGTCAGGTAATCACCGTGTCCGCGAACAGGCAAAACCGTTGGCGACCAGTACTCGCCGCTCTCTTCATCGCGCAGATAAAACGCCTCGCCGCTGCGATCGCTCACCGGATCGTTCTCCCAGGGTGTCAACCGGTATTCATGCGCATTTTCATACCAGGTATAGGCCTGTCCCGCCTCTGAAATCACACTGCCAAAACGGGAATTTGCCAGTACGTTTGACCATGGTGCTGGTGTCAGCGCATTTTCCCGCAGGACAATCTGATACTCCCGACCATCCTGAGAAAACCCACCGTATCCGTTGAAATGTTGTAACTGACCGACATCGGGATTCCACTCCTTGTGCTGATTACGTTCCCGGACTGCGTGAGGTACGAATGCTCTGGCCGGAGGTTTGAGAGTATGAATACGCTGATTAAGCTGCTCACCAATTCCACCTGCACGATCATCAAGATAAAGACAGGCCACGCTCATCAAAAGCAACTTATCTTCAGCGGAGAGATGCTCGCCATTACGGACAAAAAGCCCACCCGTTTTATCCAGCAGACTGGCTTCAGCCCCGGCATAAATTAACTCCATAATCTGATTTTGTAATCCCTGCTGATAACCGCCGGGACTGTTATTGAGGATCACCAGATCCACCTCCAGCCCTTTCTGTCTCCAGTACCGGTGTGCCTGAATCAGAGTGGTCACGGCAGCGATACTTTCTTCGCTGGTAATACTCAGCAGCACTATCGGCAGATCGCCTGAAATTGCCCAGCCCCACAGACCGGACTGACCGCGACGGTTGCGGCTGATCGCCTGTCCCTCGACTCGCAGCTCCTGGACAGGGTAAAGCACTGCACTGGCGAGACGATTAAACAACGTGGCATCATCTTCACTGGCATTCATCTGACGTAATACCACCTGACTGTGAGACCTGGCCAGTTCGAAGACGCGATCAGCGATAGGGTAATCGCGGTATTTTTCCAGCAGAGCCAGACTTTGCTGACGGGTCTCGCTGATGCCATAAATGATATCAATCGTGACCGTCTGCCCCGGCTGCATAATGATGGCATGGCGTATCGCCAGTACAGGATCCAGTACTGACC
This sequence comes from Leclercia sp., assembly GCF_036780805.1. Taxonomy (NCBI): domain Bacteria; kingdom Pseudomonadati; phylum Pseudomonadota; class Gammaproteobacteria; order Enterobacterales; family Enterobacteriaceae; genus Leclercia; species Leclercia sp. The sequence continues at coordinate 16,211 of NZ_DAIQCE010000010.1, read as the reverse complement.
CCGACGTGTTACTAAGCGCTCCTCCAGCCTCTATTGCCAGGGCATCAGCAGGACTTCTGCCACGGCCAAGAAATTTTGCCCTATTCGTTTCAAATGAGACGGTATGAAGTGTATCGCCATGCACCACCATCATGTGAAACAAGCAGGGACTCGGTTCATCCGGGGTGCGCGGGCGCCGGTGGCAAAGAATAGCGTCACGCTCAGGTTCAAGTTCAGTCTGAATAAACAGATTGCTGAATGCCGGGTGTGCCAGATCGCTGGCATCAGGGGCCAGTACCACTTCGGCATAGGTTGTCAGCTCCAGAGAGCGGGGCTGGCGTCCACGATGAATGAGTGTGAGACGTCGCAGTTCAATGTCATCTTCCGGGGAGATAACAATCTGAGTTTTGACGCTGAGTCCACCAAAGGTACGTCTGAATTCAGCACTCGCATCGGTGAATATCACTTCTTCTTCGTGTTCGCTGGCGTTGCCTGTCGGCTGCCAGGTATTGCTCCACACGTTGCCCGTCTGCATATCGCGGATATAGCAGAATGCTCCCCAGTTATCTCGGGTGGTATCACTGCGCCAGCGTGTAAGAGCAATATTTTTCCAGCGACTGTAACCGCCACCGCCTACCGTCAACATCAGATGATATTGACTGTTGGACAGGAGCTGAATATCCGGAGCTGGCGTGTCCACCCCATTGAAAATGCGGGGTTCATAGCGAACGGGTTTGACTCTGCCCTCATGAGATTCAAAATGACGACGTGGGCTGTAGAGATCGAGCGCATCCGGCACGCGCTCCTGTAACAACAGACTCGCTGAACGGAAGGTCGTACTGGACATAAATCGCTCAGTCATGGGGGCCCCAAGCAATACATGGGCCAACGCCTGAAATGCCATGCCCTGGTGATGTGCCATCCAGGACTGAACCACCGCATAGAGCTGACCAGATGCGAGGCGTGAGGGGGTATAATCCAGCGCTTCATAAAAACCATATTCGCCGTGTGCGCCATTTTTTTGCAGCCTGAACAGGTTCTCACAGGCTTTCTGTGGAGAGACCATCAACGCCAGCAATGTGGCATAAGGGGCGACAACCATGTCATCAGCAAGCCCCCTGCGCAGACCGAGGCCCGGCACGCCAAAGGCCTGATACTGATAATTATACTGAACATCAAAAGCATGATAACCAGACTCTGAAACCCCCCAGGGTACTCCGCGTTCTTTCCCCCAGTGGATCTGGCGCATAACTGCCGACTGACTCATCTCATCGAGCAGGCTACCAGGCCAGGTAGGCATTACAAGATTCGGCATCAGGTATTCAAACATGGATCCGCTCCACGACATCAGGGCAGTTTCATTATCAATCGTGGTAAAAAGTCGACCCAGCGCGTACCAGCTTTTAAGAGGAAGTTGATTAGTCGCAATGGCAAGAAAACTGGTCAGGCGAATTTCAGACGGCAGGAGATCATAGTGGCTCTTGTCAGGCGTATTTGTGTCACAGTTATAACCAACACTGAGCAGACTGGTTGCTTCGTTGTACAGGAAGGCGAAATCCATCCGGGCATGTTCATCCAGCCGCTGTTCAAGCTCGGTGATAATATTGAGTCGCATCCGGGCCTGCCCCGTCGCTGATGCAGAGGGTGTTTCTTTACCGGTAAATGTCTCCCGGGCAAGCTCGCTCAGCGTCGGCAGCGTTTGTTTGTTCCAGGATGCAGGTAACCAGCCAAGCAGCAGCGACCACTCATGGCAAAGCTGAACCAGCTGATGCTCCAGATGTCCTGCCCAGCGCATCTGGAGGGGGGCTCCATGATGACATTGCGTGATCAGATGGTTGCTCTGGGTGCGCATGTTTTTCAGCTCGCTGAAAAATGCCTGCGGAGAGAGCGACACCGCGAACAGGTAGTGTTTGCGCAGCAGCCGCAGGCTGTCCGGGGGATTCTGACCCCACTGGTTTTCCAGAATACCCAGCGTATCGTTCAGTCCTTCCAGTATTTGTTGGCTGTTTAAAACAGGCTGATGACGCATGGCGGACAGCCCTGCACGCAGGGTCAACAGATGCCCCGCCAGGTTGCCGCTGTCAACACTCGAGATGTAGCGTGGGCTGAGGGGGGCCAGCGTACGGGTGTCATACCAGTTGTAGAGATGGCCCCGGTAGTGCTCCATTTTATCCAGCGTGTCGAGCGTGAGCGACACGCGCCGGAGCACCTCTCCGCCGGGCAGATAGCCAAAGTCCCATGCCGTCAGGTTAGCCATAAGGGAAAGGCCAATATTGGTAGGGGAAGTGCGATGGGCCACCTTCGGTTGCGGTAGTTCCTGGTAGTTATCAGGCGGAAGCCAGTTCTCTTTTTCTGTGGCAAAGGTTTCAAAAAACGCCCAGATTTCACGGCCAGTCTGGCGTAACAGCTGTTTTTGTTCCTGATTTGGCGAAAACACCTTACGCACGGGCTGGCGACTCAGCCAGCTCATCAGCAGCGGTGCCACACACCATAACATACCGATCGGCAACGCAATTCCCAGCAGTTGTGGTGCAAATTGTCCGGTCAGTATTATCAGCGTCACGCCACAGGCTACATTCAGCCACATCGCCTGATAAAACCGCGCAAAAGCGGGTGTGGACTGATTGCTGTCGTGGCTGTGAATGACCCACTGGCTGAGGCTACGCCTGCTGATCCCCAGTCGCCATAGCGTCACGGCAATCGCCTTCAACGAATATCCGGCTTCGTGTGGCAGTACCGCAAAATTAATCCCGATACCTGACAAACGCTTCAGCGCGCCCGCCCCCACCAGTAACAGATGCGGCTTCAGGCGGCGACGCAGAGGTTTATGCAGAAGATCATGGGCAATGCAGAGGATGGATGGTAATAGCCATATCAGTGAAAGTACGCCCAGCCAGTAAACCGGATTGGGTACCCCAAGCAGGGTAAAGAACAGCAATACCAGTAAAGAGGGGGCGACCAGACTGCGCCGCAGATTATCAAGTAATTTCCAGTAAGAAAGCGCGGTCAGCGGATTCCTGTCTCGGGTTCCATCGGCTTTTCTGACGCGTGGTTTCAGCCAGTTAAGCAGTTGCCAGTCACCCCGGATCCAGCGTGAACGCCGTGCAACATCCGACAAATAATTATTAGGGTATTGTTCGTAGAGCAACACCTCACTCAGCAGACCCGAACGGGCATAGCATCCTTCGAGGAGGTCATGGCTGAGGACCAGATTTTCCGGGCAGGTGTTGGCGGTGGCCTGCATAAAAATATCAACATCGTAAATCCCTTTGCCCACGAACGATCCTTCCCCAAACAGATCCTGATAAATATCCGAAGACATCATCGAATAGGGGTTATTGCCCGGTATGCTGCTGCGCAGCGCTGCGTAACGCCCCTGACCGTTGCGTGGTATCTCCTCTGCAAGGCCGGGTTGCAGAATGCCGAATCCTTTGACAACCCTCTGGCTTACTGGATCATATACTGGCGTATTCAGCGGATGTGCCATTGCCGCGACCAGTTTGTGTGCCGTATCGCGCGGCAGCAACGTATCACTGTCCAGGGTAATAACGTATTTAATGTGACCTGGTAAAAGGTGGGTAGGCATGTCTGCTACGCTGACGAATTGTGTCCCCGGATGGCGTAACCAGCTGTTCAGTAACGCCAGCTTTCCCCGCTTGCGTTCATAGCCCATCCAGGTTCCTTCAGCGGAGTTCCATTCAGGCTGGCGGTGTAGCAGATAAAAACGTGGCCGCCCGGAGGGATAGCGGCGGTTCAGCGCCTGCGTATCGGCGATCGCCTGTCTCAGCAGTATGTGACTTTCTGGCGAGGGTTCATTTTCAGAATCAGCGAAGTCAGTGAGCAGCGCGAACCTGAGATTTTCGTTTTCATTCCCCAGCCAACAGACTTCAAGGCTGGTAAGGAGCTTAGTGAAACTTTGGTGGCTGGTCAGCATGCAGGGGATGACTAACAGGGTGGCGCTGTCAGCGGGAATACCGGTTGAAAAATCCATTCCCGGCAACGGGCGAGGAACACGAAAGCGGGTGGTTGCGTCACTGAGTAAATCACTTATTAACTGAGTTAAAGCGATAATCAAAGGCAGTATCACTGCGATCAACAGCCACTGTGCGCCCTGCATGGCAGTTTCGTGCAAAATTGCCGCGGTTGTTGCGGTGGTCAACAACGCCAGGCTTCCAAGCCATGACAGCAGGGTTATTCTGTTGAAACTGTGCCGCAAGCGTATGAGACTTGAAGTATCTGCCAGGAGATGAATTTCCAGCGCCTGTCGACCTTCGCCTGCGAGATAATAACCAACATGATGTTCCGGTGTATCGGGAGCATTCTTTCCTGACAGCCGCAGTACTCTGTCAGCAACCTCTGGCTCGCTGAGACCACTGTCTCTGGCCAGGACCTCAACAACGTGTCGGTAATGATCCCGGGTATTGAAGTGCATCCGGGGGTAGATCCCGGCAGGATCATTACGTAAAGCCTGTTCGACGACACTTATCGTTTCGGCGAAATCAGCCCAGTCCGTTTCACTCAGTAACCGCAGACCCGCGATGCTGTTGCTGACAGACAGCTGGCTGGCGGCAAGCTGTTGATTAAAGTTATGTATGAGAACGTCGGAGGTGATCCCCTGTTCCCGAAGGCTCTGTTCAACCCAGTTCAGAGGTAACGACAGCGCGTTACCATGCCCCTGCAGGCGCCGCACCAGTTCGGCGACAAACGCACTGGTTAAAGGAGGCCGGGAGCGTGCCATGTCGGCAACTACCATGATTAAATCACCAGGCGCACTCTCGGCGCATTCGAAAATCCTTGTTATCCACGTATCGGCCAGATTTCTGTCCTGCTGCGCTTTTACCACTTCCACGCTTATACGACGGAGATTTTCTATCAGCGCCAGGCGCAGCATTCCCGGTAATGCCCAGACTTCACCTAATGTCAGAGGTGTCACCTGTTGATAAGCTGTGAGATAGCTGGTCAGACTGGCGGCATCCCAGCGGCCATCACCGTGAGCAATAGCCTCTGATGCAATGTTGTAAATTCGTGGGCAATTCAGCGGCGACATCAGCGACGGGAGTCCTTTACCAAAGCTTTTTGGTAAGTGCTGGCGGACAGTGCGTATCTGTTCTTCAATCAGATAGTAATTGTCCAGCAACCACTCTCCGGCGGGCATGATACTGGTCTTTTTACCCGCGTTAAGCTCATAGCAGTTTTGAGTGATGATAGCCTCATTGTCGCCAAGCCTTTTCAGAAGATAATAAGGATGTTTATCCGGTGATAATTTATGGGTTCGCGCCAGCTTCTGACCGTAGCGCTCCATCTGGGCGGTCGAAAAGAGTTCTAACCGCGGAGGACTTTCACCGGCAGGATCGTTCGCTGAAAACGTTACGTTTTCAGCAGCATTCCTCGGAATACGGGAGCGGTTAAACCACACTTTGGGGTTCATTTTCATAGCATTGCTCTGATGCAACGTTAGCACGCAGGAGCAGTTGCGAAATCAGTTCAGAAACGTTCTCTCAGGATGGGCGTCAGGCATCAGGGATTTAACAGCTGCCGGAATCTAACATAAGTATAGGACATGGGCTCTGATCTGCGGTTGTGGTCGAGCTAGCGTCGGGAGATAAACAGAGCTTTACATCCGGGGCAAAGCATGGCTTGGTTGAGTCGGATTTTTGACAACGGCTGTGCTGATTTTAAGCCACAAACAGGACAGGCAGCAGTGGCAGTAGACGCACTGCTGAAGAGTTTCATTGCGTAATTGATAACAGACATGACCATTAACCTTTCAATGAATGAGCTTCACCGTATCACATATGGTTAAGTTTTAATCTATATATTTTGAGGCACAGAAATTCAGGAAAGATAAATGTTCGCAGCCACAGGCCCCCTGTTACCGTTGATCCGGCAAAATTCTATGCGGCTTCCTGGGATGAGTAATTCTGATTCGCGGGAGTTAACGGCTGAAATGTGAAGCAGGACGTCTTTTCGGCCATCAGAGGGGATGATGAGGCCTTTACCGCTGAGAATGTCAAAACTTTTGACAATTCCGGTCATTTTATGGGACAAGTCAATTCCTTATTGAAAACACGTAAATAGTATACATTGAAAATAGCACGCTGCCACTTTTGTTTTCCTTGCAGGATCTCTGGACGGCTAAAATATAATTTGCTTATTATTATTTACCGTGCCTTAATGAATCCCATCAGTTCGATGTAAAAACGAACGTTTAACATTTTTCGGGAAGTCCTCATTACCAGGCGCTATCTCTGATATCCCCTCCTTTTGAGTCCAAACGTTTAATACGATATGTTTGCTATCAATACAATCATTTATAACGGGAGTCAGTATGACCTCAAGAATTAAAGGCCTGGTAAAATGGTTTAACGGAGACAAAGGTTTTGGCTTCATCTCTCCTCTTGATGGCAGTAAAGATATCTTTGTCCATTTTTCTGCGCTTAGCGGCGACAACTTTAAAACTTTATTTGAAGGACAGAAAGTTGAATTCGCCATTCACAGCGGTGACAAAGGTCCTGCTGCTGCAAACGTAATACTTTGCGATAAATAAATGTTTGTGGATCTGCGACAACGATCAAGGATTATTCCTGAGTAGACATACCCATAAATTAAATGTGATAAAAGCCGTTTAATCCTAATATCAGGTCAGCATATTTTTGCATATGTATGAATGTGTTGACCGATTTGATGAGGTGCAGGACTGCTGCATAAAAATTTCAAAACAGAAGCTAACTGCTTGTTAAATAATAAAGTGCGTAAGGGGCGAGGCTGCCTCCGAAAGCATCACGTCTTTATTTTTACCTTAGTGGCATCTACCAGTAAACATCACTGAGAGAAAAGATTAACAGATTCATGGTGGCATATGATAAAAATTCTTGTTTTCTTTAATGCCGAACCCTGTAAAGTCATGACCGTTCTGGAGGGTATATCCTCTATCAGACGAGAATATCCGAACGGTGATGAAGCACATCTTCGGATTATGTCCGCTGGCTTTCCTTCATTAACCGGCGATCATGGTGTTGTTTACGTGGCTTCTGACAGGCAGTTAACGTCGCAGGAGATACTCGATGCTGCCAGGAAATATTTATAGCAGTTTCATTACCTTCTCTGCTTCATGTTTAATTGCGTACCTACCCTATTTATAAGATACAAACAAAAAAAATAAGTAAAAAAACTTTATAGCCTGCTAACCGCAGGCTTTTTTTTCAACACATTCTTTTAAAAATCGCTGTCAAATCAGGAGGTCACACTATGTGCATTGACAAAATACAGATGGCCCTCTACCTCCCTTCATGCTATTTTGCCTCTTATGATGAATCCTTCTGAGCGGCAGGGCAAATTAACCTGATGAATTTTCTAATGGAATGTTCATCATGCACGAACGAAGCAGCGGGTCATAGGGATACCCAAAGGCTTACCGGGAGGCATCGGCATCATATTCATAAGCATCAAGCGATGCAGCAGAGGATTTTTCTCTGGATGTTTTATGCTTCTTGTTTTGTAAGAATTATTGAAAGATTGTTATATATTTAGTCCAGCAATATGTCTGGCAACTATAATGGTTAGTTACTTCCTTTCCGAGTTCGGTGCTTCTTTTAAGGAGGATTTCACTTTTTACAAATTGGTGATTTCTTTAATGACTATAATATTTTCAATACTTATCTTATTTTTGTTAAATAATGCACTCATGAAGTAAGGAGATACAGTTAAATTTCATCTCGAAGATAATCATCTTCTTCCTGAGATAAAACCTAAAGCGAAGCCTATACCGACTGCTATGAGAATACTTGTCGCAGGATATGACTCAACTTTATTCTTCATGCTGTTAGCCCCACTACGTAACGCATCATCGGTTTTAGTAGCGTATTCTTTTACTGTTTCCTTAAATTCATTTTCAGACTTTTCAGGTGAATGGTTAAACATGGCACTCTCCGGTTTGAAATTATTTATTTAAGTATAGTCAACACCCTTAGGAAAATAAAAAGTTGCAGCTAAATAACACGACTTAGATTATTATTTTCTTACAGTGCTTTTTATATATTTAATGAGTATATGCAAACCTAATCGGCGTTACAGTGTAGGGTACCCTATACTATTAAAACCTCATAAAGATAGGATGCCGGAGTAGACTATGCTAACTTATTTAGAGATCCCAACCGCAGATGTCAGGTTGATGCAAGAAGAATGGCAGTATTCCATTAACGAATGGGAAGATGAAGGAGGGGCGTCTGAAAAAATATATAAAGATGTTGACATTCTAAAAAGTAACAATATGGAATTAATTTTTGATTTACTGTGCTTTGAAAATGAAGGGAAATAGTAACGGTAAATATCGTCTTTTCTTTTCTAATGTTCGTATTTGGTTCATCGCCGCCCAGAAACCTTGCCGCAGGAGCAATTCGTAAAGAATACAACCACACATTCGAAACCGCCCTAACTTTATGTATTGATCAAAAAATTCTGGTCAATGCCTTAGCTTTTTCCAAAGACGATTTCCGCGTCGACGCTTACTCTACTTGGTTCGTTAACTTCAAAGAAACAGCCGGAACTTCCTGCATGTATTGACCTGCTCAGCATTAACAAATTCAATAGAGATGTAATAAAATTCCGCTTCTGGCAAAGGGCTGCTGTTGCAGCCCTCACAAATTAAACTTCAATAGACTCAGATATCTCCAGGGCATCATCCACTTCAATACCGAGATAAAGGACTGTACTTTCAAGTTTTTTGTGACCTAACAATAGCTGGATCACTCGAAGATTCTTCGTTTTTTTATAGATCAGATATGGCTTGGTTCTTCGCATAGAATGCGTACTGTACAGAGTCTCGTCGAGACCTAGCTTATCAATCCATCCATGAAAAATACGGTTATATTGCCTGGTTGAGATATGTCGTGAAGAACCGACGCGGGACTGGAACAGATAGTCGCTACTACGTAGATGAGCCATTTTGATCCATGCTGCTACAGCCTCTCTGGTTCCCTTAGTCAGTTCAAACTGAACGGGGCTTCCCGTTTTTTGCTGCAGCACTGTCGCTCTGCCCGAAACAGAGTGCCCATAGGCCACATCAGAAACTTTTAGCTTAACCAGATCACAGCCCCGAAGTTTACTGTCCAGAGCCATGTTAAACAGAGCTAAATCGCGTACTTTTCCTTCCATCTCAAGTCTGATACGGATTCCCCAGATATGAGAGATCTGAAGAGGCCGTTTCTGGCCAATAATACGGCCTTTGTTCCAGGGGGATGTTGTCATGCTCATTCTCCTTTGGGTTAGGAGATGTGATTATGGTTGTCCCATATGAGCGAAAATCGGATGCCCGCATAGCGTAAACAGGCGTCCGATATTTTGAAGTGGGCAGATTACTTAATCCGCTTCCCCGTTTCGTCAATGACCTTCTCGCCATCCTCTTTGGTAAACGCTCCTTTCTGGCCTTCCGGTAGAATATCCAGCACTATTTCTGAAGGGCGGCAAAGACGAGTGCCAAGCGGCGTAACGACAACCGGCCGATTAATCAGGATCGGATGTTGAAGCATGAAATCAATCAACTGCTCATCACTAAATTTCTCTTCATCAAGACCCAGGTGTTCATAAGGCTCAACATTCTTACGCAGTAATGCACGCACCGTAATTCCCATATCTGAAATAAGTTTAATCAGCTCATCACGGGTGGGTGGCGTATCGAGATAATGAATTATCGTCGGTTCGTTGCCGCTGTTACGGATCATCTCCAGCGTGTTGCGTGAGGTGCCACAGGCCGGGTTGTGATAGATGGTAATGTTGCTCATATCAGTATCTCATTACAAAGTGACAGAGAGCCGCCACGCCAGAGCGGCCAGAGTGACAAACAGCACCGGCACAGTCATGACAATGCCGGTCCGGAAGTAATATCCCCAGGTGATCGTCATATTTTTCCGGGCAAGCACATGCAGCCACAGCAGGGTTGCCAGACTGCCTATCGGGGTGATTTTCGGGCCTAAATCGCAGCCAATCACATTGGCATAAATCATTGCCTCTTTGACGACGCCAGTCGCCGCACTCCCGTCAATCGACAGCGCACCAATCAGCACCGTCGGCATATTGTTCATCACTGATGAGAGAAATGCCGTCAGGAAGCCGGTGCCGAACGTCGCTGCCCATAACCCCTTGTCTGCCAGCTGATTCAGCACACCAGACAGGTACTCCGTGAGCCCTGCATTGCGCAGGCCATAGACCACGAGGTACATGCCCAGCGAGAAAATAACGATCTGCCATGGCGCACCGCGCAGGACTTTCCCGGTGTTGATGGCATGGCCTCTTTTCGCCACCACAAACAGCACTGCTGCGCCAGCCGCCGCTATCGCACTGACCGGGCTCCCCAGCGGCTCCAGAACAAAGAAACCGACAAGCAGCAATAACAGGACAATCCAGCCCGCCCTGAAGGTTGCCGGATCCTTGATCGCACTGGCTGGTTTCTTCAGCAGCGAAACGTCATACGTTGCCGGAATATCCCTGCGGAAGAAGAAATGCAGCATGGTCAGCGTGGCCGCAATCGCTGCCGCATCCACGGGGATCATAACGGAAGCATACTGCGTAAAGCCCAGACCGAAGAAGTCCGCCGAGACGATATTAACCAGGTTAGAAACAATGAGCGGCAGGCTGGCCGTATCTGCAATAAACCCTGCAGCCATGACAAAGGCCAGTGTCGTGCCCTGGCTGAACCCCAGTGCGAGCAGCATCGCAATCACAATCGGCGTCAGGATCAGCGCGGCGCCGTCATTGGCAAACAACGCAGCAACAGCGGCACCGAGCAAGACTATCCAGGTGAACAGCAGGCGGCCACGTCCGTTACCCCAGCGGGAGACGTGCAGTGCGGCCCATTCAAAGAAGCCGGACTCATCGAGCAGCAGGCTGATGATGATGACCGCAATAAATGCCGTTGTCGCGTTCCAGACGATATTCCAGACAACGGGAATATCAGCGACATGGATGACACCGGTTCCCAGCGCCAGCACTGCCCCGATACTCGCGCTCCAGCCAATACTCAGGCCTCTGGGTTGCCAGATCACCAGTACCAGCGTCAGTAAAAATATACTCCCTGCCAGAAGCATCTCAGACTCCATCATATATGATTATGTAAATATCTTCCTGCCTCAGCAGGAGGTGCAGGCTGATTTATCCAGCCATTCACGCACATCCTCCCGCATACACTGCCAGGACGTTGTGATTGTCTCAGCTGCCCACGCTGGTATGTGGGGTGACAGACGATAGTGGATCCATTTGCCTTCACGACGGTCAAGTACCAGCCCGGCCTCACGAAGGATAGCCATATGTCGCGAGATTTTTGGCTGTGATTCAGAGGTGGCCGCGCAGATATCGCAGACGCACAGTTCACCGGACTCCCGGAGAAGCATGACGATGGTGAGCCGTGTTTTATCCGACAGGATTTTGAAAAGCTGAACAGGTTGTAGCATTTGTCACTCCATTCCCTTTAGAATATACATATGGTAAATCATATGTATTAACTTTGAAATCATCTGGTCTGTCCGGAGGAGAAAAATGGAAAAATTTCCTGCCCTGAACACCGAATGCTTTGATCAACACATCGCTGAACGTCTGCACCTGCAGGAGCCACCACGGATTCTGATTCTGTATGGCTCAGTAAGAGAGCGCTCCTACAGCCGTTTTGCCGCGGAAGAAGCTGGTCGCCTGCTGACGGCGATGGGCGCGGAGGTAAAACGCTTTAACCCCTCCGGTTTACCCCTGCCGGATGATGCGCCGGACACGCACCCTAAAGTCACCGAGCTGCGCGGTCTGGTCAGATGGTGTGACGGGATGGTGTGGAGTTCTCCGGAACGGCACGGGGCTATGAGCGCAGTTATGAAGGCGCAGATTGACTGGATACCCTTAAGTGAAGGCGCGGTTCGTCCTTCGCAGGGCAAAACACTTGCGGTAATGCAGGTCTGCGGTGGTTCCCAGTCCTTCAATGCAGTGAACCAGATGCGTATTCTGGGCCGCTGGATGCGGATGTTTACGATACCCAACCAGTCTTCCGTAGCCAGGGCATGGCAAGAGTTCGACGAAAACGGCCGAATGAAACCTTCGTCATGGTACGACCGCATCGTCGATGTAGCCGAGGAGCTGTTTAAAATCACACTGCTGCTTAAGGGACAAACCGGTTATCTTGCGGATCGTTACAGCGAGCGAAAAGAGAGCCATCAGGAGCTTTCATCCCGTGTCAATCAGGACAAAATATAACGTCTGTTCTTCGTGAATCCATACTGCATGAGCTTAACAACGTCCGCTATTGGCACATAGCAGACTGTGACCAAATAAAGGATGCCGGTCTCCTCCGCCTTCCTGCTGTCTGCCAGCGGCGTGTTCAACGCCGTGCCTTCACGCTAACCCGGCCGCTACGGTCGCAAGGGTTCACTTCGTCTCTGTCCTCACCCGTTCGCACCTTTCACGGTGCATTCAGCCCGTGAAAGGCTTGCGCTGCGGCCTGTGGCATCGCCCCTGCGCCCTCCGCTTTACGCCGGGTTTTTGTGGCGGCACGGCGCAACAGGGTGCCGGATGCTGAGGACACAACTATGTTCAGACTGACTTGTATTGAACTCATTAATGGCGAGTTTGCCGTATATATCAACAACCATTATCTGGGGAGCGAGGATGCCAGTAGTGAGCGACTCTGCATGGGCGAGATTAAGGAGCAGCTTTCCCGGCTCCCGGGCGTGGAATCACAGACCCTGCATGAACCTATGCCGGAGGGCGATGACTGGTGCTGGAACGACATCGCCGATCGCGTGCTGCCGTCGCTACCTGCCTGCCACGATGATATGACGGTGGCGGCGCTCATCGCCAGACTACAGCAGTATCCGCAGGATGCGCTGTGTATGGGGACATTCTGGCTTGCAGACGATTTTCTGACGCTCGATGAAAGTCTGTCTGAAGAGGAAATTGCAGAAGCCATGCGTATCTGCGACCACAGCCACGATGCCGGAATCGGATTTAACTGGGACACGCTGCAGTTTGCCATTGACAGGGTGAAGGGGCGCTGACGAAAAAGAAGGACACCCTCCGGGGAGGCGGGTGTCCTGAAATCGAAGGCAAACATGCCAGAAAAAGGCACGAATCTGCCATCACTGAATATCCCCCTGTTGGACTCATAAGCTATCAGAACCGGTACCGAAGGATGTCGGTTCCCTCCGCCTTATGGCCGCCTGCCGGCGGCATATTCAACGCCGTGCCTTCACGCTAACCCGGCCGCTACGGTCGCAAGGGTTCACTTCGTCTCTGTCCTCACCCGTTCGCACCTTTCACGGTGCATTCAGCCCGTGAAAGGCTTGCGCTGCGGCCTGTGGCATCGCCCCTGCGCCCTCCGCTTTACGCCGGGTTTTTGTGGCGGCACGGCGCAACAGGGTGCCGTATATCAGAGAGGAGAGTGCCATGTCCCGTTTTATCCTGGGTGACTGCGTGCAGGTCATGTCCCGTTTTCCGTCGCGTGCAGTGGATTTTATTCTGACCGATCCGCCGTACCTGGTCGGCTATAAGGATCGCACCGGGCGTACCCTTGCCGGCGACAACACGCCGGAATGGCTGCAACCGGCCTGTCATGAGATGTATCGCGTCCTGAAAAACGACAGCCTGATGGTGAGCTTCTACGCCTGGAACCGGGCAGATTTGTTTCTTAATGCCTGGAAAACGGCTGGCTTCCGGATTGTGGGGCATATCGTTTTTGCAAAATCGTATACGTCGAAATCAACATTTGTCGGCTATGCCCACGAAAGTGCCTACCTGCTGGCGAAGGGCCGGCCACAGACGCCGGACCGTCCCATCCCGGATGTGATCCCCTGGAAATATACGGGCAACCGTCACCACCCGACTGAAAAGCCGGTGCAGAGCCTGCGCCCGCTTATTGAATCCCTGACCCGACCGGGCGCCATTATTCTGGATCCGTTCGCCGGTTCCGGCTCCACCTGCGTGGCGGCCGCCGAAACCAGCCGGCGCTATATCGGGATCGAGATGCTTGAAGAGTATCACGCCGCCGGCGTTCGTCGCCTGGCGCAGGTTGAAAGGTCGAGAAGAATGCCGGCCGCAAATGATGGGGCCTTTTATCCCGACTATCCGGAGGCAGCATGAACTATGCGGGACTTGAGGATCTGCGCACGGACGTCGCCACCCTCAGCAATGCCATGTGTGATGTGCGGATGCTGCTGAACCGCCTCGAATCTCAGCACAGGCACGATGCGGCCACGCTGGCTGAACGTATGGCCGCGCAGACCCTGCGCCGGATAAACACCCTTTTACTGGAAGCGTACCGCGAAGCCCTGGTGCTGGACGAAACCTTTCAGGACTGACTGACCCTGCCGGGCGATGCCCGGCCTGTTAACCCGATAAGAGAGTAAAAACATGTACGGAACCCGTGAAGAACTTTGTGTGAAGCTTGAAAACATGTTCACTGCCTGTGAACCGCTGACCCTGCTGGTCTGGACAACGGACGCGGTATTAGCGGCGTGCCGGAAACACAACCAGTTCCCGACTGAAGAGGAGGCACGCAGGATAATGAAAGCGATCGGTGACACGCATATGGCTGTGTACCAGATTAAGGGCGTCACACAGGTCAGCGTGAATGACATGCTGACGCAACACCGGGAAGAAGCAAACCGGCAGGTAAGCGTGCCGGCGGCCCTGCTCACACGCGTGTTGCAGGACTATGAGTGTGAGCTGGAGCACCGGGCGGGTCAGGCATGGGAGGCGGGCCGGCCCGAGCCGCAGGCCGTACAGGAGGCGAGAAACGACGTGTACCGGCTGAAAGAGGCGCTTGCTGCCTGATAGCGAGCCGGGGGAATGCCCCCGGCTTGCCAGTGGCCATCCACTGCGAAAAAGGATGTCAGTGCCTTCCGCTTTTATCCGCCGCAGCCCGCCGGGCCGCGTCGGGGCAGTAAAACTCCTCTGACATACCGTGCGGTGGCGGCATGCGCCGTGACTTCACTGTAGCCCGGCCGCATCGGCCACAAGGGTTCGCTTCGCCGCCGTCCTCACCCGTTCGCACCCTTCACGGTGCATTCAGCCCGTGAAGGCTTTGCGCTGCGGCTTGCGGCGTCGCCCCTGCGTCCTCCGCTTTTCGCCGGTCTTCTGTGTCGTCACGGCGATGCCGGAACCGAGAATATGTTAACCGTGGAGGATGTATGAACCAGACCCTGACTCGTTGTGATGCCGTTCGTCTTGAGGGCGCGCAGCGTCTGACTTTCTTACCGGATGTGTTTGGCGGCGATTTTATAACGTCCGAGGCATCCATCTATGCCTATGCCAGACGCTATTGTCCCGACTATGTGGGGGGATTCTGGCAGTTTTACCGTCTGCCGGACGGGGGCGGATTTATGGCGCCCGACATGGAGAGCCTGACGTTTTGCAATGCGGAAAACTGGTTTGAGCAGACCGTCAGCGGGGAAGTGGCGGGGATCATCCTCACTGCGCTGGTTCTTAATCACCGGAGCTGGCACCACAGCAACCATGACCACGAAGAACTGTGTCGCCACTTTTGCCGCCGCCATGATCAACTGATGGCGTTTGCTGACACTCACCCGGAAAGCGCAACCATCTGGCGTGCCCTGGACTGAATGACCGCGGGCGGCGCTGCCGCCCGGTAACCTGAAAGAAGAGGAGAGACGTAATGCAATTATCAGCCGAAACACGCAATATCCTGCGGCAGTACAAAGCCCTGATCAACACCAGACGACGTGATTTGGGACTCAGCCCGGTTACTACCGCAAAAGTGGTGGAAGAATTGTGTGAATCCGCAACCCGCCAGTGTTCCGTGTACTTATGCGGTCATTTTATTCTTCAGGGCGGGCAGGGCGACAAACAGTAACAGCAGGGCGGGGTTACAGCTCCGCCTGTTCGCGCGCTGAAAACCCTGTCATCCCTGCGGGCTGACGGGCTGAAGTGACAGCGCGTGCGGCGCTGCATCTACGCCCGGAGTCCGGAACAACAGCAGACTCATACGGGTAAATTATGTGAGGGTAAAAACAACGCCGTATCTGCCGGAAATCCTGTCATTTGCTGATCTGCAGGGTGTGAAGGCCAGCAGGCTCCGTTTGCCCGGGTTTGCGGGCCGGCCCGGGCAGTGAAACCCGATCAGCAAATTCTCCGGAATATTACACATGGCCCCCTTCGGCTCCTGACCCGCTGCGCGGTTCAGTCGTCGAGCCCCACTCCGCCAGGGCCGCTGCTGCGCACCGTCCGGTCTCCGCCGAACCCCT
>NZ_DAIQCE010000009.1:0-148759 GCF_036780805.1 Leclercia sp. | reverse complement strand
GGATGGCGGGCGGACTGGCGGGGGGCAGCACGGGGGCGGCGGCAACGGGCGCGGGTGCCGGGAAGAATGCGGTTGAGAATAACTCGCTGAGCAAGAATAAGGCCGGTATCTTCGATATAAATCCGATGCTGAAAATCGGAATTGAAGGTGCAGATGGCGATCCGCTGAAAGGTGGTGGTGTAGCAAAAAGCAACAGTAGTACTATGCTGGGTCAGTATAGTGTTCAAACGGCCAGCAAGACTATATGGAAAGGAACGGGCAAAGAACGTATTGATGTTGAAAATCCTAATCCAGGCCAAAGGCCAGGACAATTGCACTATCAAGATAATAAGGGTAATAAGTATATCTATGATCCTAAAACTAATTCTTTCCCGGGCGCGCCAAAATTAGAGAATAATTTATTGAAAGAAACATCTTTTAAAAAGGCTATAGATAAAGGAATGATTCAATATTTGGGAGAGAAAAATGATATATAATTCGCTGATGTTAGAGGCATTGCGTAATGCTTGTTGGAGTGACTTAGTATTGCCAAAAGAACTCTGTTTATGGGTTGAGAAAGGTTTTGTAAAACAAGCGGACTGTTTTTTTCTTGCAGCTCTTTTTACAGTCTATCCAAATGATAAATATTTGATGGATAAGACTGGTGTTGAGTGTTTTGTTAACTCTTTTCATATAGATGATTATGTTTCTGAACGATACTTAGACTATGCTTGTTTGTTTTGTAATACCATTTTGAATAAATGGACCCTTGAGCGAAACGATAAAAAACTAAATATGATAGTGTCGATGGATGAATTTGGTGCGGTGGTTAAATTTCATGTTATACGGCAAGGCGAGACTTGGTTAAGTAATAACCTTGAGAAGTATGAAGAAGCAATTTTTGCAACGACTGATGTCATAAGTTAATAATCTCCTAAGATGCGCAAACGCGGCTTCCGCTACCACGGACGCGGCTGCGGGGAGCTTGCGGCGAAAGCGGTAGCGGGGTGGAGGGTTGTATCCTGACGTGACTTACCTGTCGAAGCAGAGCGAGGAGTAGAAGCAGACTGTCAGCCCGAAAGATAAACATTTGGTCAAAGTTGATTTCTCTGTGCAAAAAATCCCTAACAGCATAGATAAGTCAGGCGGTCATGAGCTGAAGGTGAAATGATGAAACTTATTGATTATAAAAATAAATCTATTAAGCGAGGAACTGTTTTTAGGTTACCTGCTGTTTGGCCATATGAAGAATGGGTTGATTTTATGGTCATAGATTTATTTGAAACTCATGGCTTAGTTGTATCGTCTGGACACAAAGCAGGCCTGATTTTGATATCTTTACCAATCGAGAGTGCGTCAACCGAAGGTAGAGCATTAAGCACAGAATGGATTATTACCAATTGGGCCAAATGGATCTACCCAGAATGTAATGTTGAAAATGTTCATATCCTTGATGAATATGTAGCAACGCCCATTGAATAAACAACGATCCCGGCCAAATCGCGCCGGGATATTCTTTTACCCGTCAGCCCTTAACCGGCTCGATCACCAGTCTTACCTGTTCCATACTGACCGTGACCGGCGTGTCGGTGCTGAATCCCGCCTCTCCCAACCAGTACTGTTCAGGCGCAGACTGGGGCTGGCGGAATACCAGGAACCAGGCGGTCATGCAGGTAAAAGTTCTTTAACGGCACTGAGAAAAAAGGAAGGCAGGAAAACAGGCACACATCGGCGGGACGGATATCATCGCCAGGAAGGATCTTCGTCTTACCGTCCTGAAGGGCAGGCTGGGGCTTCGAGAGTAGTAAGTGGTCATACAGGTAGGGGGATCAAAATGCCTGACGCTGGCATAGCCGATCTTCAACCGTCGCTGGGCTTTGGAAATGGTTCACTCTGACATAGAGTGACGTTCGGCCATAATTCACCCCTTTTCACTAAATTATGGTCATCGACAATTCGGTGCTCCAACACCGAATTGCCGTGTTCTTTTACTTCTGGGGAAAGGAGCCTTGCGGCTTTAAATAATATCTATAATTCATTTTTTTCACATTAGACGCTTTTATCAAACTCTTTACGAATACATCTAAATCGTTTCCCATAATTTATATCGTTACCTGTATGAATGATTTTTCCGGAAAGGGATTAATTTAGTGTGTTGGCTAGACCTGCTCATCCGGTCATTTTCGTGGGGAGCATGATTTGTTTTTTTTACGTAGCCGATTCCATTAAAATGCCTAATTAACCTGAGTAGTCATGTATGTACCTTGCCTCAGCGTATGAAACCAGGTTCAGGCATTGAAGGGGAAAACCACCGTACTGTTGAGTAAAAATCCTATAAACCCAAATATATTCTGAAAATACATTGAGCCTGCAGCAATTAAATCGCTACCTGTCATAATGCATGCCGCTTTGTTCATAATAAAACTTGTGGAGAAAAGGTAATCGAATTACCCATCGCCTCGTCTATTTTTATAAGGATATTTAAATACCATGGTCAATAAAGTCATCGTCAGTGCGCTCTGCTTTAGCGCGTTATTGCTGGCGGGCTGTGCGACGGAATCTTCCCGTTCCGTTGAGGTCGCGAAAGTCGCTACCTATAACACCGCCTGGCAAGGGCAGCGCAGCCTGATATCGGTCGGTAAATTTGATAACCGCTCCAGCTATATGAATGGGATATTTTCCGACGGGGTCGACCATCTTGGAAATCAGTCAAAAACCATTTTGATCACCCATCTACAGCAAACCGGCCGCTTCAATGTGCTGGATCGCGCAAATATGGAAGAGATTAAAGCCGAGTCCGGCATCAGTGGTCAGCGCCAGCAGTTGAAAGGGGCGACCTACGTCATCACCGGTGATGTAACGGAGTTTGGTCGTAAAGAGACCGGCGACCGGGCGCTGTTTGGCATTCTGGGCCGCGGCAAATCGCAGGTGGCTTATGCGAAAGTGGCCCTGAATGTAGTCAATGTCCGCACCTCTGAAGTGGTCTATTCCTCGCAGGGGGCGGGTGAATACGCGCTGTCTAATCGTGAAGTGCTCGGCTTTGGCGGCACGGCCAGCTACGACGCCACGCTGAACGGCAAAGTATTGGATCTCGCCATTCGCGAAGCGGTTAATAACCTGGTGGCTGGCACCGAGAACGGTGGCTGGAACCCATCAAATACACATTAAAAGGAATTGATGATGGCAATTGTAAATAAGCTCGTTACTGGCGCAGCACTAGTGCTGCTGGCAGGGTGTGCAACCAACACGCCGCAAAAGATCTATACGTGGGGGGATTATCAGGCGTCGGTCTATGACTACTACACCAATAAAACCAGCCCGCAGGAGCAAATTGCCTCGCTACAGAAAGTGATTGAAGCGTCACGAGTAAGCAGCAAGCCTGTTCCTCCCGGTGTGCATGCCCAACTAGGGATGCTCTACAGCAATACGGGTAACAGAGAGCTGGCGATGGCCGAGTTTAATGCCGAAAAAACGCAGTACCCGGAATCGGCTTCGTATATCAATTTCCTGACCACGAAAAAATAAAGGGACGTAAAATGAAAGGAATCTCAGCCCTCCTGACTCTGGTATTGACGCTTATCGTTACGGGTTGCACCACCCATAAAACACCGCCCGCTGATTATTCTGCCTTCCGGGAAAGTAAACCGCGCAGCATCCTGGTGCTGCCGCCGAAAAATACATCGCCGGACGTGAACGCCAGTCACGGCTTTCTGAGCAGCGTCACTCTGCCTCTTGCTGAATCCGGTTACTACGTGTTCCCGGTTGCGGTCGTGGAAGAGACGTTTAAACAAAACGGCATGACCAATCCGGACGATATCAGCGCGATCCCGCTGAAAAAACTGCATGATATCTTTGGCGCTGATGCGGTGATGTACATCACCCTCACCGATTATGGCACCTCATACCAGGTGATCAGCAGCGACACGCGGGTGAGCGCAGCGGCGCGTTTAGTGGATTTACGCACCGGGAAAGAGCTGTGGAAAGGCATTGCCACGGCCTCAAGCAACGAGGGCCAGAGTAATAACGGCGGTGGCATATTAGGCATGTTGATAAGCGCGGCGGTGACCCAGATAGCGCATTCGGCAACGGATAAAGCGTATGATGTTGCTCAGGTAACCAGCGCCCGTCTGTTCAGCGCAGGGCCTGGCGGTTTGTTATATGGCCCGCGTTCGCCAAAATACGGACAGACTGCCCTGTAATGACCTCCGATCCCGGCCTGTGTGCCGGGATCGTTTCTCCCCATCTGATTTTTACCGCCTCACCCGATCTTCTTAGTGTTCCTTTAACGCCTGCACCCACGAAGCCGTACAGCGTCTTTTTCATACACCGTGATTATAGTTACCTGTTGGTATTATGTTTCCCATGCTACATTAACACTGGATTAATATTTTATTCTTGCAGAATAAAACCAGATTTAATCTTGATGTTGTGGGTTATTGAGGGCGGAAAGTGGAGAAATTGCGCGATCTGTCGATAAGCTTGTACATAGTATTAGCTCTACGTAATATGCATTAGATCATCTGCTATACAAATATGAGTGCCCGTAAAGGGAAGTTCTTTGTGAGTGACGATGGTTCATCGCCAATCCCCTTTACATGTCCGTATACCCACAAAACTGTTACCCCTGGCAAAGTCATGCAGGAAACAAAAATACTGACTTGTGAATCAAGAGTAATGCCATGAAAAATTATGATGATTTGCAGCGTTTCAAGGATAAAACGCGCACGGGTGACATCCATTTCAAGGATCTGTCGGCGCAAAACAAGCAGGCGTCGAACAGCGGCTGGGCGATTATCAACCAGCTGGCGGGTGTAGACAGTGACGCCGCGCTGGCTAAGGCCGGCAGCGTTGCGGTGCCCGTGCCGCAGGCCGTTAAGCCCGGTGAACTGGATGCGGCTTTTGCCGGCCTGACGAAGACGCCCGTGGCCGAGCCTGCCGGTTCAGCCCCGTCGATCCTGCAGAGCATAAGCGCTGACAGCGCAGATAAAGCGGTGCAGACGCAAGCCCACCCTGCGGCACCGTCTCTGTTTGAGCAGCTGCGTCCTGAGGCGACCCCTCACGCGACCGTCAAAGAAACGCCCGTCGTGGCGGCACCCGCTGCATTCCATCCAGCACCCGCGCTCGCGCCGGTTGCTGCACCTGTAGCTGCGCCTGCGGAGCCAGTGACTCCGCCCAAACCGGCGGAGCCGGTGCGCTTTGATCAGCTGTTCGCGACCAAAACGTCCGGGCGCGCCAGCCATCCGGTGAAAGATCTTCCGTTACAACCGCTCCTGGAGAAAATCGCTTCATGCCGTTAGTGTGTATTTGCTCGCCAAAAGGCGGAGTAGGGAAAACCACGGTCACGGCCAACCTCGCTTATGCTCTGGCACGTTCAGGCAATAAAGTTCTGGCCATTGACTTCGATGTACAGAACGCGCTGCGTCTGCATTTTGGCGTGCCGTTGTCTGACGGGCGCGGCTACGTTGCGCGTGCTAATGAGTCGGCAGACTGGAGCCAGTCGGTGCTAACGGCGGGCAGCAATATGTTCGTCCTGCCCTATGGCGAAGTGACGGAAGAGCAGCGCCTGGTCTTTGAGCATAACCTCACCAGCGACAGCAACTTCCTGGCGCGAGGCTTAAGCTCCCTGCTGAACTATCCGGGGCTGATCATCCTGGCCGACTTCCCTCCAGGGCCGAACCCGGCGCTGAAGGCGATCTCGCCGCTGGCCGATCTGCATCTGGTAACGCTGCTGGCCGATACTGCGTCGTTGTCGCTGCTGCCCCACATCGAAAACCACCGGCTGACCGGCGGTGCACCGCCAGAAAACAAGGCCGGATACTATTTCCTGGTGAACCAGAGTGACAACCGGCGCCATATCAGCCGTGACGTCACCGCCTTCTTACAGCAACGCCTCGGTGACCGCCTGCTGGGTGTCATCAACCGGGATGAAAGCGTGCCTGAGGCCAATGCCTCACAGCAATCGATACTGGATTTCAGCGCCACCTCGGCGGCTGCGTTTGATATCGAACTGGTGAGTAAGCGTATCGCGGGTATTTTGGGTATCCAGGTCGGTGACGGCGCCGTGCACGCCAACCTGAGAACCTCCAGTTTCTGACGACAATTTCAGGACGTCCTATGAAAAAGGCGCTGTTTTATCTACTGCTATTGGTCTTAGCACCCATCGCCGTATTAATTATTATTACCCCAATGGATAGCCAGAAGCAGTATATCTTCGGCTTAATCAGCATTGGGGCGCTGCTGCTATTGGGCTTTAGCAAACATCACCGGGTATCAATAATAATGATGGTCGTGGCGGTCTTAATGTCCACACGATATATCTGGTTCCGGGCTACGCAGACGCTGCACTTTAATTCCGAAATAGAAGCCATACTCGGTATCGGGTTATTTGTCGCCGAACTCTATATCTGGATAACTATTATTTTAAGTTATCTGCAAAACCTGTTTCCCCTCCAGCGCAAGATCGTACCGCTGCCGGAGGATATGGCGCAGTGGCCGACGGTGGATATCTATATTCCGTCGTACAACGAAAGCCTGGACGTGGTGCGCGATACGGTGCTGGCGGCGCAGTGCCTGGATTACCCGGCAGACAAGCTCAAGATCTACCTGCTGGATGACGGTAAGCGCAACGAGTTTGCGGTATTTGCCGCCAACGTCGGGGTAGGGTACATCACGCGTAACGACAACTCCCACGCCAAAGCGGGTAACCTCAACCACGCCATGAAGCTCACCAAAGGCGAGCTGATCTGCGTCTTTGACTGCGACCACGTGGCGACGCGTATCTTCCTGCAGGCAACGGTCGGAGCCTTCCTGAAAGATCCGCGTCTGGCGCTGATGCAGACCCCGCACTACTTCTACTCGCCCGATCCGTTCGAGCGTAACCTCTCCGCGGGCCGCGATATTCCCAACGAAGGCCAGCTGTTCTACGGGCAGATCCAGCGCGGCAACGATAACTGGAATGCCACCTTCTTCTGCGGCTCCTGCGCGGTGATCCGTCGCAGCGCGTTAGAGGAGATCGGCGGCTTTGCCGTAGAGACCGTGACCGAAGATGCCCACACCGCGCTGAAGATGCAGCGTCTGGGCTGGAAGTCGGCCTATCTCGATATTCCGCTGGCGGCAGGGCTGGCGACCGAGCGTCTGGTGGTGCACGTCATTCAGCGTACCCGCTGGGCGCGCGGCATGACCCAGATTTTGCGGGTTGATAACCCCCTGCTGGGCCGCGGCCTGAAGTGGCAGCAGCGTCTTTGCTACCTCAACGCCATGCTCTCGTTCCAGTTTGCTCTGCCGCGCGTGGCGTTCCTTACCGCGCCGTTGGCCTACCTGCTGTTTAACCTGAACATTATTCACTCTTCGGCGAGCCTGATTTTCGCCTACATGCTGCCGCACCTGTTCCTCTGTATCTATGTGAACTCGCGGGTCAACGGGCGTTTCCGCTACAGCTTCTGGGGGGAGATCTACGACCTGGTGCTGGCCTTCCACCTGGTGTTGCCGACGGTGATCACCCTGATCTTCCCGAAACGCGGCAAGTTCAACGTGACCGATAAAGGCGCGCTGCTGGATGTCGGCTATTTCGATTTCAGCATTGTCCGCCCGCACCTGATCATCGCCGTGCTGCTGGCAGCAGGGGTGGTGGCCGGGATTGTGCGTGCCGTCGGCCATGACTACTTTGGGGTGGATCCGATGGTTATCGCCCTCAACGTCGGCTGGGGCCTCTATAGCCTGATCTTCCTGCTGGCCGCGATTGCGGTGGCCCGTGAGACCCGTCAGACGCGTAAAACCATCCGTATTGATGCCAACGTGCCGGTGGTGATCCACTACGCCAGCGGCATCTCCTCGCGTAGCCATACCCTGGATCTCTCCATGGGCGGCTGCCGAATCGCGGTGGTGGACGACCGTCACCTGACCGATGAAATCGAAGAGATTGAGCTGCAATTGCAGTCCGGGGCCATCAGTATTCCGGTGAGCGTGATTGCGCATGACGAGCAGTACATTCGCCTGATGTTTGATGAGATCCCGCTGGACCGCCGCCGCGAACTGGTGCGAGTGGTGCTGGCCCGCGCCGATGCGTGGATCAACCCGCCAAAACCGCAGGACAACCCGTTCCGCTCGTTGTTTATCATTATTCGCAGCGTATTCGATCTGTTCTGGCTGACCTGGAAAGACCGTCGTGAAAAGCGCCGTCATCGCCATGATGATGCCCGCCGCGGGAATAAAGCCAACGAGGATACCGCTGTATGAAAGGGATGACCCGTAAAGCGCTGCAGATGGCGCTGATGTTCGGCGTGCTGGTGCAGCCGGTCACGGCGGAAGAGCCGACCACCGTAGAATCGCTGCTGCCGGTGGATCTCCCGCCGCCGGTAACGGACGCGGCGCAGCCTGTGGCTGATGCAACGCCTGCTGCTGCAGCCGAAACGGCCCCGGCAACCCTGCCTGCTCCCGACACGCTGCCTGCCTTCCAGACCCCGCCGGTCGCGGAGACGACGCCGGTGCCTGAGGCCGCGCCTGCGGCACCGACACCCGATGCGGCGTCTGCGGCACCAACGGGCATCACCCCCGGCACCACCAGCAGTATCACCGTTGCCCAGATGGGGCAGCCAAACGGCGTGGTGCTGAGCGGCGGCCAGCTACAGGGCGGGATCGACTTTACCCTCTCGGCGGACCAGGTGATCACCAACGCCCAGCTGGAGCTGAACCTGAAGGTCTCTCCGGCGATGGCCGCCCGTAACACCACCCTGCAGCTGATGCTCAACGGTCAGCCGCTGGGGACGGTGCCGCTGGGATCTGCCGACAGCAATGTCTCCAGCTATCAGCTGGATATCCCGGCCGCGATGGTGGTGTCACGCAACAACATCAGCTTCAAAATCAACGACGGCGATGCGCTGCTGTGCCAGCGCGATCTGTCCGACAGCTACCAGGTCACCATCATGCCGAACACGCGGCTGGACCTGGAGGCGCAGCAGCTGAACATCAGCGCGGATCTCAGCCACTTCCCGCGCCCGTTCCTCGATGAAATGCAGATGACGCCGACCACGCTGACCTTCGCGTTCCCGGCCAAAACCCTGCCGGAGCAGGTGGGCGCTGCGGCGCTGATCGCCTCCTGGCTGGGGATCGAAGCGGACTATCGCGGCATCTCCTTTGATGCGCTCCATGACCAGCTGCCGGAGAAAAACGGCATCCTGTTTGGCAAACCGGGTGAGTCCATCGGCGGGTTAACGCTGCCGGCCTCCAACGGGGCCACGCTGCAGGTGGTCGATAACCCGGGCAACCCGATCTACAAGCTGCTGCTGGTGGTAGGGAACAACGAACAGCAGCTGAAAAGCGCCGCGTGGCGTCTGACCCGCGGGCAGTTCAACGCCCAGACCACCCGCCTGCCGGTTGAGGCGCAGAACATCCCGGTCAGCAAACCTTATGATGCCCCGCGCTGGATCGCCACCGATCGCCCGGTGCTGCTGAGCGAGCTGATGCGTAAGGATCAGAGCCTGACGGTGACCGGCATCTGGCACGAACCCCTGACCCTGGCCTTCCGCGCCGCGCCCGACCTGTTTATGTGGGATGGCGATACCATCCCGCTGAAAGTGGCCTACCGTTTCCCATCCGAAAGCTGGATTGACGAGCAGCGTTCATACCTGTCGATGACCTTCAACGGCGCGTTCCTGCGCAACCTGCCGGTCAACAAACAGGGGCTGCTTGAAGGCCTGTGGCATAAGCTCGGCGGCGATGCGCGTCAGGAGAATGTGGAGGTGCCGCTGGAGCCGTACCTGATTTACGGCGACAACCAGCTGCAGCTCTATTTCAACATCCAGACCAAAGAGACCGCGCCGTGCAGCGTGCTGCTCAATAACAACATCAAGAGCCGTATCGACGAAGACTCGAGTATCGATCTGAGCAACACGCGCCACTTCACGCTGCTGCCGAACCTCTCGTACTTTGTCGGTGCTTCGTTCCCGTTCACCCGTCTGGCCGACTTCTCCCAGACGGTGCTGCTCCTGCCGGAGAACCCGAGCGAAAGCGAGATCGGCACCCTGCTGGATCTCTCTGCCCGCTCCGGTAACGCCACCGGCACCGCGCTGAACAATAACCGCGTGATGTTCGGTCTGCCGTCCGGCGGCGCGAACCAGCTGCGCCTGAGCGAAAGCGACGTGCTGGCGGTCTCCTCGCTGGACCAAACCGCCTTTAACCGCGCCCTGCTGGCGCAGTCGCCGTTTGTCAGCAACGAGCACAGCTTTGGCGTGCGCGAGCCCAAAATGCTGGAAAAAGTACGCAGCTGGCTGGAGGGCGACTGGAACGCGTCGGGCGTGGATGCCGACCGCTACTTCTCGTCCAACGAATCCTGGCGCGGCTTTGTCAGCTTCCGCTCTCAGTGGAACCCGGAACGTCTGGTCGTGATGGCGATCGGCAGCGACGACGCCCAGCTTGCGCGTCTGCACACCGACCTCAACTCCGCCCGCATCAACGCCGGGATCCGCGGCGATACGGCGATCATCACCGATGAGAACGGCGTGCGCAGCTTCCGCGTCGGCCCGCAGTTCCCGAGCGGCCAGATGCCCTGGTACATGATGGTGGTGTGGTATGCCACGCAGCACTCCGCCATGCTGGCGATTTTTGGACTGCTGTTCGCGTCGATTATTGGCCTGAGCCTCTACTCGTTACTGAGAAAACGCGCGCACAAACGTCTTAACCCACAGGATTCAGATCGTGAGTAAGGGTGGTAACACTATGGACAATAAAAATAAAACCGCCGGACATCTGCCTGTACTTTGCCTGGTCAGCGGGCTGGCGATCGGGGGCATCCCGGGTGCCCAGGCGGCAGATGCCGCGCAGTCGGCCAATAACCCGGCGCTGAAAGCGCTGTTCGATCAGGCCAACTACTGGCACGAAAAGTCTCACGATAACCTGGCGATGGAATCGCTGAAAAAAGTGCTGATGGTGGACGCCAACAATACTCAGGCGTTGTACCTGATGGCCCTGTGGTCGCAGCAGGCCGGCGACATCAAAGGGGCGGCCCAGTGGCGCGAGCGCTTAACGGCGGTCTCGCCGCAGGATGCCAATTTGCAGGCGCTGGATAACGCCAAACAGATGCAGCAGGTGCCGCGCGGGCAGCTGGAGCTGGCCCGTCAGCAGGCGCGCAGCGGCAATATTCCCGCCGCGCTGGCCACCTGGCAGAGCCTGTTCACCGGCAACCAGCCGCCGCCGAGCCTGGCCCCGGAATACTATCTGACCATGGCGGGGGATAAGTCCCTCTATCCGCAGGCGGTGAGCGAGCTGCGTCAGCTGCGCGTCCAGTATCCGCAGGATAACAACGTCAAAATTGCGCTGGGCAAAGTACTGACCTATCAGGAAAGCACCCGTCGCGAGGGGATGAACATCCTGCAGGATCTGGCGAGCGGCAGTCAGGATGCGGATAAGTCCCTGCGTCAGGCCCTGCTGTGGCTAGGGCCGCAGGCGGGCGACGAAGCGTACTACCAGACCTTCCTCCAGCGCCATCCCAACGACACCGCGGTGCAGGATCACTATCGCAAGAGCATCGGCGGGGCGGCAAAAGGCGAAGGCTATGTGGCGCTCAACAGCGGCAATACCGATACCGCCCGCAACCAGTTTGAGCAGGTGCTGAAGGCCAACCCGGAGGATGCCGATGCGCTGGCCGGGATGGGCTACGTGGCCCTGCGCAAGGGCGACTACGCCGCCGGGGCGCAGTACCTGAACCGTGCGGCCAGCCTTGGCGGCGCGGCCTCTGACGAACGTAAGCAGCAGGCGCAGGATGCCGAATTCTACGGCCAGCTGGCTCAGGCTCAGGCGGCCTATAAACAGGGTAACGTCAGCCAGGCGCTGGCCCTGAGCGCACCCCTGACCCAGCGCAGCGGCGAGCAGGGGGCGGCGGCGAAGCTGTTCCGGGCCGACGTCCAGCGGCATAACAAAGACTACACCGCGGCAGAGCAGACCCTGCGCGGCCTGCTGACCGAGCAGCCAAATAACGGCGCGGCGCGGGAAAACCTCTACTACGTCCTGCGCGAGCAGAACAAAACCGCCGAAGCCCAGGCGATGTTGCAGACCCTGCCCGCCAGCCTGCAGGCGAGGTTGGCCCCGCGCGTTTCCGGCGGCAACCCGACCGATCCGCTGCGTCGTCAGGCCCAGCAGGCGGCGGCCAGCGGCGATCCGCAGCGCGCCATCGCCCTGTTACAGCAGGGCACGGCCCGCTATCCGTCCGATCCCTGGCTGCGTCTGGATTTAGCTCGCTTGCTGCAAAAGCAGGGGCGCAGCGCGGAGGCGGCTAACGTCATGACGCCGGCGTTCCGCCCGAACGCCAGCAACAGCGAACTCTACGCGGCGGCCCTGTTCGCCAGCGAAAACAACGCCTGGCAGCAGTCACAAACGCTGCTGTCGCGCATTCCGGCCTCCAGTCAGAATGGCGATATGCGTGAGCTCTCTCAGCGGGTGAATTACAACCTGCAGATGGACGTTGCCGAACGCTATCTGGCCCAGGGCGACCGGACTGCGGCAGCCAACACCCTGAAAGCGCTGGCGGCACGTCCGCCGCAAAGCCCGGCCGATGCCGGCAAGCTGGCGCGGATGCTGGCCCAGAGCGGCGATGTCACCACCGCGGTGAGCGTGGTCCACGACAATATGCGCCGCGGCGTGCAGGGTAACGCCGGGGATTATGCCGATCAGGTGGCGGTCCTGAACCAGGCCGGATTGGGCAGCGAAGCCCAGGCCTGGCTTGCCAGCCCGGAGCTGCAGTCGCGCAGTACCCCGACCCAGCTGGCGAGCATTCGCAACGGCTATGTGATCAACGAGGCCGATCGGCTGCGCGTGCAGGGCAACTACGCGGCGGCTTACGACAAGCTGATCCGCGCTATGCAAAACGATCCGCAGAACACCGATCTGATGTTTGCCATGGCCCGCGTCTATCAGTCCGGCAAGATGAACAAAGAGGCCGGGGTGGTTTACGACTACCTGATGACCCGCGACACGCCGCAGCAGGACGCGCGCGCCGGGGCCATCGATGTGGCGCTGGCCAGCAACAACGTGGATAAAGCGAAGCAGCTTTCCGCCGGGCTGACCAACGACAGCACCCCGGAACGCTTACTGCTGCTGGCCCGGGTCTCCGAGGCCCAGGGCAACCATCAGCAGGCGATGAGTTATCTGCGCACCGCGCGCGGCAAGCTGCTCGGCCTGCAGAATAACAACGGCGAAACGGCCCCGATGCTGGGTGGCCTGGCGCTGGCGGACAACCCGTTTGTCGGCACCTCCAGCACGGGCGCGGTGACGGATCCCTCTTCGCTGTATGGCCAGGCGATGCCGTGGCAGGTGGCGCAGCTGGCGCGTAATCCACAGACCGCGCCGCCGGGCACCGTACGCACCGATCTGCCGGTAGAAACCGCTCAGGCCGGAACGCTGCGTCAGGTGGATAACATGATGGAGATGCTGGTCGACAAAACCGCCACCTGGGCGCGGGGATCGACCTCCCTGCGCGCGCGTGACGGCGAAGAGGGGCTGAGCAAGCTGACGGAGATCAAGGCTCCGCTGCAGTGGTCCACCGTGCCGTTCGGCGATTCGCGTCTGGATGTGAACGTCACGCCGATCAGCCTCGATGCCGGAACCTCGTCCGAGGAGTCCAGCCGCCGGTTTGGTACCGGGGCGCTGATCCAGGGGGGCGTGGCCGAGGAGCTGTATAACGCCTCCACCACCACGCCGCCTGAGCTGCCGAACATCGACAAAATCAAGGTGCCGTCGCAGGGCTCGCAAAGTGCGCAGGGCGTCGAAGTGGCGATGGCCCTTACCGGCGAGCAGTACAAAATTGATGTCGGCTCCACGCCGCTGGGCCAGGATCTGAATACCCTGGTGGGTGGCGTGCAGTGGTCGCCGCAGCTGACGGATTACCTCAAGCTGGTGCTGACCGGCGAGCGTCGCGCGGTGGTGGACAGCCTGCTGTCGTACGTCGGGGTGGAAGATAAGTACAGCGGCAAGAAGTGGGGCCAGGTCACGAAAAACGGCGGCAGCGCTCAGCTGAGCTATGACAATACCGATGCGGGCTTCTACGCCGGATTTGGCGTGTATGACTACATCGGGGAAAACGTGCCGAGCAACACCAGCGTCAACGGCTCGGCGGGGGTCTATTTCCGTCCGTACTATGCTGCCGATCGCGAGTTAAAAGCCGGCATCAACATGAACTACATGAACTTTGACAAGAACCTGAGCTACTTCAGCTACGGTCAGGGTGGGTATTTCAGTCCGCAGGATTACATCAGCGTCTCCTTCCCGGTGGATTACACCCAGAAGTTCGACAACTGGAAGCTGGGCTTAGGGGCGTCGGTGGGGTATCAGTCCTACTCCCAGGATGAGAGCCCGTACTTCCCGACGGATTCCGCCATGCAGAAACAACTGGAAGATTATGTCTCCCGCGGCTTCGCCAAAGAGGCGTTCTACAAAGGCAACAGCGAGAACGGGCTGGGGTATAACCTGCGCGCATCCACCGACTACAAACTCAATAAAGACATGACCATCGGCGGGCAGGTGGGGTATGACACCTTCGGGGATTATAACGAAAGTACCGCGACCCTCTACTTCCGCTACCTTCTGGGGAACAAGTGATGAATGACCAACAGCTTTTACAGTATTACCAGCATCAACAGTCGCAATCCGGTTGGTTTTCGCTGATCCACGTGATGATTGAGAGCATGGTCGCCAACGTCGGCGAAGCGCAGAGCCGCTCGTTCCTCGTGCAGATGGGCGACTCGCTGGGCGAGCGTTTCCCGCTGGCGCTGGCCCATACCGTGGGTGAACTCGAAGCGCAGATCAATGCCCGGCTCGCGGCCTTCAACTGGGGCTATATTGATATTGATGCCAGCGACACGGCGATCCGCATCGTGCATACCGCCATACCGGTGCCGCCGGAAGAGGCCAAACAGATGGCGTGGAACCATGCTTTTAGCGCGGTGCTGGAGGGGCTCTATGCCCGCTGGCTGCGCGAGCAGGGCGGCAAATCACACGTATCGCTGTGGCGGGAGGCCTCCCCCTCGGCTACGGTTATCCATTTCAGATATCAAAACAATTAATAAGGATCGGCCATGTGGCAGCGAAGTAAGACCCTGATTCTGGTGCTGGGGATGATATTAAGTCATCAGGCCTTTGCCGGCCCCGCCTGGGACAGCTACAAAGCGCGATTTTTAATGGCGGATGGCCGCATCATTGATACCGGCAACAACAGTGTGAGCCACACTGAAGGGCAGGGCTTCGCCATGATGATGGCGGTGCGTAACAACGATCGCGCCGGTTTTGACAAAATCTGGGGCTGGACGAAGAAGAACCTGCAAAACCCGCAGACCGGGCTGTTCTACTGGCGTTATAACCCGGTGGCACCGGACCCGATTGCCGACAGAAACAACGCCACCGATGGCGATACCTTTATCGCCTGGGCGCTGTTAAAAGCGGGTACCCAGTGGAATGACAGTAGCTATCTGAACGCCTCGGACGCCATCACCAAATCGCTGCTGGCCCGCAACGTGATCAGCTTTGCCGGCTACCGCGTGATGCTGCCCGGCGCGAAGGGCTTTAACCTCAACAGCTATGTGAACCTTAACCCATCCTATTTCATCTTCCCGGCGTGGGAAGATTTCGCGAAGCGCAGTCATCTGACCGTGTGGCGTGACTTGATCAATGACGGGCAGAAGCTGCTGGTGAAGATGCGCTTCGGTAACACGCAACTCCCGGCAGACTGGGTGTCACTCTACGCCGACGGTCACGTGACCCCGGCGAAAGAGTGGCCGGCGCGCTTTAGCTACGATGCGATCCGCGTGCCGCTGTATATCAAGTGGGCGAATGCCTCCAGCCCGCTGATGACACCCTATACCGCGTACTGGGGACGGTTTGCCCGGAATCAGACGCCAGCATGGGTGAATGTCACCACCGGCGATCCCGCGCCGTACATGATGGAAGGCGGCCTGCTGGCGGTGCGTGATTTGGCGATGGGGCAACTCCCGGCGGGCGATCCGCAGATCACCACGCAGGAAGATTATTATTCTGCGAGTCTGAAGATGCTTGTGTCGCTGGCGAAATAAGGTTTTACCCTCCCGTTGTCGGGATTCTGGAAAGCGCCTCGCAAGATTGACTTGCGGTGGCGCTTTTTGCTTTCTGTGGGCGAGAGCAGGGCGTAGAGTCAGCGCGTTGCAGGAGAAACTGCAGCCGGGCGTAGGAACCCGAACAACTCAACTGCGGTACAGGTTTCTGTATCGGGCCAGCGCGCACCACTGTAAAATCTCAGGTGGCGTTGGCAGGGCAGCCGCAAGGCTGGCCGGTTGCCGTTGAGTTCCGGTTCCTAACCCTGTCAGCGCTACCACTCTTCTGAGCTTAGGAACTCAGGTTGTGGCTCATTAAACTCAACGGAGGCTGCCTTATGGCTACGATCCCAACCCTGTCTTATCCCGAATTTGACGAAAACGTTATTCATCATCTGCTCACCGCGCCGCTCCCCACCACCGCTGACCTGTTTGAGGTAACGGACCTGTGCACGGCCTATGTGAATGTCTTACTGGAAACAAAAGAGGTGTCTTCGCGTCTGGCGCTTTGCGGACGGTTATCTCATGTGCTCGCTCGTCTGGCGCACCTGTGTGATGAAGATTTACCCCCGCACCTGGTGGCGCAGCTCACCGTTGATGAGCTGCCCCAATCCGCGATGCCGCACTGCTGGCAGGACACCTGTCTGATGGTGGAGTATCTGCGCTCGCTGAATCAGGCGTTACTGGGGAATATGCTGCCGGAGAAGGTGGCGGAAGACCTGGCGGGACTGCTGCATGACATGGTGTATATCCTGCGGGATTATGTGCGGGAGCCGTACCGGCAGCATTAATATTGTTTGTAATGAGGCTGGCGGTGAACGCCAGCCTGTATTGAGTGAGTCCATCCCGCTGGATTAGTTTCACTATCCCGAAATGGACTTTTTTGCCCGCAGCATAACAATCGCGCAAAATAATCCTCCACCTGCACAAACATCCTTAGCCTTTCAAAAATAGCGCCATGTTAGTTTACCCCTATCGTTTATTACTGCTTACCGTGCCGGTATCCAGATAAGGGTTTCATCACATGGCCAGTTATTCTTTTTCCTGTCCGCAAATCTATTTTGGCGAGGAGGCAATCGCCTCGCTCAGCCAGTTTAATGACAAGCGCGTCGCTATTGTCACCGACGATTTTATGGTGACATCAGGTAAAACCCGTTATTTGATTAATTACATGCCACAGGCATCAGTCTGTATTTTTGGCGAGGTTAAACCCGACCCTGATATTGATATTCTCACCGCGGGCGCGGCACGTTTTAAAAACTTTAAACCTGACGTGATTATCGCCCTCGGCGGCGGGTCGTCGCTGGATGCGGCGAAAGGGATCAAAGTGACGCTGGAAGAGTATTTCGCCGATCATCACATCGCGCTTATCGCCATTCCGACGACCAGCGGATCCGGTTCCGAAGTCACCGCCTACGCGATCGTTTCCGATCCGCAAAACGGGCGTAAATATCCCCTGATCTCGGAACATCTGGTACCGGATATCGCTATTCTCGATCCAAATCTGGTGTTAACGGTGCCGCGTCATGTGGCGGTGGATACCGGAATGGATGTACTGACTCACGCCATCGAAGCGTTTGTCGCCACCGGCGCTAACGACTTTAGCGATGCGCTGGCGGAAAAAGCCATAGCGCTCACCTGGCGCTACTTGCCGCAGGTGTACAACGATGAAAAAGACATTGTGGCGCGCACCCATATGCACAATGCCTCCTGTATGGCGGGCATGGCATTTAACGGTGCCGGGCTGGGGCTGGTCCACGGCATGGCCCATGCCATTGGCGGCATGCTGCATATCCCCCACGGCAAAATTAACGCCATGCTGCTGCCGATAGTGATCGATTTCAACAGCAAGCAGGCCTCTGCACATACCCGCGAACGCTACCACCGCTGCGCGCAGATCATGGGGATCGAGCATGCCATTCCCGAGCAGGCTATCGCGCAGATGACGCAGGCTATTCGCCAGATTAACCGCCATTTTGGCATTCCCTCCACACTGAGCGAGTTGGGCATTGACCGGGAAAAAATCAGCACACTGCGCGCGGCGCTGGTGAGTTCAGCGCTGGCCGATGGGTGTACCGCGTCGAACCCGTGGCCTGCCACCGTACAGGACGTTGAAGCGCTAATCGATCGGGTGACGGGCTAACTGGACGCATTTGTCCCGCCCGCGTGAGGCGGGCAAAAAAGTCCTGACGATCAACAAATATCGGGCGTCGTGACTCCCTATGCTGATGAACAGACGCCCAGTCCTCCTGAGATAACTCTATAACCAGGTCGTTTCCGTTATGAATTACACCGAACAACAAGCTGAATGGATCACCCAACAAATCCTCCAGGAACTCGCCGCCGGAAAACGTCCGGTAGCACCCGTCACCGCCCCCGTTGCGCTGGATATCCCGGTGGGCGTGTCGAACCGTCACGTTCACTTATGCCGGGAGGATATGGACATTCTGTTTGGCTACGGCTCCACGCTGACCCGTTTTAAAGCGGTTAAACAGCCGGGGCAGTACGCGGCCGAAGAAATGGTGACGCTGCGCGGCCCGAAAGGCGAGTTGAGCAAGGTACGGGTATTAGGTCCGTTGCGTAATACCACCCAGGTTGAAATCTCCGTCGCCGACGGTTTCGCGCTGGGTGCCAGGGCACCGGTGCGTATGTCGGGCGATCTGCTGGATTCGCCGGGGATTGAGATCATCGGCCCGAAAGGCCGCGTGGTGAAGCACAACGGCATGATTGTTGCCTGGCGGCATATCCATATCTCACCGCAGGAAGCCGAGCTGCATGGCCTGCGCGACGGGATGGAAATCGACGTTCAGACCAACGGGCCACGTGGCGGCGTGCTGAGCCACGTGGTGGTGCGTGTCACGGCGGATGCGGTGCTGGAACTGCATATCGATGTCGAAGAGGCTAACGGTTTCGGCCTGCGCAACGGCGACAGAGTGCACGGTATCAAACAGGGTGTGCGCCATGGCTGACAGCCCCGAAAACCGCCGTTTGCACGCCCTGGCTGCCCTGATTGAGAGCGGCGAATGTCGGCCCTGTACCGGCGCGTTGAAGGTGGGGGTGGATCTCGGCACGGCCAATATCGCGATAGTGGTCGTGGATGAGGATAACCAGCCGGTGGCGGGGGTGACTTACCCCTCAAGCGTAGTGAAGGACGGCGTGGTAGTGGATTACCTCACCGCCAGCCGGGTGGTATCGCGGCTGAAATGCATTCTCGAGGAACGACTGGGCCGTACCCTCGATCGCGCGGCAACTGCCATTCCGCCGGGGATTTCCGACGGCAACACTAAAGTGATCGTCAACGTCGTGGAGTCGGCGGGCTTTACCGTCACCCGGGTGCTCGATGAACCGGTGGCGGCCGCCAGCGCGCTGAATATTAAAAACGGCGCGGTGGTGGATGTGGGGGGCGGGACCACCGGGATGAGTATTTTAAAAAGCGGCAAAGTGACCTTCAGCGCCGATGAGCCCACCGGCGGCAGCCATATGACGCTGGTTATCGCGGGTGCGCTCGGCCTGACGTATGCCGAGGCGGAGGCGATGAAAAAAGATCCGGCGCTGGAAGCGCAGATTTTTACCCTGGTGCAGCCGGTGGCGCAAAAAATGGCCAGCCTGGTGTCGGGATGGCTCACCACGCAGCAGGTGAAAACTATCTACCTGGTGGGCGGCGCCAGCAGTTTTAGCCAGTTTGCCGCGGTGTTCAGCAAACAGACCGGCAAAAATGTGGTTCCGTCGATAGAGCCGCTGTTGGTCACGCCGTTAGGCATCGCGATGAATGCGGGGTAAGGGAGAACAGATGGACAGCCAGACCTTATCGCAACTGCTTGACCGGGCGATCGCCGAATTGCTGGCGCAGTCCGTGGCGCAAAAAAACGTTCGTGTGGTGGTGACCGGGGACGATCTCTCTTCGCTTCCTGAAACCCTGAACTGCCTCGCGGCGCTGGAGCAGGCGGGCTACCAGCTGTGGGTGTTTTTCTCTCACAGCGCCAGCCAGTCGGCGCTGAAATCGGCCTGCATCGACGGGCTTCGCCAGCGCGGCTCCCGGGCCGGGTTCGACCACCCGAGCGCGGATTATGACGCTCTCTATTTACCGGCCCTCTCGGTCAACAGCATGAGCAAAATCGCGCTGGGTATCCGCGACAACCTGGCATGCGAGGCCGTATTTCAGGCATTGCAGCAGCATAAACAGGCGATCGCCACGCTGCATCCGCAATGCCATGACAGCCGTTTGCCGCTGCCGCTGTTGGCCCGGCTGGAAGGTTACACCCGGGTGCTGGAAAGCTACGGCGTGACGATTTCAGGCAAGAAAATGGCGCAGGTTGATGCCGGCCCGACCGGCCTGTCAGCGCCCTCCGCCAGCCTGCCGGTCGTCGGGAAAAAACGCTTAATCACCCTACGGGATATTCGCCTGCTGGCTCCCGATCGGGCGTTGCGGGTCGAGCGCGATACGCTGATCACGCCTGCCGCCAAAGATGAAATCAAGCGGCGCAATCTCACCCTTATTCACGGCTAGCCGGAGGAAGTATGTACCTCGCAAAAGTCACGGGTGCGTTGGTTTCCACTACCAAACACACCTCTCTGAATGGTTCGAAGCTGCTGATGGTAGCGCGCCTGGATGAAAACTATCAGCCTACCGGCCATGCTCAGGTCGCCGTGGATACCGTCGGCGCGGGTAACGGTGAGATTGTTATCGTCACCACCGGCAGCTCGGCGCGGATGAGCAACAGCAAAGAGCACTCGGTGATCGACGCTGCCGTGGTGGGCATCGTCGACTCGCTCGAACTTAACGGCAAATAGCGGCGTACCGGGGAGGATTAAGGTATGGCTACGCACAACGCTGCGCTCGACAACTGGATTAACGACGCCATCGCCACGCAACTGCCGGAGCGGCGGATGTCCCTGAGCCTCGACGAGGGTGAATTGCTGGCGAAGCTGGTACGCGAGGCCGCCACGGCCTGCAATGTGCCGATTGTTTTCAGCCTGGTGGATGCCTTCGGGCATCAGCGGCTTTTTTTCAGCATGGATCACGCCCTGCTGATAAGCCATACCCTGGCACCGCAAAAAGCCTGGACTGCCGTGGCGCTGAAGATGGCGACGCATGAACTGGCGAAGCAGGTGCAACCGGGCGGGGAGTTATACGGCCTTGATAAAGAAAAAGAGATCTGTTGCTTCGGCGGCGGATTTCCCTGCTGGTCGGGCGGACGCCTGCTCGGCGGTATTGGCGTCAGCGGCGGCAGCGTGGAAGACGACATGCGCATCGCCCGCCAGGCGCTGGCGCGGTTTAGCGCGCTGCGTTATCCCCTCGCAACAACACGTTAATTTTCATCGTAGTCCTTTTCAGGGGTCATCATGTCCTTAGCTTGTGTTTTAGTGATTAACTGTGGTTCTTCCTCCATGAAGTTCTCGGTCATCCCCCGGGATGCCGACCAGCCGGTGCTGTCTGGTCTGGCGGAGCGGCTGGGGATTGATCATGCCACCATGACGTTTAACGATCGCGACGGCACGACATCCCGCGTGGCGCTGGACGAAGCCAGCCATCAATACGCGTTGAATGTCCTGTTCAGGAGGCTCGCGGAACGGCAGCTGCTGGATACCCTTACCGCCATCGGTCATCGCGTGGCGCACGGCGGCAGTGATTTTAAAGGTTCGGTGCGGGTGACCGACGAGGTGATTGAAAAAATCAGCGCGCTGTCGGCACTGGCGCCGTTGCATAACCCCGCCAACCTGATCGGCATTGAAGCGGCGCGCGCGCTGCTGCCCGCGCTGCCGCAGATCGCGGTGTTTGATACCGCGTTCCACCAGACGTTATCTCCGGCCGCCTATACCTACGCTATCCCGCTGGAGTACCAGCACGATTATCAGGTGCGCCGCTACGGTTTTCACGGCACCTCTCATCGCTACATCGCCAGCGAAGCGCTGAACGCACTGGATCTGGACCCGGCGGATCACGGGATCGTGATTGCCCACCTGGGGAATGGCTCTTCTGTTTGCGCCGTGCAGAACGGTGAGAGTGTCGACACTTCAATGGGCATGACGCCGCTGGAAGGGCTGGTGATGGGCACGCGCTGCGGCGATCTGGACTTCGGTGCCGCCGCCTATCTGGCGAAATGCACCGGGCAACCTGTCGATGCGCTGTACAAAATGGTCAACAACCAGTCCGGCTTATTGGGCATTTCGGGGCTGTCCAGCGATTGTCGTACGTTGCAGGAAGCCCGGGCGGCGGGGCACGCGCGGGCGACACTGGCCATTGAGGTGATGGTACATCGCCTCGCCCGGCATATCGGCGGCCATGTCACGGCACTTAAACGCTTCGATGCCCTGATTTTTACCGGCGGCATTGGCGAGAACTCGGCGCTGATCCGGGAACTTACCGTGCAACGCCTGCAGGCGTTGGGGCTGGCGCTGGATGCCGGGCGCAATCAGCAGATGTTCGGCGGACGCCGCGGGCTGATTTCCGCAGCGGGCTCGACAAAAATTGCCGTTATCCCGACCAATGAAGAAAAAATGATTGCGATGGACGCGGCGGACCTTGCCCGTCGTGCGGAATAAAAATAAGGCTTTTATTGTTGCAGACAGGTGGATTTTATTGTCGGGAGGAGAGGACTGAAAACAAGATAGTCCCGCTAGCGCGCAAAACATTTTGTCCAAATAACTTTAGTATCAGCATGCATAAATAATTCACGCACAGGGTAAAGCCGTGGATTGCTATTCCTCTGTGCACGTTTTCTTTCTATCGGAAATATCGAGGTTGGTATGCAACAAGAAGCTTTAGGAATGGTTGAAACGAAAGGTCTGGTCTCGGCAATCGAAGCGGCAGACACCATGGTGAAATCCGCCAATGTGACCCTGGTGGGGTATGAAAAAATCGGTTCCGGTCTGGTCACCGTGATGGTTCGTGGCGACGTGGGTGCAGTAAAAGCGGCTACCGACGCGGGTTCTGCCGCTGCGGGTAAAGTGGGCGAACTGGTCTCCGTACACGTTATTCCGCGTCCGCACATTGAGGTGGAAAAAATTCTGCCGAAGGCCGTCGGTTAATAACAATAAGGGATACTGATCATGAGAGATAATCTTGTTGAGCAGATTATATCTGACGTAATGAATAAACAAACCGATGCGAAGCCGAAGGCCAATACCGCCGCCAACTTCGCCGGTTGCGGAATTACGGAATTTGTCGGCACTGCGCTGGGTCATACTATCGGCCTGGTGATTGCCAATGTCGATAATCAGTTACATGAAATTATGAATATCGACAAGAAATATCGCTCGATCGGTATTCTGGGCGCACGTACCGGCGCAGGCCCGCAAATTTTTGCGGCGGACGAAGCCATTAAAGCGACTAACAGTGAGATTATTTCTATCGAGCTGGCTCGCGATACGGAAGGGGGCGGCGGACACGGCTGCTTAATTATTTTTGGTGCGTCTGATGTTTCCGACGTCAGACGCGCGGTAGAAGTCGCGCTGGCAGAAATTGAACGCACGATGGGCGACGTCTATGGCTCGCCGGCGGGCCACCTTGAATTTCAATACACCGCGCGTGCCAGCTATGCGCTGCATAAAGCGCTGGGGGCACCGATTGGCAAATCCTTCGGAATGACCTGTGCCTCGCCTGCGGCGATTGGCCTGGTGATTGCTGACGCTGCGGCGAAATCCGCCGTTATCGACCCGGTGGGCTACGCCAGTCCGTCGAAAGGCACCAGCTTCAGTAACGAAGTGATCTTTACTTTTTCCGGTGATTCCGGCGCGGTACGCCAGGCGGTGATTGCCGCACGTGAAGTAGGCCTGCAACTGCTCTCCACGTTAGATCCGGCGGACATTAAATCCACCACGACGCCGTATATCTAAGCCGCGGGTGACGACGCGCGCGACGCGGTCGGTAGTAAGGAATTTAAAGATGAATGATATTGAAATCGCTCAGGCTGTCTCGACCATTCTGAGCAAATTTACCAAAGCAACATCGGATACGGCCCCGGTAGCGGCCCCCGCTACGGCACAGGCGGCGCGGGTTGAAAGCCTGGATGATATCGTCGCGAAAGCGCTGGCGCAGCAGCAGGCCGGGCGCGCTGATGCTGCATCCCCTCAGGTCGCGAATGCCGGAACCGGCGCATTCGAAACCATGGAGGAGGCGATTTCAGCGGCCGTGCTGGCGCAGGTACAGTATCGCCACTGTTCTATGCAAGACCGTGCCTCGTTTATTAATGGCATTCGCGACGTTTTCCTGCAAGAGGATGTTCTGTGCGCCATTTCCCGTATGGCGGTGGATGAAACCGGCATGGGTAATTACGAGGACAAACTGATCAAAAACCGCGTCGCAGCGCTGAAAACGCCGGGTCTTGAAGACCTGGCCACCCGCGCGATTACCGGAGACGGGGGGTTAACGCTGATCGAGTACTCCGCGTTCGGGGTGATTGGTTCGATTACACCCACCACCAACCCGACCGAAACCATCATCAACAACAGTATCAGTATGCTGGCGGCGGGCAACACCGTGGTCTTCAGCCCCCACCCGCGTTCGCGCAAAGTTTCGCTGTATGCGGTTGAGCTGATCAATACCCGACTTGCTCAGCTGGGTGCGCCGGCCAACATGGTGGTCACGGTGACGCAACCGTCTATCGATAACACGAATGCCATGATCAACGATCCCCACATCAACATGCTGGTGGCCACTGGCGGGCCGGCCATCGTGAAAACCGTGATGTCATCCGGCAAGAAAGCGATTGGCGCTGGGGCAGGAAACCCACCTGCGGTAGTAGACGAGACGGCGGATATCGAAAAAGCGGCTCGCGATATCATTAAAGGCTGCAGCTTCGACAACAACCTGCCGTGCGTGGCCGAAAAAGAGGTGATTGTGGTGAATCAGGTCGCTGACTATCTGATCCACTGCATGAAGAAAAGCGGCGCATATCTGCTGTGCGACAAGAAACTGATTCAGCAGTTGCAGACGCTGGTACTGAATGAAAAAGGTACCGGGCCGAATACCGGGTTTGTCGGTAAAGATGCCCACTACATCCTTCAGCAGCTGGGGATTACCGTGGGCGACGATATCAAAGTCATCTTAATCGAGACGGAGAAAAACCATCCGTTCGTGGTACATGAACTGATGATGCCCGTCCTGCCGGTGGTGCGTGTCGACAACGTTGACGAAGCCATCGAACTGGCGGTGCAAGTGGAGCACGGCAATCGACATACCGCAATTATGCACTCCACCAACGTCGAAAAGCTGACCAAAATGGCGCGCCTGATCCAGACCACCATCTTTGTGAAAAATGGTCCCTCCTATGCGGGGATAGGGGTAGGTGGCGAAGGGCATGCCACCTTTACGATTGCCGGGCCGACCGGCGAAGGGCTTACGTCAGCACGCGCGTTTGCACGGCATCGTCGCTGCGTAATGGTTGAAGCGCTGAATATTCGCTAACCATCGTGAAGGGTAACGCAAAGATGAAAAAACGGATCATAAACGCGCCGACCGCAGATATCCTGGCCATGTTGAAACGGCGCATGCCTGGGGAGTTTCGTTCGCGTCTGGAGTTGATTCGCATCGACGCCATTGGATTGTTAATGCTGCCAGTACCGGATCTCTATTTTTATGCTGATGCGGCCAGCAAAAGCGCCAATGTAGTGGTATCGGAAATCTTTGGCAGTTGCCCCCAGCACATCACCACCCTGGCCATTTTCGGCGAAGTCGCGGCGGTGCATGAAGCCATGCGAATCATTGAGGAAGACGATAATCAGTTTTGAGAGTTCGCTTATGAAAAAGATATTACTTATCGCAGGCGATTTCTCTGAAGACTATGAAGTCATGGTGCCATGGCAGGCATTAAGCATGTTAGGTTTCAGAGTGGATGTCGTGTGTCCGGGTAAACGAACCGGTGAGTTTATTAAAACCGCGATTCATGATTTTGAAGGTGACCAAACCTATACGGAAAAACCCGGACACCTTTTTAGATTAACCGCATCATTTGACGAAATAAAGTTACAGGAATATTGCGGCGTATATATTTCAGGCGGGCGTTCATCGGAATACCTGCGATTAAATAAATCGGTCCTGAATATCTTACATTACGCAATGAATTTCTCCTTACCTGTTGCCGCAATTTGTCATGGCCCGCAAATTCTGGCCGCTGCGGGGGTATTAAAAGACAGAAAATTGACCGGATACTTTACGGTGCAACCGGAGGTGGAAATGGCGGGTGGCCTGTGGGTCGCCGCAGCGGATGATGAGGCGGTCGTGGACGGCAACCTCATGACCGCGACCACCTGGATGGGGCATCCGGCATTATTACGTCACTTTATTACGCAGACAGGTATAAGCATTATTCATTAATACCCCGGCATCGCCGCAAGGTTATCAAAATATATTCGGGAGTTTTATATGTTAGAGAAAGGCTTTTCTAATCCGACTGACCGTGTTGTAAGACTGAAAAATATGATCCTGACGGCAAAGCCGTATGTGGAATCTGAGCGTGCCGTACTGGCAACCGAAGCCTATAAAGAGACGGAACAACTGCCGGCGATTATGCGTCGTGCAAAAGTGGTTGAAAAAATCTTTAATGAATTACCGGTGACGATTCGCCCGGATGAATTAATCGTCGGGGCGGTAACGATTAATCCACGCTCGACGGAAATCTGCCCGGAATTCTCTTACGACTGGGTGGAAAAAGAATTCGAGACGATGGAGCACCGTGTCGCCGACCCGTTCATTATCCCGAAAAAGACCGCTCAGGATCTGCATGAAGCGTTCAAATACTGGCCGGGTAAAACCACCAGTTCTCTGGCCGCCTCTTACATGTCGGACAGCACCAAAGAGAGTATGGCGAGCGGGGTGTTCACCGTGGGCAACTACTTCTTTGGTGGCGTCGGCCACGTAAGCGTCGACTACGGTAAGGTGCTGAAAATCGGTTTCCGCGGCATCATTAACGAAGTGACCCGTGCTCTCGACGCGCTGGATCGCACCGAACCGGGCTACATCAAGAAAGAGCAGTTTTATAACGCGGTACTGATAAGCTATAACGCCGCGATCCGTTTTGCCCATCGTTACGCGGAAGAAGCCTCCCGCCTGGCGCAGCTGGAAAGCAACCCGACCCGTAAACGTGAACTGGAGCAAATCGCTCAGAACTGTACCCGCGTACCCGAATACGGTGCGACCACGTTCTGGGAAGCGTGCCAGACCTTCTGGTTCATCCAGAGCATGTTGCAGATCGAATCCAGCGGTCATTCTATCTCCCCGGGCCGTTTCGACCAGTATATGTATCCCTATCTGGCGGCCGATAAATCCCTCTCCCGCGAATTCGCACAGGAGCTGGTCGATTGCTGCTGGATTAAACTCAACGACATCAACAAAACCCGTGACGAAGTGTCTGCCCAGGCGTTCGCCGGTTATGCCGTGTTCCAGAACCTGTGCTGTGGTGGCCAGACCGAAGACGGTCGCGACGCGACCAACGATCTGAGCTACATGTGTATGGAAGCAACCGCACACGTGCGTTTGCCGCAGCCGTCTTTCTCCATCCGCGTGTGGCAGGGCACCCCGGACGCATTCCTGTATCGCGCTTGCGAACTGGTGCGCATGGGCCTTGGCGTTCCGGCGATGTACAACGATGAAGTGATCATCCCGGCGCTGCAAAACCGTGGCGTATCGCTGCGTGACGCGCGTGATTACTGCATTATCGGTTGTGTGGAGCCGCAGGCGCCGCATCGCACCGAAGGCTGGCATGACGCGGCGTTCTTTAACGTGGCGAAAGTGCTGGAAATCACCCTCAACAACGGCCGTGTCGGCAGCAAACAGCTTGGCCCGGTGACCGGTGAACTGACGCAGTACACCGGCATGGATGATTTCTACAGCGCATTCAAGAAACAGATGGCGCACTTCGTTCATCAACTGGTTGAGGCCTGTAACAGCGTAGATATCGCCCACGGTGAACGCTGTCCGCTGCCGTTCCTGTCGGCTCTGGTAGACGATTGCATTGGTCGTGGTAAATCGCTGCAGGAAGGCGGCGCGATTTACAACTTCACTGGCCCGCAGGCGTTCGGCGTCGCTGACACCGGTGACTCCGTCTATGCCATCCAGAAGCAGGTGTTTGAAGATCGTAAGCTCTCCCTGAGCGAGCTGAAAAGCGCGCTGGAAAGCAACTTCGGGCATCCTGTGGGCGCCAACCCTCACGCCCCGGCAGCGAAATCCTCGCTTAGCGAGCAAGACATCTACGATGTGGTGAAACGCATCATTGAGCAGCATGGCGCGCTGGATCCAG
Organism: Leclercia sp.; assembly: GCF_036780805.1. Classification (NCBI taxonomy): domain Bacteria; kingdom Pseudomonadati; phylum Pseudomonadota; class Gammaproteobacteria; order Enterobacterales; family Enterobacteriaceae; genus Leclercia; species Leclercia sp. Next base: position 120,495 of record NZ_DAIQCE010000009.1, on the reverse strand, counting down.
CGGCGATTAAAAACGAAGTTTATCGTCAGCTGACATCCGGCAATGCGGCCCCGGCGCAATCCGGTAGCCTCTCCCGTCATGAAGAGATCCGCCGTATCCTGGAAAATACCCCTTGCTTCGGCAACGATATCGATGACGTGGATTTAGTGGCGCGTCAATGTGCCCTGATTTACTGCCAGGAAGTGGAGAAATATACCAACCCGCGTGGCGGCCAGTTCCAGGCCGGTATCTACCCGGTTTCTGCCAACGTGCTGTTCGGGAAAGACGTGGCAGCGCTGCCGGATGGCCGTCTGGCGAAAGAGCCGCTGGCCGATGGCGTGTCGCCGCGGCAGGGTAAAGATACTCTCGGCCCAACCGCCGCAGCCAACTCGGTGGCCAAGCTCGATCACTTTATCGCCTCCAACGGCACGCTCTACAACCAGAAATTCCTGCCGTCTTCGCTGGCTGGCGAGAATGGTCTGCGTAACTTCAGCGGCCTGGTGCGTAACTACTTCGATAAGAAAGGGATGCACGTTCAGTTCAACGTGATCGACCGCAACACGCTGATTGAAGCGCAGAAAAACCCTGAACAGCATCAGGATCTGGTGGTACGCGTGGCAGGTTACAGCGCCCAGTGGGTCGTGCTGGCGAAAGAGGTGCAGGACGACATCATTAGCCGTACTGAACAACAACTGTCGTAAAAAACACCCGGGCCAGAGAGGACACCCTCTGGCCCGGTATTATTCATTGTTACACCGTCTGGTTTTTATTTTTACCTGCAAAGGTAATGTAACTGGCTAATATAGAGTGATGTTATGAATAAAGTTGAGTACGAAACCGAAGGCGTCATCTTTAATATTCAACGCTATTCTTTGCATGATGGTCCTGGCATTCGCACGATCCCCTTTTTTAAAGGTTGCCCACTCTCCTGCAAATGGTGTAGTAATCCTGAATCACAACGTCCGCAGCCAGAACTGTTATTTAAAAAGAATGATTGTATTCGCTGTGGTAAATGTATTGATGTCTGTCCGCAACAGGCGCTATCAACCAGCAATAGCTGGTTTATCGATCGTGACCGCTGTATCCAGTGCGGGAAATGTACTGAGGTCTGTCCGACCCGCGCGCTGGAAATGAAAGGCAAGCGGATGTCGGTGGCGGCGGTGATGCGTGAGCTGGAAAAAGAAGAGAACTTATACCGTCGTTCCGGTGGCGGGATTACCCTGTCCGGCGGCGAACCCCTGGCACAGCCTGAATTCGCCCGGGAACTGTTGAAAGCCTGTAAGGCCAAGGGGTGGCATACCGCCATTGAAACCACCGGCTTCACCACCAAAGCCGTGATAGACGCGGTGTTTCCCTACATCGACCTGGCGCTCACCGATATCAAAGCGATCGACCCCGACGTGCATCAGCGTAACACCGGCGTGAATAACAGCGTGATTCTGGAAAATCTGCTGCGTATTTCATTTTTAACCAAAGTGGTGGTGCGTATTCCGGTGATCCCAGGCGTGAACGATAATCCGCAGGAAATTCATCATATCGCTGAGTTTGCTCGCCTAATGCACAATGTCGATACTATTCACTTATTGCCTTATCACAGCTTCGGCGAGAATAAATATAATTTGCTTGGCCGCCAGTATCCGCTGAGCGATGCGAAAAGTATTGCTGAAGCCCACATGGCAACGTTAAAAGCGACGGTTGAATCATTAGGTTTTAACTGTCATATCGGTGGCTGATTAACGGAGCCATCAGAGCGCGGCACAATAATGCTGCGCTTTTTTTATTTACGCGACACATATTATTTTAATTATAAAAATACCCGGAGCCCGTCTGCATTCTGCATTTCATTTACGTTGTCCTTTACTTTAATCCTATTACAGAGGTGAGCTATATGAATAGCTTAGACATTTTCGTTGCCTTCGGCGGCGGTATATTTGGCGCGGCCATTGGCGCGCTGGCGGCGTTTGAATTCGTTGGGCTTCTGGTGATCGCCATGGCGGTCGTGCAAATTATTACCGGGGCGCCATCGGATTTTATTACCTTTCCGTTTGGGCTGTTTGGGCCGCATACCGGCGGCTTTGCTGCGGGCGTGGCGGCAACCGCGTACGCGGCAAAGCGAGGCAAACTGGGCTCCGGGCGCGATATTACCGCCGGGCTGAGCGGGCTGGCAGCCTATGACGTGCTGCTGGTGGGCGGGATTTTCGGTGCGGGCGGCTACATCATCGCCTGGGGGCTGAATCAGATCCCGGCGTTCCCATCCGGTCATGCCTGGACCGATACCGTGGCGCTGACGGTGGTGATCTCTGGGGTGATCAGCCGACTGATGTTTGGTAAAACAGGCCTGTTTGGTAAGCCGGAGCAGGGGATACGCCACTGCTACCCGCCGCAGGATAAATGCTGGATGCCCTACCACAGCCGCATTCCACAGCTTTCGGTGCTGGGCCTGGGCATCGGCCTGATGGCCGGTTTTTTAGGACTCAAGTTCGGCGGCAACGGCGCGCTGCTGGCGTTCGGTATTTCTGCGTTCTCGCTGATCTTTTTGCACTTCAACACCCAGGTGCCCGTATCGCACCATATCGCGTTGCCCGCCGCGCTGGCGGCGGCGTTGTCCGGTAGCCTGATATGGGCGGGGATTGTCGGTATTATTTGCGCGCTGTTAGGCGAGCTCATGTCGCGTATCTTCCTGGTCCATGGCGATACCCATATCGATCCACCGGCGATGGCCATTGCCATTATGACCACCGCGGTGAACCTGCTGGCGACCATCGGGCTGTTCACCCTGGTCCCGCTACTGTAGCGCCTGGTGAGTAAAGAAAAGCCAGTGGGCCCGCCCTGCTGGCTTTTTTGTTTTCCGGGGGATAAAAAAATGCCGCGCTGAACGGCTATTCAGTGCGGCATTTTGAGGTCCAGTGGCGTTATTTTTTCTTCGGCCCTGGACGCGGCCCTTTCTTCACGGGATCCTGCGGCGTTTCCTCAACGCTATCCATGCAGGATGCGCTGAGGGACGTTTCTATATTCACCACCGGGATGGCCTGAGCTGGCGTCTCTTCAACCTGTGCGACAGCAGGCGTTGGCGTTTCAGGTTCAGGCCGCACGATGCCGACCGTCTCCGTTGAGTGAATAATATGCTCAATATGCTGCGCGGTACGGGCAATCACTTTGTGGGCGTATACGCTGCCCACCCGGTCAGCCGCGCTGATGGCTGCCGCCACGGCGGCGTTAATCGCGCCAATTTCGCCTTCCAGCTTTACCGTGACCATCCCGCCGCCTTTGGTTAGCTCATAGCCCACCAGGCTGACGTTAGCGGATTTCATGGCGGCATCCGCGGCTTCCACCGCCGCAGCCATTCCGACGGTTTCGATCAAGCCTAAACTTTGCCCGGACATACACTTCTCCTGTAGATAAATTCACATTATGCTGCGCGCGCGTTGGATTATCGGCCAACGTCTTCGCGTAAAAGCGCCGCTTTATCCGTGCGTTCCCACGGAAAGCTGTCGCGTCCAAAGTGGCCGTAGCAGGCCGTTTTACGATAGCGGGGGACCAGCAGGTCGAGCGTGTTGATGATGCCGTAGACGCTGAGATCAAAATGGCGGTTAACCGCCTGCTGCAACGCCCACGTTGATACGTTCTGCGTGCCAAAGGTGTTAATCCTGACAGAAATGGGGCGGGGGAGGCCGATGGCCCATCCCAGCTGGACTTCGCAGCGCGACGCAAGACCGGCAGCGACAATATTATTTGCCACGTAGCGGGCGGCGTAGGCAGCGGAACGATCGACCTTCGACGGATCTTTACCGGAAAATGCGCCTCCGCCGTGACAGGCCGCTCCGCCGTAGGTATCGACGATAATTTTGCGCCCGGTTAACCCACAATCACCCACCGGACCCCCAATCACAAAAGCCCCTGCCGGATTGACCAGAAAGCGGGTATGTGGCGTGAGCCAGTGCGATGGCATGACCGGTTTGATGATCTCTTCGATAACCGCTTCCCGCAGGGCCGCCAGCGAGATAGTCGGGCTGTGCTGGGTAGACACAACCACGGTATCCACCGAATGTACCTGGTTATCCTGATAGCGCAGGGTGACCTGGCTTTTGGCATCGGGGAGTAGAAACGCCAGCCGTTGAGACTTACGCAGCTGCGCCTGGCGCGCCATCAGGCGATGGGCGTAAACCAGCGTGGCGGGCATCCGTTCCGGGGTTTCATCACAGGCGTAGCCGAAGGTGATGCCCTGATCGCCTGCGCCCAACGCGGCCGGGGAGTCACCGCGAATGCCCTCGGCAATATTGCTGGACTGTTTGCCGAGAATATTCAGCACGGCACAGGTATTGCCGTCGAAGCCCAACCGGGAATGATCGTAGCCAATCTCTTTAATGGTATTGCGGACGATCTGCTCGATATCCACCGTGGCGTGAGTGGAGATTTCGCCTGCGACGATAGCGACGCCGGTTTTAACCAGGCATTCGCAGGCCACTTTGCCCCAGGGGTCCTGCAGGAGAATGGCATCCAGAATGGCGTCGGAAATCTGATCGGCCATTTTGTCGGGATGCCCTTCGGCAACGGATTCGGAAGTAAACAGGTAATCGTTCAAAACGAGGCCACTTGTCTGGAAGGTTTATTCCTATCTTAGAGGGCAACCAGACAAGGGGGCGTACACTATCTTGCGGGTCTGTTGGACTATTTTGTTTTCATTTACGCGCCAGCGCAAAATTACGCCAGGGACGCATTCTCTTCCGGGATCGCGATTTTCCGGTAATCAGAGGGGGCCATACCGGTCTCTTTTTTGAAGATGCGACAGAAGTAGTTGGCGTCCTGCCAGGCCAGCTCCAGCGCAATGGTGTTCACTTTCAGGTCGCTAAACTGCAGCAGCGATTTAGCGATGGTGATTTTGCGCGTGGCGATATAATTCGAAAAACCGATGCCGGTGATTTTCTTGAACGCCCGGCTCAGGTAACAGGAGCTGACGAACGATTTTGCCGCGACGTCGTCCAGCGTCAGATTGCGGAGGATATTTTTCTCAATATGAAATTTCGCCCGCTCAATAAAATCGATATTGCCGGTATAACTTTTGAACGCATAATCAAACAGCACCTCGCTGAGAGTCAGCAGGTCGGTCATCACCCGAAAGTAACGGCTCTCGGTTATGCCGTACTGATTGACGTCTTTTATCAGGGCGGCGACTTTACGTTGGGCTGGAGCTAATTTTTCGCCCTGTGCGGCAACATATTGGCTGACGATTTCCAGAAAATCGCCGATCGCTTTGCGTTTATTCTCGTCAGCGCCGTTGACCTGACACGCGCCGTTAAGCATGTCGAAAATAAGGCTGTGCCACGGGGCATAGTGACATTCGTCGATCAGGCTGAACACTTTTTGCTTCAGCGCCCGGGATTTTTCGTTATCACCTTCGTCAACGTCGAGCGTTTTTTTAATGGTATCGGTCAGAATGCTTTTTTTAACCGGCTTCAGCAGGTAATCATTCACTTTGAGGTTATACATACTGCGCACGATATCGAAATCATCGTTTGCCGTGGTGACAATGACTTTGGTATCGGTGGTTTTTTTTCTGAGATATTCAATGACCTGATTGCCGTTTGGCAGCGGAATGTTGATGTCCACGAAGATCATGTCGATATGGTCCAGCTGGTCGATCAACTGAATAGCTTTTTTGCCCGTGGAGGCTTCGTGAATCACGGCGTTTTCCACGCTCTGGGAAATGATCCGTACCAGGGATTCAAGCTCGATGGGCTCATCTTCAACGATAACGATGTTAAACATATGTCCTCTTTCTGCTATCAGGCTTCCTGCATCGGGAAACGAAGTTTAATGGTTGTGCCCATCCTGGGCTTGTTGGCGCTCATGATCTCCAGGCCGTAGCTCTCACCAAATAACAGTTTTAATCTATTTTTTATGTTGTTGATGCCGATGCTGCCTTTTTGTAGATTTTGGTCGCCGGACAAAATCCGTTCGATAGCATCCGCAGAGATGCCGTCGCCATTATCGGTGACCTCAATAACCACATCCTGACCGTCATCTGTGGCGCGGATCAGCAGATGGCTGCTGGTGTCGCGCGGTTCCACCACGTAGTTGAAGAAGTTCTCTACCAGCGGCTGCAGGATCAAAAAGGGGCAGACCACATCCAGATATTTCTCGGGGATGTCATACTGATAATCAAAGCGGTCGCTCATGCGCACTTTTTGAATCGACATGTAACTGTTGACGTAATTCATCTCATTGCGCAGCGTAATCAGCCCATGATTATTTTTGCGTAGCAAGTAGCGCATCATGTCGGAGAAATCATGCACCATGGTTTCGGTACGCTGGGCATCTTCAAGAAACGCCAGGCGACCAATGGTGTTTAATACGTTGAATAAAAAATGCGGGTTGATCTGATAAGAGAGTGCTTTAAATTCTGCTTCATGTAGTGAACGCTCAATTTCAACACGCATTCTTAATTCGTTAGTCAATTCCAGATCTTTTTTACGTAACTCGCGTTGAATATTATTGGCGTGTGCCTGTTCCACCAGATATGAAGAAACATGTAATAGCGTTGAGGCTGTAGATTCAAAGCGCTCATAGTGCATTCGGCGCGTATTTTGATGTAAATTAATCAACCATGGGTTTTCTTCCCAGATTTGATTGTTATCCAGAATATAGGGAATGCTGCGCTCTTTTTCCTCTTCCACTTTGACCTGGCCGGAAATAAATGCCCCAAGGTAATGATCGTTAATCATGATAGGGACCGCAAACTCGACAAAACCGCAGTAGCAGCGGTACACCACGGGCTCGCGCGCCTGCATCGCCGCTCGCCCGCCCGCCTTGTCGCTTTCATAGCAGTGATGGGTCAGATTAGGGTTAAGACGCGAGCGTGCGCAGAAGTCTGAAAAACCGCTGGGCCGGGTGACGGGAACGCCGTTTTCATCCACTACCACCAACGCGATCGTCATCGATTTGGAAAAATTATCCTGCAAGGTCTGAAGTCTTTGTACGTCCAAAAACTCATGTAGCTTGTAATTATTCATCATTCGTTCAGCCTGCATTTTTAAAGCCTTATCGCATATTTAAAAATAAACGATCTGATGAGATAAAATATTGAAATGGGTCACGGCAATAAAAAAGCTATTAAAATTCATGTTAATATCATGTCGATAATGTTGGGTGAATGTAACGAAAATACGTAATTAACCGCATGTTGGATTAATCTCAATAACAATTTGAGGTGTTCAGTTTAAATCTTATTTTAAGGGGGAACGCTAATACGCGAGGAAGATATTATGGTGAGTAGGGCGATCCTGATGTCATGACGTTGCTGGCGCGCTTGATGGAAAAAGAAGGTCAAAGTCAGGAAGGCCGTGAGGATGCAAAACAAAAGGGCCGACGATTTCTCGTCAGCCCTTGCTGTATCTGGTGGCCCCTGCTGGACTTGAACCAGCGACCAAGCGATTATGAGTTAAGCATCAATATCTTACCTAAAAATACTTTTTGATAATTATCAATAGCTTAATCATTTTAACAACCACTGTATAAATACCTGTATATACTCAAAAATACTTTGCTGCGGTATCCTATGGGTATCCTGGAGCAAAACAAGCGATTCGTAGGATTCTCTGATCGTTTGGTCACGAGGTTACAGTGGAAACCTTCAAATTTACCAAAGCCAAAATTGAAAGCCTACCGCCAGCAGAAAAAGGTCAGGTGGAATACGGCGATACCGTAGTTAATGGCCTGCGCGTTCGCGTCGGTACCAGTGGCGTTAAGAGCTTTTGCATTTCCAGAAAGCGTAGCGGCAAGTTTATCCGCGCAACGCTCGGGAGGTTTCCCGATCTCTCTGTGGACAATGCCCGGGCGAAAGCACTCGAATTGCTTGGTGGTGTTGCAACCACAGGACAAAACCCTAACGTAGCGAAGCGGGTAAACGAAAAAGCAGCCGTAACGCTATGCGATGCCTTGGACACCTACATTCAAAATCGCGGCCACCGCCTGAAACCAACAACCGAAAAGCAATATCGCGCCATCCTGCAAAATTACTCAGGCGACTGGATGAAACAATCCCTGTCTGCCATTACGCGTGAACGTGTTGAGCATCGCCATAAAGCTGTTACCGATGGCTCCGTTTGGTTTGGTGCTGATAAGGGGACATTGAGAGCCGGGGTCGGAGCAGGAAGTAAAGCACAAGCGGATCTGTGGGCTAGGGCACTGCGTGCCGTTTATCGTTTCGCGCATGATCATTATCGAGATGAAGAAGGCAAAACATTGCTGCCTGATCCACCAACACTGGTGCTGAGCACAAAGCGCCAGTGGCATGGCACGATCAGAAAAACGGAGCGAATCCGTACTCATGATTTCGCGCGCTGGCTGGGCGCTGTCTCTGTAGTGCGTGATACAGCTGAACAAGGCCGGGATGATGTAGCAGCTGCAATATGTGATGCTGTAGAGATGTCGATTTTTACTGGTTTACGCAAATCAGAAATTTTCGGTCTAACCTGGGATCGCGTGAATATGGGCGGGCGATTTTTCTGGATTGATATCACCAAGAACGGCGACCCTCTGGAGCTACCTATGACAGGTACGTTGCTCGAGCTTTTCCGGCGCCGGCTGAAAATGAAATCTGGTGACGAGGTATTAGTGTTTCCCGGTGCGAAAGGCATCATTAAAGAATATCGGCATGTTATCGATCGCATCAGTGCCGCAACCATCCCAAGTCCCAACCCTGATATGCTGCAGCCAATACCTTTCAAATGGCACGATGGTCGCCGTACCTTTGGTACCGTTGCCGAGCTGGTGGGCGTGGGGAGTTATATCCTTAAGCGGCTGATGAACCACCGGACAATGCGCAGCGCAGACGTAACGCAGGGTTATCTTCATTTCGGCGCAGATGAATTGCTGGAGCCAGCTTCCAGAATAGAACGCGCTATTCTTGAGTATGCAGGATTGGTCGAAATTAAAAGCGGACTCGATAGTCAGCTGATTAATGCTCTAAGCACATTAAGTGATGATGAAAAGAGAAAGTTAATTTTCCAATGTCTCAATAAAGAAACTAAATCTGAGGCAAAGAAATGAAAAAAATGAAACTAAAAAGAGAAGCTTTTCTGGTTGCTCCATTTATTACTGACCTGTTCGCACTGGGAGTCGACTCACCGGGCGGAATAGTATTAACAGAGTTTCTCAAGCAAGATGGAGGGAAATCAGCAATAGAGCGTATAACATCATATTTTGATGCCTCTGCTGAACCTATGTCAGAGTTTCTGCATTTTATTGGATGTGAAGATTTTGAAGATGTTGAGCCAAATAAAATCAAAGCGTTATCTATAGCATTGAGTATGGATTCGAATAATGACCTGTGCCTTGATGTTCCATTCAAGGGAGAAGGCGTCGATATTTTAAATTCTGCACTGACATTGAATGCTCTGGGACTTAAAAATCAAGCTGATAGATTGGTTAGAATCGGCATAAAAATGACCATTGAGAATATTTTTAATGATGCTCTTGCGTCAATTAGTAATAGAGAAATTATCTCAAAGAGCCAAAGTGAAAGAGCGAAAAAACCTCGGAATGCTTATTACTCAGAGATTATGGAGGTGATCAGGCTTACTTGGTTGACGTACCCCGGCGCCTCTAAAACAGGAATCATCGAAGAATTAATGGTGCAGTATCATAAGAAAGTAACGAGGGGGTCATTGGATAACTGGATCGAAAGCTCTGGCCTAAGACCACCAAAGCCCAAGAAGTACACCTCATTCGAATTGGTTTACCCCCCAATAGCCGGCTATTAGGGGGCATTAGCCGGTTATCGCCTCTGAGTAACAGGCTGTTGGACTGATAATCCAATACTTGAAAATGGATAGTTATCACCATTGTTAATCTGCAATTGAAGGTGATAACTATGCGTTCTGTTCCACTCAATCCATCCCTATCTCGCTTCACCCGCGCTGAAGCCGCATCCTACCTTGGCGTAAACCCCCAGACTCTCGCTAACTGGGCTTGTACCGGTAAGGTATCAATTCCGCATCATAAGGTGGGGAGAAAGGTCATTTACATGAAGTCAGATCTGGATACGTACCTTGCAGCGAACCGTCGTACTCAGACAGCGTGAGGTGGGGTATGGTAGATAAAACAAAGGCGGCCTTGCAGGGCCGCCAGTGGGATCATTCGAAACAAAATCAGCATACCTGGCCAGCAGCTGGTGGTCAAAGCCAGAGCGCTCCTTTAATTACAGGAGCTGAAGAATCGCCTGAGATTTCAGGCGATATCGGAACTGCGCCATTGGCGGGGTTCCCATTTCAAATTCCACCCTTATCAGGATGTACTTCATTGCAGCATACCCAATACTTCCGCCATTGGCGGGGGTATGCGCCAATGCCGTACACCCCTAAAGTGATCTCCCCAAAACTGGGGAGATCTGGAGTTGCAAAAATGCAACTCGGTGCATTTCCCCAGTGCGGGATAAACACGGGGATCTCCCATATTTTCGGGAGATTGATTTTTAACCGAGGAAGTTACGCCTTGTCAGCCTCTTTAGTGAGTTTGCGCTGGCGCCGTTTAATCTCATTCTCTAATGCTGTGACAACAAACTGCCCTGTACTTTCACCATCATTTTTCAAAATCTCTACAGCTTCGGCTACTTGGTGTGGGACGCGAACATCGAATCTTTTTGACTTTGCATTGATGGATTTAGTTGCCATTACTCAATTCCTAGTGATTAGGTGTCGGACAATAATATACGAAGAAAAGGTTATGGCAATACTTGACGTGTCGGACACCAGTAAATACTATGTGTCGGACACTTTGATTTTGCTTAAGTGTAAAAACAGCGAAGCCCGGCAGTGTTGGAGCACTAACCGGGCCTCTGACCATAACGTAATCGAGACTTACATCATGGCTGATCAACAGCATACTCAATCTCACCTTAAATATACATGGCGTTTTCTTGCCTTGAACCGGCACGATAAAAAAGCCAAGCCGTGCCGCCTGTCAGTTGATGCAGTGAGCGAACGTGAAGCACGTAGCATACTGGCCCCTCATTTTATCCTTCCTCTGGCTGCTCGCCTGCCGATCACGGAGGTGTGCAATGCGTGATATATACCACCAGCTCGTAAGGCACTCTCCTGATTTTGAATGCCTCAGCGATGATGACCTGCTCGCTTCCAGTGATGTATATGGCGATGGCGTTTTCGCCATAACCAGCGCGCTTACCCTGATCGGCAATCTGACTCTTGATGCTACGGAATCTGAAAGCTATGCCGATGAGGATGCACGCCGTGATTTGGTGCTGCTTGGCAATGCACTACGTCATTTACCAAGAATGGCTCAGGCACTTGAGCAAAACAGCAGTACGGCAAATTACGTCCTTAGAAAGCGCCGCGGGGAGGTAGTGCAATGATCAGTAACGTCAAATTTAATGAACTGGAAAGACGAGTTGATCTGCTGGTGGAGCGCGTTCTGCAGCTTGAATTGCAGGTTCGCACATTGACTGATAGCCACGGTGGTGAAATTCCCCCGGGCATGACGCCCGTGGCCACGCTTGCGGCAGAGTATGGTATTTCCACGAAAAAGGCGGAAGAACTGGCGAAGAATACCGGCGTGATGCTGGTCAAGATGAAATCTGGCGGCTTCATTGCGCCTGATGAGAAATTCCGGGAGGCAGCACGCCTGGTGCTGCGCAGTGCTAAACGTAAATACGGATCTGCTTACTGGTTCCATCCTTTGCTGGGTAAATTCCAGATGAGCGGAGGTATTCCACAATGACTGTTCAATTGACGGCCGTAGAAGTGGTGTCCGATGCTCTGTTCGCCTGTTCTTACCTTTGGTCGCACGGGCGCCCCTACACCCGTAGCGATCTGGATAAAGCCATCCACCAGCACAAAGACACGACCACGCGCTACGGCAAGCTGGTGGCAAAACTAACCCAGCTTCACGGCATGACCTACGAAGAGTTGTGCGATGCCGGCTATCTGGGCAGCGATGCCGGGCAGGTGAACGAGCTGCGCCGCGAAGCGCTGAAAGAAGTGATAGGCGAAGAGGAATTGAAAGCCTGGCTTACGGACGCTCAGCGGATACAGCGCGTGTTCCCTTCCACTGAAATACAGTCCCGACGCACCCGGCTTCCGTTATCTCGCGGATCAGAGGGATATGACGCCCGACAGGATTTTGTGATCAAGCATTTCTTACCGGCGCAGTCGCTTTGCAGCATCTACGGCCCCAGCGGTTCCTATAAAAGCTTTCTGGCGGTCTCATGGGCCTGCCATATAGCAACAGGCCAGTTCTGGGCTGGCAAGAAGGTGGCTCAGGGCGCCGTACTTTATGTAGTCGGTGAGGGTGGTGTGGGCGTTCCTCGGCGTATCAGAGCATGGGAGCAAGTGAACGGTCTGCAGGCCGATAATCTCTATTTGGTCAACCGGCCGGTATTTCCAGTTCGATCGTCAGAGGTCAATGAAGTGCTGCTGGCGGCGCGGCAGGTGGAGGCTGAATGTGGTCTGCCTGTTCTTCTGGTTGTGATCGACACGCTGGCCCGCTGCTTTGGTGGCAATGATGAGAATGATGCCCGAGATATGGGAGCGTTTATCGAGGGATGTGACACCATCAAGCAGAAAACAGGAGCTACGGTGCTGGTGGTGCACCACTCCGGCAAGGATGAGGCGAAGGGGGCGCGCGGATCCAGTTCATTCCGGGCTGCGCTGGATGCAGAATTCAATGTTAAGCGTGAGGGGGAGGGTAAAGCACTGATCCTCTCCTGCACCAAGATGAAAGATGCTGAGGAGCCAGATCGCAAGGCATATGACCTACGGACTGCGGAGCTGTATACCGATGAGGATGGAGAGGCAATTTGCTCTTTGGTGGTACACGATGTTCCAAGGGAGGCAAAAGAAGTTGAACCTGAGTTAGCGAATGTGTCTCGGCTAACCGAAAATCATCAGGCCTTGTGGCAGGCTGTAAGAAGTCGAACAGCCAGTGGAGAGTCATGCACCATATCGGTGATTAAAGATGATCTTCGTGCAACGCTTGGGGCAGATAAGGTTAGAAAGTCGTTCCCTCGTTGGTTGGATAAACTGGAGAGTGAGAAAATTATTCGCGTTGACGGGGAAAACCTTTATCCGACTACCGTTGATTAAATGCGGCGGTAAGCGCGGCAAGCGCGGCATTTGGTGTATTTTATGACCTGATGCCGCACTTAAGACCTGTATATGCGCGCTAAGTGCGGCGTTTGGCTGAAAGCCTTGCCATTACTGAGTTTGACAGAGTTTTTGTGAAGATTGGTGCGGCATTAAGCGTGGCATTTCTAAACGCGGCGCTAAGTGCGGCAGATTAGACGAAAAAGGAGCTTAAATGCCAATTACTATTCAAGAAATCAAAGAGCATTATGACCAATTTGGACTTCATGACATGAGTACAATGCCAACCGCCGAGTATCAGCAGGCGCTTGCCGATGGGGCACTTTTCTGGATTGATCATCATGATTTTGTGAGAAGTACACTTTCCGGTGAGATTTTTGCTACTAACAAAGAGCAACTCGAAGTGATGATAGAACATCTAAAGGAATATCTGAGTAAGATGACTTCTTCACCAGAGCTATAATTAATGAACAAAAGAGGGCCGCATTCAAGCGGCCTTGTATCAATAATTGCTTAATACATCTCTAAGGAGTGGGTTTAAGGAGTATTCAAAACCTTCCTGAGGTTGTTCAAAAATAATAGATTTCTTATACTCTCCAAATGTCGCATGGCTAGGAGCAAAGTGGCTTCTCCTGTCATGTCCAAACCAAGTTGTTTTTATGACATCCCTTTCTAAAAGTAATTTAAACTTTGCTAGTTCTTTTTCTGGCATTGAATTAAATACTCGGGTTGCAGCATTTATTTCTAGGGCGGATGTATCATTAGAATATTCTTTTTCCAAAATATCTGCAGCCACAGCTGTTAAAGATAGGCTTTGTGTATGCTCACCAGAAGCTACTACATAGGTAATCTTTGCATTACATAACGAAAACAGCGCTGCACCTTTAGAGTGCGAGCAATGATTTTTACCAATTAAAGTTTTCACTATATAAAGTTGAAAAATGTCTAGCTTTTTGAATTCCTCTCTAACATTATCTCTCATGATAGCATTCATTTTTAATTTTTCTTGATTAGCAATATCACTTTTTTTCCTTTCCTGTTCCTTCTCGATTTTTCTTGAAAGAAAGCTATGGATAAGGTTGATTAGAGAGAATACTAATCTGGTGGTGGTTATTAGTATTAAACTTTGAGGGATTAGCTTTGGAACAGGGTCCAGTATAAAATGATCAGCTGGAGAGATTAAGATTAACACTAGGCATGTTACTAAAATTGCAATGTTTAATCTTACATCAGTCATCTTCTGCAATGACTCTAAAAACTCCTTAAATCCCTGCATTCATTCACCTATATTATGGTAAAAATAATTGTAAATTATTTATACCTTATTCTACTCCTTCCTACTCCCTGCTCGAAAGGGGGTTTCTTTAATTATTTTCGTGTATATCTTGATGTGTGACACTCCGGCGGGAGCCGTCACAGGTCGCTTACTCTATTACGCGGGGGTAAGCGACCACCCTCCTTAATGATCAGGTTTCCCGTCCGATTAATAATCAACGATGGAAACTCGCATGAAGAAATTACTCGAACTTCGCCAGCAAAAGACCTCCCTCAAAACCCAGATGCGCTCGCTTCTGGATAAAGCCGAGACCGAAAAGCGCAGCCTGAGCGATGAAGAGGGCAAGCAGTTCGACGAACTCCGCGCCCAGGCCGAAACTCTTGATGTGGAAATCGCCCGTCTTGAGGCTGTGGCGGATGATGAGCGTAGCCAGCCGGGTAAACCAGCTGAAGGCAAAACCATTTCCAATGACGAACTGCGCCACTACATCACTACAGGTGATACCCGTGCACTCTCCACGACCACGAACGCCGACGGCGGCTATACCGTTATCCCTGAACTGGATCGCGAGATCATGCGCCAGCTTAAAGATGATTCGGTTATGCGTTCGATCGCCACGGTGAAGACCACCAAAACCAATAAATACCAGAAGCTGGTTTCTGCTGGTGGGGCGAAGATTGCACGTGGCACTGAAGGAACTGCCCGTACGGCCACTGATACGCCAACGCTGAACGAAGTTGAGATTGTCCTCAACCCGATTTATGCCTATCCGAAAACTACCCAGGAGATTCTCGACTTCTCTGAAGTGGATATCCTCGGCTGGCTGACTTCTGAAGTAACCGATACCTTCGCAGAGACCGAAGAAGATGACTTCGTTAACGGCGACGGTACCAAAAAATCAAAAGGGTTCCTGGCCTACACCCGTGAAGCAACCTCTGACAAGACCCGAGCATTCGGCAAGCTGGAAAAGATGGTTACAGCCGCAGCGACCATTGCTGCAGATGAACTGATCGACCTGCTGTTCAAACTGAAAGCGAAGTACCGCAAAAATGCCGTGTGGGTGATGAACTCACAGACAGCAGCTGCGCTGCAGAAACTGAAAAACAGCAATGGTGATTACATCTGGCGTGATCGCCTGGTGGCCGGTTCCCCGGATATGTTGCTGGGCCAGCCGGTTCAGTATCTCGAAACCATGCCAGATATCGGCGTGGGTAAAGCACCGCTGGCAGTGGGTGACTTCAAGCGCGGTTATTACATTGTCGATCACACCACTGGTGTTCGTACCCGCCCTGACAACATCACCGAGCCTGGCTTCTATAAGGTTCACACTGACAAATATCTGGGCGGTGGTGTGGTGGACTCCAATGCGATCAAAGTTCTGGAAATGAAACCGGCACCTTGATTTGGAACTTCGGGGGCTTCGGCCCCTTTTTGCCCCTGCGGAGTCTGGCAATGAAAAGTATCGATTTTGAAATTCGCACATCAGAGCTTAGTGCCAGCAATAAAAAGCTGGTGGGCTACGCCGTGCGCTGGAATAGCCTGTCGGAAATCATCTGGGATGAATTCCGTGAGCAATTTGCTCCAGGGGCGTTTAAAGACAGCCTGGCATCCGGCATCGATGTACGCGCATTGTTTGAGCATAACTATACCCAGCTGCTGGGGCGTACTAAATCCGGCACGCTTGTGCTGGCGGAGGACGATATCGGACTGCGCTTTGAGCTGACGCCGCCAAATACGCAGCTTGGCAATGATGTTCTAACGCTGGTGGAGCGCGGGGATCTGTCCGGCATGAGCTTCGGCTTCCGTGCTCTGAAAGAGGCATGGGATATTGCTCAGTCTCCATACCTGCGTACCGTGATCGCTGCCGAACTACGGGAAATCACCGTAACTTCTATGCCTGCTTATCCTGAGTCTGGCGTGGAAATCGCGCACCGCTCACTTTTCTTACAACACCCGGGACTGCGCCGTAACGCTGATAATCGCAGTCGCTGGGCTGAGCTGGCGGGGCTTTAATATGTGGAATCTCTGGCCCTTCAGCCGCAAGTCTGATCAGCGCAGCATGACCATTGATGAGTTTATGGCGCTGGCAGGGATCCCCAATACCGGTTCAGGCGAATATGTCTCGACAGGAACAGCTGAATCCCTGCCGGCGGTAATGAATGCCGTATCAGTCATAAGTGAAGCGGTGGCAACCATGCCGTGTTACCTGTACTTGGTCAGAAATGATCAGGGGCGCGAGGCACGGGAATGGCTGAGTATGCACCCCGTCGACCTGCTGCTGAACGAACGGCCAAACGACTATCAGACTGCTTATCAGTTTAAGCGCACGATGATGCGCCATTGCCTGTTAAACGGTAATGCCTATGCAGTGATCGAGTGGGGCAGTGATGGCCAGCCAAAAGCACTGCATCCCTACGCGCCGGGTTCTGTTGTGCCTGAACGTATTGGTGATAAACGATACAAATACACGATCACCGAACCTTACTCAGGGACTGTGAAAACATACCTGCAGGAAGAGATTCTCCATCTTCGCTATGCCACAGACGACGGCTTTCTGGGGCGCTCACCTGTCACGATTTGCCGTGAAACGCTGGGGCTGGGCTTGGCTCAACAGCGCCACGGGGCCAGCGTAATGAAAGATGGAATGCTGGCTAGCGGTATCCTGACAACTGATGAGTACCTTGATGGGCCTAAGGGTGAGAAGGTCAAAAAGGTACTGGAACGTTATCAGGGCGCCAGAAATGCAGGAAAAGTACCGATCATTGAAGGAGGCATGGATTACAAAGAACTGGGCATGAACAATAAGGATGCCGAATGGCTGGCATCCCGTCGCTTCTCTATCGAGGACATCGCCCGCATGTTCAACGTCTCGCCGATCTTCCTTCAGGACTACAGCAACAGCTCGTACAGCAACTTCAGTGAAGCCAGTCGTGCTTTCCTTACCATGACCATGCGCCCCTGGCTGGCGAACTTTGAACAACAGATTAAATCCTCGCTGCTCATTACCTCGATTATGCCGGGGGTGCGTTATCTGATGGAGTTCGATTCTGCTGATCTTCTCCGGGCTAATCCGACAGAGCGATTCTCTACCTACGAAAAAGGCATCAAATCAGGCGTCATGTGCCCTAACGAAGCCCGCGAACGTGAAGGCATGCCACCGCGTGAGGGTGGAGACGAATACAGCCAGGCATGGAAACAGACCGTTGAGGTGAAAGGGGCAAATGATGACAGCAGCTCAGATTAGCCTTGAAGAGGCGAAGATGCACCTGCGCCTGGATGATGACTTTGATTATGAGGATACGCTCCTGCAGGGGCTTATTGCGGCCTCGATTGAGGTTTGTCAGACCTATATCGGCAAACGTTTTGGAGAGGAACTCGATTTTACTCCGGCGATCCGCATTGGCTGCCTGATGTACATGGCTTTCCTCTATGAAAACCGGGGCATGGTCTCAGAGGTAGAAAAAGCCGAAGTGCCTTTGACCATCGGTGCCCTCTGGGGTGTCTATCGCGATCCGGGGGTTTACTGATGCCCTGTGCACCCCTCCGTTACTGCAGCGTCCAGGGCTGTAAAGCCCGTGTTAAGTCAGGGCGGTGCGCTGAACATCTCAGCGAGGCGAGAGCGGAGCACGACTCCCGTCGCGGTACGCGCTCTCAGCGTGGCTATACCAACCGCTGGCAGCGATATCGCCTGCGGTATCTCAAAGTCAACCCTCTCTGTAAATCCTGCCAGAAGGCAGGGGAGTACACACCCGCCGTCATTGTGGATCACATCATCCCAATCCAGGGTGAGGCTGATGTGTTGTTCTGGCCCGACTGGAATCACCAGCCACTGTGTCATGCCTGCCATAACCGCAAGACATTCCAGGATGATCCCATTACCAAATCGAATCGCGCTGCCGGGCATTACTGGGCTGAAGAAGCCAGAGCAGCGAGGCAGAGAGACTGGCAACTCCATAGCGACGACTCAGCAACTGGAGAGGTTACCTGTGTGTGAGTTCTCAGTGGGACATCATGGATTGCAACGAGGCTGCAGGGTGCTAAGCAGAGCAGGTGAGAGCAAGGGCCTGCCCGGGCCGACCGGTAGCCCTGCGACGGGGTGGGGGGAGTTTTCAAAACAAGCCGCGAGCCTGCCGGGACCGCCCGCCCCCTCAAATTTTTGCGCACGGCTTTTTTTCTGAAAATAAGGACGAACAATGGCAAGACCTCCGAAACCGCCAGCTTATCTGGATGAACTGGCCAGCCAGCAATGGAAGGCAAAAGCGAAGCAATTGGCAGAACGCGGTGATCTGACCCCGGCAGACTGGATCAATCTTGAACTTTACTGCGCCAATTATTCGATTTACCGGAAGGCGGTTGAGGACGTGGCCAGCCGTGGCTTCAGCATTACAAACAGCCAGGGTAGCGAGAGCCGAAACCCCGCGCTGAGTGCAAAGGCCGACGCGGAAAAAATCATGATTAAAATGTCATCACTGCTGGGCTTTGACCCGGTCAGCCGTCGCCGGAATCCGGTAGAAACAGATGAGGGTGACGAACTTGACGGCCTGGCATGAGTACGCTGTTGCGATAAAAACAGGAGAAATTCCTGCCTGTAAGCGTATTAAACAGGCGGTAAACAGGTACTTTTCCGACCTTGAAGACTCCCGTTATGCATTCGATAACGCAGTTGTTGAGCGCTTTATTGCGTTCTCACGCGTCTGTCCACATGTGAAAGGACCGTTACGCGGCAAGCCGATTGTGCTCGAGCCCTGGCAGCAATTTGCCTTTGCATGCCTGTTAGGGTTCCGGATCAGGACCAGCGGGTTACGTAAATACCGTAGCGCCTATATTCAGGTGCCCCGTAAAAATGCCAAATCAACTGTAGCAGCTATCCTCGCCAACTGGTTCCTGGTGATGGAAGAAGGGCAGCAGGACATTTACACCGCGGCAGTGAGTCGCGATCAGGCCCGGATCGTATTTGATGATGCCCGGCAGATGAGCCTATTGTCGAAACCGCTGCGCAAAAGGCTGGCAATTCAGCAGCACAAGATGATTTACCCGAAATCGAACAGCCTGCTGAAGCCTCTGGCAGCAAAGGCGGCGACCATTGAAGGGACTAACCCGAGCCTGGCGATAGTTGATGAATATCACCTGCATCCGGATAACAGCGTTTATTCTGCACTGGAACTGGGGATGGGTGCGCGTCCTGAGCCTTTCCTGTTCGCTATCACCACCGCCGGCAGCAGCATCGTGTCAGCCTGTAAGCAGCATTACGATTACTGCTGCCAGATCCTCGATGGCGATGAGGTAAACGACTCGCTGTTTGCCTTGATTTACGAACTGGACGATGAAAAAGAGATCGACCAGCCGGAGTTGTGGATAAAGGCTAATCCCAACCTGGATGTATCGGTGAACCGCGATGCGCTGGGTGACACTATCCAGAAAGCACGCGGCATCCCGTCTCAGTGGGTGGAGATGCTTACCAAGCGCTTCAACATCTGGTGCCAGGGCGCGACTCCCTGGCTTGGTCGCGGGATGTGGGATATGTGCAAAACGGATTATCAGGATACTGACCTGACAGGTGCCCGTTGCTACATCGGGCTAGATCTCTCCTCAACCAGCGACATATCCAGTGTCTGCTACATCTTCCCGTTGGGCAGGGAAGTCAAAATTGTTACCCGGCATTATCTTCCAGAACTGCAGCTGGCTAACCCTGCAAACAAGAATCGCCAGCTTTATCGCGGCTGGGAAAAGGCCGGATGGCTGCGCACGACCCCTGGCGACTGTATTGACTATGATCGCATCCGGGACGACATCCTTAGTGATGCTGATGAATTCGATATCGTGCAGGTCGGGTTTGATACCTGGAATGCCACGCATCTGCGTACCCAGTTAATGGGTGCCGGTTTTGACGTTGTTCCCTTTCCTCAGAACTTCCAGAAATTTAGCCCGGTGGCTAAGGCCGCTGAGGTATTCGTTAACCGTAAGGTCATTCAGCACAACGGTGATCCAATACTGGCGTGGGCGATCAGTAACGTGGTGATGGAGACCGATGCTGCCGCCAACATCAAACCAAACAAGAAGAAGTCTGCAAACAAAATCGACCCTGCCGTCGCGTTCCTGATGGCGCTCGGTACCTGTCTCAATGAAAACGAAGAGTTCGCTTACACCGTGAGCGAAGAACACCAATCCTGGCTGGAGAATTTCAATGGCGTCTAAACGCATTTTTACATCATCAAAAAACGTGTCTGCACTGGCTAAAGGCATCAGCCTTCCGGCATCAATGCGCGAAATCCTGCCGCGTATTGGCGAGCTGTCTGGCGGAGAAAATCTTACCCGACTCTGCACTGATGCCCGTATTGCTTCCCAACTGATCGCAACTTCAAATCTGGCTAAATAAGGAATTACACAATGAAAGAGATCATCCTCAGCAAACCTATTACTGCTCATGGCGAAGAAATTCATGTACTGGAACTGCGTGAGCCTACCTATGATGAAATTGAAGCGCTGGGCATCCCGTTCAGCTACACCGCCAGTGGCGAAATGAATCTGAACACGGCATCAGCTCTGAAATACATTCCTGTTCTGGCCGGTATTCCACGTTCTTCAGCGAAACAGATGACCCCGGGTGATGTATTCAGTGTCGGTATGGCCGTCATTGGTTTTTTTACGGGGTCGGCGAACCAAGAGGACTAAGAGAGCGACTCTACAATGTTGCCCATTTCTGGCGGGTTAACCCGCTGGATTTGAAGCGTGAAGCCCTCAGCCAGTTTCTGGAGCTGGAACAGGAGGCTATCAGGATAGACGGGGAGATGAATCGTGGCAGGTAACTTTGAACTAAAGGCCATTATATCCGGGATAGATAAGCTGTCCCCTGAACTTAAAAAGATGCAAAAAAACATCAAAAAGGTCAGGGAGCAAACCGGAGAAATAGCTGTTAAAGCGCTGGCAATGGGAACAGCACTGACCACAGCCTTTGCCCTTCCGATCAGCAAAGCTATGGCCTTTGAGTCAACGATGGCTGATATCCGGAAGGTAGTGGATTTCGATAACGCCAAACAGTTTTCTGAAATGGGTGAGGCGGTTCTGAAACTCTCCACGCAGCTGCCGATGGCTGCGGAGGGTATCGGGCAGATCGTGGCCGCTGGTGGGCAGGCTGGTATTGCGCGTAACGAGCTTATGGGGTTTGCCAGTGACGCGGTAAAAATGGGTATCGCTTTCGATCAGACTGCTGAAGAGTCTGGCCAGATGATGGCGACGTGGCGTACGGCCTTCAAAATGACCCAGGGTGAAGTGGTTACCCTCGCTGATAAAATTAACTTCCTCGGCAACACTGGCCCCGCTAATGCGAAGAAGATTTCGGACGTTGTTACCCGTGTGGGTAGCATTGGTAAAACCGCGGGGCTCAATAGCGGTGAAGTTGCTGCTCTGGGTGCAACGATCACTGGTGTCGGTGTGCAGTCGGAAGTTGCCTCCACGGGTATTAAAAACCTGACCAAGGCCCTCACCGCCGGTAGGGCGATGACGAAAGACCAGGTTGCAGGTTTTAAAATGCTGGGCTTTAACAACACCCAGCTTGCGAAAGACATGCAGAAAGATGCGAAGGGCACGATCGTTAAAGTATTAAGCGCTCTCGGTAAAATATCAGAGGACAGGCAGCAGGCAGCGATGCTCAAGCTTTTCGGATCTGAATCCGCAGAAGCCATTGTGCCATTACTGACCAACCTTGATTTGTTACGGACGAACTTTGGGCGTGTGACCGATGCGCAGCAGTACGCGGGGTCGATGCAAAAAGAATACGCCTCAAGGGCAGCGACAACACAGAACGCCGTGCAGCTTCTGCGAAACCAGTTTGATGCAGCGAGTGTTACCATTGGCTCGGTGTTCCTGCCTTACATCACTGAGCTCACGAAGAAGGTTCAGCCGGTACTGGAGCAATTCCGGCAGTACGTTAAAAATAACCCTGACATGGTGAAAAATACCTTTAAGTTAGGCGTCGCGTTACTCAGTGTTGGCGCTGCATTCGGTACGGTTTCCCGCGCAGCGAAGATTCTCGAAGGGGTGATGAAAATGTCTACCCTGGGCAGAGTGGTTTCTCTTCTTACCTTAGGCGCCACACTGGCGATCAGTAACTGGGACAAAGTAGGGCCGGTTGTGAAATCTGTCTGGCGAGAACTGGATAAAGTGGCGCAATCCATGGGGGGCTGGGAAGAGACAATTACCTCTATCTCAACTGTGATGGCAGGTATGTTTATGATCAAGACCGTAGGCTCCCTCCGTGCGGCGCTGGGAACTGCGCAATCTCTTTCAGGTATTCTGGGACGTATTTCTTCTCTGGGAGCTATGACGGTCACGATTGGCATTGCGTTATCAATGTTCAAGCAACTGGAGGATCTGGAAAAGCAATCTTCGCAGGCTGGTAAAAGTAAGGGCCAGTTCCTGGTGGACAAAATGCAGTCCAATGAACATGAGCGAGGTTATACCGGTTTCATTTCCCGTTTACGTGAATTGCTGGGTATGGATGCTTCCATTCCTCAGGGACATTACTCTCCGTCCGTGCCATTGAACCGCGGGCAGCCGGCCGAATTGAAAGTGAGCTTTGAAGGGGCGCCTCCAGGAATGAAAGTCACGCCTGCGGCGACGGCAACTCCGTGGTTAAGTTACGATGTTGGATATACAAAATTCTCTAACCCTACACAGTGATCACTGATCACTAGAAGCAGCTATCTTAAATGATCAGTGATCACTCCATAAAACACAGGAAAAGTGATCACTGATCTCCCCTCATAGCTTGTGACTTTCTGCCATAGTTATCTTTTCACCTCAATTAAATCATAAGGTTGCTATTTTGGTTATCACGCAACAGAGCAAATAACTGACTTCATTTGTCTAATTACCGTGTTTTCAGATGAGTGATCACTTTTACGTGATCGGTGATGTCTCTGATACCCCATATGAGAGGAGAACGGCTGTGGTTGCTTTGGAGTGTATTCCTATTTCAATGTATTGCGCCCAAACGGGCGAGACTTTGGATGCAGTGAATAAACGTATTCAAAGGGGAATCTGGCGTGAAGGGACGCACGTTTTAAAAATTGAAGGCGTAAAGGAAAGATGGATCGATCTGGCTGAGGTCAGTACTTGGGCCAGAAGTAACGGCAAGCATCATACTCGGTGATACCTGTACAAGGTATCCTATAGGTATCCTAGAAAAGACTAAGGGCCTACGTTTTCACGTAAGCCCTTGATATTTGGTGGCCCCTGCTGGACTTGAACCAGCGACCAAGCGATTATGAGTCGCCTGCTCTAACCACTGAGCTAAGGGGCCGTGGCGGTGGATTATAAAGTAACTCCTCGCCGCAATCCAGACATACCCGCCTGCCTGCTGTTTTTATAAACAACCCATTTTCAATCTCTTATACTTAGAGCCTGAATCATTAAGCGGGAGTAATCATGATCAACGACATCCTTGCGCCAGGCCTGAGGGTGGTGTTCTGCGGCATCAATCCGGGCAAGTCCTCTGCCCATACTGGTTTTCACTTTGCTCATCCGGGAAATCGCTTCTGGAAGGTGGTCTACCAGGCCGGGTTCACCGACAAACTGCTGAAGCCGGAAGAGGAGCAGCAGCTGCTGGATACGCGCTGCGGCATCACCATGCTGGTGGAACGGCCGACGGTGCAGGCGAGCGAGGTGGATCTGCATGAGCTGCGCAGCGGCGGGCGGGAACTGATTAAGAAGATAGAGGACTATCAGCCGGCGGCGCTGGCGATCCTCGGTAAGCAGGCCTACGAGCAGGCGTTCAGTCAGCGAGGCGTGCAGTGGGGAAAGCAGAGCATTACCATCGGCGTGACCCAGGTGTGGGTGCTGCCCAATCCGAGCGGGCTGAACAGAGCGACGGTGGAGAAGCTGGTGGAGGCGTATCGGGAGCTGGATGAGGCGCTGGTGACGCGAGGGCTTTAAAACCCCCTCACCCTGACCCTCTCCCCATAGGGGAGAGGGAAAAAAGCCAAAAAAAAGCTCCCGATTGGGAGCTTTTTTACGTTCAGGACTGTTAGTCGTCCAGGAAGCTACGCAGCACTTCAGAGCGGCTTGGGTGACGCAGTTTACGCAGCGCCTTCGCTTCGATCTGACGGATACGTTCGCGGGTCACGTCGAACTGTTTACCCACTTCTTCCAGCGTGTGGTCGGTATTCATATCGATACCGAAACGCATACGCAGGACTTTCGCTTCACGGGCGGTCAGGCCAGCCAGCACGTCGTGGGTGGCGGCACGCAGGCTCTCGGTGGTAGCAGAGTCCAGCGGCAGCTCGAGGGTGGTATCCTCGATAAAGTCACCCAGATGCGAATCTTCATCGTCGCCGATTGGCGTTTCCATGGAGATTGGCTCTTTGGCGATCTTCAGCACCTTACGGATCTTGTCTTCTGGCATCAGCATGCGCTCGGCCAGCTCTTCTGGCGTCGGCTCGCGGCCCATCTCCTGCAGCATCTGGCGGGAAATACGGTTGAGCTTGTTGATGGTCTCAATCATATGCACCGGAATACGGATGGTGCGCGCCTGATCCGCGATAGAGCGGGTGATAGCCTGACGGATCCACCAGGTTGCGTAGGTGGAGAACTTGTAACCACGACGGTATTCGAACTTATCAACCGCTTTCATCAGACCGATGTTACCTTCCTGAATCAGATCCAGGAACTGCAGGCCACGGTTGGTGTATTTCTTGGCGATAGAGATAACCAGACGCAAGTTCGCTTCAACCATCTCTTTCTTCGCACGGCGGGCTTTCGCTTCACCGATGGACATACGACGGTTAATGTCTTTGACCTGCTCGATGGTCAGGCCGGTCTCTTCTTCAATCTGCTGCAGCTTCTGCAGGCCACGATGTACGTCGTCAGCCACGTCACGCAGTTTTTCAGACCAGGGTTTGTTCATCGCGATAGCTGCGTTGAACCAGGTTTCGCTGGTTTCGTTGCCGGTGAACAGGGTGATGAAGTTCTTCTTCGGCATTTTGCACTGTTCAACGCACATTTTCATGATGATGCGTTCCTGGGTACGGACGCGGTCCATCATGACGCGCATGCTGTTAACCAGGTAATCGAACTGTTTTGGCACCAGACGGAACTGTTTGAACACTTCAGAAAGCTTCAGGATCTCTTCCTGAGCGGCAGCATGGCTACGGCCTTTGGCTTTAATGGTGTCGCGGGTGACTTCATACTGTGTACGCAGCTCACCGAACTTCTCGCGCGCCAGCTCAGGGTCGATGCTGTTGTCATCGTCGCTGCTGTCGTCATCGCTCTCTTCTTCGTCTTCGTCTTCGTCATCATCCATCTCTTCCTGAGACAGTTCAGATCCGACGTGCGTCGCCGTAGGGGCCATGTCTTCTTCCGCGTTCGGATCGACAAAGCCGGTGATCAGATCGGACAGACGCGCTTCTTCTGCTTCTACGCGATCGTACTGCTCGAGCAGATAGGTGATGGCTTCCGGGTATTCGGCAACGGAACACTGAACCTGGTTGATCCCGTCTTCGATACGTTTAGCGATGTCAATTTCGCCTTCACGGGTCAACAGTTCAACGGTACCCATTTCACGCATGTACATGCGAACCGGGTCAGTCGTACGGCCGATTTCAGATTCAACGCTCGACAGAACCTGTGCAGCAGCTTCTTCTGCATCTTCGTCGGTGTTGTTTGAGTTTTCAGCAAGCAACAGATCATCGGCATCAGGGGCTTCTTCCATCACCTGAATACCCATGTCATTGATCATTTGGATGATGTCTTCGATCTGATCGGAGTCGACGATATCTTCCGGCAGATGGTCATTGACCTCGGCATAGGTCAGATAGCCTTGCTCCTTACCACGTTGGACAAGAAGTTTCAGCTGTGACTGCGGGTTTTGCTCCATAAGACGGTATCCACACTTATTCGTTTGATTGGTGTCGGCGATGCTGCAGCCAACCTTTAAAGCGAGGGCGTACTTGTATTTTTGCCGCTGCCTCTCAGTGCGGCTGTCGGGATCTACCCGAACGATATTCGGCACTTAAGCCGTTAAATTCACTTCCGGGCGCGTGCTTCAGTAATCACACGCACCTCTTCGCGTTCTGCTGGCGTCAACCCGTGGGTCCGCGAGCGCGCGATTAATTCAGAGAGCCGCAGCTCAAGCATTGAATCAAACATATGGTTGAGCGAGTCGGTGAAGGTCTCTTCAGCGATATCTTTATCTGCTATATCGTCCCACATCGACAGTTTTTCAAGGGTTGCGGACGCTTTTGTTCCGCGATAGTGCTCTAAAAGTTGCCCGGTGGTCAGACCTGGCTGTGACAGACAAGTGTTGACCAGTTCTGCAAATAAGCCAAGTCCGGGCAGCTTTTCGTGGTCCAGACCTGCCAGCGAGGGCACTTTCGGTGCCAGTTCTGGATTTTGCACCAGCAGTCCTATCAGTATACGCATGGTTGTGCGTTTTAGCTGAGGAGCGGCGCGAACCGCGCCGCTATCCGCCAGCTTTGGCATTAAACGTTCAAGCTGACTGTCATCCAGAATGCCGAGTTTTTTACCCAGCTCCTGGCGCAGATAGATGCGCAACGTTTCGCCCGGCACCTGCGTAATGAGCGGCAAGGCCAGCGTGCTCAGCTGAGCGCGGCCATCCGGGGTGCTCAAATCAACCTGCGGCATCAGGCTGTTAAACAGAAACGTGGAGAGCGGCTGAGCCTGCTCCATCCGCGCTTCAAATGCCGCTTTGCCCTCTTTACGCACCAGCGTATCCGGGTCTTCGCCGTCGGGCAGGAACATAAAGCGCAGCTGACGCCCGTCGGTCATATACGGCAGCGCCGTTTCCAGCGCACGCCACGCGGCTTCGCGTCCAGCGCGGTCGCCGTCGTAACAGCAGACCACGGTGTTGGTCACCCGGAACAGCAGCTGAATATGGTCGGCGGTGGTAGAGGTACCCAGAGACGCAACGGCATAGTTAATGTCGAACTGCGCCAGCGCCACCACGTCCATATAGCCTTCGACCACCAACAGGCGCTGCGGTTCAGCGTTGTCCTGCTGGGCTTCATACAGGCCATACAGCTGGCGGCCCTTATGGAAAATATCGGTTTCCGGGGAGTTGAGGTATTTCGGCAGGGCATCGCCCAGCACGCGGCCACCAAAACCAATAACCCGGCCACGCTTGTCGCGAATGGGGAACATCACCCGCTCGCGGAAGCGGTCATAGCTACGTCCCTTGTCATTAGTGACCAGCATGCCCGCGTCGATGAGGGATTTACGATCTTCGCTATTGCCGCCAAAACGCTTTAACACGTTATCCCAACCGGGAGGGGCGTAACCAATAGCGAAACGCGCAATAACATCGTCGCTCAGTCCGCGCTTGTTCAGATACTGACGCGCAGGCTCAGCCGCAGAGTGCTTAAGAGACTGTTGGTAAAATGCGTTCAGGCCGTCCATCAGCTGATACAGCGTTTGTCGTTGATGACGCTCTATCTGACTTGGCCCGCTGCCTGCTTCATACGGCACTTCAAGGTTGTGCATGGCAGCCAGCTCTTCGACGGTTTCAACGAACTCGAGCTTGTCGTAGTTCATCAAAAAGTCGACGGCGTTGCCGTGCGCGCCACAGCCGAAGCAGTGGTAGAACTGCTTTTCACCGTTCACGGTGAAAGAGGGGGTTTTTTCGTTATGGAATGGACAGCACGCGTGGTAGTTCTTGCCCTGCTTTTTCAGCTTTACCCGCGCGTCGATGAGATCGACGATGTCGGTTCTTGCCAGCAGATCATTAATGAAAACGCGAGGAATTCGTCCAGCCATAGGCCCCATTAATTTTTAGTGACTCATAAACGAAAACAAGCCGCGCATTCCTTCCGGAAGCACGGCCTTACGACTATTACTCTGTCTGACAATTGAGGACGCGTGTCCTCAAAAGATTAGTACAGACGAGTACGGCGTGCGTTTTCGCGAGCCAGTTTCTTCGCGTGACGTTTCACAGCAGAAGCTTTAGCGCGCTTACGTTCGGTCGTTGGTTTTTCATAGAACTCACGACGACGAACTTCAGCCAGAACACCTGCTTTCTCGCATGAACGCTTGAAGCGACGCAGTGCTACGTCGAACGGCTCGTTTTCACGTACTTTAATTACCGGCATGTAACTCTCACCTTTATAAATTCGGTTTGCCGCTGGCATCAACGCCAGCTTATTTCAAAATGGTGCGGAATTTTACTGCAATTGCTGCTGCTTTGTAAAGCACCGCGGCCGTTTTTGAAAGGGACTTTTATAAGGGTGAGGAGTATACACGAAGAGAACTCCAGGGGTGAGGAAAGTTTTACATCAACCCGCCCAGGCTCTACACTGCGCGGTATCTGAGTGAGGTAAAACAAGTCATGCGTGTACTGGGTATTGAAACATCCTGCGATGAAACCGGCATCGCAATTTACGACGATGAAAAAGGGCTGGTCGCCAACCAACTGTATAGTCAGGTGAAATTACATGCTGACTACGGCGGCGTGGTGCCGGAGCTGGCCTCCCGCGACCATGTGCGTAAAACGGTGCCCCTGATTCAGGCGGCGCTGAAAGAGGCGGGCTTAACGGCAAAAGATATCGACGCCGTGGCCTACACGGCCGGTCCGGGTCTGGTCGGCGCGCTGCTGGTCGGCGCAACCATTGGCCGTTCGCTGGCGTTCGCGTGGGATGTACCGGCAATCCCGGTTCACCATATGGAAGGGCACCTGCTGGCACCGATGCTGGAAGACAATCCACCGGCATTTCCGTTCGTGGCGCTGCTGGTCTCCGGCGGCCATACTCAGCTGATCAGCGTTACCGGCATTGGTCAGTACGAACTGCTGGGCGAGTCCATTGACGATGCGGCGGGCGAAGCCTTCGACAAAACAGCCAAGCTGCTGGGGCTCGATTACCCGGGCGGCCCGATGCTGTCGAAGATGGCCTCCCAGGGCACCGAAGGACGCTTTGTCTTCCCGCGTCCGATGACCGATCGTCCGGGTCTCGATTTCAGCTTCTCCGGCCTGAAAACCTTCGCGGCGAATACTATCCGTAATAATGATGACGACGATCAGACCCGCGCCGATATCGCCCGTGCCTTTGAGGATGCGGTGGTGGATACGCTGATGATCAAGTGCAAGCGCGCTTTGGATCAGACCGGCTTTAAGCGTCTGGTGATGGCCGGCGGCGTCAGCGCCAACCGCACCCTGCGTGCGAAGCTCGCCGAGATGATGCAAAAACGTCGCGGTGAAGTGTTCTATGCCCGCCCGGAGTTTTGCACCGATAACGGGGCGATGATCGCCTATGCCGGGATGGTACGTCTGAAACCGGACGCCACGGCGGATTTAAGCGTCTCAGTACGCCCGCGCTGGCCGCTGGCAGAATTACCTGCCGCCTGATGGTACCGCCTTGCCCGGATGTCAGAGTGTGATATCAAACATCCGGGTTTTGGCTAACAGGCAGTAAAGCTGACAGCCGTTGTTCACCCCCAGTTTCTCCATCGCCCGCATTTTATGTGCGCTCACGGTTTTGATGCTCAGATGCATCCGCCGTGAGATATCCGTCAGGCTAAGCCCCTTGCAGATCAAGCGCAGCACTTCCGTTTCCCGTGGCGAAAGCGCTTCACTGTGCATTTTTCCTTGCTGAAAAAGGGTATTCATCAGCGTGCGCTCGATAAAAACCTCGCCGTTAATGACCGAATGGAGCGCCTGGTGAAGGATCTTCTCATCCACGTGGCGGCTCAGGTAGGCTCTGGCACCTGCCGCCAGCGCCAGGCGAATCATCAGCGGATTGGTATCGGGCGAGATCATCATCACTTTCAGTGTTGGATAGTTATGGGCTAACCATTTCACCAGCGTCAGGCCCTCCATCTCGTTGAGCGAATGGATGAGCGTATACCCCAGCAGTAAAATATCCGTCGTGTTGCGGGCAAGCAGGGCGATAAGCTCACCGGTCGATGCCGCCTCTCCAGAGAGATCAAAGCGCGCAGCCGGAGCGGCCTCCGTCAGCTGTCCCGTGCTGTTCATGATCATGGCGTGTACCCCGCGACGAATCAGGGTGTGTTCATCAGCAATCGCAATATTGATTGTCATCGGGTTTCCTTCAGCATTTTATATGCCGTTAATAATGAGTCGTGCAGACTGACAGATATTTTATATTAAGAGAGGAGTGGCTTATTGCCGTTGTAAAAGCATTATTATAAAAAAGTGTGCTTGCGTTATATGTTTTAAATGCCAGGGCGATAATTTAGGTTATTTTTATCCGCTGTCAGCGTTGACATATTTATCATGCTGGTGTTCATTCTGAAAATAGCGTGTCGGGACAATTCTTATTTTTTAAAAGAGCGCTCTTATTGGATGGCGTACTTTTTTCATTCATTCTGAAAATACGGAAGATTGTTTATTACATGTCATAAAGGAATGTTGGCTAAAATGAAAAAAAGTATTCTCTCGCTACTCATTTGCGCAGCCGTCACCTGTTCGGCTTACGCCGAAACGGCCCCTCACGCAGAACTGGCTCAGGAGGGGGAGTCTTATGCGGCGATTGTGATAAAGCTTAAGCCCGGCAAGCCCCTGTTGAAAGCGACCAGCACCGCGACCACTGCTTCCCCGGATAAGCTGACCCTCAGCGACCCGGCTCTCGTCCCGACCACCATGTTTCACTCTGATAAATTACGCAGCAGTGCCTCCGATGATTTAGCGCAACTCAACGCGCGTTATGGCTTCGATCGCTATGTGCGTATTGAATTGCCGGAAAATAAAAGTACGGATAAGACCTATATTAATAACCTGATCGCCGAGCTGGAGCAAAACCAGAATATCGAGCTTGTTTATCCCGAAACTCTGCCGGTCTCGCTGGATAAAATTGAGATGGATGAAGGACAAACCCGGCCGTTATTAAAATCCACCCTGCAAAATACCGTGGGTGCTACGGCCGTACCGGATTTTCGTCAACTACAGGATTATGCCAAATCGCCTGGCGAAAAACGCCAGGGGTATTATATGGGGGGCGTTAACCGCGACAGCGTGAATGGGTATCCCGGTAACGACGGTGAAGGCGTAACCATTATTTCCATGGAAAACTATATCTGGAACACCAGCCATGTAAATCTGCCGACGCCAGCCCTGACGCAGGGCGACAGCCGGTATCGCACCGGCGAAGACCATGATACCGCCTCTGTGGGGATCATGGCCGCGAAAGATATGGGCGCAGGCATACGCGGCCTGAGCTGGAAAAGCCGGGTGGGTTTTGCCGCATGGCAGTATAACAACCTCTACAACATGATCCCGTTGCTGAAGGCGGGTGACGTGGTGCAGATGGGGATGCAGACCGGCGGCGGGGAGATCACCGGTTGCACCACCAACGCCTGCTACGTGCCGCAGGAAAACGTGCAGAGCTATTACGACATTATCAAAGCCCTGACCGATAAAGGTGTGTACGTGATTGAAGCCGCCGGCAACGGTAATGTTAATCTCGACCACCCGGCCTTCAACGGCAAATTTGATGTACACACCCGTGATTCCGGGGCCATTATCGCCGGTGCCTTCTGTGCGAAAAGCGGAAAAAGAGCCTCGTTCAGCACCTACGGCTCCCGCGTCACCAGCTCCTCGTGGGGTTGCTCAGACGTGGCGAGTACCGGCTATGGCGATCTGTACAACAGTACAAACGCCCAGTATACGCGCTCCTTCTCAGGCACCTCTTCGGCCAACCCCATCGTGGCCGGCGTCGTTGCCAGCCTGTCGGGCATCGCCAAAGCCAACGGCATCACCGTGACCCCGGTGCAGATGCGCCAGATCCTGCAGGAAACCGGCACGCCGCTGGCGGATGGGGATTCGGCAAAAGTGGGGACCCACCCTGATATGGAACGGGCGGTGGCCAGGATCCTGGCGCTGAAGCAGGGGGATAAAACGGTGCCCGCCCCGACCGCTGCGGCAGGCGCAGATTACACCATGGTTTCGCCTGCCAGCGGGGTCAGCACCTATCCGCTGGATGGCAGCAAGAGCCTGAACGTGAAGTCGTTTAACTGGAGTGTCAGCAAAGGGGCCGGAACGTTCTGGCTGCAGGAGAAGCTGAACGGTTCGCTGGTGAACAGCGTGAATAGCGCCAACGCATGGGCGGTGATCCCGGCCAATACCGAAGGTGAAGTGACCTATACGCTGACCACCACCGGCGAAGACGGGCGTACCGCGCAGGACAGCATGACCATCAAGGTCAGCAAACCGGCAGCGCCTGCAACCGCCGTCCCGGCCTATAACGCCAAAATTGCCTATCCGACCAAATGCACGAAAGTGTCCTACAACGGCAAAATCTGGATGAACCAGTGGTACGTCAACCCGGGTCAGGAAACGCCGGGGAATGGCGGGACCTGGGGCGTCTGGCGTCAGCAGGGGGCATCAGGAAACAGTTGCAAATAACCTTCTCAGCCTGGCGATAAGCCAGGCTTTTTTCTGCACTAAACCTTGAGCATCCCTTTCTCTTCCAGAAACGCAATAATCGTTGCCAGACCGTTGCCCGCCTTCAGGTTGGTAAAGGTCCAGGGACGCTCGCCGCGCATGCGGTGAGTATCGCGTTCCATGACTTCCAGCGAGGCACCCACATAGGGCGCGAGATCGGTTTTGTTGATCACCAGAAAATCGGATTTGGTGATCCCCGGCCCACCCTTACGCGGGATCTTCTCCCCTTCGGCGACGTCGATCACGTAGATGGTCAGATCCGCCAGCTCCGGGCTGAAGGTGGCGCTCAGGTTATCCCCGCCGCTCTCAACAAAAATCAGATCCAGATTGCCGAACTTCTCGCTTAACGCTTCCACCGCCGCGAGGTTCATCGAGGCATCTTCGCGGATCGCGGTATGCGGGCAGCCGCCGGTCTCCACCCCGACAATGCGCTCCGGCTCCAGCGCGCCTGCTTCGGTGAGGATCCGCTGATCCTCTTTGGTGTAAATGTCGTTGGTCACGACTGCCAGCTGATACTGGTCGCGCATCGCTTTGCACAGGGCTTCCAGCAGGGCGGTTTTGCCCGACCCCACCGGGCCGCCGACGCCCACGCGCAGGGGGTGTTTGTACTCAGACATAGGACTCCTCAGGAACGGAATAACCGTGAATATTGGGTTTCATGACGCGCCGAGGCGATGGCAGAGAGCGGCGTCGCCGCCCCCAGCTGGTCATCGCGGCGCAGAAGCGCCTGCTCCAGCCCGTCGGCATAGCGATCGCAAAGTTCGATGATCAACAGCTGGGCCGCCTGCTGGCCGAAGGGCACCAGCTTGACGCCCGCCATCACCGCGCTCTCAATCCAGCTGTAGCCGAGGCTTAATGCCATTTCCCGCAGGCCGATACCCCAGCGCACGCCGAGCCACGCCATGCCGCACAGCTGGCTTTGTGAGAACAGCGGCAGCCAGTTGGGCGGGCAGTCCGTCTCCCAGCTTTTGATCAGCCGGGTGAAGGCCGCCCCGCGGTTGCGCTCCTCTTCCCGCAGCTCGCGGGTTTCGCGGCAGGCGAGCAGG
The DNA here is from genome assembly GCF_036780805.1 of Leclercia sp. Taxonomy (NCBI): domain Bacteria; kingdom Pseudomonadati; phylum Pseudomonadota; class Gammaproteobacteria; order Enterobacterales; family Enterobacteriaceae; genus Leclercia; species Leclercia sp. The sequence continues at coordinate 86,694 of NZ_DAIQCE010000009.1, read as the reverse complement.
TACGCCGTCCAGCGCGAGGCGGCGGCAATATCCTGCTGCTCGCAGGCGCGGTACAGGCGGGCAAACAGCGGCAGATCGACGCAGAAAAAGCTCTGCTCCATCTGCTGACATTGCCAGGCTTTGAACGCTGCCGGGGTGGTAACCCAGCCCGCTTCCGCCGCCCACTCCAGCCCCTGCGACCAGGTATAAGATCCCACCGGCAGGCTGCTGCTGGTGAGCTGCATCAGGCGCAGCTGGCGGGAGGGCTTCATCAGCTCATCAGCGCCAGCAGGGCGGAGGCGATCAGCCCCCCGCCGAAGACTTTACGCAGCCCGTCGTGACGGCGCAGCAGCATACCGGCCGCAAAGCTGACGCACAGCACCGCGGCGCTGGCGAGCATAAAGCCGCTGGTGAACAGCCAGAAGCTGTGGCCCGCCATCTCAACCCCGTGCGCCCAGCCGTGGAACATCGCCAGCGCCGGAACGGCCAACAGCAGGCGATTTTCGGCTTTGAACATCATCGCCCCGCACACCGCCAGCGAGGCGACGATCAGCATCTCCATCCCGCCAAAGCCGCCGAGCAGGCTACCTGCTACCGCGCCGGTGAGCATCATGCCGAGGGTGGCAAAGGGCATCAGCAACTTGCGACCGCTCAGCGCGGCGAGCACGCCTGCGCCGGTCAGCATCAGCAGATGATCCAGCCCGGTCAGGGGATGGAAAAAGCCGGCCTGAAAACTGTCGCTGCCGTGCCCCGGATGGGCCAGCGCGGGCAGAGAGAAGGCCAGCAGGAGCAGGGGTAACAGCTTGCGCATGATGAATCCTTAATGTGAATGAGCGTGAGAGTGCGAATGGGAGTGGCCTTCGCTGGCATAGGCACCCGCCTCCGGTTCGAAGGGCAGGCTGGCGAACGTCACCTCGAGATCGAACAGCTGCAGCATCTCGTCCAGGACGTGATCGTGGTGGTAGCGCAGCTCGCCGGGCAGGATTTGCAGCGGCACGTGGCGGTTGCCGAGGTGATAGCAGGCCCGGGCCAGCAGGAAGGGATCGGCGCAACGCACCACCGACAGCGGCTCGGCGGCGGCAATGACTTCCACCACCTCGCGCCCGTCGTCACTGATGAGCAGGTCGCCGCCCCGCAGCAGCAGGCCTCGCGGCAGCATCAGCCCCGCGTCGCGTCCGTCGTCCAGCACCACGCGGGCGCGGCTCTTGACCCGGACATCAATCGGCAGCGTCACGCGGGCGGTGACGGGGTGCGAATGGTCGAGGCGTTGGGTTAAGGTGAGCATAATTTCTCCTCAGAACAGAAAATAGCGTTGCGCCATCGGCAGAACCTCTGCCGGTTCGCTGGTGATCGGTTCCCCGTCAATGCGCACCTCGTAGGTTTGCGCGTCGACGGTAATGTTCGGCTGCAGGCCGTTATGGATCATGTCGGCCTTTTTCACCGTCCGGCAGCCTTTTACCACCGCGGTGGCGCTCTGCAGGTTCAGCTGCTGCGCGATGCCGTGGTCGGCGGCGGCCCGGGAAAGAAACGTCAGGCGGGTGGCGTGACGGGCGGCACCCAACGCGCCAAACATTGGCCGGTAGTGCACCGGCTGCGGGGTGGGGATCGAGGCGTTAATGTCGCCCATCGGCGCGCAGGCGATCATCCCGCCTTTGACGATGGTGGCGGGCTTCACGCCAAAGAAGGCGGGGGACCAGACCACCAGATCCGCCAGCTTTCCGGCCTCAATCGACCCGACCTCGTGGGCAATGCCGTGGGTCAGCGCCGGGTTGATGGTGTACTTGGCGATATAGCGTTTCACCCGCAGGTTATCGTTATCGCCTGTCTCCTCTGGCAGCGGGCCGCGCTGCACCTTCATGCGGTGCGCCACCTGCCAGGTGCGGATAATCACTTCGCCTACCCGGCCCATTGCCTGCGAATCCGACGAGGTGAGGGAGAAGGCGCCGATGTCGTGCAGCACGTCCTCGGCGGCGATGGTCTCCCGGCGAATGCGCGATTCGGCAAAGGCCACGTCCTCGGCAATATCCGGATCGAGGTGGTGGCAGACCATCAGCATGTCCAGATGCTCGTCGATGGTGTTGACCGTATACGGCAGGGTCGGGTTGGTGGAGGAGGGCAGAATATTCGGGTGCGCGCAGGCGGTGATGATATCCGGCGCATGGCCGCCGCCCGCCCCTTCGGTGTGGAAGGTGTGGATGGTGCGCCCGGCGATGGCCGCCAGGGTGTCTTCCACAAAACCGGCCTCGTTGAGAGTGTCACTGTGCAGCGCCACCTGGATATCCATCTCATCCGCCACCGTCAGGGAGCAGTCGATCGCCGCAGGGGTTGAACCCCAGTCCTCATGAATTTTCAGGCCAATCGCACCCGCCGCAACCTGCTCGCGCAGGGCATCCGGGTTGGAAGCGTTGCCTTTGCCCAGCAGGCCGATATTCACCGGCAGGGTGTCGGCGGCCTGGAGCATCCGCGCGATATACCAGGGACCCGGCGTGCAGGTGGTGGCATGGGTTCCGGCAGCAGGCCCGGTGCCGCCGCCGATCATGGTGGTGACGCCGGAGACCAGCGCCTCTTCCGCCTGCTGCGGGCAGATCCAGTGGATGTGGGTATCCACCCCGCCCGCGGTGACGATCTTGCCTTCGGCGGCGATCGCTTCGGTGGACGCGCCAATCGGGATGGTCACACCGGGCTGAATGTCCGGGTTACCGGCTTTGCCGACGGCAACGATCCGGCCATCCTTGACGCCGATATCAGCTTTGACGATCCCCCAGTGATCGACGATCAACGCATTGGTCAGGACCAGATCCACGCAATCCTGCGCCGTCATTTGCCCCTGGCCCATGCCGTCGCGGATCACCTTCCCGCCGCCGAATTTAACCTCTTCGCCGTAGATCGTCAGATCCTGTTCCACCTCGATCCACAGCTCGGTATCGGCCAGCCGCACTTTATCCCCGGTGGTGGGGCCAAACATGTCGGCATAGGCCTGACGCGAGATCTCAGCCATGATCCACCTCGCCCATTACCTCGCCGCGAAAGCCGACGATGCGCTGTGCGCCCGCCACCTGCACCAGGGTGACGGTGCGCTTTTGCCCCGGCTCGAAGCGCACGGCGGTGCCGGCGGCAATGTTCAGCCGGAAGCCTTTGGTTGGCTCACGATCGAACTTCAGCGCCGGATTGACTTCGTAAAAATGGTAATGGGATCCGACCTGGATCGGCCGATCCCCGTGGTTCTCGACGATCGTCGTCAGCGTGTTGCGCCCGGCATTGATAACGATCTGTCCGGGTTGTATCTGATATTCGCCTGGGATCATGCTGCCCCCTTACAGGATCGGATTGTGAACGGTGACCAGCTTGGAGCCGTCCGGGAAGGTGGCCTCCACCTGAATGTCCGGGATCATCTCCGGCACGCCCTCCATCACCTGGCTGCGGGTCAGGACGTGGCGGCCGGCTTCCATCAGCTCCGCCACCGTCTGCCCGTCGCGCGCCCCTTCCATAATGAAGGCGCTGATCAGGGCCACCGATTCCGGGTAATTGAGCTTCACGCCGCGGGCGAGACGGCGCTCGGCCACCAGCGCGGCGGTAAACAGCAACAGCTTGTCTTTTTCTCTGGGGGTCAGTTCCATCGTGCGTCTCTCAGGTGTGCCAGATTCGGGGCGAGCAGGGGGCTTTGGCGGTGAGCTGCGGGCGCAGGCGCTGCCAGATCTCGCGCATCGCCTGCTGGCAAATCAGGTTGTCATGGGCCAGAAAACGGACCGACAGCAGGCCGTCGGTGAGGGTCGCGCCCGCGAAATGATCCAGCGGTGCCAGGGCCTCGCGGGCCTCCTCCAGCTGCGTTTCGGTCGCCGGATAAAACAGCAGGGTGCCGATCCACGGGTGTTCCGCCACGGGCGTCAGATCGCCGTCGGCCAGATGCTGGCGCTCGATCAGCAGCGGTTCGCCCTCGAGCCAGACCTCAAGGCGACTCTCAATGCGTCCGTGGCTGAAGGGCTCATTGATCACCGGGCGGCCGAGGCAAAACAGCTCCCAGGCCAGCAGGGTGCTGCTGCGCTGCAGATGAAACACCGAGCGCAGGGCGGCATTCGCGCCGGGGAAGAAAATGGTGTCCTGCGGCAGCCACTCCAGAATGGCGTTCTCATCCAGGGTGAAGTGCTGATCCAGCCGCGCCAGGGCACCAGTGCTGCGATAGAACTTGCTGGCACCGGGCATGGTGATCAGCGCGTGGCTGCGGGCCTCAAGGTGAACGTCGATCGTCAGTTCATCTCCGCCGACAATCCCGCCCGGCGGGTGCAGCAGGTAGAGGTGACAAGTTTCGTCTTCGGGATAGAACGGGCGTTGCACGGTGAGCGGCCCGACGTGGCGGGCAGAATGAAGGAGGGTTTTTTCAGGAGTGTGACAAAACTGCAAAGCAAGCGAGGCTTGCCAGCCTTTTACCGTTTTATCAACCCTCTGAGTTGCTAACATACGTCATCCATCTGCTCGCTATCGGGATATTTTCAGTATGCCCTGGCGGAAATGAAGGCTGTCATATGAGTCACTTATGGATGGGGCGGCAATGCCCGGCGGCGCTATGCTTGCCGGGCCTACAGATCGTGCATGTTGTGGGTTTGTAGGCCGGGTAAGGCGTAGCCGCCACCCGGCTTCTCCGTTGCCTGAGCGTGGCACGGGTGTTGAGTCCCCGCTGAAATCGGCGAACCGGAGACCGGATGACAAGGGCTGGACGCCACGTTCACCGGTTCCGTTCATTTCATATTCTGCTGGACATGAGGTGAACGGAACGATTCCACTCCTTGAAAAGAGAAACTTACCGATAATCCTCCGCATCAATATCATACCCGGAGGGCTCCCAGCGGATCGCCAGTAGCGAAACCAACCCAATCAGCGGCGCAAGGGCAATCACCCAGAAAACAGCCGTATCCATCGACGCCACCAGCAGCGGGAACATAAACAGCGACAGCGTCGAGCTGCTGCGCATCAGCGTCTGGTTCAGCCCCACGCCGACCCCGCGCAGCGACGTCGGGTAACTGAGCGAAGCAAAGGTCATGGTGTGCGCCCCGGGACCAAAGCCCTGGCCGAACAGGAACAGGGCCAGCATCGCCACCGCTGCGATCCCTTCCGCAGCACCTTCCGGACGACCAATAATCGCCAGCACCACCAGGGCCGTAAGCTGACAGGCATACCCCCCCAGCGACATCCGCCATGCGCCAAAGCGTGGAACCAGTCGCACCGCCAGCAGACCGCCGACAAACGCAAACAGTAGGTTCAGGGCCAGCGAGATAAGAATGGTGGTCAGCATCGACTGCACAAAGAAGCTGGAGATAATCACCGGCAGGCCAAAAGCCACGGCGTTATAGGCGAAGGACGACACAATCGACAGCAGCGTGGCCAGCGTAGTGCGGCGCAGATAGACCCCGCGGAACAGATTCAGGTAGTTACGCCAGCTGGCTTTATTCACCACCGGGGCGGGCTGGTCGAGCGCCTCCTGCGGCACGTGGGCATTGATGTTGTATGCCTTGCGCAGAATCGAGGCCGCCTCTTTCAGGTTGCCCTGATTCGCCGCCCAGACCGGGGATTCACTCATATACCGGCTGCGGATGGCGATGATCGCCAGGGCGGGAAGCGCCCCGAAGCCAAGGATAATCCGCCACAGCCAGTCGCTGTGCGTCTCTGGCAGCACGCCATAGAAGAAGAGCACCAGCAGATAAGAGATGCTGATTGCGGTATACCAGGTAGGGCACCACATCGCGACGCTGGCGGCTTTGTTGCCGGGGCCTTTTAGCCTCGCGAACTCGCTTAAGAAGGCCATCGCCACCGGAAGATCGATCCCCACGCCCAGACCCATCACAAAGCGCGCCCCGGCCAGCACGTACTCGTTTGGGGCAAAGGCACAGGCGATGGCCGCGACCACAAAGAACACCATATCGGCCATAAAGACCCGGTAGCGCCCGATTTTATCCGTCAGGTAGCCGCCAATGAGCGCCCCGACAATGGCGCCGAAGGTGATCGCCGAGGCCACCATGCCGGTGCCCGCGGGGGTGAGGTTGAACTCGCGGGTAATGTCTTTGATCCCGAACGCCAGCGCACCCAGGTCGTAGGCATCGAGAAAGATACCGCCCAGGGCAATGCCGATGACGATGCGCGCATTGGCCCGGCCCTGTGAGCCTTCATTGACCAGTTGGGTGACGTCCGCTGCGTTACGGACCCATTTGATCTCCCCGTCGGGAGTTTTTCCTGCCGTTGCAAGTGAGGTTGGATCTGCGATCTCTGTCATTTTCTTATGTTGTGTTGGCTGTACGAACAAAAAGAGTACTCACAGCAAGAAAACGATCTAAATCACATTTGGTTATAAGGCATAACGAAGGGGTTAAGGCGAAAGGGGTTTTACAGCGACGCCTTACTGCGGATCTTTCTTCTTTCTCTTCAGCCGGGCCCAGATCTTGGTCTCCTGACGACGCCACAGGCGCTGGATGTTGTCATGATGACGCAGCAGGATCAGGCAGGAGAGCATCGACACCGGGAAGGTGAACTGGGGTTTGAACCACCAGACGTAAAACGGGGCAATCAGCGCGCTGACGATGGCACCCAGAGAAGAGTAACCGCTGAGCAACACGCTGAGCAGCCAGGTGCCGGCCATCACGCCGGTGAGATCCCAGCCGATAGGGGCAATGGCACCGAAGGCAGTGGCTACGCCTTTACCGCCTTTGAAACCGAAGAAGACCGGCCAGATGTGGCCCAGACAGGCGGCGATGGCAATCAGCCCCAGCCAGAACGGCGTCACGCCCAGTGCATACGCCCCCCAGACGGGAAGCATGCCTTTCAGGACGTCAAAAATCAGAACCGCTACGGCTGCTCCTTTGCCGCCAATTCGTAGTACATTGGTCGCCCCCGGATTCCCGGAACCACTCTCGCGTGGGTCAGGCAACCCGGCGATACGGCAGACCAGAATGGCGCTGGATATTGAGCCGCAAAGGTAGGCAAGGAGGATCATTCCAGGCGCGATTGCACTCATAACGCTGTTCCGTTTTGAAAATATCGTTTTGTACTTAGCATCTGTGGATAATACGCATAATTCGCCGGGAGTGGTATCCGGTTTAGCCAAAAACCAGGCAGGTCGTGATGGATATAGTATTTATAGAGCAACTTTCGGTAATCACCACTATCGGGGTGTATGACTGGGAACAGACCATCGAGCAGAAATTAGTGTTCGATATCGAAATGGGCTGGGATAACGTCGCCGCCGCGAAAAGCGATGATGTGAACGACTGCCTGAGCTATGCCGACGTCAGTGAAACCGTCATCAGCCACGTGGAAGGCCAGCGTTTTGCGCTGGTGGAGCGCGTGGCGGAAGAGGTGGCGGAACTGCTGCTTAGCCGCTTTAATTCCCCGTGGGTGCGCATCAAAGTCAGCAAGCCGGGCGCGGTGGCGCGGGCGGCCAATGTGGGCGTTATTATTGAGCGTAGCCAAAATCTGAAAGGAAACATTTAACGGTATAATAGTTAAACCAATTCCTGTTAAATCAGTCTTACAGCTGTTCCTTCTGCGGTTACCCTCCGGGTAACCCGTTTTTTCTGTCTTTTTAGGGGTTTATTGATGAGCGATATGCACTCCCTGCTGGTGGCAGCAATACTGGGTGTGGTCGAAGGATTGACAGAGTTTTTGCCGGTTTCCAGTACGGGCCACATGATTATTGTTGGCCATCTGCTGGGGTTCGAAGGCGAAACGGCGAAAACCTTTGAGGTGGTGATCCAGTTAGGATCCATTCTGGCGGTGGTGGTGATGTTCTGGCGCCGTCTGTTCGGGCTGATTGGCATTCACTTTGGTCATCCGCCGCATGAAGGCACCGGAAAAGGGCGGTTGACCCTGGTGCACATTCTGCTCGGGATGATCCCGGCGGTGGTGCTGGGCCTGGTGTTGCACGACACCATCAAATCGCTGTTTAACCCGATAAACGTGATGTACGCGCTGGTGGTCGGTGGCGTGCTGCTGATTGCCGCTGAACTGCTGAAGCCAAAAGAGCCGCGCGCGGAGGGTCTGGATGACATGACCTACCGTCAGGCGTTTATGATTGGTTGCTTCCAGTGTCTGGCGCTGTGGCCGGGCTTCTCCCGCTCCGGGGCGACGATTTCAGGCGGGATGCTGATGGGCGTGAGCCGCTATGCCGCCTCTGAGTTCTCGTTCCTGCTGGCGGTGCCGATGATGATGGGGGCGACCGCGCTCGATCTCTACAAGAGCTACCACTTCCTGACCGCAGGCGACATTCCGATGTTTGCCGTGGGCTTTATCACCGCCTTTATCGTGGCGCTGATCGCCATCAAAACCTTCCTGCAGCTGATCAAGCGCATCTCGTTTATCCCGTTCGCCATCTATCGCTTTATCGTGGCGGCCGCAGTTTACGTGGTCTTCTTCTGATGACTCACTGCCCTCAGTCTTTCGGCTGAGGGCAACGCTGTTCCTTCCAGTCCGCTACCGCCTGAATCCGCCGTTTTGTTAACTCTTCCCGAATCTCTGGCCCTTTAAAGCCGGCCTGGATCACCGCTTGAGTCGGCACGGCTTTCGCCACCTCCCAGGCTTCACGCAGCAACCGCCCCTGCGGATAGTCGCTGGCTTCAAACCCGGTGCGCCCGCGCACGTCAGCCTCGCTGGTCAGGGCGATTTGCTCCACGCGCTGTGGCTTGCGCCAGGCGTCGATGCTGTCGAACAGCTTCACAATGGTGGCCGGTTTGAGGATGGGGAAGGTGTGGATCAGGTCATGGAACTCGGCGACCAGCTTCGCCAGATCGCGGATCTCATTCGGCACCCGCATGCGCTGGCAGACCTTCTCAACCAGCCTGACCCCCGCCGGGCCGTGTCCGTGATGGCGTGGCCACAGCTCGGGCGGCGTTAAGCCCTTGCCGAGGTCATGACAGAGGGTAGCGAAGCGCACGTCCACCTCCGGGCTGAGCATCGCCGCCATGCTTAAGGTCATCAGAGTATGGATGCCGGTATCAATTTCCGGGTGCCACTTCGCCGGGGCTGGTACGCCAAACAGCGCATCCACTTCCGGGAACAGCACCTTCAGCGCCCCGCAGTCGCGCAGCACCTGGAAGTAAACCTGCGGATTACGGGTGGTGAGCGCACTCTCGGTCTCTTTCCACACGCGCTCCGGGGTGAGGTGTTCCAGCTCGCCTGCCTCGGTCATCGCCGTCATCAGCGTCATAGTTTCATCGGCGATGCGAAAGCTCAGATGGGCATAGCGGGCAGCAAAGCGCGCCACGCGCAGCACGCGGAGCGGATCTTCAGAGAAGGCGGGGGAGACATGGCGCAGGATGCGGTTTTGCAGATCCTGTTTACCGCCGTAAGCATCGACGATATGACCGTTTTCATCCTGCGCGAGGGCATTGATGGTCAGATCGCGGCGCTGTAAATCGTCTTCGAGGGTGACATCAGGGTCGGCATGGCAGATAAACCCGGTATAGCCGACGCCGGATTTGCGCTCGGTACGCGCCAGAGCGTACTCCTGGCGGCTTTGGGGGTGCAGAAACACGGGGAAATCGCGGCCTACCTGCTGGTAACCCGCGTCGAGCATCGCCTGAGGGGTGGCGCCCACCACCACCCAGTCTTTATCTTTGACCGGCAGACCTAACAACGCATCACGAACCGCACCACCGACCAGATAAATCTTCACGCCACACTCTCCCGTATCAAATATTGGCAAAATAATACGTAAGTGTGGCAGAGATGGCGACTTAGTTCATCCAACGGTCTTTACGCTTACGGCTCGGCACCAGATGCGGCAGCACCAGACCCAGCAGCAGACCCATACCCAGCACGCCGCCGCCATACATAAACCACTGCATGATGATGGTGCGCTGTTTGTCATCCAGCTGCAGGTTGGCCGCGCTCACCTTTTTCTGCGCGACGATCAGCTCGTTCTTCAGCTTCTGGTTCTCATCTTTGAGACCGTTGATGACGCCGTCGCTCTGGGCCACTTTCTGCTGCATCTCAGCGGTGCGCTGGTTCCAGGTGGCGTCGATATTGGTCAGCTTGTCGGTCAGGGTTTTGACCTGGTTTTCCAGATCCGGCACGCGGGTGCGCAGGCTCGGGTCGGTGCTAAGCTCTTTCAGGGGGATCCAGGCGGTACGGCCGCTGCTGTCGCGCACCTGGCCATAGTTGGATTCCGCGTTGCTCTGCAACAGCACCACTTCCTCGCCGGCATTAATCGTACCCACGAGGCGATAATTGTCACCCGGACCGCTGCGTACCCAGGTATTCAGTTCGTCAGAAACGTAGCGCTTCTCTTCTGCGTGGACCACGGTCGCGGCGCTAAAAGCAAGTAATGTCAGTCCGATCAGGCGTAATTTAAGCATCAGGCAGTCGTTATTTTCATGAAAAGTGGAACGATATTAGTGGAAACAGCCTTCAGGCTCAAAGGATTCGTCAGCATTCGGAATCCTCTGTGCGCTGTTGCCCACTGTAGCAAACTTTACGCCCGTCAAATTGCCCATTGCGTGGCAATCTGGCGCAAAATACTATCTACTGACAAAAAAGTGGCGAGTAAGTTCGCCGTAATTTACCCCACGATATTGCAATCAAAAAGAACAAGGCCATGGCTCAGGAAATCGAATTAAAGTTTATCGTTGAAAGCGACAGCGTTGACGCGCTGCGAAACCATCTGCATCAGCTGACCGGCGAGCATCACGCGCCGGTGCAACTGCTCAACATCTATTACGAAACGCAGGACCTGTGGCTGCGCCGTCATGACCGTGGGCTGCGCATCCGTGGCGTGGACGGGCGTTACGAGATGACCATGAAAATCGGCGGTCGCGTGGTCGGCGGCTTGCATCAGCGCCCGGAATACAACGTTGATATCAGCCAGCCTGAGCTGGAGCTGGCGCGCTTCCCCGCGGAAGTGTGGCCGGAAGGCGGGCTGCCAGACGGTCTGGCGGAGCGCGTCAGCCCGTTGTTCAGCACCGATTTCTGGCGCGAGAAGTGGCTGGTGAACGAAGGTAAAAGCCGGATCGAAATTGCCCTCGACCTGGGCGAAGTGAAAGCCGGGGAGTTCCAGGAGCCGATCTGCGAGCTGGAGCTTGAGCTGCTGGAAGGCCACGCCGATGACGTGCTGAAGCTGGCCCGCAAGCTGGTGACCCAGAGCGGTCTGCGTCAGGGCAGCCTGAGCAAAGCCGCTCGCGGCTATCATCTGGCCCAGGGCAACGCCCCGCGTCTCCTGAAACCCACCGACATTCTGCGCCTCGCACCGAAATCTTCGGTCGAGCAGGGCTTTGAAGCCTCGCTGGAGCTGGCCCTGAGCCAGTGGCAGTACCACGAAGAGCTGTGGATCCGCGGCGTGAAAGGGGCCAAAGAACAGGTGCTGGCGGCGATGGCGCTGGTGCGTCACAGCCTGACGCTGTTCGGCGGCATTGTGCCACGTAAAGCGAGTGCTCACTTACGTGATCTGTTGACCCAGGCCGACGCCCTGATGGCTTCTGACGTCTCTGCCGAAACGGCGGTCTACAATCCGCAAACCGCTACTGCCAAACTGGCGCTCACCGAGTTCCTGGTGACCCGCGGCTGGCGCAGCTTCCTCGATGCGAAGGGGGAGACCAAAATTGCGGATAACTTTAAACGTTTCGCCGATATCCACCTGTCCCGCCACGCCGCTGAGCTGAAAACCATTTTCGGACATCCGCTGGGCGATCAGTACGGCGATCAGCTGATCCGTCTGGCGCGTAACGTCGACAGCATTCTGCTGCTGGCAGGGGCCTATGACGGCCCGGTCGCCCGCGCATGGCTGGAGAACTGGCAAGGGCTGCTGTATGCCATCAAAACCCGCCAGCACATTGAAATTGAGCATTTCCGCAACGAAGCCATTTCGCAGGAGCCATTCTGGCTGCACAGCGGAAAACGTTAACGCAGGCAAGGAACCCCCATGATGCCGCTTTCTTCACCCTTAGAGCAGCAGTGGCAGACGGTATGTGAGCGTCTGCCGGAAGCATTACCCGCTTCGTCGTTAAGCGAGCAGGCGCGACAGGTACTGACCTTCAGCGACTTTGTGCAGGAGAGCGTCACCGCCCATCCTGACTGGCTGGCGGAACTTGAAGCCTCGGCACCTCAGGCGGACGAGTGGCAGCACTACGCGCAGTGGTTACAGGACGCGCTGGCGGACATCAGCGATGAAGCTGCGCTGATGCGCGCGCTGCGCCAGTTCCGCCGTCGGGTGATGGTACGCATCGCCTGGGCGCAGGCGTTGATGCGGGTGAGTGAAGAGAGCACGTTGCAGCAGTTAAGCCACCTGGCGGAGACGCTGATCGTCGCCGCCCGCGACTGGCTGTACGACGCCTGCTGCCGCGAATGGGGCACGCCGTGCAGCGAGGAGGGCACTCCGCAGCCGCTGCTGATATTAGGCATGGGCAAACTGGGCGGCGGCGAACTCAATTTTTCCTCGGATATCGATCTGATCTTCGCCTGGCCGGAGAAGGGCGCCACCCGCGGCGGACGTCGCGAGCTGGATAACGCCCAGTTCTTCACCCGCCTGGGGCAGCGGTTGATTAAGGCGCTGGATCAACCCACCCAGGACGGCTTTGTCTACCGGGTGGATATGCGCCTGCGTCCGTTCGGCGACAGCGGCCCGCTGGTGCTGAGCTTTGCCGCGCTGGAAGATTATTACCAGGAGCAGGGCCGCGACTGGGAACGCTACGCGATGGTTAAGGCGCGGATCATGGGCGATAACGCCGATGTGTACGCCAACGAGCTGCGCGCCATGCTGCGCCCGTTCGTGTTCCGTCGCTACATTGATTTCAGCGTCATCCAGTCGCTGCGCAACATGAAAGGGATGATTGCCCGGGAAGTGCGTCGTCGCGGCCTGAAGGACAACATCAAGCTGGGGGCGGGCGGCATCCGCGAGATCGAGTTTATCGTCCAGGTCTTCCAGCTGATCCGCGGCGGGCGCGAGCCCTCGCTACAGTCCCGCTCCCTGCTGCCAACCCTGTCCGCTATCGCTCAGCTGCACCTGCTGCCGGAAGGCGATGACCGGATCCTGCGCGAGGCCTACCTCTTTTTGCGGCGTCTGGAAAACCTGCTCCAGAGCATCAATGACGAACAAACCCAGACCCTGCCGGGGGATGAGCTTAACCGCGCCCGCCTCGCCTGGGGAATGCGCGTAGACAACTGGCAGGCGCTGACCGACGCGCTGGATGCACATATGGCAGCGGTGCGGCGTATTTTTAACGACCTGATCGGCGACGATGAGAGCGAATCCCAGGACGATGAGCTGTCCGAACACTGGCGTGAGCTATGGCAGGATGCGCTGCAGGAGGACGACACCACCCCGGTGCTGACCCACCTCAGCGATGAGGATCGCCATCGGGTCGTGGCGCTGATTGCCGATTTCCGCCTTGAGCTGAACAAGCGCGCCATTGGCCCGCGCGGCCGCCAGGTGCTGGATCACCTGATGCCGCACCTGCTCAGCGACGTCTGCTCCCGGGCCGATGCCCCGGTGCCGCTGTCGCGCCTGACCCCGCTGCTGAGCGGGATCATCACCCGTACCACCTATCTGGAGCTGCTCAGCGAGTTTCCGGGGGCGCTCAAGCACCTGATTTCCCTCTGCGCCGCCTCGCCGATGATTGCCAGCAAGCTGGCACGCTATCCGCTGCTGCTGGACGAGCTGCTCGATCCCAACACCCTTTACCAGCCGACGGCGACCGACGCCTATCGCGACGAGCTGCGCCAGTATCTGCTGCGCGTGCCGGAAGAGGACGAAGAGCAACAGCTGGAGGCGCTGCGTCAGTTTAAACAGGCGCAGCTGCTGCGCGTGGCGGCGGCCGATATCTCCGGCACGCTGCCAGTGATGAAAGTGAGCGATCACTTAACCTGGCTGGCGGAAGCGATTATCGATGCGGTGGTCCATCAGGCGTGGGTGCAGATGGTGGCGCGTTACGGCCAGCCGAAGCACCTGGCCGATCGCGAAGGACGCGGCTTTGCGGTGGTGGGCTACGGCAAACTGGGCGGCTGGGAGCTGGGCTACAGCTCCGATCTGGATCTGATTTTCCTCCACGACTGCCCGGTGGACGTAATGACCGACGGCGAGCGCGAGATCGACGGGCGTCAGTTCTATCTGCGCCTCGCCCAGCGCATTATGCACCTCTTCAGCACCCGCACCTCGTCCGGCATTCTGTATGAGGTGGACGCCCGCCTGCGTCCGTCCGGGGCGGCGGGCATGCTGGTCACCTCCACCGACGCCTTCGCTGATTATCAGCAGAACGAGGCCTGGACCTGGGAGCATCAGGCCCTGGTGCGCGCCCGGGTGGTGTATGGCGATCCGCAGCTGAAAGCGCAGTTCGATACCATTCGTCGCGACGTGCTGACCGCCACGCGCGAGGGCCCGACGCTGCAAACCGAAGTGCGCGAGATGCGCGAGAAGATGCGCGCCCATCTGGGAAATAAACACCGCGATCGCTTTGATATCAAAGCCGATGAGGGCGGGATCACCGACATTGAATTTATCACCCAGTACCTGGTGCTGCGTGACGCGCACAGCAAGCCGAAGCTCACCCGCTGGTCGGATAACGTGCGCATTCTGGAGCTGCTGGCGCAAAACGACATTATGGACGAGCACGAGGCGCTGGCATTGACCCGCGCCTACACCACGCTGCGCGATGAGCTGCACCATCTGGCCCTGCAGGAGCAGCCCGGGCATCTGCCGCTGGACTGTTTTAACGCCGAGCGAGAGCTGGTGCGTGCCTGCTGGCAGAAGTGGCTGGTGGAACCGTGCGTAACAAAACAAGTGTGATATTATCGCGCGCAAATTGTGAATCTTTCTGGAGTCAGGAATGAAAGTAACACTGCCAGAGTTTGAACGTGCTGGAGTTATGGTGGTTGGCGATGTGATGCTGGATCGCTACTGGTATGGGCCAACCAGCCGCATTTCCCCGGAAGCCCCGGTCCCGGTGGTGAAGGTGGATACCATTGAAGAGCGTCCTGGCGGCGCGGCAAACGTGGCGATGAACATTGCTTCTCTCGGCGCGCATTCGCGCCTGGTGGGGCTGACCGGCATCGATGACGCCGCACGGGCACTGAGCAAGACCCTGGCGGATGTGAACGTCAAATGTGATTTCGTTTCTGTCCCGACGCACCCGACGATCACCAAGCTGCGCGTGCTGTCACGCAACCAGCAGCTGATCCGCCTCGACTTTGAAGAGGGTTTCGAAGGCGTGGATCCTGAGCCGCTGCACGAGCGCATCAACCAGGCGCTGGGCAATATCGGCGCGCTGGTGCTCTCCGACTACGCCAAAGGGGCGCTGGCCAGCGTTCAGCAGATGATTACGCTGGCGCGTAATGCCGGCGTGCCGGTGCTGATCGACCCGAAAGGCACCGATTTTGAACGCTATCGCGGGGCGACGCTGCTCACGCCAAACCTGTCTGAATTCGAAGCTGTGGCGGGTAAATGTAAATCCGAAGAGGAGATCGTTGAGCGCGGCATGAAGATCATCGCCGATTTCGACTTCTCCGCGCTGCTGGTGACCCGCTCCGAGCAGGGGATGACCCTGCTGCAGCCGGGCAAAGCGCCGCTGCATATGCCAACCCAGGCGCAGGAAGTGTATGACGTCACCGGTGCCGGTGATACCGTTATCGGCGTGCTGGCGGCCACCCTGGCCGCGGGTAATACCCTGGAAGAGGCCTGCTACTTTGCTAATGCCGCCGCGGGCGTGGTGGTGGGTAAACTGGGGACCTCTACCGTTTCGCCTATCGAACTGGAAAACGCGGTACGCGGTCGTGCCGATACCGGCTTTGGCGTGATGAGCGAAGACGAGCTGAAAGTGGCGGTGGCCGCCGCGCGTAAGCGTGGTGAGAAAGTGGTGATGACCAACGGCGTGTTCGACATTCTGCACGCGGGCCACGTCTCCTATCTGGCGAACGCGCGCAAGCTGGGCGACCGTCTGATTGTGGCGGTTAACAGCGATGCCTCTACCAAACGGCTGAAGGGCGAGACCCGTCCGGTGAACCCGCTTGAGCAGCGCATGATTGTGCTCGGCGCGCTGGAAGCGGTGGACTGGGTGGTTTCGTTCGAGGAAGACACGCCGCAGCGCCTGATTGCCGGGATCCTGCCGGATCTGCTGGTCAAAGGCGGTGACTACAAGCCTGAACAGATCGCGGGTAGCGAAGAGGTGTGGGCTAACGGCGGGGAAGTGATGGTGCTCAACTTTGAGGACGGGTGTTCAACCACCAACATCATTAAGAAGATCCAGAAAGACAGTCAGTAATTCGTGCGGGCTGATGCCCTCACCCCAACCCTCTCCCACAGGGAGAGGGGGTAAACATTAAAAACGGCAACCTGGGTTGCCGTTTTGCGTTTACCTTGTAGGCCCGTGCAAGCGCAGCGCCGCCGGGAATTATTCCACGTTATCCACCGGTGGGATCGCCGGCGCCGGTTTCACTTCGTCAACGACGTTGCGGTTTTCCAGCTCGGTCAGACGCTGTTCCAGCAGGGCGATTTTCTCGCGGGTACGCAGCAGCACCTGCGTCTGCACGTCAAATTCTTCACGGCTGACCAGATCCAGACGCATCAGCTGCGACTGCAGCACCTGGCGGATCTTCTTCTCAACATCATCACCAAACTCACGTACGCCTTTCGGCATGGATTCATGGACCTGGCGGGCAAGTTGTTCAATTTTTTTTGGGTCGATCATGGTAGTTCCCTTGAAGAAAAGGTGTTAACGACCATTGTAGCGCGTAACCGCGATCCTTAAACCAGAATTGTGTGAAGCTTATGCGTTGCCGAACATAATCATTAGCGTTATAGTTATCCCGCTTATTCTCAGGGCGGGGCGAAATTCCCCACCGGCGGTAAATCAACCTTCGCGTTGAAAGCCCGCGAGCGCTTTGGGTGCAAACTCAAAGGTCAGCAGATCCGGTGTAATTCCGGGGCCGACGGTTAAAGTCCGGATGGGAGAGAGTAACGAACCAGCCGGGCGAGGCCCGCTCACGTTATTTTTTTGCCGTACTACGGCGCTCCTAAGACTGCCCTGATTCTGGTAACCATAATTTTAATGAGGTTTTTTTACCATGAATCAGACGCTCCTTTCCTCTTTCGGCACCTCTGCTGACCGTGTAGAACACGCGCTTGCTGCGCTTCGCGAAGGTCGCGGCGTGATGGTGCTTGACGATGAAGATCGTGAAAACGAAGGCGATATGATTTTCGCCGCCGAAACCATGACCGTTGAACAGATGGCGCTGACCATCCGTCACGGCAGCGGTATTGTTTGCCTGTGTATCACCGAAGATCGCCGTAAGCAGCTGGATCTACCGATGATGGTAGAGAACAACACCAGCGCCTATGGCACCGGTTTTACCGTGACCATCGAAGCGGCCAGCGGTGTGACCACCGGTGTGTCAGCTGCTGACCGCGTGACCACCGTGCGCGCAGCCATTGCCGATGGCGCAAAACCTTCTGACCTGAACCGTCCGGGCCACGTATTCCCGCTGCGCGCGCAGCCGGGTGGCGTCCTGACGCGCGGCGGCCACACCGAAGCGACTATCGATCTGGTGACTCTGGCCGGTTTCAAACCTGCCGGTGTGCTGTGTGAACTGACCAATGATGATGGCTCTATGGCGCGCGCGCCGGAGTGCATTGAATTCGCCGGTAAACACAACATGGCCGTGGTCACCATCGAAGATCTGGTGGCGTATCGCCAGGCGCATGAGCGCAAAGCCAGCTGATAACACAGCATAAAAAACGCCGGGATAACCCGGCGTTTTTTTAGCCTATTCCTGCCGTCTGGAGCAGCACCAGACTGAGTCCCATCACCGACATCCCGCACAGCACACCGTAGCTGGGGTTGTTATTCGGATCGATCTCTTTGGCGAGCGGCATCAGCTCATCCACCGACAGCGCCACCATAATCCCTGCTACTGCCGCCATAATGGCCGCCATTACCACCGGCGAAATCAGACTGCCGAGAATCAGCCACGCCAGCACCCCGCCGAGGATCTCTGCCATGCCGGATATACCTGCCCAAAACACCGCTTTACGCTTTGAGCCCGTGGCCGCATAGACCGGGCCCGCTACCGCCAGTCCTTCCGGGATATTATGCAATGCGACTGCCAGCGCAATACCGAAACCCAACTCCAGATTGTTGCTGGCGGTCACGTAGGTGGCGACACCTTCGGGGAAGTTGTGCAGGCTGATGCCGAGGGTCAGCAGCATCGCTGTACGCCTCAGGTTGCCCGGCAGCGGCTGACTGCCCTTTTGCATCAGATCCTGCGGATGCGCGTGGGGCAGCATTTTGTCCAGTGCAAAGTAGCCCAGCAGACCAATGACAAACATCCCGTACCCGAGTACCGGCGACATGCCTTCCGTACCGAGGGCGGCAGGCAGCATCTCCATCAGGGAGATGAGCAGCATGATCCCGGCGGCAAAGCCGAGGGAAAAGGCCAGCACGCGGTTAGAGGGCTTCTGGCCCAGGACGCCGAGCATGGCGCCGATAAAGGTGGCGGCACCTGCAAGAATAGTCAGAATCAGGGGAACTGACATTCACCTCTCCTTATGATAATGATTCTCATTCATATTAAAGGCTAAACGCACGCAACGCGAGCGGGTACAGACGCCTTTACAGATCCCTTACATTCAAATTTCCTGATGATCTTCATCATGGTTATCTGAGTTCATCTTATCCGGATAACGGGTAAGGTAAAGCAATCAAATCGACACCTTGTGTAAGGATATCATCATGACTTCTTCCCGTATGCCAGCGCTGTTTTTGGGTCACGGTAGCCCAATGAATGTGCTGGAAGATAACGTCTACACCCGCGCCTGGCGACATCTGGGCGAGACGTTGCCGCGTCCGAAGGCGATTGTGGTGGTCTCCGCACACTGGTTTACCCGTGGCACCGGCGTCACCGCGATGGAAACGCCGAAAACCATCCATGATTTTGGTGGGTTCCCGCAGGCGCTGTACGACACGCACTATCCAGCACCGGGATCCCCGGCACTGGCGCAGCAGCTGGTGGATCTGCTGGCACCGATCCCTGTCACCCTCGATAAAGAGGCGTGGGGCTTTGACCATGGCTCCTGGGGCGTGCTGATCAAGATGTACCCGGAAGCCGACATCCCGATGGTGCAGCTCAGCATCGACAGCACCAAACCGGCGGCCTGGCACTTAGAGGTGGGCCGTAAGCTGGCGTCTCTGCGTGATGAAGGCATTATGCTGGTAGCCAGTGGCAACGTGGTGCATAACCTGCGTACCGCCCGCTGGCACGGGGAAAATACGCCTTATCCGTGGGCGACGTCTTTCAATGATTACGTGAAAGCGAACCTTAACTGGCAAGGGCCGGCAGAAGAGCATCCGCTAGTGAATTATCTGGCGCACGACGGCGGCTCGCTCTCTAACCCGACGGCGGAACACTTCCTGCCGCTGCTCTATGTCCTGGGCGCATGGGACGGCCAGGAGCCAATTACTACGCCGGTGGACGGTATCGAGATGGGCAGCCTGAGTATGTTGTCGGTGCAGGTGGGGTAAAGCGCCCGGTGGCGCTACGCTTACCGGGCCTACGGGATTTGTAGGCCGGGTAAGGCGAAGCCGCCACCCGGCAATGCGGTTACTCCACAAAAATATGCGGATAGAAGCGGGACAGATCCTGGGTGATCAGCGCCCGATCCTCGCGAATACCGATCCCGGCTGGCTGATCGTTGATTAGCCAGCTGCCAATCAGCATATAGCTGTCGCCATACTTCGGTAGCTGACAGAACTGCTGGACGATCATTCCTTCTTCGCCATACGGGCCTTCTACCGCTTCCACGGTGTTACCGTTTTCGATAATCGACACGTTGGCTCCCTCGCGGGAGAAAATCGGCTTTTTGACGTACTTATCCATTTGTGGATAGTCATCTTCCGCGAAGTACGCCGGCAGCAGATTGGGATGGTCCGGGAACATCTCCCACAGCAACGGCAGCAGGGCTTTGTTGGAGATAATGCTCTTCCAGGCCGGTTCCAGCCAGCGCACGCCGGCATCTTCCAGCTTGGTGGAGAACACTTCGCGCAGCATGTATTCCCACGGATAGAGCTTGAACAGGTTGCTGATCACCTGATCCTGCGTGTCGGTGAACTGACCTTTTTCGCCAAGGCCAATATCTTCGATATAGAGGAATTCAGTGGCGACTTCTGCCTCGGCGGCACAATCCTGCAGATACTGCACCGTGCCGCGATCTTCGACCGTGTCACGACAGCAGGCAAAGTGCAGTAGATTGAAGCCATGCTGCTCGCGCAGCTCAGCGAAACGCTCGATCAGCTTTTCCTGCAGGCTGTTGAACTGGTCGCTGCCTTCCGGTAGATGACCGGCGTTCTGCTGATCTTCCAGCCAGATCCACTGGAAGAAGGCCGCTTCATACAGCGAGGTGGGCGTATCGGCGTTGTTCTCGAGCAGCTTCGGCTCGCCGGTGCCATCCCACGCCAGATCGAGGCGCGAATAGAGCGACGGCTGATGGGTCAGCCATGACTGACGCACAAAGCCCCAGGTGTGCTTCGGAATGCGGAATTTGGTCAGCAGCTCATCGCTGTTAATGACCTTCTCCACCACCTTCAGGCACATCTGATGCAGCTCTGCCGTTACCGCTTCCAGCTTCTCAACCTGGGCGAGGGTCAGCTTGTAATAGGCATCTTCACACCAGTACGGCTCGCCGTACATGGTGTGAAAGTTGAATCCGTATTCGGTGGCTTTTTCGCGCCAGTCCGGGCGCTCAACAATACTGACTCGTTCCATTATCAGCCGCCCATAGAGCGAGTTGAGGTGCCGGCCGCGCTGCGTTGCATGGTGTTCTGTTTGGCAACAGAATCACCAAAGCCGCCGCGGGTAACGGTATTAGTGGTGGCCGGTTTTGGCGCCATCGCGGTTTTAGGTACGTTCATGGTACGGCCTGGCTGGGCGGCACCGTAACCTTTGCCGCTGGCATCGGTGTACTGGCCATAAGCCGGGCTGGCCGGGTTCTTCGAGCTGAACAGGGGCTGCTGTTGATAGCCCGCACCGCCGCTCATCAGACGGCCCATCATGTAACCCGCCATCAACGGCATCCAGAAGCTTCCGCTGGATTGGGCCTGCGCCTGGTTTTCTGCTGGCGCGGTGCCTGCCTGAGCCGGGGTCGGTGCCTGCTGGCACTGGCCTTCACCGAACTCTGCCACGCAGTCTTCACGGCTGGCGTATTTCGGCGCGGTACGTTCCGCTTCCTTCAGGGCGTTGTTGTACGAGGTGGTACACTCCGCGCTTTTGCCGGTAGCGGCCGCACAGTCATCGGCGTTTTGATAGAGGGAAACCGTTTCGTCGGTTTTTTCACAGCCTGCCAGCATAAAAGCGGCGCTCAGCGCCAGGGCGACAGGGGTGAAATGACGCGCGTTCCAGCTTTTACGGAACGAGGCGTGATTAATAGATTTTGTCCGTTTCATCATTGTCTTCCAGGACCCAGTGGTAAAACACAGAAAATAACGCTCAGAATAGAGGATGAGTGGTGGAAATTGAAGCTATCGGAGTCAAAGAGGAGGATCTTTACGTTGGCTTACGTATTTTTGTCGGACTGGGGGGATTTACCCGGCCTGGTGGACCCAGGCCAGGTAGCAGCATCAGTTGCTGGTGGTGCGTGCAGTAGCAGGGGTCAAACCGTCAGCAGACGCGTCCTGCTGTGGGTTTTCCGGCGCGACGGCTTCAGGCGTGGTCGAGATCGGTTTACCTAATGAACCGTTGAGCGCAACCAGATCCTGCTCGTTCAACGTACCCAGCGCCTGCTTGATGTTCAGCTGGTTAATCAGGTAGTTATAACGGGCGTTGGAGAGCTGTTGTTTGGCGTTATACAGCGTGGTGGTCGCGTCCAGCACGTCGACAATGGTACGGGTACCCACCGCGTAACCGGCTTCTGACGCATCCAGTGAGCTCTGGGCAGAGACAACGGCCTGTTTGTAGGCGTTGATGCTGCTGACAGAGGCGTTCACGTTGTTGAAGGAGGAACGCACGGTCTGCACAACGCTGCGGTGCGCGCTTTCAAGCTGCTCGCTGGCACCGACAAAGTTGTACTGCGCCTGTTTGACCTGCGAGTTGACCTGGCCGCCCTGATAGATTGGCAGGGAGAAGTTCAGGCCGATTTTGTTCTGGCCAACGTCGCTGTCGTTGTACTGGGCACCACTGGTGCGGGAACCGCTGTAGCTGGTGTTAGAAATGCCGCTGGAGGCACTCAGGCTCAGGGTCGGCAGATGGCCATCCTGTGCCAGGCGGATCTGCTCGCGGGCCAGATCCTGGCTCAGACGGGCCTGCAACAGGTTAAGGTTACGGTTTTCAGCTTCTTTCAGCAGGGCATTCACCGCCTGCGGCTTTTCAGTTTTGAAGTGATCAACGTTTAACGATGCCAGTTGCGGGTAGTAATTACCGGTGACCTGACGCAGCTCTTCAACGGCGTTATCCAGATCGTTACGCGCGGTCACTTCGTTCGCCAGCACGCTGTCGTATTGTGAACGGGCGTTCTGTACGTCAGTGATGGCAACCAGACCCACGTTGAAACGCTGGGTGGTCTGATCGAGCTGGCGATAGATAGCTTGTTTCTGCGCTTCAATGTAGGAGAGCGTATCGATTGAGCTCAGCACTTTGAAGTAGGCGGTTGCGGTATTAAGGATCAGCGTCTGCTGGTCGGTCTGATAGGTGACATCCTGAATACCGGCAGATTTCTCCTGCAGGCTCAGGTTACGCCATTTGGACATATCAAACAGCGTCTGGGTTAACTGGAGCGAACCGCTGGTGACGTTGGAGTCGACGCCGTTAGCATCACGATAACCGTTGTTATAGGTATAATCGGCACCCAAACCCAGCTGTGGTAATAATGGGCTGCGTGCTTCATTAATTTTTTCAAAGGCAGCATCACGATCGGCAGCGGATTTACGCAGTTCCGGGTTGCTCAGACGTGCCTGCTTATAAACCTGTATCAGGTCTTCTGCCTGACTCAACGCGCTGAAACCCGTCAGGCTCAGGCCGATGAGGATGGGGAGCAATTTCTTCATTTGCTTTCCTTGTTGTGAAGCTTAGTTAGCGCTGATCTAATTAAAAAATATCTACCGATTCTAGCAGACTTCGCCACTGCAAAAGGTTGGCGTTCCGTGCCATGCGGCAGTAACTTGCACCAATTTACCATACTGTAGTAGAAACCGCAGTTTAGCAGAATTGAATTTCACCTTAACGCCACCATTTATACCAGGATGCAAACATGGATAAACCAGAAAAGTTGCCAGTGACTTTTACAAAAAACGATGTAGAAATTATTGCACGAGAAACGCTCTACAGCGGATTTTTTTCACTGGAATTATACCGTTTTCGCCATCGTTTGTTTAACGGTGAAATGAGTGGCGAAGTCAGGCGCGAAATTTTTGAGCGCGGGCATGCCGCAGTCTTGCTACCCTTTGACCCAGTGCGTGACGAAGTGGTACTGATAGAGCAGATTCGCATTGCCGCGCTGGATACCAGCGAAAGCCCATGGTTACTTGAGATGGTGGCCGGGATGATCGAAGAGGGCGAGACGCCGGAAGATGTCGCCCGCCGCGAGGCGATGGAAGAGGCCGGGCTGGACGTCGGTCGGACAAAACCGATCACCAGCTATCTGGCAAGCCCAGGGGGCACCAGCGAGCGCCTGTCAATTCTGGTTGGCGAAGTGGACGCCACGACCGCGCAAGGGATTCACGGTCTGGTTGATGAAAACGAAGATATTCGGGTTCATGTGGTAAGTCGGGAGCAGGCTTATCAATGGGTAAAAGAGGGGAAAATCGACAACGCGGCTTCTGTCATCGCTTTGCAATGGCTACAGCTGCATTATCAGGACTTACGAAACGAGTGGAAAAGATGAAGCGTTATACACCTGACTTCCCTGAAATGATGCGTCTGTGCGAGACCAATTTCGCACAATTACGCCGACTACTGCCGCGTAACGACGTGGCCGGTGAAACAGTGAGCTATCAGGTGAGCAACGCGCAGTATCGGTTAACTATTGTTGAATCAACCCGTTACACTACCCTGGTGGAGATTGAGCAAACCGCGCCGTCCATCAGCTACTGGAGCCTGCCGTCAATGACGGTGCGGCTCTACCATGACGCGACGGTCGCTGAAGTGTGTTCAAGCCAGCAGATCTTCCGCTTCAAAGCGCGGTATGATTACCCAAATAAAAAGTTGCATCAACGTGACGAAAAGCATCAAATTAACCAGTTTTTAGCCGACTGGCTAAAATATTGTTTAGCACATGGAGCAATGGCGATTCCGGTTTGTTAGCGTCGTAAACCTACCTAAGGACACCATTTGGAAAGCCTGTTGAACCTGACTGTTGCTGGTGGGGCGCCAGTCAGGGTATTACAAATTACTGATACTCACCTGTTTGCCAAAAAGCATGAAACCCTGTTGGGTGTTAATACCTGGGAGAGTTATCAGGCTGTTCTGGAAGCCATTCATGCCCAGAAGCGCGAATGCGATCTGATTGTCGCCACGGGCGATTTGGCGCAGGATCAAACCTCCGCGGCTTATCAGCATTTTGCTGAAGGTATCGCGAGCTTTAATGCGCCCTGCGTCTGGTTACCCGGTAATCACGATTTTCAACCTTCGATGTACAGCGCGCTTCAGGATGCGGGGATTTCGCCTGCGAAGCGGGTTCATTCAGGCGACAACTGGCAGATCCTGCTGCTCGACAGCCAGGTCTTCGGCGTGCCGCACGGCGAGCTGAGCGAGTTTCAGCTGGAGTGGCTCGAAGCAAAGCTGGCGGCCGATCCCGAGCGTCACACCCTGCTTTTATTGCATCATCATCCGCTGCCAGCAGGATGTAGCTGGCTCGATCAGCACAGCCTGCGCAACTCTGCAGATCTCGATCAGGTGCTGATGAAATTCCCACGGGTCAATAACCTACTTTGCGGCCATATTCACCAGGAACTCGATCTCGACTGGAACGGTCGTCGCCTGCTGGCTACGCCCTCCACCTGCGTGCAGTTCAAACCGCACTGTGCGAACTTCACCTTAGACACCATTGCCCCAGGCTGGCGCTGGCTGGATCTGCATCCCGACGGTCGGCTTACGACTGAAGTCTGCCGCCTGGAAGGCTCGCAGTTCCGCCCGGATACTGCGTCAGAAGGCTACTGATGTCTGCGCTCCTTTATTTGCACGGGTTCAACAGTTCCCCGCGTTCGGCAAAAGCGACGCTGTTTCGACAGTGGCTGGAGGTCAATCATCCCCACGTCGAGATGATCGTCCCGCAGCTGCCGCCTTACCCGGCCGACGCCGCCGAAATGCTGGAGGCGATTGTCATGGCCCACGGCGGCGAGCCCTTTGGCGTGGTGGGGTCATCTCTCGGTGGCTATTACGCCACCTGGCTGTCCCAGTGCTTTATGGTGCCTGCGGTGGTAGTCAACCCGGCGGTGCGGCCTTTTGAGCTGCTGGTGGGCTATCTGGGGCACAACGAGAACCCCTACACCGGACAGCAATATGTGCTAGAGTCACGCCATATTTACGACCTCAAAGTTATGCAGATTGACCCGCTGGAAGCGCCAGATCTTATCTGGCTGCTGCAACAGACGGGTGATGAAGTGCTGGATTACCGCCAGGCGGTGGCGTATTACGCCTCCTGCCGCCAGACTATAGAAGAGGGCGGTAATCATGCCTTCACGGGCTTTGAGGATCATTTCACCCAGATTGTCGACTTTCTTGGTCTGCACAGCCTCTGACAATCGCTGCGAATTGCTAGTTTAAATCATGACGCAAACCTATAACGCTGATGCCATTGAGGTACTCACCGGGCTTGAGCCGGTTCGCCGCCGTCCGGGGATGTACACCGATACCACGCGCCCAAACCATCTGGGCCAGGAAGTAATTGATAACAGCGTCGACGAAGCGCTGGCGGGTCATGCCAAACGCGTCGACGTCATTCTGCACGCCGACCAGTCGCTGGAAGTGATCGACGACGGTCGCGGCATGCCGGTGGATATTCATCCCGAAGAGGGTGTCCCGGCGGTTGAGCTGATCCTCTGTCGTCTGCACGCGGGCGGCAAATTCTCCAACAAAAATTACCAGTTCTCAGGCGGCCTGCACGGGGTAGGTATCTCCGTGGTCAACGCCCTGTCAAAACGGGTTGAAGTCACCGTGCGCCGCGACGGCCAGGTGTACAACATTGCCTTTGAGAACGGTGACAAAGTCCAGGATTTGAAGGTGATCGGCACCTGCGGCAAACGCAATACCGGCACCAGCGTCCACTTCTGGCCGGACGAGAGCTTCTTCGATAGCCCGCGTTTCTCGGTCTCGCGCTTAACGCATATTCTGAAAGCGAAAGCGGTCCTGTGTCCTGGGGTGGAAATCACCTTTAAAGACGAGGTCAACAACAGCGAGCAGCGCTGGTGCTACGAGGACGGTCTGAACGACTACCTGGGCGAAGCGGTCAACGGCCTGCCAACCCTGCCGGAAAAACCCTTTATCGGTAATTTTTCCGGGGATACGGAAGCGGTGGATTGGGCGCTGCTGTGGCTGCCGGAAGGCGGCGAGCTGCTGACCGAAAGCTACGTAAACCTGATCCCGACCATGCAGGGCGGGACGCACGTGAACGGTCTGCGCCAGGGGCTGCTGGACGCCATGCGCGAGTTCTGCGAATACCGCAATATCCTGCCGCGCGGCGTGAAGCTGTCGGCGGAAGATATCTGGGATCGCTGCGCCTACGTGCTGTCGGTCAAAATGCAGGATCCGCAGTTTGCCGGGCAGACCAAAGAGCGTCTCTCCTCGCGCCAGTGCGCGGCGTTCGTCTCCGGCGTGGTGAAAGATGCCTTCAGCCTGTGGCTGAACCAGAACGTACAGGCCGCAGAGATGCTGGCCGAAATGGCGATCTCCAGCGCCCAGCGTCGTCTGCGCGCCGCGAAAAAAGTGGTGCGTAAAAAGCTGACCAGCGGCCCCGCGCTGCCGGGCAAGCTGGCGGACTGCACCGCGCAGGATCTGAACCGCACCGAGCTGTTCCTGGTGGAAGGGGATTCGGCAGGCGGATCGGCCAAGCAGGCGCGCGATCGTGAATATCAGGCGATCATGCCGCTGAAGGGCAAGATCCTTAACACCTGGGAAGTCTCTTCCGATGAGGTGCTGGCGTCGCAGGAGGTGCATGACATCTCGGTGGCGATCGGTATCGATCCGGACAGCGACGATCTGAGCCAGCTGCGTTACGGCAAGATCTGCATCCTTGCGGATGCGGACTCCGACGGTCTGCACATCGCCACCCTGCTGTGCGCGCTGTTCGTGAAGCACTTCCGCACGCTGGTGAAAAACGGTCATGTCCACGTGGCGCTGCCGCCGCTGTACCGTATCGATCTTGGTAAAGAGGTCTATTACGCCCTGACCGAAGAAGAGAAAGCGGGCGTGCTGGAGCAGCTGAAACGCAAGAAGGGCAAACCAAACGTACAGCGCTTTAAAGGGCTGGGCGAGATGAACCCGCTGCAGCTGCGTGAAACCACGCTCGACCCCAATACCCGCCGTCTGGTGCAGCTCACCATCAGCGATGAAGACGAGCAGCAGACCAACGCGATGATGGATATGCTGCTGGCCAAGAAGCGCTCGGAAGACCGTCGCAACTGGCTGCAGGAGAAGGGCGACCTGGCGGATATCGAAGGTTGATGCATTGCCGGGCAGCAAGGTAAAAGCAAAAAGGCAACGTAAGTTGCCTTTTTTTATGTTTGCGCCCTCTCCCTGTGGGAGAGGGCTGGGGTGAGGGCATCAGGCCGCACTATGATTCTTCCGGTACTGCAAGGGCGTCTCTCCGATGCCCTTTTTAAATGCGCTAATAAAATACGTCACATCCGAAAACCCCACCCGCGCGGCGATCTCCCGCACGCTCGCCTCCGTGTGCAGCAAACTTTCGCAGGCCTTACGCAGGCGTAACGTATTCAGGTAATCGTGAATTTTCTCCCCCGTTTCGGCATGGAATTTCCGTGAGACGTAGCTGCGGGATTTCCCCAGCTCGTCTGCCAGCGCATCAAGGCTGAATTTTTGCTGGTAATGCTCATCCAGCCAGAACATCACCTGGCTGGCGATGCCCTGGCTGTTGCCGGGCTGGCCTTCGTCATCGTGCGGCAGCATGGCAAACAGCCCAATCAGCAGGCTGGCGACGCGCTCGCTGTTCATCGGCGGCGGGTAACAGCGGAACAGATGGTCGAGATGGCTGTGGCAGTGCGCCATATCCGCCACCCAGGCTTCGCCCCCGCGCTGCGACAGTTTCTGTAGTCGCTGCTGGGTCTGGGGAAAGTCGCGCAGCGCCTTCAGGACCGCATGCTGGTCGAGATGAATAATGGTGCGGCGGTAGTTCGCTTCGGCCTGCGGATCAACCATCACCTTATGCAGGGTAAAGGGCGGAAAGAAAAACAGTCGGCCCGGGCGCATGGTGTAGTGGCGATTATCGACAATCGCTATGCCAAACCCTTCTTCAACATAAAGAATTTCCAGACACTGGTGCCAGTGGTGGTAGCGCACGGTGTTGGCGAACAGGCGACTGAACGACACGATGGCGTCGTTCAGGGTAATCAGCTCAAGGCGTTCTGCCGTGGGTGTCTCGCGCATAGTGCAATAAAACTCAACTTTTCCCTTTTCCTGCCTCTTTATAAACCACCTTTTTAAATTTCCTCAACTGCGGGTTTATTCATCTCTCGCTCCTGTGACCCGGGTAACATTTCTGCCCCTCGCTGATTAACTATTCTTTGCCGCAGTTGATTACGAGGACGACCCTATGTGCGCGGCAAACAAAGAAAAATCAAATCCGTTGTCATCCCGCCAGGATCTGGTGGCGGCCCTCAATACCCTGCTGGAAGCGGTAGATACCCAGTTCCCGGCAGGCCGTTCCCGCTTTTCGCTGGGTGATACCAGCGCGCACTACGCTACGGATGTCGCGCAGATGGAGGGGCTGTCCCGGGTACTGTGGGGGTTGTTTCCGCTGATGGCCGCAGGCGACACCACGCCGTTCAGGGACAAATACATCGCCGCCATTAAGCAGGGCACCGACCCGCAGAGCGCGGGCTACTGGGGCGAGGCCGGGCCTTACGATCAGCGTCTGGTGGAGATGGCGGCCTACGGCCTCGGGCTGGCGCTGCTGCAGGAGAAGCTCACCGATCTGTTCAGCGAGCGCGAGCTGATGAACCTGCACGCCTGGCTAAACCAAATCACCGACGCGACGATGCCGGACAGCAACTGGAACTACTTCGCCATCATGGTGCAGCTCGGCTTTAAGCGTGCCGGGTTGCCATACGACCAGCAGGCCATCGATCGCCGCTTCGCGATGATGGACGCCTACTACCTGGGGGAGGGCTGGTACTCCGATGGTCCGGGTCGGCCAAAGGATTACTACATCTCGATGGCGTTTCACTTTTATGGCCTGATCTACGCCACCCTGAGCGGTGATGAAGCACGGGCAGAGGTGCTGCGCCAGCGTTCGCGTCTGTTTGCCGAAGACTTTATTTATATGTCGGCCGCCGACGGTGCTTCGGTACCCTTTGGCCGCAGCCTGACCTACCGCTTCGCGATGGTCGCCTTCTGGAGCGCGGTGGCCTTCTCCGGGCTGGAGGTGTTCACGCCGGGCATCGTGAAGGGGATCATCCTGCGTCATCTGCGCTGGTGGCAGCAGCAGCCGATAACCGATCGCGACGGGATCCTGACCCTCGGGTTTGCCTACCCGAATCTGGCGATGTGCGAGGACTATAACAGCCCCGGCTCGCCTTACTGGGCGCTAAAAACCTTGTTGATCCTGGCCCTGCCGGAGAGCCATCCGTTCTGGCAGGCCGACGAGCAGCCGCTGCCTGCGCTTGCCGAAAAGCGCGTCATCCCCCATGCCCAACAGATCCTGATCCATACCGACCATGTGACGATGCTCACCGCCGGTCAGCTGGAGCTGAACAACTACGTCAACACCGAGGCGAAATACACCAAATTTGCCTACTCCAGCCGCTTTGGTTTCACCATTGAGCGCGGGCGTTTTGGCCTCAAGCACGCGGCCTGCGATTCCATGCTGCTGCTGGCTGATGGCGATAACTACTTCCGCGGACGCCGCGAGTGCGAGGAGGTCCGTGTTAACGAAAATTATATTTTTTCGCGCTGGTCGCCGTGGCACGACGTCCAGATCGACAGCTGGCTGGTGCCCTTCGGCGAGTGGCATCTGCGTCTGCACCGCATCAACAGCGCCCGCACGCTGCAAACGGTCGAGGGCGGGTTTGCGGTGTTGAAAACCGAGCCGCAGCTTCTCGGTCGTGGCAGTTACCTGAGCGCAGATAACGGCAGCAGCGCCATTGTCGATCTCTCGCCTGCCATCACTCGTCAGCCCGACAGCGTGGTGACGCCGCCGAACAGCAGCATCATGTTTGCCGACTGCGCCGCCATTCCGGTGCTCGCCGCCGCCATCCCGCAGGGAGAGAGCTGGCTCTGCTGCGCGGTGACGGCGTCTGCACAGAATAAAAACAGGGCGGAAAGCCCACAACTGCATATCAACAATAACCAGGTCGTGATTCGTGCGCCTGGAAGCGAACGTCAGCTGTCGTTCATTTTATAAAGCCCTTACCCTGGATATCGGCGAGGATGGTATGAATAACAAAACTGAATATTACAAAATCAGCAGTTTTATCTTTCTCTATTTCTTTACCTGGTCGGCAAGTATTGGTCTGCTGGCGATCTGGCTCGGACAAAAAGCCAATCTCAGCGGGTCGGTGATCGGCACCGTATTTGCGGTGAACGGCGTCTTCTCCGTTATTCTCAAACCGATCTACGGCTATATTCTGGATAAGATCGGCATGAGCAAATACCTGCTCTATTTTGTGGTGGCGATGTCCGCCCTGATGGCGCCGTTCTATATTTATGTTTATCAGCCGCTGTTAATGTCCAATACCATGCTGGGGATTATTATCGGCGCGCTCTATTTAAGCTTCGCCTGGTATGCGGGCGTGGCGGCGTGCGAATCCTATTCCGACCGTTTCAGCCGCCTGAATGGTATGGAGTTCGGGCAGATCCGCATGTGGGGATCGCTCGGGTGGGCGGTGGCCTCCTCGTTCTCCGGCCTGCTGTTTAACCTCTCGCCGTCTTACAACTTTATTATGGGCAGCGTGGCATCGGTGATTATGCTGATCGTCCTGCTAAGCCTGAAAGTGAATACCCACTCGGCCCATGCCGGTGAGGTGCTGACCAAAGAGAAAATCGCCCCGGCGGATGTCTATGCCCTGTTGCGCAGCCGCAAGTTCTGGGCCTTCTGCCTGTACGTGGCGGGGGTGGCGTGGATGATGTTTATCGCCGAGCAGCAGTTCTCCCGCTATTTCGTCACCTTCTTCGATGATGTCCACCGGGGCAACGCGGTGTTTGGCTATCTGGGTACCGTGCAGTCGGGAATGGAGTTCGTCATGTATATGGTGATCCCGCTGTTTGTGAACTTTATTGGGGCCAAGCGGGGATTGTTAATCGTCGGCCTGGTTGTCGGGGCGCGACTGATTATTTCCGGGATGTGCGATTCGCACCTGTTAATTTCGGTCCTCAAGCCGCTGTACGGTCTGGAGATCTGCCTCCTGCTGGTGTCGGTATTTAAATATATCGCCGAGCATTTCGATAAACGCGTCAACGCCACCATGTACCTGCTGGGCTATCAGGCGATGCTCTACGTCGGCAATGTCGTGGTGTCGTCCCCGGCCGGGTATATGTATGACCGCATCGGCTTTGAGCAGACCTATATCATCATGGGCGCCACGGCGCTGACCTTTACCCTGATTTCTGCGTTTACCTTATCCGCCTGCCAGAGCAAATG
Organism: Leclercia sp.; assembly: GCF_036780805.1. NCBI lineage: Bacteria > Pseudomonadati > Pseudomonadota > Gammaproteobacteria > Enterobacterales > Enterobacteriaceae > Leclercia > Leclercia sp. Next base: position 54,959 of record NZ_DAIQCE010000009.1, on the reverse strand, counting down.
GCGCGGGGCGAAAACGCTGAACGTTGCAGAACACCACTAATTTACGCCGTCAAAGAAGGAATCGAATTATGTTAAGTCATATCACCGAGGAACGTCTGGCCGATATTCCTGCGCCCGTCGACGAACGCGCTTTTAGCGATGAATTAAGCTCGGCGCGCAGCCACGTCCTCGATTTGATTAGCCGTCATTTAACGGCGTTCGGCGACAAATTCCCGGCAGAAACCTGCAAGGAGGGGTATTACCCGCTGACGGAGAACGTCGAGTGGACCACCAGCTTCTGGACCGGACAGCTGTGGCTGGCATGGGAGATGAGCGGTGACGACAAATTTCGCGCCATGGCTGAGAAACACACCCGCTCGTTTGGCCTGCGCATCGCCGGGCGCAGCGACACCAACACCCACGATCTCGGCTTCCTCTACACGCTCTCCTGCGTGGCAGACTGGCGGCTGACCGGCAGCCGTGAGGCGCGCGGCTTCTCGCTGCTGGCCGCCGAAGCGCTGCTGGAGCGCTTTCACGAGAAAGCGAAGATCATTCAGGCGTGGGGCGATCTGGCGGATCCTGAGCAGGCCGGGCGGATGATCATCGACTGCAACATGAACCTGCCGCTGCTCTACTGGGCGACCGAGCAGACCGGCGACCCGCGCTTTGCCGAGGCCGCAAAAGCCCACGTAATGCAGGCCGCGACTTATCTGATCCGCGAAGATGCGTCGACCTTCCACACCTACTATATGGACGTGGTCACCGGCGCGCCGCGCTACGGCAACACCCAGCAGGGCTATGCGGATGACTCCTGCTGGTCGCGCGGCCAGGCGTGGGGGATCTACGGCTTTCTGCTGAGCTACATCTATACCGGCGACGCGACGATGATCGCCCTGTCAAAACGGCTGGCGAACTACTTCCTCAACCGCCTGCCGGAAGATTACGTCTGTCACTGGGATCTGGCCCTGGTGGGCACCGACGCCCTGCGTGATTCGTCGTCGGCGGCGATTGCAGTGTGCGGCCTGCTGGAGCTGGTGAAGCACCTGCCGGTGACCGACCCGGATCGCGAGCGCTATCTGGCGTGGGCGAAAGGGATCATGTCCTCGCTGACGAAGCACTATCTGATGGGCAAAGAGGAGAAGGGCAACGGCCTGCTGAAGCACTCGGTTTATCACCTCGCCAGCAATAAAGGCGTGGATGAGTGTGCCAGCTGGGGGGACTACTTCTATGTGGAAGCGCTGGTGCGCTTTACCCAGAGCTGGAAGCTCTACTGGTAACAGAAAAGCCCGGTGGCGCTAAGCTTACCGGGCATGGATGGTCAGGCTTCAGGAATACGCAGCGTCTGGCCCGGATAAATTTTATCGGGGCTGGAGAGCATAGGGCGGTTGGCCTCAAAGATTTTGTTGTATTTCGACGCATCGCCATACACGGTTTTGGAGATGGCGCTCAGGGTGTCGCCCGATTTTACCGTGTAATAGGTGGCTTCATGCTGGGTGTCGGTGGCGGTGATGGTGTTTTCCACCTCGCTGACGCCCGCAATGTTACCCACCGCGACCTGGATTTTTTCTTTCTGCTCCTGAGTCAGCCCGTCACCCGTCACCACGGCCTTACCGTCGTTGACGTTAACCTGCACCTTGTCGGCGCCCGGGATGTTGAGCTTTTTAAGGTGTTCTGAGACTTTATCGCTTTGACCTTTGTGATCGGTCAGGTTGTCCCACAGCTTTTCACCTGCTTCTTTAACGAAGTTAAAAATTCCCATTCCTTCCTCCAGATAACAATGAAATCAGGAATAAGCATAGCAGGTGCGCTTTAAGGTGATAAAAAAAGCCCGGTAACGCTATGCGTACCGGGCTTCTGTTTTGCCCGTTGGCGCTACGCTTACCGGGCCTACAAAACCGTAGGCCGGGCAAACGCAGTGCCGCCCGGCGGTACCGCGGAGATTAAACCCCGTTTTCCAGAATACGGATGTGCGTTTCCAGAACATCTGCTTTCACCGCCTCGCTCCACGCTTTCATGTGCGGGGTTTGCAGGTGCGCTTCGAGGTGGGCTACGGTTTCCCACAGCTCAACCATCACAATGGAGTCCGGAGCGGTGGTCTGGAAGCTGACGCCTGCGGCGGTGTCCACCATCGGCGCATAGCCGTGGCAGCCTGCCTCTTCTAAAACGGTTGGGATAATTTTTGCGAACTGATCCAGCACCGCCTGACGGTGATGTTGCCCAGGACGGGTGCGAATTTCAGCAATAACGGTAAGCATGGTCATTTCTCCTGATAACATGCCATCAGTTAAGCAAAAATTTCCGCGAGATGCTTGCGATATTCTGCGATATAGCGTGGCACATCCGGCATTTTGATCACGTCGTTGGTAATAAAGGTTGGCAGGGCCTCCATTCCGAGGAACTGGTTGGCCTTGTGGAACGGCAGATAGACACCGTCAACGCCCACGCCGTGGAAGAACTGGTCTTCTTCGGTGAAGGCCTCCATTGGCGCGTTCCAGGTCAGGGAGAGCATGTACTTTTTCCCCTGAATCAGGCCGCCGGAGCCATATTTTTTAGACGAATCTGAACGGGTACGGCCGTCGCTGGCATACAGCGCGCCGTGACCTTCGGTAAAGACATCGTCCATGTACTTTTTCACGGTCCATGGCGCGCCCATCCACCAGCCAGGCATCTGCCAGATCACGACGTCAGCCCAGAGGAAGTTTTGCACTTCGGCCTGGATATCGTACTCGCCGTCGGTGCGCACGATTTTAACATCATGCCCGGCGTCGCGCAGGAAGCCGTCCGCGACCTCGGTCAGGGTGTCATTCAGTTGGCCATTGGAGTGGGCGAATTTTTTCGCGCCGTTGATAATCAGAATATTGCTCATTAAGTTGTCCTCAGAGTAGCGAGTCTGAGGGCCATTCTACGCGCGACAGCGGTGCGGTGAAATTAGCAAAATGTGCAAAGTCTTTTGCTAAAAAAGCAATAATCCCTTACCAGCCGATCCTGACCTCAAATCCGCCATCCTGCCCGTTGCCGAGCGTGACCCTCATCCGGTGCAGCGTGGCGATGCGCTTCACGATCGACAGGCCCAGGCCGCTGCCGGTCTGATCCTGGCCGGGCGGGCGATAAAAACGCTCCCCGATCCGCGTCAGGGCATCGGGGGAAATGCCCGGGCCGGTGTCGCGCACGGTAAAGCTGTGGGCATCGAGCGTCACTTCTACCCGGCTGCCGCGCGGGCTGTAGCGCACGGCGTTGTCGAGCAGGTTACGCACCAGCAGGCTCAGGAGTAATGGCTGCCCGGCGCGGGTGACCTGCGGGGCGTTAATGTTCAACCGAATGTCGATCCCGGCCTGCTGCGCCGGATGATAGATATCCATCACCGCCGACTGGAGCAGATCGGCCATGTTAAGGGATTCGACATCGTCGAGATTTTCCAGTGAATCCAGGCGCGACAGTGTCAGGAGTTGCTCAACCAGCCGCGAGGCCCGGTCGATCCCGGCGTGCAGTTGGGTCAGGGCTTTCGCCTGCGCCTGCGGGTCGTCCAGCGACAGCTGCGCTACCTCGGTCTGCACTTTAAGCGCGGTCAACGGGCTGCGCAGCTCATGGGCGGCATCCGAGGTAAAACGCCGCTCCCGGGCCATCATCTCCTGGGTGCGGGCGAAAAGCTGATTCAGGGCGTCGACCACGGGGCTAACCTCCACAGGCACGCCGTGCGTCGCCAGCCGGTCGGTGGCATCGGGTGAGCGGGCGCGCAGGGTTTGGGTCAGCTTTTTCAGCGGCCAGAGTTCACGGGTCAACAGGACGATCAGCAACAGCAGCATCACCGGCAGGGCCACCAGCCACGGCGTGAGCTGCGACCTGACCACCTCCAGCGCCATCTCCTGGCGGTACTCCCGCTCCTGGCCAACCACCACCCGGTACTTGCCGTCCGGTGCGGTGAGCCATAAGAAGCGCCATTCGTCGTTATCGTCGTTGAGCTGGCCGTTATCAAAGCCTTCCCGGCGATAGTGGTAGGGAATATCGCGGCCATTTTCACCGTCGTTGAGCACCATTTTGCCGTCGGGGGTGAAGATGGCGAAGGCCAGCGCATCGTCATCCAGATGCCCGTGTTTCGCTTTTTTCGGCACCTCGCGCATCCGCTGCGGGGCGCGGATCTCATCCTGGTCCATGGTCAGCAGCCGTTTAGCGAACAGCATCTGCTGGGTGTCGAACAGCTTATCGAGCTTCTCGCTGGTCTGGTGCCAGGCGACCAGGCTGGCGGCAAACCACGCCGTCAGCGACAGGACCAGGAACAGCAGCGTCAGGCGCAGCTTGAGGCTCAGGCGTTGGGTCAGTTTCATGCGTCACCCAGGGTGTAACCGATGCCGTGCACGGTGCGGATAAAATCGCTGCCAAGCTTGCGGCGCAGATGGTGAACGTGGACTTCGATGGCGTTGCTGGAGACATCGTCGTCCCAGGTATAGAGCTTCTCTTCAATCAGCTTGCGCGGCAGCACCCGGCCCGCGTTGCGCATCAACAGCTCCAGCAGGGCGAACTCTTTCGGCTTGAGCACCAGAGTTTCGCCGTTGAGGCTGGCCACCAGACGAGTCGGATCGAGCGTCACGCCGCCGTGGCGCAGCTCGCTGCGCGCCTGGCCGTGGCTGCGGCGCACCAGCGCCTCAAGGCGGGCGGCCACTTCGATCAGCGCAAAGGGTTTACAGAGATAATCGTCGGCACCGAGGCGTAACCCCTCGACGCGCTGGTTGAGCGCATCCCGCGCGGTGAGGATCAGCACCGGCTCGCTGCGGCCCTGTTCCCGCCAGTCGCGCAGGATCTGCAGCCCGTCGATGCCGGGCAACGTCAGGTCGAGCACCACGGCATCATAGGGGGCACTGTAGAGCGCGGCTCTGCCGGTGTCACCCTCGGTGAACCAGTCCACGCTGAAGCCCAGTTTCGTCAGCCCGGCCTTAATGCCGTCGCCAATCAGCTTGTCGTCTTCTACCAGTAAAATGCGCATGTTCCCTCCCTGTTGCGGCCAGTAAACCCTCTCTAACCTTCAGCTGTACAGTAAAAAAATTTAAATTTCCCGCTTAAGAAGTTGTTAAGGTTTACCCTGTTTAATGGATTGCGAAACGACATTAAAGGGAGAGTTAAGATGAAAAAATTCGCTGCTATTGCTGCCATCATGATGATCACCACTGCGCCGGTTTTTGCGGCGCAGGGCGGGTTTAACGGCCCGTCAGCGACGGCAACCCAGACGCAAACCCAGCAGGGCGGTTTTGTCGATAACGACGCCAACCTCACCACGGCGCAAAAGGTCAAGGATCAGAAGGACGACAGCTGGGTGAAACTGCGCGGGAACATCACCGAGCGCCTGTCCGACGACCGCTACACCTTCCGCGATGAGAGCGGTACGGTAGTGGTAGAGATTGACCACAAACGCTGGAACGGCGTGACTGTCACCCCGCAGGATAAGGTTGAGCTGCAGGGCAAAGTCGACAAAGAGTGGAACGATTTCGAAATCGACGTGAAACAGGTTATCAAGCTGAATAAATAACCCGGAAAGGGGCCGCAATGGCGGCCCTTTTTCTTTGTGACTCGACTCGCCAGATGAGGTAGTATCTGCGGCAATATTGCCTGAAACCAACTGGTTTCTGAGTTGAGGAATCCCATTTAATGAGCGATATGGCAGAGCGCCTCGCGCTACATGAATTCACGGAAAACGCCTACCTGAACTACTCCATGTACGTCATCATGGACAGGGCGTTGCCGTTTATCGGTGATGGGCTGAAACCCGTTCAGCGCCGCATCGTTTATGCGATGTCTGAGCTGGGTCTGAACGCCAGCGCCAAGTTTAAAAAATCCGCCCGTACCGTGGGTGACGTGCTGGGTAAATACCATCCGCACGGCGACAGCGCCTGCTATGAAGCCATGGTGCTGATGGCCCAACCGTTCTCTTACCGCTATCCACTGGTCGACGGCCAGGGGAACTGGGGTGCGCCGGACGATCCGAAGTCCTTCGCGGCGATGCGTTACACCGAATCCCGTCTCTCTAAATATGCCGAACTGCTGCTCAGCGAGCTGGGTCAGGGCACCGTGGAGTGGGTACCGAACTTCGACGGGACGATGCAGGAGCCAAAAATGCTGCCTGCGCGTCTGCCGAACATTCTGCTAAACGGCACCACCGGCATTGCCGTGGGGATGGCGACGGACATTCCGCCGCACAACCTGCGCGAAGTGGCGCAAGCGGCGATTACCCTGATTGAACAGCCGAAAACCTCGCTCGACGAGCTGCTGGATATCGTGCAGGGGCCGGACTACCCGACCGAAGCGGAGATCATCACCTCCCGCGCGGAAATCCGCAAAATCTACCAGAACGGTCGCGGCTCCGTGCGCATGCGTGCGGTGTGGACCAAAGAGGACGGTGCGGTGGTGATCACGGCGCTGCCGCACCAGGTCTCCGGCGCGAAAGTGCTGGAGCAGATCGCCGCCCAGATGCGCAATAAAAAGCTGCCGATGGTGGATGACCTGCGCGACGAATCCGACCACGAGAACCCGACCCGTCTGGTGATCGTGCCGCGTTCCAACCGCGTGGACATGGAGCCGGTGATGAATCACCTGTTCGCCACCACCGATCTGGAAAAAAGCTACCGTATTAACCTGAACATGATCGGGCTCGACGGCCGTCCGGCGGTGAAAAACCTGCTGGAGATCCTCACCGAGTGGCTGACCTTCCGCCGCGATACGGTGCGCCGTCGCCTGAACCATCGTCTGGAAAAAGTGCTTAAGCGCCTGCATATCCTCGAAGGTTTGCTGGTAGCGTTCCTGAATATCGACGAAGTGATCGAGATCATCCGTTCTGAGGATGAGCCGAAGCCGGCGCTGATGTCGCGTTTTGGCATCAGCGAAACCCAGGCGGAAGCGATCCTCGAGCTGAAGCTGCGCCATCTCGCCAAACTGGAAGAGATGAAGATCCGCGGCGAGCAGAACGCGCTGGAAAAAGAGCGCGATCAGCTGCAGGCGATCCTCGCCTCCGATCGCAAGATGAACAACCTGCTGAAGAAAGAGCTGCAGGCGGATGCCGAAGCCTTCGGTGACGACCGACGTTCTCCGCTGCACGAGCGCGAAGAGGCGAAAGCGATGAGCGAGCATGACATGCAGCCGTCCGAGCCGGTCACCATCGTTCTGTCGCAAAGCGGTTGGGTACGTAGCGCCAAGGGGCACGATATCGACGCTCCGGGCCTGAGTTACAAAGCGGGCGACAGCTTCAAAGCTGCCGTGAAAGGCAAAAGCAACCAGCCGGTGGCCTTTATTGACACCACCGGGCGCAGCTACGCTATCGATCCGATTACGCTGCCGTCGGCGCGCGGGCAGGGCGAGCCGCTGACCGGCAAGCTGACGCTGCCGCCGGGCGCAACGGTTGAGCATATGCTGATGGAAGGCGACGAGCAGAAGCTGCTGCTGGCCTCCGATGCGGGCTATGGTTTTATCTGTACCTTCAACGATCTGGTGTCGCGTAACCGCGCGGGCAAGGCGTTGATTAGCCTGCCGGATAACGCCCGCGTTCTGACGCCGCTGGTGATTGAGGACGAGAGCGACATGCTGCTGGCGATCTCCGCCGCGGGCCGGATGCTGATGTTCCCGCTCAGCGACCTGCCGCAGCTGTCGAAAGGCAAGGGCAACAAGATCATCAACATCTCGACGGCGGAAGCGGCCGCAGGCGAAGACAGCCTGGCGCATCTCTTCATTCTGCCGCCGCAGAGCACTCTGACCATCCACATGGGTAAACGCAAAATCAAACTGCGCCCGGAAGAGCTGCAGAAAGTGGTGGGCGAACGTGGACGCAGAGGGTCGTTGATGCGCGGCCTGCAACGCATTGACCGGGTGGAGATCGACTCTCCGAACCGCGGTAATGCGAGCGACGAAGCGTAATTGAGCCTCTCCCCCTCCGTTCAGGAGGGGGTCTCGCGAAAAATATCCGTTATAAAAACAAAGCAGTTACCCGTTGCAGTATAATCGTTAGCTGTCAGGGGTTTTTGAGGTCGCTATGCTATTAATTGTTCGAACCATTCTTGCCGTTATTTACTGCATTCTGGTCTGTGTTTTCGGCTGTATTTACTGCCTGTTCAGCCCGCGTAATCCAAAGCACGTTGCCACTTTTGGCCACATGTTCGCCCGTCTGGGGCCGCTGTTTGGCCTGAAGGTCGAAACGCGCCTGCCGGAAGGGGCAGAGAAACATGGCAACGCTATCTATATCGGTAACCATCAGAACAACTACGATATGGTCACCGCGGCCAAAATCGTCCAGCCGCCTACCGTCACCGTGGGTAAAAAAAGCCTGCTGTGGGTGCCGTTCTTCGGCCTGCTCTACTGGTTGACCGGCAACCTGCTGATCGACCGTAACAACCGCGCTAAAGCGCACGGCACTATCGCCGAGGTGGTGAACCACTTCAAAAAGCGCAAAATCTCCATCTGGATGTTCCCGGAAGGGACCCGCAGCCGGGGTCGTGGCCTGCTGCCGTTTAAAACTGGCGCGTTTCACGCCGCAATTGCGGCAGGTGTACCGATTATTCCGGTGTGTGTTTCCAACACATCGAATAAGATTAACCTCAACCGCCTGCGTAACGGTCTGGTTATCGTCGAGATGCTGCCGCCGGTCGATGTCAGTAAATATGGCAAAGATCAGGTGCGCGAGCTGGCGGCCCACTGCCGCGAATTAATGCTGAATAAAATCGCTGAGCTCGATAAAGAAGTCGCAGAGCGCGAAGCCGCTGGCAGGGTTTAAGCCGGCTTGAAGGGAAAACGAGTTCCCGCGTTGTTAGTACGTTTATACATGGAGCTAATATGTCACTCAGTCGCCGTCAGTTTATTCAGGCATCGGGTATCGCACTTTGTGCTGGTGCGGTTCCGCTGAGGGCAAACGCCGCCGGGCAGCAGCAGCCGCTGCCCATCCCGCCGTTACTTGAATCCCGTCGCGGTCAGCCGCTGTTCCTGACGCTACAGCGCACCCACTGGTCGTTCACCCAGGGCACGCGGGCGAACGTCTGGGGCATTAACGGGCGCTACCTCGGCCCGACGGTGCGCGTCTGGAGCGGCGATGACGTCAAACTGATCTACAGCAACCGCCTGGCGGAGAACGTCGCCATGACCATCAGCGGTTTGCAGGTGCCGGGCCCGCTGCTGGGCGGCGCGCCGCGCATGATGTCCCCGAGCGCCGACTGGGCACCGGTGCTGCCCGTTCGCCAGAACGCCGCCACCCTCTGGTATCACGCCAACACGCCAAACCGCACCGCGCAGCAGGTCTATACCGGTCTGGCGGGGATGTGGCTGATAGAAGATGAGATCAGCAAATCCCTGCCGATCCCCAATCACTACGGGGTCGATGACTTTCCGATCATCATTCAGGATAAGCGGCTGGATAACTTCGGTACGCCGGAGTATAGCGAGCCGGGCAGCGGCGGCTTTGTCGGTGACACGCTGCTGGTCAACGGCGCGCAGAGCCCCTATGTCGAGGTGTCGCGCGGCTGGGTGCGCCTGCGTCTGCTGAATGCTTCCAACTCGCGCCGCTACCAGCTGCAGATGAGCGATGGCCGTGCGCTGCACGTGATTGCCGGGGATCAGGGCTTCCTCCCGGCTCCGGTGCCGGTTAAGCAGCTGGCGCTGGCCCCGGGCGAGCGACGCGAAATTCTGGTGGATATGACCAACGGCGATGAAGTGTCGATCACCTGCGGCGAGGCGGCGGGTATCGTGGATCGCCTGCGCGGCTTCTTTGAGCCGTCGAGTATTCTGGTCTCGACCCTGGTGCTGACCCTGCGTCCAACCGGCCTGTTGCCGCTGGTCACCGATACCCTGCCGATGCGCCTGCTGCCGGAAGAGATCCTGAGCGGGACGCCGGTGCGTACCCGGGATATCAGCCTTGGTGACGATCCGGGCATTAACGGCCAGCTGTGGGATGTGAACCGCATTGATATCACCGCCCAGCAGGGCTCCTGGGAGCGCTGGACGGTGCGCGCCGACATGCCGCAGGCGTTCCATATCGAAGGGGTACGGTTCCTGGTGCGTAACGTCAACGGGGCCATGCCGTTCCCGGAAGACAGAGGCTGGAAAGATACCGTCTGGGTCGACGGGCAGGTGGAGCTGCTGGTTTATTACGGTCAGCCTTCCTGGCCACACTTCCCGTTCCTGTTCCACAGCCAGACGCTGGAGATGATGGACAGGGGTTCAGTGGGACAAATGTTAATTAATCCGGCACCGTAATCGTGCCGGGTGGCGGCTTCGCCTTACCCGGCCTACATGCCCCGTAGGCCCGGTAAGCGCAGCGCCACCGGGCAATAATATCTGCGCACAATACTCCTTCATTTCCCACATTGATCCAGCGTATAATCCCGCTCCTTTTGTCTATTTTTTCTTCGGAAGCATTATGAGCGCAATTTCCCTGATCCAGCCGGATCGTGACCTCTTCTCCTGGCCCCAGTACTGGGCGGCCTGCTTTGGACCGGCGCCGTTCCTGCCGATGTCTCGTGAAGAGATGGACCAACTTGGCTGGGACAGCTGCGACATTATTCTGGTGACCGGCGATGCCTACGTCGATCACCCGAGCTTTGGCATGGCGATCTGTGGTCGCATGCTTGAAGCCCAGGGCTTCCGCGTCGGGATCATTGCCCAGCCGGACTGGAACAGCAAAGAGGACTTTATGCGCCTCGGTAAACCAAACCTGTTCTTCGGCGTCACCGCGGGCAACATGGACTCGATGATCAACCGTTACACCGCCGACCGCAAACTGCGTCACGACGATGCCTATACCGCGGATAACGTGGCGGGCAAGCGTCCGGATCGCGCGACTCTCGTCTACACCCAACGATGCAAAGAAGCATGGAAAGACGTGCCGGTCATCCTGGGGGGGATCGAGGCGAGCCTGCGCCGTACCGCGCATTATGATTACTGGTCTGATACCGTGCGCCGTTCGGTGCTGGTGGACTCCAAAGCCGATATGCTGATCTTCGGCAACGGTGAGCGTCCGCTGGTGGAAGTGGCGCACCGTCTGTCTCAGGGCGAGCCGGTAGGCAATATCCGCGACGTGCGCAACACCGCGATCATGGTGAAAGAGGCACTGCCGGGCTGGAGCGGAGTCGATTCCCGTATCATCGATATGCCGGGCAAAATCGACCCTATCCCGCACCCGTACGGCGAAGATCTGCCGTGTGCGGACAACAAGCCTGTCGAGCCGAAGAAAGCCGAAGCCAAAGCCATCACCGTTCAGCCGCCGCGTCCAAAGCCGTGGGAAAAGACCTACGTGCTGCTGCCGTCCTTTGAGAAAGTCAAAGCGGACAAAGTGCTGTACGCTCATGCCTCGCGTATTCTGCACCACGAAACCAACCCGGGCTGTGCCCGTGCATTAATGCAAAAGCACGGCGAGCGTTATATCTGGGTCAACCCGCCGGCCATCCCGCTCTCCACTGAAGAGATGGACAGCGTCTTTGCGCTGCCGTACAAGCGCGTGCCGCATCCGGCATACGGTAACAGCCGCATTCCGGCGTACGAGATGATCCGCTTCTCGATCAACATTATGCGCGGCTGCTTCGGCGGGTGCTCTTTCTGCTCCATTACCGAGCATGAAGGGCGCATTATTCAGAGCCGCTCCGAAGAGTCGATTGTTAACGAGATCGAAGCCATTCGCGACACGGTGCCGGGCTTTACCGGCGTGATCTCCGATCTGGGTGGCCCGACCGCCAACATGTACATGCTGCGCTGTAAGTCGCCGCGTGCGGAGCAAACCTGCCGTCGTCTCTCCTGTGTCTATCCGAGCATTTGCGAGCACATGGACACCAACCACGAGCCGACGATCAACCTGTATCGTCGCGCCCGCGACCTGAAGGGCATCAAGAAAATCCTGATCGCCTCCGGCGTGCGTTACGACATCGCGGTGGAAGATCCGCGCTACATCAAAGAGCTGGCGACCCACCACGTGGGCGGCTACCTGAAGATTGCCCCTGAGCATACCGAAGAAGGCCCGCTGTCGAAGATGATGAAGCCGGGAATGGGCAGCTACGACCGCTTCAAAGAGCTGTTCGATACCTACTCCAAACAGGCAGGGAAAGAGCAGTATCTGATCCCGTACTTCATCTCCGCGCACCCGGGTACGCGTGATGAGGACATGGTGAATCTGGCCCTGTGGCTGAAGCAGCGCCGCTTCCGTCTGGATCAGGTGCAGAACTTCTACCCGTCACCGCTGGCGAACTCGACCACCATGTATTACACCGGCAAGAACCCGCTGAGTAAGATTGGTTATAAGAGTGAAGATGTGGTGGTGCCGAAAGGGGACAAGCAGCGTCGCCTGCATAAAGCCCTGCTGCGTTACCACGATCCGGCTAACTGGCCGCTAATCCGCCAGGCGCTGGAAGAGATGGGTAAAAAGCACCTGATCGGCTCCCGTCGCGACTGCCTGGTGCCTGCACCGACGCTGGATGAGATGCGCGAAGCGCGTCGCCAGAATCGCAATACGCGCCCGGCGCTGACCAAGCACACGCCGATTGTGCATCAGCGTTCGAACGCGGGGGCGACGGCGAAGAAGGGTGTAAAACGTAAGATCGGTTAACGATGATGCCCTCACCCCGGCCCTCTCCCTGTGGGAGAGGGTGGAAAGTATTCCCTCTCCCACAGGGAGAGGGTTAGGGTGAGGGGAAGTTACCCGCCAAACTGATCCGGATCCGGCCCTAAACGCTTGCCTTTATCCAGCTTCGCAATTTCACCCAGCTCGTCTTTATCGAGACGGAAATCCCACACCTTGAAGTTCTCCGCGATGCGCGCCGGAGTAACGGATTTCGGGATCACCACCAGGCCGCAGTCCAGATGCCAGCGAATGACAATCTGTGCCGGGGTTTTGCCGTACTTATCGGCCAGGTCACGAATAATTTTCTGATCGAACACGCCTTCGCCGCCCTGAGCCAGCGGGCTCCAGGATTCGGTCTGGATCTTGTGGGTGGCATTCCAGGAATGGAGCTGACGCTGCTGCATCAGCGGGTGCAGTTCGATCTGGTTGATCACCGGGGCTACGCCCGTCTCATCAATCAGGCGCTGCAGGTGGTGGACCTGGAAGTTACAGACCCCGATGCTTTTCACCAGCCCGGCTTTTTGCAGGTCTATCATCCCTTTCCAGGCGTCGACATAGTGGTCGATGGCCGGAACCGGCCAGTGCATCAGGTAGAGATCGACAAAATCGAGTTGCAGCTTGTCCAGGCTCTCCTGCAGCGCTTGTGCCGGACGTTTCTGGTCGTCGTTCCACAGCTTAGTGGTGATGAATAACTCATCGCGTGGCACACCGGCGCTGGCCAGCGCTTTGCCCACGCCGTCCTCATTTTTGTAGGCGGCTGCGGTATCAATAGAGCGATAGCCGACTTCCAGTGCTTTATGAATGGCGGACACGACCTCGTCGTTACCGGCTTTCCATACGCCGAGCCCCAACTGGGGCATTACGTTGCCGTCCTGAAGCTTGATTACGGTTTGGTTTGCCATTTTTCCTCCTTCATTGGACATCCACCAGAGGTAGTCCTCTGGTGGTGTATGTGCATTAAGCCTGGCCTAAATGCCGAAAAACGAAAGGTAAGCGTGCAAAATCGCTTAGCGAGCGGCCTCGTAAATACGACGGCTCACGTCGAGGGTAATGTCGTGATGCTCACCGATCTGGGTCATGCCGTGCTCTTCGAGTTTCGCCAGCAGGGCAGGGATGGAGCTTCCGTCCAGGCCGTAGCCGGAGAGACGTGTCGGCACGCCCAGCTGCTCGAAGAAGTTGCGGGTGGCGGCGATAGCGGCATCGATACGCTCGTCGTCAGACCCGTCGGTGATACCCCAGACGCGCTCAGCGTACTGCAGCAGTTTGCCGCGCTTGGTGTCGCGTTTTTCATTCCACAGCGCCGGCAGTACGACCGCCAGAGTCTGGGCGTGATCGAGGCCATGCATCGCCGTCAGCTCGTGGCCCAACATGTGGGTGGCCCAGTCCTGCGGCACGCCAGCACCGATCAGGCCGTTCAGCGCCTGAGTCGCAGCCCACATCACGTTGGCACGCACGTCGTAGTTTTCGGGCTCTTTCAGCGCCAGCGGGCCGTCTTCGATCAGGGTCAGCAGAATGCCCTCAGCGAAACGATCCTGGATTTTGGCGTTCACCGGGTAAGTGACGTACTGCTCCACGGTGTGGACAAAGGCATCGACTACGCCGTTCGCCACCTGACGCGGCGGCAGGGTGTAGGTGTAAACCGGATCCAGCACCGCAAACACCGGCTGCACGTGCTCGTTCATAAAGGCCTGCTTGTCGCCGGTGGTTTTACGGGAAATCACCGCGCCTTTGTTGGATTCGGAGCCGGTCGCGGGCAGGGTCAGCACGGAGCCCATCGGGATGGCGCTTTTGATGTCGCTGCCGCCGGTCTGCAGGATGTGCCACGGGTCGATGCCGTCAGCATAGTGGGCTGCCGCAGCGATAAACTTGGTGCCGTCCAGCACGGAACCGCCGCCGACTGCCAGCAGGAAGGTGATCTTCTCATCGCGGGCGATTTTCACGGCGTTCATCAGGGTTTCGTAAGACGGGTTCGGCTCGATGCCGCCAAACTCACGCACGTCCAGCCCTTCCAGCGCGCTGTAGACCTGATCCAGCACGCCGTTTTTCTTCACGCTGCCGCCGCCGTAGGTGATCAGCACGCGGGCGTCGGTCGGGATCTGCTCGCGCAGGTCGGCGATAGCATCTTTACCAAACAGAATGCGGGTCGGGGTATGCAGATTAAAATTGTTCATTGTTCGTTCCCTTTGGTGGGTGAAAATACCGGGCTAACTGATGGTGCCCATTGTGGCGAGCACAGGCTCTACTCTCAATGCACATTCCTGCCGTTGTCTTGCCCATTTCTACAGGGCGCTGGAGAAACTGCGAAAAACCGCGCACACTGCAAGCGTCGGAAACCCTCCCCGGAATGAGCAAAGATGAACCGTGATGAGACCTGCCTGCAGCTGACGGCGAAAATTAACAGACTGAAAGATAATGAAAATACTCTCGGCACGCTGTTGCCGGACGTGCGTCTGCTGTACGGCACCCAGCCCGGCACTCGCACGCCGGTGATGTATCAGCCAGGTATCATTTTTCTCTTTTCCGGGCATAAAATTGGCTATATCAACGAGCGGGTGTTCCGCTACGACCCGCGTGAATATCTGCTCCTGACAGTACCTTTACCCTTCGAATGTGAAACCTTCGCGACAGAAGCCGTGCCGCTGGCTGGTATTCGTTTGAATGTCGATATCCTGCAGCTGCAGGAGCTGTTGATGGACATTGGCGAGGACGAGCTGTTTTGCCCATCGATGGCGGCAAGCGGGATCAACTCCGCCACGCTGACGGATGAGATCCTCTGCGCCATTGAGCGTCTGCTGGATGTGATGGAGCGCCCGCTGGATGCGCGCATCCTCGGGAAGCAAATAGTGCGCGAGATCCTCTATCATGTCCTGCTGGGGCCGGGCGGCGGGGCGCTGCTGGCTCTGGTCAGCCGTCAGACCCACTTCAGTCTGATCAGCCGGGTGCTGAAGCGCATTGAGAGCCAGTACACCGAAAACCTGAGCGTCGATCAGCTGGCAGCAGAGGCCAATATGAGCGTCTCGGCGTTTCACCATAACTTCAAATCGGTGACCAGCACCTCGCCGCTGCAATATCTCAAGAGCTATCGCCTGCACAAGGCGCGGATGATGATGATCCACGACGGCATGAAAGCCAGCGCGGCCGCGCTGCGGGTAGGGTATGAAAGCGCGTCGCAGTTCAGTCGGGAGTTCAAACGTTACTTCGGGGTCACGCCAGGGGAAGATGCGGCGCGTATCCGGATGATGCAGGGGATGTGATGGTGCGGGCTGTTGCCCTCACCCTAACCCTCTCCCACAGGGAGAGGGAACCGTTTCTCCCTCTCCCCTTGGGAGAGGGCAGGGGTGAGGGAGAGTAACAATCAGGCGCTACAGTATTTCTTACGGATCACCACCACGATAGTGCCCACCAGCCCGGCTACCAGCAGGAACAGCGGCAGGATCATCAGGAAGGTCATGACCTGATCTTCGTGGCGTTTCACGAACGGGATCATGCTCAGGGCATAGCCGAAGGTGGTCACCACGCCGACCCACAGCAGCGCGCTCAGCCAGTTAAAGAACTGGAAGCGGCGGTTAGAGAGCCCGGAGATGCCCGCCATGGTTGGCAGCAGGGTGCGCACAAAGGCCAAAAAACGCCCGGCGAGCAGCGCCAGCAGGCCGTGGCGATCGAACATGCAGGTCGCCCGCTGATGGTATTTATGCGGCAACTGCGCCAGCCAGCTTTTCACCAGTCGCGTATTGCCCAGCCAGCGGCCCTGCAAATAGCTGAGCCAGCAGCCCAGGCTGGCGGCGGAGGTCAGGATCACCATCGTGGGGGCAAAGTCCATCACCCCTTTACCGATTAACGCTCCTGCGAGCAGCAGCAGGCTGTCGCCTGGTAAAAATGAGGCAGGCAGTAACCCATTTTCCAGAAACAGCGTGGCAAACATCACCAGATAAACAATCCCCACCACGTGCGGATCCGCCAGCGCTGCAAAATCGTGTTGCCAGAGTGCAGCGATAATATCTTGAATAACAGCCATGGGCTTTCCTGTGGAACAGCATATATAGGGCTATTGTACTCCCTATTTCGCCGGCGGGCTTTGATCGCAGGCGCAACAAATCAGACTTTTCTGCCCGTAATGTGGAGAAAAGTGTCCGCAGAGTGTTTTTATGACCCTGCGCTATTCGATACGGGCAAAACCGGCCTCTAGATCGGCAATCAAATCCTCGACGTTTTCCAGGCCGATATGCAGACGGATCAGGGTGCCGGTAAAGTCCACTTCTCCGCCCGGACGCAGGGCAGCAATCTGCTCTGGCTGGTTCGGCAGGATCAGCGACTCGAAGCCGCCCCATGAGTAGGCCATGCTGAACAGCGAGAAGTTATCGAGGTAGTTTGCCAGCTCGTCATTGCTCAGACGCTTGTTCAGAATAAACGAGAACAAGCCGCTGCTGCCCGTAAAGTCACGTTGCCAGAACTCATGCCCGACGCTGCCCGGCAGCGCCGGATGGTTCACGCGCGCCACCTGCGGGTGCTGCGCCAGCCACCGGGCGACCTGCAGGCTGCTTTCATGATGCTGGCGCAGGCGAACGCTCAGGGTACGCAGGCCGCGGCTGGTCATGTAGGCAGTATCTGCATCCACCATCTGCCCCATCAGATAGGCATTTTCACACAGCTGCTCCCAGCAGCGGGCGTTGGAGACCGCCGTGCCGATCATGCCGTCCGAGTGGCCAATCAGGTATTTGGTGGCCGCCTGGATAGAAATATCGATACCAAAATCGAGCGCCTTAAACAGCACGCCTGCCGCCCAGGTGTTGTCGATCATAATGATGGCGTCCGGCGCTTTGCTGCGTACCGCCTGCACAATGGCCGGTACATCATGGACTTCCATGGTGATCGAACCCGGCGATTCGAGGAACACTATCCGGGTATTGGGCTGGATCAGATCGGCAATCTTCGCGCCGATCTGTGGATCGAACCAGCCGGTGGTCACGCCCAGCTTGCTGAGAATTTTGGTGCAGAAGTCCTGGCTCGGTTCGTAGGCGGTGTTGGTCATCAGGATATGATCCCCTTGCTCGACAAACGCCAGGATGGTGTTCGCCACCGCCGCCGCGCCGCATGGGAACAGCGCACAGCCCGCGCCGCCCTCCAGCTCGCACATTGCTTCCTGCAAAGAGAAGTGGGTCAGCGTGCCGCGCCGCCCGTAGAACAGCTCGCCCTTGGCCCGGTTACGGGTGGCGTGCTTTTTCGCCTCGACGGTATCGAATACCAGGGACGAGGCGCGCTGAATCACGCTGTTGACCGAACCGAGGGTATATTTCTTGCTGCGTCCTGCCTGGACAAGAGTGGTATCAAGATGTTTTTCTTTCATGTCTGCACGACCTGTTTTTATACGTCTGGACGTCCAGACTACCATGAAAGTAAAAAGGGTCACGAGAAGGGGGGCGCATTAAGTCGAAAATTTTTTAAAATTTGTTTCCGGGAAATTTTTCCTGCGTAAGCGCAAGGAAAATGAAACGAATTTACGGCACTATGTAAATACTAATGAGAACTACTATCAATTCGACGCTGTTTTGATATTATTATGCTCAGATTTTGTGATTTGCGTCCTGGAGATACCGAGTGGGTAATAATTTGATGCAGACGGATCTCTCCGTCTGGGGTATGTATCATCATGCCGACATCGTGGTGAAGATTGTGATGATCGGCCTGATTCTGGCGTCCGTCGTCACCTGGGCTATTTTCTTTAGCAAGAGCGTGGAGCTCATCTCGCACAAGCGTCGTCTTAAGCGTGAACAGCAGCAACTGGCCGAGGCCCGCACCCTGAATCAGGCGAGCGACATGACCTCTTCCTTCCAGGCCAAAAGCCTGACCACCCAGTTAATCAACGAAGCCCAGAACGAGCTTGAACTCTCTGCCGGCAGCGAAGACAACGAAGGGATTAAAGAGCGTACCGGCTTCCGCCTCGAGCGGCGTGTGGCGGCCATCGGTCGTCATATGGGTCGTGGTAACGGCTATCTGGCGACTATCGGTGCGATCTCCCCGTTCGTCGGTCTTTTCGGTACGGTCTGGGGCATCATGAACAGCTTTATCGGCATCGCCCAGACGCAAACCACCAACCTCGCGGTTGTAGCCCCTGGCATCGCAGAAGCCCTGCTGGCGACGGCGATTGGTCTGGTTGCCGCTATTCCGGCTGTGGTTATCTATAACATCTTCGCCCGTATGATTGGCAGCTACAAAGCCACCCTCGGTGACGTTGCCGCTCAGGTTCTGCTGCTGCAAAGCCGCGATCTGGACCTCAGCGCCAGCTCGGTTAAGCCGGTCCGTTCTGCTCAGAAATTACACTTAGGTTGATTCGCCATGGCAATGCGTCTTAATGAAAATCTGGACGATAACGGCGAAATGCACGAAATCAACGTGACGCCGTTTATCGACGTCATGCTGGTTCTGCTGATTATCTTCATGGTTGCTGCGCCGCTGGCGACGGTGGACGTGAAGGTCAATCTGCCTGCGTCATCCAGCCAGCCGCAGCCGCGCCCGGAAAAACCGATTTATCTGTCCGTGAAGGCGGATAAATCCATGTTCCTGGGTAACGATCCGGTGACGGACGAGTCGGTGATCCCGGCGCTGAATACGCTCACCGACGGCAAGAAAGACACTACCGTCTTCTTCCGTGCCGACAAGACCGTCGACTACGAAACCATGATGAAGGTAATGGACACGCTGCATCAGGCGGGTTACCTGAAGATTGGCCTGGTCGGCGAAGAGAAAGCGGCAGCGAAATAAAACGCAAAAAGGCAACGTAAGTTGCCTTTTTTAATGGTTATTCCCTCTCCCCGTGGGAGAGGGCCAGGGTGAGGGCATCAGCCCGCAAAGAATCGGTAAGCCCGGTAAGCGTCGCGCCACCGGGCAATGCTCTACACTACCCCAGATGCTCCCCGCCGCACACCCCGTGCACTTCCGCGGTCACATAGCTTGATTCCTGGCTCGCCAGATAGACATACACCGGTGCCAGCTCCGCAGGCTGCCCTGCACGCTTCATCGGCGTCTGCTGACCAAACTGCGGGATTTTCTCCTGGGTCTGACCGCCGGAGATTTGCAGCGCTGTCCAGATAGGCCCTGGGGCCACCACGTTGACGCGCACGCCGCTCTCGGCCACCTGTTTCGCCAGCCCGCGGCTGTAGTTGAGGATAGCCGCTTTCGTGGAGGCATAGTCCAGCAGGTGCGGGCTCGGCTGATAGGCCTGAATCGACGAGGTGGTAATGATGCTCGCCCCGGCCGGCAGCAGCGGCAGTGCCTCCTGGGTTATCCAGAACAGCGCCAGCACGTTCACGGTATAGGTCTGCTTAAACTGCTCGGTCGTCAGGTCGGCAATCTTCTCTACCGCAACCTGCTTACCGGCCACCAGCGCCAGCACGTCCAGTCCACCCAGCTCCTGATGGGCTTTATGTACCAGTGAACGGGCAAACTTTTCATCGCTCAGGTCGCCGGGGATCAGCACCGCTTTGCGTCCTGCTTCCTCTATCAGCTGCTTAACCTGCTGCGCATCCTCTTCTTCGGCGGGCAGGTAGTTAATGGCGACGTCTGCTCCTTCACGCGCGTAAGCGATGGCGGCAGCGCGTCCAATACCTGAGTCGCCCCCTGTCACCAGTGCCTTACGATCCTGTAGTCTGCCGCTGCCTTTATAGCTCTTCTCGCCGCAGTCCGGCACCGGATCCATCTTGCTCTGCACGCCGGGGGCAGGCTGCTTCTGCTGTGGGTATTCGCCAGTGTGGTACTGGGTTTTAGGGTTCTGAATTTTGCTCTGGGAATGTGCCATTGAGGTTCTCCTTGAGGGGTTAATCAGGCTTTAAGCTTAGGAGAATCAACCGGGAAGTGAGGATCATTCAGGATAATCCTTAAATCAACAGCAACAGGCGGAGCGGTACCTGCTGACGGGGATTACGGTTTTTGCGGCGGGATGTCGGCTTTCGCGGCCAGCACGTCTTCATTCAGCGCGACGGTGGTCACGCTGGTTGTACGATAGCCTTCATCGGCCAGTTTACGGGTGACGCGCAGGGTGGCGGTTTCACGCGCCCGCAGATACTGATAATTGGTTTCCAGGCGGGCCAGTATTTTCTCTTTCAGGTCGGGCCGCTGCGCCATAATGGCGTTTATTGTCGCACCGTAGATCTCTTCTTTAACCTGTAACGGGTAAATTTCCCGGCGGTTCTGCCATTTCAAACGCACCAGGCCTGCCGGAATGGAGAGCAGTTCTTTTGCAATGCGTTGTATTTCGGCATTTTTGATTTCTTTTAGCGCCGCCAGATTTTGCTCTAAGATAAATTCATCGCTCTTTTTGTCATCTAAAGCTAAATAAACGTTGTTGTTATCAACATCCTTCACGTTATTCATCCTCTAGCTTATAGAAAATAGGCGTGTTTTTTTCGCAAGTAATTAGATTCAGCCAAATGTCATTCCCGGCTTCGTTAATCTCGTCGGTTTTTTCCGCCAATATTTGACTTAGTGCCTGCGCGTCTATTTCTCCCTCTGCCTGCAGGTCATTGAGCAGGCGGGCAAACACCTCGATTTTAACCACCCGGAATAACCGGTCCTTTATATGGCGGTCGTGCTCTTCGAGCAACATATTGCGGGAGTTACCGGTGCGGGTAACACCAATTAATATATCAGGCGCGTAATCCGCGAGTGTTCTTTTCCCCTTAGTGAAATTTGCATTGCTTTCTGCTTCTGGCGGTTTCGGTTCCACGGAAGAAATGTGAAACTTAGCCGGGACCAGATTGTCGGGCAACATTTTATATTTCCTTTAATTTCAACGGGGTAGGGTTGTCTGGAGTGTGAGATTCGTTGACAATAACATGAGGCAAATTTAAAATCAAAAAAAATGGAGCCTGCCTATATGAACAGCATTTTTTATACTGTCATTACTTTGTTATTGCTTACCGCCGTGGTTCTTTTATTGATGAAAGAGTTCAATAAAAGCAGCGAAGCGGAGAACGCGCACAACCCTGCCCTGCCAGAACGGATGTCAAAAGAAGAGGGCGAAGACCATTTTTCAGTGTTAATGAATGCGATTACGCCGGTTTGGTACTGGCGTGTTAATCATGAATATATTGATTTCCTCCATGCCACAATTAAACGAATGAATATGGTGGAAATAAATAGCATTCCTGACCTGTTTGAGGCGCAGCGCCGTTGCAGCGATCTTAACTCGGCGGTGTACAAATATTACGACAATATCAAGAAGCGCTGCCTTAATGGTGAGAAAGTGTCGCATTCCGATCTGGAGGTTATGAACCTGAGCCAGTGTTTTCGCGAGTTCAGCCTTGAGGCTTATCCGTCGCTGGTGGTGCTGGTTTGGCCGGAATATCAACGACCTGTGGTTAATCCTGAGCAGGTGTAGGGTCTTTGTTGTTTAGTTGTTGCAAACACTTTGCCGCGTTGCGATATACTGCGCACTGGTTTCGTTTGCAGACAGGACTCTATGGAACGCTTTTTTGAAAACGCAATGTATGCCTCCCGCTGGCTATTAGCGCCGGTCTATTTTGGCCTTTCGCTGGCGCTGGTGGCGCTCTGTATTAAATTCTTTCAGGAAATTTATCACGTCCTGCCGCATATTTTCAGCGTCGCGGAATCCGACCTGATTCTGCTGCTGCTGTCGCTGGTGGATATGACCCTGGTGGGCGGCCTGCTGGTGATGGTGATGTTCTCGGGCTACGAAAACTTCGTCTCGCAGCTGGATATCTCTTCTGATAAAGAGAAGCTGAGCTGGCTGGGCAAGATGGATGCCTCGTCGCTGAAAAACAAAGTGGCCGCCTCGATCGTTGCCATCTCGTCGATTCACCTGCTGCGGGTGTTTATGGATGCCAAAAACATCCCGGATAACAAGCTGATGTGGTATGTGATCATCCACCTGACGTTTGTGCTGTCGGCGTTTGTGATGGGGTATCTGGATAAGCTGAGCCGCAAGTAAACAGTATGGTGTAGGCCGGGTAAGCGCAGCGCCACCCGGCTTTTTATTTACTTATCTGACGACGCCTGCCACAGATTCAGCTGCCCGTCGGCTACGTGCTGGTCAATCTGCTGCAACTCCTCATCGCTAAAGTGCAGATTATTCAGCGCCTGCACGTTCTCCTCCAGCTGCTCCGTCCGGCTGGCGCCAATCAATACCGACGTCACCCGCTCATCCTTCAGCAGCCAGCTCAGGGCCATCTGCGCCATCGTCTGACCGCGCGCCTGGGCCATTCCGTTCAGTAAACGCAGACTGTTCAGGTTGGCCTCGGTGAGCATATTCTCGGTCAGGCCGCGCACCTTTTTGCCTTCGCGCTGCATGCGTGAGCCGTCAGGAATGCCGTTCAGGTACTTCCCGGTCAGCAGCCCCTGCGCCAGCGGGGTAAAGGCGATACAGCCGGTTCCGTTGGCTTCCAGGGTATCCAGCAGGCCGCTCTTGTCCACCCAGCGGTTGAGCAGGTTGTAAGAAGGCTGATGGATAAGCAGCGGGATCTTCCACTCGCGCAGCAGCTCCGCCATCTTCTGGGTCCGCTCCGGCGAATAGGACGAGATGCCGACGTACAACGCCTTCCCGCTCTGCACCGCCTGCGCCAGCGCCGAGGCGGTCTCTTCCATCGGCGTGTTTTCATCTACGCGGTGGGAATAGAAGATATCCACGTACTCCAGCCCCATCCGCTTCAGGCTCTGATCGAGACTGGCGAGCAGATACTTGCGCGAGCCGCCCGCCCCGTAAGGACCTGGCCACATGTCATAGCCCGCTTTGGTGGAGATAATCAGTTCATCGCGATACGCTGCAAAATCATCCCGCAGCAGGCGGCCAAAATTTTCCTCCGCGCTGCCCGGCGGTGGGCCATAGTTATTGGCGAGATCAAAATGGGTGATGCCGCAGTCAAAGGCTTTGCGCAGCAGGGCGCGCTGGGAATCGAGGGCTTGAACATGGCCAAAGCTGTGCCACAAACCCAGTGACAGGGCGGGTAAGCGCAGGCCGCTTTTTCCGCAATAGCGGTACTGCATATTCTCGTAGCGTTCAGGGGAGGCGTTCCAGGGCATGATGTCTCCTTTCTTAGTGATTGATTTTCGAAACAGCGTTTCTATTCTATCCTTAGTTCGTTCACAATTCATGGAGATATGCGATGACGCGTATGACCGCCAAAGACTTTCCTCAGGAATTGCTCGACTACTACGACTATTACGCTCACGGCAATATCAACAAACGTGAGTTCCTCAATCTGGCTGCCCGCTACGCCGTCGGCGGCGTCACGGCGCTGGCGCTGTTCAATATGCTCAAGCCCAATTACGCTCTCGCCGAGCAGGTGAAGTTTACCGATCCCGATATTCTGCCCGAGTACATCACCTATCCCTCTCCGGACGGTCATGGCCAGGTGCGCGGCTATCTGGTGAAACCGACCAAAGCCACGGGCAAAGTCCCGGCGGTGGTGGTGGTGCACGAAAACCGCGGCCTTAACCCCTACATTGAGGACGTGGCGCGTCGGGTGGCAAAAGCGGGCTACATCGCCCTGGCGCCGGATGGCTTAAGTTCCGTAGGCGGTTATCCCGGCAACGATGAGGAGGGGAAGGTCCTGCAGCAGAAGGTCGATCCCACGAAGCTGATGAACGACTTCTTTGCCGCTGTTGGGTTTATGGAAAAACATCCGGATGCCACGGGCAAGGTGGGGATCACCGGCTTCTGTTACGGCGGGGGCGTTTCTAACGCCGCGGCGGTCGCCTGGCCGGAGCTGGCCTGCGCGGTGCCCTTCTATGGCCGCCAGCCGCCAGCCGCGGACGTCGCTAAAATTAAGGCCCCCTTGCTGCTGCATTATGCCGAACTCGACAAGAATGTTAACGAGGGCTGGCCAGCGTATGAAGCCGCGCTTAAATCCAACGGCAAAGTGTACGAAGCCTGGATCTATCCTGGCGTAAACCACGGATTCCACAACGATTCTACCCCGCGTTACGATCAACCCGCCGCGGAATTAGCCTGGAAACGCACCCTGGGATGGTTTGAGAAATATTTAAGTTAACCCGCCTGAAAATACCCGGCAGGGATCCTGGTGCCGGGTTCAGGTTATTTATTATAACAATGAAGATCTATGCTCTCTATTTGCATCGTTATGAAATATAAAGACGGATTATTTTAAGGGGTAATGCCCTGGGTGCTCTGTTTTAATTTCCACACTTATTAAACAGAAATGAAAAGTTTATAAAATTAACCAATAAAAGGTACCGCTTCGCATTTTATTGCCGATAACGAGGATAGTACTCGCCTCCGGGCGAGATCTCCCTCATGGCAAGGAAATAACTATGCACGTGTTTCGTAATTTCACGATCCGGTTCGTCATGCTGACGATCCTGGGGATTTTCTGCTTAATGTGGGCGGGCGTCGGGCTGTATAGCTCCTGGGCGCTGTCGCGCGTTACCGATGGCAATGACGTCGATCGGCAGCTGGTCAAACAGATGACGGTGCTCAGTCAGGGTAACGATCAGTATTTCCGCTTTGTCACCCGTCTGAGCCGGGCGATGGATGTTCAGGCCGCAGGCGGTACGGCGGATCTTACCTCCGTACAGCAGGCGCTGGACACCATGAGCAAAAAGTTCGAGGAGATGAAAGCCATGTCACCGGGGCCGATGGATGCGCAGATCTCATCCCAGACGATCGCCAGCTGGCAGGCGCTGCTGGAAAACGGCGTAAAGCCTCAGATGCAGTTCGCGCAGCAGGGTAACCTCGATGCCTATCGCCAGCAGGCGAATAACGTCACTCCGCCGCTGAGTCGCGCCTTTGGTGAAAGTGCCGGGCAATTCAATAAAGCCGCCGACACCGTTCTCGACCGTACCCGCGTGACGGTGGACGGCCTCACAAGCTTAACCCGCACGGTGATCATTACCGCGACCCTTATCGGGCTGCTGATCCTGCTGTTCGCCGATCGCTACCTGGTCGCGATGCTGGTGAAACCGCTGGATCAGCTCCGCCACCACTTTCGTCAGATTGCCCAGGGCGATCTCAGCCAGCCGATTGCTCCGTTTGGCCGTAACTGCGTGGGCCAGCTGGTGCCGCTGCTGACGGCGATGCAGGACAGCCTGCGCGAAGCGGTCAGCACCATCCGCGCCGGTAGCGAAAACATCTGGCGCGGCGCCACGGAGATCTCCTCCGGTAATAACGATCTCTCGTCGCGTACCGAAGAGCAGGCGGCGGCGCTGGAAGAGACGGCGGCCAGCATGGAGCAGCTCACCGCCACGGTGAAGCTGAATGCCGATAACGCCCGTCAGGCCAGCGAACTGGCGGATGTGGCCTCTACCACCGCCAGCCGCGGCGGGGCGCTGGTGGAAAACGTGGTCCACACCATGACCGGGATCTCCGTCAGCTCGAAGAAAATCGCGGAGATCACCAGCGTCATCAACAGCATTGCCTTCCAGACCAATATTCTCGCCCTCAACGCGGCGGTGGAAGCGGCGCGTGCGGGCGAGCAGGGGCGTGGTTTTGCGGTGGTGGCGGGCGAGGTGCGTAATCTTGCCAGCCGCAGCGCCAATGCGGCAAAAGAGATCGAAGGGCTGATTGCCGACTCCGTCTCCCGCGTGGAGGAGGGGGCCCGGCTGGTGAACGATACCGGCACCACCATGGAGGCGGTGCTGCGCGATATCACCGGCGTGACCACCATCATGAAGCAGATTGCCGCCGCCTCGGAAGAGCAGAGCAAAGGCATTTCGCAGGTGGGGGTGGCGATCACCCAGATGGACGGCGTGACCCAGCAGAACGCCTCGCTGGTAGAGCAGGTCTCGGCCGCGGCTTCCGCGCTGGAGCGTCAGACCGAGGAACTGCAACGCTCGGTGCAGAAGTTCCGCCTGGCGAGCTAACGGCGGGCCAGCTGCACGTCGCTGATCAATTGGGTCACCTGTGAGAGGTGGCCTATTTTCACTTCGCTGGAGCGCTGGAACTTGCTCTTGTCGATCAGCAGCAGCGACTGGCTGGCGCGGCTTAGCAGCTGCGACTTAAAACCCGCGCTGTGCGGGGTGGGATCCCACATCACACCCTGCTCATCCACTCCTTCGCACGAAAA
This sequence comes from Leclercia sp., assembly GCF_036780805.1. Classification (NCBI taxonomy): domain Bacteria; kingdom Pseudomonadati; phylum Pseudomonadota; class Gammaproteobacteria; order Enterobacterales; family Enterobacteriaceae; genus Leclercia; species Leclercia sp. Next base: position 28,376 of record NZ_DAIQCE010000009.1, on the reverse strand, counting down.
AATAAACAGGTCGATCTCCAGCCCTTTCAGCTGGGTTACCAGAGCCGGGTTCACATAGCAGCGGTACTTGCGCTCCAGCGTCCCGCCCGAGCAGATCAGGGTGATGCGTTCGCGCTTCGCCATCTCATGGCAGATCGGCAGGCTGTTGGTGAACACCGTCAGGGCAATATCCGGCAGCTGCCGTGCCAGGTGAAAGCAGGTTGAACTGGCATCAAGGGCGAGGGTCATCCCCTCGCTGACCCAGTCGAGGGCGTGGCGGGCAATGTCGGCTTTATCGGCGTAATGGCTTTTCAGCCGCGCGCCAAAAGGTTCGCCGCCGTCGCGATGGTCCGGGTGGATGGCCCGCGCCCGCCCGTGATGGCGCACAATTTTGCCCTGCTGTTGCAGCTGCTTCAGATCGCGGCGAATCGTCTCTTTGCTGACGTTAAGATCCGCGGCAAGCGCGTCGGTGGTCAGCCAGTCGGACGCCGCCAGCAGACGGAGAAGATCCTGATGACGGGTGCTTTTCATGGATGCGTTCCGCTGCGGGAGAGGGAGATCAGCGTCTGGCCAATCGCCACGCCATTCTTGCCGGTGTGTTTAATCTGGTACATCGACCGATCGGCGCGGCGCAGGGCGTTGACGAAATCATCCTGCTCCTGCACCTCATCGATCCCCACCGAGGCTCCCACCTGCGCCTGGCCGTTATCCAGTTCGAACGGCGTCAGGGCTGCATTCAGGCAGTGGTGCGCGGTGCTGTGCACCAGCAGGCTGGTGAGGGGGAAGGGCAGCAGCAGGACAAACTCGTCTCCGCCCAGACGCCCGACCACGGCGCCCGGCGGACAGGTGTCGCGCAGACGCTGGCTGAGCTGGATCAGCAGCTCATCGCCGCTACGGTGACCGAAGGTATCGTTCACCGTTTTAAAGTCATCCAGATCGATAAAGGCAATGCACAGCGGGCCCTGGGCTTTAAGCTGTGCGAAGTGCGTGAGCAGCGCATGGCGGTTGGCGAGGCCGGTGAGCGGATCGTGATTCGCCAGCTGGGCCAGCTGCTCCTCGTACTGCTTCTCTTTGGTCATGTCGATGTGGGTGCCGGTCACCTTCAGGGCGTTGCCTTGCTCGTCCCACTCCGTGACGCGGCCACGATCCAGCACCCAGGTGACGGTGCCGTTTTTGTGCTGCATCCGGTGCAGCGCTTCGTAGAAGGGGGTTTTGCCGTGCAGATGATCGTAGAAGGCATCCAGCACGTTCTGCCTGTCATCGGGGTGCAGATGTTCGCGCCAGATCTCAAACTGCGCGCTCAGCTCCTTGGGCTGATAGCCCAGCATCGAGCCCCAGCGGCGGTTATAAATAATCAGCTTCCCGGTCGGGACGTCGAGCTGCCATAAACAGAGACCCGTTCCGTCGAGCGCGGCGCTGAGCTTGCTGCGGGCGTCACGCGCCAGCCTGGCAAGCCGGGCATTGTGCTTTTTGAGAATCTGAATCTGGTGTTCCAGCGCCTTTTCTGACATGCGAATAGTCTGAAGAAAGAAATTATTGATGCCAGTTTACCGGATGGTTGTAAATACGCTGTTGAAAAAAGAGGGGGATTTGCGTTAAAGCCTTTTACCCCTAAAGGAGGCACGACGTCATAACCGCTTCGCTGTATAATTAAATATATAACGAATGCGAGGACATGATGAAACAGCAATTTTGGCAAGCTTTTACCCTGAGTTTAATGGCTTTACTGCCCCTCTCTTCCCAGGCATCCCGCCTGATCACCGACCAGATTGGCCGTCAGGTAACGATCCCCGATGAGGTCGACCGCGTGGTGGTACTTCAACACCAGACCCTGAACCTGCTGGTGCAAATGAACGCCACCGACAAAATCGTCGGGGTGATGGCGAACTGGAAACAGCAGCTGGGCGACGGCTACGCGCGTCTGGCTCCTGAGCTGAACCAGAAAGCGGCGCTGGGCGATCTGACCCACGTCGACCCGGAAAAGCTGGTGGACCTGAAGCCGGATGTGGTGTTTGTCACCAACTACGCGCCGCAGGAGATGATCGACAAGATCGCTGGCCTCGGTATTCCGGTGGTCGCCATCTCCCTGCGCCACGATGCCGCGGGCGAAAAAGCAAAAATGAACCCGACGATGGCCGATGAAGAGCAGGCGTACGATCTCGGGCTGCGCGAAGGGATCACGCTGATCGGCGAGATCGTCAACAAGCAGCCGGAAGCGAAGGCGCTGATCGAAGCGACCGACAAAGGCCGCAGGATGGTCAGCGATCGCCTGAAAGATATTCCGGCGGAAAAACGCGTTCGCGCCTATATGGCTAACCCGGAACTGACCACCTACGGCTCCGGGAAATACACCGGGCTGATGATGGCGCATGCGGGGGCGGTTAACGTGGCGGCGGCAACCATTCAGGGTTTCAAAACCGTGGCGATGGAGCAGGTGATTGCCTGGAACCCGCAGGTGATTTTCGTTCAGGACCGATACCCTTCCGTGGTCAACGAGATCAAAACCGGCGCGCAGTGGCAGACCATTGACGCGGTGAAAAATCAGCGCGTCTACCTGATGCCGGACTACGCCAAAGCCTGGGGCTACCCGATGCCGGAGGCGATGGGCATCGGCGAGCTGTGGATGGCGAAAAAACTCTACCCGGAGAAATTCAAGGACGTGGATATGCGCCAGGTGGCTAACGACTGGTATCAGCGCTTCTATCGCACCACGTATCAGGGGATCGACTGATGCGCGTGCTGGCCGCTGGCAGCCTGCGCAGGGTATGGCCGCAGTTAATGGCCCACTTCCCGGAACCGGTTGAGACGCAGTTCGGCCCGGCAGGGCTGTTACGTGAGCGTATTGAATCGGGCGAGGCCTGCGATCTCTTTGCCTCGGCCAATCTTGCCCATCCGCAGTCGCTGCTGGCTGCCGGGCGGGCGCAATCCGTGGCGCTGTTCGCCAGCAATAGACTCTGTCTGACCGTGCGCAGCGAGGTGCTGCGCGATGGCGATGACTGGCGCTCTGTGCTGACCCGGGCCGATTTACGCATTGCCACCTCGACGGCGGGAGCCGATCCGTCCGGGGATTACACGCAGACGCTGTTTACCCGGATGGGTGAGGCTGGCGAGGCGGTGAGAAAACGGGCGCTGCCGCTGGTGGGGGGACGAGGATCCGTCCCCGTTCCGGCAGGCAGGCTGGCGGCGGAGTGGATTATCCTGAGCGGGCAGGCGGAGGTCTTTATCGGTTACGCCAGCTACGCGGCACCTTTGCGCGAGATAGCCGGGCTGACGGTCATCGACATCCCGGCACCCTTTAATCCGCGCGCGGAGTATGGCTGCGCGGTGATGACGCCGCAGGGGCAAACGCTGGCGGATTTTTTACAGTCAGAAAAGGCAAAAACGATCCTGCAAGATGAGGGTTTTTTGCCGGGTGGCGCTGAGCTTACCCGGCCTACAAAACCCAACCCGTAGGCCCGGCAAGCGCAGCGCCGCCGGGCAATGGGTCAGCACATCTTAACCCTGACGTTTATCTTCGGTATTGGTATCAAAATCGCTCGCGGCATGACGCTCATGCAGCTGTTCGTTCAGCTCGCCGTTGGTGCGGTTGACGATACGCCCGCGCTTCACCGCCGGACGGCTGGCGATATCTTTCGCCCAGCGCTGGACGTTCTTGTAGCTTTCCGCGTCGAGGAACTCCGCCGCGCCATAGACCTGGCCGAGCGCCACGCTGCCAAACCACGGCCAGATAGCGATATCCGCGATGCTGTACTCTTCTCCCGCTACATAACGACCGCGCGCCAGCTGTTTATCCAGCACGTCGAACAGGCGTTTGGCTTCCATGGTGAAGCGGTCAATCGCATACTCAATTTTCACCGGGGCATAGTGATAGAAGTGACCAAACCCGCCGCCGAGGAACGGGGCGGAGCCCTGCAGCCAGAACAGCCAGTTCAGGGTTTCTACCCGTCCAGCGGGATCTTTTGGCAGGAAGTGACCGAATTTCTCCGCCAGATAGAGCAGGATATTGCCGGATTCAAACACGCGGGTCGGCGGCGTGGTGGAGTGATCGCGCAGGGCCGGAATTTTGGAGTTCGGGTTAACGTCGACAAAGCCACTGGAGAACTGATCGCCCTCGCCGATGCGGATCAGCCAGGCGTCATATTCCGCACCGGTCACGCCCAGCGCCAGCAGCTCTTCCAGCAGGATCGTCACCTTCTGGCCGTTCGGCGTGCCCAGGGAGTAAAGCTGCAGCGGATGCGACCCGACCGGCAGTTCTTTGTCATGGGTCGCGCCCGAGATTGGACGGTTGATGCTGGCGAACGCGCCGCCGTTGGGGTTCTGCTTCCATTCCCAGACTTTCGCTGGCTGGTAGTTGTTGTCGGACATGTTGATCTGCCTTTTTGGGATGTGTTGAGGCAGTTTAGCAGGCATTCAGTGAAGGGTTTAACGAACTGAGCGCATAAGCATATGCAGTATTCCTTCTGGCGCTTATATATATAAATTCCGCATAAGCTTAATCAAAAATGGCATTTTCATTGTTAATGCGAAAGGGCTTAAAGCTGAATATGATGCGCAAACAGATATCTGTGAAAAATAAAAATTAGCAGTTAAAAAAACTTTCAAGGCAAGGAGTTAGTGAGATATGCGTAAGCCATTAGTATCTGCTGTTCTGGTCGCGCTGGCCCTGGTCGCCGCGGGCTGTGATGATGCCAAAAATAAAGAGACTGCGTCGGCCCCGGCGGCCAAAAGCGATGCGCCAAAAGAGGGCGGTTCACTGATTATCGGCATTACCTCCGGCGACCCGCTGGCGGTTAACCCGCTGTATGCCAGCGACCGCACCACCCTGACCATCATGCAGGCGCTCTATGCTCCGCTCTACAGCTTTAACGATGGCAAAATCGAATGGGGCCTGGCCGAAAGCCTGACGCCATCCGCCGATAACCTCAGCTACACCCTGACCTTAAAACCGAATCTGAAATGGCAGGACGGCCAGCCGCTGACCGCCGACGACGTGGTCTTCACCTTCAATAAACTGCTGGAGGAGAAACAGCACAGCTTCTTCCGCAGCATGTTCACCTATGGCGGCAAGCCGGTGGCGGTGAGCAAGGTCGACGATCGCACCGTCAAGTTCACCCTGCCGCAGGTGAGCGCCGCCTTTACCGGCACTCTGGTGCAGATCTACCCGATCCCGCAGCACGTCTTCGCCAGTGAAGCCGATCTGGAAAAGAGCACCAAAAACGATGCACCGGTCGGTTCCGGGCCGTTCAAATTTAAAGAGTACCGCGCCGGGCAGTATTACGCCCTGACCCGCTTTGACGACTACTGGAACGGCAAAGCGAAGCTCGACTCCGTGACCTACCGTTTCGCCAAGGACAGCAACTCCGCCAACCTCGCGCTGCAAAACGGCGAGATCAACCTGAAGATGGTCGATCCGCAGGATGTGTCGCGCCTGAAGAATACCGGCAAGTTTGATTTCGTGGTCTATCCGGAAGGGCGTCTGGCCTATATGACCTTCAACCAGAACGTGCCGGTGATGAAGAGCAAAGAGCTGCGCCAGGCTATCGCTTACGCCATCAATAAGGACGAGCTGACCCAGACCGCGTTCACCTCGCTGGACTATGCCAAACCGGCCACCTCGTTCCTGACCCCGGATACGCTGTACCAGACTAACGACGTTGAGCAGTACAAGTTCGACCAGCAGAAAGCCAAAGATCTGCTGAAAGCCTCCGGCGCGCCGGCAAACCTCAAGCTGCGTCTGGCCTACGTCAACACCAACAAAACCCAGGAGAGCCAGGCGCTCTACATTCAGCAGGCGCTGAAGGGGATTGGCGTGAACGTGGAGCTGATGCCGCTCGACTCTAACGCCATGTCCCAGCGCAGTCTGGATATGAAGAATACTGCCTGGGAGCTGAACCTCGGCGGCTACATCATGGGTGCCGAGCCGGATGGCTACAAATCGCTGTTCATGAGCAACGAAGCCTACAACTACGCCCACTACAAGAACCCGCAGTTCGATGCCCTGTGGGATAAAGGTGCCGTGGAGACCGACGCCGGCAAACGTGCTGAGATCTACAAGCAGATCCAGCAGACCGTGGCCAATGAAATGACCTACTACCCGATTGCCTACACCAACGCCACCGTGGCCGTGGATAAACGCTTCGGCGGCACCAAAGAAGCGGAACCGAAGCCGGTGTATCTGTTCCAGGATCTGTCAAAAATCTACCAAAAATAAGCTGTCGCCCCGGTCAACCGATCGGGGCTTTTTGTTGGGTAAGTCGTAAGGGCATGTCGTGAACACATTACTGATGCGTCGGCTGCTGCAACTGGTGCCGATGCTGTTCTTTATCTCGCTGGTGGCGTTTTTGCTGGTCAAGCTCGCCCCGGGCGATCCGGTGGCGGCGTACATTACCCCGCGCATGGCACCTGAGGACATCGAGCGTATTCGCCAGAGTCTGGGGCTGGATAAGCCGCTGGTGACGCAATATTTTCTGTGGCTGAAAAACATTCTGCAGGGCGATCTGGGCTATTCGCTGATCTACCACCGCCCGGTGCTGGTGATGATTGCCGAGCGAATTCCGGCCACCCTTGGGCTGATGGGAGCCTCGCTGCTGATGGCGATTATCCTCGCCATTCCGCTGGGGCTGCTGGCCGGAGCCTTTAAGCACCGCTGGCTGGATCATGTCCTGAACCTGTTCGCCTATATTGGCATCTCGGTGCCGATTTTCTGGTTTGGTATTCTGCTGATTACCGTCTTTGCCGTGCAGCTCAACTGGTTCCCCAGCATGGGAATGCGCACCATCGGCATGGAGGATAACTGGCTGGACGTGGTGCGCCACGGCGTGCTGCCGTGCATTGCGCTCACCTTCTATAACCTCTCCAGCTACGTGCGCTACATCCGCTCCAACACCATCTCGCAGCTCTCGGCCGACTACGTGCAGACCCAGCTGGCCTATGGGGCCACACGTTCCAGCATCCTGTTCCGCCACGTGCTGAAAAACGTGCTGCTGCCGGTGATCACCCTGTTTGGCCTGTCGTTTGGCGAGCTGGTGGTGGGGGCCTATGTCACCGAGAGCGTCTTCTCGTGGCCGGGCATGGGATTACTGGGGATCCAGTCGATCACCTCCCTGGACTACCCGCTGATTATGGCGATCATCATGCTTTCGTCGCTGATGCTGATCGTCGGCAACCTGATCGCCGACCTGTTATATCGCTTCGCCGATCCCCGCATACGTACCCTGAGGTAACCCCGGATGAGCAGACGCTGGCAACAGGTTCGTCACCAGCTGCGCCGCAATCGTCCGGCGCAGTTCTCTCTTTTTGTCCTCTTTATTTTTGTCGCCGCCGCGCTCTGCGCGGGGCTGAGCCCTTACGATCCGGATCAGATGTTACTGGGCGCACGCACGCTACCGCCGGATGGCGCCCACTGGTTTGGCACCGACGAGTACGGGCGCGACTACTTTACCCGCGCCCTGTACGGCGGGCAGATCTCGCTGATGGTCGGCTGTCTGGCGATGGTCTTTTCAACGCTGATCGGCACCCTTGTCGGCACGGTGAGCGGCTACTTCGGCGGCTGGCTGGATAACCTGATGATGCGCGCGGTGGATATCCTGATGGCGATCCCGGCCTTCTTCCTGCTGCTGGTGCTCAACGCTTATCTGAAGCCCGGCGTGGATAACATCATCATGATCATCAGCCTGCTGACGTGGATGAACATGTCCCGGCTGGTGCGTGCCGAAACGCTGTCCGTTAAAGAGCGCGAGTATGTGCTCTATGCCCGCGCCTCGGGGGAGCACCCGTTGCGGATTATCCTGCGCCACATCATCCCTGGCGTGCTGCCGACCATTATCGTCGCCGCCACCCTGAATATTGCCTCGGCCATTCTGATGGAGTCGACCCTTAGCTTCCTCGGACTCGGGGTGCAGGCACCTGCCGCCTCATGGGGCAGCATGCTCAATAACGCCCAGTCCTATATTGGGGAGGCCTCGTGGCTGGCGATGTTCCCCGGCATTCTGATTTTGCTGACGGTATTCAGTTTTAACGTGTTAGGCGACGTGTTCCGCACCGCCTTTGAGCCGGGAGCGAACCGCGATGAATAACTTACTTGAACTCGACAACCTGCAAACCACCTTCCGCACCCGCGATGGCGATGTCCACGCGGTGCGCGGGGTGAGCTTTCACGTTCAGCCGGGGGAGCTGGTGGGCATTGTCGGCGAGTCCGGCTGCGGCAAGAGCGTCACCTGCAAATCGATCATTCAGCTGCTGGGCAGCAACGGGCGCATTACCGGGGGGCAGATCCGTTTCAACAATGACGATCTGGCCCAGAAATCCCCGGAGCAGATGCGCGCCATTCGCGGGAACCAGATCGCGATGATTTTTCAGGATCCGATGACGGCGCTTAACCCGGTGGTCACCATCGGCAGGCAGATGTCCGAGATCCTGATGCGTAACAAAGGTCTGAACAAAAGAGCGGCCCGCGCGGCGAGCATCGCCATGCTGGAGCAGGTGGGCATTGCCGAAGCGGAGCGCCGTTACGACCAGTATCCGCACGAGTTCAGCGGCGGGATGCGCCAGCGGGTGATGATCGCCATCGCGCTCTCCTGCGATCCCAAACTGCTGATAGCCGATGAACCCACTACCGCGCTGGACGTCACCATTCAGGCGCAGATCCTGCGGCTGCTGAAAAGCCTGCAGCAGAAAACCCACACCGCCATCCTGCTGATCACCCACGATCTCGGGGTCGTCGCCCAGGTATGCAGTCGGGTGGTGGTAATGTACGGCGGGCTGGTGATGGAGGAGGGCAGCGTGGAGGATATCTTTTATCGCCCGGCGCACCCCTACACTCAGGGGCTGCTGGCGTCGCTGCCGCACCCGGAGCAGAGCAGCCATCGCCTGTCGCCTATCGAAGGATCGCCGCCGGGCCTGCTCAATCCGCCCCCGGGTTGCCCGTTTGCCGAACGCTGTCCACACCGGATGCCGCAGTGCGATCGTCAGCCCGCATTTTACCGCCCCGATCCGGGGCACCGCGCGGCCTGCTGGCTGCTGGCCGATAAGGAGGTTCAGGCATGAGCGAACAACATTCCCCGCTGGTCAGCGTCCGGGACCTGCATAAGCACTTCACCCTCAACGGCGGCCTGCTGCGCAAAGGGGTAGCGGTGAAAGCGGTGGACGGCGTCAGCTTTGATATCCGCCAGGGAGAGACCTTTGGCCTGGTGGGCGAGTCCGGCTGCGGTAAATCGACCCTCGGGCGCGCCATTCTGCGGCTGTTTGATATCACCTCCGGTGAGATAGATTTTGCCGGGCAACCGATCGCCCAGGCCAGCGAAAAGCAGCTCAAGCCGCTGCGCAAGCGGATGCAGGCCATTTTCCAGGACCCGTATTCGTCGCTGAACCCCGGGATGACCGTCCAGCAGCTGGTGGCGGAGCCGATGCAGATCCACGGCTACAGCCGCGAGGAGCAGCGGGAGCGTACCGAAACCCTGCTCTATAAAGTGGGGCTCAAGCAGGAACATCTTCAGCGCTTCCCGCACGAGTTCAGCGGCGGCCAGCGTCAGCGGATCAGCATTGCCCGGGCGCTGTCGGTGCGCCCGGAGTTTGTCCTGTGCGATGAGCCCCTGTCGGCGCTGGATGTTTCGGTGCAGGCGCAGGTGGTGAACATCCTCCAGGATCTGCAGCAGGAGCTGGGGCTGACCTACCTGTTTATCGCCCACGATCTGTCGATGGTGCGCCATATCTCGACGCGCATCGGGGTGATGTACCTCGGCAAGCTGGTAGAGGTGGCGCCTGCCGACAGGCTATATCAGCATCCGGCGCACCCCTACACCCGGGCCCTGTTAGCCTCGGTGCCGCAGCCCGATCCGCGGATCCGCAATCTGGAGCAGGCGACCTTGCGCGGGGAGATCCCCGGCCCGACCTCCGTACTGCCGGGCTGTAAGTTCTGCAGCCGCTGCCCGCACGTGATGCCGGTATGCCGCCTCGAAACCCCCGCAATGCAGGAGATCGCCCCCGGCCATTTCACTGCCTGTTGGTTGTTTAAGGTGTGAGGGCATCAGGCCGCACATTCCCGTAGGCCCGTGCAAGCGCAGCGCCGCCGGGCAATGGCCGCCGGGCAAGGCGTTTCGAACTATCCTTCAGAGATCCCCTTTATTCTGTCGGAGTTGACCATGAAACCTTTCTCGATCCTGTCCGCGGCCGTCGTGCTTTCCCTCTCTCTCTTTACCTCCCACGTTAACGCTGCCCTCGAGGCGGGCAGCAGGGCACCCAACTTCACGCTGCAGGGGGCGCTGGCGGGAAAACCCCTGACCTTCTCCCTGCAGCAGGCGCTGCAAAAAGGACCGGTGGTGCTCTACTTCTTCCCGGCGGCCTTCAGCAAGGGCTGCAACATCGAAGCCAACGCCTTTGCCGACGCCACCGACGAATTTTACAAGCTCGGTGCCAGCGTGGTGGGCGTCACCGCCGGCAATGTCGAGCAGGTGGATGAGTTTTCCAAAAAAGAGTGCCGGGATAAATTCACCGTCGCCGCCGATCCCGGGGCGAAGGTGGCCGCTCAGTATCAGACGCTGATGCAGCTGAATGGCAAAACGCTCTCCGAACGCACGTCGTTTGTCATCGCGCCTGATGGTAAAATCCTGCTGAGCTACACCGACCGTAGCCCCGAAGCGCACATTCAGAAAACGATGGCGGCCGTTAAGCAGTACGCCGATTCGCACTCGTAGCGCCGCGGGTTTTTGTCGCATTTTTTATCAGGAGTGCAAGGAATGATTGTCGTGACCGGAGGGGCGCGCAGCGGTAAGAGCGCTCACGTTGAGGGGCTGGTCGCCCGCCACTATTCTCAGGTGTTATACATCGCCACCTCCACCGTCACCGACGACGAGATGGCGGCGCGTATCGCCCGGCATCGCGCCCAGCGGCCCGCCCACTGGCGCACCCTGGAGCGTTATCGCGATCTTGGCGCGGCTCTCCACCAGCAGGTGCAGCCGGGTGAAGCGGTGGTGATCGAGTGCATTACCACTATGCTGGCGAACCTGCTGTACGACGCCTCGGGCGGGGCCGATCCCGATACGCTGGACTTTGCGGCACTGGAGGTTGAATTACAGCAGCAGATCGACGATCTGATCGTCGCCTGCCTGGCGACCCGCGCCCCGGTGTACATCGTGACGAACGAGCTGGGGATGAGCATCACCCCGGAAAATCGTCTGGCGCGGCATTTTGTCGATATCGCCGGGCGGGCAAATCAGAAGCTGGCCCAGGCGGCAGAAGAGGTCTGGCTGGTGGTCTCAGGGATTGGAGTCAAAATTAAATGAGCTTAGCGATGTTATGGGCGACGCTGCGCCTGATGTCACGTATTCCGGTGCCGGAAAAATGGGCCGATGGGGTGGAGTTCCGCCAGCTGGCCCGTGGGGTGCCATGGTTTGTGCTGGTTGGCGCGACGATCGGTGCGCTGGCCGGGCTGCTGGCGCTGGTGGTGAGTCAGACCGGCGGCGGGATCTCTATTGGCGCCGCGGCTTACGTGCTGGCGCTGGTGCTGCTGACCGGCGGCTTCCATCTGGACGGGCTGGCCGATACCTGCGACGGCATCTTCTCGGCCCGCAGCCGGGAGCGAATGCTCGAGATCATGAAGGACAGCCGACTGGGCACCTTTGGCGGCCTGGCGCTGGTGTTCGCCATTCTGCTGAAAGTCTTCGCGGTGATTGGCCTGGCGCATCTTCCCGCCAAAGAGTGGTTCATGCTGCTGGTCTGCGCCCCGATAGCCGGGCGCGCCGCGCTGGTGCTGGGGATGTACGGTCAGCGCTACGCCCGCGAAGGCGAAGGGATGGGCAGCCTCTATATCGGCCAGGTGAGCTTCCGCAATGCCGCGCTCACCCTGCTGGGCGGGACGCTGGCGGTGGGGTTGATCGCCGGGCTGCACGGGCTGGCGGCGATGCTGGTCACTTACGTCGCGATCTATGGTCTGGTGCACTATCTTCGCCGTCGTCTCGGCGGGCAGACCGGGGATACCCTGGGGGCGCTGGCCGAAACCGCAGAGATCGTCTTTCTGCTGGCATTAATGTGGGTCTGAAGATGCGATTTTTTCTGGTTCGTCACGGACAAACCTCGGCCAACGCCAGCGGCCTGTTCTATGGCAGTACCGATGTGCCCCTGACGCCGCTGGGGATTGAGCAAAGTGCGCGGGTGGGCGGTCTGCTGGCGGAGGTGACATTCAGCGAGGCGATCGCCAGCCAGCTGCTGCGCGCGCAGCAAACCGCGGAGCGGATTGTCCCGGTGACCGGGTACGATCCACGGCTCAACGAGATGGATTTTGGTCGCTGGGAGATGCGGCACTTCAGCAGCATTGCTGAAGAGGAGCCTGAAGCCTGGCAGACCTGGCTGGATGACTGGCAAAACGCTACCCCCAGCGGCGGCGAGCCCTTCCCGCACTTTGCCGAGCGGGTGAAGGCCGTAGCCGACGAGTTAATCCAGCGCCAGGAGCCAGGCGATATGCTGATCGTGGCGCATCAGGGGGTACTCAGCCTTCTGCTGGCCCACTGGTTAAAGATGCCGACAGGCTCCTTGTGGCACTTCCCGTTTAAGCAGGATGCTTACACGATGGTGGAAAATCGCGGCGGATTTATGCTGTTACGCGCCTTTAACGACCGGAGCCCTTTCCGGGAAGAAGAATGAGAACAACACAGATGCAGACAATACAGGAACTGCTGGCCGCCATTCAGCCGCTGGATAAAGACAAACAGATGCAGGCGGCGCAGCATATCGATGGCCTGGTGAAGCCGCTTAACAGCCTGGGACGGCTGGAAACCCTGGCCATCCAGCTGGCGGGGATGCCGGGCTTAACCCGGCTCGAGGATCTGCAAAAAGAGATCGTCGTGATGTGCGCCGATCACGGCGTTTACGCAGAGGGCGTCGCTATCAGCCCGCAGCAGGTGACCTACCTGCAGGCGCTGAATATGCTCAAGGGCACTTCCGGGGTTTGCGTGCTGGCGAAGAACAGTGGCGCGACCGTGCTGCCGGTGGATATCGGCATCGACTGCGAGCCCATCGGGACGATGCTGAGCCTGAAGGTGGGGCGCGGCAGCGGCAACATCGCCCGCGGCCCGGCGATGAGCCGTGTTGATGCAGAACAGCTGCTACTGCGCAGCGCCCGGCTGGTGCAACAGCGTGCCGCAGAGGGGATCGCGGTGTTTGGCGTCGGCGAGCTGGGTATCGCCAACACCACCCCCGCGTCGGCGATGATCAGCGTGCTCAGCGGCTGCGATCCGCACGAGGTGGTGGGGATCGGCGCTAACCTGCCGGCAGATCGGATGCAGCATAAAGAGGCGATTGTCCGTCAGGCGATTGCCGTCAATCAGCCCGATCCCGGCGATGCCATCGATGTGCTGGCGAAAGTGGGTGGCTACGATCTGGTGGGGATGACCGGCGCGATCCTCGGGGCGGGGGCGTGCGGGCTGCCGGTGGTGCTGGACGGTTTCCTCTCTTATGCCGCGGCGATGGCCGCATGCCAGCTCGCGCCTGAGGTGAAAAACTACTGCATCCCGTCGCATTTTTCGGCGGAAAAAGGATCCCGGCGGGCGCTGGAATACCTCGGCTTAACCCCTTATCTGCATATGGATCTGCGTTTGGGGGAGGGGAGCGGGGCAGCGCTGGCGATGTCGATCGTCAGCGCCGCCGGGGCGATGTATTGCCAGATGGGCGTGTTGGCAGAGAGTGGGATCAGCCTCAAAGCCTGATCCGCTAATCCAGATTACCCGTGGCCCAGTACATCGCCTGGGTACGGTTTTTCACTTTGATTTTCTTGAAGATATTGTAGATATGGGTGCGGACGGTATGTTCGCTGATAAACAGCGCGTTGGCGATATCGTTGTTTGTCGCACCTTTACAGAGTTTATCGAGGATCTGTTTCTCCCGGTCCGTCAGCAGCTCGTTGCTCTGCTCTGCGGCTTCCCGCACCTGAGGTTGAAACAGATGCGACGTCAGGCCCTGAATAAGGTTGTAACTGATTTGCAGGGTCTCTTTTATTCGGGCGCTGACGTGAGGCTGGGTATCGGAACGATAAAAAATATCCGATAGCGACGGCCATTCGCTAACGGGTTTGCCGCGCTCATGATCGTCCATATTCATCAATACCACTTTTATCGGCTGGGTCTGTTTGCGCAGCGCATTTTGCCAGAAGGTACTAAGGCGTTTATTTGCTGAGACAATATCAAATAGCACCAGCGTACCTGCCGGCAGCATTTCCGGTAAGGGAACGCGTATATTATGTAATTTAATAGGAGTAAGCGTTTCTGTTTGCAGTAATGAAAGAAAAGCCTGCGCCTGTAGTGAGGGTTCAGTTAAAAAACATACAGAGACTGGCTGTGTAGAGCTTTGTATGTCATCAGACATTTCTGTGATCCTTCTTATATATTAAAAGATCTAATCATTTATTCAGCATGGTGTTGTTGCTTCGCGTTTTCAGACAAAAAAAGCCATTACAGGAAGGGCGCTACTGAACTCATTAGCATGAAAAGTAACGGCTAAAATACTTTGTGGGCTAATTTAGCTATGAGGCTAGTCAGCAACCGCCTCGCTGTCAAAGCGGGTGATGAAAAAAAGTGACGCCTGTCGGGCTGATGCTGACAATTCTGTGTGACAGTATTATGTCGTTGATTTTGCACTTGTTTTATTGCGTCTTATTTCAGCATGCCCTGACGATAATAAGGCGGACGTATGAGATAACGCCGCCATGCTCATACCGGGATCGTAGAATATTAAAGTTTTGTCAGAATACGTATATCGTTGTAAGGTACTTTTTCGGTCTTTTTTCATAATCAAATCGCTGTCGGTGATATTAAAACATCCTCTTCCAGCACTACACATGCCTGAGTACATTTTCAAAATTTTATACCACACCACGCGCTTATTATTGAGCTCGTGGTGAAAACAACACACACAGTAATGGGATGAAAAAATGAAAAAAGTCTATCTGGGTTTACTGCTCTCTTCTGCGCTGTTTGGTATTAATGTTGCAAACGCCGCCGTAACACTGGACGGCGCAACCATCGATTTCAAAGGTTATGTTTTGCAGTCCTCCTGCAAAATTTCCTATGAAGGCGTGAACGGTCAGACCGTTTATCTGCCGGTCACGCAGGCAACCGATTTTGTTTCTGCCCTCGGTCAGGAAAGTAATAAGACAAAGGCATTTTCCATCAAATTAAAAGACTGTGCTGATGACTATGCGCTGAAAAGTTATACCGAGCCAGATGTCTATCGCAAAATCAGCTGGAGCGTAGGCCCAGGTATGTGGGTGGCGAAAGATAACGTCGGCCAGCTGAGCCTGATTAAAAACAATGGTTCAGCGGATAACGTATCTATCTTCCTGAGAAATACGGATTCTACTAACTCAGTCAGCGCTGTTAACGCCAGCAACTACAAATTCAAAGCATCCGCTTCCGATGATGATGTTTATAACTTCCTCGCCGGGTATGCCAAAACTAAAACGCTGGTAGCACCAGGTGCAGGAAGCGTTTCAGGTTCAGCAACCTTCGAAATTGTTTACGAATAATACCCTGACGGCGGCGATTCACTCGCCGCCTTCTCCGGTTTAAGCCAGCTTCACTTTTTTTATTTTGTCAGGGGGATACTAATGAAATATTTGGTTTTAGCGATGGCGGCGATCTCCACCCTGCCAGCGCTGGCAGATAACATCCTCATCAACGGGAAGCGGTTTATTTACCCGCAAGCTGAGAAAGAAATTACGGTTAAGCTGAATAACACCTCTTCGCGTCCGGCGCTGGCCCAGGTCTGGTTAGATAATGGCGATCCCAGCGTGTCGCCCGAGAATATCACTACGCCATTTGTTATTACCCCACCCATTTCCAGAATGGATGCGCAAGGCGGGCAGTCCATTCGTATCCGTCTGGCCTCCGCAACGGGTTTGCCGTCCGACAAGGAGTCATTATGGTGGCTGAATGTACTGGATATTCCCGCCGCAGCGAAAAAGTCGCAGCCTGATTCTGCCGGTGAGCTGCAAATGGCGATTCGTTCACGTTTAAAATTCATCTATCGCCCTACCGGATTAAGCGGACGTGAGCAGGCCGCGGAAAAACTGGTACTGAAAGGCTCGGGAAATACTATTACCGTTTCTAATCCAACGCCTTTTTATATTACCGTTATCGCTTTTCTACCGGATAAAGAAAAAGCGTTGAACAGTCAGGCGGTCATGCTGGCCCCTCAGTCCACGCAACAGGTGACATTCCGTTCTTCCGTTCATTCTGGTGATGAACTTTCTGTTGTCGAGATTAATGACTTTGGCGGCACGAGTAAATTTAAAGCAAAAATCATTTAATAATAAAGCGCTTCCCTACGGCTTATAATAAATTCCTACTGTAAAGCAGGATGATTATGTTTTTTAATGAAAGGAAAGATGATGGCTATTATTAAGCGGGCTGTCATTGTTATTCTCATTATGAGCACTACCCCTGCGTTGTGCCAGGCTGAAGGTGACAGCGCAGAGGGCGATCAGGAATATACCTTCAACAGCAACTTTCTCGTGGGCGCAAGTAGCCAGACAGATTTAAAACGCTTTGATACCACCAGCCTGCAACCCGGAACCTATTCCGTTGACGTTTATAATAACGGTGAGTGGAAAGGATTAAATGATCTGCAGGTCACCCGGGATGCCAAAGGGCATGCCGGGGTCTGTTATACCCGGGAGATGCTGGAAAACTTTGGTATTGATGTCACGAAGCTGAATAAAGAAAAGCATGAAGACGCTAATTTTTGCGGCAATTTAAGTGAATGGAGCGACGAACCCACTCTGCAGGACACATTGAGTTCTGCCCAATTGCGTTTAGACCTTAGCGTGCCGCAGCAGTTTGAAAACGAACAATACAGAGGATATGTTGCGCCCGCGCGGTGGGATAAAGGCATCTCTGCGCTGAATATTTCTTATATGGCGGACTATTACGACATTATTCAGGCAGATAATGGCGATAAAGGTAGAAATGCTTTTATGGGCGTTCAGGCTTATCTCTCTTCTGCCGGATGGCAGTTGCACCACAATGGCAACGCCAACTGGACCGATAAAGAAGGGGCGAAATGGACCAGCAATGAAACCACCTTAACCCGGCCGTTGGCCGCTGTTAAATCGCTGCTCACGCTCGGACAATTTGGGTCTAATGGTGATTCGTTCGACTCCGTGAACCTGCTCGGTGCCAGTCTGGCCACCGACGATATGATGTACCCGGACAACATGATCAGCTATGCCCCGGTGGTGAATGGGGTGGCGGAAACCAACGCGTTAGTCACTATTCATCAGAACAATAATCTCATCTATCAAACCACCGTCGCCCCGGGGCCGTTCAGCCTGAACAACATTTATCCCTCCGGCGTGGGCAGCGATTTGATCGTCACCGTCCATGAAGCCGACGGTCGGGAGAAAACCTTTTCGGTGCCTTACAACTCGGTGGTGAAATTACAGCATCCGGACATGAGCGATTATTCGATCACCGTCGGGGAGGCGAATGATGACAGGTTACGTAATAAACCGATTATCGGCGTGGGGACCTGGCGCTATGGTCTGAATAATACCTTTACGGTGTATGGTGGCGTCAGCGGTTTTAATGATTATCAGGCATACCAGGCAGGTTCAGGGATGAATACGGTTATCGGCGGTCTGGCGCTTGATGTCACCCAGGCGAAGACGCGTTTAGCCAGTAGCGATGTTTCAGGTCAACAGTACCGTCTGATGTTCAACCGCACCTTTACGGAATCGAATACTGGCGTGAGTCTCCAGTTCAGCCAGGCGACAGAAAATTACTATTCGCTGCCAGGCGCGCTTTATATTATCGACCAGCAAAAACAAGGGATGTTTGCTGATTACGCCCCGAAAAAAACCAGCGTCAGCCTCACTATAAATCAGCAGTTTCCCGAGGGGTGGGGAAATCTTTATCTCTCTGGCTCGGTCAACCGCTACTGGCATCGTTCGGGTACGGAGGAGCAGTACTCCGTAGGCTATGGCAACAGCTGGGGAAAACTGAACTGGGGGATTAACCTGCAACGGGTCTATACCAATCCGAACAGCAGCTCCGTTTCGGGTATTGATCCGCAACTGGATAACGGCCTGGCCCCCGCCCGGCGTAAAAAAGACGACACTATCTCGCTTAACATCAGCTATCCCCTCTCGTTTGGCGAAGACAGGACAGCCTCTGTGTCGTCCAATACCACCTTCAAAAACGGCGCGTTTGACAGCACGCAACTGGGGCTGAACGGTTCGTTAGATAAAGAGAACACCTTACTGTATGGCGTGACCAGCAGCGCTAATAAGAACAACGATTATGACGTCGGGCTCAACGGCAACTACATTGCGCCCTGGTCATCCCTGACCGCCAGCTACAGCTACGGCAATACCTATCAGCAGATCGGCGCCGGGGCGAGCGGGACGATGCTGGTCCACTCCGGCGGCGTGACCCTCTCTTCCGAAATGGGGCCGACCCTTACTCTGGCGGAGGCGAAAGGGGCAAAAGGGGCCTCTATCGCTGGCTCCACGTCGCGTTTCGACAGCAACGGCTATGCCCTGACTTCGGCCCTGCAGCCTTATCGGGTGAACAACATTGAAGTGGATATGAAAGGCGCATCTGAGGATGTGAATTTTGACTCCACCAATATGCAGGTCGCGCCTTATGAAGGCAGCGTTACCAAAGTGGTCTTTAAAACCAACGTGACAAAATCCCGTATGCTCGTCGCCCGCCGTCCGGGCAATGTCGCCCTGCCATTTGGCGCGGAAATCAGGGATGAAAAGGATGAGTCCATCGGTTTTGTCGGCCAGGGTAGCACGCTGTTTATCAGCAGCGATACCGCCAAACGGGCGCGTATTGGCTGGGATGGCGGACGGTGCGAAGTCAATTTGATGCAACCAGAGCTTAAGGAGCAAGTATGTCTCTGAAGTGCTTGCTTTGTTCCGCAATCACCCTGTGGCTGGTGGGGAGCGGTATAGCACAGGCGGAATGCTTTACCCTGGCGGGTGGTCCGTCAGGATCCTCTCTGTTTATGGATATTGGCCGGGTTATCGTGGATGCCGATGCCCCGGTGGGATCGGTGGTGGCTAAACGCAGCTGGACGCTGCGGGAGATGAATACCACGTATCGCTGCTCGGGGAGTAATCAGTTCGATTCCCGGGTAACGATGCCGGGCAGCCAGGACAATGGCAACAAGGTGTGGTCCACCAATATCCCCGGGATTGGGCTGCGCTACACCCTGAAAAACAGCCAGGCGATGCCGCTGGTGTATGACAGTAAAACCACCCTGCCGTCGGCGCCGGGCAGCGATGTCACCCTGAAGAACGCCACTTTTACCCTGGAGGTGGTGAAAACCGCGCTGCTGTCAGGAAGCGGCAAAATCGCCGCCGGGCAATACACGGCCTTCGGTAATGTCCCGGCAGGTAACCCTCTGTTAACCACCTGGATGCGCGAAAGCTCGCTGACGATCGTCTCCCCGTCCTGCCAGGTGAGTAACACCACCCACTTTAATGTTGATATGGGGACCGTCTCCTTTTCCGCCTTCAAAGGGCCGGGCAGCACCGCCGGAGGGCGTGACTTTGCGATCAAACTCCAGTGTCCTGGCGGCGCGGGCGTCTCGGGAACGCGGGTCAATATGACCTTCGACGGGAATCTGGCCGAGAACACGACGGTGCAGCAGGGGGTGTTACGTAACGATCTCAAAGGGGTGAACACCGCCTACGGCATCGGGGTACAGATCCTCGATAAGAACTATAAGGTGGTGGAGTTTCGCAAAGCGCACCCCGTCGCCACCTTAACCGGCGAAGTTACCCAGTTTCTGAACCTCGCTTACTTTGCCCGCTACTATCAGTATTTGCCCCAGGCCACGGCGGGGGCGGTGCAAGCGCATATGGTGTTTAACATTACCTATGACTGAGGTGCATTAACTGGCGTTGATGCCACCGTCCGAGGAGCAGCACCGTGGTGAGCGCGCCGAGCAGGGCGCAGAACATATCGGACTGGGTATCCCAGGGATCGCCCTGAGTACCGAGGAAATCATCCGCGCCCTGGCCCATCGCCAGCGCCGCCCACCACTCGATTAGCTCGTAGGTGGCGCTGATCGCCAGCGCAATACAGCACACCAGGAAGGCCGTCATCTTGCGCCCGGTGACGTAGCCGCCGCGCACCAGGATCTCCCGGGCCGCCAGCGCAGGCACCAGCCCCTGGAAAAAATGCCCCAGCTTGTCATACGGGTTGCGGCTCAGATGGAACATCTCCTGAACGTCAAAGCCGATGGGCACTTTGGCGTAGGTGTACATCCCGCCCACCATCAGGATGATGGCGTGCCAGAAGATCAGCGTGTAGAGCAGGGGAGTCAGCGGGTAGCGCCGTTGGGTGGCGAGCAGCAGCGGCACGATAATAATGACCGGGGTCACCTCCATCAGCCAGGTGGTGCGGTCCGAGGTCATTAGGCCGGTATACATCAGGATCAGCAGCAGAAGCAGCGCGCCGACCTTTAATCCAGAGGAGAGTCCAGTTTGCGTCATGTGAGTTAACTGTTGAGTAAAAACAGAAACTATTAACCGGGACGGCGAAAAACACAACGTTTGGTAGCGGAGCATAAAAAAACGGGGCCAATCGCGGCCCCGTTGATCGTTCATAACAATCAGAACGACTTGCGTAAACGCAGACTGAAGGTGTGCGCCTGGTAGCGCTCGCCGGCCTGCAGATCGTAACGCGCGTCGAGACTCAGATCGTTGGCGTCATACAGAGTGGTGCCCACGGCCACGCCCGCCATATCTTCCACCGGAGAGGCCCCTTTGGTGATAAAGCTGGTTTCACCGATAGTATCGGCGGCGTAGGTCGCATGGCTGCTGACCTGGCGGATATCGTACTGGTGGATCCACGAGACCTGGGCGAACGGCGTCAGGTTACCCAGGCCGGTGGCGAAGGTCTTCTCGATGCGGGCTCCGATATCGCTCACCACAGACTGGGCGTGGGTGCTGCTGACATCCAGCGCCATGCCGTTGCCGCCGGTTTCGCTGTAACCATCCACATGCTGATAGCCGTAGGTCAGGCCCGCCAGCGGCGTCAGGACCACGTCAGCCGGCAGGGTAATCGGATAGCCAAGCTCGCTTTGCAGGGTGATGGACTGACCGTTGAACTTGCCATGGGCAGCGCCGGAGAAGCCGGTGAAATCAGCGCGACGCACGGAGCTGTAGTTCTGACGGTTCAGACCCGCAGAGAGGTTCAGGTACCACGGATTGCCGGTGTAACCTGCATAGCCAATCACCCCGTAGTTATCGGCGGTGGAGTTGTTGCCGCTCAGGTTGTCTTTACCGTGTACGGAGGTGTTGCTGTAGTTCAGGGCTGCGCCCAGACGCCAGTCGTCACCCAGCGCACGGTCGGCACCGATGATCAGGCCGCCAAACTTCGCGGTGTAGCCACTGACGTTGTCGGTGCTGTCCTGACGAGCATAACCGCCGAACGGCTGACCCCAGACGATCCAGTTGTTGGCGTAGTCATCGCCGGTTGCCACGCCGCTGACGCCGGAGGCTTGCGGGTTACGTGCGGCATCGATGTGAGCACCCACTACGGCCTGAGCGGTAGAGGTCGCAACGGTGGCCGCGGAGCTGGTGTTCAGGTTCTGGCTGGTGGAGAGACGCTCGCCTGCGCGGTTCGCTTCCTGTTGACCTTCAATTGCCAGCGAGGCGTTATACAGATTCAGCAGCTGCGGGGAGGCGATACCGGAGTAGTGCGCCAGCCCGCCGAGTGACGCCGTGGCGCTCGGGATGGTGGCATAACCGCGTTTGGTCGGCTGAGCCGGTGCGGGTTCCGCTGGCGCAGGCTGCGTCGGCGGCGTTGGCACTGCGACGACCGGGGTGGTGACGTCGGGCTCTGCCACTACCGGCGGGGTGACTTCTGGCGCAGGCGTTGGTTCTACCGGTTCAGGCGTCGGCTGTACCGGATCGATGATGACCGGCTCTGCGCCCAGGGTTACGACCAGGGCCTTGCTGTCAGCAACGTCATAAACGGCGCCATTGACCGTACCGCGGTAGCCGAAGGCTTTATATTTCAGCTGGTCGGCGTGGTAGTCGGTCTCTGCGCCTGCGGCATTGATCACGACGTAACGCTGGCCTTCGGCGAACTGGTAGGTGCTGCCGGTGCGCAGCAGGTTGATGCTTGAACCCGCGTCGATAGTGGCATTGCCGCTGACGTTCAGTCGGCCATAGCCGGTATCGGCAAGCAGATCGCCGCGGGCATCCGCCAGATCCGAGACGCCGGAAATCAGCGTTGCGGCGGCTTTCTGATGATAATCGCCGGAGATGTTGATGCTGTTGTTAATCTGCAGGGAGGCCGCTTCGTTCACCACGGTGCCGTTTGCTACAGGTGCATCATCGCTCATCTGCAGTGACATCAGGCCGTATTCAGGCATCCTGCTTGCCGTATTGATATTGTCGTTCAGCAGCAGCGAGCCGGTACCGAATACCACACTGGAATTGGTAATGGTGCCTGTCGCGCCCTCGATGCCGGTCAGCGTGCCCATCGTGGTGGTGCCGCCGTTAATGGTCAATGGCGTTGTGCCTGAAACGAAAATATCCCCGGTAACGACCCCGGTGTTGGTCAGCGTAACGGTGCTGTCGGCGTTATTGCTGTCGGCATACAGAGCGTTGCTGCCGCCGGTTAACTGGCCGTTGTTTACAATCAGGGTGTTTATGCTCTGGTTGTTGTAGTTCCAGATATAAATACCGCTCCAGCTGCCCTTGATCTCGCCATTGTTAACGATGGAACCGATGGTGCTGCCGTTGCCGCTGTTGTTATAGACACCGATGTCATTGGCGGTGATCGAACCGTTATTTTCGAGGGTACCGATAGAGCCGGCGTTCTGAATGGCGAAGGAGCTACCGTTAATTACCTTGTCATTCACCAGGGTATTAATTACGCCCTCGTTAATGATCCCGGTGCTGCCGTAATAATCCGTCGTGGCACCCTCAATGGTCCCGGTGTTATGCAGTGAGTCAATGGTACCGCTGTTAAAGATGGCCGCTTTTCGCCCCATGGACATGCCGTTGTTGCTATCCGCAGAGGAGATCAGGCCCGCGTTGTTCAGGTTATTAATGGTGCCCTGGTTGCTGATACCGCGGTAACCACTTATTTTGCCATCAACAGTATTGGTTAACGTTCCGATTGTTCCGTCATTACTCAGCGTGCCGGTGTTATAAAAACCGATGCTGTAATTGTTCGGGACGCTCTCAAGGGTGCCGCTGTTGGTAAAAGTATTCACCACACCCGATGCACCCAGCGCCACGACGCTACCGTTTTGATACTGGTTCACGCTGGCGATGGTGCCGTTATTATTAAACGTGTCTACTGTCCCCTCGATCTGAACAATATTGTTGTTTAAAAATTGGGTGTTATCGCCGCTGTCGGTAATGGTGCCATCATTGGTCAGCGTCGCTACAGTAGCGCCCGCGTTCACGGTTAACGCCGTTATCGGGGTCCCGGTCAGGGAGCCTTCGTGGGTGATGTGTACTGACGCATTTGAGCTGGCGATCTGAACGCTGCTCGACGGCGTATCAATAATAACGTCCGATGTGGCGTAGGCCTGCGCGGTCGTTGATGCCACCAGCAGAGAGATCAGCTGGCTAAGACGTTTCTTTTCCATGGTGTACCATCATAAAGTTGCGATATTTGTGCAAAATGCAGTTGTGATTTCTTCGGATTAATCCGATATCTTCGGGCGCAGAATATACAATTTGTTGCCGAAAACAATAAGTGTTACTTAATTATTTCCGGTGGAATTCATTCCACATATTTTGTCATGTTGATAATTTGAGTTAAGGCTGGTGCGGTATGAGGATATATCCTCACTTTTTACAGGGAACGGTATTGATTAATTTATCTTTATTATTGGCAGGGTGTATGACCGCCGACCCGCACAGCGCTGCACAGAAAATAGCCAGTGAAAGTGGTCTGATCAGTGAGAAATTTGACACAGATCCCTTCCCGATTATCAGCTGGCATCGCATCACGCCGCCGGTAAATTCCCTGCGGGTTTATATCGAAGGGGATGGCTTTGCCTGGAAGAGCCGCACCATCCCCTCTGATAATCCCACGCCGCGTAATCCGACCGGTTTAAAGCTGGCTGCGGCGGACAAGCAGGCAAATGTGGTTTATCTTGCCCGGCCCTGCCAGTTTATCGGACCGCCGCTGCCAGCTAGCTGCCAGGTAAACATCTGGACGCAGGATCGCTTTTCGCCCGCGGTAATAGAGGCGATGAACGAGGCGCTCAGCCAGATGGTGGCGCGTTATCCTGGCGTGAAGCTCGATTTGGTCGGCTACTCCGGGGGCGGTAATATCGCCGCGCTGCTGGCGGAACGCCGGAATGATGTGCGCTCCCTGCGCACGGTGGCCGGCAATCTCGACGTGGCGTATGTTAACGCCCTGCATCATGTTACCCCGATGCCCGCGGCTGAGAACGCCATCGATCGGGCTCCCGCGCTTCGCGCCCTGCCGCAGATCCACTACAGCGGCGAAGCCGACACCACCGTGCCGCCCGCTGTCGCCCGACGTTTTCAACAGGCGGTGGGGGAGAGCTGTGTGCGAACGGAGGTGGTCAGCGCAATGGAGCATGGTTCGGACTGGGCGGCAGTGTGGCCGCGACTGCTGGCGCAAGGTTTGCCGGCGTGCTGATGGGTGATCAACGTTGAGTGATGTCAGGACCGAACAATGAAAAAGAAAGAGTTTGTAACCCAGGATCTGCTGAGCAAAATCTACCAGGACACCACGGCGGGGCCACGCAAACTTCCCCCTGAAAGGCAGCTGGCCGAAGAGTATGGCGTCTCGCGTTTCACCATCCGCCAGGCGCTGGAAAAGCTGGTCAGTATTGGCGTGGTGCGGATCGTGCAGGGCTCGGGGATCTGGATCAACGAGCATGCGCGCAATAATCCGCTGATCTACAACTCGATCACCGAAAAGCGATTCGATCAGATGCGCTACCGGATGATCAGCCTGCATAAAACAAGGCCCGATCGCGCGGCACAGCAGATCTTTGGCATCGATGAAGAGAGTTTTATCTGGCACTTTTGCCGCCTGCGCTACGTCGATGACCAGCCCGTTCAGCTGGAAGTCTCCAGCATGCCGGCCGCCGATTTCCCCGATCTTAATCAGCAGGCGATTGAGCGTTCCATTCAGCAGTACGTCTTAAGCAAAGGGATGAATATTTCCCATATGCTGACCATCTACCGGGCGGTCAGCGTCAGCCGCGAGCAGGCGGTGATACTGGGCTGCAAAAAAGGCAGCCCGGCAATGCATATTAATAATCGCGGGATACTGGAAGGGGGCCGGGTCTTTGAGGTGAGCGATATTATCGATATCAACTACACCTGCACCTGGGTCAGCCCGTATAACCGCGATAATTTAGCCTGGCGACAAAATCAGGGCGTGTGAATCGTGCCGTCCGGCAGGCGGCTTTGCGTCCACTCGTGCGGGCGATAGACCAGCGGATACGCCAGGGCCAACTCTTCATTAAAGCCGGTGCCGATACCGGGCGCTGTCGGCGGATAGACAAACCCGTCCTTCACCTCAGGCGCGCTAGGGAAGACGCTGTCGGTGGCACTGGAGCGCGGAATAAATTCCTGGATAGCCGCATTATGCAGGTGAATGTTCAGGTGTGTATTCACCGCCACGCCGATGGGGGTCATATCACCGGGGCCATGCCAGGCGAGACGTACGCCAAAAGCCTGACACAGGTGCGCCAGCTTTAGCGCCGGGGTGATGCCGCCGATCTGCGAGATATGGCAGCGAATAAAGTCGATGCGGCGATTGACGATCAGGTCGTGCCATTCAGCAGGGTTATTGAAAAGCTCGCCCATCGCCAGCGGGACGCAGCTCTGCTGGCGAACCTGCTCCAGCCAGGCGCTCTGCTGGGGCGGTAAGATATCTTCAATAAAGTAGGGCTGGTAAGGCTCAAGCTGTTTTGCCAGCTGCACCGCCTGCTGCGGGAATAAACGCTCGTGAACATCGTGTAAGAAATGGAGCTTCCAGCCATATTTTTCGCGCAGGGCGCGGAACATCTCTACGGTATTCGCCATGTATTCATGCTGATCGAACCAGGCGCCGGACGTCGGATTCTCCGGGGCATGCAGCGCCGATGGCGTACCGCCGTAAAAACCCAGCTGGCAGCGGATATGACGATAACCTTGCGCCACCAGTTTATCGACAGAGGTAAAGAGTTCCTCCAGCGTCTCACCGCTGGCGTGGCTGTAAGCCGGGATCGCGTCGCGGGATTTGCCGCCCAGCAGTTGGTACAGCGGCATGCCGGCCAGCTGCCCTTTAATATCCCACAGGGCCATATCCACGCCGGAGATCGCGTTATTCATCGCCGGACCGTTACGCCAGTAGGCGTTGACGTTCATCATTTGCCACAGGTCTTCGATGTTGTTGGCATCCCGGCCGATCAGCAGCGGCTTGAGATACTCATCTACCAGGGTTTTAACCGCCAGCGGGCGCTGCTGGAAAGTGGCACAGCCGTGTCCGACGGGCCCTTGCTGCGTGGTAACGCGAACGGTCACCAAGTTATGTCGGTCCGGACGGGTAATAAAACACTCGATATTAGTGATAATCACAGGCGTCACGAGAAACTCCTTTGCTGCTCTGTGGAAATACAGAATGGGAATATCATCGCCTTAAAAATGTTTTCCGGTAAACCGTTTTTTTATTATTTATTTTGGTCAGTTATTTGATTCTATTTTAATTAAAAACCATACCAATTTTACATTAAGGGTGGTTTTATGGCTCTTTACGTAGTTAAGTGTGAGCGATATCAAATTTTATTGGTTTGTTTTGTAGGGTGGGTTTATCTATTCTCGTGGCATCAATAAAACAACAACCCTACCGGCAGGAGTCTTTATGGGGACGCAAGAAGCCATCAATAATATTATTCGTCTGGTCGGCGGCCAGGGGAATATTAATAAAGTCTGGCACTGTATGACGCGGCTACGGTTTGATTTAATCGACGATAATAAAGTGGATCAGGCTGCGATTAAAAATCTGCCGGGGGTGCTGGGCGCACAGCTGCAAAGCGATCAGTTTCAGGTGATCATCGGGCCGAAGGTGAACAGCTGGTACGAGCAAATGCTTAATGTGCTCGGCCAGGGGGCTGATAACGCGCCGACGGCGACAAAGGGGCGTAAAAGCCTGGTCTCCCTCTTTATGGATACCGTCTCGGGGGTGTTTGGTCCGATTGTTCCGGCTATCGCTGGTGCCGGGATGATAAAAGGCTTGCTGGCGGGGCTTATCGCATTGAAGGTGGTTTCGGCGAAAAGCGACACCGTCATGATTATCGACCTGATTGCCAGCGGCGTTTTCTATTTCCTGCCGTTCTTCCTCGCCGTGTCGGCGGCGAAGATCTTCAAAACCAATGAGTATCTCGCCGCGGCGGTTGCCGCCTGTCTGATGTATCCCTCCTTAATAGAAGCAGCGAAAGCGTTGGCGACACATCAGGAAGGGGCGGTCAGTGCGCTCTGGTTAATGAATGCGATCCCGGTATCCGTCTTTAACTATGCCTCGAGCGTCATTCCGGTGATCTTCTCGGTGCTGGCATTGAGCTATATCCATCGCTGGGTAGACAGCATCATGCCGGATGTACTGAAAACCGTCTTCACGCCGACGCTCACCCTCTTTATAGGTGCCCTGGCGGCGCTGGTGGTAATCGGTCCAGTTGGCATCTGGCTGGGTAAAGGACTCGCCTTCTTTATAGAAGGGCTGTTTGGTGTGTCGGCCAGTTTTGCCGGACTTATCGTCGGGGCCATCCGTCCGGTGGCAATCCTGACCGGTATGCATCACGCAATGACGCCGATTGCCCTGCAGAACTTCAGTGACCGTGGCTACGACATGCTGATGCCGATGATGTTTATGGCCAATATGGCAATTGCCGGGGCGACATTTGCTATCTGGCGCCTGAGTCGGGACCGCCAGGAGAGGACCGTTACGCTGTCGGCGGCCATCTCTGCGCTGCTGGGGATCACCGAACCGGCACTCTTTGGGGTCCTGACGCGCTATAAGAAAGCCTTTATTGCCGCCACGGTGGCCAGCTCGCTGGCATCAGCCTTTATTGCCTTCTTCGGCGTGCGTCTCTATGGCTACATTCTGTCGAGCATCTTTAGTTTGCCTGCTTATATAGGCCCCTACTTTGTCTTTGCTCTGGCGGGCGTGGCGATATCTCTGGTGCTCTCCTTTACGCTGACTACCGTTCTGGTGAAGAAAGAGCAGGCCGCAGAGTGATTCTGGACCCCGTCTTAAAGGGTGCGTAGCAGGGAATATCAGCACGTTTGTGGATAACTCTGTGGGCAAATGCGTATAAGGCGGGGTTTTGCTGGGGAATGCAGCAGTCAGTCATTTTTCTGTCATTTAAGGGTTGCGGCCCCGGAAGAACTCCCTATAATGCGCCTC